>NZ_JBBLYI010000001.1:0-1625361 GCF_037805225.1 Roseobacter sp. HKCCA0882
AAGATGGTCTGCGCTTCGCCATCCGCGAAGGCGGCCGCACAGTCGGCGCAGGCGTGGTCTCCAAAATCATCGCTTAAGATTTGAGATTGGCACGCGGGGGAAACCCCGCGTGCCATCTTCACCCGCTGGGTGCAATTTCGCACCCAAATTGAAACCGGTTCGACGAGGAAATGTGGTGACACATTGCCCTCCTCTCAATCGTAAAGGATCAGAGTAATGGCCATTCAAAGCCAAAACATCCGTATCCGCCTCAAGGCGTTTGATTACCGCGTTCTGGATGCCAGCACGCAGGAAATCGTGAACACCGCCAAGCGGACGGGTGCACAGGTGCGCGGGCCTATCCCGCTGCCAAACAAGATCGAAAAATTCACTGTTCTGCGTGGGCCTCACATCGACAAGAAGAGCCGCGACCAGTGGGAAATTCGCACCCACAAGCGTCTGTTGGATATTGTTGATCCAACACCACAGACTGTGGACGCATTGATGAAGCTCGACCTCGCCGCTGGCGTGGATGTCGAGATCAAGGTCTAAGGGGGGCATCGGATATGTTGCGCTCTGGAGTGATCGCTAAAAAATTGGGTATGACCCGCCTGTTCATGGAAGATGGTCGTCAGATCCCTGTGACTGTTTTGCAATTGGATGGTCTTCAGGTTGTGGCACAGCGCACCACTGACAAAGATGGCTACACTGCCATCCAGCTCGGTGCAGGTTCCGCAAAAGCAAAGCGCGTTTCGGCGCCAATGCGCGGCCATTTCGCCGCTGCAAAGGTTGAGCCTAAGCGTAAGCTTGCGGAATTCCGTGTTGACCCTGAGAATTTGGTGGCCGTTGGTGAAGAAATCACCGCAGACCATTATTTCGAAGGTCAATTCGTTGACGTGTCTGGCACCTCGACCGGTAAAGGTTTCGCGGGTGCGATGAAGCGCCATAACTTCGGCGGTTTGCGTGCGTCTCACGGCGTTTCGATCAGCCACCGTTCGCATGGTTCGACAGGTCAGTGTCAAGATCCTGGTCGCGTGTTTAAGGGCAAGAAAATGGCAGGCCATTTGGGCTCGGTGCGCGTCACCACTCAAAACCTGCAAGTTGTTCGCACCGATGCAGATCGTGGCCTGATCATGGTCAAAGGCGCTGTTCCTGGCACCAAAGGTGGTTGGGTGACCATCAAAGATGCGGTGAAAAAGCCATTCCCTGAGAATGCTGTTTTGCCTGCTGCTTTGAAATCCGCCGCCGCAGCTGCGCCTGCAACCGAGGCCCCCGCAGAGGACGCCCCCGCCGAGGGAGGTGAAGCATAATGAAACTTGACGTCATTAAATTGGACGGTGGCAAAGCGGGATCAGTTGATCTTGGCGATGACATTTTTGGTCTTGAGCCCCGTGCTGACATCCTGCACCGCGTTGTCCGTTGGCAGCGTAACAAGGCGCAGGCAGGCACGCACAAGGTTAAAACTCGTTCTGAAGTCAGCTATTCGACCAAGAAGATCTATCGCCAAAAGGGCACTGGTGGCGCGCGCCACGGGTCTCGTAAGGCGCCGATCTTCCGTAAGGGTGGCATTTACAAAGGCCCAACCCCACGCAGCCATGCGCACGAGCTTCCTAAGAAGTTTCGTAAGCTTGGTCTGAAGCACGCTTTGTCTGCCAAAGTGGCGGCAGGCGAGTTGGTGATCATCGAAGCAGCGGCCATGGCCGAGGCGAAAACCGCACAATTGGCCAAGCAGGTGAAGAACCTTGGTTGGAAGCGTGCCTTGATCATTGACGGTGCAACGGTTGATGCGAACTTCGCCCAAGCGGCGCGCAACATCGAGGGTCTCGATGTGCTGCCATCCATGGGCGCGAATGTCTATGACATCCTCAAGCGCGACACTCTGGTGTTGACGAAGGCGGGTGTCGAAGCACTGGAGGCTCGCCTAAAATGAGCACGAAGCCAGAACATTATGACGTGATCCGCCGCCCGATCATCACGGAAAAAGCCACTATGGCCTCCGAGAACAATGCGGTTGTGTTCGAAGTTGCGATTGATGCGAATAAACCCCAGATCAAGGAGGCTGTTGAAAGCCTGTTTGGTGTGAAGGTGAAAGCGGTCAATACAACTGTCACCAAAGGCAAGAACAAGCGTTTCCGTGGCATCGCGGGCACCCGTAAGGATGTCAAGAAGGCCTATGTAACGCTCGAAGAAGGCAACACAATCGACGTGGCCACAGGTCTTTGATCTGTCCCACGTTCGGGCGTTTTGCCTGATCTGACCTCAGCGAGGCCCCGACTGCGGATGCGGTTGGGGCCTTGTTCATCGCAAAGGCGGCTACACAGTCGGGAAGGGGCCTTGACCTTAGGGCTTCACTTTCCTACACAGCGCCATCGCGATAGCCCCAGATTCGTCTGGGGCTTTCCTGTTGTTCGCATGAACGACATTTCACTGGGACCTTCGGGGCCCTTATTTATCGGTCACCCAATTCGGGGGACTTACAACATAGGTGGGTTTTTAATTACCTGCCGTTAGCAAACGGAAGACAGAAAGCATGGCACTTAAGTCGTATAAGCCGACGACGCCGGGCCAGCGCGGGCTGGTGCTGATCGACCGTTCGGAGCTGTGGAAAGGACGTCCTGTCAAATCCTTGACTGAGGGTTTGACGAAAAAGGGCGGTCGGAACAATACCGGACGGATTACCGCACGCCGCCGCGGTGGTGGCGCGAAGCGTCTATATCGTATCGTGGATTTCAAGCGTCGTAAATTTGACGTCACAGCCACGGTTGAACGGATCGAATACGATCCTAACCGCACCGCCTTCATCGCGTTGATCCGCTACAGCGATGGCGAGCAGGCCTATATCCTAGCGCCACAGCGTTTGGCTGTTGGGGATGCGGTTGTCGCCTCTGCAAAAGCAGATATTAAGCCCGGTAACGCAATGCCATTTTCGGGCATGCCCATCGGGACAATCGTTCACAATATCGAATTGAAGCCCGGTAAAGGTGGCCAAATCGCACGCGCGGCGGGCACGTATGCCCAGTTCGTTGGTCGTGACGGTGGCTATGCTCAGATCCGCCTCTCTTCTGGTGAATTGCGTCTGGTGCGTCAGGAATGCATGGCAACCATTGGTGCCGTGTCAAACCCTGACAACTCGAACCAAAACCTTGGTAAAGCGGGCCGCGTCCGCCACATGGGCAAGCGCCCAAGCGTCCGTGGTGTTGCGATGAACCCAATCGATCACCCACATGGTGGTGGTGAAGGCCGCACATCTGGTGGCCGTACGCCAGTTACCCCATGGGGTAAGGATACCAAGGGCACACGCACCCGCAACAAGAACAAGGCATCGCAGAAGCTGATTATCCGCTCGCGTCATGCCAAGAAGAAAGGGCGTTAATAGATGAGCCGTTCTGTATGGAAAGGCCCTTTTGTCGACGCATACGTCCTCAAGAAGGCAGAAAAAGCGCGGGAGTCTGGGCGCAACGAAGTGATCAAAATCTGGTCGCGCCGTTCAACCATCCTGCCGCAATTCGTTGGCCTCACCTTTGGTGTCTATAACGGGCAAAAGCACATCCCCGTGAACGTCACTGAAGACATGATCGGTCAGAAATTCGGTGAATATTCTCCAACGCGCACCTATTACGGGCACGCTGCGGATAAGAAAGCGAAAAGGAAGTAAGCCATGGGCAAGGATAAGAATCCCCGCCGCGTGGCGGACAATGAAGCGATGGCAAAACTGCGCATGTTGCGCACAAGCCCGCAGAAATTGAACCTCGTCGCGCAAATGATCCGTGGGAAGAAAGTTGACAAGGCTTTGACCGCGTTGACCTTTTCCAACAAGCGCATCGCGATTGACGTGAAGAAATGCCTTCAGTCTGCCATTGCGAATGCTGAAAACAACCACAGCCTTGATGTGGATGAATTGGTCGTTGCCGAAGCATATGTTGGTAAGAACCTGATCATGAAGCGTGGTCGTCCACGTGCCCGTGGTCGGTTTGGCCGCATCCACAAGCCGTTCTCTGAACTAACCATCAAGGTTCGCCAGGTCGAGGAGCAAGCGTAATGGGTCATAAGGTAAATCCAATTGGCATGCGCCTGCAGGTCAACCGCACTTGGGACAGCCGCTGGTATGCGGACACCAAGGATTACGGCAACCTGTTGCTCGAAGATCTGCGTATGCGTGAATTCGTGGCGAAAGAGTGCAAGCAAGCTGGTGTCTCCAAAGTCATCATCGAGCGTCCGCACCGCAAGTGCCGCGTCACCATCCACACCGCTCGCCCTGGTGTTATCATCGGGAAAAAAGGTGCGGATATTGAAGGCCTGCGCAAAAAGCTGGCCGCAATGACCGACAGCGAATTGCACCTCAACATCGTTGAAGTGCGCAAGCCAGAAGTTGATGCGGCATTGGTGGCAGAGTCCATCGCTCAGCAGCTTGAGCGCCGCGTTTCGTTCCGCCGCGCAATGAAGCGCGCCGTGCAGAACGCGATGCGCATGGGTGCCTTGGGTATCCGTGTTAACGTGGCTGGTCGCTTGGGTGGTGCTGAAATCGCCCGCACCGAATGGTATCGTGAGGGCCGCGTGCCGCTTCACACATTGCGCGCAGACATTGACTACGCGCATGCAGAAGCGTCCACACCTTACGGGATCATTGGGATCAAGGTCTGGATCTTCAAGGGTGAAATCCTTGAGCATGATCCATCGGCGCGTGATCGCCGTTTGGCCGAAATGCAGGATAGCGGTGGGGCACCACGCCCGCGCCGTGATCGCTGAGGAGTTTGACAGATGCTGCAACCAAAGCGCACAAAATTCCGCAAGATGCACAAAGGCCGCATCAAGGGTGAAGCAAAAGGTGGGTCTGACCTGAACTTTGGCACCTTTGGCCTGAAAGCCCTTCAGCCTGAGCGCGTTACCGCGCGCCAGATCGAAGCTGCCCGCCGCGCCCTGACACGCCACATGAAACGTCAAGGTCGTGTATGGATCCGCATCTTCCCTGACACCCCTGTAACTTCGAAACCAACCGAAGTGCGTATGGGTAAAGGTAAAGGTTCGGTCGATTACTGGGCATGCAAGGTCAAACCAGGCCGCGTTATGTTTGAGATTGACGGCGTTAACGAAGAAATCGCACGCGAGGCGCTGCGCCTTGCCGCGATGAAGCTGCCAATCAAAACACGCACCGTGGCACGCGAAGACTGGTAATTTCAGTTTCGTTTGTGAAAATCAAAACCCCCGCAGAGCAATCTGCGGGGGTTTTTCTTTAGTCCCAACGATAATTAAAGCTGACGCTGATCCGCTCATCCTCGGCCATATTCATCGGCACCTCATGGCGCAACCAGCTTTCCCATAGCAGCACATCACCGACATTCGGCTTTACATAGATAAAGGGCTGTAATTCTGCGCGTGCGGTCTTGGCCCGCGTTGGGGCCGCCATCATGCGCGACAGGCGCGGGTCTTCCAGTTTCAACGCCGATGCACCTTCGGGCATTGCAACATAGGTCGTCCCCGAAATCACCGAATGCGGATGAATATGCGAGCTATGCGTGCCGCCTTCGGGCAGGATGTTGATCCATAAATCCTCAAGAACCAAAGCGCGGCCATCCAGATCGAATTCCAAATCCTTGACGAATTCAGCGACATGATGATCGAGAATTTTCACCAAATCCGCAAAGATCGGAAAGCGCCAAGGCAGATCGGTGAGCGAGGCATAGGACGTATATCCAGGATATCCGTTTTCCTCGCACCATGTTTGACCTGCTTCGTCATCTTCTGCGATAACCAGGCAAGATTGCTCTAACTCGGCCAAATCAAGGTGAGGGGCTGCCTCGTGCAGATTGCCGTGATAGAGGAGTGTGACGAATAAGGATGATATCTGTGCCATAGGCCTTCCTTAGATCAAGATGCGCCAAGCCGCGCGGAACGGATGACGGAACCATAGCCTAGGTCTAGGTGCGGGGCGAGGGCAGACCACAACCGCCTTTGAAAAACGCGGATAAATTCCCCCGTGGGGTTGCCATATGCCCAAGATGCGCGTATGTGCCGCCGTTATCCACCTACTCCAACGGAATCAGGGTGACGCTTTTTGCGGCCCTCCGTTGATTGTTGAAAAGGAAGACCAACGCGATGAACGCGCAAGACCTACGTGATAAAACGCCTGACCAGCTGCGTGATCAGCTTGTTCAGTTGAAGAAGGAAGCGTTTAACCTGCGCTTCCAACAGGCCACTGGCCAATTGGAAAACACCGCCCGTATGCGCCAAGTGCGCCGTGACGTGGCCCGTGTGAACACGATTCTATCTCAGAAGGCAGCAGCAGCCGCAGGGGAGGCCAACTAATGCCCAAACGTATCCTGCAAGGTGTTGTCACCTCTGATCAGAATGAACAAACCGTCACCGTGTCTGTAGAGCGCCGCTTTACGCACCCAGTGATGAAGAAGACGGTTCGTAAGTCCAAGAAGTATCGGGCCCACGATCCGCAGAACCAATTCAAAGTTGGCGATATCGTCCGCATTCAGGAATGTGCGCCAATTTCGAAGTCGAAACGCTGGGAAGTCATCGCAAACTAAGCGCTGATTTTCAGTTTAACGAAACCCTGGGGGTAATGTCCGCATCGGCGCCCCCAAAGGTCGGGAGATACCACTATGATCCAGATGCAGACCAATCTGGATGTAGCTGACAACTCTGGCGCTCGCCGAGTTCAGTGCATCAAGGTTCTGGGTGGATCCAAGCGGAAATATGCCTCGGTGGGTGACATCATCGTGGTCTCCGTTAAGGAAGCCATCCCACGCGGTCGTGTAAAGAAGGGCGATGTCCGTAAGGCCGTTGTCGTGCGCACCGCAAAAGAAGTTCGCCGCGAAGATGGCACAGCCATCCGTTTCGACCGCAATGCGGCCGTGATCCTCAACAACAACAACGAGCCTGTTGGCACCCGTATCTTCGGGCCAGTTGTGCGTGAGTTGCGTGCGAAGAACTTCATGAAGATCATCTCGCTCGCTCCGGAGGTGCTGTAATATGGCTGCCAAGTTGAAAAAGGGCGACAAGGTCGTCGTGCTTGCTGGCAAGGATAAGGGCAAAGAGGGTGAAATCTCTGCCGTTATGCCAAAGGCCAACAAGGCCATCGTGGACGGCGTGAACATCGCCATCCGTCACACCCGCCAATCTGCACAGGGCCAAGGCGGCCGCCTTCCAAAGGCGATGCCAATTGACCTGTCCAATCTGGCGCTTCTGGACAAAAACGGCAAACCCACCCGTGTTGGCTTCAAGGTTGAAGACGGTAAGAAGGTGCGTATCGCCAAAACCACGGGGGAGGCCATCTAATGCTTGATACGGCAAACTATACCCCACGCCTGAAGGCGGCTTTTGCTTCGACTGTTCGCCCTGCGATGAAGGAAGAGTTCGGCTATAAGAACGATATGCAAATCCCACGTTTGGATAAGATCGTTCTGAACATCGGCGCAGGCGCCGAAGCCGTGCGTGACAGTAAAAAAGTCAAATCCGCTCAGGAAGACCTCAGCGCGATTGCAGGCCAGCAGGCCGTTGTGACCAAGGCAAAGAAATCCATCGCGGGCTTCCGTGTTCGCGAAGATATGCCTCTTGGCGCAAAGGTTACCCTGCGCGGCGACCGCATGTATGAATTCCTTGATCGTCTGATCACTGTGGCTATGCCGCGCATCCGCGACTTCCGCGGCGTGTCTGGCAAGTCCTTTGACGGCCGTGGCAACTACGCCATGGGCATCAAAGAACATATCGTTTTCCCTGAAATCAACTTCGACAAGGTCGATGAGGTTTGGGGAATGGACATTATCATTTGCACCACCGCGAAAACTGACGCGGAAGCCAAGGCGCTGTTGAAGCATTTCAACATGCCCTTCAATTCGTGATCGCGGGAGGAGAGTAGAACAATGGCAAAGAAGTCCATGGTTGCACGCGAAGTTAAGCGCCAAAAGCTTGTTGCGAAATACGCAACAAAGCGTGCCGCGCTGAAAGAAATCGCGAATGATGAATCGAAGCCGATGGAAGAGCGTTTTAAAGCTCGTCTGAAACTGGCAGAGCTGCCACGTAACAGCTCCGCCACTCGTCTTCATAACCGTTGCCAGCTCACGGGGCGCCCAAAGGCCTATTACCGTAAGCTGAAAGTCTCGCGTATCATGCTGCGTGAATTGGCCTCGAACGGCCAAATCCCCGGCATGGTTAAGTCGAGCTGGTAAGGAGGTCTGACAGATGAATGATCCTCTTGGTGATATGCTGACCCGCATCCGCAATGCGCAGATGCGTGGCAAGTCCACAGTCGTGACGCCCGCTTCCAAGCTGCGTGCTTGGGTCTTGGATGTATTGGCCGATGAAGGCTATATCCGCGGCTACGAGCGCACCTCTGATGCCGCAGGGCATCCTGCGCTGGAAATCAGCCTGAAATACTATGAAGGCAGCCCCGTGATCCGCGAGATTAAGCGCGTATCCACCCCCGGTCGTCGTGTTTACATGAACGTGCAGGATATTCCGCAGGTTCGGCAAGGTCTTGGTGTTTCCATCGTCTCCACCTCCAAAGGTGTGATGTCCGATGCGAATGCACGTCAGGCCAATGTCGGCGGCGAAGTTCTCTGCACCGTATTCTAAGGAGGCCTGAAGCATGTCTCGTATTGGGAAAAAACCGGTCGGACTGCCTGGTGGTGTAACAGCCACTGTGTCGGGCCAGACGATCGAGGTGAAGGGGCCAAAAGGCACCCGTAGCTTTACCGCCACCGATGATGTCACAATCGCAGTCAATGACAACGCGGTTGATGTGACACCACGCGGCAAGTCCAAGCGTGCGCTCCAGCAATGGGGTATGAGCCGTTCGATGGTTCAGAACCTCGTCACTGGCGTGACGGATGGCTTCAAGAAAGAGCTGGAGATCACAGGTGTGGGTTATCGCGCCGCTATCCAAGGCAATGTTCTGAAACTGTCCTTGGGTTATAGCCACGATGTGGATTTCCAAGTGCCACAAGGTGTGACGGTGACAACACCAAAGCCAACCGAAGTGGTGATCGAAGGGATTGATCAGCAATTGGTCGGTCAGGTTGCAGCAAACATTCGCGAATGGCGTGCGCCCGAGCCCTATAAGGGCAAGGGGATCCGCTATAAGGGCGAATATATCTTCCGCAAGGAAGGTAAGAAGAAGTAAGGGCGACGAAGATGGCAAACAGCAAACGAGAACTGTTCCTCAAGCGCCGCCTGCGCGTTCGGAACAAGCTGCGGAAAATGGCAGACGGGCGTGCGCGCCTCTCTGTTCACCGCTCGAACAAGAATATCAGCGTTCAGTTGATCGACGATGTAAAAGGCGTGACTTTGGCCTCGGCATCTTCGCTCGAAAAAGATCTGGGCGTTGTTGGCAAGAACAATGTCGAAGCGGCCGCAAAAGTGGGCGCAGCGATTGCAGACCGTGCAAAGAAAGCAGGCGTGTCGGAATGCTATTTCGACCGTGGCGGTTTCTTGTTCCACGGCCGCGTCAAAGCTTTGGCTGACGCAGCCCGCGAAGGTGGTTTGAAGTTCTAATCCATGTAGGCGGCGCGCAAGTGCCGCCTCGATGATCGGGGAGAGGGCCTTTCATGTGCCCCTCACTGCGATTGACCAAAACAGGCGCGCGGGATGCGCCAGAACTGAAGGATGCCAAACATGGCAGAACGTGAACAACGTCGGGGCCGTCGCCGCGAAGAGCGCGAAGAAACCCCAGAATTCGCCGACCGTCTGGTCGCAATCAACCGCGTATCGAAGACCGTAAAAGGTGGTAAGCGTTTCGGCTTTGCCGCTCTGGTGGTTGTCGGTGACCAGCGTGGTCGTGTGGGCTTTGGCAAAGGAAAAGCCAAAGAAGTGCCTGAAGCGATCCGTAAGGCAACCGAACAAGCCAAGCGCAACCTGATTCGCGTGCCTCTGCGCGAAGGCCGAACCCTGCACCACGATGCGCAGGGCCGTCATGGCGCAGGCAATGTTGTGATGCGCACCGCCCCTGAGGGGACGGGGATCATCGCGGGTGGTCCAATGCGCGCCGTGTTCGAGATGCTTGGCATCAAGGACGTTGTTGCGAAATCATTGGGCTCGCAGAACCCTTATAACATGATCCGCGCAACCCTTGATGGTCTGCGTCAGGAAAGCTCGCCTCGTCAGGTGGCTGCGCGCCGCGGCAAGAAAGTTGCCGACATCCTGCGCAAGCCCGAAGCCGAAGTTGCGGCAGACGCCTGAGGAGAGTGAGCAATGGCTAAAACTATCGTTGTAAAACAGATCGGCTCGCCGATCCGCCGCCCTCAAGACCAGCGCGCAACGCTGATTGGTTTGGGTTTGAACAAGATGCACAAAACCCGCGAGTTGGAAGATACCCCTTCCGTGCGTGGCATGATCAACAAGATCCCGCATCTGGTAGAAATCATTGAGGAGCGCGGTTAATCCGCGCCCTTAATCCTGCCCCAGCTTTCTGGGGCGCTTTTGATCATTGTGCCGCGTTTGCCGCCACGGTCGCTCGGGTGGTAATTCCGGCTAAAGGAGTAGCGACATGAAACTGAATGAATTGCGCGATAACCCAGGTGCAACCAAGAAAGCCAAGCGAATTGGCCGTGGCCCTGGTTCTGGCAAAGGTAAAATGGGTGGCCGTGGTATCAAAGGTCAGAAATCCCGTTCGGGTGTGGCCATCAACGCCTATGAAGGCGGTCAGATGCCCCTCTATCAGCGCCTTCCAAAGCGTGGCTTCAACAAGCCAAACCGCAAAGAATTCGCTGTCATTAATTTGGGCCTGATCGAGAAATTCCTCGAGGCGGGCAAATTGGACGCAAAAGCAGAAATCACCGAAGATGCATTGGTTGCATCGGGCTTGGTGCGCCGCAAGTTGGACGGCATCCGCGTTTTGGCCAAAGGTGATATCTCGAAGAAAGTAACGATCACTGTCACAGGTGCTTCCAAAGCAGCGGTTGAAGCTGTTGAAAAAGCAGGTGGCAAGCTCAACGTAGCGGCATCAGCAGCGGCAGAGTAATCTGCCGCAGGCTTTCGACCAAGATGAGCCTTGAGACTTGCGGCTGAGCCGCATACATCAAGGGCAGGGTTTATCGCGCCGCAAGATCGCAAGCTCGGTCTTGCGGCGCAATATATGATGAGGGGCGGTATGGCTTCAGCAGCTGAACAAATGGCGGCTAATCTGAGTTGGAAGTCGTTTGGCAAAGCGTCCGAATTGCGCCAGCGCATTTGGTTCACGCTTGGTCTTTTGATCATTTATCGGATCGGCACCTATATTCCTGTTCCAGGGATTGACGGGCAAGAGTTGCGCAATTTCTTTGACGCGGCCTCTGCAGGTCTGGGCGGTGTTTTGAACATGTTCACAGGCGGCGCCCTAAGCCGCATGGGTGTGTTCGCATTGGGGATCATGCCCTATATTTCAGCCTCGATCATTGTGCAGCTGATGACCTCGATGGTGCCTGCCTTGGAGCAGTTGAAGAAAGAGGGCGAACAGGGCCGTAAGAAAATCAACCAATATACGCGCTACGGCACGGTCGCCTTGGCAACCGCGCAGGCCTATGGTTTGGCTGTCAGCATGGAGTCGGGCGGTCTTGCCTCGGACCCGGGTTGGTATTTCCGCGCGGCCTGTGTGATCACCCTTGTGGGCGGGACGATGTTCCTGATGTGGCTTGGCGAGCAGATTACGCAGCGCGGCATCGGTAACGGCATTTCTCTGATCATCTTTGTTGGTATCATCGCAGAAATCCCTGCGGCTCTGGCGCAGTTTTTTGAACAGGGCCGTTCTGGTGCCTTGTCCACGCCTATGGTTTTGGGCGTGATTGTGATGTTGATCGCAACGCTGTTTTTCGTGGTGTTCATGGAACGCAGCCTGCGTAAGATCCACATCCAATACCCCCGCCGCCAAGTCGGCATGAAGGTCTATGATGGCGGCAGCAGTCATTTGCCGATCAAAGTTAACCCTGCGGGCGTGATCCCAGCGATCTTCGCATCATCCTTGTTGTTGTTGCCAACAACCATGACGACCTTTTCGGGCAGTGAGGCGTCAGGGCCAGTTCTGTCATGGATCCTTGCAAATTTTGGCCCCGGTCAGCCCCTCTATCTGCTGTTCTTTGCAGGTATGCTGATTTTCTTCACCTATTTCTACACGCTGAATGTGGCCTTTAAGACCGATGATGTGGCGGACAATCTAAAAAACCAAAATGGGTTTATTCCGGGCATCCGTCCTGGTCAGCGCACTTCGGAATATTTGGAATATGTGGTGAACCGTGTTCTCGTGCTTGGTGCAGGGTATTTGACCTTGGTCGCCCTCCTGCCCGAGATTGTGCGCTCGAACTTGTCAATCACGGCTTATTTCGGCGGCACATCCATTTTGATCATCGTCTCGGTCGGCATGGACACGGTGCAGCAGATCCAATCGCATTTGCTGGCCCATCAATACGAGGGCTTGCTTGAGCGATCTCAACTGCGTGGCCGCAAAGGGACGGGCGCGGGGCGTGCCAAGCGCCGCACGCCACAGCGCAAATGACCGCGATTATTCTTCTCGGCCCCCCAGGTGCGGGTAAGGGAACCCAAGCGCGCCTCTTGGTTGAGGCGCGTGGCATGGTTCAGCTTTCCACCGGGGATATGTTGCGCGAGGCGCAGGCCTCTGGCACGGAAATGGGCAAACGGGTCGCCGATGTGATGGCCCGTGGTGAATTGGTGACGGATGAGATTGTCATTGGCCTGATCCGCGAGAAACTAGATGCTGGCCCTGCTGGCGGCGTCATCTTTGACGGGTTTCCCCGCACCTTGGCACAGGCAGATGCGCTTGAGGCATTGCTGGCCGAGATGGGTCTTGCACTTGATGCCGTGATTGAAATGCGTGTGGATGATGAGGCTCTTGTGGCCCGGATCACGGCGCGCTCAACCTGCGGTGGTTGCGGTGAGGTGTATAATGACATCACCAAACCAATTCCTGCCGATGGCACCTGCAGCACCTGTGGCGGTACCGAGTTCAAGCGCCGCCCGGATGACAATGAAGACAGTCTGCGACAGCGCCTGATGGAATATTACAAAAAGACATCGCCGCTGATTGGCTACTACTATGCCAAGGGGCATTTGCAGGCGGTGGATGGTTTGGGCGAGATTGATGCGGTCGCAAGCGGCATCGCAGCCATATTGGATCAGCCCAAATCTTAACCCCTATCCCCTTGACGGGGGAAGGGAAAAAGCCTATGCGCAGGCTTCCCATTAAGGGAATCATCGGGCGGATGCCGCCCGATCAATCGAAAAAGGTCTTGCGGCTTTTTTGCGGCAAGACCTTTTGGTTGTGAAAAAAGGTTCTGGAGCTACGGAACCGCAACGAGAGGAAAGATAAGTGGCACGTATCGCAGGGGTCAACATCCCCACAGCCAAGCGCGTTCCTATTGCGCTGACATATATCACTGGCATTGGCCAATCATCTGCATATTCAATCTGCGAAGCCGTGGGGATCGACCCTGCGCGCCGCGTAAATGAATTGTCTGACGCCGAAGTCTTGAAAATTCGTGAACATATCGATGCGAATTTCACCGTAGAAGGTGACTTGCGCCGTGAAGTTCAGATGAACGTAAAGCGTTTGATGGATTTGGGGTGCTATCGTGGCCTCCGTCATCGCCGCAACCTGCCTGTGCGCGGTCAGCGCACCCACACCAACGCGCGAACCCGTAAGGGGCCTGCAAAGGCAATCGCGGGTAAGAAGAAGTAAGGGGAGGCAGATAAATGGCTCGTGACAAGACCCGCGTAAAACGCAAAGAACGTAAAAACATCGCCGCTGGTGTGGCGCATGTGAACAGCTCGTTCAACAACACAAAAATCCTGATCTCTGACGTGCAGGGCAATGCGATCGCTTGGTCGTCTGCTGGCACGATGGGGTTCAAGGGCAGCCGTAAATCCACCCCCTATGCCGCGCAGATGGCCGCAGAAGATGCGGGCCGCAAGGCACAGGAACATGGTGTGAAAACACTCGAAGTCGAAGTGCAGGGGCCAGGCTCTGGTCGTGAATCCGCACTTCGTGCTTTGGCCGCTGTTGGGTTCCAGATCACGTCTATTCGTGACGTGACCCCAATCGCGCACAATGGCTGCCGCCCGCCAAAGCGTCGCCGCGTGTGACAAGTGCGATTTTTCTTGGGTCGCGTGCGCGTCACGCGGCCTGAGTGGTTATTTGATCCTCGAGCGTCTCTGGCCTTGGATCGGTCAGCGACAGGAATGGAGGCTCCACAATGATCCATAAGAATTGGCAAGAACTGATCAAGCCAACCCAGCTGGTTGTAAACCCTGGCACCGACCCTGCGCGCAAGGCAACTGCGATTGCCGAGCCGCTTGAGCGTGGCTTTGGTCTGACGCTTGGCAACGCGCTGCGCCGCGTTTTGATGGGCTCGCTGCAAGGCGCGGCCATCACCTCTGTGCAGATCGATAACGTCTTGCACGAGTTTTCCTCGGTCGCCGGTGTGCGCGAGGATGTAACGGATATCGTTCTCAACCTCAAAGGCGTGGCCTTGCGAATGGAAGTTGAGGGGCCAAAGCGCCTTTCCGTGACCGCAAAAGGGCCTAAGGTTGTCACCGCAGGCGACATTTCCGAAAGCGCAGGTATCGAAGTTCTGAACAAGGATCACGTGATCTGTCACTTGGATGACGGCGCGGATTTCTTCATGGAACTGACGGTGAACACGGGCAAAGGCTATGTGTCTGCAGATAAGAACCGGCCGGAAGATGCGCCAATTGGTCTGATCCCGATTGACGCGATCTATTCGCCCGTCAAGAAAGTATCCTATGACGTGCAGCCGACCCGTGAAGGTCAGGTTCTCGATTACGACAAACTGACTGTCAAAGTGGAAACAGATGGCTCGGTCACCCCTGAGGATGCCTTGGCCTATGCTGCACGTATCTTGCAGGATCAATTGCAGATCTTCGTCAACTTTGACGAGCCAGAAGCCGCAGGTCGTCAGGATGATGATGATGATCTCGAATTCAACCCGTTGCTCCTCAAGAAGGTGGACGAGTTGGAATTGTCGGTTCGCTCTGCAAACTGCCTGAAGAATGACAACATCGTCTATATCGGTGATCTGATCCAGAAAACCGAAGCCGAGATGCTGCGCACGCCAAACTTTGGCCGCAAGTCCTTGAACGAGATCAAGGAAGTGCTGTCTGGTATGGGCCTGCATTTGGGTATGGATATCGTTGATTGGCCGCCAGACAATATCGAAGAGCTGGCTAAGAAATACGAAGACAATTTTTGATTTCGCAAGGGGCGCGCGTGATGCGCGCCTCTCGCACCCCCGGGCATCCCGCCCCAATAAGGAGAGAGACGCAACGCACGGCTCTCGGACAAAGCATGAAATGAAGGAGATTTAACCATGCGTCACGGATCTGGCTATCGCCGTCTGAACAGAACCCATGAACACCGCAAAGCGATGTTCTCGAACCTTGCTGGCTCATTGATTGAGCATGAGCAGATCAAAACCACCCTGCCTAAGGCGAAAGACCTGCGCCGTGTGGTTGAGAAGCTGATCACATTGGGCAAGCGCGGTGACTTGCACGCACGCCGTCAAGCGGCTGCTGCGTTGAAGCAAGACGCCCATGTAAAGAAATTGTTCGAAGTTCTCGGCCCCCGCTATGCGGAGCGTCAGGGCGGCTATGTGCGCGTTCTCAAGGCGGGTTTCCGCTATGGTGACATGGCGCCAATGGCCATCATCGAATTCGTGGATCGTGATCCCGAAGCAAAAGGTGCCGCAGATCGTGCGCGCCTTGCTGCAGAAGAAGCGGCTGCTGAATAAGCGCACCTCTTTTGCGAATAGTTTTGAAAACCCCTCGCGCCAATCGCGGGGGGTTTTCTTTTTGCGCGACCGCGCATGGGGGATTTTCCTCTGCCCCTGCAAAGGCTAGGCTTTGGCCATGAGTGATCTCTTTCAATCTGATCCAGACCCCTCCCCAAAGGCGCAGGCCATGCGCCCCTTGGCAGATCGTGTACGCCCGTCCGAGTTGAAGGATGTGATTGGTCAGCAGCATTTGCTAGGGCCTGAGGGCAGTTTGCGGTTGATGTTGGATGCCGGGGCGCTGTCCTCGTTGATTTTCTGGGGGCCACCTGGCGTGGGCAAGACCACGCTTGCACGGCTTTTGGCGCGAGAGACGGATTTCCAGTTTGAACAGATCAGCGCGATTTTTTCAGGCGTGGCGGAGCTGCGCAAAACATTCGATGCCGCAAAGCTGCGCCGCAAAGCGGGGCAGGGCACGCTTTTATTCGTGGATGAAATCCACCGCTTTAACAAAGCCCAACAAGATAGTTTTTTGCCCCTGATGGAGGATGGCACAATCTTGTTAGTGGGAGCCACGACCGAGAACCCCAGTTTTGAGATCAATTCCGCTGTGCTGTCTCGCGCGCAGGTTCTCACCTTGAACCGTCTTAGCGAGGACGACCTGCGCGCCCTTTTGGCACGGGCTGAGCGCGAATTGGCGCGCGATTTGGCCTTGCCTGAAGAAACTCAAGCAGCCCTCATTGCCATGGCCGATGGGGACGGGCGTGCCATGTTGAACCTCATCGAACAGGTGGCTGCATGGCCCGACCATGCGGGGGTGTCCGCGGCCACGCTCTCTGTGCGGCTACAGCGCCGCGCCGCGCAATATGACAAGTCGGGCGATGGCCATTACAACCTGATTTCTGCTTTGCACAAATCCATTCGCGGGTCTGATCCAGACGCGGCTCTCTATTGGTTCTCGCGCATGTTGGAGGGGGGCGAAGACCCTCGGTTCTTGGCGCGCCGTCTGACGCGTATGGCGGTTGAGGATATTGCCCTTGCTGACCCGCAGGCGCAGCAGGTCTGTTTGGCCGCGTGGCAAAGCTACGAGCGTTTGGGCTCGCCCGAGGGTGAGCTGGCCTTGGCCAATGCTGTGATCTATCTGGCCCTCGCGCCAAAATCGAATGCCGCCTATGTCGCCTATAAGGCCGCGCGTAAATTGGCGGCGCAGACAGGATCGCTTGCCCCGCCGAAGCATATCTTAAACGCCCCAACCAAGCTGATGAAAGAGCACGGCTATGGCGCAGGCTATGCCTATGATCACGATGCTGAAGATGGGTTTTCTGGGCAGAATTACTTTCCCGATACAATCACGCGCCCCAGTTTCTATGAACCTGTAGAGCGTGGGTTTGAGCGCGATCTTGGAAAGCGGGTAGCATATTTTGCGAAGCTTAGGCGCGACCGAAACCGCGATGAGTGACCCGTG
Organism: Roseobacter sp. HKCCA0882; assembly: GCF_037805225.1. Taxonomy (NCBI): domain Bacteria; kingdom Pseudomonadati; phylum Pseudomonadota; class Alphaproteobacteria; order Rhodobacterales; family Roseobacteraceae; genus Roseobacter; species Roseobacter sp. HKCCA0882. The sequence goes on from NZ_JBBLYI010000001.1 coordinate 17,161, forward strand.
CCGCCGCTTTTGGTTGACAACAGACAGGCAGGGGCAGAAAGAGCCACCCATGATTTGGACAGTTTTTCAGGTGGCCCTTGGGGGCGCGATTGGTGCATCGCTGCGCTATCTTGTTGGCGTGGGTCTACATCGTGCGCTTGGGCCGACCGCTTTTCCCGTTGGGGTGATCTCGGTCAATATTCTTGGCTCTTTCTTGATGGGCCTTTTTGTGGGCCTTGCCGCACAGCGCGGGCTGACCCATTTATCCCCTTTCGTCATGACGGGGATCTTGGGCGGGTTTACAACATTTTCTTCCTTTTCGCTTGAGGTCATCACGCTTTATGAGCGGGGCGATTTAGGGTTGGCGGCGGCCTATATTCTGGGCTCGGTCATCCTTTCTCTCGTTGCGATTTTCTTGGGGTTGATGCTGACACGGGTGGCGCTGCCATGACGGGTGTTCAGGTTTTGGCTGTCGCGGATGCAGATGCGGACCAGCGGCTTGATCGGTGGTTCCGCCGCCTTTTCCCGCATATCCCGCAAGGCCGCATTGAAAAGATGTGCCGTAAAGGTGAAATCCGTGTCGATGGTGGGCGCGTGAAACCCGCAACACGCCTGCAATCTGGGCAGGAGGTGCGCATCCCCCCCTTGCCTGACCCAATGCCCGAAGATGCGCTTGGCGCGCCGCGGGTGCAGAAATCGGCCATCTCGGACGCGGATGCCGCGATTATGCGCCGCGCGGTCATCTATCAAGATGATCATCTGATTGCGATTAACAAACCCGCAGGTTTGCCCACACAAGGCGGCAGCGGGCAAGGGGGGCGGCACGTTGATGCGTTGGCGGCCTGTCTCGCGCGCGAGGGTGAGGATAAGCCGCGCCTTGTTCATCGCTTGGATAAGGACACATCGGGCGTTTTGCTCTTGGCGCGCAGCAGGCAAGCCGCGCAGGCCCTCACCGATGCCTTTCGCCATCGTGAGACGCGCAAGATTTACTGGGCCGCCGTTGCAGGCGCGCCTTTGCCCCGAATGGGCAAAATCAAGTTTGGACTGGTAAAGGCCGCAGGTCATGGCAAAGGGGGCGAAGGCGAAAAGATGCGCTGCCTTCATCCGTCTGAAATCGCCACCACCGATGGGGCCAAGCGGGCCGAGACGGATTATGCAACGCTCTCTGCGCTTGGGGGGCGGGTGTCATGGGTGGCGATGGTGCCGATTACTGGTCGCACCCATCAATTGCGCGTCCATATCGCAGAGCTTGGCCACCCGATCGTGGGGGATGGCAAATATGGCGGCAGCAGTCAGGAAAATTTGGGCGATGGATGGGGCGCGCAATTGGGGGGTGAAATCAGCCGCAAACTGCATCTTCACGCGCGCTATCTGAAATTCCGTCACCCTTTCACCAAACGGGATCTCACGCTAACCGCAGCCTTGCCTGATCACATGGCCCGCACTTGGGAATTGTTCGACTGGCGCGCCGAAGATGTGCCCGTTGACCCGTTTTATGACGAGCTCGGATGACTGCGCCTTATCTGATCATTTTCGATGTCGATGGCACGTTAATCGACAGTCAGGCACATATTGTAGCTTCGATGGAGGCGGCATTTGGCGGCCTTGATTTGCCTGCGCCAAGCCGTGCGCAGACCTTGTCAATAGTAGGCCTATCGCTACCCGTGGCCATGCTGCGCCTTGCGCCTGATCATAGTGCCGAGATGCGCGCTGATTTGGTCGAAGGGTATAAGGCGGCCTTTCAATCTTTGCGCCTCAGCGCGGATGGCGCGGCCTTGTCGCCGTTGTTTGAGGGGGCGATGTCAGTTCTAGAGAAACTGCAGTCTGACCCGCGCTTTGTTTTGGCTATTGCAACTGGCAAGTCACGGCGGGGGATGGAACATATTATGGATCAACATGGGCTGCGACCCTATTTTGCCTCCGTTCAGGTTGCGGATGATCACCCCTCAAAGCCACATCCCGCGATGGTGAAGGCCTGTTTGTCTGAATGTGATGTGCCCGCCGCGCGGGCCGTGGTGATTGGCGACACGACCTATGATGTCGAAATGGCGAAGGCCGCAGGCGCACAGGCTATTGGCGTCTCTTGGGGGTATCACAGCGTAGAGGATTTGCGGCAGTCTGGGGCCGACCCCATTTTGCAGCGCTTTGGTGATTTGCCCGCTGCCCTTGAACGAATTTGGAGCCTTACATGAGCGAATGGAAAGCCCGCCGTTTTTGGACATCTGCCAGCGTTGAAACGGTGGAAGGTGGCTATACGGTTCACTTAGACACACGGGCCGTCAAAACACCGCTTAAGGCGCCGCTGATTGTGCCAACCCAAACCATGGCCGAGGCGATTGCAGCAGAATGGATGGCCCAAGCCGAAGAGATCAAGCCCCTCACCATGCCTGTCACACGGTCGGCAAATGCCGCGATTGATAAGGTCAGCGCACAAAAGCCAGAGGTTGTGGCGATGCTAGCGGCCTATGCTGAGACAGATTTACTCTGTCACAGGGCAGATCACCCACAGGAATTGGCCACACGCCAAGAAGCGGGATGGCGACCCGTTTTGGACTGGGCTGCAAGCGAGCTGAACGCGCCCTTGATCGTCACAATCGGCGTTTTGCCCGTGCCGCAACCGCAGGATAGCCTTGATCGGGTGCATCAACTTCTCTCGCAGTTTGATAATTTTTCTTTGACCGCATTGCATGACCTGATTTCCATCTCTGGCTCAGCCCTAATGGGGCTTGCCGTGGCGAAAGGCCAGTTCTCGCCGCAAGAGGCATGGAATCTGTCGCGAATCGATGAAAATTTTCAGGCAGAGCTTTGGGGCGCAGACGAAGAAGCCTTGGATGTGGCCGCGAAGAAAAAGGACGCTTTTCTTCACGCAGCACATTTTTACAGACTTGCAGGCGGGCACGAGGCCCTTGGGGCAGGTTGAGGCCTTTTTTTAATGAATATGTCATTTGCCCAAGCAGAAAGCATCCCGTGAACGGCTGCTATAAAGTTAGGCTTTACGTTTCGTAAACCTAGCTTCAACCCTTGACCTTGGGCGGTATATTTGTCCAATTAAGCGGCATTGGCTCGCTTCTGCGGGCCACTGACATGAAAGTGGTCTTACGGCCATTGAGGAAACAGCCCAAAAGGGCGGTCCAATAGGAAGAGGTAAACATGAAAAAATCTGTAGTCCTAGCTACGCTGGCAGTTGCTGGCATGGCTGCGGGTATATCCCAAGCGTCGACCCTTGATGAGGTCAAAGCGCGTGGCAGCCTGAACTGTGGTGTGACCACAGGTCTCACAGGCTTCGCAGAACCAAATGCCAGCGGCGTTTGGGAAGGTTTTGACGTTGCGGTATGCCGTGCCGTTGCAGCCGCCGTATTCGGCGACCCAATGGCGGTTGAGTTCGTTCCAACCACTGGTCAGACCCGTTTCACCGCGTTGGCCTCTGGCGAAGTTGATATGTTGGCACGTAACACCACATGGACCTTCAGCCGTGACGTTGATCTGAAGTTCGAATTCGTGGGCGTGAATTACTATGACGGTCAGGGCTTTATGGTTCCTGCATCCTTGGGCGTGTCTTCCGCGCTTGAGTTGGACGGTGCAACCGTATGTATCCAGACTGGCACAACCACCGAGTTGAACTTGGCTGACTTCTTTGCTTCGAACAACATGAGCTACGAGCCCGTGCCAATCGAAACAAACGCTGAAGCACAGCAGCAGTATCTTGCAAACGCCTGTGACGTGTACACCACAGACGCTTCTGGCCTAGCTGCAACTCGTGCAACCTTTGAAGATCCGAGTGCGCATGTTGTTCTACCAGAAATTGTCTCCAAAGAGCCCCTTGGGCCACTTGTTCGTCACGGTGACAACGAGTGGGGTGACATTGTTCGCTGGTCTCTAAATGCGTTGATCGCGGCAGAAGAGATGGGCATCACTTCGGCAAATGTTGCTGAATTGGCTGCTGCACCAGGTAACAATCCGGAAATTAACCGTATCTTGGGTACTGAAGGCGAACTCGGTGCGATGCTTGGCTTGGAAGCAAACTGGGCGGTTAACGTGATTTCTGCGGGTGGTAACTATGGCGAAATCTTCGATCGCAATATTGGAGAAAGCACCCCAATCGGTCTTGCACGCGGCTTGAACGCTCAGTGGACAGATGGCGGCCTGCTCTACAGCCCACCATTCCGCTAAGGTCTGAACGGAAGAAGGGCGCGGCATTCCCGCGCCCTTCTTCTATTCTAACATCCAAAATTAAGCTGAAATTTTTGCGACTTGTTTGTGCCGCATTCAAACTGTTTTTCTCTGATTTAATGACAGGATTCCGCCATGGCTTCTATACCGGATCCAAGTTCTGAACCCTTCCGCTTTGGTCAGTTGATTTACGATCGTCGCTATCGCTCAATGACGATCCAAGTATTCGCTTTCATTATGATCATGGCCTTTCTTTGGCAGCTTGGCTGGAACACGGTTCAAAACCTGTCTGCGCTTGGCAAAGATTTTGATTTTGGTTTTTTGGGATCGCGCGCTGGCTATGATATCAACCAGCGCTTGATCGAGTACTCCAACGACAGCACCCATGGCCGTGCCGCGATTATTGGGATCTTGAACACGCTGCTTGTCGCCTTTTTGGGCTGTATTCTTGCCACGATTATCGGCGTGATCGCAGGCGTTTTGCGTCTCTCGAAAAACTGGATCGTAGCGCGCTTGATGACGGTCTATGTGGAAGGATTCCGCAACATTCCGTTACTGTTGTGGATCCTTGTGATCTTCGCCGTCATGACCGAAGCCACCCCACAGCCGCGCGATTTCCGCGAAGGCGGGGACGCGTCCATGATGCTGTTCGACAGTGTCGCGATTACCAATCGAGGTATTTTCATCCCCAGCCCGATTTGGGGGGAAGGATCAAACCTGCTTATGGCAGTGTTTGTTGCTTCGCTCTTTGCCATTTGGGCCTTCCGACGCTACGCGCGCAAAAAACAAGAAGCCACAGGTCAAATCCTTCCTGTGTTCTGGATTTCCATAACGTTGTTTTTTGTGCCTACGGTTATTTTCTATTTTATCCTTGGTGGGCCGATAACATTGCAGCTGCCTGAATTGGGAGGTTTCAACTTTACGGGCGGCCTACAGGTCCGCAACTCTCTGATTGCTTTGTGGTTTGCGTTATCGCTCTACACAGGCGCATTTATCGCAGAGATTGTGCGTTCAGGGATTTTGGCGGTATCACGCGGGCAAACCGAGGCGGCTTATGCCTTGGGCTTGCGCCCCAACCGCACGATGAATTTGGTGATCCTGCCGCAGGCCTTGCGGGTGATCATCCCACCCCTGATTTCGCAATATCTGAACCTGACCAAGAACTCCTCCTTGGCGATTGCGGTGGGTTATATGGATGTGCGGTCTACCTTGGGTGGGATCACGATCAACCAAACAGGCCGCGAGCTTGAAGGGATGCTACTTTTGGGCGTCTTTTACTTGGTCACATCCCTAATCATTTCGGGCGTGATGAATGTCTACAACAACGCCGTTAAGTTGAAGGAGCGCTGAGATGGCAAATTCTGCGAATAGCTCCGTTTCTTATGTGCGCACCGAGATGCTGCCCGAGCAGGCCCCGCCTGTCTCGGAAGCGGGCGTGGTGAAATGGGTGCGTGAAAACCTGTTCTCTGGCTTGCTCAATACAATCCTAACAATTCTGTCTTTGGTCGCGATTTATTGGGTGGTCAGCCATGTTTTCCAATGGTTCGCCTATGGCATTTGGACTGCAAATTCACTGAGTGAGTGCCGTGAGGTGCGTGACGCGCTTTACGCCGATGGTCGCAATGTCGCCTGTTGGGCCGTCTTGAGCGAGCGTTGGAACCAACTTCTCTTTGGGTTCTACCCAGCCGATGCATATTGGCGCCCTGTTGTGGCTTTGATTGTGTTTTTCATCGCCGTTGCGCCTGTGATGTTCAACTTTGGTGGCCGCAAATTGGCGATCTTCTCGGCCGTGTCGCCCTTCATTTGCTACTGGCTGTTATGGGGCGGGTCGATTTGGGGGCCAATCCTGACGGCTCTGGGCTTTGTTTTGGCATGGTTGGCCTATGGCCAGATCACACGGCAATTCGGGGCTTTGGCGAGCATCGTGGCGAGCATCCTTGTGCCGCTGATCTATTGGCGCTTTGGGGTTGCCCCACTAACGGGACTGGCCGATGGCATCTTGCCCATTGGAATTGAAAATATCCAATCCAAGGATTTCGGCGGGTTTATGTTGGCGCTGATCATCGGGATCACGGGCATTGTTCTGTCTTTGCCGCTTGGGATTTTGCTGGCGCTTGGGCGTCAGTCTGATTTGTTCATCATCAACAAATTCTCGGTGATCTTTATTGAGGTGATCCGCGGCGTTCCGTTGATTGTGTGGCTGTTCACGGCATCGCTTTTGTTGAACTACTTCCTGCCGCCCGGAACAAATTTTGACCTGATGCTCCGCGTGATTATCATGGTCACGCTCTTTGCCGCTGCCTATATGGCCGAGGTTGTGCGCGGTGGTTTGGCCGCCCTGCCTCGTGGGCAATATGAGGGGGCAGATAGTCTGGGCTTGGATTACTGGCAATCCATGCGCTTGATCATCCTGCCTCAGGCTTTGAAAATCTCAATCCCGGGCATCGTGAACACGTTTATCGGTTTGTTCAAAGACACAACCCTCGTGGTGTTCATAGGTCTGCTTGACCCAATCGGTTTGTCTAACGCGATCCGCGCCACGACCGAATGGAATGGGATTTACTGGGAATTGTTCATCTTCATCGGGCTTTGCTTCTTTGTGTTTTGCTACGCGATGTCCCGCTATTCGCAATATCTTGAGCGCAAGCTCGCAACAGATCGTCATTAAGGAGAGGCCGATATGAGTGAAGCCACCCCCTCCATCCAAGATCGTGAGATCAACCGTTCGCAGATGAAAGTCACTGATGAGGTGGCGGTTGAAATTCGCGATATGAACAAATGGTATGGTTCGTTCCATGTTTTGCGGGACATCAACCTTACTGTGAACCGCGGCGAACGTATCGTGATCTGCGGGCCATCTGGCTCGGGGAAATCTACGCTGATCCGCTGCATCAATGCATTGGAGGAGCATCAAAAGGGCTCCATCACTGTGGATGGCACATTGCTGTCAAATGACCTCAAGAATATCGACAAAATCCGTTCCGAGGTTGGGATGTGCTTTCAGCATTTCAACCTGTTTCCGCATTTGACCATTTTGGAAAACTGCACATTGGCCCCAATTTGGGTGCGCAAGACGCCCAAGAAAGAGGCCGAAGAAACGGCAATGTATTTCCTTGAGAAGGTGAAAATCCCCGATCAAGCGCATAAATATCCAGGTCAGCTGTCAGGGGGGCAGCAGCAGCGTGTGGCCATCGCGCGCAGCCTCTGTATGCGTCCGCGTATCATGCTGTTTGACGAACCGACATCGGCACTTGACCCTGAGATGATCAAGGAAGTTTTGGATACGATGATCCAATTGGCTGAAGAAGGTATGACCATGCTCTGCGTGACCCATGAGATGGGTTTTGCCCGTCAGGTTGCCAATCGCGTGATCTTTATGGATGCAGGCCAGATTGTTGAACAAAACGAGCCTGAGCCGTTCTTCACCAATCCGCAAAATGACCGCACCAAGCTGTTCTTGAGCCAAATCTTGGGACACTGATCCCGCTTAGGGCAAGTCACGCGGGGTGATAAAGGCGCGGGCGACCCCCGCGCCTATTTCTATATTGGCCCAAGATGTTGCGTTAAAGTCCACGACTAAGGTCGCGGCTGTAGGGTAGCGGGTGAATTTCTCGTGTTGGGGTTGTGTTGCCACCAGCGAGCGCGCCAAGCTACCAATACCGGGATTATGCCCGATGACGCCCAATGTGCGGCCCTCACTGGCCCTGATGACATTCAGCATATCAGGCGGCATCGCGAGATAAAGCGCGCGTGTATAAGAAACTTCGATTTCCGCACCGCTAAAGGATCGGGAAATCGCCGCCCATGTATCGACAGCACGGGTTGCGGTCGAGCTAAGCACGTGATCAGGCCGATACCCCTGCGCCTCAAGCCATGTTCCAACGCGCGGTGCATCCTCTATTCCGCGGGCATTGAGGGGGCGGTCATGGTCATCCAACCCTGCATCGCCCCAATCTGATTTTGCATGGCGTATTAAGATCAACGTCAGGGTCATGGGTGAAAGCTCCGCATGTGGAAATGTGATTGCGCCTCAACGCGTCCAAAGTTTTGTGAGATCGGGCAGGCGCGCCGCGCCCTGCAGCCCTTGGTCATGCAATCTGCTCCCGCCATTGTGTTCAGATGGTTGTGGCATCGGATCGTATCATAGCCCGATCCGTCAAAGGCTGCGACAGGGCATGCGCTGCGGCAGGGTTGGTGCGTGCAGCTGTCGCATGGGCGGTCTTGTACAGGCGCCTGAGGTATCGCATAGGGCAGGCCAAGTGCGCCGCGAAAGGAGACAAACAATCCCGATTGCGCATGGATGAGCAGCCTTATTGGGCTGGGCCATACTGCACCTGTCGTCAAAGCCCATTGGTAAAATGGTGCATAGGGTGGGCCACCAAAGGGAAAATAGGCTTCCCCCCCAATCTCGCGGGCCCAGTCACCGATGACCCGCGCAGACCAGCGATCCATCGGGTCAGGGGCGCCATCACGATATTCGGAGCTGTCTTCAAACGCAGACCAAAAGTGAGGCTCATCAGGCCCCAAAAGCACCACGGTTTTTACCTCATGGCCTAGGCCGTGACTGCCGTCTGGGGCAAAATGCCCCAAAATGCGAAGGTGCCGCGCATGCGCGCCTTGTAAAAGGTCGGTCAGGTTCATTCTTTAGCCTGCGCTGATTGCTCTGCGCTGCGCAAGCGAAACTAGGCGCGGATGATTGATCCTGCCCCGTGATCCGTGAACAATTCCAAAAGGCAGGCATTGGGCGCGCGCCCGTCCAAAATAACGGCAGCGCGCACGCCTGCGCGTACGGCTGACAGGGCCGTTTCGGTTTTGGGGATCATGCCGCCTGCGATGACCCCGCTTTCGGTCATGGCCTCAACATCGGCGGCGCTCAATTCGGTTACCACTTCGCCATCGGCATTTTTGACGCCCGACACATCAGTCAAAAGCAGCAGGCGATCTGCCTTCAGGGCGGCGGCAATAGCCCCCGCTGCCGTGTCGCCATTGATATTATAGCTGTGACCATCACGATCTGCACCAATGGGGGCAATCACAGGGATCATCTCGGCCTCAAAGAGTTGCCGCAGAAGGGTCGTTTCTACCTCACTGGGTTCGCCGACAAAGCCAAGTTCGGGGTCGGCCATTGTGCAGGTGATCATCGAGGCATCTTTGCCCGACAGACCAACTGCGCGCCCGCCTTCGGCGTTGATCGCCTGCACGATGCGCTTATTGACTTGACCCGACAGAACCATTTCCACAACAGCCATGGTGGCGGCATCCGTGACCCGCTTGCCGCGCGTGAAGGTGGAGGTCACGCCAAGCTTTTCAAGCATCTCATTGATCATTGGCCCGCCGCCATGCACCACCACAGGGTTCACCCCAACCGTGCGCATCAGCATCACATCGCGCGCGAATGAGGCCATCCCCTCATCCGATCCCATCGCATGACCGCCCAATTTGATCACCACAATCGCCCCGTGATAGCGCTGCAAGTAAGGCAGGGCTTCGTTCAAGGTGCGGGCGGTCGAGAGAAAATCACGCATTTTGGCTGTCTGCTTCTTCATCTTTGGCGTTCCAAACTGATCCCGCGCCATATTGGGCGCGCTCGATTACTTCCATAAGGCAGGAAGGCTTGGCTGTGAAGGTGGCTGTTCTCAAGCAAGCCCTGCGATCAAGGCCCGAAGGTTTTCAATACCCCAACCTTTTTCTGAAGAGGTCATCAAGAGCTCGGGATAGGCGGCGGGGTGTTTTGACAGCGCCTTGCGCACTTGGGCCAAAATTTTATCGCGTTCAGCTTCTTTTACCTTGTCGGCTTTGGTCATCACGACCTGAAAGGTCACAGCTGATTGATCAAGCAGGGTCATGATCTCGTCATCAACCGCCTTGATCCCATGCCGAGTGTCGATAAGCACGAAAGCGCGGCGCAATGAGACGCGGCCTGATAGATAGGCCTTGAGCAATTTCTGCCATTTCTCGACCACCGCAACAGGCGCTTCTGCATAGCCATAGCCTGGCAAGTCGACCACATAATGGCTCTCGCCAAGTGTGAAGAAGTTGATTTCTTGCGTCCGTCCGGGTGTGTTTGAGGCCCGCGCCAAGTTTTTGCGCCCGGTCAGCGCATTGATCAGCGAAGATTTCCCAACATTTGAGCGCCCAGCAAAGCATATTTCAAGCCGATCTGCAGGGGGCAGGCCATCCATGGCAACAACGCCTTTGACAAAATCTGCACCGCGCGCAAACAGCAGCCGCCCCTTCTCAAGGCTGATCTCATCGGCATCTTCGGCCAGCGGGAAAGGCAGGGCTGCACTCACCAGATAATCTCCACTTTATCCCCTTGGGCGATATGCCCTGCTTGGGTGGTTTCTGCGTATACGCCAAATTCGCTGTGATCCCAACCGCTTTGCAATATTTGCAGAGTTGGCACATCCCTTACCCCTGTGTCAGGATTTGCTTCAGTTGCACGACAACGGGTTATTGGTTCTACGATTTTTAGGCGGGCCTCGCCAATCGCGAGGGTCGCCCCAATCAGGTCAAGCTCTTCCCAAGGGGCTAGACCCTCAAGCCAAAGATTCCCACGAAAGCGGCGCGGATCCAGTGGCGTATCGGCCCGCGCCTCTAAGGCGCGCAGCGAGGCAAGATTTAGAATTGAAATCGAGGCAAAATTTGCATCGGTCATGCCTGATTTAGGCGCTGTGACCACCGCCATCGGGGCGGGTCGCTCGGTCGGATAAATTGCCCCTAGCCATGCAATCAAATCGCTGTGGTCGCATTTTGGGTCGAATATGTGATCTGGCAAATCAGGGTGCGACAGGCGGATTGTGCCATTGTCCAAACAACAGGCCGTGATGGCCATAAGCTGAGGGGCCTTTGCGCCGCGCAGGAAATTTCGGCAGGGCTGCCATTGCCCCTGCACGGGGTCAGCCCCCGCTTCAATAACCGCATAGGCACGATCAAGCGGCAAAGCGCAATCGGGGGCCATAAAGGCCCCCGAAATACGTTCTGCGCCAATACCCTTAATCGGGTGTCGCCATATTTGGTCGAGTGTGACGCTCACTTAGCGTTCTTTGCGGCGCTGCGTTTGAAACTTGCGCGGATATTGCCAAACAGATCGGGCTTATACCCTTGGTGGCGCATGATCGTGTATTGCTGCGCAAAGGTCAGGGTGTTGTTCACGATCCAGTAAATCAACAAGCCTGTCGCGAAATGGCCCAACATGAACATAAAGATAAAGGGCAGCCACGCGAAAATCGCGGCCTGTGTTGGGTCAGTGGGCGCTGGATTCAGCTTTTGCTGCAACCACATCGAGATGCCCAAAAGGATGGGCAGAACCCCGATAAAGATCAGCGCAAGGATACTGCCTGGCTCTGGCGCTGGCCATGGGAACAGGCCGAACAGGTTGAAGATCGAGGTGGTATCAGGTGCTGACAGATCCCGAATCCAGCCAAAGAACGGTGCGTGGCGCAATTCTAGCGTCACGAAAATCACCTTATAGAGCGAGAAGAAAATCGGGATTTGCAGCAAAATCGGCAAGCAGCCCGAAGCGGGGTTCACCTTGTTCTTCTTATACAGCTCCATCATGCCTTTTTGCATGGCTTCGCGGTCATCACCTGCGCGCTCTTTCAGCTTCTCCATCTCTGGTTGAAGCTCTTTCATCCGCGCCATGGAGGCATAGGATTTATAGGCAAGCGGGAATAAGACAGCCTTGACGATGAAAGTCAGCGCAATAATCGCAAGACCCATATTGCCAATCATCACATTCAGATTGTGCAGCAGCCAGAACATCGGCTTGGTGATGAAATAGAACCAACCCCAGTCAATCGAGTCGAGAAAGCGATCAATCCCGCCTGCGTCCTGATAGTTGCGGATGGTTTGCCATTCCTTCGCTCCTGCAAAGAGCATGGTGGTGACTTCGGCCGTTGCCCCAGCAGCAACATCAACTGCGGGCATCCGCGCTTCGGTTTGATAGATATCCGCCCCCGCCACGTGGCGCGTTGCGGCCACAAAGGGCTGACCCGCACCAGGGATCAAGGTGGTCATCCAATATTTATCGGTAAAGCCGATCCAGCCGTTTTCGGCAACATCCACCAATTCTGCCGCCGCGCCTTCGCTGGGCATGACATCGAATTCGGTGACGTTTTCATAACCGATCTCGTCCAAAGTGCCGTCTGCTTTACGAACAACACCTTCGTGAAGGATGAAGAAATTCTGCAAATCTGCGGGTAGGCCGTGGCGGGCCACGATACCGTAAGGGGCCAAGCGCACAGGCGCGCCCGAGGTGTTGCGCACAGATTGCGTTACAGAGAAAATGAAATTCGCATCGACCGAGATCACGCGATTGAAAATCAGGCCGTTGCCATTATCCCATCCAAGGGTAACGGGGGTCGTGGTCGTTAGGGTTTCGCCCTCGACCAAACGCCATTCGCTGTTGGGGCCAGGCACTTGGTCAAAATCAAGCGCGCCGCCGGGCGCCCATCCATAAAGGGCGTAATAGGCATTTGGGCCGCCAACTGGCGATAGAAGGCGCACGATATTTGCGTCTTCATCAATCGTTTCACGGTAGTTTTTTAGGGACAGGTCATCAATTCGCCCGCCCAAGAGTGAGATTGAGCCGAGCAATTCATCGGTTTCAATCGCCACGCGTGCCGAGGAGGATAAAGCCACGGCGCGTGTTTCTTCCGCACCGATCAGAACAGGGTCGCCTGATCCTGCGCTTGGCGGCAGAATGGCATCTGCGGGCGCGGTCGTATCGGATGCGGCTGCCGCGTCCGTTTGCGTTACCTGTGGGTCTTCAGGGGGAAACAGAAGAAACCACACCAAAATGACGAGAAAGCTCAAGGCCGTGGCCAGGATCAGGTTCTTGTTCTGATCTTCCATGATCGCGCTATGCCCTATGATTTATTGACAGTCGGGTTCAATAGGCTAGCGGCGCAAAGGTCAAGGGGTTTGCGCCGAATATCGCGAGAACTGCGCCAATCTGGCCTAGTCTTGTCCCGTATTTTCGGCACGCCGCGTCAGGCCGATGAAATCAAATAATTCAGGGTCAAGCAGATGCGATGGGCGCACATTCATTACGGCCGAGAAAATCTTTTGCCGCCGCCCAGGTGCGCGGGCTTCCCACTCATCCAAGAGGCGTTTGATGGCTTGGCGTTGTAGCCCGTCTTGCGATCCGCACAGATCACAGGGAATGATGGGATAGTTCATCGCGCGGGCGAAGGTTTCACAATCCGCTTCGCTGACATGGGCCAGCGGACGATAGACAAAAAGATCCCCTTCATCATTCAAAAGCTTGGGTGGCATCGAGGCCAGTTTGCCGCCGTGAAACAGATTGAGGAAAAATGTTTCTAGAATGTCATCGCGGTGGTGGCCCAAAACAACGGCTGAACACCCTTCTTCGCGGGCAATGCGATATAAGTTGCCACGGCGCAATCGTGAACACAGCGCGCAATAGGTGCGGCCTTGCGGCACTTTATCCATCACAATTGAATAGGTGTCTTGATATTCAATCCGATGCGGCACGCCCATCTTTGTGAGAAACTCTGGCAATACCGTTGCAGGAAATCCAGGTTGGCCCTGATCTAAGTTGCAGGCCAAAATCTCTACGGGCAGCACGCCGCGCCACTGCAATTCGGTCAAGGCTGCCAAAAGCGTGTAACTGTCTTTGCCGCCCGACAGGCAGACCAACCATTTCGCGCCGCGCTCAATCATGCCGTAGCGGTCAATCGCCTCGCGGGTTTCACGGATGATCCGCTTGCGCAGTTTTTTAAATTCGGTGCTTGAGGGCGCGCCGTGAAAGAGCGGGTGGATATCCTCTGCATCGTCCAACATGGTGCGGCCTTCATCTTCACGCGGTTTTGATGTGCCTGCCATAGGCGAGGCAAGGCAGAAACGTCAAGTAAACTTGCATTCTGCTCGTTTGCGCTAGCTTAGCAAATAGGCAGATAAGGACGGGGCATCATGAAAAAATTGGCATTGGCGGCGCTTTTGATGTTTACGGCCTGCACGGGTAAACCTGCGCTTGATGCTCCAAATCTCAGCAGCCGCGCCTTGAACCTAGAAGAATTTTTTCAAGGTGATCTTGTGGCCTATGGTCAGTTTCAGGATGTCTTGGGCGAGGTGCGCCGCCGCTTTGAGGTGAAGATCAACGGGACATGGGATGGGGAAACCCTGCGTTTGGTCGAAGATTTCGTTTATGAAGATGGCAGCACCGAACAGCGTATTTGGCTCTTGGAAAAGCTGGACGAACAACGATGGCAAGGAACGGCTGACGGGGTGATCGGCATCGCAACGGGCGAGGAGCGTGGAGATGTCTTTAATTGGGCCTATACGATTGACCTGCCAGTGGCGCAGGGTGAAACCCTGCGGGTCAGCTTTGATGACTGGATGTGGCTCTTGAGTGATGACCGATTGCTCAACCGTGCCTATATGAAGCGCTTTGGCGTGACCATCGGCGAGGTCATCATTTATTTCGAACGGGGTTGATCTCCGCCCTTTGGTGGCACTGGGTCGTAACCTGATCCGCCAAGAGGGTGGCAGCGTCCAATGCGGCGCAGCAAAAGATAGCTGCCTTTGATCGGTCCATGTCGCTCAAGCGCCTCAAGCGCATAGGCGCTGCAGGTCGGCTGATAGCGGCAGTTAAACCCTACCCATGGGCTGAAAATCACCCGATAAGCCCGAATAGGCAAAGATAGGATCCATGCCAATATGTGCATCTACGCCCCCCGCTTTCGCGGCGCGTGGATGCGGGATAAGGCTGCGACCAACTCTACCTGCATTTGCGCAAAAGGATGCAACAAGGTGACTTCGGGACGGCCCACCAACACATAGTCCCACCCCGCTTGCCCATGCAGGGCTAATGTGTCGCGCGCAATTTCACGCAAGCGGCGCTTTGCGCGGTTACGCGCCACCGCATTGCCGATCTTTTTAGAGCAGGTATAGCCAACGCGGATCACCTTTGGATCCACGCCCTCATCCGCGTCACGCTTGCGCGCCTGAAGCAAGAAGGCAGGCGCAGGCGCACGGGCCGCTTTGGCAGCCCGTAAGAAATCGGCACGTTTGCACAAGGTTTCCATGATCCAAGCCCGATTTGGCGTTCAAATGCAAAAAGCCCCTGACGAAATCTCGGCAGGGGCGCGTTGAGGGTTGCCCCTCAAAGCCTGAGAAACGCTTATGCGCTCAGAGATTTGCGGCCACGCGCGCGGCGCGCGTTCAAAACCTTGCGGCCTGCTTTGGTCGCCATGCGTGCGCGGAAGCCATGACGGCGCTTGCGCACGAGGTTTGAAGGCTGAAAAGTCCGTTTTGACATCGGCTTGCTCCAGTTTGCTGGTCGGCGCGCGCCTACGCGCGCAAGTCACACGACCAAAAGAATCCGTATAAGGCCTGCGGCATACGCAAAGCAAAGCGGCGTGTCAATAAATGCGCGCGGTAAAATGCAACCTAACTCAAGTTTATTGTGATGGGCATAGAATCGCGCAACATATGCGCGGGGCGTTACAATTCCACAATAAAACAACTATCTATGTGGCTGAGGGTATGCGGGGAAGGTTTCGTGTTTAACACACTCTCGGGACGATTTTTGATTTTGACCCTGTGCTTCGTAATGTTGGCAGAGGTTTTGATCTTCGTGCCATCGGTGGCCCGATTCCGTGAGGATTATCTTTTGTCGCGCCTTGAGAGGGCGCAAATTGCGTCACTGGCCCTTTTGGCGAATGATGGGATGGTTGATCCTGCGCTTGAGGATGAATTGCTGCGCAATGCAGATGTATTAAACGTTGTGTTGCGGCGGGACGCGGTGCGGGAACTGGTGCTAGCTGCGCCGCAAATCCCGCCTGTGGCCACCACCTATGATCTGCGCAATCCTCCATCCTTGGGTTTGATCCGCGATGCCATGATGCAGCTTTGGGATCAAAGAGATCGCACAATCCGCGTGATTGGCGCGCCTGTGCGCGATGCGGGCCTTGAGATCGAGGTGACCATGCACAGCGCCCCCTTACGCGCCGCTATGGTCGAGTTTGGTCTGCGGATCCTTGCCCTGTCGGCGGTGATTTCTGCCTTCACGGCGGCGCTTTTATTTTTCTCTGTGCGGTATTTCCTTGTGACACCGATGAACCGCGTGGTCGGGCAGGTGCGCGCCTATGCGGATGCACCCGAAGATGCCCGCCGCATCATAACGCCAAGCGCGGGCTTGCATGAGTTGCGGGATGCTGAGGTCGCTTTGAACAAGATGCAGACCCAACTGACCGCCGCCCTGAAGCAGAAGGATCATCTTGCGCAGATGGGCGCGGCTGTGGCCAAAATCAGCCATGATTTGCGAAATATCCTAACCACAGCCAGTCTGATGGCGGATCGTTTGGAGGGCAGCGATGATCCTGCCGTGCAGCGCACCACGCCAAAGTTGCTGCAATCTTTGTCACGGGCGGTCAATCTTTGCGAAGGCACCTTGGCCTTTGGTCGTGCGCAAGAGCCACCACCTGCCTTGGCGCGGGTAGATGCAGCGGGGCTGCTGCGCGATGTGGTCGAAAGTGAATCGCTTGGGCCAGATGCGGAGGCGATTGAATTCGATGTCTGTGTTGAAACAGGTTTGACCCTGCGCTGCGATGCTGAACAGATTTTCCGCGTGTTGAGCAACCTCATCCGCAACGCAAGGCAGGCCATTGCAGCACAAGGGGGGGTAGGCGTGATCCGTATCTCGGCCCAAGCTGCCCCAAATGAAGACGGGTGGGAAATTCGTATTCGCGACACGGGGCCGGGACTGCCAGAAAAGGCGCTAGAACATTTGTTCAAACCTTTCCAAGGCGGCGCGCGCAAAGGTGGCTCGGGTCTTGGCCTTGCCATAGCGGCGGAATTGGTGCGCGGGCATGGTGGCGCGCTGACTTTAGAATGCAGCACCTCTAAGGGAACTGAATTTAGAATTTGGCTGCCCTCACAACCTTTGGGGTGAATTCGCCCTTGCGCTGCGGTGACATGGGCGTTAAGAGCCACCTCCACGCGCTGGTAGCTCAGTTGGATAGAGTACTTGACTACGAATCAAGGGGTCGGGGGTTCGAATCCTCCCCAGCGCGCCATTTCCCTTACAGTTTTGGTTTGTTTGTCCGCAGTGTCTCGCCTCTGCGCTTGAGTTCCAGCGGCATGACGCGAGTAGAGCTTTGGCTTAGGTTGTGAGTTCTGAGACAGGAATAAAGGGAAAGAATGTCCCGCAAGACCAAACGCCGAACCAATCTGCGCCGCCCGTGTTATGCGCCACACCAAGATCGACAAGCCGATAAAAGCTCTTGCGATCGATAAGCGCCTCAAGACCGCGCCGCACTAAAACGTAAGGCGAAGGTTCCCCATCCGCGCTGCGGGTGAGGCGAATGGGGCTTTGGGCGCTGGCGCTGATGGTGTCGCCCACATTGGTTGTAAATTGCACCTCTTGCGCCGCGCCCTCGCCTCTCACAATAAAATCCTGCGCTACGAACGGGGCATCTTCGACCCGGATCCCCACCTTTTCTACGGGGGTCACGAGGAAATATTTATCCCCCTCCCGTTTCAGAATCGTTGAAAACAGGCGCACCATGCGCGGTCGCCCAATCGGGGTGCCGTTGTAAAACCATGTCCCGTCACGCCGAATTTCCATGTCGATATCGCCGCAAAAAGGTGGGTTCCATTGATCAACAGGGGGCAGTTTGCCTTGCTTTTGCGCATTGGTCGCGGCGGCAAGCAGGGATTCAGGCGTCATGGTCACGATGTTTTGTCTCCTATGGGCTTTTGCCATTTGTGGTCGGCGCCATAGTTAGATTTACTAGCGAACAGGTTACGACCCCAACATAATCATTATGCGGAGCATTTCTATGGCTGAGCTTGAAAACCTGACATCCGAGATTGATCGGCTTGGTGCGCAGCTTGGTCAGGCGCGGGCAGAAATTTCCAAACGCATTATCGGTCAAGATCAAGTGGTCAGTCTGGCTTTGGCGGCGATGTTGTCAAACGGCCATGCCCTGCTGATGGGGTTGCCGGGTTTGGGGAAAACACGGCTTATCGACACGATGGCCCAAGTCATGGGTCTGCGTGCCAATCGGGTGCAATTTACCCCTGACCTGATGCCCGCCGATATTCTGGGGTCCGAAGTTTTGGATACAGGCCCCGATGGGCAGCGCAGCTTTCGCTTTTTGGAGGGGCCTGTATTTTGTCAGCTGTTGATGGCCGATGAGATCAATCGCGCCAGCCCGCGCACGCAAAGCGCCCTCCTGCAAGCGATGCAGGAGCGAGAGGTCACAATCGCGGGTGCTGCACGCCCATTGCACGCCCCATTTTTGGTTCTGGCCACGCAGAACCCGATTGAACAAGAGGGCACATATCCATTGCCTGAGGCGCAGCTTGATCGCTTTTTGTTGCGCATTGATGTGGCCTATCCTGATCGCGCGGCGGAGCGGGACATATTGATTGCGACAACGGGCCCAAGTGAGGCGGCAACAGCCCAAGTTTTTACCGAAGCCGATTTGATTGCGGCACAAAATTTGGTGCGCCACATGCCCGTAGGGGATCGGATTTGTGACATGATCCTTGATTTGGTGCGCGGATGTCGCCCTGACCCTACGGCTGATCCCGCGCGGATCGCGGCGCATTTGGCTTGGGGTGCGGGGCCGCGTGCCGCGCAGGCCTTAATGGTTTCAGTGCGCGCACGGGCGTTGATGGAGGGGCGATATGCGCCTTCTGTCGAGGATATTCGCGCTATGGCCCCTGCGGTTTTGATCCACCGAATGGCGCTTGGTTTTGCCGCGCGGGCCGAAGGCCATGATCTGGCCGTTCTCTTGGCCCGCGAAATTGATCTTGTTTTGGATCACGCAGCCTAAATGCCCCCGCGCGCCTCGCATAGTGATCCAACCGATCTCATGCGCCTCTGCGCTGATGCGGCTGCCCATGCGGCAGGTTTGCCCGCGTTGTTGGTTGCTGCAGAGCATTTGGCGTCCAGCGTGCATTTGGGGGATCATGGCCGCCGCCGCGCAGGCGGGGGGGATGAGTTTTGGCAATATCGACATGTCCAAGCAGGGGACAGCGCCACAGCGATTGATTGGCGCAGGTCGGGGCGAGGGGATGGATATTACGCCCGCCAAACCGAATGGCAGGCTGCGCAAAGCCTGCTGATATGGTCTGACCCTGCGGAGTCTATGCGGTATAGCTCTCTCTCGGATCCAATGGCGCAAAAACGGATGCGCGCTAATGTGATTGCGTTGGCCTTGGCCGAATTGGTTTTGCGCGCAGGTGAACGGGTCGGGTGGTTAAATAGCCAGACCCCGCCGCGTGCAGGGGTTACACAGCGCGAAGGTTTAGCGCGCGATTTACTTGCCCCAAAATCAGGCGAGGTCATTGCGCAGACTATACCCAACGGCGCAAAGATTGTGATCCTGTCCGATTTTCTGCGGGGAACGGATGAATTGGTCATGGTTCTGCGCAAGGCGACCGAGGCGCGCGCGCGCGGTGTCATTCTTCATCTTATGGATCCCGCTGAAATGGCCTTCCCTTTTGCGGGGCGTGTTTTGTTCCAAGATCATCCCGCAGGGCCCGAGTTCGAGACGCAAGCGGCAGATGCATTGCGTGATGAGTATCAAGCGCGGTTAGACGCCCATCGTGCCAATCTGATGATCGAGGCACAGCGCCATGGATGGCCCTTTTTCACTCATGTAACCGACCACCCTGCCAGTGTGGCGTTGATGTCCCTCTATCAGGCTTTGTCAGAGGCGCGGCAATGATTGGGGCGCTTGGATTTTCGGCGGCGTGGGTCTTGGCGGCTTTGGCGGTGTTGCCCGCCCTTTGGTGGCTGTTGCGCGTTGTGCCGCCGCAGCCAACGCGCGTTTACTTCCCCGCGCTGATCTTTTTGCTGGGATTGACCGATAAAGAAAATGACAGTGCCAAAACCCCGTGGTGGCTGTTGATGCTACGCCTTATGGCGGCAGGGTTTTTAATCTTGGCCTTGTCTGGCCCCGTGGTGAACCCGCCTCCGTCTGAGGGAGATGAAACGCAACAAGCCCCTTTGGTGATTTTGCGCGATGGAGGTTGGGCAAGCGCGCTTGATTGGTCTGCAGAACAACAGGCCATAGAGGCCAATTTGCGCGCCGCCATCCGCGATGGGCGTGCTGCTGTCGTCATTAGCCTGACCGAGCAGCCTCTGGCTTCGCTTGAGGCGCTGCTGACCTCTGGGGATGAGCAAATCACGCGGCTCTCTGCGATGCGCCCCGCACCCTTCGCGCCCGATTATGCCGCTTGGTCAGATTGGTTCGCAGAGCAATCCATTCCCTTTGACGGGCTTTGGTTTTCAGACGGATTCGCGCATGGCAGTGAACGCGCGGGCTTGGCTGAGCTTTTGGCCGCGCGGGCGGCGCGGCTGCGTGTGATCGAAACGGGCGACAACCTTTCGCGGATGGTCGCCCTTGCCCCGCTTGAGCAAGGCGGGGATGGTGTCACGCTCAGGCTCTTGCGCGCGGAATGGCCCGCGTTGCCATCGGCGCGTTATCTCGTGCAAGGCTTTGGGCCTGATCCATCAGGCGTGCCGCGCGTGTTGGTTGAGGCTGAAGCGGTCTTTGAAGAGGGGGCTGTAGAGGCCAACCTTGCCCTTACCCTGCCGCCCGAATTGCGCAATCGCCTTACCCGCTTTGAGGTGGCGGGACAACCGCAGGCGGCTGCTCGTTTATTGATTGATGACAGTCTCGCACGGCGCGAGATTGGGTTGGTTGCGTCAAATGCCCCTCAAGAGGGGCAGGCCTTGCTTTCCCCCTTCCATTATCTGCGCGAGGCGCTGTCCCCGAATGTCGATCTTATCGAGAGCGGTTTGGCCGAGATTTTGCCCGCAAATCCCGATGTGATCATTTTGGTTGATGTGACCCGTTTGCCGGAAACAGACCAATCCGATTTGATGGCATGGGTGGAGCAAGGTGGCCTGTTACTGCGCTTTGCTGGGCCACGAATGGCCGCATTGTCACCCGCCGAGATGCAAGCCGATGCACTGATGCCCGTGCAACTGCGCCAAGGCGGGCGTGCTTTGGGCGGGGCGATGTCATGGGCCGATCCGCGCAAGCTAAACCCTTTCCCAGAGACATCCCCGTTTTTTGGCCTTGCCATCCCTGATGAGGTTACGATCAGCCAACAGGTTTTGGCGCAGCCAGGCCCAGATTTGGCGGCGCGCAGTTTGGCCGCCTTGGAAGATGGCACGCCATTGGTCACGCAAATGACACGGGGGGCAGGGCGTGCTGTGTTATTCCATGTGACCGCCAATGCAGAATGGTCAAACCTGCCGCTGTCGGGTCTGTTTGTGCAGATGTTAGAGCGGCTCTCTGTCTCTACCCGCCCGATCAGCGCGGAGGGCAAAGATTACACAGGGCTTAGCTTTGTTTCCGCGCAAGTGTTGGACGGGTTTGGTGCGCTTTATGATGCGCAGGGCGAAATCACAGTTGCGGGTGAAGATTTGCAAAGCGGGGCACTATCGGCCGATATGCCGCCAGGCCTGTATCAGACCACTACGGGTCACGTGGCTCTAAATGTGATCAAATCTGCGCAGGATCTGACTGTGGCAGATTGGCCTGCAAACGTGTCGGTCATACGGGGACTGAGCGCCCCACCAACGCCCCTTGCGCCTTGGTTGTTCCTGTTGGCGCTGATTGCGCTTGCCGCAGATATGATTGGCAGCTTGGCTGTTACGGGGCGGCTGCCTGTGCGGGCCAAAGCCGCGCTTTTTGTGGTGGTCTTGGTGGCGCCCTTTGCACCCAGTGACGCGCAAACCCTAACGCCCGAAGACATGTTTGGCCTGATCGCTACCGAAGATTTGCGCTTGGCATATGTCGTTACGGGCGATGATGCGGTGGACGAGATTTCGCGCGCAGGGCTGCAGGGTTTGTCCGATACGCTTTGGGCGCGCACCACGATTGAGCCGAGCCCACCCGTAGGCGTGGAGTTGACGCGCGATGAGTTGGCGTTTTTCCCGCTCCTGTATTGGCCCGTGACAGAAAGTCAAAACCGCCCTTCTGATGATGTCTATCAGCGCCTCAACGCCTATTTGCGCGGCGGGGGCATGATTGTTTTCGATACCCGAGATGGAGATCTTGGCGGCATTGGTGGCGCAACGCCCGCTGCACGTCGTTTGCAGGATTTGGCGCAGGGCTTGGACATTCCGCCCCTCGCGCCAATCCCTGAGGATCATGTTTTGACCCGCGCCTTCTATTTATTGGCCGATTTCCCAGGGCGCTATACTTCGCGCGATATTTGGGTTGAGGCGGCCCCACCCGAACCTGATCCTGCCGAGGGCATGCCCTTTCGCGCGCTCAATGATGGGGTCAGCCCCGTGATTATTGGTGACAATGACTGGGCTGCGGCATGGGCGGTTGATGGGGCAGGTCGCCCACTCTTGCCCATTGGGCGTGGATATGCGGGTGAGCGTCAGCGTGAAATTGCGCTCCGGTTTGGGGTCAATCTTGTGATGCATGTCTTGTCTGGAAATTACAAATCCGACCAAGTCCATGTGCCGGCCTTGCTGCAAAGATTGGGGAATTAAGGGATGGGTATGATGATCCTATTTGATCCTTATCTCCCTCCCATGGTCGTGGCTGTTGTGGCGGCTGTGTTGTTGATGATCACGGGCTATGCTGCACTGCGCGGCCTGCGCGGGTGGCCCTATCGTGCCGTTGCGGCGATGGTTGCACTTGTGGCGCTGATGCGCCCAATCTGGCAGGAGGAAACCCGCGCCCCTCTGGCCGATATCGGCCTAGTGGTGGTGGATCAATCGGCATCGCAAGGTTTGGCCGATCGTCCCGCCCAAACCGAAGCCACGCTTGCAGCCCTTGTCGCAGAATTAGAGACAAAAGGGGTCGAGGTTGAACTGCGCTATGTGGCCGATGCTGATGGCAATCAAGGGACGCAGCTTTTGTCTGCCTTAAGCGGGCTTGCTGCGGAATTGCCCCAAGAGCGCATTGCAGGCTCATTTTTGCTGACAGATGGGCAAGTGCATGATCTGGACGCAATGCTCACAGGGATTGGCCCCGTTCACGCGCTGATCACGGGGCAGGCGGATGATTGGGATCGCGCCCTTCAAATTGAAACTGCCCCCGCCTATGGCATTTTGGGCGAAGATGTAAAAATCGCATTGCGTGTCAGTGATTTCGGCCCCCTCCCTGATGGGGTGGATGCGCGCCAGACCGAGGTGATTTATTGGATTGACGGGAACGAACCTCAACGCGCGATTGTGCCAGTTGGGCAGCCGCTTGAATTAACATTGAACCTCGCCCATGCAGGGCGGAACGTTGTGCGCTTTGAGGTGCCTGTGCAGGCGGGGGAATTAACCCCGCGCAACAATGTCGCTTATGCGCAGGTCAATGGGGTGCGGGATCGTTTGTCGGTGCTGCTTGTCTCAGGCGAGCCACATATGGGCCAACGGACATGGCGCAATTTGTTGAAATCTGACCCTGCGGTGGATTTGGTGCATTTTACCATTCTGCGCCCCCCTGAAAAGCGCGACAATGTTCCTGTGTCAGAATTGTCCTTGATAGCCTTTCCCACACGTGAGCTGTTCATGGATCAAATTGATGATTTCGATTTGATCATCTTTGATCGGTATCAACGGCGCGGGATATTGCCCCTGATCTATCTTGAAAACGTGGCGCGCTATGTCCGTGATGGCGGCGCGGTTTTGGTGGCGGCAGGCCCTGATTTTGCGGGGGCAGGGTCGCTTTATCGTTCACCTTTGGCCGATATTCTGCCCGCCGAGCCGACCGCGCGCGTGTTTGAAGAACCATATTTGCCGCATCTTTCCCGCCTTGGTGCGCGCCACCCTGTGACGCGGGGCCTTGAGGCGGCGCATTTACCAATTGCAGGATCAGATCAGCCATGGGGGCGGTGGTTCCGGCAAGTTGAGGTTGCCCCAAACGCGGGCGATGTCGTGCTTGAGGGGGTAGGTGATGCGCCGCTTTTGATCTTGGATCGCGTGGGTGAGGGGCGTGTCGCGCTCTTGGCCTCGGATCATGCATGGCTGTGGGATCGGGGATACGAGGGCGGCGGCCCACAATTAGAGCTTTTGCGCCGTCTGGCCCATTGGATGATGAAAGAGCCAGATCTTGAGGAGGAGGCGCTAAGCGCCGAAGCCGATGGTCGCGAGATGCGCATTACCCGTCAAACTATGGGGGAGGGCGTTGCCTCAGTCATTGTGACAGCGCCAGATGGGGAAGACATCACCGTGCCATTGCATGAGACGGCCGAAGGTATGTTTGAAGGCAGCTATCTTGCCCCAGAAGATGGGCTTTACCGCGTAAGTGATCCAAATGCGGCAGATCTGTCAGATA
Organism: Roseobacter sp. HKCCA0882; assembly: GCF_037805225.1. Lineage (NCBI taxonomy): Bacteria > Pseudomonadati > Pseudomonadota > Alphaproteobacteria > Rhodobacterales > Roseobacteraceae > Roseobacter > Roseobacter sp. HKCCA0882. Next base: position 41,589 of record NZ_JBBLYI010000001.1, read on the forward strand.
TCGTTGTGGGCATTGGCCCTGCCAACCCGCGCGAATTTAGCGAGGTTATAGCGACAGGCGATCTTCTTCGTCCTCACCTTGAGGCAACGGGCGGGGTGGTGTTTTTCCTGCGCGATGCTCTGCCTGATCTGCGTCTTGTGCCCGAAGGGCGCGGTGCAGTAGGGCGCGGTTGGATGGGGCTTTATGCCCGTGATGCCTTTGTTACACAGGATGTGCGCGCCCGACCGCTTGTTCCTGTTTGGGTGTATCTCATCGCAGGTTTGGCTGCGCTTGCCGCGGCATGGCTGCGCGAAGGGCGCTTTAGAGGGGCTTAAAGACCACCACGATCAAAACGGCGATGGCGCCAAACACGCTGACCTCATTAAAGACCCGTAGGTAAAAATCGCTTTCGCGGAACTCGCCTTTTAGGGCGCGCAGGATCAAGCGACCCGTCCAGGCGTAATGCGCGCCAAGCAGGCTGACGAGGCTCAGTTTCACCCAGACCCAAGGCGCGAAATTCCAAAACCACCCAAGCCATAGCCCAGTGGCAATCGCAATCACACCAAGCCCTAGCGAAAAGCGGTAAATGCGAATCGTCAGATCGCCTGTTGGGCCAAATTCACCAAGCCGCGCATATTCCCGTTTCCAAAAGATAATGGCGCGGGGGACGGCAAAAATACCTGTCATCCAGCCCATGACGCAAAGAATATGTATGACTTTGACCCAATCCATGCTGCCTTGCTGCCTGTTTTGTTAAGTTTCGTCTATGGGCAATTCGGTCGCGCATGGCTTTTGCTTGCACAATCCTCCAAATTGGTCTAGAAATCTTACCAATACCGCAGGGAGTGCTGATTATGGAAATGCCAAAACCAAACCCCGCCATTTTGGCCAAGCGCACGCGGATCATTTCGCGGTTGCGCGATGTGCTGCCCGATGATGCGGTTATTGATGATCCACATGAAACGCGGGCCTATGAATGTGACGCTTTGACGGCCTATCGCTGCCCGCCTTTGGTGGCGGTGTTGCCCCGGTCCACGGCTGAAGTCTCTGAGGTGCTGCGCATTTGCCACGAGGAGGGGGTGCCTGTTGTTCCACGTGGTTCTGGCACCTCGCTTGCGGGCGGGGCCTTGCCTACGGCCGATAGCGTCATTTTGGGGGTGGCGCGCCTGACACAGGTTCTGGAAACCGATTACGACAATCGATTCATCCGTGTACAGACAGGGCGCACTAATCTCAGCGTGACGGGCGCTGTTGAGGCGAATGATTTTTTCTATGCCCCCGACCCATCAAGCCAATTGGCCTGTGCGATTGCGGGGAATATCGGGATGAATTCTGGCGGTGCGCATTGCCTAAAATATGGGGTGACGACCAACAACTTATTGGGCGCCACGATGGTGATGATGGATGGCACAGTCGTTGAGATTGGTGGCGCGCATTTGGATGCGGGCGGCCTTGATCTATTGGGCGTGATTTGCGGCAGCGAAGGACAGCTTGGCGTGGTCACGGAGGCCACTTTGCGTATCCTCCGCAAACCCGAAGGTGCGCGCCCCGTATTGATGGGATTTGACAGCAATGAGGTCGCAGGGGAATGCGTCTCTGATATTATCAAGGCGGGCGTTCTGCCTGTGGCAATCGAATTCATGGATCGACCCTGTATCGAGGCGACTGAGGCCTTTGCCAAGGCGGGCTACCCGATGTGCGAGGCTTTGTTGATTGTCGAGGTTGAAGGATCTGAAGCGGAAATCCGCGAACAACTTGATGTGATCCTCGACATTGCCAAGCGCCACAATCCCGTGGAATTGCGCGAGGCAGCAGATGCCGATCAGGCCGCACGCATTTGGTTGGGCCGAAAATCAGCCTTCGGTGCGATGGGCCAGATCAATGATTATATGTGCCTTGATGGCACGATCCCCGTCTCAAGCTTGCCGTACGTTCTGCGCCGCATCGGCGAGATGAGCAAGGAATACGGACTTGGCGTTGCCAATGTCTTTCATGCAGGGGATGGCAATATGCACCCGTTGATCCTGTTTGATGCCAACAAACCAGGCGATCTGGAACTGTGCGAGGCTTTTGGCGCGGATATCCTCAAGCTCTGTGTTGAGGTGGGCGGTTGCCTGACGGGCGAACATGGGGTGGGCATTGAAAAGCGTGATCTGATGCTGACGCAATATACCCCAACAGACCTCGAAGCGCAGCTTTGGGTGAAGGATGTGTTCGACCCCAAATGGCTCTTGAACCCAGCAAAGGTGTTTCCGCTTTCGGTCACTGAAACCCGCCGCGATCACGCTGCCTAAGCGAAATTTCATCCCCTGATCTCATCTTGGGGGCCTACCTTATGAAAGGGGCGTTGCGCTATGTTGCAACCGAAATCCGAGGCTGAATTGGCCGATTGTCTCGCCGCAGCAAAACATCCCATGGCGATCCGTGGGGGTGGCACACGCCCGATTGGCCGCGCGGTTGCGGGCGAAGTTTTGTCAACGGCGGCCTTGAAGGGGATCACGCTTTACGAGCCTGGCGCGCTGACCTTGGTTGCGCAAGCTGGCACGCCATTGGCCGAAATTGAGGCAGTGCTTCATGCCGAGAACCAACGCCTGCCCTTCGAGCCAATGGATCATCGCGCGCTATTGGGCACAGACGGAACGCCCACAATCGGTGGGGTGGTTGCTGGCAATGTTTCGGGGCCGCGCCGCATTCAAGCGGGCGCCGCGCGTGACAGCTTGATCGGCGTGCGTTTTGTTGATGGGTCGGGAACCGTCATCAAGAATGGCGGTCGCGTGATGAAAAACGTCACGGGCTATGACCTCGTGAAACTGATGGCAGGCAGTTACGGCACGCTTGGGGTTCTTTCCGAAGTCTCCTTCAAGCTTCTTCCCGAAGTCGAAACCTGCGCCTGCCTGATCCTTGAGGGGTTGTCGGATCAGTCCGCCGTGGCCGCGCTGTCGCGCGCCTTAGCCTCACCCTATGAGGTGACAGGGGCCGCGCATGCCGCCAATCGTGGTGGCAGGTCGCGCACCATGCTGCGTCTTGAAGGTTTTGCCAAAAGCGTGGCCTATCGCACAGATGCCCTACGCGGCGTTCTTGCCGAGTTCGGGGCCGTGGAGGTGATATCTGATCCCGATCTGGTGCGGCAGATGTGGAAAGATCAACGCGATGTGACCGCGTTTGCGGGGCAAACGGGCGATGTCTGGCGCATCTCGTGCAAACCCAGTGACGGGCCTGCGATTGCCGCGAAAATCAAGGGCGAAGTGATCTATGATTGGGGCGGCGGTCTGATTTGGGCCTTGGTGAGGGAAGGGCATGATCTGCGCAAGACCCTTGGTGCATTTGGTGGCCATGCTACGCTGATCCGTGCATCTGAGGCCACGCATGCCCGCATCCCGACCTTCCACCCTGAGCCTGCGCCTTTGGCGGCGCTCTCAGATGGGTTGCGCCGCAAATTCGACCCAAAAGGAATTTTGAACACAGGGCTGATGGCCACGGCCATGCCCGCCGCATAAGGAAGGGCGTGTTTCGCCATGCAGACGACATTCACCCCAGAACAGCTTGCCGATCCTGCCACCGCGCGCTCGAACGAGATTTTGCGCGCCTGTGTCCATTGCGGATTTTGCACGGCCACTTGTCCGACCTATCAAGTGTTGGGCGATGAATTGGACAGTCCGCGCGGGCGGATTTATCTGATCAAGGATATGCTTGAATCTGGGCGTCCAGCAGACGCAAAAACCGTCAAACATATTGACCGCTGCTTGTCCTGTTTGGCTTGTATGACCACCTGCCCTTCGGGGGTGCATTACATGCATTTGGTCGACCATGCCCGCGCCCATATTGAGCGCACCTATAAGCGCCCCTTTATGGATCGTGTTCTGCGCTTTGCCTTGGCGAAAATTCTGCCCTATCCGACACGGTTTCGCCTTGCACTTTTGGGGGCGAAGATTGGGCGGCCTTTTGCCTTTTTGATGCCTGATGCCCGGCTTAAGGCGATGTTGAACATGGTGCCTGCGCAAATCCCGCCCGTTAGTCGCAATGATGATGCGCAAAGTTTTGCGCCGCATGGCGCGCGCAAAATGCGGGTTGCTTTGATGACGGGATGCGCACAACGGGCGCTGAATACGGATATCAACGATGCCACAATTCGCCTGTTGCGCCGTTTGGGCTGCGAGGTGGTTGTGGCCGAAGGTGCGGGCTGCTGTGGGGCCTTGACCCATCACATGGGCCGCGAGACGGAATCGCATGCCTTTGCGGCAGCCAATATCAAAGCATGGATGCGCGAGGCGCGCGGCGCAGGATTGGACGCGATTGTGATCAACACTTCAGGCTGCGGAACCACAGTCAAGGATTACGGACATATGTTCCGCAATGATCCTTTGGCCGAAGATGCTGCAACCATCTCAGGTCTTGCGATGGATATTTCGGAGCTTTTGCAAAAATTGGACTTGTCTGACGCCAAAGCCCCCGAAGATTTGAACGTGGCCTATCATGCAGCCTGTTCGCTGCAACATGGCCAAAAGGTGAAAACCGCGCCGAAGGATTTACTGAGAGCCGCAGGGTTCACGGTGCTGGAACCTGCCGACAGTCACCTATGCTGCGGATCGGCAGGCACATATAACCTTATGCAACCTGAAATCTCGGGCAAGCTCAAGGCGCGCAAAATCCGCACGCTTGAGGCCTTGCAGCCCGATGTGATTGCTGCGGGCAATATCGGCTGCATGATGCAAATTGGGTCAGGCACAGGGCATCCTTTGGTGCATACGGTCGAGTTGCTTGATTGGGCCACGGGTGGGCCGAAACCGCCTGCGATGTCGCGCGCACCGCAGGAAATCCCTGTGCCAATCTTGCGCTAAATCCCTGTTTCAAGGGTCTTGAAACCCAAACAGCTGCTTCCAATATCAGAGAGGTCGGTGCCGCCAAGCGGGCCGACCTAAACCTTTGTTGGCGTGTCTCATGATGTAGAGCGCCACGAAAACCTTGGTATCGCTTCTGATGGAGGATGTCCTATGCGAAACTACGACCTAACCCCCCTATACCGCGCCACTGTCGGCTTTGATCGTATGGCTGATTTGTTAGACAGCCTGCTGATGCAGGACACGGGCGCGAACAGCTACCCCCCCTATAATATCGAAAAAACCGATGAGAATACCTATCGTATCTCTATCGCTTTTGCGGGTTTTTCAGAGGCTGAATTGCGTGTTGAGCAACGCGAGACGGAACTGGTCATTGCGGCCCGCAAAGAAAAAGACGACACCGTCCGCACCTATTTGCATCGTGGCATTGCAACCCGCGCTTTTGAGAAGCGGTTCCAATTGGCCGATCATGTGCGCGTGACCCAAGCAAGCCATGAGAACGGCATGTTGCATGTCGATCTCTTACGTGAGGTGCCAGAGGCAAAAAAACCGCGTCAGATTGCCATCACATCTGGCAAGGCATCCAAACAAACACCAGCACTTGAAGTGACGGATGTAGAGGTCTGAGACAGACCTTCAGACACCCCTGCGCGCGCGCCCTCCCTCGTGCGCGCAGGCGGTGTTCCGTAGCAGGGGCGTCTGTGAGACTAGAACCACTGCCCTGTTTCCATCAGGCCCAAATCCATCAATTGCTGACTAGACCATTGGAACCGCTTTGAGCGGTGCCAGCGAAAATCCCCGATATCATAGCGAGATCCTGCATTGCTGCGCAGTGCTTTGGCCACGCGAAACGAACAGATGGTTGCGGTAATGGAATGGTGCCATTGGCACGCAAAAGTGTTCATTTCCTCGTCACTGAGGCGATGATCTTCGAACATTTGCAGCCCTTCCTTCGCCCGAAAGAACCCGATCCGATCAATGCGCCGCCGTTCTTTGGGAACATGTTCCTCAAAGCGCCAGCGTAAACCGCCAAAAAAATCATGGTGGCGATCCTTGGCGTGGCCCGTTTCATCACGGCGCGCATCGGCAAAATACCCTGCACTGTCGAGCATGGCATGATCTAGGTTCACGGCATTTGGTGCAATGTTCAGGTCTTGTGCGTAGAGATCAATCACATAGGTCAGCGCGCAGTCGCGGCGTTCTTCCGCGATGAAGGCTGCCATTTCGCCCACAGTGCGATCCTCGCAGAACGGGTAAAAGAAATATTCAGCGTTATAGCAGTAATGCACCCATTCATTTGGCACGAGAGGGATCAGCGCATTCACAAGACTGGCGGCAGCATCTGCGCGGCGGGTTTGCGCGCGAATAATCGAAACAGTGTTTGGGGCGTGCCCCTCTGTCTCGGGCGAGATGTCCAAACCAGCGGGGGCTGCGATGAACACATGGCGAAACCCCAATTGCATCAAATGAGACAGTGTCGAGGCCAATTCAACCCGATCCTCTGCAATCAAAATTGCAAAAGGCCCCTTGCCAAACCCGCCCCGCGGCAGGCGGCGAAATTCGGCCAAAGATGCATAGTCTTTGATCTGCATATTCGGTTTATTCCGACCAATTCTGAAATTTTTGTAACCCAACCCCAATTTGCGGTGCTTTGTGGTCTATTGTAATGGGTCACATGCGTTGATGTGCGCCCTCTCTTGGGCTAAATGACCCTGTGCTGCGATCTGCGAAAAAGGCCCTGTGCAATGACTGAACCCAAAAAGCTATTCGTGAAAACCTATGGCTGCCAGATGAATGTCTATGACAGCGAGCGTATGGCAGAGGCGCTGTCTGGTCAGGGCTATGAGCAGGTGGGCAGTGCGGAAGAGGCGGATATGATCCTGCTGAACACGTGCCACATTCGCGAGAAAGCATCGGAAAAGATCTACTCGGAATTGGGCCGCCTGAAACCTTTGCGTGATGAGAACCCCAATCTGAAAATTGGTGTTGCGGGCTGTGTCGCGCAGGCCGAAGGCGAAGAGATTATGCGCCGTCAACCGATTGTGGACTTGGTCGTTGGCCCGCAGACCTATCACCGCCTTCCTGCCATGATGCGCGCGGTTGAGGCAGGGGAAAAGGCCCTTGATACGGATTTCCCCGAAGAAGATAAGTTTCTGCATCTGCCAAAAGATCGCCGTGCCAAGCGCGGGCCTTGTGCTTTTTTGACGGTGCAGGAAGGCTGCGACAAATTCTGTGCGTTTTGCGTTGTGCCCTATACCCGAGGCGCTGAGGTCAGTCGCCCCGTTTCACGCATTTTGGGGGAGGCGCGCGATTTGGTCGAACGCGGCGTGCGCGAAATCACGCTTTTGGGGCAAAATGTGAATGCCTATCATGGGCAAGATGAGGATGGGCGCGAATGGGGACTTGCGCGCCTGATCCGTGAATTGGCGAAAATCGAAGATTTGGCGCGTATTCGCTTTACCACATCGCACCCCAATGACATGGAAGATGACCTGATCGCGGCTTTTGGCGATTGCGACAAGCTGATGCCCTATCTTCATTTGCCTGTGCAATCGGGGTCTGATCGCATTCTCAAAGCCATGAACCGCAAACATACCGCGCAGGACTATCTCGCCCTGATCGCACGCATCCGTGACGCGCGCCCTGATCTATTGCTGTCAGGGGATTTCATCGTGGGCTTCCCAGGGGAGACAGATGAAGATTTTGCGCAAACGATGGATTTGGTGCGCAAAGTGAATTACGGTCAGGCCTATTCCTTCAAATATTCCGCGCGTCCCGGCACGCCTGCTGCCGAGCGTGCAGCTGTTGCGCCTGAGATTGCAGATGCCCGTTTGCAAGAATTGCAGGCGCTTTTGACCGAACAACAAAGGGCGGCTCAAGATGGAATGGTGGGGCACGAAATGCCAGTTCTGTTTGAAAAGCATGGGCGCCAAGAGGGGCAATTGATTGGGAAATCGGGCTATTTGCATTCGGTTCATGCTATCGCCCCCGCTGAACTAATTGGTCAAGTGGCAATGGTTCGAATCATTAAGTCTGCCACCAATTCCTTGACAGGCGCGTTGGCATAGTCTGCGGATGTCTGGGGCGGCCTTCGGCGCTTAGGATGCCCCAACAGGAACAATTTCTCACAATTTGTTGAGATTGTTTATTTATTTATATCTAAATATTGATATATTTTTCTTTCCGAAGCGAAATTGCTCGGATATTCTCCCGAATAATCGCGCTGTTAACCATTTTTCCGCATTTTAGAGGGATGGTCGAAGGGAAAGAATTTTGAGATTGGGCATGCTTTTGAACAGCTTTATCCAACGTGGAATGGCACATGCCGTGCGGTTTTTGGCACTTGGGCTGCTTGCCTTTATGCCGCAATTCGCGGCGGCACAGAGTGGGGCTATTTCTGGTCGCGTGCAGCCAGGGATCTGGATTGATCCTGACGGCTGTATGCATTGGGTCGCCGATGGCGGTCTTGAGGGTTATATGGAGGGGCGTGTGAATCCGCAAACGGGGATGCCTGTCTGCATGCGCGTCAACACCTGCGCAGTGACGAATAGCGATGTTCTTTTTGCGACAGACAGTGCGCATTTGACCGCAAATGGTCGCGCGCAGTTGGAACAGTTTTTCCGCTCGGCGGGTGCGTTTGCCTATGCGATTTATGGGCATACTGATGCGCGCGCCTCCGATGAATACAATATCCGCCTCTCGCAGGCGCGTGCCGAATCGGTGGCCAATGTGGCGCGCAGTGTTGGGGCGCGCGTGGCGCGTGAAATTGGCTATGGCGAACGCCGACCAATTGCGCCCAATGACAGCGCCTCCAATATGCAGCGCAACCGCCGCGTTGAAATCGTATGTTACAGATGAAGGGGGCCATGATGCGTCAGCGATATTTGGCCATTGCCCTAATTGGGGCGGCTACATTTTTGTCGGGCTGTTCAGGGCGAGACCGCCCAATTGCGAGTAATCGTGATCGCGGTTTTGACGCAAAAGACCTTAGCCAATTACAGGCCGCCATCTATGTCGACCCTGATGGTTGCCACATTTGGATGATTGACGATGGCGCGGAAGGGTATTGGTCGCGCCGCCGTGATCCCGTGTCTGGCTTGCCTGTTTGCACGGCTGTTGCCCCGCCAAATTCAGTTGTTGGTGACTACGCCACGGGTGGGGTTGTGCCTGATATGCGCTCCGCTGGTTTGTTCTAGGCGCAAAAATCGGTCATCTGCCGTCTAGATATGTGAAATTTTCGTGCATCTCACACTAGCTATTGATTTGGCTGCGAGGGCTTGGCACTCTCAAGTCAGGAATCTTCTCTGAGCGAAGGAGAGTATGTTGGCATTGTCCACGTTGAGCGCACCCGCCACCCCTAAATCTGGCCCCCCTGCGGATTTGCAGCTGAGCTTTCCTGACAATCGCCTTCTGATCGACCTTTGTGGAGAATTCGACCGAAATCTCACGCAAATTGAAACAACGCTGTCGGTGCAGATCATTCGCCGTGGCAACCAATTGGCCGTGCATGGCGAGGCGCGGGAGCGCGCTGCAGAAGTTTTGGGCAGTCTCTATGCGCGATTAGAGGCAGGAAAATCTGTAGAGGCCGAAGATGTCGAGGGCGCAATCCGTATGCGTGGCTCTGTTGAGGGGACAGGCGTTCGCGCGGGGGACCAGATTGAAATGTTTGGTGCATCCTCGTTGGAAATCGGCACCCGCAAGAAAACGGTCGAGCCTCGCACTGATGCGCAAAAAGCCTATGTTCAAAACTTGCTGAAAAATGAACTGGCCTTTGGGATTGGCCCTGCGGGAACGGGGAAAACCTATTTGGCGGTTGCTGTCGCGGTGAACCGCTTGATCAATGGCCATGTGGATCGGATCATCTTGTCGCGCCCCGCCGTAGAAGCGGGCGAGCGTCTGGGATTCTTGCCTGGGGATATGAAGGACAAGGTCGATCCCTATATGCAGCCCCTTTATGATGCGCTGCATGATTTTTTGCCTGGTCGACAACTGCAGAAATTGATGGAAGAAAAAACCATTGAAATTGCACCTTTGGCGTTCATGCGGGGGCGGACATTGGCCAATGCCTATGTGGTTTTGGACGAAGCCCAAAACGCAACCACAATGCAAATGAAGATGTTCTTGACCCGTCTGGGACGCGGCAGCCGTATGGTTATCACGGGTGATCGCAGTCAGGTTGATTTGCCGCGCGGCGTGAATTCTGGCCTTGCTGAGGCCGAACGCATTTTGGGTGCTGTCTCAGGGATCAGCTTTAACTATTTCACTGCAAAAGATGTGGTGCGTCATCCGATGGTCGCCAAGATTATCGAGGCCTATGACGCCGATGAGGTTAAAGGTTAGGCGCAAGGCGCATGGAAATTGACATTCTGATCGAAAGCCCTGCGTGGCAGGCTTGTGACATTGAAGATGTCACTGCGCGCGCGGCAGACGGCATCTGTGCCAAGCTTGGGCTTGATCCTGCGCGGTTTGCAGTTTCGGTTTTGGCCTGTGACGATAGCCGCATCGCAACCCTAAACAGCGATTTTCGCAGTAAGCCGACACCGACCAATGTGTTGTCTTGGCCCGCAGAAGAGATTGACCTGCCCCTTGGTCAAATGCCCAAATTGCCGACCCCCGCTGCGGATGGCCCACCACATGAATTGGGCGATATTGCAGTCGCCTATGAGACCTGCGCCCGCGAGGCGGAGGAGCAGGGCAAAGATTTTGATGATCATTTGACCCATTTGATGGTTCATTCGATCCTTCATTTGTTGGGATTTGATCATATAAATGACCCCGATGCCGCGGTGATGGAAAGTTTAGAGATACGCATCCTTGCCAGACTGGGGGTTGCTGACCCATATTAGGGCGGATGGCACAAGTTTTGTCAGTGTAACCTTGGAAAGGGGCTATGAGCTCAAATCCCGAACCCTCGTCTATCGCGGCGCAAAGCGCGCCCCTTGATGACGAGCCTCTGCCGCAAAGGCAAAGTTTCTTCTCCCGTCTTTTTGGGTCTAACCCATCAGACCCCGATCATGCAGATCATGCCGAAGGCGAAAGCCTAAGCCACCCCGCAAGCGAGGGTAAATCCTTTGCGCAATTTGGCATGTCCAATCTGCGCCGTTTGCGGGTCGAGGATGTGTCGATCCCGCGTGTCGAGATCACGGCGGTGCCTGCTGATATCAGCCTTGAAGATCTCATCGCGGTGTTTCGCGAAAGCGGCAACACGCGCCTGCCTGTTTATGATGGCACGCTCGATAGCCCTATCGGCCTCGTCCATTTGAAAGACGTTGCTTTAGGCCATGGCTTTCACAAGTCGGAGGGTAATTTCGATTTACGCTCTATGCTGCGGCCCTTGCTCTATGCGCCGCCCTCCATGCCGATTGGGGTGCTTCTGCAAAAAATGCAGACCGAGCGCACCCATATGGCTTTGGTGATTGACGAATATGGCGGCGTCGATGGTTTGGTGACCATCGAAGATTTGATCGAACAGGTCATCGGTGAGATTGAAGATGAGCATGATGTCGAAGAAGACAGCCCATGGAGCCATGAGAAATCAGGCGCTTATCTCGCCCTTGCCCGCGCCCCATTAGACGAGTTTGAAGCCGAGATTGGGATCAAACTGCTGGACACTGACGAAGATGAGGAAATCGACACCCTTGGTGGTTTGGTGTTCAAACTGACGGGGCGTATTCCCGCGCGCGGGGAAATCGTTCCGCACCCTTCTGGTGCCGAGTTTGAGGTTGTCGATGCCGATGCGCGGCGGATCAAACGGTTGCGTGTGCGATTGCCCAAAGGTGACGCTGCGTGATCATGACACGGCTGCGCGATCCGCGTCTGTTGGCATTTTGCGCAGGTTTAGGCGCGGCTCTGGGCATTGCGCCATTTAACATACTCATCGCGACCCCATTGGGTTTGGGCGCTTTGATCTATCTCTTGGCCCAATCACCAACCCCCAAGGCCGCGGCGGTTTCTGCGTTTTGGGGGGGATTGGGCTACTTCATCCTTGCGCTACATTGGATTGTCGAGCCATTCATGGTCTATGCGGCGCAAGAGGGGTGGATGGCCCCTTTTGCGATTTTGGGCTTATCAGGTGGGTTGGCCCTGTTTTTCGCACTGCCCGTCTGGGCGATCTGCGCCTTGGCCCGTCCCCAAGGCCGTGCGGCCCGCTTCATGGCGATTGTTCTGGCGCTGTCATTTGGGGAATATCTGCGCGCCTATATCCTGACGGGGTTTCCTTGGGCGATGTTTGGGCACGCCATGATTGGCAGCAATTTGCGGATTTTGGCGGGGGTCATCGGTGCGCATGGGATGGGCTTTTTGCTGCTCGGTGTTGCGGGTCTTTTGGCCCATTTTGCAATTAATGGGGCGTGGCGTTTCGCTGGGGGGCTGTTGGGTGGCATTGTGGCGCTTTGGGTGTTCATGCCAGTGTTTCCCGCGCCACAGGCGGCCCCAGATGCGCCGCTCATCCGCATCATTCAACCCAATGCTGCACAAGACCTTAAATGGCGGCCCGAGATGAAGCCGTTTTTTCAAGATCGGATTCTTGATCTCACCGCTCTGCCCGTCCGTGAGGCAGGGGGCGCACGGCCTGATTTGGTGCTTTATCCCGAAACGGTTTTAACTTCGCTCTTGGAGAATACCGAAACCATCCGCCAAGATCTCGCCTCTGCTGCAGGCGGTGGCCTGTTGTTTTTGGGCGCACAACGCCTTGAGGGGGAGGTTGCTTACAACTCCCTTGCACTGGTGGATCAAACGGGCGCAGTGACCGCAACCTATGATAAGCACCATTTGGTTCCTTTCGGGGAATATATGCCATTGCAATCCCTTGCGCGCGAGATGGGGTTACACGGGCTCGCAAATCGCATGGGTCTTAGTTTCTCGCGCGGGTCAGGGCCACAGGTCTTTGATCTCGGCGCAGATCTTGGAACGGTGTTCCCGATGGTCTGTTACGAGGCGATTTTCCCGCATTATATCACGGATGTGCCGCGCCCTAATTGGATGTTCCATGCCACCAATGATGCGTGGTTTGGTCAGTTTTCAGGCCCCTATCAGCATTTGGCCCTGCTTCAGCTGCGCGCATCTGAGCAAGGTTTGCCCGTTTTGCGCGCCGCCAATACAGGGGTCAGCGCCGTGATAGATGCGCGTGGCGAAATCGTGTCTGCTTTGGGAATGGGAGAGATGGGTGTGATTGATGCCACCTTGCCCCCATCATTACCCCCGACCCTTTATGCGCGGTTTGGGGATGCAGCTTATGGTGTGATGCTTTTGGGGCTCTTGGGCGCATTTTTGCGCAAGCGGCGTGTTGATATGGTTGATCCCACCCGCACTTGAAGATAAAGCGGCGCAATCTTGGCCCCACAACGGCTTCCTGACGTGGCGGCTTTAACCCCAATGGAGCACTTATCATGTCCCGTAAGCACTATGTTTTCACCTCCGAATCCGTTTCGGAAGGTCATCCTGATAAAGTATGTGATCGTATTTCTGATGCGGTCTTGGACGCGTTTTTGTCCGAAGAACCTGAAGCGCGTGTTGCCTGCGAGACTTTCGCCACGACCAATCGCGTTGTGATCGGCGGCGAGGTTGGTTTGTCCGACCAAGATAAGCTGCGCGACTACATGGGCCGTATCGAAGATATCGCCCGCGCGTGTATCCGCGACATTGGGTATGAGCAGGACAAATTCCATTGGAAAACCTGTGAGATCACCAACCTCTTGCACGAGCAATCCGCCCATATCGCACAAGGCGTGAACGCGGCAGAGGATAAAGACGAGGGTGCAGGCGACCAAGGGATCATGTTTGGTTTTGCCACCAATGAAACCCCTGATCTGATGCCCGCCCCGATCCAATATTCCCATGCGATCCTGCGCCGTTTGGCTGAGGCACGCAAGTCGGGCGCGGCCCCGCAGCTTGGGCCAGATGCGAAATCGCAGCTTTCTGTGCGCTATGAGGATGGTAAGCCAGTTGAAATCACTTCCTTAGTTTTGTCGACACAGCATTTGGACGAAAGCATGACCTCCGCTGATGTGCAGGACTTGGTCGAGCCATATATCCGCGAAGTGCTGCCTGAGGGGTGGCTGACTGCCGCCACAGAATGGCACGTTAACCCAACGGGTAAATTTGTCATTGGTGGCCCCGATGGCGATGCGGGCCTCACAGGGCGCAAGATCATCGTAGATACCTATGGTGGCGCGGCCCCACATGGCGGCGGTGCGTTCTCGGGCAAAGATCCGACCAAGGTGGATCGCTCAGCCGCCTATGCGGCGCGCTATTTGGCGAAAAACGTGGTGGCTGCGGGTCTTGCAGATCGCTGCACTATTCAGCTGTCCTATGCGATTGGCGTGGCCAAGCCTTTGTCGATCTATGCCGACACACATGGCACGGGTAATGTCGATGAGGCTGCGATTGAGCGCGCCGTGGCGCAGGCGATGAATCTGACCCCACGCGGCATTCGCCTGCATTTGGGTTTGAATAAGCCAATCTTCCAGCGCACCGCGGCCTATGGCCATTTTGGCCGCGCCCCCGAGGCAGATGGTGGCTTCTCTTGGGAGCGCACTGATCTGGTCGATGCGATCAAATCCGCGCTTTAATTTGAACCTTGCAGATGGAGTATGGCCCTGACCGATTTGGTTGGGGCCTTCTTTCAAAGATGACCGAAGCCAGACCTCACCGCAATTTCTATGGTCGCCGTAAAGGGCATAACCTGCGCGACAGCCAAGAAGCCTATTTGGAACAGGACTTGGCCAAGCTTAGTCCTGGCGCGGTTGATTGGAACGAGAACCCCGATCGGACAGCCCTTGATCTTGAGGCGCTTTTTGGCGGGCGCGATGTTTGGCTTGAGGTCGGGTTTGGCGGCGGCGAGCATATGGTGCATCAAGCCGCGCTCAACCCCAATGTCGGGTTGATTGGTTGCGAGCCCTATATCAACGGCGTGGCCATGCTGCTTGGCAAAATCCGCGCCAGCGGTGTCGCCAATCTGCGGGTCTTTCCAGGTGACGTGCGCGATATGTTTGATGTGCTGCCTGATGCATCAATCGCGCGGGCGTTTTTGCTTTATCCTGATCCGTGGCCGAAGAAACGCCACCATCGCCGCCGTTTCGTGACGCCTGAGCATTTGGAACCTTTAGCGCGGGTTTTGAAGCCCGGTGCGATTTTTCGGGTTGCCACCGATATTCCCGACTATGTCCGCCAGACATTGGAGGAAGTTCCAAGGGCAGGGTTTGAATGGTTGGCCGAAGGGCCAGAGGATTGGCGCAAACCTTGGGGCGATTGGATTTCCACCCGTTACGAACAAAAAGCCCTGCGGGAGGGGCGGGTTCCCCATTATCTGACCTTCCGCCGATTGGGCTAATACCCCCAAAGCCTGTGGACGCGGCGGGCTGTCACCGCTATCAGATGGGCCAAGTTAATTTGCGAGGGAATGAAGCATGTCTGCCCACGGAAAACCTATCAAAATGCAGGCGCGGAAATCCGCGGTTTTGTCGGGCGAGGCGCATGTGCCAGGTGATAAATCCATCTCGCATCGCAGCCTTATTTTTGGGGCGATGGCCATCGGGCAGACGCGCATCAAAGGGTTGCTTGAGGGGCAAGATGTTTTGGATACGGCCAAGGCGATGGCCTCCTTCGGTGCGCGTGTCACGCGTGTCGGAGATGGCGAATGGCATGTGGATGGCGTTGGTGTTGGCGGCTTTGCCGAGCCTGATCACGTGATTGATTGCGGCAACTCTGGCACAGGCGTGCGTCTGATTATGGGCGCTATGGCCACAACCCCCATTGCAGCCACCTTTACAGGCGATGCAAGCCTCAATAAGCGCCCCATGGCACGGGTCACAGACCCGCTCGCTCTTTTTGGTGCACAAGCCTTTGGGCGCTCAGGCGGGCGCTTGCCGATGACGATTATCGGTGCGGAAACCCCCGTGCCTGTGCGCTATAAGTTGCCTGTGCCCTCAGCGCAGGTCAAATCTGCGGTTCTGTTGGCGGGCTTGAATGTGCGCGGACAAACTGTGGTCATCGAAGAAGAGGCCACGCGGGACCATACCGAACGGATGCTTGCGGGTTTTGGCGCAACGATTTCGAGCGAGCAGACCGATGAGGGGCGCGTGATCACCTTAGAGGGCCAACCAGAATTGCGCCCTCAAGATATCACTGTGCCGCGTGATCCCTCCTCCGCGGCCTTCCCAATTTGTGCGGCGCTGATCACGGAAGGTTCAGATGTATTGGTGCCAAATATCGGCCTTAACCCCACCCGCGCAGGTTTGTTTGAAACGCTGATCGAGATGGGGGCGGATTTGACCTATGAAAACATCCGCGATGAAGGTGGAGAGCCTATGGCAGATATCCGTGCGCGTTTCTCACCTGATCTCAAGGGGATCGAAGTTCCGCCTGAGCGCGCCGCAAGTATGATTGATGAATACCCAATTCTGTCGGTCGTGGCGGCGAATGCCACGGGCGCGACTGTGATGCGCGGGGTCAAAGAACTGCGCGTCAAGGAAAGCGACCGCATTGATGCCATGGCCACAGGTCTGCGCGCAAATGGGGTTGAGGTGGAAGATGGCCCTGATTGGTGGATTGTGCAGGGTCGCGGTGCGGGCGGTGTGCAAGGGGGCGCGATATGTGCAACGCATTTGGATCATCGGATCGCCATGTCTTTCTTGTGCTTGGGGCTGTCCACGAAAGACCCCGTGCAAATTGATGATGGCGGGCCAATTACGACTTCATTCCCCATCTTCATTGACCTGATGCGGGGGCTTGGCGCCACGCTTGGAGAGGTGGACGTTTGATTTTCACGGTCGCCATTGACGGGCCTGCGGCCGCAGGTAAGGGCACAATAAGCCGCCGTTTGGCCGATCAATTTGGCTTTGCCCATCTCGATACAGGCCTGCTTTATCGGGCCGTTGGGGCAAAAGTGGCCGATGGGGCCGCGCCTGAGATAGCCGCGCAAAATCTGACAGCCGCCGATCTGGCCCGCACTGATCTGCGCAGCCATGCGGCGGGGCAAGCCGCCTCAAAAGTTGCTGTGATCCCCGAAGTGCGCAATGCCTTAGTGACATTTCAACGCGAGTTTGGCCGTCGAAACGGCGGCGCTGTTTTGGATGGGCGTGACATTGGCACGGTGATCTGCCCCGATGCGGATTTAAAATTATTCGTCACAGCCCGCCCCGAAGTGCGCGCGCATCGCCGCTATTTAGAGCTTGGGGGGGATGAAGCGCTGATCTTGAACGAGATCATTGAGCGCGACAGCCGCGATATGTCCCGCGAAGATGCCCCATTGCGTGCCGCCGAGGATGCGGTGGTGATCGATACCAGCGATTTGGATATTGAGGCGGCTGTTCGCCTTGCGGCAGAACATGTGACAGCCCGCCTCAAGGGCTAGTGTGAAAAATGGCCAAAACCCTTGTCATACTGGCGCAATGACTGTATGAGCCACGCAATCAAGCAGACGGTCAACGTCTCGGATTGAGCAGGGTCGGGATATCCTCCGGCCCTTCATCATTTTCGAGGGGGCGATTGAAAACGAAACCAAAGACCTGCGGAGACAACCGCATGGCCCGAATAGCTCTATGAAAAGGAACTGAATATCTATGTGCGCTAAAGCA
The DNA here is from genome assembly GCF_037805225.1 of Roseobacter sp. HKCCA0882. Lineage (NCBI taxonomy): Bacteria > Pseudomonadati > Pseudomonadota > Alphaproteobacteria > Rhodobacterales > Roseobacteraceae > Roseobacter > Roseobacter sp. HKCCA0882. The sequence goes on from NZ_JBBLYI010000001.1 coordinate 58,981, forward strand.
ACTATGGAAGAATTCGAAGCCCTTCTGAATGAAAGCTTCGAGATTGACACCCCCGCAGAAGGTGCGGTTGTCACTGGTAAGGTCATCGCAATCGAAGCGGGCCAAGCCATCATTGATGTGGGCTACAAAATGGAAGGCCGCATCGACCTTAAAGAATTCGCAAATCCCGGCGAGGCCCCCGAAATCGCAGTTGGCGATGAGGTAGAGGTTTACTTGCGCAATGTGGAAAACGCGCGTGGCGAAGCGGTTCTAAGCCGCGAAATGGCCCGCCGCGAAGCCGCATGGGATCGCTTGGAAAAAGCATATGCCGCAGAAGAGCGTGTCGATGGCGCAATCTTTGGCCGCGTCAAAGGTGGCTTCACCGTTGATCTTGGCGGTGCTGTTGCGTTCTTGCCCGGTTCTCAGGTTGACGTGCGCCCCGTGCGGGATGCAGGGCCTTTGATGGGCCTCAAGCAGCCATTCCAAATCCTGAAAATGGATCGCCGCCGTGGCAATATCGTTGTGTCCCGCCGTGCAATCCTTGAGGAAAGCCGCGCCGAGCAGCGCGCCGAAGTTATCGGCAAACTGGGCGAAGGCGACATCGTGGATGGTGTGGTCAAGAACATCACCGAATACGGCGCATTTGTTGACTTGGGCGGTGTTGACGGCCTGTTGCACGTCACCGACATGGCATGGCGCCGTGTGAATGATCCAAAAGAGGTTCTCACAATTGGTGAGACCGTGAAGGTTCAGGTGATTAAGGTCAACAAAGACACCCATCGCATCAGCCTCGGCATGAAGCAGCTGTTGGACGATCCATGGGATTCCGTTGAAGCGAAATTCCCGCTTGAATCCGTTCACATGGGCCGCGTGACCAACATCACCGATTACGGTGCATTTGTTGAGCTGGAGCCTGGCGTTGAAGGTCTGGTGCACGTTTCTGAGATGTCTTGGACAAAGAAAAACGTGCATCCCGGCAAGATCGTTTCGACCAGCCAAGAAGTCGAAGTTATGGTTCTGGAGATCGACAGCTCCAAACGCCGCGTATCGCTTGGCCTCAAGCAGACCATGCGCAACCCATGGGAAGTGTTTGCAGAAACCCATCCTGTTGGCACAGCGGTTGAAGGCGAGATCAAGAACATCACCGAATTCGGTTTGTTCATCGGCCTCGACAACGACATTGACGGCATGGTTCACCTGTCTGACCTGACATGGGAAGGCCGTGGTGAGGATGTGATCGGCGATTACCGCAAAGGCGATATGGTCAAAGCGGTTGTTACCGAAGTTGACGTTGAGAAAGAGCGTATCTCCCTGTCGATCAAAGCTGTTGATGGCGACCCATTCGCAGATGCCGTTGGCGGCGTGAAGCGTGGCTCGGTCATCACTGTTGTTGTGACTTCGGTCGAAGAAGGCGGTCTGGAAGTGGAATATGAAGGCATGAAATCCTTCATTCGCCGCTCTGACCTCAGCCGCGACCGTGGTGATCAGCGCCCTGACCGTTTCTCGGTTGGTGACAAGATCGATGTGCGCGTAACCAATATCGATGCGAAGACCCGCAAACTGGGCCTGTCGATCAAGGCACGCGAAATCGCCGAAGAAAAAGATGCGGTCGAGCAGTATGGCTCATCCGATTCTGGTGCAAGCTTGGGCGATATCCTTGGCGCTGCATTGAACAAAGACGAATAATCATCACGCGGGCCTTTGGCCCCGTTATGAGATGGAATTGCCCCGCTCAGCAGAGCGGGGCTTTTTCTTTGTCGGAGCGACAGGCTGTCGCAGCCCATAGATTTTTCATCTTTTGCGCCTTACTGAAGAGCTAAGCATCAATGCAGTCAGGGCAGAGAGATTGCACGTTTTTGCATCGTGGCTTGGCGGTTTTCGATGTAGCGGTGGAAACTGCGCTGCCGCAAATCCAGATCTAGACCACCAACCTTAAACCCCTCGCGCACCAGTGCTGTGGCCACATGCATGGTTGTGGTCGACTTGCCCGAACCGCCCTTTTCATTCCCGAATACGATAATATGCGCCAAAACGAACCTCACTTACCCCACTGCGCACCCGATATTGTGGGCGCATTCCGTTGATCCTCAATATACGGAAGGAATGCTGCGCTATTAATCAAGAAAGACATTTAACTTATGGCTAAAATGAAAAACACCGCCCCAAAGGGACGGTGTTTTGAAACAGTTAGGTGCGTTTGGATTAGAAACCCAGACCTTCGTATTTCTTTTTGAACTTGGAAACGCGGCCGCCTGTATCCATCAAGCGCGCGCCGCCACCTGTCCATGCAGGGTGCACAGAAGGGTCAATATCCAGCGCAAGCGTATCGCCCTCGGAACCCCAAGTGGATTTCATCTGAACAACGGTGCCATCGGTCATTTTGACATCGATGACGTGGTAATCGGGATGGATGTCTTTTTTCATCGTCTAAGCCCTTCTTACGCTTCGGCGTTATCGCTGAGTTCGCGATAGTTTGTTTTCTCGGCGATACGGGCCGACTTACCACGGCGATCACGCAAGTAGTACAGCTTCGCGCGGCGAACACGGCCGCGGCGCACCACTTCGATTGAATCGATATTGGTCGAGTAGAGGGGGAATACGCGCTCTACGCCTTCACCAAATGAAATTTTGCGAACAGTGAACGAACCTGCGATCCCTTTGCCGTTTTTACGGCTGATGCAAACGCCTTCATACATCTGCACGCGAGAACGCGACCCTTCGGTCACTTTAAAGCCAACGCGAATGGTGTCGCCAGCTTTGAAATCGGGAATGGTCTTCCCAAGGGCGGCAATCTGTTCCGCCTCGATTTGTGCGATCAGATCCATTGGATCTTCTCCTCTAAATGCTCGCGGTTACTCCGCGAAGGTGTGGTCGCATCTGAGAGCTCTGGTCTTCGACCGGATCCACCTGTTCCCATATGGGGGTGTCCGCCAGAGGTCACGCTGACTTTCCTAATGTGATCTTTGGCTAATCTGCCTTGCGCCGAAGTTCCGCAAAAGCGCGGGGACGAAGCCCCCAAGAAAAACCAAAGAGGCCCGATCAGCCGATTCCGACTGCGGACGGATGGCGTATAGGCTGCAAATCCCAAAGGATCAAGCCTTATCGCGCCCTGTCTTGCCCTGTTTAGAGAGATATTCCGCCCAAAGATCAGGGCGGCGCGATTGCGTTAAAGCCTCGGCTTGGGCGTGGCGCCATTCGGCAACGCGGGCGTGATTGCCAGATGTCAAAACCTCGGGGATCGCCATCCCGCGCCATTCAGCGGGGCGGGTATAGTGGGGATGCTCCAACAGGCCATTGGAAAAACTTTCTTCTTGGGTCGAGTCAAAATTTCCCAAGACACCCGGAATAAGGCGAATGGTGGCGTCAAGCACCGCTTGGGCGGCAATCTCGCCGCCCGTCAGAACAAAATCACCCAGCGAGATTTCTTCCATCTCGTAATGGTCAATCACACGTTGATCCACCCCTTCGAACCGCCCGCATAAAAGGGTCACGCCGTCACAGCTCGCAAAGCGCGCGGCATCGGCCTGTGTAAAAGGCCGCCCCCGAGGTGACAAATAGACACGCGGCCAGCGTGCAGGGTCACGTGGTGTGTTATCAGCGGCCATGTCCATGGCGCGCCCCAAAATGTCGGGACGCAAGACCAGCCCTGCGCCGCCCCCTGCGGGCGTATCATCAACATTGCGGTGCTTACCCTCGCCGAAGATGCGCAGGTCGATAGTGTCTAAGGCCCAAAGACCGCTTTGCAATGCCTTACCTGTCAGCGAGCCCCCCAAGACACCCGGAAACATGTCAGGGAAGAGTGTGATGACCTTCGCGCACCATGCATCCTTTAGGCGCAGAGGCCCCATCAAATCGCGTGGGGTGGCATTGGCCGAAATCGACAGACGGCCATAGCTGCGGGGTGGTTTAGACGTCATCGTCAAACAAGCCTTCTGGCGGATCAATCACGATGCGCTTGGCGCTGAGGTCAACTGTGGGGACAACCGCCTGTGTAAAAGGCACAAGAACGCTGCCTTTGTGATTGGGCACGCTGCGCAGTTCGAGAATATCACCTGCGCCATGGTTCAAAACGGCTGCCACCTTGCCGCGCGCTGCGCCGCTTGTGTCGACCACGTTAAGACCGAGAAGGTCGCTGTGATAAAACTCGTCATCAGGAAGGGCGGGCAGGGCCGTGCGCGGGGCAAACAAACGGGTGCCGCGAAGGCCATCTGCCGCTTCCTTTGTCATGACCCCAACAACCCGCGCGGCAAAGCCACCTTTGACCGCACGGGTGATTTTAAGATCAAAGCTGCGGTCGCCTTTTTCAGAAAACAGCGGGGTGTAAGTGCCGATATCTTCGGGATTGGCGCAAAAACTTTTGAGGCGCACCTCACCGCGCACGCCAAAGGAGCCTGCAATCGCACCGACACAAATCAGGTTTTGATCGCTCATTCCACGGGGCCCTCTCTTAGGCATAACCGATCTGCGCTGACCCATTCGCCCGAAAGGGCAAGACAGGCTGCTTGCGCATTGCGCCGTTCTTCAACGCGCCCACCTATATAGGCGAAAAGGCAGAGGATCGAAATTAGGATCAGGCGGCGCATTTAAGATACTCAAAGCCACATCTACGCTTGGCCCTAAGGCCGCCTTGCCCCCAAGACATAACAAGCGGGGGCAAGGCAGGGGGCTGATTACTCAGCCTTTTCTTCTTCTACGGCTTCCTCAGCGGCCGGCGCTTCTTCAGGTGCAGCTGCTTCTTCAACAACGGCCTCTTCTGCGGGCGCCTCTTCTGCGGCAGGTGCAGGTGCGGCTGCTGCTTCGGCTGCTTCTGCGGCCTTAGCGGCTTTTTCTTCTGCGCGCTCTTGTGCCTTTTTGCCTGGAACAGCTTTGTTCGGGTTGTTGCGGGTTTTCGCGGCCAACACGCCAGCTGCTTCCAAGAAACGGCTTACGCGGTCGGTGGGCTGCGCACCCTGCTCGAGCCAGTATTTCACGCGCTCCATGTTCATTTTCACGCGATCTTCGCTGTCTTTTGCCAAGAGCGGGTTATATGTGCCGAGCTTCTCGATGAAGCGGCCATCGCGGGGCATGCGGCTGTCAGAAGCCACGATGCTGTAGAATGGGCGCTTTTTCGAGCCACCACGGGACAAGCGGATTTTCATTGCCATATTAGTCTTCTCCTTCGGATAGATGATCGGGGCGTTTTTGTTTATTGCCCGTTTTCAATGTGTTGTTCATGGTGACGGATGACCTCCTGAATGATGAATTTCAGAAAGGTCTTGGCGAATTCGGGGTCGAGATCGGCCTCTTCAGCTAAACGCTCAAGGCGCGCGATTTGTTTGGCTTCGCGGTCTGGGTCGGACGGGGGCAGATCATGTTGTGCCTTCAATTTACCCACGGCTTGGGTGTGCTTAAACCGCTCGCCAAGGGTATAGACGAGGATTGCGTCCAAGCGATCAATCGAGGCGCGATGTTCCTTGAGCAGCGCTGCGGCGCGGGCGGCTGTATCGGTCATGATGCGATCCCTTTATTTCTTTTTGCCAAAGCCCGTCAGGTGCGGCAGACCGCCGCCACCACCCAAGCCGCCAAGCCCCATTTTGCGGGCTGCGGCCTCCATCGCTTTGGGATCCATTGCTGAAGGATCCATGCCCGCCAAATCTTTGGATGCGCCTTTGCCCATTAATGCGCCAAGGCCCTGCTTGAGCATCCCACCTTTGCCCATTTTGCCCAGCTTCTTCATCGCATCGGCCATTTGGCGGTGCATTTTCAAAAGTTTGTTCAGGTCAGAGACATCTTGCCCTGCGCCTGCGGCAATGCGCTTTTTGCGGCTTGCCTGCAAAAGGTCAGGGTTGGCCCTTTCCCGCTTAGTCATGGATTGGATCAGCGCGATCTGGCGTTTGATCACCTTGTCATCAAGCCCTGCATCATCAAGCTGCTTTTGCATCTTGCCCATGCCCGGCATCATCGACATCATGCCCTGCATCCCGCCCATTTTCAGCATCTGCTCTAACTGGACTTTAAGGTCATTCATGTTGAACTGACCTTTTTGGAAGCGCTTCATCATGCGCTCGGCCTGTTCAGCCTCAAGGGTTTCTTGGGCTTTTTCAACAAGGGCCACGATATCGCCCATGCCTAAGATGCGGCCAGCGACACGCTGTGCTTCGAATGTTTCAAGCGCTTCGAGCTTTTCACCCAAACCCACAAAGCGGATCGGTTTGCCTGTGATGGCGCGCATCGACAGTGCCGCGCCGCCGCGACCATCGCCGTCCATACGGGTCAAAACGATGCCAGAGACGCCAATTTTATCGTCAAATTCCTGTGCAACATTCACCGCATCTTGGCCCGTGAGGCCATCCACGACCAAGAGTGTCTCGCGCGGGTTGGCAATGTCACGCACGGCTGCGGCCTGCGCGATCAGGTCTTGATCGATATGCAAGCGCCCTGCGGTGTCGAGGATATAGACATCATAGCCGCCAAGCCCTGCTTGGGTTTTGGCGCGCTTTGCAATCGTCTCAGGGTTTTCACCTTTGATGATGGGCAAGGTATCCACGCCAATTTGTTGGCCAAGGATGGCCAACTGCTCCATCGCGGCAGGGCGGTTTGTATCAAGGGATGCCATCAACACGCGCTTGCCTTCGCGCTCCTTCAGGCGTTTGGCCAGTTTCGCGGTTGTTGTGGTTTTCCCTGACCCTTGCAGACCCACCATCAGGATGGGTGCAGGCGGGCTGTCTATTTTCAGTGCGCCAATCTCGCCTTCGCCCTGAAGCGTGGCGATCAATTCGTCATGCACAATTTTGACGACCTGTTGACCAGGGGTCACCGATTTGGTCACCGCAGCGCCTGTGGCCTTTTTCTCGACCGCGCGAATAAATTCACGCGCCACGGGCAAAGAGACATCTGCCTCAAGCAAAGCCACCCGCACTTCGCGCAGGGCTGTTTTCACATCATCAGCAGACAAAGCGCCTTGCTTTGTCAGCCCCTCAAAGACCGAGGAGAGGCGTTCTGAAAGTGTTTCAAACATTGGCCAAGGCCCCTTTGTCGCGTCATCTCTTTGGTGTTCTGTGCATCAGGCCACCGCATTGCAATGCACCAAGGCCCCCGTGGGCGAAACTCGCTGACGGGGGGCGATCTTGGACATATCCTAAGACCAGAAAGCCAAAGCTTGCTGGAAGTTGTGCCGCTCTTACGCGCGCGGGCAGGGGAATGTCAAGCCTTTGCGCCTTAGTTCAAATGGCGCAAGAGCCGCGCATGACGATCAAAGGCCGTGATCAACTGTCCTAAATTTTGGATATCTGTCGCCTCAAGCATGGGCAACATCTTCACAAAGGCCCGCGCCGTTCCCAATGTGTCGCCAAGTGCGGTATGACGGGCATTGTCGGGTATGCGGATGCTAAGGCGGTCACATAGCGCGTCCAATGTGTGTTCCGCAGACTGACCAAAAAGGATGGCCGAACACAGAACAGTGTCCAAGATCGGCTGATCAAAACGCGCGCCAATGGCCCCTTCACGCCGCTGTAGAAAGGCCATGTCAAAGGGGGCGTTATGGGCCACCAGAACCGCGCCATCGGCAAAGCGATGAAACCGCGATAAGGCATCAACCACAGATGAGGCGTCTGCCACCATCTCATTGGTGATGTGATGCACCGCTGTTGAGGCCGCAGGGATTTTGCGCGCAGGGTTGACCAAAGTGTCAAAGCGTTCGCTCTCGACCAATTTTCCGTTTACGATCCGCATCGCGGCAATCTGACAGATTTCATCGACTTGCGGGTTCAAACCGGTGGTTTCTGTGTCGAACACCACGAAAGACAAGTTCTTCAGCGGGGCCTGTGATAGCTCAGCAGGCAGTGCGGTTTGCAACAGGTCAAAATCATATTGGATCACGCGCGGCGTTTGCAGCGCTTCGGGGGCGGCGGCTAGGGACAGGCTGATCCGTTGATCCGTGGCTTCGATCTTGGCGCCGTGGCTGCGTAAAACATCGGCCCCCGCAAAGCGTGAATGGCCCGTGATCAGGGGGCTGTCTAACCAATCTTTGAGCCGTGCTGCGTCAGGGGCCTTTGCATCTCCCTGCAGGTCAAGAATGGCCTCTCCCTCTGTCAGTCGGGCCGCAAGTCGAATGTCAGACGCCCCCGCGCCAATCCACGACAGCGTCAGGCGCTCTAACAAGCGGCTGATAGCAAAGCCATCGGCGCGCATTCGCAAGTCAGGCAGCGCGTCATACTGCAGTTGGATATCCTTTTGCGCCAAGCGCGTGGCAAGCGCGATTGCAATATCGGATAGGTCAAGCTGCTCAAGAGGCCACCATGCTGTATCGGTTTTGGCCTTTTCGTTTTGCACATCGCGCAACGTCTTTTCCAACTGCGCACGTGGCGCCCCGTGGGGCAGGTCTGGCAAAACGGCATCCACGGCCTCAATTAAATCGGCAAACAGGGCCTCGCGCGTGCCATGCAATGCTAAATCCTTGGATCGGTCTTGCAAGCACAAGAGATAGGCAGGATCGGCTGTTTCCTGACCTTCGAGCCAGAATAAGCGCATCCGTGCCTCGAAAAGGCGTGCATCGTGGCGGGTTGTTACCAAAATATCCGTGCCTTTAGCGCTCTGTGCGCGCAACAGCCTGCCATAAGCCTCCCGCAAGGGGGCCATGCGCAAAAGCTGATCAAGGGGGCGATTCAGACCCAACCCCTCATCATCATTGAAGAGATCCCGCATCTTGCCATTGTAAAGCGCGATTTTATGGTCAGGCGTGCAGAACACGACCCCATCGGGAATTTCGGCTAGTAAGGTTTCAAGGCGCTGCTTCTCAAGGCCAAGCCGTGCTGTTTCACGCCCCACGGCCAATGCCATTGCGTTGCGCGTTTCGGTCAAATGCGCGGCAACAGCCGCAGCAGCAGGGGCTAAATCACCCAAATATCGCGCATAGTTTGGATTGATTTCATCATCCACATCGGCATGGGCGCGGGCGCGCATATCCGCGGCCAATGCCTCAAGGGGGCGGGAGACATACTCATCGAACTTCGTCCAAACCCAAGCAGACAGGCCGATAATTGCAAATGCCCCAACCGCCCCTGCTGTGATAAAGGCCGATAGCGCGTGATCCTCGCCCAAACGAACATACCCAATCACCAGACCCGCGGTCAGCAGGGCCGCGCCCCCAAGGGCCAAGAGCGCAAAGAACAAAAAGATGCGCAAACGCAAACTAAGATGGGTGAACATGTGCGTGCGGGCCTCCTCCTCCCGCAGCGGTGACGCGGCCTAGCCGCCCAGAGTTGGGCAGACCACGGCAATCAACGGATCATCCGCGGAAACCGCTAACCAATCGGCATTCTCGGCGCGGCCATCAGCATCAAAACTGGTGGTTGGAAAAATCTCTGCGCGGGCGGGGGTGGTGCAATCCACCAAGATGGGTTTGATGATCGCGGGCTGCCACCGCTCATGCAGGCGCGTTTGCACAACCCATTGGCCCGAGCCTTCGACTGTTTCGATAGTCTCTGACGGGGTAACCGCGACAAAGCCTTTGATCCATGGCTTCAAATATGTCCACGGCTGCCAAACAGCGCGCTGTTCGCGCGTGGCGATCATTACAGTGTCTGTGGGCAGGGTGGCCATGACGCCGCGCGCCCATGAATATTCGAGGGATATTGTGGTCAGGATCATCGCCAGCCCCGCGCCTGCAGGCACGAACCATTTTGGTATCCGCTCTCCTATCAGGCGGCGCAGGCCATAGGCGATGCCTGCCCCTGCAAAGGCCGAGGACAGTGCCGCAATAAGGACGAGGAACATTTGCATTTCGTTGGTCTTTCTCTTTTCGTGGCAACCAAAAACAGGCGTGGGGGTTATAGAAACCCGCTCCGCTGTCCGATTGCCGATTGCATTGTTTTAATCACAACGAAGGCATCGCGGAGATGACTTCGATCAAAATCGGATAAATAAGCAGGTGCCATGAAATTATCGGGCGCGTGGCCATTGCGGATTTGGCGCGCTTGATGCGCAAGCCGCGCTTCCGCGATCATGTCATAGGCATCCAATAAATCCCGTCCGCCCGAGGCAGAAACCGCACCTCCGTCAATTGCGGCAACCAAGCGCGCGCGGGTGTTTACTTCGGTCAACTGTCCTTTCAGCGCATAGATGCGCCCCAAATCCACCACGGGCACAACGCCGTTATGCTTGAGATCAATGCGATCTTTATGCTCGCCCGACCGAACAGTGGCAAAGCCCCGAAAGAGACCAAGCGGGGGCGTATGCTTGAGCGAATTGGAAATCATATGAGCCACAAAAATCGAATTTCCCGAAGCCTCTGCAAGGGTCGAGGCGTGAAGATCGTCAAATAGGGCCATCGTGCCGCCAATGGGCCGCAGGTCAAACATCACCGATGCCAACATCTGCGCCTCGGTGTCAGGTTTGTAAATCCATTTCGAGAAATAGTTTCGCCAAACGCGTAAGGGTTGCCGCCAACGCGCGGCGGTCGCCATCATATCACCTGGGCAGTAGAAATAGCCTGCCTCATCTAAACCATCCGAGACGAATTTTGCCAAAGCGGCGAAATACGCGTCGTCTTCTGGGCGCATGGCATCGTCTATGATCAGGCAATTGTCTTGGTCGGACACGCCGGTTTGTTCTTGCCGACCTTGGCTGCCACAGGCCAGCCACAGATAGGGCACAGGCGGCGGCCCAAGATGGTCTTCGGCAAGTTTTAGCAACCGCCGGGTCGCGGCATCACCGATATCGGTGATCAGGCGTGTGACCACCTGATGATCATTATTTGCCCCAACCAATTGCATCAAAAGGGCAGGGATGCCTTTTACATATTTGGCAATTTCTGCGCTATTTGCGGCATAGGCGATATCCATGATGATTGAGGCGGAACTGGTCGCCTGAAAGCGCATCATATCGGTCTGGCTTAATATGCCTTCGGGCTGCCCGCGATCCATGACGGGCATATGGGTAAACCCATGCTCGACCATCAAATGCAGCGCATCAGCCACAAGGGCGGAGGCGGGCAAGGTCTTGGGGTCGCGCGTCATCACTTCAGCCACGGCCGTGTCTGATGGCAGCCCCGCCGCCATCGCGCGATTGGTTAAGTCGCGTGTGGTGATGATCCCTTGCAGCGCCCCCGTTTCGGAGGTGACAAGCAAGCAAGAGACGCGGTGATCCCGCATCTTTTTCGCGGCGCTCAGCAAGCTGTCTTGCGCTGTGCAGGTCAGAGGATTGCGCGTCATTAAATCGCCCAAGGTTTGGGTCGACAACGCACTGCGCTTGGCGCGGGCTGGGCGGGTGCGGTCAAAGAAATCTAGAAAGGCGGGGTGCTCTTTCACCAATTTATGGAAAAGTGGCGCCGTGACTTCCAAAAGTTCGGTTGGTTTCACCGCGGTTGCGGTGACAGGCGCAATACCATCGCGCATCAAGCCACGCTCTCCGAAGGAGTTTTTTGGGCCGAGGATCGAGACCAGTTCACCATTGGGTTCGGTGATATCAACCTGCCCTGACACGATGAGGTAAAGCGCCTCAAGCGGCGTGCCCGCGTGATAAATCACAGCGCCCGCTTTCGCCATGGAGCGGTTCACCTGCCCTGCCAGTTCCACCAGATAATCATGCGGTAAGCTGTCATAGGGGTGCGTTTGTGACAGAAGTGTCAGGATTTCTTTTGGCATCTGGATCTGGGTCTGTTTGGTCGGTCTGGCTCAGCCTAGACTATTTATGAAAAAGGCGCATCCCGATTGATCGGAATGCGCCCATTTTTCTTAAGGGGTAGCCCCTAAGTGATCAAAGGATCACTTGTTGATGGCTGCACCTGCGCCACGTGGGATACGTACGGATTCCACGAGGTCTTGGATCTCCTGCGGCGGCTCTGCTGTCACGCGGGATACTGCGAATGCAACTGCAAAGTTCAGCAATGCGCCCACTGGCCCGAAATGGGTTGGTGGGATGCCGAACAGGTAGTTCGCTGCAGTGTTATCAAGCATGTTGGTGCCTGGGATGAAGAACCAACCCAAGAATGTGAACAGGTAGAGACAGGTTGAAATCAAACCTGCAAGCATACCTGCTGTTGCACCTGCGGAGTTCATGCGCTTGGAGAAGATACCCATCATCAGTGTTGGGAACAGCGAAGCTGCTGCCAGACCGAATGCCAGAGCCACGGTTTGCGCCGCAAAGCCTGGAGGGTTCAGACCAAGATAGGTTGCCAAAGCAATCGCGCCTGCCATCGAGATGCGTGCGGCCAGAAGCTCGCCTCTCTCCGAGATGTCAGGATTGATCACCGACTTGATCAAATCGTGGCTGATGGAAGAGGAGATCGCCAACAGAAGACCCGCCGCAGTGGACAGAGCCGCTGCCAGACCACCTGCCGCGATCAGAGCGATAACCCAACCTGGAAGCTGTGCGATTTCTGGGTTTGCCAAAACGAGGATGTCACGGTTGAACGTGACAAGCTCGTTTCCTGCCCAACCACGCTCAGCTGCCATTTCAGCCATACCAGCGTTATTTTCATTGTAGTACTGGATCAGGCCATCGCCGTTCTTGTCTTCAACAGCCAGAAGGCCAGTCACCGACCAAGTGTTGAACCAATCAGGCAGATCAGCTTGTGCAACAGGCTCACCTTCAACGCCATTTGGCCACATGGTGGTCATGATGTTCAAACGAGCCATAGCACCCACCGCAGGAGCGGTTAGGTAAAGCAGCGCGATGAACACCAGTGCCCAGCCAGCAGACCAACGTGCGTCTGACACTTTGGGAACGGTGAAGAAGCGAATGATCACGTGGGGCAGACCCGCGGTACCAATCATTAGAGACAAGGTAAACAAGGCCATCAACCATGGGCTAGAGCCTGTGGTGTAAGCATTGAAGCCCAGATCCGTCAGCAAGCCGTCCAATGTGGTCAGCAGAGGCTGGCCAGAGGCGGTGTGCTCGGAGAAGAGGCCGAGGCTTGGGATTGGGTTACCTGTCAGTTGCAGTGAGATGAACACAGCAGGGATCGTATACGCAGTGATCAGAACACAATACTGCGCCACCTGCGTATAGGTGATGCCCTTCATGCCACCTAAAACCGCGTAAACGAAAACGGTTGCGGAGGCAATGTAGAGACCCGTTGTTTTGTCAACTTCGAGGAAGCGAGAGAAGGCCACGCCAGCACCAGTCATCTGACCGATAACGTAAGTCACGGACATCACAATCAGTGAGGCTACGGCCACAACGCGTGCAGTTTGGCTGTAGAAACGGTCGCCTACGAACTCAGGAACCGTATACTTGCCAAATTTGCGCAAATAGGGTGCAAGAAGCATCGCCATAAGCACGTAACCGCCCGTCCAGCCCATGAGGAAGGTCGAGTTGTTATAGCCTACGAATGCGATAAGACCTGCCATTGAGATGAAGGAGGCCGCCGACATCCAGTCAGCTGCAGTTGCCATACCGTTCAAGACAGGCGGAACACCACGCCCAGCGGCGTAGAATTCAGATGTGGAGCCCGCGCGGGCCCAAATTGCGATACCGAAGTAGAGCGCAAACGACAGCCCCACAACGATAATATTGAGTGTTGTTTGTTCCATAATCTGGCCCGTCCCTTACTCTTCGTCCACGCCATATTCTTTGTCTAATTTGTTCATACGCGCTGCGTAGAAGAAAATCAGAACAAGGAATACGAGGATTGAACCTTGCTGAGCAAACCAGAAGCCCAGATCTGTGCCACCCACCGCGATGCCGCTAAGCATCGGGCGGAAAAGAATAGCAAAGCCATAGGAACACAGCGCCCAGATCACCAAGCATAGGGTGACCAAGCGGATGTTCGCGGCCCAGTATTCAGAGTTATTTGCCTTTTCGGCCATTGATATCTCCCTTCGGTTTCTAACCAGTGAGGCACTGCCCCAACGGTGACATCTGACGCCGCCTCCTCCTAAGGCGCCGACAGAATTCTTTTGCCCAATTACGCCCCAGTGAGGTGGGACACGATCTTGCCAAGTGCCTTGGCAATATCGTCAATAGCCCCCATAGCCGCGACTTTGCTAAGCGTGCCGCGGGCATTGTAATACTCGGTAAGGGGGGCCGTTTGGGCATGATATGCCGACAGGCGGGTGCGCACTGTTTCGGCATTATCATCAGGGCGGCGCTTAAACGAGCTGCCCTGACATTTGTCACAAACACCCGCTGTTGCGGGTTGCTTGAATTCGTCATGATATCCTTCGCCACAATCGGCGCAGGTATAGCGACCCGATACGCGGGCCACCATCGCGTCATCATCCACCTCAAGGCTGATGACAGCGTCAATCTGCTGGTTGCGTGCCGCCAAAAGGCCATCAAGCGCCTCGGCTTGCGCGGCGGTGCGGGGAAAACCATCCAGAATTGTGCCTGCGGCCACATCGGGCTGCTGAAGGCGTTCTTCGAGAACGGCGAGCACAATCTCATCCGAGACCAACTCGCCCTTTTCCATAACCGATTTCGCGGCCAAGCCTGCGGGTGTGCCTGCATTGACTGCGCCACGCAGCAAGTCACCAGTGGACAGCTGCACAAGCCCGAATGCCTCTTCTAGCATGCGGGCTTGGGTGCCCTTCCCAGCGCCCGGAGGCCCGAGAAGGATTAAGTTAACTGGTCGTGTCATCGTATCTGCCGTCATTTACTGAATTCCACGCGTTACTTAACGATGCGATTGGCGATGAGGTCATCCACCACGCTTGGATCTGCCAAGGTTGATGTGTCACCAAGGCTGCCGAAATCGTTTTCGGCAATCTTACGCAAAATGCGGCGCATGATTTTCCCCGACCGCGTTTTGGGCAGGCCAGGTGCAAATTGCAGCGCGTCTGGTTTTGCAATTGGGCCGATCTCTTTACGCACCCAATTGGTCAATTCTGCCCGCAATTCTTCGGAGGGCTCTTCGCTCGCCATCAACGTGACGTAGCAGTAGATCCCCTGACCTTTGATATCATGGGGGAAGCCCACCACTGCGGCCTCTGATACTTTTTCATGTGCCACAAGCGCCGATTCAACTTCGGCTGTGCCCATGCGGTGGCCCGACACGTTGATCACATCATCCACGCGGCCCGTGATCCAGTAATAGCCATCTTCGTCACGGCGGCATCCGTCCCCAGTGAAGTAATAACCTTTATAGTCACTGAAATAAGCTTGCACAAAGCGGTCAGGATCGCCCCACAGGGTGCGCATCTGACCAGGCCAGCTGTCTTTGATACACAAAACGCCTTCTGCGGCGGTTTCGTGGATTTCTTGACCTGTGGTCGCATCCAACAGCACGGGCTGAACGCCGAAGAATGGATTTGTCGCTGAGCCCGGCTTAAGTTTGGTTGCACCTGGCAGAGGCGTAATCAAATGGCCGCCCGTTTCGGTCTGCCACCATGTGTCAACAATGGGGCAGTTCCCCTTGCCAACAACGTCATTATACCAATTCCATGCTTCGGGGTTGATAGGCTCGCCCACCGACCCCAAAAGCTTGAGGCTAGAGAGATCATATTTGGTGACGAATTCATTACCCTGACCCATCAGCAAACGAATGGCTGTAGGGGCGGTGTAGAATTGGTTCACTTTGTGCTTTTCACAAACAGCCCAGAAACGGCCCGCGTCTGGATAGGTTGGCACGCCTTCAAACATCAAGGTTGTCGCGCCATTCGCAAGCGGGCCGTAGATGATATAGCTGTGGCCTGTCACCCAACCCACATCGGCGGTGCACCAGAACACATCGCCATCATGATAGTCGAATGTGTATCGATGCGTCATCGCAGCATAAGTCAGATAGCCACCTGACGTATGAACAACGCCCTTCGGCTTTCCCGTTGAGCCCGAGGTGTAAAGAATGAACAGCGGATCTTCAGCGTTCATTTCTTCCGCAGGGCAGGCGGTGGATTGGCCCGCAGAGGCGTCATGATACCAGATATCGCGACCATCGGTCCAAGTTACATCTTGACCTGTGCGCTTCACGACCAAGCATTTCACATTGTCATCACAATGCAAAAGCGCCTTATCCACGTTAGATTTCAGATCGGTCACACGACCGCCGCGGGGGGCGCCGTCCGAAGTGATGACAACCCGTGCTTCCGAGTCATTGATCCGATTTGCCAATGCGTCAGGCGAGAAGCCCGCGAAGACCACGGAGTGGATCGCGCCGATGCGCGCGCACGCAAGCATGGCATAGGATGCCTCGGGGATCATAGGCAAATAGAGAACAACACGATCACCGCGCTTAACGCCCAATGATTTCAGGGTGTTGGCAAAACGGCCCACTTCATCGCCAAGCTGTGCGTAGGTGATATGCTGCGCGGCTTCGTTGGGATCGTCTGGTTCAAACAAAATCGCGGTCTGATCGCCGCGCGTTGCCAAATGGCGATCAATGCAGTTTGCCGCTACGTTCAGCGTGCCGTCCTCATACCAACGGATATCTACTTTATCATAGGCAAAGGAGGCGTTTTTGACCTTGGTGTAGGGCTTGATCCAATCAAGGCGCTTGCCGTGTTCGCCCCAAAACGCCTCGGGATCGGAAATGGAGGCTTCATACATTGCTGTGTACTTATCCGCGTCAATATGCGCGCCAGCAAGAAGGTCAGGGAATTTCGAAGTCGTTGGCAATGTAGTTCTCCCTCAAAGGTGGCGGCGCGGATGTCGTTTGACAAAGGGTGCCGCGCCGCAGCTTGGGTGTCGCTCACCCCGATCCCTTCGTGGAAATATGGCGGTTCGTGCCTGTTCAACGTAAACAAACGACACAAACGCAGCTCATGTGATGACTAAAACAGATCCTCCCCGATCCCCAAATTTTGCGTCCTTGCCCCCTCCATTGGGCGGTTTCGCAAAGTCGACAGTGGCCCCATTGTTGGCCTGATTTCCCGATCAGGCACACCGCTATCAATCAAAAACAGTTTACACCAAGTTTTTGGCTTCAGAAGGAATACATCCTGATTTCCGCGATTTCTGTGTAACAAATTTACACTGCGTTGCGGAATTTGTAAATTTATTAACAATTTTCGAAAATTTCCGTGGAAAACATACCTAGTTTGGTGGCGAGCAAATTTAAACCATAGGTTGTATTTGTGCGCTTTTAGAGAGTTAGCGCTAAATTCTGCGCTGCGGCGCAACCCCAACATGTGGTGTTTTTCCTGATTATCGGTTGATGGAGGGCCAAAACCGCGCGCGAGTCACCCGAAATTAAGGGCGCTAAAGCACGCGGAAATCCGCCCCCAGCCAAGGCATCCTTTGCAGGGCTGGCGCGATGAACAGCTTTTGTGAAAGATCGCGGATCAGGTTCGCCATTTCACTGGGAATGGCGCCCGTCCAGTCATCACTGCAATAGAGCATGATCTGGCGCGGTTGCGCGGGTGAGGGCAAGGGGTAGGTGTCAATCCCATCCGCAAATCGCTCGCCCCGCATCAGGCTCAGGGGCGTTGTGATGGTGAAGCCAAGCCCTGCCGCCACGAGGGCCGAAATGGATTGGTTCGAGTCGATCTCAAATCTGCGACTAACCTGCATATCATGCATCTGAAGATACTCATCAATATGCCGCGCCATGACCTGCGCAGGGTCGCGCCCCAAAAAAGCAAGCCCGCCCAAGTCTTCGAACCTTCCCTCAAAGGCATATCCTTTTGGGAGGGCCAAAATATAGGGATCCTGCACAATCGGGTGCGCCACGATATCTGCGGGCGCGGTCTGCGGTGCGGCGCAAATGATCATATCAAGGTTCCGCTTGGCCAACATATTGAGCAAGATGTGGCTCGCCCCAGTTTGTAGGCGGAATTTACAATCGCTGAGCGTCTCGGCCAAACGTGCGGCCAATTGTGGGGTTAGATCATTCTCAAAATCATCAATAACCCCAAGACCAAGGGCGGATATGCCCGATAGGTTTAGGCGGCTGAGATCTTTTTGCCCTGCACGCAGCGCGCCAAGCGCCACTTGCACCCGTTTTAGGAACAACCGCCCCGCAGGTGTCAGGCCAATAGGCCGCCTGCGGGTGTCAATCAATTCAACCCCCACCGCCAAAGATAAATTGCGCAGTTGTTGCGAGGCGGCGGGCACGGATAGACCCATTTCCTCTGCCGCATCGGACAGCGATCCCGTGCGCGCCATGACCTCGAAGGTCTCAAGGCTCTTGAGGCTGATCCCCTTAAGATCGGGTCGCGTCATGCGGCGATGATCCGTTCCAATAGCGCCTGAGGCACAGCGACCCCTTCTGTCAGCGCGGTTTCAAATTTTTGCCTGCGCGAAAGCGCCTGCAACCTGTTGGGGGCATCGGCAAGAAGGGCTTGGGTGAATTGCTCAAGCGCCGATACCTGCCCGTATGATTGCGGCTTGATGGCAAAAAGACAATGCCCCATGCGCAGCAGCCCGCTGCTTGGATCATCAGGGTCACCGATCATGGCCGAGGCCCCCGCCCCGACAAGACTGAGCACGAGAATTTCGACCATCACCGCAATATTGAACCCGTGGCTGCCATGAACAGGCAGGATGCTGCCCTCAATCGCCGCGCGAGGGTTTTACGTGGCGCGCCCGTGATCATCAAGCGCAAGCTGGGGCGGCAGGGTGGTTCCTGATTTGATGTGATCAAATACAGTGTCGCGCAATATCGCGGCTTGGCCTTGTTCAAAAATCAAAACACCTTGTCCGCGCTTGTCAGGGACTGCTAGTGCCATTGGATTATCCCCCAAAGTCGGTGGCAAACGCGGGTTTGTGCTGATGCAGGCCGTATCGGTCGATAGCGCCAAGCTCACATAGCCGCGCCGCGCAACGTCTTCGGCCATCTGCAGCAGAAATCCTGGGCTATGACCATTGGCAAAGGCCAAACAGGCCGCCCCTTCCGCCTCGGCGATCTGCAGAAACTCGGGCAGGGCCAGATCAAAGGCCGCGGGCAAAAAGCCGTTGGCGATGTCACAATGTAACCGCATGCCTTGTCTGGGCTGCAATTTCGGCATCGCCCCCCCATCACAGCGACCAAGCGCCAGATCCTCAAGGCAATGCAATAAATAGCGAAGGCCTGCGCGGGCGCGTCCTTCGGCTTCGGCGCGGGCGATGCGGCGTGCAAGAGGTATGGCTTGATGTGTTTTGGCCGACAATCTGCTGAGGCTGTCAAAACTCAGCGCTTCTAAATCGGCAAGGCTTAGCCGTTGATTGTTTTCGTCTTGCTGCTGATTCATACTCTGTCGCCTTTTACACTGCGGCTCAACATTGAGCCTCTATGGGACAGATTGTTTCACTCGAGAACGGCGGCAGAAGGGCGCAAGCGCGGCAAAAGCGGTGCGATATTGGGGCGCGCCTAGCCCTCGATGATCAGTTCGGGCAATTGACGCGCGTACCCGCGGATCACATCGGCCAATTGCCGATGCGCAGTGCTGGCCCCTGAGGTTGAGCGCCATACAAGCCCGATAGAGCGCGAAAAACGCTTGCCCTTAAAGGGCCTTACTGCAACATCCTGCGCGCGCCCCAATATTTCGGAACGCACATAGAGCGCAGGCAAAAACGTGGCCCCCATCCCCATTGCAACCATCTGGCGCAGGGCATCAAGCGATGTGCCCTCATATTCGCGCGACAATGTCGCCCCTGTTTCAACACAAAGTGCAGATATCTGGTCATGCAGCGCATAATTCGGTGACAGTGACAGGATTGTTTCGCCGCTGAGGTCTTGCGGCTCAATTTGGCTGCGCTGCGCAAGTGGATGATCGGCTGAGATTGCCACGACCAAGGGCTCTCGGAACAATCGTTCCGTGACCAAAGACGCGCCAGGGATTGGCAACTGCGTAAGGATCAGATCATGGCCCCCTTCGCTGATTTGACGGGCAAGGTCATGTGGGGCCGCCTCGCGCACATAGAGACGCAAATCAGGGTGGGAGCGATGCAAATCGCCCACGATATGTGGCATCAGATAAGGCCCCAGCGTAGTGGACGTGCCAAGGCGCAATGTGCCCGCGAGGCCCGTTTGCAAGGTTGCGGATAGATCAACAATTGCTTGGGTCGCGTCCAAAATATCGCGCGCGCGCGCCACAACTTCGCGTCCCGCTAGGGTCAATTTGACAGGCCCGCGCCCCCGTTCAATCAGGGTCAGGGATAATGCCTCCTCCAGGGTTTTGATCTGCACCGAGAGCGAGGGTTGCGATATCCCACAGGATTCTGCCGCTAGGCGGAAATGGCCCGTTTCCTCAATCGCGACCAAGTACCGAAGTTGGCGCAAGGTAAGCGGAATTTTTGGAATTGGCATGGCGGATGCCTTGTTAGTTTTTTCCTATCAAAATATGTTGTAATGTAATATTTTCTTTCGGCAAGGGTGACCCTAGATCTTGGTCATGATCAGGCGCAAACCTGATTGGGCCGATGCGAAGGCACGCGCGCAAAGGCCATTTACACGCAAGGCCCAAGTCTCTGGTTGTTAGTCCCTTCCAGTGGTTTGAGATGGGCAAAGCGTTTCGGGTGTCCTGACGGGATCCTGCCGTCACCCCTGAGGGACACCCGATTTCTCCTTAAAAGCGCAGATTAATCAGCTCTCCCCGGTTAGTCCGCGCTCACCTCTCTCTTAGGTATGCAATTCGGTGGTGCTGCCATCGGGCAAAATTGCCACGGCGCTTAGGCGTCCTGTTTCATCGGGGCGGGTGTTTAGCGCGATGCGTCCCTCCGCTTGGGTTACGCTGTCGACTGCGTTATGGCCGTGGGCTATCCATAGGCCATCTCCACGCAGGCGATAGGCAAATTCAGGATGGCCCCAGATCAGATTGCGGCCGCTTTGTTGGTCAAGCGGATGATGCGGATCAGCGCCTGCATGGGTAGCAGCCAAGCTGCCTGATTTCCAAAACAACGGCAGGTTGGCTAACCACGCAATGCGCGCCTCTCCCAAGACTTCTGATAAATGTGCAACCAAGTCATCGGGGGGCAGGTT
Organism: Roseobacter sp. HKCCA0882; assembly: GCF_037805225.1. Classification (NCBI taxonomy): domain Bacteria; kingdom Pseudomonadati; phylum Pseudomonadota; class Alphaproteobacteria; order Rhodobacterales; family Roseobacteraceae; genus Roseobacter; species Roseobacter sp. HKCCA0882. The sequence goes on from NZ_JBBLYI010000001.1 coordinate 79,772, forward strand.
CGGGTCAAGCTTGAGTTCCTGTAAAAATCGCGGGGCCCCTGCACGCAGCCAGCGTTGAAGTCGCACCGCCGGCGCGTCTAAACTATCGAGCAAAAGTCGCTCCTGCGCACCGCAAAGACAGGTGACGTTATTTGGAAATTCTTGGGTCAGATCCATCAGGCGGTCGAGCGTGGCTAGCCCTTGCCCGCCCGCGTGCAGGTAATTTCCAACGAACACCAATTGTGGATTTGTTGCGCCACTATTGCCGATATGGGCATCAATGCGCGCCAAAATGCCTTCAAGCAAACTAGCGCAGCCCATAAGGTCGCCCACGATATAGCTTGCCAATTCAGGCCGCGGTTGCCCGCCTTTGCCCTGACCTAGGGCTGCCTGTCCTGTGGGTTTGGGGGTGCGCTTGAACAGTTTGAACATGGTTAGAATCTGCGCGGATATGGGCGCATAAGCAAGGCTAAATTTGCGGTGCGGCCGCCCGCTTAATCGCGTGCGCGCAACCGTCCCGCAGGGCGCATGGCCAAAGGTCGCCATGCGTAACCAAGCCCCGCAGCAAGGCTGACCAAGGCACCGCCCCCAATGATGAGAATGGCCGAGGTGAGATCAAACTGAAAGGGCGCCTCGATCACAAATTCCATGGCCGCAAAGCCTCCAAGCGTGCCTGCGCCAAGGGCGACCAAGCCCGCCATCGCCCCTAACAATGCGGAACGAAGGGCGAAGGATGACAGGATTTGCCCACGCGAGGCGCCTAGGGTTTTCAAAAGTGCCGCCTCATAGCTGCGCGCCCGTTCGCCCGATGCGGCCGCACCGATTAAGACGATCAATCCTGTCAACAGGGTCACGCCTGCGCCAAGGGACGTTGCCATTGCAATGGCCCCAAGCGCCTCGGCCACGCGGTCTAGTGCATCACGGATGCGAATGGCGGTAATATTGGGGGCATCGCCCGCAATATCACGCAACAACTGCGCTTCTGCGGACTCTTCGGCATAGACTGTTGCGATGAATGTATGAGGTGCGCCTGCAAGCGCGTTAGAGGAGAGGGTCATAACAAACCCAATCCCTGCATTCGAAAAATCAACCTCACGCAGCGCGGCAATGGTCGCGGTGATGTCCCGCCCCAAAACGTTAACAGTGATCTGATCGCCAAGCCCGACACCTAATTCGGCGGCCTCTTCGGCGGCAAAGGCCATCAATGGTGGCCCGTCATAGCCTTGATCCCACCATTGCCCTGCAACGATTTGGTCAGATGGTGGGGCTTCGTCCAGATAGGTCAGGCCACGATCCCCGCGCACGACCCAGTGATCCCCTGCCACTTCGCGCGCGTCTTGCCCGTTGATCCCCGTCACGATGCCGCGCAGCATGGGCGCGGTTTCCACTCGTGATACCGCAGGGTCGCTTGCCGTGCGGGTGAGAAAGGCGTCAATCTGGTTTGGTTGGATATCGACAAAGAAATAGGAGGGGGCAACCTCGGGAAGGTCGCGGTCAATCGCATTTTGTAGATTGGACGAGATTTGCCCCACCGCCGCCAGAACTGACAGGCCCAGACCCAGCGAGATCATGACCGCGGTTGCTTCTGAACGGGGGGCGGCAATCGCAGCGAGGGCCGCGCGCAGCATAACCCGTCCGCGTAAGGCGCGCCCGCGCGCCAAATTGCGTAAGACGCGGCGCAACACCCATGCAGCCACCCATAGGATCAAAAGTGCTGCGGCAATCCCCCCTGTTGCGCCAAGCGTCAAAATCGGCAAGCCAGACCGCCATAGCGCCAAACCCAAGAGCGCCGCGCATAGGCCAAGCAGCGCTGCGATATACCGTTTGCGCGGGGTGGCAATGGCTGGGCTTGCCGCATCTCGAAAGATCGCTGCGGCGCGCAAGCGTTCGGTTTGCGCCAAGGGTAGCAGCGTAAAGATTAACGCCGTCAGCGCGCCATAGCTTGCCGCCTCAAGAAGGGCAGCAGGGGCGATGGTTATGTTCAAATCCACAGGCATATGCGGGGCCAAGAACGGAGCCGCCACAAGCGGTAACACCGCCCCAAGCACCACGCCCATGCCAACACCAACGGCACCCAAAATAATAATTTGGATCAGATAGGCGGCAAAGATTGTATGCCCCTCGGCCCCGATGGTTTTCAGGATCGCAATGGTGGATAGACGATTTTCCAAATAGGCCCGCACCGCGGCAGCAATGCCAACCCCACCTACGGCCAGACCTGCAAGGCCAACCAACACAAGGAACGTGCCGATACGATCGACAAAGCGTTGCACCCCTGGGGCCGCGCGGCGGCTGTCTTGCCAGCGGATACCGCCTTCGGGAAAGGCCGCCTCCATCTGACTGCGCAAGCTATCGAAATTTGCCCCTTCGGGCAGTTTCAGCCGCACTTCGGTTTCATAAAGTGTGCCGGGTTGGATCAGGCCTGAGGCGGTCAATCCGTCCAGCGATATGATGGTGCGCGGGCCAAGGCCAAAGCCGCCTGCCGCGCCATCAGGTTCTGCATCAAGTGCGGCGCGCAGCTGAAATTCTGCCGTTCCAATGGTGAAGACATCACCAATTTGCATGCCCAAACGATCAATCAGCACTTGCTGCATCACCGCGCCATGCAGGCCATTTTGCGCAGAAATGACCTCTTGGATCGGGTGATCTGGTATAAGACCCGCCGCGCCATAAAGCGGATAGGCCGTATCGACCGCCCGCAATTGGGTCAGGGCGTAATCCATCCCCTCGGGCCCCGCGAAACCTGCCATAGACCGCAGTTCGATTGTCTCAGAGAGGTCTGTTGAGATTGCCGCCATAAAGGCGCGCTCTTCATCATTTGGGCCGCGATAGGTGAATTCCATTTCAGCGTCTCCGCCAAGGATCACCGCCCCCTCACGCGACAAGCCATCGCCAATTGCGCTGCGCACTGTGCCAACAGTGCCGATAGCCGCCACGCCCAAAATCAAACAGGCGAGGAAAATGCGAAAACCGCGCAACCCCCCACGCCATTGCGCGCGCAATTCGCGCTGCGCAATTCGCCACGCCATGATCATGTGCGCGATCCTTTTTGCGGGCGTGTTTCTGAGACGACCCGACCATCGCGCAAGGTGACCATGCGGTCACATTTTGCGGCCAGTTCCGAAGAATGGGTGACGAGGATCAGCGTAGCCCCGTGACGGGTTTGCAGATCCATCAGAAGTTCCATGATATGCGCCCCATTGGTTGCGTCCAAATTCCCTGTGGGTTCATCCGCCAATAAGATCGAGGGGCGCGGTGCTGCCGCACGGGCCAAGGCCACACGCTGTTGTTCACCGCCAGACATTTGCGCAGGATAATGCCCCGCACGATGCGCAAGGCCAACCGAAGCCAGTTCAGCCTCGGCCCGATCAAACGCATCGGCCACCCCTGCCAATTCAAGGGGCGTTGCAACATTCTCTAGCGCGGTCATGGTTGGGATCAGGTGAAAAGATTGAAAAACAACGCCCATATGGTTGCGGCGAAGCCGCGCTAAGGCATCTTCATCCATACGTCCCAAATCATGATCAAGCGCACGCACTGTGCCCGATGTGGGGCGCTCTAATCCACCCATCAACATTAAGAGCGAAGACTTGCCCGAACCCGATGGCCCAACGAGGCTGACGCTTTCCCCTTTGCTTATCGTCAAAGACACCCCATGTAGGATATCGACAGGGCCCGCATTGCCCATCAAGGACAGACCTGCGTCTTCAAGCGAAAGGATGGTTTCAGCCATGTTCAATAACCCCGCATACTTGGTTGCAACTCGATATGGGGTTTTGCCGCGCTGCGGCAAGGGGCGGCTTGTCTGGGCGGCGCTCTTTGGCGTGCTGCTGATGCTGCTGCCACAGACGGGGGTCGCGCAGGTGCAGGTCGTTGCCCTGGGCGACAGTCTGACGCAAGGATACGGCTTGCCCCAAGGCGAAGGTTTTGTGCCGCAGCTGCAAAATTGGATCAATGAGCAAGGTCTTGATGCACAAGTCGTCAATGCGGGTGTCTCGGGTGACACGACCGCAGGGGGGCTGTCTCGGATTGACTGGACGCTGACCCCTGATGTGGATGCCGTGATCGTGGCATTGGGGGGAAATGACCTATTGCGTGGGATTCCACCTGCAACCAGTCGCGCCAACCTTGAGGCAATTTTGCAGAAAATATCTGCGCGCAATTTGCCTGTTCTTTTGGTGGGCTTGCCCGCGCCCAATAATTACGGCCCTGCATTTAAGGCTGAATTTGACGCGATTTACCCCGATCTCGCGGCCCAATATGAGACTAGTCTTGTGCTTGATTTTCTTGGGCCTATTGCCGCGGCCGCAGAAAGTAACCGCCAAGAGGCATTGAGCGATTTGATGCAGCCCGATGGCATTCACCCTAATGCCAAGGGCGTGGCTTTGGTGGTCGAGGCACTTGGCCCTGAGGTTGCAAACCTTATTGCCCGCGCCGAGGCAGGCGGGTCATGAGCGAGGCCGCCGATCATCTGCGTGTGGCTCTTGGGCAGATGTGTTCTGCCACGACCCACGCCCCAAATATCGCCGTGATGCAAGAGTTTGCACGCGATGCGGCGGCAGCGGGCGCAGATCTTTTATGTCTGCCTGAAGTGGCGGGTTTGATGTGCCGCGATCGTGAGAAAGCTTTGGCACAGGTCAAGACCGCTTCGGAAGATCCGTTTCTGGATGCCGCGCGCAATGCGGCGCGCAGGCACAACCTTTGGATCCAAGCAGGCACAACACCGATCCGATCTGAAGGCGCAGAAAAATTCCGCAATCACGCTGTTTTGATCGCGCCTGATGGGGATGTGGTCGCGGTCTATGATAAGATTCACCTGTTTGATATCGCACTCGACGGGCAGGCCCCAATTGGAGAGTCGAGCCGATTTGATGCGGGGGATCAGGCGATGTTGGTCGACACCCCTTGGGGCCCGTGGGGGATGAGCGTGTGTTATGATATCCGCTTTGCCCATCTCTTTCGCGACTATGCCAAGGCGGGCGCGCGCATGATCTTTGTGCCATCGGCCTTTACGGTGACCACGGGCCAAGCTCATTGGGAGGTTCTGCTGCGTGCTCGTGCCATTGAGACGGGTAGTTTTATCGTAGCCGCCGCCCAATCAGGCAGCCATGAAGATGGGCGCAGCACCTATGGTCATTCGATGGTTGTCGCTCCATGGGGCGAGATTTTATTGGATGCAGGCACGGCCGCGCCCGCCTTGCATATCTGCGATTTGGATTTGAGCCGTGCAGATCACGCGCGGGCACAAATTCCGAACCTGTCCAATGAGAGACCCTATCAGCTATCGCGAAAGGATGCGCGCATCAAAGCGCGCAATCCCAACGAAATATAGACGTATCCACTGCTGGGATGGCATGATCAGCCGCGAGCGCGCCATTTTGTTACCTGTCGGGTGTAGCGGTCAGTTTTGGGAAGAACTGGCTGGGGTGGTAGGATTCGAACCTACGGTACGCGGTACCAAAAACCGTTGCCTTACCACTTGGCTACACCCCAACTGTGACGCGCTAGTTACTTTGCGCGGGTCGTAGGATCAAGACCCTTGTGTGAAAAATCTTTGGTTTATTTTCGTGGTCTCAAATCGTTTGATCATAGGCCCCGACATCGGGTTCTGTTCGAATGATCGCGTCTAGGTCTTGGAAGATTGCGCGCATTTCTGCTTCACTGGCGGGACTTTCGCAGACAACCACCAAATTTGGCGTGTTGGATGAGGCCCGCACAAGGCCCCATCCGCCATTTTCCAACACCACCCGCGCGCCATTTACCGTTACGACATCCACGATTTTCTGCCCGCCCAGTGAGCCGCCTTGACCATGTAAAGCCACGAGTTTTTCTACCAACCGAGCGAGAACATCGTATTTTTGCGTGTCCGCGCAATAGGGCGACATGGTCGGGGTGGCGTAGGTTTGGGGCAAAGCGCGGCGCAGATCCGCCATAGAGGCGTAAGGGTTGCGATCCATCAATTTGCAGATTTCTACCGCAACGCGCATGCCGCAATCATAGCCACGTCCCAGAGGCGGCGCGAAGAAGTAGTGGCCCGATTTTTCGAACCCCGCGAGTGCGCCCAATTCATGCACGCGGCGTTTCATATGGCTGTGGCCGGTTTTCCAATAATCCGCCCGCGCGCCAAGCGCCCGCAATTCAGGGTCAGAGGCATACAGCCCCGTAGATTTCACATCAGCTACGAAAATCGCACCCTTGTGATGTTTGGCCAGATCGCGGGCCAAGATCACGCCCATCTTATCGGCGAAAATTTCTTCGCCTTCATTGTCGACCACGCCGCAACGATCGCCGTCCCCGTCAAACCCAAGCGCGAAATCAGCGCCGCTTTCACGCACCGTGTCCGCCATGTCATGCAACATTTCCATCGCTTCGGGGTTTGGGTTGTAATGCGGGAATGTGTAATCAAGCGCATTATGCGATGCGACCACCTCGACCCCCATGCGCGCGAATAACTCAGGGGCAAAGGCCGAAGCCGTGCCATTGCCCGTGGCGCAGACCACGCGCAGCTTGCGGGTCATTTTGAAATCGCCAACGAGATCATCCAAATAGGCCTCTTTGACGCCATCGACAAACTCATACGCGCCGCCCGTGCGCGCCACGCCCGCGCCGTCCAAAACGATATCGCGCAAACGCGCCATCTCGACTGGGCCATGGGTGAGGGGCTTTTCAAATCCCATTTTCACCCCTGTCCATCCATTGGGGTTATGGCTGGCTGTCACCATGGCCACGGCTGGCGCATCAAGGTGAAATTGCGCAAAATAGGCCATCGGGCTGAGGGCGGGGCCGATATCCCGCACCTTGATCCCCGCCTGCATCAAACCCAAGATCAGCGCGTTTTTGACCGAGAGCGAATAGTCGCGGTAATCATTGGCCACCACGATCTCAGGGTGGATGCCCGCCTCATGCATTTGTGTGCCAAGCCCTAGACCCAAGGCAGTAACGCCCGGCAGGTTGATCTCTTCGGGAAAACGCCAGCGTGCATCATATTCGCGAAATCCGGTCGGTTTGATCATGGGATCGCGCAAAAAGGCCCATGTATTCGGGGTGACCTCGGCGAGGGGTTTTTTCATGACGAATACCTTACTGGGCTTGAGTTAAATGCGGATTGGGTTGGCTTTGGCCAATTGGTCAAGCTGCATCAACATTTCAATCAATGCGGGCATATCCGACAGTCGGATCATATTGGGGCCATCGCAAGGTGCGTTGTCGGGGTCTTGGTGCGTCTCGGTAAAGACCGCGGCCACACCAACCGCCACGGCGGCACGGGCCAAAACAGGTGCAAATTCGCGCTGCCCACCTGATGCGCCACCCAAACCCCCAGGTTGTGCCACAGCGTGGGTTGCATCCATTACAACGGGGCAGCCCGTTTTTGCCATCTCGGGCAGAGACTGCATATCAACCACGAGGCGGTTATAGCCGAAACTGACCCCGCGCTCGGTGAGCAGGATCCGATCATTGCCCGTGCTTTCGATTTTGGCGACCACATTGGGAATATCCCACGGGGCAAGAAACTGTCCCTTTTTGACGTTGATCACGGCACCCGTCCTTCCCGCCGCTAGCAAAAGGGCGGTTTGGCGACACAGAAAAGCAGGGATCTGGAGAACATCCACCACCTCGGCCACGGGGGCGCATTGCTCTTTTTCGTGAATATCGGTCAGAACAGGCACGCCAATCGTGGATTTAACAGATGCCAAAACCTCAAGGCCTTTATCCAAGCCCAAGGGGGGCGCGGCATTGAGTGAGGTGCGATTGGCCTTATCAAAGCTGCCCTTGAAAATATACTGCGCACCTGCCTTTTCGCAGGCCTCTTTTAGGATACCTGCAATCATCTGCGCATGATCCGCGCTTTCCAATTGGCAAGGCCCCGCAATAAGGGTGAGCGGGCGGTCGTTGCCGACCGTCAGATTTCCGATTTGCACGTCTCTCATAGTTTTTACGCCGATACCTGTTCGCGAAGAATGGATGCTGTCATTGATATCAACAGGTAGATGCCCGAAAATACAAGGAAGGCAAGCAATGTATTGTCAAAACTGCGCTGATAAGCCACCTCGTCAGGCGCGACAGGAAAGACACTTATAGATAGGTAAAGTGTTTGGCATTTTGTTGCAAGATTGCGTGTGATCCTGCCCCCCGCCCTTGCGCAGGCCGAGGCGGGGCAATACGGGATGGGGTGAATAATCCTGACCTGCGCGTCTTTTGCGCAAGATGTTGGAGTGTTGATGGATGACCGAAACGCCCTTGGATCATGCCTATGCGCAAATGCAAGCAGACCCAGATACCCAGATGCCGCGACTGCGGTTCTATGACCGCCTTTTGGGGGCCGAGCTATTCGTGCTGCTTGAGCGCCCAATGGCCGCTGGGCAGGATCGGATTGAGCCAAAAATCCTGACATCTGAGGGGGTTTCCTTCGTCTTAGCCTTTGACCGAGAAGAGCGGCTGTCTCAGTTCGTGGACTGGGTAGAAGCGCCCTATGCTGCGCTTACGGGGCGGGCCTTGGCCAAAATGTTGGCGCCTCAGGATATTGGTCTGGGCTTGAACCTTGGGGTTGCGCCCAGCGAGATCTTGCTTGACGGCGCTGCGATGATTTGGCTGCGCGATATTGCAGAGAAGGGGCCAACATCCATAGATGCGCGCCCCGTGTCGCTGAACGCACCACGCGGCCTGCCGCAAGATGTGTTGATTGCTTTGGACGCCAAATTAGCAGGGCTGACGGGATTGGCCACAGGTGCCTATCTTGCCTTAGCCGATTATGCCGATGGCAGTCACAGCCATATCCTATGCTTTATCGATGCAGCGCCTGAGGCGCATGCGGCTTTGGCGCGCGCCGTTTCAGAAACGCTCCATCTATCGGGCGTTGAGGCGGGCATGCTTGATGTGGTGTTTTTGCCGGCGCATGAGGTCTTTGTCGCGAAATTGGCGAAGGTTGGCTTGCGTTTTGATCTGCCACAGGTTGAAAAGCCACGGGAACGCCCCGCGCCGGGATCGGACCCAGATAACCCACCCAAGCTGCGATAGCTTGGCCCGCTGCAAGGAAAGGCTTAGCCATGCAAACCGCATTGACGACCGAGCTCTACATTCTCGCCCTCGCTTTCTTTTTACAGGTATTCCAACTGATACTTTACGGCGTTGTTGCGAATTTACAGGTCGGGGTCGGGTATTCCATGAGTGCGCGGGATACAGCCAAAAGCCTAACGGGTGTGGCGGGCCGATTGCAGCGCGCCTTAAACAACCATTTTGAGGCATTGATCCTCTTTGCCATCGCGGTGGGTTTGGTGACAGCGCTTGGGGCATCTAATGCCGCCACTGAAATCTGCGCCCATGCCTATCTGGTGGCGCGGATTCTTTATGTGCCGGCTTATGCGCAGGGACTCACGCCTTGGCGGTCTGTCATTTGGGCGGTTGGGTTCTTTGCGACAATCGCTATGGTTGTGATCACAGTTTTTTAATTTGTGATCACAAAGCCGAAAATCACCTCCTGAGCCGCGCTATTTTGGCCCGTTTTTGGGGGGGTGAGGGGTGAAAATTCTTGTTTCGCGCACGCCAATTTCCTATGCGCTTGGCAAATTCGGCCTGATACAGGGCCACGACCAAGCGCCAAGGAGGCGAAGATTATGGCAGATTATGATGTTATCGTTATTGGCGCAGGCCCTGGTGGCTATGTGTGCGCAATCCGTTGCGCACAATTGGGCCTAAAGACCGCCTGTGTCGAAGCCCGCGACACATTGGGCGGCACATGCCTTAATATTGGCTGCATTCCGTCTAAGGCGCTGCTGCACGCAAGCCATGCCTTGCACGAGGCAGAACATAACTTCGCCAAGATGGGCCTCAAAGGTGCTGCGCCCAAGGTCGATTGGAAAGGTATGCTGGCCTATAAAGATGATGTGATTGGCCAAAACACCAAAGGGATCGAATTCCTGTTCAAAAAGAACAAGGTGGATTGGATCAAAGGGTTCGGCTCCATCCCTGCAGCGGGGCAGGTGAAGGTTGGCGACACAACCCATAACGCAAAATCGATCATCATTGCATCTGGCTCAACGCCGTCCACGCTGCAAGGCATTGAGGTAGACGAAAAAATCGTGGTCACTTCTGAGGGTGCCTTGGCTCTGGGTAAAGTGCCCAATAAAATGGTTGTCATTGGTGCTGGGGTCATCGGTCTTGAGCTTGGCTCGGTCTATGCCCGTCTTGGAGCCGAGGTCGAGGTGATTGAGTATCTCGATACCATTACCCCCGGTATGGACAGTGAAGTTGCCAAGAATTTCCAAAAAATCCTTTCAAAACAGGGTTTGAAATTTACGCTTGGGGCCGCTGTTCAAGGGGTAAAAACAACCAAGACCAATGCGACTGTCAGCTACAAATTGAAGAAAGATGACAGCGACCATCAGGTTGTTGCAGATGTGGTTCTGGTTGCGACTGGGCGCAAACCCTACACTGAGGGGCTTGGCCTTGATGCGCTTGGGGTGGAACTGTCCGAGCGCGGACAAATCAAAACGGATGGCCACTGGCAGACCAATATTAAGGGCGTTTATGCGATTGGTGATTGTATCGCAGGCCCAATGTTGGCGCATAAAGCCGAGGACGAAGGTATGGCCGTTGCCGAGGTTGTTGCGGGCAAACATGGCCATGTGAATTATGGTGTCATCCCCGGCGTGGTTTACACAAACCCCGAAGTGGCTTCGGTTGGCGCGACTGAGGAGATGCTGAAGGCTGAGGGCCGCGCCTATAAGGTTGGGAAATTCTCCTTTATGGGCAACGGCCGCGCTAAGGCGAATTTCGCGGCGGATGGTTTTGTGAAAATCCTTGCCGATAAAGACACTGACCGCATTTTGGGGGCTCATATCATTGGCCCAGCGGCAGGGGATTTGATCCATGAGGTTTGTGTCGCGATGGAATTTGGCGCAAGTGCGCAGGATTTGGCGCTGACCTGTCATGCGCATCCTACATTCTCTGAGGCGGTGCGCGAGGCGGCATTGGCCTGTGGGGATGGGGCGATCCACGCCTGACTTGCGGCGTCTAAAACAAAGAGATGCCGAATGCAGGGGAGGCATTCGGCATCTCTCCATTGGGGTGTCTTGCACAACAGTTGAAAAAACCTTGGGCAAGTCTAACGGCGGTTTCCTGATTGGGGGACTGTAAACCGCATGGCCCATTCAAAACCTGATGCAGTTTAAGCAATGGTTAATGGTCAGCCTCAGGTGGCCAATAGCCTCAATCCATGGGTGACATCGGCCCGAACAGCCAATCGCAGCCCTGGCTCATCTCCAGCTTTTAATGCGGCGAGGATGGAACGATGATGCTGTGGCGCATCGGTTCGGTGTAGCCGCCCGTAGAGCGCGCGCATTGTTGGTCCCAATTGCAGCCAAACCGTTTCGGCCAAAGCTAACATTGCTGGCGCTTGCGCCCGCAAATAGAGCGTGCGGTGGAATTCAAGGTTGTGGCGGATATAGGCAATGGCATCGCCCGTATGGATCACCCCTGCAATAGCGCTATTAGTGCTTTCCATTCGTTCGATAAGGGCCATATGCGCCCGCGGCAGGGCGCGTGCGGCCAATTCAGGCTCAAGCAATGCGCGTAACGCTGCCAATTCTTCGATCCGTTCATTGCTGAGTTCTGGGGTCGATACGCGGCCAGAAGCTGATAAAAACAATGCACCTTCGCTGACCAAACGCCGCACCGCTTCGCGCGCGGGGGTCATGGATACCTGAAATTCTTGGCCAATTCCACGCAGCGTCATCGCCCGCCCTGGCAAAATTTCGCCATGCATAATGCGCGAGCGCAAAGCGCGATAGACCCGTTCATGGGCCACCGCAACGGTTTGTTCAGTTGGGCGCAGGTTAGTCGGCATAGGCCATATGTGATCACAAACCCTATCCTGTTGGCAAGCTCTCAAAGCGCCACGCTAAAATCTCGTTCCCATGGGTTTTCAGCCATGCGCGATGCCGTTGATAATCAGGGCAGAGCGAGGCGCAATGTGCCCAGAATTTTGGACCGTGGTTCATTTCTGCCAAATGCGCAACCTCATGGGCGGCGACATAATCTAGCACCTCAGGCGGGGCCATGATCAGTCGCCAAGAATACATCAAATGACCCTGCGCCGAGCAACTGCCCCAGCGGCTTTTGGTGTCACGAAGTGTGAGCTTGGAAAACTGTCTTCCCAGTTTATTCGCGTAATATTCCGAGGCTGTGTGGAGCCGCGCATTGGCGCGGTTTTTTAGAAAGGCTGCCACGCGAATGGGCAGGCGTGGATCATCGGCAACGCTTAAACACCCATCGGCAAGCTTTGCCGAACGGCCACTGCCTTCGATGATCGGATGGGGAGCACCTTCGATGGGAATCACCGCACCAATAGCAGGGCGCTGTGCTGCTGGGCGGTCTTGTAAATGCCTCATCAACCATTCACGGCGAGCGTTCAAAAAGGCCAAAGCCTCACTTTCGAGCGCCCAATGGGGCATGGTTAGGCTGACAGTGCCATCTCTGTTGGACACCCGTAAGGAAAACCGCGTGGCGCGCACTGATTTCTTCATCACCACCTCAACGGGCTGTGGCCCATCCAAATGGTGAATCCAAGATGATATCTTGCGCAGCATCGCAATAAGCCTCCGTCTTTCGTCAATTAAACGGGCAATCCGTGAATTAGTATTCGGAAAGCCTTTGACACCCTATTCACATTATGGCAGGGGATCGCAATTCTCTCGATAGCGTTCATTGAAGGGGGTGTCATGCCCAAAGAGGAATGGGGTGTTAAACGCGTATGCCCAACCACAGGCAAGCGTTTCTACGACCTTAAAAAAGACCCGATCGTTAGCCCATATACGGGCGAGGTGGTCACATTGGACACCGGTAAAGGTGGCCGCAGCTTGGTTGCGGAAAAACCATCTGCCGCGTCTGCCGCCAAGGCCAAAGATCGTGCGGACGATGAAGTGATCTTGGATGATGAAGATGATTTGGTATTGGATGATGATTCCGATCTGGATGACGATCTTCTCGAAGATGACGATGACGATAATGTCTCGCTTGATGACATTGCCGATGTCGGCTCGGATGATGAAGAGTAGATCACTCTGCTGACCATTGCGTGTGGGGCGGTTTTTTCCCTTGATCTGCCCCGCGCGACACCATAAACCGCAGATCGCAACGAATGTTGCAAACGGTTTTGGGGCCTTAGCTCAGCTGGGAGAGCGCTTGCATGGCATGCAAGAGGTCAGGGGTTCGATCCCCCTAGGCTCCACCAAATCCTCCTAACCCATTTATTTTATTATAAAATATACAGATATAATCCACAAAATACCATTTGTTACGTACAGTGGTACGTATGGCGACACGTACTCATAGGCTCCAAAGGAGGGGTTTAGGGGGCCATCGGAATGACCCGTCAATTTCATCCCCGCTTATAGCCCACATTCAGGTTGTGGTCAGTCTCACAAGTATCGCCTGAACAGCATTCAAAAATATTGGACTTACATATTGCGCACTGCTCATGCCCATGCACAACAATCGTGTTCAGTGGTGACTGACATCTAGGGCATCGTTGCTTGTAGTGATTAGCTGGGTGAAGAAGGTTATCCATCATTCTGTCCTGCAGAAGCTGGCCCTGCGAATGTGGCGGCTGCAATGGTTGTGGCTAAGATGATGCGCTTCATGGCGTGGCTCCTGTTTCACCAGAGCTTGAGCGCACAGGGTTACTTGGTCAAGCTTTGAGGGGATAAGCCGCTGTGGTTGATGGGGGTGGAAGACGGTATGCTTGGACCACTTGAGGGATAGGCCATCTTCTGGAGTGTCGGTTCAGCAGAGGCCGTCTTCCAACATGACGATAGCAGAAAATGCCTCAAAAATCCACGTCAGATTACATTTTGGGGCTGAGGGTAGTCACCCGCCCGAAAAGCTCTAACACCCCACCCTGCCACTGTTATATCGCCGCTACGGGTCTATTAGAGCGTTACCTTTGGGTCGCCAGGATTGACTACCCACGCGCTGCGCTTCAACTAAGTATGGGCACTCGCGGGCGGTAAAACAAAAAGAACCATTGTTATGGCCCGCCGGATCTGGCGGGCCATTTTCTCTCGCCTCGGCGCTTGGGCAGAAAGGCGTTTACCTCTATGCAAAAAAACAGAACAAATGTTCCACATTTAGCCGTGTTTCTGGGCTATTCTGGGCTTGTCAGCACCTTATTTTCTCGCAAAAGAGGACAAAGTTTCGCTTTTGTGAGGATTCGCCATGTTCGAACAGCTGGGCTTTGAAACCCTTACTGCTCCTCAGGCCGCTCTGTGGTTTGCATTGGTTTTGGGATGCGCCTTTGGTGCTTTGGCGCAAATCACGCGCCTCTGCTTTCGCCGGATGATCGATGGTGAGGATCGCCGTCAAGCCGCCGGTATCTGGCTGATGGCGCTGGCCACAGCTACGCTGGGTACGCAGGCAGCCACACTGATGGGCTGGATCGATTTTGCAGGTCATCGCTTCATGGTCACAAATCTGCCCGTTGTGGCCATTGTCGTTGGCGGGTTCGCCTTTGGCGCTGGCATGATCTTGACGCGCGGATGCGTGTCGCGGCTGACTGTACTGAGCGCGAGCGGCAATCTGCGAGCGCTTCTGGTGCTAGTGGTATTCGCAATTGTCGCCCATGCCACGTTAAAAGGGGTGCTGTCGGGCCTGCACACTAGCTTAAAAGCTATCACCATGGAATTAGCCCCTACTCTGCCGGGTACGCCACTCCTGTTGGCGGCGCTGATTGCGGGCGCTGCATTGGTCTTTGCCTGGCGTTCGGGCCTTGGGGCCGGAATGCTGGGTCTGGCAGCGCTGTTGGGGCTTTTGGTGCCTCTGGGCTGGGTTGGCACGGGCTATATCTTGTTTGACGACTTCGATCCAATCGCATTGCAAAGCCTGTCTTTCACGGCACCTGTCACCGAAACTTTGTTTTGGGTTGTTGCCTCGACCGCCATTGCGCCTGGCTTTGGTGTGGGATTGATGGGAGGCACAGTGCTGGGTGCGGGTTCGGCGGCGCTCTTACGGGGGCAATTTGCTTGGTCTAGCTTTGACAGCCCTCGCCAAACCGCGCGCTATTTGGCTGGTGCCGGACTGATGGGCTTCGGCGCAGTTCTGGCCGGCGGATGCACCGTGGGTGCTGGCTTGTCTGGTGTGCCTACCCTGTCATTCGCAGCGATCTTGGCGTTGACGGCGATCGCACTGGGGGGCGCGCTTATGCGCTTTCTACTCGCTGTAGTGCCTTTTGAATATGGCTCAAAAGCACCCAACGCATCAGTGCAACCGGCCACGTAATCAGCGCACTCTTGATTGCTTGTTTCTCAAAGCCCAGAGCAACCGTTAGCTATGATTGGATGCTTTGCCAATAAACACTCAAGTTATGAATGAAGATTTGGTAAACAGGCTGGTCCAATCGGCTCAAAGCTTTTGTAGGTAAGTATGAATTCTCGATGACCGAGCTGTTCAGATTTAGTTTGTTGACCGCCTGCGACAGCATATACAAGTTCACTAATCTCTTGTCCTACTTCGTCGATCGTACGATGACCTTCGATAATGTCGCCTGCGTTAATATCCATATCGTCAAATAGGGCACGATAGGTCTCTGGATTGGCACAAATTTTAATGACTGGTGATATTGCAGAGCCTACCACTGAGCCGCGCCCTGTGACGAATAGGGTCATGTGCGCACCAGAGGCTATCATCTCAACGATTTCAGCATTGTCGCTGATGTTCGGGAAGCCAAACCGAACGTCTCCATCCGGTACCACGTCCATTAGATACAGTCCGCCGCATGGAGGGATATCGCCTGGTTTGATAAGGCCGGATATTTGACTACTGCCGGATTTTACATAGGCCCCGAGTGATTTTTCTTCAATTGTGGATAACCCACCTGCGGCATTACCTGCAGCAAAGCTCCCATACCCAAGTGTTTGATAATAACGTTCGGCTTTGAGTACACTTTCTCGTATTGCCTGCCCTAATTCTGGGGTCACTGCGCGTTCTGCCATGATTTCTTCGCAACCGATTAGCTCCCCTGTTTCTTCGAAAATACAGGCTGCGCCTTCTGCTACTAGGAAATCGAATGCGCGTCCGGCGGCAGGATTACCTGATATGCCTGATGTTCCATCTGATCCGCCACAGACCGTCCCGATTACTAGGTCAGAGGGTGCCAACGGTGTGCGCGAAACATTGTCAATTTCTAAAAGTGCGCTTTTTATCCAGTCCTGGCCTAATTTTATTGTCGATTTAGTGCCACCTGCTTTCTGAATTACAAGCGTGCGGACGGGCCTGCCCGATGCTTCTACGGCTGCAGAAACACGCACTTTGTCGAAGCTTTCACATCCCAGAGAAACGAATAGGACTGCACCAACATTGGGATGTGTGCAGAGGCGCTCCATCATTTGCGCAGCATATTCATTAGGAAAGCAACCTGGAAAACCAATTAATTGTACGTCTTGGCCCCGGAACTCTGTCACGATTTCGGATGCTACAAAATGTGCGCATTCCACCAAATACGCTACTAAAACACTGTTTCGTATACCTTTTCTGCCATCTTGTCGCAGCCAGCCTTCAATCATTTTACTCTCCTCAGCTGACGGCATCTGCTTCGTGTAATACAACGCTTGGTGTATAGGCAGAACGTACGTTGTGGACGTGCACATGTTCGCCAGGCGCGATGTCCACTGTAGCTACGCCGATCGGCATGCCATATTTTAATACTACATCTCCAGACTTGATATGCCTGCAGGCGATCTTGTGAGCCATTGGGATCATTTGAGACAATTGCACCTGGCCTCCATCCATGTCGATCTTTGTGCCCTCATCAGCGTTAATTCTCGCAACAAGTGTGTTGTCATCAGGATGAAGTCGCATAAATGGGCATGCTTTGAGTTCTGTCATAGGTACACTGCCTCTGAAGCTTACACTTATAGAAACATGAAATAATAAGGTAAGCTTTGTCAAAACTGTTTGAGAACTATGAAGATTACGAATTCTGCAGTAGCATACGGGTTCCGCTGACGAATTCGCTTTTTTCGATCTAGGTGGTCTCTTGGGTACGGTGTCTTGTGTTTTCGGCTTGGTGATAAAAAATGGCTAATTCCTCCGTTGATAAAAAATCTTGGAACTATAGTCCAAATGAGCCTATTCGATACAATCCGTTGTTTGAGTGGCCTATCGATGTCGCGAAGACGTTCAGATGGATTGTTTTCCGTTGGATCAGCATTTCACGGGCATTGTTTATCGCAATACTAGCGGTTGGAGCTTATCATTACTTAACTCCTAGCCTTGAAGCCTTTCAGGAACCAAGTTCTGAAATTATAGCTTTAACCTACGTTCGTAACTCAGCCATACTATTTTTGGTGGCCGGGTCACTTCATATGTATCTTTATTCTTTAAGGATGCAGGGAGATGACTTTAAATTTTTAAAACGAAAAATGGCCCAAAAAAACAAGTTTTTCAGTTTTAATGACCAAGTGTATGACAATATTTTTTGGAGCCTGGTTAGCGGTGTTACCGTGTGGACGGCATACGAGATTTTGTATTTAAATCTTCTCGCCAATGGCTTGATAAGCGTGATGCCATTCAACGACCACCCTTTACAATTTTTTGCATGGCTTTTGGTGCTGCCAATGGTTCGATCTGGTCACTTTTATTTTATCCATCGGTTGCTGCATCATCCCTTCTTGTACAAGCACGTCCACAGTACCCATCATAGGAACGTGCACACCGGTCCATGGTCTGGCATTTCAATGCATCCAATCGAAAACTTAATTTATCAATCGTCAGTATTGATACATTTTGTGATACCGTCCGAACCCGCTATAGTCTTTGTTCATCTATTTATGACGTCGCTTGGCCCAGCTTTTTCACATTCTGGTTTTGAAAAAATTCTGGCTAAAAAGACGACGTTACTCGACTCGGCGGACTTCCATCATCAGTTACATCATAGGTATTTTGAATGTAACTATGGAACTATGGAGGTTCCATTAGACGTTTGGTTTGGCACAGATCATGACGGCACCAAAGAAGCCACAAATCGTGTCCGTCTAAAAGTTAGCAAAAAGAGCGTGTAGGTCTCTCAAGAGTATTTTGATGCTGGTAAAATGCAGTGACAAATGGTCTTGAGGGAACTCGGTTTTTTAAAGTTACAACGCTTGAGGGCAGCTATTCTGTGATACTGCTAAGAGCTCCTGTTTTCTGAGAAATTATGGAGTTGAAATGGGGCCAAGTTGCGTTGACCTCATTTAACGTCGTTCCAAAACCTCTTTGATTGCCTCGGCCGTCACGCTGACGACAGTATCCGCTTCCTCGCGGCTGAGGCATAGCGGTGGCGCATAGCCAATGATATCGCCCTGTGGCATGGCCCGTGCAATCACCCCGCGCCGCGCCATTTCGGCGACAATCTGGGGGGTAATCTTTTTGGCGGGGTCAAAGAAGGTGCGAGTGTCGCGATCCTCAACCAATTCTACCGCGCATAGCATCCCATCACCACGCACCTCGCCCACTTGGGCATGCTCAGCAAGGGCGGTGCGCATGGCTTGGTTGAAATAGGCGCCCGTGTCGCGGGCATTCTCAACCAAATTCAGGCTGTCCAAAAGTTTGAGATTGGCAACACCTGCCGCCGCGCCGATGGGGTGGGCGGAATATGTCCAACCATGCCCCAAGGGGCCGAATTCATCGGTGCCATCCTCAAGAACCTTCCAAACTTTGTTGGAAATAATGGATCCTGAGAGCGGCGCATAGGCCGAGGTTAGGCCCTTGGCGATGGTCATGATGTCTGGTGTGATGCCATAATGGGGCGAGCCAAACATTGATCCCATGCGGCCAAAGCCCGTGACCACTTCATCTGCAATCAACAAGATGTCATGCTTTTGCAGAACGGGTTGGATTGCCTCCCAATACCCTGCCGGCGGCGGTACAATGCCGCCTGTTCCCAGCAAGGGTTCTGCAATAAAGGCCGCGATAGTGCCTGCACCTTCGCGGGCGATCAGCTCCTCAAGATCAGCCGCGCATTTGGCAGAGAATTCCGCCTCGGAGAGGCTGAGGTCATCACGGCGGAAGTAATAAGGGCTGGTTGTGTGCAAGACCGCATCAAGAGGCAGGTCAAATTTTTGATGGAACAGGCTCAACCCTGTCAGGGATCCCGACATCAGGCCTGAGCCGTGATAGCCGCGCCAGCGCGAGATGATCTTTTTCTTCTGTGGCAACCCACGGATATTGTTGTAATACCAAACCAGTTTGATGTTGGTTTCATTGGCATCCGATCCACCAAGCCCGAAATAGACCTTTGACATATGGTCGGGCGCACGATCCATGACCATCTGCGCAAGCGTGATTGAGGCCTCAGTGCCATGGCCTACATAGGCGTGGTAATATGCCAATTCGCGGGCTTGCTCGGCAATGGCCTCGGCCACTTCTTGACGGCCATAGCCGATATTCACGCAGTAAAGCCCAGCAAATGCGTCCAAAAAACGATTTCCATCGCGGTCGGTGATGTGACAGCCGCTTGCGGTTTGCACGATCCGATTGGGGCTTTCGCCGCGGGCGTGCTGCGCAAGATGTGTTGAAGGGTGCATGAAGCTGTCGCGATCCCATTTCGACAGCTGATCATTGGTAAGCATCGGCTTTGTCCTTTGTCATGTGGTTTGGCACGTTTGCCGCAAGCCTAGGAGAAAATCCGTCCCAGTGCCATGCCTTGCGGCGAAGTCATGGATCACAGACCCGACACTGTGATTGGCGCAAGCGACGTTTTTGGTGCAAGCAATGACGCGAAGCGGGAAGCGGTGGGCGGTGAATTATCGAAAACTTGGCCCACCAACAGGAGGCGGCAGATGGTTTCTCGCATTCATAACTTTCCAACCCAAGAATATCAGGCGCGTATTGCGCGCACGCGCGCCGAGATGGCCGCGCGAAATTTGGATTTCATCATTGTAACTGACCCGTCCAATATGGCGTGGTTGACGGGCTATGACGGTTGGTCATTTTACGTCCATCAAGCGGTGCTCTTGGGCCATAAAGGCGAGCCGATTTGGTGGGGCCGCGCGATGGATGGATTGGGTGCTTTACGCACAGTCTGGATGTCAGATGACGCTGTGGTTGGCTATGATGACACCTATGTGCAAAACCCCGAAAAACACCCGCATGAAACCCTTGCGAGCCTGATCCATGATCATGGTGGCCTGCGAGGGCGCATTGGCGTTGAGATGGATAATTACTATTTCTCTGCTGCTGCCTATGCGGCTCTAGTGAAGGGGCTGCCTGATGCTGAATTTGTGGACAGCACAGGTTTGGTCAATTGGCAACGCGCGGTGAAATCCGAGCAGGAAATCACCTATATGCGCCGCGCTGCAAAGATTGTGGAGCGGATGCACGAAGTCATCCGTGAAACGGCTGAGCCCGGCATGCCGAAAAACGCTCTTGTGGCCGAGATTAGCCGCACAGGCATTTTGGGTGCGGATGGTCATTGGGGCGATTATCCCGCCATCGTGCCCCTGACCCCCTCAGGTGTGGATGCCACGGCCCCGCATCTGACATGGGATGACAAACCTATGGCTGCGGGCGAAGCGACCTTTTTTGAAATCGCAGGCTGTTATCGCCGCTATCATTGCCCTCAATCGCGAACCCTATTCTTGGGCGAGCCGCCTGAAAAATATCGCCGTGCCGAAGAGGCGGTGGTCGAGGCAATCCATGCAGGCCTTGAACAAGCGAAGCCAGGGAATTTCTGTGAAGATATTGCGAATGCCTTTAACAAAAAGCTCAATGAAATGGGGTTCGAGAAAGACAGTCGCTGTGGCTACGCGATTGGTCTAAGCTATCCGCCTGACTGGGGCGAGCGCACGATGAGCTTTCGGCGCGGAGATCGTTCCGTTCTTAAACCAGGAATGACCTTCCATTTCATGCCTGCTTTGTGGTTGGATGATGGCGGGCTTGAAATCACTGAGCCGATCCTGATCACCGACACAGGTGTTGAATGCCTGTCTAACTTGCCACGCGAGGTATTTGTGAAATGACCCCAACCATTGCCCTTGATGGCATGGGCAAGGCGCATGGCCATTTGCGCCTGCCCCATAGCCGCGATGACAGCGCATGGGGCCATGTTATGATTCCGATATGCGTCATCGGCAATGGGGATGGCCCGACCGTTTTGTTGACGGGCGGCAATCATGGGGATGAGTATGAAGGGCCGATTGCCCTGCATGATTTGGCCTATTCGCTTGAGGCCTCTGATGTCGCGGGGCGGGTCATCATTCTGCCGCAGATGAATACGCCCGCCTTTTTGGCGGCAAGCCGCACATCGCCGATTGATCAAGGTAATATGAACCGCGCCTTTCCTGGAAATGCGCGGGGCACGGTCACACAGAAAATCGCAGCATATCTCAACGATGAACTCCTGCCGCGGGTTGATGCGGTTTTGGATTTCCACTCAGGCGGCAAGACGTTGGATTTTCTGCCCTTTGCCGCTAGCCATGTCTTGCCCGATGCGGCCCAAGATCAGGCTTGTGCGCAGGCCGCCCGCGCCTTTGGCGCACCATATACTGTTAAAATGCTTGAGATTGATGACACAGGTATGTTTGACGGCGCGGTTGAGCGCGCAGGGAAAACCTTCGTGACGACCGAGCTTGGTGGCGCAGGGATGGCGCGTGCGGAAACAGTCGCGATCGCCAAGCGCGGGGTGCGCAATTTTTTGGTTCATTTGGGCGTTTTGCAGGGCAAGGTAGAACAGGCACCAAGCAGCCTGTTAGATATGCCTGATGCGGATTGTTTTACCTTTGCCGAGATGAATGGGCTTTATGAACCCGTTGTTGATGTGAGCGCGCGCCTGCGCGCGGGCGATCTTGTCGCCCGTATTTGGCCTGTTGAGGCCACAGGCAAACCCCCGCTCGGCCTTCTGGCCAAGCGTGATGGTTTGCTCGTGGCTCGCCACGCACCTGGCCTGATTAAATCAGGGGATTGTGCAGCGGTTTTGGCTGTCGAGTTGGGCGCTGCCTAATCTGCGCCCTCAACCTTGTGCAGGTCTTGCATGAGCACGGGATCGACCGCGCGCTGGGTAATTCGTAAGCCGTGTAAGAGAGCCATAGCGCGAACTCACGCCCTTTGCGGATGTCTTGACGATTTTCGCCATCCTTGAAAGTGCGTGCGATCACTTCGCAGGCTTTTAGCACTACGCCGATCACATCGGACACGCGCACTTCGGGCCATTCTTTTGCAAGTTTTTTGGCGCAATCGCTGAAATCTGATGTTTCAGAAATAAGCAAAGCCAAAACTGCCTCAAGCAGTTCTTCATCTTCCATGGACATGTGGGGTTTTCCCGTACCAATTAATTATGGCCAGAGTCTCCGAGCCGTATCCCGACAGGCTTTCCCTGCGGGCGCTCTGGTGCTGCACACGCCGTGCCAAGATGAATAAAAAAACCCAAAATTTGAAAAACACTTTCCATGAATTTTGGTTAACTGCTCCGAAGCGGTGTTTTTGCCGTGGAAGGGGGGCATCTTGGGCGTTAGGGTGCGCCCATGTCTGCGTTGACCTTCTCCTCCGATCAGGCCGAGGCCTTTGATAGTGTTGCCGCCATGTTGGCGGGGCATGGTGTGGACATTGAAGCCGAGACGATCACCCCAATCTCAGATGGCCAATCAGGCGTTCTGGCGATTACGGGAAAAGCGGGCTCTGGGAAAACGATGCTACTATCGGCCTTGGTAAAAGGTCTTGAGACCGCCGGGGTCGACCTGATCACAGGTGATTTCGAGCCTCGCCGCCGAAAAGACCGCAGGTCTGCTGCAATCCTTGCCCCCACCAATAAAGCCGCAAGCGTTTTGCGCATGCGCGGGGTGCCAGCCACAACGATCCACCGTATTCTGTATACGCCTGTTTATGACCCTGAATTTGAAAAGGTCGCAGAATGGCTTACAGGGCAGGGGGAAAGGCCGCAGATTGAAGCCCTGAGTGATGAGGCGCTCGAGCGCGCGCGCCTGACCTATGAAACGCATAAATCGGTTCCTGCAGCCTTGGCAGCGGCGGGGTTGCGGGGATCAGATTTCATCACAGGCTGGAAACGGCGAGAGGAGCCGTTGGATATCGGTCTGGTCGATGAGGCCAGCATGTTGGATGATAAGCAATTCACGGATTTGCGCGAGATATTTCCCGCGCTTGTTCTGTTCGGCGATCCCGCCCAATTGGCGCCCGTGGGGCAGTCAGGCAAAATGGTGTTCGAGCAGATCAACCAAAAAGCGGTTTTTTCCTTGGGCCGTATCCATCGCCAAGATGCAGATAACCCGATCCTTGATCTGGCCCATGCCTTGGGGGATCCCGCGCTTGAGTTCGAGCAATTTGAACGGATGATTGAGCAGGCGGCCGCGCGGGATGAGCGCGTGGTTGTTTCGCCGCGCGCTGATAGTGATTTGATGGCCCGCAGCCCCGTTTTGGTTTGGCGCAATACCACAAGGGTGCGATTGATCACGGGCTTCCGATCGGTGCATGGCGCGCCCTCTGATGCGCTATTGCCGGGCGAACCTCTGATTTGTGATGGGATTGAATTGCCGCTGAAGCATCGCAAGAAGCGCATTGATCTTGAGGCGCGCGGTCTGATTAAGGGGGCGCAGATTGTCTATGTTGGGCCAGGCTCAAAACCTGGGTTTTCGCGCTTGCATGTCATAGGGGCCGAGGCGCCGCGCCTTTCGGCCGCCTCTATCGTGAAAATTGAACTGCCCGATGAGGAGGAACCATTCATCCCCTATGCCGCCCATATGGGAGCTGCGTTTTTGCACGGGGCTGCGGTGACGATCCATAAGGCACAAGGCAGCCAATGGCCCGATGTGCAGGTCTTTGCCCCTGATCTTTACGCGGCAAGCCGCATGGGCCGTGTCGAAGCGGGGCAACCATTGTGGAAGCGCTTGGCCTATGTGGCGATTACGCGGGCCGAGAACCGCTTGATTTGGGTGACGCGCTATATGCTGTCAAAGCCCAAAAGCCCGCTTGGGGTCGGTGATCTGGAGGTGCCGAGCGCGCCTTTGGTCTTAGATGCCCAATTAGGCCCGGATCATGCGGAATAGAGCGGAGACAAGCCACCCCACGGCAATGGCGATGAAGAGCGCCAAAAACCCGTAAAGCAGGGGCTGTTCATTGGCGAGACGATAGGCTGCGCGCTCAATCCCGACTTTGCGAACGGCAATCGTGTTTTCATGTGCACTGATGACGCGCCCTTCACGGGTCAGGAAAATGCGGACCAAGTAATCCCCCTCAACCAAATTTGCGGGCAGGGCGATAGAGGTCGAAAATAGGGTGTCTTCCCGCAGATCGACACTGTTTTCATTGATCTGATAGAGGCCTTCTTCGGCGCGCAGACGGGCTAGGGCTTCGAGGAACCTACTGGCATGATCTGCTCCGCCAGCGACATTGCGAAACGCACGCGGCAGAGAGATGCTATAAAGCACATCAGAAACACTGCTAATCGCGTCACGATAGGGGGCGCTGGTGGCGACAGCATAAAATGTTGGCGCAGCATCGATATGCGCAAAGGCGCGGTTGATCCAAATCCCGCCAAAGCGTTCCTTACGCCGCATTGTGACAGGGCGGCTTGGGCCTGCAACAGTCACCACGACCTCAAGGTCTGTATCGCGTGCAATGGGCGCTTCGCGCCGCACAGCGCCAAAAATCAAAATTTCGGAACCAGAGAAATTGGTCGTAATCGAGATGCTGTCTTGGCTGAACCCTGCGACCACATCTTCGGCCCAGACCGGCAGAAGCGTGGACAGATAAACCAAGACTGCGACAAGCATTCTCATCGTCCCACCCCCGCTTGGTAGGATATGGAATAGAGCTCGGCGGGTTCGACCAAGAGATCAAAAGCCAGTTTTGCACAGACGATCAAAACGAGGCTTGCCAATAAAATCCGCAATTGCTCGGCCCGTAATTTTGTGCCGATCTGCGTCCCGATTTGCGCGCCAATCGCGCCGCCCACCAAAAGAACAATCGCCAAAACAATATCGACCGTGCGGTTCGTTGCGGCATGCATCACAGTGGCAAAGCCAGTGACAAAAATAATCTGGAACAGGGATGTGCCAACCACAACTTTGGTGGGCATTCCCAGGAGATAGATCATGACAGGCACCATGATGAACCCGCCACCGACCCCCATGATGGCCGCCAAAAGCCCGACAAACGCCCCTGCAACAAGTGGGGGGATTACAGAAATATACAGCCCCGAAACACGGAATTTCATTTTGAAGGGCAGGGCGTGAACCCAGTTATGTTTGCGCCGCTTTGGGGCTGTGCCATGGCGACTTCTGCGCAAGGCGCGTAGGCTTTCGACAAACATAATGCTGCCGATGATGCCCAAGAACACCAGATAGGAAATCTGCACCACCAGATCGACCTGACCCATGGCGCGCAAAATCGCGAAAAGCTGCACACCTGCGCCTGCGCCGATCAAGCCGCCAATCAGCAAAACCACACCCATGCGCAAATCAACTGTGCGCCGCTTGAGATGGGCCATCACGCCTGAAACGGATGACGCCACGACCTGACTGGCGGATGTGGCAACCGCCACAGCGGGGGGGATGCCGATGAAAAACAGCAAAGGCGTGATCAAAAAGCCGCCGCCGACCCCAAACATACCTGACAATATGCCAACCAATCCGCCAATCCCGAGAATGGCAAAAGCGTCAACACTGACTTCGGCGATGGGCAGATAGATTTGCATAAGGGGGGCCGTTCATGACTCTTATCCCCTTACAGCACAGGCAGACAGTCGGGAAAAGTTAAATTTCTTTAAGCATTTTTGAGATAGTGCCGCAAAAGGCTTTCGAATTTCTGTGCTCCCAAGGGGGCCATGGCCTTTGTATGCTCATGGCTGATGGCTTCATCAGAGAGACCTGCTGCCATGTTTGTGATGACCGATACCGCCGCAACCTCAAGACCTAAAAAGCGACATAAGATGACTTCGGGCACAGTGGACATTCCCACCGCATCTGCGCCAAGGGTGCGGATTGCGCGGATTTCGGCTGGCGTCTCGAAGGAAGGGCCAGAATACCACGCATAGACCCCTTCGCGAAGGCGGATGCCCTTTTCCTCTGCGGCATGGCGCAAGTCTGCACGCATCGCAGTACTATAAGCATTTTTCATCGGAACAAATCGGGCATCGTCTTCGATACCGATAAGTGGGTTTAGTCCTGAAAAATTGATGTGATCGTTTATTAACATTAAGTCTCCGGGAAGAGATTCTGAACTTAACGATCCCGCCGCGTTGGTGATTATAATCCTCTTGCCACCGAGTTTCTTGAAAGTTTCTAACGGTGTGCGCATTGCATCTGCTTTGCCTTGTTCATAGTAGTGACTTCGGCCATTAAAAATTAAAACTCTGCGACCTTCCAATTCTCCTATAACAAGTTCAGATTTGTGACCTGAAACCTTAGAAATTGGAAAATTTAAAAGATCAGAGTAGGGTATCTTGTGTCCCTGAACTAAATCTAAAAGATGGCCCATTCCTGACCCTAAGATTACACCTATA
Organism: Roseobacter sp. HKCCA0882; assembly: GCF_037805225.1. NCBI lineage: Bacteria > Pseudomonadati > Pseudomonadota > Alphaproteobacteria > Rhodobacterales > Roseobacteraceae > Roseobacter > Roseobacter sp. HKCCA0882. The sequence continues at coordinate 106,230 of NZ_JBBLYI010000001.1, forward strand.
TCGGGTGGCATAGTTCCCGTAATTGACTGAATTTTTGAGATATTATCCATTTTTTAACTGCAATAATTTCATTTATAGTTTGCGTTTGGTGGAGAACAAATAGTCAAATCACATTTTGAGTGGTTGGCTATTCTTTCTGGTACGGTTTTCCTATTGCGCCAGGAGGCCGTGCATGTCCGATTATACCTGCGACGACGACTATAGTTGCTAAGTAAGGTGCCATCGCAAGAAATTCAGATGGTATTGGAGTATTCAGCAGCGCAAGTTTTTGTTGAAGACTATCGGCAAAGCCAAAAACGAGTGCAGCTGACAATGCACCTACAGGATGCCAACGTCCAAATATCATCGCCGCTAAGCCGATGAAGCCACGGCCGCCGGTCATCCCTTCATCAAATCGTCCAACTGAACCGAGCGTGAACCAAGCCCCGCCAAAGCCAGCGACTGCGCCGGCCAACACAACGTGGAAATACCTCGTACGAATTACGTTTATACCTAAGGTGTCTGCCGCTTTCGGATGTTCGCCCACTGCTCGAGCCCTAAGGCCATTGCGCGTGTAGAAAAGATAATAGGTGGTGATTGCAACTAAAATTAGTGCGCCATAAACAAATATATTTTGGGAAAAAATTACTGGTCCGATTATAGGTATATCGCTTAGTAATGGGATTTTTATTGCCCTAAATACTGGCGCGTTGTTCAGATGTCTGTATTCGGAAAAAACCTGCGAGGATACGTATGAGGTAAGTCCAAGCACTAATAGGTTTATGACCACTCCGGCAATAATTTGATCCATACGGAAAGTGATAACTAACGTTGCGAGGATAAAGCCAAAGCTTCCACCAATGATTATTGCACTAATCATTCCGCCCCAGCCACCGAACAATGATCCTGCCAGTGCACCCGTGAATGCGCCCGCAAGTAGCATTCCCTCGATAGCAATATTGATCACTGCAACTCTTTCTGAAAGAAGGCCCGCAAGTGCACCTAATGCTATTGGTACGGCCCTCACTACGGTAGCTTGCAGCATTCCTGTGAGATTAAGACTTTTATCAGCAGTGGCCCAAACCAGAAAAGCGGCGACTGTTATCAGAAAGCCAAATCCTAAAGAAAGCGCGATCCATCGGCCACCTCCCTTCAAAAATTGCCGCACACCAATAAATGCGAGGATCATTGAAGCCACAGTGTTAAATGGTCCACCGGATAGAACTAAGTCTTTCAAAGGTAGGGCATCGTTTGGCCGCGATAGTTTGAAAGTTGCATACGATCCATCTGGTACATTCAAAAAGAACAGAACAATAGCGGAAAGCGTTAAAAGGATTATCCCACTCGTTTGAGATCTATTTATTTTTTTATGATTAAAAATATCGGAAATCCTCATGATGTTCTCTTATTTTTTGAGAATGCCCATGGAGTAATCGTACGAATAATTAAGGGTGCAGCGATAAACACAACAACCAATGCTTGGATTATACTAATTAGATCGATTGAAACTCCTGCATCAATTTGCATTTGACGGCCGCCTGCTTCAAGTCCCCCAAACAATATTCCCGCGAATAAAATGCCAATTGGATGGCTACGACCTAAGAGCGCCACCGCGATTGCATCAAATCCAATACCCGCGGAAAAACCAGGACTGGCGCGTTCTAAAACGCCCGAAATTTGCACTGCGCCAGCAAGGCCGGCTAATCCTCCGGCTATTGCCATGGAGCCTATAATTACCATCTTGGGGTTCATGCCCGCGTAAAGCGCTGCATGCGAGTTCTCTCCGTTTGTACGAATGGCAAAACCCATTTTTGATTTTCTTATTAACCACCATAGTAGGATGACAGCCCCTAGCATCAAAAAAACACCTACATGAAGGCGTAGATTTGGATCTATCCAGTCTAGTAATTTTGGTAATTGTCCATTGTCTGGGACCGACTTAGATATTGGATCCGAGCGACCATCTTTTTGTATGAATGGTTGGCGTAATGCATAGTCAAGAATCCGATAGCTTATTAAATTCAACATAATTGTAAGAATTACTTCGTGCGCGCCTGTGACAGCACGCAACACCCCCGCAATTCCCGCGTAGGCTGCTCCTGCCAAGGATCCCACAATTAACGTAAAAGTAACTAAAACGATTGTTGGCAGATCTGAGAAAGTAAAACTAAAGATTACTGCTAGTAGGCCACCGATAATTATCTGGCCTTCTGCTCCGATGTTGAATAATCCCGCTCGGAAGCCTACGCCAATCCCCAAACCTGCTAATATCAACGGTATCGCGGCGGTAAAAGTTTCAGAAATTGCATTAATTGATCCAAATGCACCGTATCCCAATGCAGAAAAACTTCTACCAATAGTATCAATATCAACTCCGGTTGCAGTCATTATAAGCGCGCCAATTAGGAGCGCAGTTGCTATAGCTATGATCGGCAAAACTATGGCGTCTCGGTAAGCGCCTTGCTGTAGCATTAGTAAATCAGCGGCAGTTTTTCGAAAGGTTGATTTAGTGATCATTGTAAATTTCTTCTGTCGAACCTGCCATCGCTAGTCCAATTTGGTTTCGCTTGGGTTTTGCATCTGTATTGTCAAATTCTGCAACAATAGAGCCATCATACATGACAAGTATCCGGTCAGATAAAGATATGATTTCGTCTAACTCAGATGAAACAAGTAACACACCATTTCCATCATCTCGGCTCTGGACGAGGCGACTGTGGATATACTCTATCGAGCCAACATCAACGCCTCTCGTCGGTTGTGCAGCAATGACGATTTTTGGTTTGCGACCTAGTTCTCTTGCAACAACCATTTTTTGTTGATTGCCGCCAGACAAGCTCTTGCCATTAAGTTCAACTGACGGCGTCCGCACATCGAATTCTTCACACAATAGTTCTGCAATCGACCTAGCTTTTTTCCAATTTATTGTGATAAAATTAGAGATACTATTTTCATAGTAATTATTGATAATAATATTTTCTGTGATTGAAAAGTTTTCAACCATTCCAAATTTATGACGGTCTTCTGGAATGTGGGCCATACCTGCTATATGGCGCTGGCGTGCATTAGCTTTCGTAATATCTAGTTCGCCTAAAAACATTTCACCTGCGTAGTTTTTTCTTAATCCTGTAATGACTTCTATTAATTCTGTCTGGCCATTCCCCTGAATACCGGCAACACCTACTATTTCTCCAGCGTTAATACTGAAATTTATATTTTTTAGAACTCGTTCGTTATCTTTTGTATAGAGCTCGACATTATCGAGCTTTAAAATAGGATGGCCAATTTTTGACTTTATTTTATTTACCGTAAAAGACACCTGTCGCCCGACCATCATCTCTGCAAGCTTTTCTTTGGTAAGTCTTTTAGGATTTCCTTCGCCTGTAACACGCCCGTGCCTCAGCACTGTAACACGATCGGCGATTTCTTTGATTTCGTGTAATTTATGAGTAATAAACACGATCGCCTTACCTGACGCTTTAAGGGCCCTTACTATTGAAAAAAAGTCTTCTACTTCACTTGGTGTCAGGACCGCAGTTGGCTCGTCAAAAATAATTACATTAGCTTCTCGAAATAAAACTTTTATAATTTCAACTTTCTGTTGTATCCCAACTGGAAGGTCTTCGATAATGGCATCTGGGGGAACTGATAGGCCATATTCAGAGCTAATTTTATTAACTAGAGTGCGAGCCTTTGATAAATCTAAATAGTCAGCTGTCTTAATTGGTTCAACTCCAAGAATTACATTTTCAGCGACTGAAAATATTGGTACCAGCATAAAATGCTGATGGACCATCCCTATTCCTGCAGAGATACTGTCTCCAGGGCCTCGAAAATTTACTTCAATGCCGTCGATTAGTAATTTTCCTTCATCGGGCGCATAAAGCCCAGAAAGGATGTTCATAAGCGTGGATTTTCCAGCGCCATTTTCACCAAGTAAGCCCAGCACTTCGCCCGCTTTGATTTGCAGGTTAATTTGATCGTTCGCAATTACAGAACCAAACCGTTTTGTAATGCCTTTTAATTCTATGTCCATTGTCATAGACCCTTAAGGATCCCTCCCCCGAACTTATCAGGAGAGGGATTAGGCTGTTAAGGCCCTACAGAAATCGAGCCGTCAATTATTCCGGCACGAACCGCGTCAATTTCCGCCTTTAATTCAGAGGGGACAGCACTCTCAAAGTTATGATATGGTGCGATCCCTACTCCGTTGTTAGCTAAAGTGCCAACGGTAAGGCCTCCTTCAAAAGATCCATCCATAGCTGCGTTGATAACTGCTTCAACAGTACTATCCATACGCTTGAGGACTGAAGTTAGGTATACATCAGCACGTTCTGGATCAGTAGCAACTAAATCGGCGTCCACGCCGATAATTTTCAAACTGTCGGAACCTAGTTCTGCCGCTAGTGCAGCCGAGCCCAAGCCAACGGGACCAGCTACTGGCATTACAATATCGGCACCTTCATCATATAGGTTTTGTGCAAATGCACGGCCGTCATCCAAGCTATCGAAGTTATTCGTAAATAGGCCTTCCTGTGAACTTGGGTTCCAGCCAAGAACTGCTACGGATGTACCGTGTTGTTCATTATAATAGTCAACGCCATATACAAGGCCATTCATGAAGGCTGTCACAGGAGGTATGTTTAAACCCCCAAATGTGCCGATAGTACCTGTTTCTGTCATTCCTGCGGCCAGGTATCCGGCTAAAAACGCGGCTTCGTCAGTCGCGAAAACTTGCCCAAGGACGTTTGGAATTGTGGGATCATATGCAAAATCCACAATAGAGAATTTTTGATTAGGGTTTGCAGTGGCTGCATTAGCGGTGGCTTCTCCCATCAGGAAACCTACTGTAACAATTATATCGCATGATCCATCCATCAATGCGTTGAGATTAGCTGCGTAGTCAGTTTCTGATTGGGACTCTAAAAATCTTCCTTCGATCCCTCTATTGGCAATCGCGTTTTCAACCCCATGCCAAGCTGTTTGGTTGAAGCTAGCGTCATCAATTCCGCCAACGTCAGTAACTTGGCATGCAGTGAATGCATTGGCTGATGCAGTGCATAAGAGCGTGAAGCCTATTGCAAGGCTAGTTTGTTTTACAAATTTCATTTTAACCTCCATGTTTGTGATCTGAACCTAGGGAATGGGCCTGGTGGTTACGAGATCTAAGCCAAGTCGTTTTTTATTGGGTAGTCTACTGGCAGGAGAGGATAATGGAAAAAAAATAAAACTTTCACAATGATTTTGGGTCAACCGGCGATTTTTAATTTGTATCTAGAGTTTTTGCTAACATTATCGCATCGCTGCACTTGCCATTTTTGTACTGATAATAGCCTTTGCGAAATCCAATTTCGTTGAAACCAAAAGAGGTGTAGAGCGCCCGGCCAATACTGTTTTTGTTGTCCACTTCCAAAAAAATCTCTTTAATTTGAGCCTCCTTAGCTATTGAGATTAGTCTAGAAAGCAGAGCTTTTCCGTGACCCTTTCCCTGATGGTTTGGGTCAATTGCAATGGTTAAGATTTCAGCCTCTGGTGGCACGATCCGAAGAACGGCAAAGCCGTGATCATGATGGCTGATGGTCATATTGTGCGCCACAAGCAACTCTTCAAAATCCTTGCGCGTCCATGCGCCGCCTTGGTTAAAGGCGCGGGCGTGTAATTCGGCCATTTGTGCAGCGGTGCGGGTCACAGCAAACGCGGCCCATATTCGCGCGCAGGGGCTGCATCTGCCGCGCGCAAGTAAAGCGGCGAAGGGCGCGGCAGCGGCATATCTGCCGCGTGTTTTGTTTCGGCGATATGCGCGATGGCCGTGGCAATCATGACGGATGGGGCGACATAGATCAGCCCATAGGCATCGGCAATATGCTGTCCCAGACTTCCTGTGACCTGCTTTGCAAGCTCACGAGGGGTGAGCGTGTTCAAGCCGACAAGTCGCGCTTCATCTGCTTGGCCCTGATCATCAAAGCTTTGCAGATAGGCCTCATCGCGGCGGGCATCTTCGATCACGCTGAGGGGGCCTTTGATCCCATAACGGCGCGCTTCAAAAATTGAGACACCAATCGCAGGTCGCGCTAAGGCCAGTGCAAGACCACGGGCGGCTGAGACCGAAATACGTAGGCCTGTGAAATTGCCCGGCCCGATGCCAACACCAATGGCACCCAAGTCTGCGGCTGTTTTACCTGCTTCCGCGAAAATCTCATCTACCAAAGGCATCAGGCGTTCCGCCTGACCTTTCGCCATTGGTTCAAACCGCGCAGCAAGTACTGTGCCCCCGTCTACCAAAGCGGCCGCGCAATGCGCGGCCGATGTATCTATCCCTAAGCAAAGCAAAGGGGATTAGACCGTGACAGGGCGCACTTCCACCACTTCGGGGATGTAATGGCGCAACAGATTTTCAATACCCATTTTCAGGGTCAAGGTTGATGAGGGGCAGCCCGCGCAGGCCCCTTGCATATGCAGATACACCACCCCACGATCAAAGCCGTGAAAGGTAATGTCGCCGCCATCTTGCGCCACAGCAGGGCGCACACGGGTGTCGAGCAATTCTTTGATCTGACCCACGATCTCGGCATCCTCGCCGCTGTGGTCAGCATGGCCCCCTGCGGCGGCCCCCTCATCCCCCATCACGGGTGCGCCAGACTGGAAATGCTCCATAATCGCGCCGAGAAGGGCAGGCTTGATATGATCCCATTCGATTGTATCGGCCTTGGTCACAGTCACGAAATCGGTGCCAAAAAATACCGCCGTCACGCCATCAACCGCGAAAATGCGCGCGGCAAGTGGCGATTTATCCGCCGTCTCGCGCGATGGAAAATCGGCTGTGCCCATGTCCAGAACGGTTTGCCCTGGCAAAAACTTCAGCGTGGCTGGGTTCGGGGTGGATTCCGTTTGAATAAACATTGGGCTATCTCCTGCGCGCAAGCATGAGCCTGATATGATATGGCACCCCCGATAAGTCAAGTTTTAGAATAGTTCTAAAACTTAGCAATCAGGTGATCTGCTCAAGCTGTTCTTTGGTCAACTCACCTGGAACAATGGTGATCGGCGCGGGCAAACTGCCGGCCTGTTTCGTCAATTGAGTGACCAATGGGCCAGGCCCACCCTTGCCCGATCCTGCCCCAAGAACCAACACACCAATATTGGGATCATCGTGAATATGGGCGAGAATTTCTTGGACAGGTTCCCCTTCACGGATGGCGAGACTGGGATCAATCCCCTGTCGGTCGCGCATCCATTTTGCAAACACTTCGAAATGTGCCTCGATCCGTTCCCGCGCTTCGGCGCGCATCAAATCGCCAATGCCGATCCAGTGTTGGAATTCCTCAGGTGGGATGATGGAGAGGATTTCAACCGCACCCTTGGTGTTGGCTGCCCGCATCGCGGCAAAGCGCATCGCGTTAAGACATTCACGCGTGTCGTCTAGAACCACCAGAAACTTGCGCATTTTTTCATCCCCTCTCACCGCGCCAAAGGATGCGCATTTGCACGCGCCATTTCAACAACAAACGCGTGATGCCTTACGAGGCCGCCTCGCTACGCGCCCAATCCCAATAGAGATCGCGCGCTTTCAAGCTGATGGGCCCGATCTCATAGGTGATCTCGTCAAAGGCGCTGACAGGGGTGATTTTTTGCAAGTTGCCCGTCAAAAACACCTCATCGGCGCGGCGGAAATCATCAAAACTGAGCACGGTTTCAACCACCGTGATGCCATTTTCGCGCATGTTTTTGATATGGCGCGCGCGTGTTATGCCTGCCAAAAATGTGCCATTTGGAATTGGCGTATAGACCACGCCATCGCGCACCATAAAGACGTTTGCGGTGGCGGTTTCCGCAACATTCCCCATCGCATCGGCCACAAGTGCGTTGTCAAAACCCTTGGTTTTCGCCTCAAGAAGCATCCGCGCATTGTTGGGGTATAGGCAGCCTGCTTTTGCGTTGACCACATTATCCGCCAAGACGGGGCGGCGGAAATATGTGGTGGTCAGGCGCACGGTTTTCTTGGGGTCGGGCATTGGGATTTCTTCAAGGCTGATCGCAAATCCTGTTGCGCCCGCCTTTGGCAATATCCCCAATTCGCCCCCATCAAGCGCCCAATACATGGGGCGAATATATACGGCGGCATCCGCGGGATAGCGCGCCAATCCTTCCCAAATGATTCCATACATGGCCTTTGGGCTATGGCTTGGCGTGATCATCAACGCCTCGGCAGATCTGTTGACCCTTGCGCAATGCGCCATCAAGTCAGGCGCAAGCCCGTCCACATAGCGCGCGCCGTCAAACACATTCGAGCCAAGCCAAGCGCCATGATCAGCGGCGCGGATGACAGGGATATCCCCATCATGCCAAGCGCCGTTAAAATAGGTTTTTATATTTCTGCCAGTTGCCATGAGTGATCCTCTTCATGGCTACCTATAGGCCGCTTCAGCCCGTTGGGCCAGTCGCAAAGCCCAATTGATATTCCATCGCTGATGACGCGGGTTTTGGGCCAGCTTTCGGATCTTGAGCAGGCTTTGCCGCCTTTGCTGCTGCGCCCAATGTGGGCGGCTGCGGTGTTCCATTCTTCGATATCGTAGTCATGTCGAACCTCCGTTTCCCGTGAACCGTCGACCGAAATCAGCCAACGGAGGTTGAGGGCGCAAAAGCGCCCTGCCTTAGAATGCGTGCAAACCTTAACAACGGTATGACAAAGAAAGTATTAAGCGCGGCACTATTCTTGCCGCGCTTGCAAAATATACGCCGCAATGCAGCAAAAAGTCAAGCCTCCGCTAAGAGCGCCTCTAGATCAAGCGGGGCGTTGACCATCTCCAATGCGCCTGATGCATCGCGGGGCCAATCAGCAGGCGCGCGGTCGCGGTAGAGTTCAATCCCATTGCCATCGGGGTCAGAAAGATATAGCGCCTCAGACACGCCATGATCTGCCGCCCCTTCAAGCTGCACGCCTTTGGCAACCACATTCGCTAGGGCACCGCCAAGGCTTTTGCGGTCAGGATAGAGGAAAGCCACGTGGTAAAGACCCGCCGCCCGCCGCGGTGCGGGGCCAGCCCCCGCGGATTCCCAAGTGTTGAGACCAATATGGTGGTGATACCCCCCGGCCGATAGAAATGCCGCTTGGCGGCCATAGCGTTGTTTTAGCTCTAACCCCAAGACATCGCGATAAAATGCGATAGAGCGCTCAAGATCGGTGACTTTAAGGTGGATATGGCCAATGGCCAAGCTGTCAGGTGCAGTATATGTCATGATGTCCTCCTTTGCGGGCAATCTGCTCCCAAAGCACGCGCACATAAACTGACCATTTCGCAGGGGTTCTGTGCAAAAATGCACTAATAGCGTCTAGCTGCGCACCATCCCGACAATGTCATAAGCCTGCGCCAAAATCGGCGCTGCAATTTCGCGCGCACGTTCTGCACCGCGACCGAGAATGCGATCAATTTCGGCCTGATCCTGCATCAGGCGCGCCATTTCCGCCGAGATTGGGGCAAGTTTTGCCACAGCCAAATCAGACAGCGCCATTTTGAAATGACCAAAGAGCGCTCCTTGATGCTGATCCAAAACGGCCTGCGGATCAATTTCTGCCAAAGCGGCGTAGATATTGACCAGATTGCGGGCCTCGGGCCGCGCCGCCAGTTCGGCCAATGCATCCGGCAGCGGATCAGGGTCCGTCTTCGCCTTGCGGATTTTCTTGGAAATCGCATCAGCATCATCGGTCATATTGATCCGACTTGCATCTGCAGGGTCGGATTTCGACATCTTTTTGGTGCCGTCTTTTAGGCTCATAACCCGTGTTGCCGCCCCTTCAATCACGGGCTCAGCGATCGGGAAGAAGTCGACCCCAAAATCATGGTTGAACTTGGCCGCAATATCGCGGGTCAGTTCCAAATGTTGTTTTTGATCTTCGCCGACCGGCACATGGGTGGCGTGATAGACCAAAATATCGGCGGCCATCAGAGCGGGATATGCGAATAACCCCAGCGAGGCGTTTTCGGCGTTTTTCCCCGCTTTGTCCTTCCATTGGGTCATGCGGCCCATCCATCCCATGCGGGCCACGCAATTAAACAACCACCCAAGCTGCGCATGTTCAGGCACTTGGCTTTGATTGAAGAGGATGGATTTTTCTGGATCAATCCCTGCGGCAATGAAGCCCGCACAAAGCTCGCGGGTGTTTTTGGTAAGGTCACTTGGGTTCTGCCAAACGGTAATCGCGTGCATGTCCACCATGCAATAGATGGTCTGAAATCCGCCCGCCTCTTGCATATCTACAAAACGCTTCATCGCGCCTAAGTAATTCCCAAGGGTCAGCCCGCCCGAAGGTTGGATGCCGGAAAAGACGCGTGGTGTGAATTTTGTCTCAGCCATTAGTGACCTATTGCGGTTGTGATCGGATGCCAGAAGAAAATCATTCCACAATACTGGCATTTGCCTTGCGCATCGCTTACCCACGAGGCGCAACAAGGTCAACCGAAGGTGCAGCCATGGATCAAGAGAATAATAGCCTGTTCAACGACCTTCACCCAGTTGTTCTTGGTTTGGCTGTGGTGATCTTCGGCCTTGAGGTGATGTTTCAGCTGGCCACTGCTGGGCTTTTGGGCGGGTCAGGCGGGATTGGGTGGCGCATGGCCGCGGTGCGGGATTATGGCGTGTTCCACGAAATTGCCGCTTGGATGTTTGCCAATAACAGCTATCCCGCAAATGACCTGATGCGTCTTGTGACCTATCCGCTGATCCATGGCGGTTTTATTCATGCCGTGTTCGTTAGTGTGTTCATACTGGCCATTGGCAAAATGGTGTCACAGGTTTTCTCAGGGCTGTCGATCTTGGTTCTGTTCTTTGCGGGTTCCATCATCGGGGCTTTGGCCTTTGTGGGCCTGTTTAACAGCACCTATCCCCTGATCGGCGGGTATCCGGGTGTCTATGCTCTGATCGGTGCCTTCACCTTCATCCTCTGGGCCAATATGGGTCGGACAGGCGACAATCCGATGCGTGCTTTTTCCCTGATTGCAATGCTTTTGGGCATTCAAATCTTATTCGCTTTTTTGCAAGGCGATTGGGGCAGCGTGGTCTCTGATCTTTCAGGATTTGTGACAGGATTTGCTCTGTCGTTTGTATTGATCCCAGAGGGGTGGGCCTTGCTTTTGCAACGCCTTCGCAAACGCTAATCTAGCGGGCGGCAGCCACCATTATTGGCTCAATCGGGGATGTTGTTACCACCGCTTGTGGCGTGTTTGTGGTCATGGCCAAGATGGCCAAGCCAAAAATCACCGCAAGCGGCGCGTGAAGGATCAACCCCCGAGAAATGCTGTCACCTCATGCGATTGCGCCTCAAGGGATTTGCGCATCTTGGCAAATGCGGCAGCCTCAAGTTGGCGCACACGTTCCTTGGACAGGCCCAGTTCTTCGCCCAACGATTCCAATGTGCGCGGCTCATCCCGCAATTTGCGTTCGCGCACAATGAACCGCTCGCGCTCGTTCAATGATGACAAGGCATTCAACAACCATTCGCGCAGTTGCGCGCGGTCGCGGGCGTGCTCAACCAAATCTGCAGCCTGCTCGCTGTCATCCTCAAGCGTGTCGATCCATTCGCGCCCTTCATCCTCAACGGATTGCGTGGCGTTCAAAGAATAATCAGATCCTGCAAGGCGACCTTCCATCATCTCAACATCATGCAGCGGCACGCCGACCTCTGTGGCGATCATCTGCAACAATTGATGCTTGTCGAGGTTTTGGCCTGCGGCCATTGCCTCGCGTTCGATGCGCGTCTGCACGCGGCGCATATTGAAAAAAAGTGATTTTTGGCTGGAGGTAGACCCCGTGCGCACCATCGACCAATTGCGCATCACGTAATCTTGGATAGATGCCTTGATCCACCACACGGCATAGGTTGAAAACCGCACGCCACGATCAGGGTCAAATTTATCTGCCGCCTTCATCAAACCCAGACCGGCCTCTTGGATCAGGTCATTCATTGGCGCGCCGTAGCGCTTGAATTTCGCGGCCATGGAAATCGCAAGGCGCATATAGGCCGTCACCAGACGGTGCAAGGCTTCCTCATCGCGATGATCGCGCCAAGCATAGGCCAGCCGCAATTCCGTCTCTGCGTCTAACAGTTCCGCTTTCATCGCACGGCGCGAAAGCGCTTTTTCTCCACCCATGTCCAAAGCCATAACGCACCCCCTGTTGGCGTATCATTTTTGGCAGTGTCTTGTTCCGCATCTTGTGCGGTTCTATTGGTGTTACGCGGCAGCATGATGAATGGATCACTTTTGGTGAGGAATTTCTTTTGACGGGTTTGGCGGGTTTGACATTGGTTTTTGGCGGTGCGGCTTCTGGCAAGTCGCGCTTTGGCGAGGATTTGGTGCTGAACACGGGCCTGTCGCCCGTTTATCTCGCGACAGCACAGGCCCATGATGCCGAGATGGACGCCAAAATCGCCAAGCATAAATCCGCGCGAGCGGCGGCCCAGTGGCGCACAGTCGAAGTGCCGACCGATATTCCTGCGGCTCTGACGCAACTTCACAAAAGCGAGGCCGTTTTGATTGATTGCGCCACGCTGTGGTTGGCCAATTTGGGTATGGCTAAACGGGACTGGCGGGCTGAATGGGCGGCGCTGGCCCACGCCATCGCCGATTGCCCAGCCCCTGTTGTCATTATCTCGAACGAGCTTGGAATGGGCGTTGTGCCGGATCATCCCCTCTCGCGGGCCTTTCGTCAGGATCAAGGGGAATTGAACCAAGCCATCGCTGCCACAGCGGATCTTGTGGTGATGGTGGCCGCAGGCCTGCCTCTCGTCCTCAAAGGGCAATTGCCGAGGGGGCAGGGGTGATGCGCCGTGCCTTTTGGCTGCGCCATGGGCCGACCCATGCCAAGGTGATCACGGGGTGGCGTGATGTTCCTGCTGATCTCAGCGATCACGCGCAAATAGCGCGGCTTGATGCCTATCTTCCTGCAGAGGCAGTGGTGATTTCCTCTGACCTCATCCGTGCTGCGGCCACTGCAGATGCGCTATCGCCGCGCCTGCGCCTGCCTCATGAGCCTCATCTGCGCGAATTTCATTTTGGCGAATGGGAGGGGCAGGGGTTTGATGCGGTTAGCCAATCCGCCCCTGAACTTTCGCGCGCCTTTTGGGAGGGAGGGGAAGACATCTGCCCGCCCAACGGGGAAAGTTGGGCGATGGTCATGGCGCGGGTGAGCCGCGCGTCTGATTGCGTTCTGGCTCAGCACCCAGATCAAGATGTGATCTTCACATGCCATTTCGGCGCAATCCTAACGCAAATCGCGCGCCATTCAGGGCTAAGCGCATATCAGGCTTATGCCCATACCATCCCCCCTCTCTCGGTCACTGAATTTCACCAGAGAGAAGGCAGCTGGTCTGTTGTGAGAATCGGGTATTGCCCCTAGCGGTGGTGTCCTTGGCACAGAATGGAGTGAGACATGGCATACAGGCTTTTGATCGGGCAACGATCCTATTCCAGTTGGTCACTTCGGGGTTATCTGTGCTTTGCGCTTTCGATATTCCCGTGACCCTCGAAGAGGCCGTGATCTACAGCCCCGACTTTGCTGCACAGGTTCGTGCCTTTGGCGGTGGGTCAAGCGTGCCTGCCGTGGCCACGTAAGACGACACTATCTTACGCGATAGCCTGTCCATTGCGTGGCATTTGAGCGAGGTTTTCCCGCGACATGGTCTGTTGCCCCAGGATGATGCTGCGCGGGCTGAGGCGCACCATTGCGGATTTGGCAGCATCCGACAAAACCGAAGAGGCGTATATCCTAGAAGCGGTCAGTTATCGCATCAGCACAGGGCGTGAAGATTAGCCCGCACGCCGTGCCTCGATGGCTTGCCAAATGATTTCGGCGACATTGATCCCGTCAAAGCGTTCTAATTCTTGAATTCCCGTAGGTGAGGTCACGTTGATCTCGGTTAGGTAATCGCCGATCACATCAATCCCCACAAAAATCTGGCCTTTTTCGCGCAGCAGCGGGCCAATTTTGGCGCAGATCTCATGTTCGCGCGTGGTCAGCCCGATTTTTTCAGCCCGTCCGCCAACATGCATATTTGATCGGGTTTCGCCTTCGGCAGGCACGCGGTTGATCGCCCCAACGGGCTCGCCGTCAATCAAGATGATCCGCTTGTCCCCCGCCGTCACATCAGGCAAGAATTTTTGCGCAATCAGGGGTTCGCGGCTGCTAGAGGTGAACATCTCATGCAAGGAATTGAGGTTGCGATCCGTTGGCTCAAGACGAAACACGCCCGCGCCACCATTGCCGTAGAGCGGTTTGATGATGATTTCCCCATGGCGCGCGCGGAACTCACGCAAAGCGCCAAGATCGCGGGCGATCATAGTGGGTGGGGTTAAATCGGGGAATTCCAGAACCAACAATTTTTCAGGATAATTGCGCACCCAAAACGGGTCATTCACGATCAAGGTTTTAGGATGAATCCGTTCCAAAAGATGGGTGGTGGTGATGTAACCCATGTCAAAAGGCGGGTCTTGGCGCAAAAGCACCACATCCCAATCGCTTAGGTCGATGGTCTGTTCTGCCCCAAGGGTGAAGTGGTTCCCTTTTTCGCGGCGCAAGGTGATCGGCCACCCGCGCGCGCAGACACGACCCTCGTCAAAAAACAAACGGTCTGGAGTGTAATAAAACAGCTCATGCCCCCGCGCCTGTGCCTCCAGCCCCACGCGAAATGTGCTATCCGCGTCAATGTTAATCGGCGCGATTGGATCCATCTGAATTGCGACTTTGAGTCCCATGTCTCACCCCGTAACTATACCAACCCTTTCATGGCCTTTGGCAGGGGGGGACGCAATGCCCAATTCATGTGAGGCAGGCTATTCGAGAAACGCATTCGCGATGATGTGAACCTGTCCGATCTGGTTGAGGGCTGCGAGATCATAACGGCACGGTGTCGCAAGCCCCATGGGACACAGACCCAAATACTCATCACCTGTCTGCAGGATGCGCGCCCTTTCTGCGGGACTCACACGTGACACAGCGGTGTCAAAATCCCGCGATTTTTTAACTTCCACAAAAGCTATTTCGCCTGATTTTTCGAAGATCAGATCTATCTCGCCGCCCCGCCCGCGCCATCGCCGCGCCCGCAAGTGATAGCCATGGGTTTCATAGAGCCGCGCCACCTGATCCTCGGCTGACAGCCCCGCAAGATAGGCGGCTTTCCCGCTCACGGATCCGCGTCCAAGGACAGACCCAATTGATAAACATCGCGTTTCGGCAGGCCCAGCTCGGTTGCCACCTGTGCCGCAGCCTCCTTCAGCCGTGCAGTCTTAAGTCGCGCCCGAAGCGCCGCAATCACGGTGGCCTCATCAGCGGCCTGCTTTTCCGCGCGGTCAATGACAAGCACGATCTCACCTTTCAATGCTCGATCTTCGATTGCCGCAATCACATCTGCAAGCGATCCGCGAATGACCTCCTCAAATTTCTTGGTCAATTCGCGG
This sequence comes from Roseobacter sp. HKCCA0882, assembly GCF_037805225.1. NCBI lineage: Bacteria > Pseudomonadati > Pseudomonadota > Alphaproteobacteria > Rhodobacterales > Roseobacteraceae > Roseobacter > Roseobacter sp. HKCCA0882. The sequence goes on from NZ_JBBLYI010000001.1 coordinate 121,658, forward strand.
CACAGAGTGATCTGGCGATCTTGGCTCCAAATCTCGGCCATATCGTTTAACAATTTATGAATGCGCTTCGGGCTTTCATATAAGATCAGTGTCGCTTGGGTCTGATCCAAATCTTGCAGAAATTTGCGCCGTTCCCCCGATTTTGGGGGTGGGAAGCCCGCAAAAAGAAAGCGGTCACTGGGCAGGCCCGACACGGTCAGTGCGGCCAATGAGGCGGATGCCCCCGGTGCGGTGGTGACCATATGCCCATCCGCAATGGCAGCACGCCCCAAGGCAAAACCAGGGTCGGCCACCAACGGCGTCCCTGCCTCTGATGCATAGGCCACGGACTTTCCTTCGCCCAAAAGGGACATGATCTTTGGCCGCATCTCTGCGCCGTTATGATCGTGATAAGGCAAGACTGCGCGGCCATTCAGCGCCACCCCATGAATTTCCATCAAATGGCGCAAGGTGCGCGTGTCTTCTGCGGCGATGACATCGCAGCTGGCAAGGATGTCTAACCCGCGCAAGGTGATGTCGCGCGCGCTGCCAATCGGGGTTGCGACAAAATACAAACCTGCGGCCAGTTTGCTGTCGCGGGGGGTGTAGGCAAACTCGCGCCCGTTTTCTGTGTCGTTTCGCATCAGCTCACTTACATATCTGCGCAATCTGTCCATTGCGAGCGTTTACTTGGCGGACAGGACTGGCTAGGGTTTGTGCAAATTGGCCCCACTGGGAGAGATCACTATGATCCCTGCTTTGACAAGATTTCGCAAGTTCTTGCGGTTGAGTTTGCTTTTGCTGTTTGGCGCGGTGCTATCGGCCTGTCAGGCCACGATGGGTACGGGGCCACAGGTCGGGCAATCGGTGCGTGTCGCGATGCTGCTGCCCTATGGTTCGCCCAATGCAGGGGACGACCTTCTGGCCAGTAGCCTTGAAAACGCCGCGCGCCTCGCAGCCGCCGAGGCCGTTGGCACGCAAATCGAATTGGTGGTTTATCCAACCCAAGCCGACGCAGGCACGGCTGCAGCTGTGGCACAGCAGGCGGTGGCGGAAGGGGCGGATGTGATCCTTGGGCCATTGCGCTCGGACGCGGCGGCGGCGGTTGGTGTGGCCGTGGCGAATACCAATGTTTCGGTTCTTAGTTTCTCAAACAATGCCAGCATTGCAGGGCGCAATCTGTTTGTGCTTGGCCTGACTTACGACAATGCCGCCGCGCGGATGGTGTCCTATGCGGCGGCAAATGGCCGTGATCGCATCATGGTGGTGCATGCGCGCAATTTGGCGGGTGAAGTGGCGCGTGATGCGGTGCGCCGTGCGGCGGCGGCCTCAGGTGCCACTGTTGTGGGTGAAATCGCCTATGAGTTCAGTCAGACTGGCGTTGTTGCTGCCTTGCCTGAGGTTGAGGCAATGGTCGCACAAACTGGCGCAAATGCGATGATTTTGACCGCGGACGCCTCAGGGGCTTTGCCGCTTTTCGGTCAGCTTTTGCCAGATAATGGCTTTGATACTGAGGCCACCAAAATCATTGGTCTGACCCGTTGGGATATCCCTGCGCAGACCTTGGAAATTCGTGGCTTGCAGGGCGGGTGGTTTGTCCTGCCCGATCCCAATGCCGAAAGTGCGTTCCGCACCCGCTATCAATTGGCCTATCAGCAAGCCCCCCACAACCTTGCGCCCTTGGCCTATGACGGGATGCGCGCTGTGATTGACACCGTGGGTCGCACGGGCCGTTTGGGCGGTGTGGATTTTGCATCAGGCTCTGGCTTTGCGGGCGCGAACGGCGTATTCCGATTGCTACCCGATGGCTCTATTGAACGCGGCCTTGCCGTAGTGACTTTGCAAGACAGGCAGATCATCCTTGTTGACCCCGCCCCAAGAACCCTCGGCGCTGGATTCTGAACAGAACCCACGCCTTTCGGTCATCCCATCTGCTGCGGGGCAATTGATTTGTCCTACGGAAGATATTTTTGACGCAGAGGCCGTTACTGCCGCAATTGATGGCGCGATATCTGATCTCAGCGATCCTGCCAAAATTCGCGCTGCGGTCGTGGCGGTCTTGCAAGATGCCCAAGCAAAGGGTCGATCTGCCATTGATGCGGCCTTTGCGGAAAATCCCCTAACCGCACGCCGTGTGACGCGCGCCTATGTCCATCTGACCGATGGGTTGGTGCAGCAGGTGTTGCGTGTCTCATCTACACGCTTACACCCCAATCCCACCCCGACCGAGGGGGAGAGGATGGCGATCTTGGCGGTTGGCGGCTATGGGCGTGGCGAGATGGCCCCGTTCTCGGATGTTGATCTTCTGTTTTTGACTCCATGGAAAAGCACAGGTTGGGTCGAAAGCGTGATTGAATCTAGTCTCTACATGCTTTGGGATCTCAAGCTGAAAGTGGGCCACGCTACCCGCAACATCAAAGATTGTCTGCGTCTGGGGCGCGAGGATTTTACAATCCGCACGGCCTTGTTGGAAATGCGCCACTTGACGGGCAATGCCGAATTATCGGCCAAGCTCAAGACGGCACTGCGCAAAGATTTGTTTGAGGGCAGCCTTTCCGAATTCATCGAAGCCAAGCTTGAGGAACGGGTCAGCCGCCACAGAAAGCAAGGTGGCCAACGCTATATGTTGGAGCCGAATGTAAAAGAGGGGAAGGGCGGTCTGCGCGATTTGCAGACGCTCTATTGGATTGCGAAATATCAGCATGGCGTGGCGCGGGCCGAAGATCTGGTCGCCCTCAAGGTGTTCAGCCGCGAAGAATTTGACGCGTTTGATGCGGCCGAACGGTTCTTGTGGTCGGTGCGCTGTCATTTGCACGCAATTGCAGGCCGCGCGCAGGATGGTTTGAGTTTCGATTTGCAAGTGCAGGTCGCGGAACGCATGCAATATGCCGATCACTCAGGCCGCCGTGCGGTTGAGCATTTCATGCAGGATTATTTCCGCCATGCCACCCGCGTGGGCGAATTGACCCGCATCTTTTTGACTGCGCTTGAGGCCAGTCACGCCAAAAGCGAACCGATGATCTTAGGCTTTTTGCGCGGGCGCAGCCGCAAAAAGAAACTCAAAGACGGCTATGCGCTGAAACAAAATCGTCTGACTGTCGAAAATGAAAAGGCGTTTTTGGCCGATAAGATCAATCTATTACGCATTTTTGAGGAAGCGTTGCGCACAGGCTATCTTCTGCACCCCGATGCAATGCGGATGATCTCGGCCAATTTGCTCCTCATTGACACAGCAATGCGCCGCGACAAAGAGGCGAACCGCATTTTCCTTGATTTGCTTTTGAAACAAGGCAATCCCGAACGTGCCTTGCGGCGGATGAATGAATTGGGGTTCTTGGGCGCATTCATCCCTGATTTCGCGGCTATCGTGGCGATGATGCAATTCAATATGTATCACAGCTACACTGTGGACGAGCATACGATCCAAGTTGTCTCTACCCTTGCGCAGATCGAACGGGGCGAATTGGTCGAGGAATTGCCGATTGCATCTGGTATTTTGAAGCGTGGGGTAAACCGCAAAGTGCTTTATGTGGCCTGTTTGCTGCATGACATTGGCAAAGGTCGGAAAGAAGATCATTCGATTTTGGGCGCGCGGATTGCGCGTGCACTCTGCCCTCGCTTGGGCCTCAAACCCGATGAGACTGAAACAGTCGAATGGCTTGTGCGCTACCACCTGTTGATGTCCGACATGGCCCAAAAACGCGACATTGCAGATCCCCGCACAGTGCGGGACTTCGCCAAACTGGTAAAAACGCGGCAGCGTCTGGATTTGCTGACTGTTTTGACAGTTTGCGATATTCGCGGGGTTGGGCCTGACACATGGAACAACTGGAAAGCCACGCTGTTGCGCGGCCTCTATCGCGCCACGGCTGAAGCCTTGGAAACGGGTCTTGAGGATCTTAACCGCGACAAGTTGGAAAGCGAGGGCAAAAAGGCCCTGCGCGATGCCTTGGCAACTTGGCCTAAGGCGGATCTTAAAACTGAAATAGACCGCCATTATGGCCCCTATTGGCAAGGGCTTGATCTGGCCAGCCAGATTATCTTTGCCAATATGCTGCTTGGCCTTCGGGATGATGAAATCCGGATTGACACACAGCGTGATACTGACCGCGATGCGACCCGCGTCTGCTTTGCGCTTGTGGATCACCCAGGCATCTTTAGCCGCCTTTCTGGCGCCCTGTCACTGGTGGGCGCGAATGTGGTCGATGCCCGCACCTATACCTCGAAAGATGGCTATGCGACTGCCGTGTTCTGGGTTCAAGATGCTGATGGCAACCCCTATGAGGATGCCCGCCTGCCGCGTCTGACTTCGATGATCGACAAAACCCTAAAGGGCGAGGTTGTAGCCTCAAAAGCGTTTGAGGGGCGCGACAAGATCAAAAAGCGCGAGCGCACGTTTAACGTGGCGACCAATATCACCTTCGATAATGACGGGTCGGAAATCTACACGATCATCGAAGTGGATACACGCGACCGCCCTGGTCTGCTATATGATCTGACCAAGACCTTAGCCGCGAATAATATTTACATCGCCAGTGCGATGATCGCGACCTTCGGTGTTCAGGTGGTAGATGTGTTTTACGTGAAAGATATGTTCGGTCTCAAACTCCACTCCAAATCCCGCCAAGATGTTTTGGAGCGCAAGTTGCGCGATGCCATCGCGCGCGTGGCCGAGCGGGCAGGGGTCTAGCTGCTGTGGCGGCCCCGCAAATTAGATTGGGCTTTGGCTTTCTCACTGTCGGTGGTTGGACATTGGTCAGCCGCGTCTTGGGATTTCTGCGCGATATTCTGATTGCCCGCTATCTTGGTGCGGGCGGCGTGGCCGAGGCGTTTTTGGTGGCGTTTTCTTTACCAAATATGTTCCGCCGCTTTTTTGCTGAGGGTGCAATGAACACGGCATTTGTGCCGATTTTTTCCAAAAAACTCGAAGGCGGCAGCGATGCGATGCCATTTGCGCGCAATGCATTATCCATGCTTGCTGTGTTTCTGATTGGCTTCACCCTGCTTGCGCAGATTGCCATGCCTTGGTTGGTTTTGGCGATGGCATCGGGCTTTGCCGATGATCCCCGCTTTGGGATCGCGGTGGAATTTGGCCGTATCTGTTTCGCCTATATTTTGCTGATCTCACTGGCGGCGTTGATTTCGGGCATGTTGAATGCTGCGGGTCGCTTTGCGGCTGCTGCTGCGGCGCCTGTGCTGTTGAATGTGATCCTCGTCTCGGCGCTGATCTTTGGCGCGCAGAGCGCTACGGACAGCCCCGAAGCCGCGCGCATGATCGGGCTGGCCCTGTCTTGGGGGGTGCCCGTGGCGGGCGTGGCGCAACTGGTTTTGGTGTGGGGGGCAGCTGCACGCGCAGGGTTGGTCATCCGCCCAACTTGGCCGAAATTCACGCCTGATCTGCGCCGACTGGCCGTTGTGGCAGGGCCTGCCATGCTTGCAGGCGGGGTGGTGCAGGTCAATCTTTTGGTGGGGCGTCAGGTTGCAAGCTTCTTTGATGGGGCGATTGCATGGTTGTCTTATGCCGACAGGCTATATCAATTGCCGCTCGGTGTGGTTGGGATCGCAATCGGGATTGTGTTGTTGCCAGATCTCTCGCGCCGCTTGCGGGCAGGCGATGATGCAGGGGGGCGGCAGGCTTTATCGCGTGCGGCTGAGATTGGGATGACCCTGACCATTCCTGCCGCGGTTGCGTTGATGGTTATCCCAGTGCCTTTGGTCTCGGTCTTGTTTGAGCGTGGGGCCTTTGAGGGCCAAGACACGATTGCCACGGCTTGGGCGGTGGCGATTTATGGGGCAGGGTTGCCTGCCTTTGTTCTTCAGAAAATCTGGCAGCCCGTGTTTTACGCGCGCGAGGATACCAAGCGCCCATTTCACTATGCTTTAGTGGCAATGGTCATAAATGCCGCTCTCGCCATCGGGCTTGCCTTTTTTATCGGCTATGTTGCCGCCGCATTGGCCACCACCATTTCCGCATGGGTCATGGCCTATCAGCTGCGCCGTGGTGCAAAGACCTATGGTGATGTCGCTGCCTATGATGCGCGGTATCTCGCGCGCATTCCACGCATTGCGGGGGCGGCCATCGCGATGGGGGCGGTGCTCTATGGTGCGGGATTGATCCTTGCCCCCGTTCTTGAGGGGGGAGGCGTGCGCTATCTCGCGCTTGCGGGGCTGATTGCAGTTGGCGCGGGGGCCTATGCCCTTTTTGGTCGCCTGTTTGGCGCCTTTTCATTCGGAGAAATTCTGGGCGCGCTGCGCCGCAAAGGGGCCGCGTGAGGGGCATTTCCCATTGCCCCACGCCGCCGCGCCACATAGGTTTCGCAACAGAACAGGCGAAAAGGTGAGATCATCATGATTTCGGGGAAACGTATATTGTTGATCATAGGGGGCGGGATCGCGGCCTATAAATGCCTTGAGCTGATCCGCCGTTTGCGCGACCAAGGGGCCGCTGTTACCCCTGTTCTCACACAGGCCGCACAAGAATTTGTGACGCTACTCTCGGTCGCAGCCCTCGCGGGCCAAAAGCCATACACGCATCTCTTTGATCTGACCGATGAGGCCGAAATGGGCCATATCGAATTATCTCGCGCCTCAGATCTAGTGGTGGTGGCCCCAGCAACGGCGAATTTGATGGCCAAAATGGCGGGCGGTCATGCGGATGATCTGGCCTCGACCCTGCTGATGGCAACTGACAAGCCCGTGCTGATCGCCCCTGCAATGAATGTGCGGATGTGGGAACATCCCGCCACCCAGCGCAATTTGGCGCAGCTTTTGGGGGATGGGATTCGTTCTGTTGGCCCCAATGAGGGCAGCATGGCCTGTGGTGAATTTGGCCTAGGCCGCATGGCTGAACCCGATGAGATTGTCAGCGCTATTGCCGCGCAATTTGCTGAAGGCCCGCTTGCGGGGCGACATGTTCTGATTACTTCTGGCCCAACACATGAACCCATAGATCCCGTGCGCTATATCGCCAACCGCTCGTCAGGGGCGCAGGGGGCGGCGCTTGCTGCGGCCTGTCGCGATTTGGGCGCGCGGGTCAGTTTCGTCACAGGCCCTGCATCTGTGCCACCGCCGTATGGTGTGGATGTGATCAAGGTCGAGACTGCCGCGCAGATGGCAAAGGCCGTGACAGAGGCCCTACCTGCAGATGCCGCTATATTTGCCGCTGCCGTTGCAGATTGGCGCGTGGATAATGCCGCAAACCAAAAGATCAAGAAATCGGGCGATGGCGCGCTGCCCCGTCTCAGCTTTACGGAAAACCCAGATATTTTGGCATCTGTGGCGGAGATGAAAAAAGGCCGCCCGGCCTTGGTTGTGGGCTTTGCCGCCGAAACCGAAAATCTGGTTGATCATGCGCAAGCGAAATTGGCGCGCAAAGGATGTGATTGGATTGTGGCCAATGATGTGTCCCCTGAAACGGGGATCATGGGGGGTGCATATAATGCGGTCACGCTGATCACGCGCACAGGCGCTGATCCATGGCCACGCTTGAGCAAATCTGAGACTGCAGCACGGCTTGCCCTGCGCGTGGCCGAGGCTTTGGGGCAGGCATAATGGCGCAAGTAGAGGTAAAGTTCTTACGCGAAGACTGGGCCGATCCTGACCTGCCCCTGCCGCAATATGAAACCGATGGGGCGGCGGGTTTTGATCTGCGCGCACAGTTCACGGCTGACGCCCGCGAGGCCGGGCTGACGCTTGCCCCGCAGACACGCGCCTTGATCCAAACAGGGTTTCGTGTGGCTGTGCCTCGCGGGTATGAGCTGCAAATTCGGCCGCGATCTGGCCTTGCCCTGAAACATGGGGTGACGCTTGCCAATGCGCCCGGAACGGTTGACTGCGATTATCGCGGGCCATTGGGGGTTATCCTCATTAATTTGGGCGATGCACCTTTTGTTATTGGCCATGGGGATCGGATCTCTCAAGGCGTTGTCGCGCCAGTGACCCAAGTCCGTTTTACGCTTGTGTCGCGTTTGGATGAAACCGCGCGTGGGGCGGGTGGTTTCGGCTCAACTGGGCAGGTCTGATGGTCACGGTTCTTGCAATCATGGCTGCGCTTTGGGGCTTCGGGGCAGTGATGAAAACCGCCTATAACCCCCGTCTTGTGATGATCGCCCTTGTCTATGGGGTGGTTGTCTTGGGCCATTTCGTATTGCCCGAGGGCCACCCTTTGCGCATCGCGACAGGCGAAACTGCCGCGCCATGGTTGATTTTAGGCGGCGCGGTTCTGTTGGTTCTGGCCTATCGTGCGGGTCTAAACCGCTTGCGCCGCGTGGCCCAGCCCATGATCACGCCCGCGCCGCGCCAAAGCGGCACCTTCACGCCAGAGGAATTAGAGCGCTATGCTCGCCACATCACCCTGCCTGACATTGGTGGGCAGGGGCAAAAGGCGCTGAAATCAGCCAAGGTTTTGGTGGTGGGGGCAGGTGGTTTGGGCTCGCCTGTTTTGCTGTATCTCGCAGCTGCGGGGGTCGGGCGCATTGGGGTGATTGACGCGGATCATGTCAGCCTTTCGAACCTGCAACGCCAAATCATTCACCGCGATGCCGATCAAGATACGCCCAAAGTGTTTTCAGCAGAAGGTGCGATGAAGGCGATAAATCCGCATCTTGATATCCGCCCTTACAATCGTGCTTTGGACGAGACGATCGCGGCAGAGCTATTCGCGGACTATGATCTAATCATTGATGGCACGGATCAATTCGAAACGCGGGCAATGATCAACCGCGCTGCGGTGTCTGCCAAGCGTCCGCTTTTGGCAGGTGCAATTTCAGCATGGGAGGGGCAGATTACCCTCTACGATCCAAGTGCTGGCGGGGCATGCATGGCCTGTGTCTTTCCCAATCCACCACAGGCAGGGATGGCTGCCACCTGTGCCGAGACGGGTGTCATCGGCGCGCTTCCAGGGGTGGTGGGCACCATGATGGCACTTGAGGCCATCAAGCAGATTACAGGTGCGGGTCAGGGGCTATTGGGACGTATGCTGCTATATGATGGGCTTGGGCCTGAGACGCGGATCGTCAAGCTAAAGCGCAATGCGGCTTGCCCCGTTTGCGCAGGGGACTAGTCGAAAATCTCGTCCTCCATCACGCCCCAAAGGGCGGATTTCTCAACCCATCCTGTAAACCCATCAACGGCAAAGCGACACCAGTCGCGTTCGCATTCGCTTACCCGTCCGACCACGCCGCGTTGGGCTTGGGCAATGACAGTGGCATCTGGATCAGGGCGTTGGTGCAAATCGGCAAGGTCAATATCAATTTGCGCTGTGCGTCGCCCTGACAAAAGGGCGTAATGCATCCATCCGCCCACGCCGTCATGATCCACGACCCGCCGCCAATGCCCATGCTCGGCCACAACCATCAGCGGCATATTGCGTTCTTGAAAGACCCAATCAATGCGGTGGTTGCGCGAGGGGCCGCGCCGTGCATAGCCGCGTGTCGCATCCATCGAAACATAGCGCGGCAGCGGAAAGCCTGTTTCTGGCCCAGTGGTCGGGGCGTCAAAACTGGGCGTTGGGGTGGGGGTGGCGGTCTCAAGTTCGGGTGTCTCGACTGGCACAAGATTGTCAGGGCGTGGCAACGGCACCGCGCCATCCGTGCTTTGCGCCCCTGCGGTGGCCGCAAACACAAGACAAACCGCACCAATCGCTAGGGTTATGCGCCAATCTGACTGTGGCATGACTATCCTCAATAGGCCTCGTCCCGCCGCTTTGGGCTGGGTTATTTTGATCTTTTTCACACCATAGCGAGAAAGCCATCGCGGGGGAAGATGACATTACGAGGCGCCTGTCGCGGCCAAGGCCCCGCGAACGCTTGCACCCGCGCGCAGAATGGGGAAGGGTAAAAGCGTCAGACATGCCATCCGCCTCAGGAGAAGCCCATGCCCGCACCAAGGTTAAAAGTTGTCGTTACCCGCCATTTGCCCGAAGCGGTGGAAACCCGCATGAGCGAATTGTTTGATGTTCAGCTCAATGACGAAGACCGCAAAATGAGCCGCGATGATCTGGTCGCAGCGATGAAATCAGCGGATGTTCTGGTGCCATGTGTGACGGATCAGATTGATGCAGGCATGTTGGGGCAAGCGGGCGAACGGCTCAAGCTGATTGCCAATTATGGTGCAGGGGTCGATCATATTGACGTTGCCACTGCACGCCAACGCGGGGTCTTGGTCACCAATACACCCGGTGTCATGACGGATGATACCGCCGATATGACCATGGCGATGATCTTGGGTGTTCTGCGCCGCGTGCCAGAAGGGCAGGCTGTCATGCAAACGGGCACATGGCAGGGATGGGCGCCAACCGCCTTTATGGGGGGGCGTATCGCGGGTAAGCGTTTGGGTATTCTGGGAATGGGTCGCATCGGTCAGGCCGTGGCCCGCCGCGCGGCTGCTTTTGGCATGCAGGTTCATTACCACAACCGCCGCAGGGTTCACGCTGATATAGAGACAGCGCTCGGCGCGACTTATTGGGAAAGCTTGGATCAAATGTTGGCGCGGATGGATGTGATTTCAGTGAATTGCCCGCACACCCCTTCGACCTTTCATTTGATCAATGCACGCAGGTTGAAGTTGATGAAGCCATCAGCGGTGATTGTGAATACATCGCGGGGAGAGGTGATTGATGAAAACGCACTCACCCGCATGTTGCGCGCGGGCGAGATCGCGGGTGCGGGCTTGGATGTGTTTGAGCGTGGCCATGATGTGAACCCCCGATTGCGGGAATTGGATAATGTGATCCTCCTCCCGCATATGGGGTCAGCCACGCTTGAAGGGCGGATTGAGATGGGCGAAAAGGTGTTGATCAACATCAAGACCTTTGCAGATGGCCACCGCCCCCCCGATCTGGTTTTGCCGAGCATGCATTGAGACAGCGGTGATATGCGGCAAAAATCGCCTCACCCCCGACAGTCGCGCCTGACCTCGCGTTCCCTCAGGCCTGTCTCGACCAACATGCATCTGTCCCGTGCTACATAGTAATAGCCACGCGCGTAATGCATGACGGCCGTGTCATAAGATCCATCTGACAGCAGCCATGCGCCGCGCAGATATTTGACCGCATAGGTGAGATTGGTTTCTGCATCCAGTAAATCGGCATCTTCACCCGTAAACCCCATATTGCGGGCTGTGGCGGGCATGATTTGCATCATCCCGTAATAGGGGCCGTTGCGGGCATGGGCGCGATAGTCGCTTTCACGTTGGATCACGCGGTGGATCAGGGGGGCGGGCACATCATATTGGCGCGCCATTTTATTCACGAGGGCCCGAATTTCTGCTGTTTCGCCTGGGTAAAGATCAGGTTCGGGTGTGCCAATGCAGGCCACAAGCATCACGCAAAGGGCTGTGATCATAAGGCGGCGCATAGATCAATTCCCCCCGAACAGGCCGCGCAAGGCACCTTCGACCTCATTGCGCAGTTGATTTTCGATGGCATCGCGCGCATCGCCCTCGGCGGGCAGGTAAAGCCGATCGCGCGCCTCTTGTTCCAGCCTAGCACGCTCTTCGTCAATGCGGGCTTGGGCCGCAGCTTCAAGTTCTGCGCGTTCCAGTTCTAGCCGCTGATTGGCCAAATATTCTAGATCAGGTGCAAAACTGAGATCAGCCCAAGGGCCGCGCACGATGACGGGCACGGCAATATTCGACCCATCGGAGGATGTTTGCACAGCGGGGATCACGCGATATTCCACTGACTGGCCCCCAATATTGATCTCGCCCGTCCCTGTGACACCGCCCCATCCAGCGGTTAGGGTGAGGTCGTCATTGCGCGCCACACCGCCCGTGATCGCAAGGGTCGCGGTGATGCTGTCATAGACTGTGCGCGCGCCTTCGCCCCGATAGGAGCTGTCGAGATTGCGGATCATCCCCGCAAGATCAAGCCCCTCAATCGCCCCCTGACCAAAGTCAAGCGCGGCACTGCCCTCAAGGCTGTTCATCCATGCCGCTACAGACCGCCTGCCCGCTAAAATGTTAAAGGTGACGTTTCCCGTGCCTGAAAGGCGGTCATAATCTGCAAAATCTTGCAACAAGGGTTGCAATTGCACCGCACGGATCGCCATGTTGCTGGCCACGGATCCATTGCCACGGCCATTTATCACAGTTTGCCCTGCAATCGTGCCGCCATAAGCCACGGCGCGCGCCAAATCGAGCTGCAGACGGCCCGCATCAAGCGTGGTTTGTAGCGCAATATCTGACAGCCGCATCATACCCAAATCCAATTCGGCAAGGGCCAGATCAAGATTGGCATCTACCGCGAACAGGCCCGTGAGGTCGATTTCGTCACGCGGCCATCCGCCGCCTGCGCTGCTGCCCTCGGTTGCGCTGCCTTCTGTCAGGGCGCTTAGGTCAACGCGCCCGCCCGCGATGCGGCCCGTGATCTTAGGGCGCTCACCGCCTGTGCTGAGATCTGCAGATAGGGTTATGGCCGTGTCATCTAGCGCAAGGGTTGCATCCATGATCTGCGCAACGCCCTCGGGCGTGATCGCAATGGGGCCGTTCAGCGCGATACGATCACGACCCAATCCCGCGGGCAAAGTCACCGCTGCGACACCCGCCGCAGTCGTGATCGGGGTCAAGTCGGTGATATCGGCATTCACCTCGCCCGCAAGGCTGAACGGGGCAAGCATAAGCGCGCCGCGATAGCCAAGGCTGCCGCCTGTCCAAGACAGGGACATATCAATGCGCGCCTCACGCCCCGCAAGCGCATCAGCAAGGGTGGTGAGGGTCACATCGCCCCTCAAGCGCGCGCCATTGATTGCGGCGTTAAAGCTGCCTGTCAGACTGCCGTTCAGATCGGGCGCTTCAAGGCGAAGATTGACCGCTTCGGCTGCATAGCTTTGCGCTGTTGTGGCATCAGTATAGCGCAGGGCGCCATCGCTGATCTGTGCAAGGCTGAGGCTGATTTGCGGCAGGTCACCGCTTGTGCCTGTCTCGGCTGTGGTGGCGGTGGTTGAAAATTCCCAATTGGCCTGTCCATCCGCGTTTCGCAGCAAAATGATGTCAGGCTTTATCAGTTCCGCGCGCGCAATCCGCACCTCGCCAGAAAAAAGGGGCATGACTTCGACCCCGATATGCAACGCCTCAGCCCGCAGCATCGGGCCTTGATCCGCAGCCCAGTCAGGGTTGGAAATTTCAAAACCTTCGGCGCTGATCCCGATCATGGGGTAAAAACTTGGCCGCACTGCGCCCGTCAGGGTCACATCACGCGCGAGGCTGGCCGATAGCCGCTCTGTCGCCAATCTGGCAATGGTGTCCGTTGGAATTAACGCAATCCCTCCAACAGCCACGCCCACGAAAATCACGACAGCCAAAATGACCCGCAACACCCACTTCATCGAGAATCCCCCAAACTATTTTTGTAACCCCAAGCACCTTTGTGTTTAGCGGCTATGGTTCGGGGCCGTAAAGCCTTGGCGGTGCCTTTATGTTCAAGGTTGCGCGAGGTCACGGCAGAACAAGATTAGGCTGGATGTGGCCCCGCGCCGATGGTGCCTGCGTGCTTTCTTGCTTCACGATGGCCAAAAGCCACGCTATAGCGCGGGATATGACACAGAACCCACCAAATCTTCGCCCAGATCTTGCCCGTGCGCGCATTGAGAAGACGATCCGCGAGGGTCAGCCCAAAATCGGGATGGTCTCGCTTGGCTGCCCCAAGGCGCTTGTGGATAGTGAGCGGATCCTGACCCGACTGCGCGCCGAAGGCTATGGGATCTGCGCCGATTATGGCGGTGCAGATGCGGTAATTGTGAACACCTGCGGCTTTCTCGACAGCGCCAAGGCCGAAAGTTTGGACGCGATTGGCGAGGCGCTGCGCGAAAATGGCCGCGTGATCGTGACGGGCTGTTTGGGGGCCGAGCCTGACTATATCACAGGCGCGCATCCGCGTGTTCTGGCCGTAACGGGCCCGCACCAATATGAGCAGGTCTTGGATGCGGTGCATGCCGCCGTGCCACCCGCGCCTGATCCGTTTGTTGATCTTTTGCCAAGTTCAGGCGTAAGCTTAACGCCCCGTCATTATAGCTATCTCAAGATTTCCGAGGGCTGCAATCACAAGTGCAAGTTTTGCATCATCCCCGATATGCGGGGCCGCCTGCAAAGCCGTCCCGCAAAGGCCGTGTTGCGTGAGGCAGAAAAACTGGTTGAGGCAGGGGTGAAGGAACTTCTGGTCATCAGTCAGGACACCTCGGCCTATGGCACGGATTGGGCTGGTCGGGATGAGAAATTCCCAATTCTTCCTTTGGCGCGCGATTTGGGCCAACTGGGCGCGTGGGTGCGGTTGCATTACGTCTACCCCTATCCGCATGTGCGGGAGTTGATCCCTTTGATGGCCGAAGGGTTGGTTCTGCCTTATCTGGATATCCCATTCCAACATGCCCATCGCGATACGTTGCAACGTATGGCCCGCCCTGCGGCATCGAGTAAAACCTTAGACGAAATCGCAGCTTGGCGTGCGGACTGCCCTGAGATCACCCTGCGCTCAACCTTTATCGTGGGGTATCCGGGCGAAACAGAGGCCGAATTCCAGATCCTGCTTGATTGGTTGGATGAGGCGCAGCTCGATCGGGTCGGCTGTTTCACATACGAAAATGTTGCGGGTGCGCGGTCAAATGATTTGCCAGACCATGTGCCGCAAGAGGTCAAGGACGAGCGTTTTGCGCGCTTTATGGAAAAGGCGCAGAGCATTTCCGAGGCGAAATTGGCCGCTAAAATTGGCACGCGTCTTGAGGTGATCGTGGATGAAGTGGACGATGAAGGGGCCACCTGCCGCACCAAATCAGACGCGCCAGAGATTGACGGCAATCTCTTTATCGATGAAGGGTTCCAAGATCTCAAAGCGGGCGACATCGTGACTGTGACAGTTGATGAGGCCAGTGAATATGATCTTTGGGGTCAGATCGCCTGATCCCCACCCTTAGCGCAAGCTTGCCATCGTATCCCGCACGATTTGAATGCGGTTCGCATTGGGCGGGTGCGTTCCAAGAAAGGTTTCGCCCGGATCAGGCAGGCGGGTAAAATATTGTGCGCCAAGCTCCGGATCAAACCCCGCGCGATAGGCGATGACAGTGCCCAAAGCATCGGCTTGCAATTCGTGATCTTGGCTAAAACGGCGCGCGCCCACTGTGGCGCCAATATCCGCCGCGTTTTGCACCATAGAGGCATCGCCACCCGCAATCCCTGCAAGCACGCCGAAAATTAACGCCCCCCCTTGGGCAGAGGCCCGTTGGCGGGGAATATGGCGGGCGATGTGATGCGCAGCCTCATGACCCATCACAAAGGCCAATTCGTCAATATTGCGCGCATCTTCAATAAGGCCAATCGTAAAGACCAGATATGGGTTGCCCGCATTGTCCAAGGTTTGAAACGCGTTGATGCCTGCATTTCTGTCACGCTCAATCGCAATGGTGAAATTACAGTTTTGATCTGGTGTTTCTTGGCGGCAAATATCTTCGGCAATGGGTTCGACCTTGGCGACCACTGTGCGGAAATTATTCATTGCCACATCTGGGGCTAGTTTGGGCAGATTATCGCTGCTGGCCGTGCTTGTAGGTGCGCCGCTTGGTGGCGGGCTTGCCACCTGACACGCGGCAAGGAATGCAAGCATCGGCAAAATCACAATTGCACGCATCAGAACCAAATACCTTTGTGTTGAGGCTAACCCTATTTAGCAGCCCATTTTGAGATATCTCAATCGAATTCTCATCACGAGAGGATCACATGATTGCCAAGAGGGAAATTCCCCCCTAGCGTGATTTTATGTTTAGCATTGAGCATGATTTTGACGCCACGGTTGTAACCTTGATGGATGAGGGGGAAAGCCCACTCCAAGAGGATGTCGTGCTGACGGCTTTTGAAGAGGTCGTTCAGGTTGAACAATATGACCCGCGCAGTGATAGCATTCAGAAAATCTCAATCTCTATGGCGCAGTTGCGGGAGTTGGCGGCAGCGCTGAACTTGCCAGAAGGGGTGTATCGGATTGATCGCCCGACCCGCTAAGACCCCCCAATGACCCCTGATACATCCCATCACGCGGCCGATTTGCGCGGCAGTTTGTTCATGGTTTTGGCAATGCTTGCCTTTACCCTCGAGGATGTCTTTATCAAGGCGGCAGCGGCGCATATCCCCTTGGGCCAAGTTATGGTGACCTTTGGGCTTGGTGGGCTGTTGGCCTTTGTGGCCACGGCGCGCTTTCGGGGCGAGGTGATCTTGCACCCTCAGGCCTTTGGTCGCGCCATGGCGTGGCGTGCCTTGTTCGAAATAACGGGTCGGGTATGTTACACGGTCGCGATTGCCTTAACGCCCCTGTCCTCGGCCAGTGCGATTTTGCAAGCCACACCTTTGGTGGTGGCGGCGGGGGCGGTGATGGTCTTTCGCGAAACCGTGGGCTGGCGGCAATGGGCGGCGATTGGCGCAGGGTTTGTTGGGGTGCTATTAATCCTACGGCCTGGGCTGGACGCCTTTGAACCGCTGTCCCTCTTCGCGGTCTTGGGCATGATCGGCTTTGCTGGCCGTGATCTGGCGACACGCGCCGCACCAAAGAGCATGACAACGGCGCAGCTTGGCGTTTACGGGTTTATCATGCTGAGCATCGCAGGCGGTATCGTTTGGGGTTATCAGGGCGGCGCGGCCCCACTAGGCGCGGGCGGCATGGTTCTGACAGGGCCTGCCATCTTATTTGGCGTTGCCGCCTATATGTGCCTGACTATGGCCATGCGAACAGGGCAAATTGCCGTTATTGCCCCATTTCGGTATACCCGTTTGGTTTTCGCTATGATCTTGGCCGTGGCCGTGTTTGGCGAACGTCCCGATGCCCTGACCTTGATTGGCAGTTTGATTATTGTTGCCTCGGGCCTTTATACGGTTTGGCAAAGCCGCAGGGTTTAGCCCATATTCACCCCAACCACTTTGTTCCGATCCGTCTCGCCGCGTATCAGCGTCAGGCATGAGGGCGCGATCCCGATTGCCTGAGCCAAGAGTTTGAGAACCGCACGATTTGCTTTGCCGCTATCGGGTGCTTGGGTCACATAGACCCGAAACAGGTCTTCTTCGACCACGATACGGTTCTGCGCGGCCTTTGGGGTGACGCGTAAATTTAGCCGTATACCGGTCTGCGCATAGGCGCTGAGGTCGGGTAGGGATTTGCGCAAGGGGTGCCTCTCAAAAGCCAATGAGCAGCAAACTTGCACTCTGTCTCTTAGGGTGCAAGATGCACGCGGTGGATTTGGTGATGAGGAAAGGTTTGATCATGGCAACAGGGTTTTTCTGGGATGAGCGCTGCTTTTGGCATTCGGGTGGCAATTATGCCTTTCTCGCCCCTGTGGGCGGATTGGTTCAACCTCTTGCCGCAGGCGGCCTGCCCGAAAATCCTGAAACGAAGCGGCGCTTGAAAAACCTACTTGAGATCACGGGACTGTGGTCTGAACTTGCGCCCCGCCATGCGGATCCTGCAACCGAAGAAGATATTTTGCGCATTCATCCCGAAACCTATTTGCGCCAGTTTCATGATATTTCAGCACAGGGTGGGGGCGAGTTGGGGTTGCGCACACCTTTCGGCCCCGATGGGTTCGAGATTGCAGCCCTGTCTGCCGGTTTGGCCAAATCAGCCCTGTTTGCAGTGCTTGAGGGGGATTTGGAGAATGCCTATGCGCTGTCTCGTCCGCCAGGGCATCACTGTTTGCCTGATTTTCCCAATGGGTTTTGCCTCCTTGCCAATATCGCCATCGCGATTGAGGCCGCGCGGGCCGAAGGGCTGGCCACGAAATTTGCCGTGATTGACTGGGATGTGCATCACGGCAACGGAACTGAGGCGATTTTCTATGATCGTGATGATGTTCTGACCATCTCCGTTCACCAAGATCGCAATTATCCCCGCGATAGCGGTGCGTTTGAGGATCGTGGATCGGGTGCTGGGGCAGGGTTTAACCTCAATATCCCGCTGCCCCCCGGGGGCGGGCATAATGCCTATCTTGAGGCGATGGAGCGTTTGGTGATCCCCGAATTGGAACGCTTTGCGCCTGATGTGATTATCATCGCTTGTGGGTTTGACGCGTCAGGTGTTGATCCTTTGGGGCGAATGATGGCAGGCAGCCACACGTTCCGTGCGATGGCAGAACAGGTGCGGGACGCGGCTGACGCGCTGTGCGAGGGTCGCCTCGTGATGGTGCATGAAGGCGGTTATTCCGAATTGCACGTGCCGTTCTGCGCCCATGCGGTTCTGGAGGTTATGAGCGGCAGTCGCATCACCGCCCCTGATCCTTTGTCAGAACGGATCACCGCACAGCAACCCGATGTGCGGTTTGATGCATTTGTGAGCGAATGGATCGCCGAGATGGAAGCAAGCCTTTCTGATATGCGCTAACAGACCCGCAAACTGATATTTGCTGCATTGCAGCACGTTGACACCGCGCAGGTTGCGGGTCAATTTGCCACAAATCTTTTTGGAAAAAGGGTGAGACCCGATGAAGAAAATCTATGGCTCTGCTGCTGAGGCTTTGGATGGCCTTTTGCAGGATGGAATGCTGATCGCGGCAGGCGGCTTTGGCCTCTGCGGGATTCCTGAATTGCTGATTGATGGCATCGTGGACAGCGGTGTTAAAGATTTGACCGTGGCCTCCAACAACGCGGGCGTTGATGATTTTGGTTTGGGCAAACTTCTGGCCACACGCCAGATCAAAAAGATGATGTCTTCTTATGTGGGCGAGAACGCAGAATTCATGCGCCAATATCTGGCGGGTGAATTGGAACTGGAATTCAACCCCCAAGGCACTTTGGCCGAGCGGATGCGCGCAGGGGGGGCAGGCATTCCGGGGTTCTACACCAAGACAGGTGTGGGCACAGTGATTGCGGAAGGCAAAGACCACAAAGATTTTAACGGCGAAACCTATATCCTTGAGGAAGGGATTTTCGCGGACATCTCTATCGTCAAAGCGTGGAAGGCTGATGAAACGGGCAATGCGATTTTCCGTAAGACCGCGCGGAACTTCAATGTGCCTGCTGCGACCTGTGGCAAGGTTTGCATCATGGAGGTCGAAGAAATCGTGCCCGCGGGCAGCCTAGACCCTGATCATATCCATTTGCCTGGAATTTTCGTGCATCGCTTGATCAAGGGGCAGCATGAGAAACGAATTGAACAGCGCACTGTGCGCCAGCGTGAGGAGGCCTAATCCATGCCATGGGATCGCAATCAAATGGCCGCCCGCGCGGCACAAGAACTTGAAGACGGGATGTATGTGAACCTTGGCATCGGGATTCCAACCCTCGTGTCAAATTATATTCCAGAAGGCATGACCGTGACCTTGCAATCCGAAAACGGAATGCTGGGCATGGGGCCTTTCCCCTATGAGGGCGAGGAAGATCCAGACCTGATCAATGCGGGTAAGCAGACGATCACTGAATTGCCCCATACCGCCTATTTTGACAGCGCAACATCATTTGCGATGATCCGTGGCGGCAAGATTGCGATGGCAATTTTGGGCGCGATGGAAGTGTCTGAGACGGGCGATCTTGCCAATTGGATGATCCCTGGCAAATTGGTCAAAGGTATGGGCGGCGCGATGGACTTGGTCGCAGGCGTGCGCCGTGTTGTGGTTGTGATGGATCACACCAACAAGCATGGGGAAAGCAAGGTTTTGAAATCTTGCACCTTGCCGCTGACAGGAACGGGCGTTGTGCATCGTATCATCACCAATTTGGGCGTTCTGGATGTGGTCGAAGGCGGCCTCAAGATCGTGCAACTGGCCGATGGTGTCACCGAAGCTGAACTGCGCGCGGCAACAGAGGCGCATATTGTCTGACCCTTAGGGCTGCATGGTTGCAAAAACGCAGCCATCCGAAATCAATTCAGGTGGCGTGATGCATAACAGCCGCGCCACCTGCCACGCCCCAGCCACTTTTGGCACATAGGCACGGGTCTCGGCAAAGGGGATGGGCAGCTTTTGGTTCTTTTTGCAGGCGTTTTGTTGGCGTCGTGGTTGGTGCATCGTATCGCGGGCAAAATCACCTTGATCCGCAAGGCTACCGCAACATGGGCCAGTTGGGAGGCCGGAAAATTGTTTCCTATGGGCGTGGCCTTAGCGGGCACATTGATCCTTTATCTTGGCTTAGGCGCGGCGCAAATCTGATCTTTGATTGGACGGGCAGGCGGGTCGCCCTATGATCGGGGTATGGACGCATTGCCTGCCCAAATTGACAATTGGTTCGCTACGCGCGGATGGCAGATGCACCCGCATCAGCGCGCGATGCTGCGCGCGACATCACCTGCGCAGGTTTTGATCGCCCCCACGGGTGCGGGCAAAACCCTGTCGGGCTTTCTCCCTTCGCTTGTGGATTTGATCCATGCACCCAAACAAGGGCTGCACACGCTCTACATCTCGCCGCTCAAGGCGCTTGCGGCAGATATTAGGCGCAATCTTCAGATCCCTGTTGCCGAGATGGGCCTTGATATTCGTATTGAGGATCGAACGGGTGATACATCGGCCCATATGCGGCGGCGTCAACGCGCTGACCCGCCTCAGATTTTGCTGACCACGCCTGAATCGCTTGCGCTGTTATTGTCCTATCCTGACGCGGATAAAATTTTTGCCTCGGTGAAGCGGGTTATTCTAGATGAAATTCATGCGCTGATTGACAGCAAACGGGGCGATCAACTGATGTTGTGTCTCGTGCGGCTTGCGCGGTTGTCCCCCCAGATGACCCGTGTGGGTTTGTCCGCCACAGTAAAAGACCCCTCTCAAATCGCGGCCTATTTGGCGCCGGACAGCGGGGCTGAGATCATCACCGCGCCGCAAGGCCCCGCGCCCGATATCGCCATTCTTGAGGCGGATATCCCGCCCCCATGGGCGGGGGGCGGCGGGCGATATGGCGTGCAGGCGGTCTATGACCAGATTAAACGCCATCGCGCCACGCTGATCTTTCACAACACCCGCGCCAATGCCGAACTGTTTTTCCACGAATTGTGGCAGGCCAATGAGGACACCCTGCCGATTGGCATCCATCACGGCGCGTTGTCGCGCGAGGCCCGCGCTAAGGTCGAGGCCGCGATGAGTGAGGGCAGCCTGCGCGCAATTGTCTGCACAGGCAGTCTCGATCTAGGGATCGACTGGGGCGATGTTGATCTGGTGATCCAAATTGGTGCACCCAAAGAGGTTAAGCGCCTTGTGCAACGCATCGGGCGCGCGGGGCACCACTTTGATCTTGCATCTAAGGCGCGTATTTTGCCCGCCAACCGCTTTGAATATCTCGAATGCCAAGCGGCGCTTGAGGCGGTGCGCGATGGCGGGCTTGAAGATGACCCCATCCGTCAGGGCGGGCTGGACGTTCTGTGCCAGCATATCTTGATCTGTGCCTGTGCAGGGCCGATTGCACCCGATGATCTTTATGCCGAGATCACCTCAGCCGCGCCCTATGTGGGCGTGACCCGTGCCGAGTTCGACCGCGCCTTGGAGTTTTGCGCGACAGGTGGCTACGCGCTGCGCGCTTATGATCGCTGGCAAAGACTGGTCACGCGGCCCGATGGGACGCTAGCTTTACGAGATCCACGCAGTGCGGCGCGCATCCGCCAAAATATTGGCACGATTATCGAAACCGACAGGTTGAAAGTGCGCATGGCCAAACGGCGCGGCGGGGCACCTTTGGGCGAGGTTGAAGAAAACTTTGCCGCGCAATTGCGCCAAGGTGACAGTTTCCTCATCGGGGGGCAGATCGTGCGCTATGAGGGCATGCGCGAATTGGTGGTTGAGGTCAGCCCAAGCCCCCAAAAGCGGCCGAAAATTGCGACATTCATGGGCACGAAATTCGCAACCTCTCTGCAACTTTCTGATCGCATTTTGGCGCGATTGGAAAGTGGCGATTGGTCGGGTTTCCCCGCCCATATTGCCGACTGGCTGGATCATCAGACGCGGCTGTCCCGCTTGCCGCAGCGTGACCGATTGCTGGTGGAAACCTACCCCCATGAGGGCCGCGCGCATCTTTGTGTGCATGGTTTTGCGGGGCGCAATGCACAGCAGACCCTTGGCCTTGTTCTGACCCATCGCATGGATCAACTGGGTCTCGCCCCGATGGGCTTTGTGGCCAATGATTATGCCACGCTGATTTGGGGGCTTGATCCCATAGCTGATCCAAGGCCGCTCTTTGCGCCTGATTTATTGCGTGCGGCCTTTGAAGGGTGGCTGTCAGAAAACGCCGTCATGAAGCGCAGTTTCAAGGCGGTTGCGTTGATCTCTGGGCTGATCGAGCGCAGCGTGAATGGCACCAAGAAAACAGGGCGGCAGGCTGTGTTTTCGTCAGATATCCTTTATGACACGCTGCGCAAATATGACAGAGACCATATCTTACTTGAGATGACGCGCCGTGATGCATTGCGGGGGTTGGTCGATTTCGGTCGCATTGATGAAATGTTGGCCCGCGTAGGCGGGCGTATTGATCATATCGCGCTGCCCCGCGTCAGCCCATTTGCAGCGCCCTTGTTGCTTGAGGCGGGGCGCATCCCTGTCCATGGTTCTGCCGATCAACGTCTGTTGGAGGAAGAAGCCGCAAAATTCCTGCCCCAAGCCGCGCTTGGTCACAGGTGAGGGGGCTTGCCCCTGTCTTTGGCTTGGCGCATCTATAGGCGATGCAAGCCCATCTTGAATTTCAGTTTGGCATGGAACGCCTTTTGGCTACGCCGCAAGGCGCGCTTTATTGGCCAAAGGCGGATGTTCTCATTGTGTCCGACCTTCATCTGGGAAAATCTGAACGGATGGCGCGGCGTGGTGCAGGGTTATTGCCGCCCTATGACACCCCCGAAACCCTTGCGCGATTGACGGAAGAGATTGCCACCTATGATCCCGCTGTGGTGATCTGTCTGGGGGATAGTTTTGACGACCTAGAGGCCGCGCGGAACCTCTCTCCCTATTTGTCGCGGCGTTTAGGGCCAATTCAAGCAGGGCGCAAATGGGTTTGGATTTTGGGCAATCATGATGCAGGCCCTGTAAATCTTTCGGGCGAACATCTGGATGAATTTGAAACGCCGCCCTTTATCCTGCGCCATATCGCGCGGGCTGATTTACCCGAAGGGCAGTTTGAGATTTCAGGTCATTATCATTCAAAAATGCGCGTGGCTTTGCGTGGGCGTAGCCTGTCGCGCGCTGCGTTTTTGATGGATGCACAGCGCCTGATCTTGCCCGCATTTGGGGCTTATACAGGCGGTCTTTGGGCCGATGATCCCGCCTTTGCGGGGCTGTTGGGGGCAGATGCGGCGGCCATCGTTTTGGGACAGCCGCCTGTCATGATCCCGCTTAAGCGGTAAGCCCTTCGGGCTCGGGCAAGCCATGGCTGCGCGCGCAGGCGGTGAGCGTATTGGCCAAAAGGCAGGCAATGGTCATGGGCCCGACACCGCCAGGAACAGGGGTGATCGCGCCCGCTTTGGCCGCGCAGCTGTCATAATGACAATCGCCGACAAGGCGGGTTTTGCCCTCAGGGGTGGCGATGCGGTTGATGCCCACATCAATCACCGTGGCCCCCTCTTTGACGAAGTCACCCGTGATCATCTCAGGGCGGCCGACAGCGGCCACCAGAATATCTGCGCCACGGCAAATTGCGGCCAAATCCTTGCTGCGGGAATGGGCGATGGTGACAGTGCAGCTGTCGCCAAGCAAAAGTTGCGCCATAGGTTTGCCCACAATATTCGAGCGCCCAACAACCACAGCGTTGAGGCCAGAAAGGCTGCCGTGATGATCGCGCAACATCATCAAGCAGCCCAATGGCGTGCAGGGCACCATGGACTTCTGCCCCGTTCCAAGCAGACCCACATTCGAGATATGGAACCCATCCACATCCTTCGCAGGGTCAATCGCATTGATCACAAGCGCGCTGTCAATGTGGTCAGGCAGGGGCAATTGCACCAAAATACCATGCACCGATTGATCCGCGTTTAATTGATCAATCAAGGCCAGCAGTTCCGCCTGCGAGGTTGTGGCATCGAGGCGGTGTTCATAGGAATTCATCCCCGCCTCAACTGTGCGCTTGCCTTTTGAGCGCACATAAACCTCGCTTGCAGGATCTTCGCCGACCAACACCACAGCAAGGCCTGGGGTGATGCCATGATCTGCTTTCATTGCGGTCACATGGTCAGTCACCATTTGCTGAACTTTGGCTGAGAAAGCTTTGCCGTCAATGATATGGGCGGTCATGGCGTCATTCCTTATTCGGGGTCGTTTTTCGGTCTATTGGCAAGCCACATATCCCCACCGCGTTACTGCTGCAACGGGCGGGGATCGCGTTATTGAAAAAGGCGCTTAGAACAGCCCCTCAACCTCGCCTGCGTCATTCAGGCGGATATTCTCCGCACTGGGGACGCGCGGCAGGCCAGGCATGGTCATGATCTCGCCGCAGATCACAACGATAAACCCTGCACCTGCCGAAAGACGCACTTCGCGCACGGGCAAGGAATGGCCTGTTGGTGCGCCGCGGCGGTTTGGATCTGTGGTAAAGCTATATTGTGTTTTTGCCATACAGACGGGCAGGTTTTGATAGCCTGCATCCTCCCATGCTTTGAGCTGATCACGGATTTTTTGATCCGCTAACACCTCGTCCGCGCGATAAATCCGCTTGGCCACTGTTTCGATTTTTTGGAACAGTGGCATGTCATCGGCATAGAGCGTTTGGAAGGCAGCAGAACCGCTATCCGCCAATTGCGCCACGCGGGTCGCAAGGTCGGTGATCCCCTTTGATCCTTCTGCCCAGTGGCGGCACAAGATGGCCTCAGATCCCAGTGATTTCACATAGTCCTGAACGGCGGCGACTTCGGCATCTGTGTCGCTGTAGAAATGGTTGATTGCGACAACCACAGGAACACCAAAACCTTTGAGGTTCTCAATGTGGCGACCAAGGTTTGGGCAGCCTTTTTTGACCGCTTCAACATTTTCTGCGCCCAAGTCAGCCTTAGCAACGCCACCATTCATTTTCATTGCCCGCACAGTGGCAACCAAGACCACGCAATCGGGCGAAAGCCCTGCTTTGCGGCATTTGATATTCATGAATTTTTCAGCGCCGAGATCCGCACCAAAGCCCGCTTCGGTGACCACATAATCCGCCAATTTCAGCGCGGTTTTGGTGGCAATGACCGAGTTACAGCCATGCGCGATATTGGCAAAGGGGCCACCATGCACAAAAGCGGGGTTGTTCTCGAGGGTCTGCACGAGGTTTGGCTGCATGGCATCTTTGAGCAGAACAGTCATTGCGCCATCGGCTTTGATGTCGCGTGCGTAAATCGGGCTGCGGTCACGGCGATAGGCCACGATCATATCCCCCAAACGGCGCTGCAAATCCGCCAAATCATCTGCCAAGCACAAGATGGCCATCACTTCGGAGGCCACTGTGATGTCAAACCCTGTCTGCCGTGGGAAGCCGTTGGACACACCGCCAAGCGAGGTCACAACATCGCGCAAGGCGCGGTCGTTCATATCGAGAGCACGGCGCCAGACCACGCGGCGCTCGTCAATCTGCAGCTCGTTGCCCCAGTAGATATGGTTGTCGATCATCGCAGAGAGCAGGTTATGCGCTGCCGTAATCGCATGAAAATCGCCTGTAAAATGCAGGTTCATTTCTTCCATTGGGACAACTTGCGCCAAGCCGCCGCCAGCCGCGCCGCCCTTCATGCCGAAGTTTGGCCCAAGCGAGGCTTCGCGGATACAAATCGCGGCCTTTTTGCCAATCGCACAAAGACCATCCCCAAGCCCCACTGTGGTGGTGGTTTTGCCTTCGCCCGCAGGGGTGGGGTTGATCGCAGTCACAAGGATCAGCTTGCCATTGTCGCGGCCCTCAAGACTGTTGATGAAATCCTGAGACACTTTTGCCTTGTCGTGCCCATAGGGCAGCAGCGCCTCATATGGGATATCCAGCTTTTCGCCGATGTCTTTGATTGGCTGTTTGTTTGCGGCGCGTGCGATTTCGATGTCGGTTTTGAAGGCCATGATGCGCGTGTCCCATTCATAGTTTGGGGTTGAGAAAAAAGGTCGAATTCAGCGCGACTATAGGGAGGCGATTCTGAATCGCGCGGACTGTTTTCGACCTTTTCGCGCCGTGGTGCGCCAGAAGCAGAGCGCGCAGAAATGAAAACACCCCCAGATCGAAACGGATCGGGGGGTGTCTTGTAGTCTAGAAAACCATGGCCGCTTAGGGCGAGGGTTCAGGCTCCATCCCGCCATCGTCATTGCGCGGTTTGCGCGACTTGGTTTTTGGAATCGCGGTGATCGAGGCGCCACCGCCTGTGCCTGTGTCATCCCCATCATCGCCGCGGTTCAAAGGTTCGCCCGCGATAACACGGGTGATCTCAGAGCCTGTGAGGGTTTCATATTCAAGCAGACCTTGTGCCAAACGCTCAAGATCATCGCGCTTTTCGGTCAAGATGCGCTTGGCGGTCTCATAACCTTGATCCACCAATTCCTTGACCTTGTCGTCAATGATCTTTTGCGTGGCCGCCGAATGGTTCGTGCCGCCGCCATAAGAGCCCAAATAGGATTGCTGCTCATTGGCGTAATCGACATAGCCCAGCTCTTCGGCATAGCCAAATTGCGTGACCATGGCGCGCGCAATGCGGCTGACCTGCTGAATGTCAGAGGCCGCCCCAGAGGTGACGTTCTCTTTGCCAAATACCAACTCCTCAGCCACACGGCCCCCCATCGCCATTGCGATTTTCGAGGTGTATTTTGAATAGCTGACGGACAGTTGATCGCGCTCAGGCAGGGAAAGAACCAAACCCAAGGCACGACCGCGCGGGATGATTGTCGCTTTGTGAATTGGATCGTGCTGCGGCACGTTCAATCCAACCACCGCGTGGCCCGCTTCGTGATAGGCGGTGAGGCGTTTTTCATCCTCAGTCATCACCATTGAGCGGCGTTCAGCCCCCATCATCACCTTGTCTTTGGCATTCTCGAAATCTTCCATCGTGACAAAGCGGCGATTGACGCGGGCCGCCATCAAAGCGGCCTCATTCACCAAATTGGCCAGATCAGCGCCCGAAAAGCCTGGCGTGCCCCGTGCGATGATTCGCAGATCGACATTCGGGCCAAGAGGCACTTTGCGCGCATGAACGCCCAAGATTTTTTCACGGCCTTTGATGTCTGGGTTGGGCACCTGCACCTGCCGGTCGAAACGACCAGGACGCAGAAGGGCAGGGTCAAGAACATCGGGGCGGTTGGTCGCCGCAACGATGATAATACCTTCGTTGGCCTCAAAGCCGTCCATCTCAACCAGAAGCTGGTTCAGGGTTTGCTCGCGTTCATCATTGCCGCCACCATAGCCAACACCGCGCGAGCGCCCGACCGCGTCAATCTCGTCAATGAAGACTATACAAGGCGCGTTCTTTTTGGCCTGCTCAAACATATCGCGCACGCGGCTTGCGCCAACACCCACGAACATCTCGACAAAGTCAGAGCCAGAGATGGTAAAGAAGGGCACACCGGCCTCGCCAGCGATGGCGCGTGCAAGCAAGGTCTTACCCGTTCCGGGAGGGCCGACAAGCAGCGCACCCTTGGGGATCTTGCCGCCAAGCTTGCTGAATTTCTGCGGATTCCTTAGGAATTCAACGATTTCTTCCAATTCTTCCTTGGCTTCATCGATCCCTGCAACATCGTCAAAGGTGACGCGGCCATGCTTCTCGGTCAGCAGTTTCGCCTTGGATTTTCCAAAACCCATAGCCCCGCCACGACCGCCGCCCTGCATGCGATTCATGAAGAAAATCCAGATCCCGATGAGAACCAGAACGGGCAGCCACAGTGACAAGATGGACATAAATCCTGACTGCTCCTGTGGCCGAACCTCGACCCGTACGCCTTGGTCAATCAAGGCGGTGGCGATGTCACTGTCCGCAGGGCGGGTGGTTTCAAATGTGCCCTCCGAAGTGGTGAACTGCACCGCTTCGCCATCTATCGTTGCCGTGCTCACCGAGCCTTGTTCGACTTGAGAGATGAAATCAGAGTAAGCCACTGATCGGGCATTGACCGATGACTGGTTGCCGCTGAACAGATTGAACAGCGCAAGGATCAACAAAAACAAAATGACCCAAAAGGCGATATTACGAGCATTGCCCAAGAGAATTCTCCTCGCTTTCGCGGCAGCCGCGCCACATGCGCGCTTGCGTTCCCCCTAAGATAAGGAAGCTTTGGCTGACTTCAATGCGATAATATGGATCGGTGGAACTCTGCCGATGGATCATATTGCGGCGCGCATAGTCCCTCGCGCGCCAAATAGGGCACGGCGACCAAGGCTTGCCCCGCCCAAAGCGCGGGATAAGACTGAAACGCGGCCTTTGGCAAACCCTTTGGCAGCTCAAGCGCAGCAAGGCTTTGCGCGCCCAAGGGGCGGATCACCGCCTCGCCCAAACGGCGCCCTTTGATGCGCCACCGCCCATCCCACGCAGACGCCCCATCTGAAGGGCATTCATAATCGGCCACTGCGCGCAATTCACGCACCAAGATCAGCGCATCATCTTGCACAAAACTTTGCACCCCTTGAAGCGTTGCCCCGCGCCCCGCATATGCGGCTTCTGCCAAGGCCTCTAGGCTGCTGAGGCGGGGCCTGTAGGGGGCTTGGGTCAAGCACCCGATCCCATGCGCCAAGAGGCGCAATTGGGTTTCTTCTTCAATCCGTTCAAGGCGCGTCAGGTCAAACCGCAGAATGCCTGGATAGGGTTCGGTGACAACATCGCGTGCCACATCCGCTGCGCGCGCCCAAAGTGCAACGCTGGCGCGGGCCATGTGGTCTGCCGTGCGCGTAAGGGTGTCGACATCAAGACCAATTTCGGCCAGATCGCGCATCGCCTTGCGCGTGCGCACGCGCAGATAATCTTCGTTATCGTTTGAGGGGTCATCGACCCACCCCATCCCGCGCGCTTGCAGGGCCGCACGCAGGTCAGCGCGGGACGCCCAAAGGATTGGGCGAATAACTGGGGCAGCCCCTGCCGCATCTGCGGCCTTATGCGAGAGCGGCAGGGCTTTCATAGCTGACAACCCCTCAACGCCCGATCCGCGCGATAGGCGCATCAAAAAGGTTTCGGCCTGATCATCACGGGTATGGCCCACAAGGATCGCGCCAATTTCAGGCCGTTTACGTCTGCGCCATTCTTGAACAAGACTATAGCGCGCAGCGCGCGCGGCTGCCTGTAGGTTGCCCACGCCATCCCATTTCCATTGCAAGGTGACGTGATCAATTCCAAGATCATGGGCGATTTTCGCTACCCCTTCCGCCTCAGCGGCGCTTTCGGGGCGCAATCCATGATCCACAGTAATCGCAATTAGCGTCACGGGGCCATTGTCAGGGTCTTGGCGCATCTCTGCGGCCCAATCATGGGCCAGCATCATCAATGCAAGGCTATCGCTGCCACCTGAAACCATGATGGCCAAAACTGACGGTAAAGGCGCGGGGCATAGCCGCGCCATCTCACTATGAAATTTATCGCTCAGGCTCAATTGCACGCAAGCGCTACACGCGTTGCTTCGGCAGTCGCAATTTCGCTGCGTGCCTCTGGATAGCGCGTAGCGACCTCTGACAGCGTGATACAGGCTTCCTCGATTTGGCCCAATTCGCCTAAGGATTGCCCAAGGCGGGCCAAGGCCGCAGGCGCGCGTGGGCCATCGGGGCTGCCTGAGAAACTGTCAAGAAAGGCGCGGGCTGCACGGCTCCACGCCCCTTGCTGGACTTCGGCCTCACCTCGCAGGAAATGCGCTTCGCCCGATAATGGGCCGCCCGGATAAGTTTCTGCGAAGCGGCTAAAGGCTTGCGCGGCCTCTGCCCAATTGCCTGCATCATAGGCCGCAAGGGCGCGGTCAAAATCTGATTGTTCTGCAACGGCCAATTGCGGGCCATCATTGGCCTCGCCAGTGCTTGGCGCGGGCGCAAGGGTGCTGCCTTGGCCCAAGGGCGTGCCTGTGTCCCCATTGGGGGCAACACCGCCCAAGGACGGCGTGTCACCCAGCGTTGCGATATCGCAATCAGGTTCCAATTCACAAAGGCGAAATTCCAGATCACCAATGCGGTTGGTGCCGTCACCCACAATCGCCTCGATGCGCAATTGCAGCGTTTCGGTTGCGGCGGTCATACGGCGCAATTCCGTCTCAATGGCATCAAGCCGCGAAAGCGGGTTCGCCGTTCCTGCGGGCAGGCTTGGTCCGCCCGTTGTTGAGAGCTCAAGCCTGAGGCGCTGTATCTCGAAATAAAGCACCGATAGCTCTTGTCGAATATCGGCAAGGCTTTGGGCTTGGTCGGTTTGGGCAAAGGCCGTATGGGGGGGCATGCCGCCCCCAAGGCCAATGACCATAACCCCGCAGATCAGCGCCTGCTTGAGCATATCGCTTAGACCCCCGCACCTGCGGCAATCACCGTCACCGCGCGGCGGTTGCGGCTATAGCACGCTTCGTTGGAGCAAATCTCAATTGGGCGCTCTTTACCATAAGAGATGGTCGACAGACGATTCGCGGCTACCCCACGGCTGATCAGATATTCCTGTGCCGATGCCGCGCGGCGCGCGCCAAGCGCAAGGTTATACTCGCGCGTGCCTTGTTCATCCGCGTGACCCTCGATAATCGCGGTGTAGTTTGGATTGCTCAACAGCCAGTTCGCCTGTTGCTCTAGGGCCGCAATTGCCTCAGCCGACAGGTTCGATTGATCCACCGCAAAGAACACGCGGTCACCAATGGTTTGGTTGAAATATTCGGGGCTTGCAGGGTCGTAATTCCCGCCTGCGCCCGCGCCATATTGGCCACTTGCGCCATTGCCACCAAGCCCTGCTTGCGAACAGGCTGCAAGACCAAGCATCGCAACCATCAAAGTTGATTTTACCAAAAGTTTCATCGTTTACATTCCTAAGACAGGGGGTAGGTCATTCCACCCCGATTGTGGGCACCGCTTTGGCCCTGTGTAACATGTCCAAAGCGCGTTGTGAATCGGGCATAATGATTTGGCCAATCACGTGCGGGTTATTGCAACAGCGGCGACCAAGCGGGATCGGACGCCATTCCCGGTGTCGCGACACGCTGAAGGTTGCGACCCGAAATATCGACCGAATAAAGCGCGGGCGCGCCATTTGTGCCTGCAGTTTCGCGGGTGAACATAACCACGCGCCCATTCGGCGCCCAAGTTGGCCCTTCATCAAGGAAAGACGCTGTCAAAAGGCGCTCTTCGCTGCCATCAATACGCATGACACCGATATGGAACCGCCCTGCCTCTTGTTTGGTGAAGGCGATATAGTCGCCGCGCGGGCTCCAGACGGGGGTGCCATAACGACCGCTGCCGCGGCTGATACGCTGCGCAGGGCCACCCGTGGCAGGCATGATGTAAAGCTGCTGGTTGCCAGAGCGGTCGCTTTCAAACACGACTTGGCTGCCATCTGGTGAAAAGCTTGGAGCCGTTTCAATCGAAGGCGCTTCGGTCAAACGTGTCTGCGTGCCCGTGACCAAATCAAGCACATAAATATCGCTATTTCCGCCACGCTCGACCGAAAACACAACGCGCTGCCCGTCAGGGGAATAGCGCGGGGCAAAGGTCATAGTTCCAGGAAGATCGGCCAAAGGACGATGGGTCACGCTCGCAATATCCATCTGATAGATGCGCGGTGTGCCACTTTCATAGGATGTGTAGAGCAAGCTGCGCCCATCTGGCGAAAAGCGGGGCGCAAGAACAATTGCGGTGCTATCTGTTAGATATTGAACATTCGCGCCGTCATAATCCATCAGGGCCAGACGCTTAAGCCGCGCGTTTTTGGGCCCTTCCTCGTTGATGAAGGCCACGCGCGTGTCGAAATATCCGCTTTCGCCTGTAATGCGGCTATAGACTTGATCTGCCACCCGATGCGCCATGCGCCGCCATGTTTCGGGCGTTGCCACGAATTGCAGCCCATCCCCGAGCGGCAGTTGCGAGAACACATCAAAAAGCCGAAAGCGCACAACCATCTGCCCCTCTGGGGTGCGGCCCACCGAACCTGTGATCAGGGCTTGGGCATTGATGGCTTGCCAATCGGCAAATTGCACGGGGCTGTCAAAACTGGTGATTGTGGAAATATGAGCCTCGGCTGGGATTTCGCGAAACAGGCCTGTGCCACGCAGATCGGCGGCAATCACCCGCGTGATATCTTGGGCGGCATCGGCCATGTCGGGCGTATCCGCGATAAAGATAGGCAGGGCGAAGGGGAGCGGCTCAATCACACCTTCGGTGATTTCAATGCGCAAAGGCCCGCCTGCACCTTGGGCCCATGCGGGTAGGCTGCTTGCGCCAAGCGCAAGGCACAGCCCCAAGCCGCGAAAAACTGTAATCAACTGCGCCTTCATCTCAGCCTCATCTGTTCAGGGTTGAAGACCATCTCGATGGTTTGCCATTGGTCATATTTTTCTGGAGGCAGGTTAAACCCGTTTGCGCCACAGCGCAAAATCGCACGGCGTCCTGTTTCAAATGCTTGGGAGACCGATGCATCCGAGCCACCAGAACTGTCGATCATTCGGATAGACCCCGCATCTGGCCGCCCATCTTGCCCCAAGGTGACCGAGATGGTGACAATTGTGCGCTGCGCCTCGGAGGATAGCGCGCCCACATTCCAACAGGCGCGCACATCCGCGATCAAACCATCCACCTCGCCGCTGCTGAGGGGCGGGCCAGAGGGAACGGAGGGTGTCGCAGGGGCGCTGACCGCATCTGCAACCGCCGCCGCAATCGCATCAGCGAGCGCGTCAGCAGGTTCAGGCGCGGGTTCAGGTTCAGGCTGCGGCTCTGGTTCGGGTGTTGGTTCGGGTGTGGGGCGCTGTGGCCGTGCGGTCGGCACAGGTGACGCAATCGGTGCAAGGCTTGCTGCGGGTGTTTCGGCCTCTGTTACGATCTGGGTCGTTGCGGCTTCGGGGGCTTGGGCCACCTCTTGTTCAACGGGTGTTTCACTCTGTGCATCAGGCTCAGGGGTTACCTCGACAACAGTCGGCGCGATTTCGGCATCAGGCGGCGGTGCAGGCGCGGGTGTTGGTGCCACGCGCGGCGCAGCCTCAGGTGTTGGCGTGTCTGACGGGGGCGCATTCTCTGCGCCCAAAGGGGGTGCGCTGATTTCTGGGGGCTGTGGTTGCACCTCGGGTTGCGGTGCAGGGTCTGGCGCTGGCTCTGGCGCAGGTTCGGGCGCAGGCGGCAGGCTCGCCGCTTGGGTGAGTTCTTCAAATTCAGCGGTTGAGATGATTTGAACGCCCGTCACCTGAAAATCGGTTTCCGTGTTGCGGTGAAACAAAATATCTCCAAAGGCCACCCATAAGAGCAGCGCGATGTGCAGCCCAGCCGAGACATAAAGCTCCCGCCGCATCAAACCTACCCCTCAGGCCCGCTGCCCGCCGCGCCATCCAGCGCAGGCCCGCCCGCATCGGTCACAAGGCCGATTTCGCGAAAGCCGCCCAAATTCAGCGCGCCCATGATTTGCATCACTTGCTCATAGGAAATGGCGCCATCTGCGCGCAGGAAAATGCGCGTGCTGTCGCGCTCGCCTGCAATGGCCAACAGCCGCGTGACCAGTTCATCCCGCGAAACTTCGGTGGTTTGGATCATCACCCGCCCATCGGGGGCGATCGTTACAGTGAGCGGTTCTTCTTCCTCACTCGGCAGGGCTTCTGCGGCGGTGTCTGGCAGGTTAATCGGCACACCAACAGTCATCAACGGGGCGGCCACCATGAAGATGATCAAAAGGCATAACATCACGTCCACGAAGGGCGTGACGTTGATTTCGGACATGGCGCGGCTGCTGCCCGCCCGTCTGCGGCCGCGTCTGCGACCGCCGCCCGATTTTTGCGCAAACGAGGCCCCCATCAGTCAAGCTGCCGTGACAAGAGGGTGGAAAACTCATCTGCAAAGCTCTCATAGCCTGCAATGATCCGATCTGAGTCGGACGACAGTTTGTTGTAGAAAATCACGGCAGGGATCGCGGCCAACAGGCCAAGACCCGTTGCAAGCAGGGCCTCGGCAATACCAGGCGCCACAACGGCAAGGGATGTGTTGCCAGAAATCGCGATTTCTTGGAAGGATCGCATGATCCCCCAAACTGTACCAAAGAGGCCAACAAACGGTGCCGTTGCGCCTGTTGTGGCAAGGAAGGTCAAGCCTGCGGTTAGGCGCTCTGCTTCGCGGGCAATCGCCACATCCATCGAGCGATCCACGCGTTGCTGCACACCAGGGATGAGCGCGCCATCGTCACGCAGCGAGTTGCGCCATTCGGCCATGCCGGCCACAAAGACACGTTCCGCGGCCGATTGCGGGCTTTCCGCGATTTGATCATAGAGCAAATCAAGCGGCTGACCCGACCAAAAAGCCGCGTCAAAATCCGCTGTGTTTTGCCTTGCGCGGCGATAAATCCGAAATTTGTTGATCGTGATCGCCCAGACCCAAACGGAGGCCACGATCAGTGCGATCATCACGGCCTGCACAATAAAGGATGCGCGGAAAAACAGCGCCATGAGGGTGAAATCAGCCTCTTGCGCCATGCTAAGCGTTGTAGCGTCCATGCCCGTTCTTTCTATTTGCCTCGATGCCCGACCTTGCCTTTTGAGCAAAGCACCCCCAAATCGGCGCCGTTCTTTTTGCGGCACTCAGTATGGGGTCACATGCACCTATATCAGGTTCAAAATCACTTGGGAATGGGCGCGCGCTCAAGCCCGCGTGATTGGCAAATCCTTGCTTTCAGGGCTTAGCGGAATTTCGACAGCACTTCGGGCTGCAGTTTCGCCACGCCGCCTTGACCATTGATCGTGGCGAGGGTGATTTTGGCGGCAAAGATCACGGTGCCTGCGCGCATGACATCTTGGCTCAATTCCAAGCGCACAGGGCTTGCGCGCAGAATTTTGGTTTCAACCACCAATTCATCATCGAATTTTGCGGGCGCGCGGTAATCAGCCTCAACGCGGCGCACGGCAAATACGATATCTTGGGTGGCCTTTAGCGCCGCTTGATCAATGCCAAGGTCGCGCACCATCTCGCTGCGGGCGCGCTCAATGAATTTTAGGTAATTGGCATAATAGACGATCCCCGCCAGATCGGTATCTTCGTAATAAACACGGATGGGCCAGTGATGCGTCATGTTCAATTTCTATGCTCCAAGACAGCCACCCGTGCCGCCATGCGTAGGCCATGCGTGCTGTCTTGCGCGCAGACGGGCATAACAGGATCATAGCCTGCGCGAATAATCGCGGCAATTTCAGGTTTCAGGCGCGCCGCGCCAACGGTCCCTGCGGCCAGTGGGGATTGCCCTAGAAAGGCTTGATCCGACCAAAGTAAAATCGTCTGCACCGCTTGTGACAGCGCGATGGTATCTGCGGGTAGACGCGATAAATCCGCATCCATGCGCACAAAAACAAAGGCCGCTTTGATGCCACCATCTGCATCAAACCGAAATGCGCGATACTGGTTGGCATCTATCGATTTGAGCCGCGCAATGATCTCGGCCAAATCGGGCAGCAGGCGATCCATATTGGGTGTGGCAAGCACCTCGTCCCAATCACGGATGAAAAACACCATGAAATTCGCGCCCAGTTCGGGATCTGTCTCGGCCATCTGGTGGCCCGCGAGTGCGACAATCGCCTCAAGCGCGCCCTTGACGATGGACACGGTCGCATCCTCAACCCCAAACACCACAGGGGCGATAGGCCGACCCCAACGGGCGAAGAGATAGCTGCCATCAGCGCGGGTGAAATAGGGTGTGACTGCATCTTGGGTCATAGACCACGGGATTAGCGGCTTGGGGGCTGTGGTTCAATCCCCTCAGCTGATCTCTAGCGTGCCAGTTTGATCCGTTATTTTGCCAATAACCCATCCGTTGTGACCTGCGGCCCGAAGTCCCGCTTGCACCTCTGGCAGGACGGTTTGGGGCAGGGCTGCCAAAAGTCCGCCTGCGGTTTGAGGATCAAATAACAAATCGGCGCGCGGGCCCGATGTTGTGCCCCGTATTTGCCCCAAAAGATGCGCGCGGGTTTGCGGGTAGAGGGTCGATTGCACCCCCGCCGCCGCCAAATCAAGCGCGCCTTGATAGAGAGGAATTTGATCAAGCCAAATCTGCGCCCCCAAGCCCGAGGCACGGGCGATATTCATGATATGGCCCGCAAGGCCGAACCCCGTCACATCGGTCATGGCGCGCGCATGGGGGACGAGAATATCCGCCACCGCCCCCTGCGGTGTCGTAAGTCCTTGATAAAGGCGCGCAATGTCGCCGCCCTTTGCCAATCCTTGCATCTCTGCCGCCAGAAGAACGCCTGTGCCAATGGGTTTGGTCAGGATCAGCGCATCCCCTGCTTGCGCTCCCGTAAGTCCGATTGCGCGATCTGCAACAAGACCTGTAACAGTGAACCCGATGCTCAGTTCCGCCCCCGCCGCACTATGGCCGCCGATAATATCGGCGCCTGCCGCTGACATTACCTCGGCGGCGGCTGACATGATTTCGGTCAACCAAGCACTTTGCAGCGGTTCAGATAAGGGGGGCAGGGTGATCATTGCCAAGGCTGATTGCGGGGCGGCCCCCATGGCCCAAATGTCGCCAAGTGCGTGAATGGCAGTGATGCGCGCCATCACGGCCGGGTCATTGCAAAACGCGCGCAGATGATCTGTGCTAATCACTTGGCGCGCGCCGCCCATATGCAGCACCGCCGCATCATCCCCCCGCCCAATCTCGATGTCTTTGCGGTGGGTTGGGGGTGGGGGCAGGGCGGCCTCAAGCGCGGCTTGGCCCAGTTTTGCGCCACAGCCGCCGCATTGCGGTTTTGGCCCCATGGCCTCGATTATGCCAAGCGCGTGTTCTTGCGGCGGTTGCGGTCGCGCCGCCATCTCAGGCAACTGGGTCAGCTGTCGCATGAACTTGCGATCAATTTGGTCTTTCCACATCCACAGAAAGGGAAAGGATGCAGCCACCCGCCCGCGCGTGGCAATGGCCCGCTTATCGCCCAAGGAAATCAGCTTGAGATAGTGGCGTTGCGGCTGATAGATGCGCGAACTGCGCCCCATCACAGCCGCGCGCAGATTGTGAAAGAGGGGCTTTGCCGCGCGCACCGCATAAACGCCCGCCTTACTGCGGGAGGCATGATCAAAATGCGCGCAATCCCCCGTGGCGAAAATATCGGGGTCTGTCACGCTGCGCAGATCGGCGCCCACGCGGATGAACCCATCTTTGAGTGCAAGCCCTGTCTCTGCCAGCCACGGATGCGCCCGCGCGCCTGCCGCGCCAAGGATCAAATCAAAGAGCAGCGGGGACTCATCTCGCAGATGGATCATTTGCGCGGTGATCTCGGTGATCTCTACGCCCTCGCGCAGGGTAATATTTTGGGTGCGCAAGTCTTGTCGCAAAAGCCGTGCCGCGCGCGGAGGCAATTCTTGCAACGCCTGTGCCCGCTCAAATATCGTCACCTCGGGCTTGCGCCCTGTGGTGCGCAGGCGGTGCGCCACGGCCATGGCGACCTCAACCCCCGCAATTCCGCCGCCGATAAGGGCGATGCGTGCAGGATTGGGCGCTTGGGTCAGAAAGCCCTCCCATGCGGCTGCAAACCCCTCGAGAGGTTTGACGGGCACGGCATGATCTGCAAAGCCTGCTAAGGCGGGCATATCAGTCGTGATGCCAATATCAATCGACATGATATCATAGGAAATAGACCTGCCCCCTGCGAGATGCAGGCGTTTTTCCGCTCGATCAATCCCAATGGCGGGGGCAAGGATGAGGCGGGCATTGGCGAAACGGGCGAGGCGAACCAGATCAATCTCGATTTCGTCTTGTTGGTAATGCCCCGCAATCGCACCGGGCAGCATCCCTGAATAGGCCGCCGTTGGGTTGGGCGAGACAAGGGTCAAGCGCGCACCCGCAAGCGGCCGCATCCCCCACATACGCGCGACAAGCGCGTGACTATGCCCGCCCCCCACAAGCACAATTTCGCGGGTCACGGGCCAAGCGGTGGGGGTCATGATCCTTGACCCCTAAACGGATCATCTGGATACCCCACGCCCGTCAGGATTAATCCATCAGGCGGCGCAACAGGGCCGCAGGCGGCCCGATCGCGCGACTCTAGGCTGATGCGCACATCGTCAGGCGACCATGATCCCGCCCCAACCCGCTCAAGCGTGCCGACAATCGAGCGCACTTGATTATGCAGGAACGAGCGCGCGCGCAGGTGAAATTGAAATTCGACCGCATCGCTGCGCGGGAAGGCCTCAATCCGTATCTCATCAAGGGTTTTGACGGGCGATTTCGCCTGACAGATAGAGGCACGGAAGGTTGTGAAATCATGCTTGCCGATCAAATGGCGTGCGGCCTCTTGCATGGCGGCAAGATCAAGGGGCTGCTTGACGGCCCATGCCTGCCCCACATCAAGGGTCAAGGGCGCGCGGCGGTTGATCAGCCGATAGGTATAGCGCCGCTCAACTGCGGAAAACCGCGCGTGCCAATCCTCTAACACGGGCGCACAGGCCACAATTGCCACCGGTAAAGGTTTCAAATGATAATTCAGCGCCTCAGACAGGCGAAAGGGCTGCCACTCTTGGGCCATGTCACATTGCGCGACCTGACCCGTGGCATGAACGCCTGCATCTGTCCGCCCTGCCGCAGCGATGGAGGGCACATCCGCCTCAAGCTGTGAAAGCGCAGCCTCAATCGCACCCTGCACTGAGGGTTGATCAGCCTGACGTTGCCACCCCGCAAAGGGGCGACCATCATATTCGACTTTGAGCGCATAACGGGCCATGGCTTTGGCTAACGGAAACGCGCGCG
Organism: Roseobacter sp. HKCCA0882; assembly: GCF_037805225.1. Lineage (NCBI taxonomy): Bacteria > Pseudomonadati > Pseudomonadota > Alphaproteobacteria > Rhodobacterales > Roseobacteraceae > Roseobacter > Roseobacter sp. HKCCA0882. Next base: position 160,347 of record NZ_JBBLYI010000001.1, read on the forward strand.
CCATGCAATTGCCCATAACCCCCTATCCATGGCGGCTTTGGCATCCTATCTTTGCGCAAGGCATTAGATGGGGGCAGGCCAAGCGTGATATCATCTTTGGGCGATATGCTGCGTGACAGCGTGGAGAGCACGGGCGAAGCATTGACGCGCGCCTTTTCAAACCCAAGCCTGCGCTTGGGGGTGACAGGGGTGTCTCGCGCAGGAAAGACGGTGTTTATCACCTCTCTCGTGGCCAATTTGATGGAGCGGGGCCGCATGGCGGCATTCTCGCCCGAGCGCGAAGGTCGGATTGAAGCGGCCTACCTGCAACCACAACCCGATGATACAGTCGCGCGATTTGATTACGAAAGCCATCTTGCCGCGATGACGGGGCCAGAGGCGCATTGGCCGATTGGCACGCGCAGCGTTTCGCAATTGCGCTTGTCCTTGCGCGTCACGCCAAAATCACGGTTTGCGCGTCTGACGGGCCCACGCCGCTTGCATTTGGATATCACTGATTATCCGGGTGAATGGTTGTTGGATTTGGGACTGTTGACGCAAAGCTACGCGCAATGGTCTAAGTCCAGTTTGGCGCAGATTTCCGCCAAAGCGCAGAGCTTGGCCGCGGCGCGAGATTTCTTGGCGATGGCCACCGAAGCTGTGGCTGAGACGCGCCATGATGAGATGCAGGCCTCGGCCCTTGCGCAAAGTTTCACCGCCTATTTGCACGCGGCGCGCGCGGCGGGGTTCAGCCAATTGACCCCCGGCCGTTTTATCTTGCCGGGCGAATTGCAGGGCAGCCCTGCGCTAACCTTTTGCCCCTTGCCGATTGAGGCCCTGAGGCGTGGCACAATCGCGCGCGAGGCCGCGCGGCGCTTTGAGGCCTATAAATCGCAAATCGTGCGGCCGTTCTTTCGCGCGCATTTTGCCCGCATTGATCGTCAGGTGGTTTTAGTGGATCTGCTCAGCGCCATGCAAGGTGGGCCTGAGGTCTTAGAAGATTTGCGACAGGCGATGGCGGGTATTTTGTCGGTGTTCCGCCACGGCGCGAATGGCCCTTTGGCGGCACTCTTGGGGCAAAAAACCGATCGTATCCTTTTTGCCGCGACCAAGGCAGATTACCTGCATCAATCCCAGCATCAGGCCTATGCCAATCTTCTTGAGGCTTTGGTGCAACAGGCCAAACAGCGCGCCGATTATCGGGGGGCGAAAACGCGGGCTATGGCGATTGCAGGCCTGCGCAGCACCGTTGAGGAAAGCCGCATTCTAGACGGGGCCGAGGTTGATCTGGTGCGGGGCCGTGTTGGGCAATCTAATCAGATGCGCGCCCTTTATGCGGGCCACTTGCCAGACCATCCCGACCATATCCTTGCCCCTGCACGCGAAGGCGCGCGGGATTGGTCGGATCATGAATTCGCGGTGACAGATTTCGCCCCGCCTATATCAAGCCTGCGCGCGGGGCTTGGCCCCCCGCATATTCGCCTTGATGCGGCGGCGGAATTTCTTTTGGCAGATTGTATGGGGTGAAAGTTTCAATTGCCAAGCCTAGCCCTTCGGGCCTATGGCAAAGTCTATGAAGCTTGTGCCCCTCTCTGAAACCTCACATTTGCCGCGCTGGCAGCGCCCGCAGGTTCTTTTGTTCCTGATGGCTTTTGCGATGCCCGTGGCCTTTGCCACATGGTCTGCATTGCTCAATAATTTTGTGATTGAGGCGGCAGGGTTTGACGGGGCTGATATAGGATGGCTGCATTCAGTGCGCGAAATTCCAGGGTTTCTCGCGATTGGCGTGATTGCCCTATTGCTTGTGATCCGCGAGCAGAAATTGGCGCTTGTGTCCTTGGTTATGTTGGGTCTGGCCACGGCGCTGACCTCGCAATTCCCCTCCTTGGGGGGGTTGTTGATTGTCACCCTGATCTCCTCCATCGGGTTCCATTATTACGAGACAGTCAACCAATCGCTTCAATTGCAATGGATCGACAAAAAGCGCGCGCCACAGACCATTGGTTGGCTGATGTCGATGGGGTCTTTGGCCACGCTTTTGGCCTATGCGTTAATCGTGCTGACATGGCGTGCTTATGATTTGAGCTATGACTTGGTCTATGGGGTGGCGGGCGGCTTTACCGCCTTGGTTGCAGTGATTGCATTTTTCGCCTTCCCCCAATTTGAGGGCCCAACCCCGCAGAACCGCAAAATGATCCTGCGCCGCCGCTATTGGCTCTATTATGCGCTCCAATTCATGTCGGGCGCGCGGCGGCAGATTTTCGTGGTCTTTGCAGGCTTCATGATGGTCGAGCGCTATGGATTTGCCGTGCATGAGATCACAGCGCTGTTCATGGTCACATTGGTCGCCAATATGATCGCAGCACCGCTTCTGGGTCGTGCTGTTGCCTTTTTTGGGGAACGTGCGGCCTTGATGTTTGAATATGCGGGCTTGTTCGTGATTTTCCTACTTTATGCGGGCCTCTATCATTTTGATTGGGGCGTGGGTATGGCGGCGGTGCTCTATGTCGGCAACCACGTCTTTTTTGCGCTGGCCCTCGCCATCAAAACCTATTTTCAGAAAATCGCAGATCCCGCTGATATTGCGCCTACGGCCGCCGTGGCCTTTACCATCAACCATATCGCTGCGGTGTTCTTGCCTGCGATCTTGGGGTATATCTGGCTGACCTCGCCGATTGCGGTGTTCCTGCTTGCGTCAGGGATGGCTGCCACATCTTTCGCCTTGTCGCTTTTGGTGCCGCGTCATCCAGAGGCGGGGAATGAAACCTTACTTGCGCGGCGCGGTTTACCCGTGGCTGCGCCTATCACCACCGTGATCAAATAGGGTGCTTATGACGACCTTTACCGCCTTTACCACATTGCCTGCTAAATCCGCCGCTGAAGCCTTGGGTGAGGCCATAGAGGCACTTGATCCCGCGCCCTATGGCGTAGGGGTTTTTCAGATCGAAGACGGCTCTGGCCGTTGGGAGGTGGGCGGTTATTTCCTTGAGGCCCCCAATGAGATCGGATTGGCGCTTTTGGCGGCATCGCATGGCGCGCGGGAATTTGTCGTTTCAGAATTGCCCGAAACCGATTGGGTCGCGCAGGTGCGCCGTGAATTGCACCCTTTGCGCGCGGGGCGGTTTTACCTTTACGGCAGCCATGATGCCGATACAGTTCCAAACGATGCCGTGCCCTTGCTGATTGAGGCCGCAATGGCCTTTGGCACAGGGCATCACGGCACCACCTCTGGATGTTTGATTGCGTTTGATCGTCTGCTCACTGAGGGCCATGTTTTCAAAAATGTGGTTGATATTGGCTGTGGCACGGCGGTCTTGGCCTTGGCTGCGGCACGGGTCTTTCCGCAGACTGTTCTGGCCTCGGATATTGATGAGATCGCGGTTGATGTCGCCCGTGTAAACGCCCAAGCGAATGACCTCGCAGATCGGATCGAGGCTGTGCAAGCCGCAGGGTTTGATCATCCCACCCTTGCAGCCCGCGCGCCCTTTGATTTGATCTTTGCCAATATCCTAAAGGCGCCACTGATCGAACTGGCTCCCGATATGGCGCGTCATGCCGCGCAGGGCGGTTATTTGATCTTGTCAGGCCTTTTGTTGGAGCAGGCTGAGGACGTCACTGCCGCCTATCTCGCGGCAGGGTTCGAGCGGGTTTATGCGTCCGAGCATGGGGAATGGGCGGCGCTGACACTGCGCTATATGGGGTGATTGGCACGCCCCGCTTGTTGAATGTTCTTGTTTCGTGCTATTGATGGGCTAAGCTGACGCAAAGAACCACAAAGGGCGAGCAGGCCATGCGTATCATCGGTATTGACCCAGGGCTTCGCTATCTTGGGTGGGGCGTAATCGAGGCGGATGGCCCGCGCCTACGCCACATATCAAATGGCGTTATCGAAGGGGTGGGCGATGATCTCGCCCCGCGTCTTTTGGCGCTATATGATGGATTAATCGCCGTCCTTGCCGAATTTGCACCAGATTGCGCGGCGGTCGAACAGACCTTTGTCAATCGTGATGGCGCGGCCACGTTGAAATTGGGGCAGGCGCGTGGTGTTGCGATGTTGGCCCCTGCCAAGGCAGGCTTGCCTGTGGCTGAATATGCGCCAAACACAGTAAAGAAAACCGTGGTTGGGGTGGGGCACGCGCATAAAGATCAGATTGGACATATGGTGCGCCTGCAATTGCCCGGATGCGCGCCAAAATCCCCGGATGCTGCTGACGCTTTGGCGATTGCGATATGTCATGCCCATCATGCGCAATCGCAGACGCGGATCATGAAAGCAGTGGGGGCAAGCCTGTGATCGGGAAATTGACAGGCCGCGTGGATTACCGCGCCAGTGACCATGTGCTTTTGGATGTCGGTGGCGTGGGCTATGTGGTTTATTGCTCAGAACGCACTCTTGCGAACCTGCCGAATGCGGGGCAGGTGGCAAGCCTTTACACTGAACTTCTGGTGCGCGAAGACCTTTTGCAGCTTTTTGGGTTTTTAACCCCGTATGATCGTGAGTGGCATCGTTTGTTGGTGTCTGTTCAGGGCGTGGGGGCCAAAGCCGCGATGGCAATCTCGGGTGCGCTTGGCACAGAGGCCTTGGCCCGTGCCATTGCGATTGGGGATTGGGGCGCGGTCAAAGCAGCCCCTGGTGTGGGCCCGAAATTGGCGCAGCGTGTGGTCAATGAACTAAAGGATAAAGGTCCTGCTTTGATGGCGATGGGTGGCAGTCTGGCCCGCGATTTGACGCAGAATGCCCCTGCGCCCGTGGTGGAAGGCCCGCAGGGGCCTGTATCCACCCCTGCGGCATCGCCGCCGCCTGCAACCACGCAGGCCGATGCGCAAAGTCAGGCCGAGGCAATTTCAGCCCTGACCAATTTGGGCTATGGCCCCTCTGACGCGGCAAGTGCGGTTGCGCGCGCGGCAGATGAGGCCGACACGACCCCTGCGCTGATCCGTGCGGCACTGCGCCTCTTGGCCCCGAAGGATTGATATGAGCACGCCTGATCCAACATTGCGCCCCGATCCGCACCCGCAGGATGATCTGCGCGAAGATCGCGCGTTGCGTCCTGAACTTCTGACCGAATTTATTGGTCAGGCCGAGGCGCGGGCGAATTTGCGGGTGTTTATCGAAAGCGCGCGCAAACGCGGTGAGGCGATGGACCATGTGCTGTTTCATGGCCCGCCCGGATTGGGCAAGACCACCTTGGCGCAAATTATGGCGCGCGAATTGGGGGTGAATTTTCGCATGACCTCTGGCCCCGTTTTGGCAAAGGCGGGGGATTTGGCCGCGATCCTCACCAATCTTGAGCCGCGTGATGTTTTGTTTATTGACGAAATCCACCGCCTGAACCCCGCAGTGGAAGAGGTGCTCTATCCCGCGATGGAGGATTTTGCATTGGATCTGGTCATAGGTGAGGGGCCTGCCGCGCGATCTGTGCGCATCGAATTGCAGCCCTTTACCTTGATCGGGGCCACCACGCGCTTGGGGCTGTTGACCACGCCCTTGCGGGATCGGTTCGGCATCCCCACGCGTCTGGTGTATTATGACACGCCTGAGTTGGAGCAGATTGTGACCCGTGGTGCGCGCCTGATGGGCGCCCCTGCCGATGAGGAAGGGGCGCGGGAGATCGCCAAGCGCGCCCGCGGCACCCCGCGCATTGCAGGGCGCTTATTGCGCCGCGTGGTCGATTTCGCCGTGGTCGAGGGGGATGGCCGCGTAACAGCGGCGATTGCAGATCGCGCCCTGACACGGCTTGGGGTCGATAAGCTAGGGCTTGACGGGGCAGATCGGCGGTATTTGCGCCTAATTGCGGAGTCTTATGGCGGCGGCCCTGTCGGGATTGAAACGCTTGCAGCCGCCCTTTCCGAAAGCCGCGATGCGCTCGAAGAGGTGGTTGAACCCTATCTCTTGCAACAAGGCCTGATCGCGCGCAGCCCGCGGGGGCGGATGCTGACGCAATCGGCCTTTGCGCATCTGGGGCTGCCCGTTCCTACCCCGCCTGCCCAGACGGGGCTTTTTGAGTGATCAGCCAAATTTCTCGGCCCATGTGGGCAGGGGATCATGTGCTGCAGGGGTGGCCTCATAGACCGCGCGGGCAATCGCGCGGCAAAGGCACAGGGCTGCCGCATTTCCCAAATGCAGCGTATCCATGAGCGGATCGCGAAGGGCGCGCGCGCCCGTTGCAGCGGCAAAGACCAAATCCCCATCCATCGGCGTATGCGCGGGATAAATCGCGCGCGCCATGCCATCATGCGCGGCGGTGGCCATGCGGGTGGCTTGCGCTTGGGTCAAGATGGCATCTGTCGCCACAATCGCGATGGTGGTTGCCCCGTCCCGATGCCCTTTGACCAAGGGGCGTGCGGATGGATCGAACGCCCCTGTTCCAAGCCCGCCAAATTCTGCACCCATTTCAAATGGGGCTGCCCAGAATTGCGGGCCATCGCCCATAGTCACGCGGCCCAATGCGTTGACAGCGACCAGAGCGCCCACCGTAATCCCGTCAAATGTGACCGAGGCTGAGCCAAGCCCACCCTTGAGGTCAGCGGTCAGCGCCCCAGTTCCTGCGCCCACTGTCCCAAAGTCAAAATCAGCCGATGCCGCCTCAAACGCCGCACGTCCCAAGGCGGCATAGGGGTTCTGACCCCATGCTTTGTCACCGCCATTGATCAGATCAAAGAGAATTGCGGCGGGCACGATTGGCACCTGTTGATCCCCAACGGCGAAGCCGCGCCCTGCGGCCCGCAAGCCATCCATCACACCTGAGGCTGCATCAAGGCCAAAGGCAGACCCGCCCGAAAGAACCAGCGCATCCACCTCCTGCACCAATCGCTCAGGCGACAAGAGCGCTGTTTCTCGCGTGCCCGGCGCACCGCCCATGATATGCACCCCTGCCACAAAGGGGCGCTCGGCTGTTAGAACAGTGACCCCTGTTTTGATCACGTCATCCTGAGCGTGGCCGACATGGAGGCCCGCGACATCGGTGATTAAGTTCTTTGCGCCTTTCTCAAACATCGCAATCCCCCTAGATGCAGCGCCCGCCATCAACCTCCAAGGCGGCACCTGTGATCATTGACGCCTCATCCGAGCACAAGAAGCAGGCAGCATTGCCCATATCCTCGGGCGTGGAAAAGCGGCCCAAAGGGATGGTTGATAGAAATTTTGCCCGCATTTCGGGCGTGTCCTCGCCCATAAAACTGGACAAAAGCGGGGTTTCCCCCGCCACAGGGCATAGCGCGTTGACGCGGATACCTTGCGGGGCCAGTTCCACCGCCATCGCCTTAGTTGCGGTGATCATCCAACCTTTTGAGGCATTATACCAATTCAGCTTTGGTCGTGGGCTGAGGCCCGCGGTTGAGGCGATATTGAGGATGGCGCCCGCTTGTGCAGCTTTCATATGCGGCACGATTTCGCGGGCCATCAGATAAACAGATTTCGCATTCACCGCGAGGACGCGGTCGAACATCTCCTCGGTGACATCTTCCATCATCTGCGGCAGATGGGTGATGCCCGCATTGTTCACAACAATATCAATACGTCCCCATGCGGAGAGGGCAGATTGGGCGAGGGCGGCCACGCTCTCGCCCTTGGCGACATCGGTTTCATGGGCAAGGCTGCCCGTGGCTTGTGCCATGTCATGGGCTGCAGCACCATTGAGATCGGCAATCATCACCTCGGCCCGTTCGGCGCGGAATTTGCGCACGATCCCTGCGCCAAATCCCGATGCGCCGCCCGTTACAATTGCGGTTTTTCCTGCAAGCCTCATGAAACTGTCCCTTTCTGTGGGGCCGCGTCCAAGCGGGGCGCGGTGTTGAGTAAGTTTTGTGTATAAGGATGTCTGGGGGCAGATAGAATTTGGGGCGCTGGCCCCTGTTCGACAATCACCCCATTTTCCATCACCGCAATAGTGTCGGCCATATGGGCCACAACCGCGAGATCGTGGGTGATGAAAATATACGAAAGCTGCAATTCCTGTTGCAGTGATTTTAGCAAATCCAAAACCCGTGCGCGCACTGAGACATCAAGGGCTGAAACCGCCTCATCAAGCACCACGATATCGGGTCGCGTGATCAGCGCGCGGGCAATGGCAATGCGCTGTCTTTGCCCGCCTGAGAATTGGTGCGGGTATTTTTGCGCATCCTGAGGCGAAAGCCCGACCTGCTCAAGTGCAGTCGCAACGCGAGATGTGACCTCATTAGATGGGACATTTTGCAGATCAAGCGGTTCCGCGATCACGCGCCCCACCCGCCAACGGGGGTCAAAGCTGCCATAGGGGTCTTGAAACACAATCGACAGACGCCGCCGATTTTCAAGCGGCATGTTCGGATGCACCTCTGTGCCGTCTAAGACAATCTTCCCTGATTGCGCGGCCTCTAGCCCCAAAATGGCGCGGGCGAGCGTGGATTTTCCGCATCCAGAGCCCCCTACGATCCCCAAACATTTCCCTCGCTTAAGGGTAAGATTTGCATCACGCACCGCAACGAAGGGTTCAGATTTGCGCAAGCCTAGGCGTTTGGGCGGATAGATGCGACTGACCCCTTCCACGGATAAGAGTGTCTCGCCTGCCTCGGGTTGGGGCTCTTTTGGGGTGGGGCGGGCGCCGGATAAGAGCGCCTTGGTGTAAGGGTCGCGCGGGCGGGACAAAAGCCGTTTTGTCTCACCTTTTTCAATGATGCGGCCTTGGTTCATCACCGCCACCTCATCGGCCATCGAGGCCACAACGGCCAGATCATGCGTGATCAGCAAAAGCGCCATGCCATCTTCGGCAACGAGGGTTTTCAAAAGCGCTAAAATCCCCTGTTGTGTGGTGACATCAAGCGCGGTTGTTGCCTCGTCCGCGATTAAAATATCGGGCGCTGCCGCGATTGCGGCGGCAATGGCCACGCGCTGCCTTTGCCCGCCAGACAGCTCATGCGGATAACGATCAAGCGCAATCTGCGCCAAGCCAACCCGATCTAAAACGGCGCGGGCCTGCGCCATTGCGGCCCGCCGATTGGGACTGATGCGATGCACCATAAGGGTTTCGGCAACCTGTGCGCCGATTTGCAGAACGGGGTTCAGCGCGGTCATGGGTTCTTGGAAAATCATCCCAATCCTTCGACCGCGCAACTGGCACATTTTTCGATCTGACAGGCCCAAGAGACTGTCAGTGCCATTGAGAAGAACCGAACCCTGCGCGCTGCATCCTTGGGGCAATAGGCCCATAATCGCCAGCGCCGTCATCGATTTGCCTGATCCAGATTCCCCAACCAAGGCCGTGATCCGATGCGCGGCGAGCGTCAATGACAGATCAGAAACCAATGCACCCCCGTCATGGGTGATTGTCAGGTTCTTCAGTTCAAGGCGGGGCGAAGCGGTCATTTCAGGGCGCGCTCCAGTCTTGGGTCAAGGTGATCGCGCAGCCCATCCCCCGCCAAGTTCAAGCCAAGAACCAAGGCCATGATGCAGGCCCCGGGAAGAATGGCCAGCATCGGATGGGTGTAGATCATGGTTTGCGCCTCGGCCAACATGCGGCCCCAACTGGGGGTTGGCGGTTGTGCCCCAAGCCCGACATAGGAGAGCGCGGCCTCAGCCAGAATCCCTAGGCTGAATTGGATCGTGGCCTGCACGATGATCAGATTCAGAATATTGGGCAAGATATGTTCAAGGCTGATCCGAAACTTGGATTTTCCCGCCACACGCGCGGCAAGGATGTAATCCAATGTCCAAAGTGGCAGCGCCCCTGCACGGGTCACGCGGGCAAAGACGGGGATATTGAAAATACCAATTGCAAGGATCGCGTTAAACGCCGAGGGGCCGTAGGTTGCAGTGATCAGAATGGCGATCACCAGCGCGGGAAAGGCAAAGATCAGATCATTGCCCCGCATAATCAGTTCATCGCCAAAGCGCCCATGCTGTGCTGCCGCCAGCAGACCCAAAGGCACGCCAATGCTTGCCCCAATGCCAATGGCCGCCACCGCCACCGCAATAGAGGTTTGCGCGCCCACCATCAGCAAAGATAGGACATCGCGCCCGAATTGATCCGTGCCAAGCAGATAGGTGGCGCTTGGCCCTTGCAGGCGATTGGCAATCGCAAGGCTTGTGACCTCATGGGGCACCCAGAGGAGGCTAAGGGTGGCGAGGGCAAGGAAAAACAGGCTAATCGCACCGCCAAGGATTAAGGATCGCTGCACCTTCATCTGCGCAGCCTAGGGTCAAGGGCCGCATAGGCCAGATCAACCAAAAAGGTCACGAGGATCACGGCGAACACAAGCAGCATGGTGACCGACTCGACCACGATTAAATCGCGTTGGGTGATGCCCTGAAAGATCAGGCGACCAAGCCCAGGAAGAAAGAAAACATTTTCGATGATAATGGCGCCCGCAAGCAGAAACGAGAATTGAAGGCCTAAAATCGTCATCACGGGAATGCCTGCATTGCGTAAGGCATGACGCCATAGGGTTTGCCTGCGGCTGAGGCCCTTGGCGCGGGCGGTGCGGATATAGTCTTGCTCTAATGTCTCTAAGAGGGCTGAACGCAAAACCCGCGCTAAAATGGCCGCCTGCGGCAGGGCCAAGGCGAAGGCGGGCAGCGTGAGCGAGGCGAGCCCCGCCCCAAAGCTGTCCCATCCCGCAAATCCGCCCGCCGACACCAATTGTAATTGTATCGCGAACAGCAGCACCAACAGCATCGCAAACCAGAAATTGGGAATTGCAATGCCGATTTGCGCGGCCGCCATAACCCCAAGATCGGGCCATGCGCCGCGCTTGGCCGCGGCCAAGACCCCCACGGGGATTGCGAGGGCCGTTGACAGGATCAGCGCGTAAATGGCCAAGGGCAGTGAAACGGCAAGCCTATCTTGGATCAACTCGGCCACGGGCACACGATAGGTGTAGGATAGGCCAAAATCTCCCTGCACCATGCCCCCGACCCATGCCAGATATCGGGGCAGAAGCCCCCCATCGAGGTCCAGTTCCGCCCGTAGGTTTGCAACCGCCTCGTCTGTGGCGTTTAGGCCAAGCATGAAACTGGCAGGATCACCAGGGATCACCTCAATGAGGCAAAAGATAACCACGCTTGCCACGGCAAGGCTAAGGATCATCGCAAGCGCCCGATTGAGAAAATAGCTCAACATGGCAAAACCTTAGACCGAAGGCGTGCTAGGCCGCTAGAGGGGACTTGCGCGACTCAAGGCCTTCGCGGCAGATAGTGCCACGAGGTTGGGGACGATGGCGTCGTCCTATGGCAGACCTTAACCGCCCTGAACGCCGGGGTCTTCTGTCAAAGGAGGGTCGGCGATGCAGCGACCTGAATTCTTCCGTTTCCACAATGGCGAAAAAGCCATTCTTCCGTTTTCTCAAGCTGAGTATGACGCCCGTCTGATGGGGCTGCGCGCAATTATGGATGCGCAAGGCCTAGATGCGGTTGTGCTCAGTTCGATGCATAATATCGCCTATTATTCGGGTTTTCTCTACTGTGCCTTTGGCCGCCCCTATGCGTTGGTTGTGACCGCATCTGAGGCGGTCGTGATCTCTGCGGGTATTGATGCGGGGCAGCCATGGCGGCGCTGTGCCTGTGATGGGATCACCTATACCGATTGGCAGCGCAACAATTACTGGCGCTCCGTGGCCCATGTGGCGGGGCAGGGCAAGGCAGTTGGTTACGAAGCCGATCATCTCGTCTTGAGCCAATTTGCGCTTCTCAATGAGTTCTTGGCGCCAAAATCCACCGCCGATGTCGCGGCCGCCACGATGCGCCAGCGCATGGTGAAATCTGTCGCTGAGCGCGAGTTGATCCGCGCAGGCGCGCAAGTTGCCGATGTGGGCGGTTATGCCATTCGGGACGCCGTGAAGGCGGGGGTGCGTGAGATTGATGTCGCCATGGCGGGGCGTGATGCGATGGAGCTGGAAATCGCCAAACGCTTTCCCGATGCCGAATATCGGGACACTTGGGTATGGTTCCAATCGGGGCTTAACACCGATGGCGCGCATAACCCTGTCACGGGGCGGGTTTTGCAGCGCGGCGATATCCTGAGCCTCAATACCTTCCCAATGATCTCGGGCTATTACACCGCGCTTGAGCGCACGATGTTTGTGGGCGAAGTGGATGCGGCAAGCCTTGGTTATTGGCAGGCGAATATCGAGGCGCACGAATTGGGTATGAGCCGGATGAAGCCCGGTGTCAGCTGTGCTGAGATCACCCATGCGATCAATGATTTCTTCGCGGAACGCGATTTGCTGCAATATCGCAGTTTTGGCTATGGCCATTCATTTGGGGTGTTGAGCCATTATTACGGCCGCGAAGCAGGTCTTGAGCTGCGCGAGGATATCGACACTGTTCTCGAAGAAGGCATGGTGATTTCCATGGAGCCGATGCTGACAATCCCCGAGGGAATGGCAGGCGCGGGGGGCTATCGCGAACATGATATTTTGATCATCACCAAGGATGGGGCCGAGGATATTACGGGCTATCCATACGGCCCTGCCAAAAACGTGGTGGGGTAATTTATCGGAAGGGGCGGTCAAGTGACTGCCCCGTTCCGTTAAAGTTTCTGCTTCAACCTTGCCCCCTGCATAGCATAAGCTGACATCAGGCTTGCGGAACGCACGGGGAATCTATGGCACGCAAAGGCATCATTTTGGCGGGTGGCACGGCGCCTGCGCGCGCCTGATCGGTGACCCCATCGGCGCGGGGAGAGTTGGAGATCACCTCGCTTTTGCAAAGCTATCTTGACGATGGGCAGTTGGATGTTTGCCAAATGGGGCGCGGGTATGCGTGGCTTGACACAGGCACTCATGCCAGTCTGCTCGAGGCTTCGGAATTCGTCTATACATTGCAAAAACGTCAAGGTTTGCAGACAGGCAGCTCCGATGAGATCGCCTATCACAAAGGTTGGATTTCGGCGGCCGATCTTGCCGCGCGGGCCCAGTTGTTTGGCAAGAATGAATATGGGCAATATTTGCAGGCACTCATCAAAGGGGGTTGACCTTCCAGTAACTGGAACCCTTATCTGAAGGGGGAAATACCCCAACTGATTGATAAGTGACCCTTTAGAATGCTAGACCACCAAGCGCAGCGCGTGATCCCTTTGACTGTTGAGAACCTCTCTTGTGGGGGCTGTGCTGCGCGGGCGGAAAAGGCGCTTGCGGCCTTGCCGCATGTTCGTTCTGCTCAGGTCAATTTGACCACCAAAACCGCCCGAGTGACAGCCACGCCAGAGTTTGATCTGTCAGCGATGGATGCAGCGATGCGCAAGGCGGGGTATCCCGTTGCGCTTGACCCTGCGCAGACCAATCACTGGCGTTTTGCCGTGGAAAATCTCAGTTGCGGGGGCTGTGCCTCCCGCGCTGAAAAAGCCTTAAATGCCCATCCCGCCGTGATCAAAGCCGAAGTCAATCTGGCCATGAAAGAGGCCTATGTCACCGCGACCCCCGATTTGGCCCTTTCCGATTTAACCGATGTGATGCTCCAAGCAGGCTATCCAATCCTGTCTGCGCCCGCCGCGGCAGAGGTGCAGCCCGAGCGCGGCGCAGAGGATGAAGGGCACCTGCTGAAGCGACAGTTGATCTTGGCGGCGCTCCTAACCTTGCCTGTCTTTATCATGGAGATGGGCGGGCATCTTATCCCCGCATTTCATCACTGGCAGGTTGCGACCTTTGGGGAATTTACAACCCGTCTGGTGCAATTCGCCCTGACCACCTTGGTCTTATTTGGCCCAGGTGCTGTGTTTTTCCGCCTAGGGGTGCCTGCATTGCTGCGCGGCGCGCCAGAGATGAATTCCTTGGTTGCCTTGGGGGCCACGGCGGCATGGGCCTTTTCCACTGTGGTCACATTTGCACCAGATTTGATCCCAGAAGCCAGCCGCTTCATCTATTTCGAGGCCGCTGCGGTCATCGTCACCTTGATCCTCTTGGGGCGTTTTTTGGAATTTCGCGCGCGTGGTCAGGCGGGCGCAGCCATTCGCAGCCTCATGGAACTGCGCCCTGACACAGCCACCCTCTTGCAAGATGGGGCCGAGCGGCAGGTGGCAGCGTCTGAATTGCGGATCGGGGATCTGATCCGCGTCAAACCAGGTGAGAAAATTGCCACCGATGGCATCGTGACCGAGGGCGAGGCCTTGGTTGAGGAAAGCATGATCACAGGCGAGCATGTTCCAGTTACGAAATCTGCGGGTGATCGTGTTGTGGGCGGCACGATGAACCGCGCGGGTAGCGCCATTTACCGCGTGACTGCAACAGGTGGGCAAACGGTTCTCGCGCAGATCGTGGATATGGTCACAAAGGCGCAGATGACGCGCCTGCCTATCCAATCTTTGATCAATCGCGTTGCGGCGGTTTTTGTGCCTGTCGTGATCGCTGTGGCGTTTGTGACCACGGCGCTTTGGTGGGTCTTTGGCCCATCCCCCGTGCAGGCTATGGTGATTGGCGTGTCTGTTCTCATTATTGCCTGCCCCTGCGCCATGGGTCTGGCGACACCTGTGTCCGTTATGGCGGGAACGGGGCGCGCTGCGGAATTGGGGGTGCATTTCCGCGAGGGGCGCGCATTGCAAGATTTGCGGCAAGCCGACATTGTGGCCTTTGACAAAACAGGCACCCTCAGCACGGGCGCGCCTGCGCTTGTGGCGTGTTACAACGCGCAAGACGAAGATCGCCTGATTGCCTTGGCCGCAAGTGTTGAGCGCGGATCAGAACATCCCTTCGCCCAAGCAATTGTGGCCGAGGCCGAGGCGCGTGGGCTGACCATCGCGGCGATGCAAGGGTTCCAGAACAGCATCGCTGGCGGCGTCCGCGCTACTGTCGGGGGCGCGGAGATCTCCTTAGGCACAGAGGCCTATTTGGCAGAGGTGGGTGTCACTGTCCCAGACATTCCCCCTCAGGGCGCAAGCCCGATCCACTTGGCGCAGGATGGTGCCTATGCCGGCAGTCTGGCCTTTCGTGATCCTGCTAAGAAAGATGCCCGCGACACGATTGACGCGTTGAAAAACATGGGTCTGAAGATCGCGCTTCTTTCAGGTGATGCTGCGCCTGCGGTTGATGCGCTTGCCGCAGAATTGGACATCACAGAAGCCCATGCTCGCCTCAAGCCCGAAGATAAATTGGCACTTGTGGCGGCGTGGCAAAAGGCGGGGCAGCGCGTTGTTTTTGTCGGTGATGGGATCAATGACGCCCCTGTTTTGGCGCAGGCAGATGTGGGCATCGCGCTTGGCAGTGGCACCGATATCGCGATGCAGGCGGCAGATGTGGTTCTGGTGTCTGGCGCGCCATGGGGTGTTGTGGATGCCATGACCCTGTCGCGGGCCACTTTGCGTAATATTTGGCAGAATCTATTTTGGGCTTTTGGCTATAATGTGGCGTTGATCCCTGTCGCAGCAGGGGCATTGGCCCTGATCGGAGGGCCGCTTTTGAACCCGATGTTGGCGGCGGGCGCGATGGCGGCAAGCTCGGTCTTTGTGGTGATGAACGCGCTACGCCTGCGTCATGTGGGGGGGCATTGATGAATATATCGCAAACGGCCATGGCCACGGGCCTGCCCGCCAAAACCATCCGCTATTACGAGGAAATTGGTTTGATTGCGCCTGCGCGCGGTGGAAACGGATACCGCAGTTTTTCGCAACAAGATGTGCATAAGCTGGGCTTTCTTGGGCGCGCTCGTGAATTGGGGTTTTCCATCGAGGAGTGCCGCGCGCTTTTGGCCCTTTACGAGGATCGCGGGCGCGCAAGCGCCGATGTGAAAGAGATCGCGCAACAACATTTGCAGGAAATTGATGCGAAAATGGCCAAATTGGCCGCGATGCGGGCGGCCTTGGCCGATCTTGTGTCGCGCTGTTCGGGGGATCACCGCCCCGATTGTCCAATCTTGGAGGATCTTGCGATTGAGCCAAGCGGGCGGGTGGATTGAAAAACTGCGCGGGCGCTTCGATTTTGAGGTTGACGCTTGCCCCCGCTTGTCCTACTTCCGCGATGCTTCTGGCGGAGTAGCTCAGTTGGTTAGAGCAGCGGAATCATAATCCGCGTGTCGGGGGTTCAAGTCCCTCCTCCGCTACCAAGCCTTTCCTTGCACATTTTGCACCGTGATTGACGCAGCAGCGGCGCTCGTGCGCCGCCGCGTTCATCTTAGCCCAATTCCGCCAAACGCGCGAAGGCGGTTTTAATCTTGGCTTCTTCTTCCTCACGGGCCGCAAGGTTTTCGCGGGCCTCCGCGACCACATCTTCGGGGGCGCTTGCCACGAATTTGGGGTTGTTCACGCGGCCCTTCAGCCCGCCGATTTCTTTGGCTAACTTATCCAGCAGCTTTTGCAAGCGCGCCTTTTCCTCGGCCACATCAATCAGATCAGCCACGGGCAGGCCGAACGTGCCGCCCTCAACCGCAACTGTGACCGCCCCTTTGGGAATGGTCTGGGTAAGGGTCAGCTCCGAGATGCGGGCAAGCCGTTCGATCATCGCTGCGTTATTGTCCCACGCGGCCTGACCGCGCGCATCGAGATCAAGCTGAAGCAATTGCACCTTAAGCCCCACAGGCACATGCATTTGCGCGCGCACGGAGCGGATTTCTTCGATCAGCGAAATCACCCAAGTCATCTCGCGTGCGGCCTCGGCATCGACCAGTTTCGCGCCATAGTCGGGCCAATCTGTATGCACCAGCATCTTGGGGCGATCTGCAATCTCGCCCCACAGGTCTTCGGTGATGAAGGGCATTGTGGGGTGCAAAAGGATCAGACATTGGTCGATCACCCATGCCATGGTCGCGCGGGTTTCGGCGATGACAGCCGCGTCATCAGAGGCAAAAAGCGGCTTGGCGAACTCGACATACCAATCGCATACCTTGCCCCAGACAAAGGCATAAAGCCCGTTTGCCGCATCGTTGAACCGATATTGCGACAGCGCCTCGTCATGGGCCAAACGCGCCTGCGCGGTTTCGCCGATAATCCATTTGTTTACAGTTTGACTGACCGATTTTGGATCAAACCCTGCAAGAGGTTTGCAATCGCTCATTTCCGCAAACCGCGCGGCGTTCCACAGTTTCGTGCCGAAATTGCGATAGCCTGCGATGCGGTCTTTCGACAGTTTCAAATCGCGCCCCATCGCGGCCATGGAGGTCAGCGTAAAGCGCAGCGCATCCGCGCCAAATTCGTCAATCAATTCGAGGGGATCAAGCACGTTGCCGATAGATTTCGACATCTTGCGCCCCTTTTCATCGCGCACCAGCGCGTGGACGTAAACGTCACGGAAGGGGATATCATCGACCACAGCCAATTGCATCATCATCATCCGCGCAACCCAGAAGAAGATGATGTCAAAGCCCGACACAAGCGTTGAGGTCGGGAAATAGCGTTCCAATTCAGGTGTCTTTTCAGGCCAGCCAAGCGTGCCAATGGGCCAAAGGCCAGAGGAGAACCAAGTGTCGAGAACATCGGGGTCGCGGGTCAGGGATTTGTCGCCTGCCATCGCCTGCGCTTCCGCCTCTGTTGGGGCGCAATACATTCCGCCTTCGTCATCATACCACACAGGAATCTGATGCCCCCACCAAAGTTGCCGCGAGATCGTCCATGGCTCGATATTCTCAAGCCAGTGGAAATAAACCTTGCGGTGTTGTTCGGGCATGATCCGCGTGCGGCCCGTGCGAACGGCCTCTAGCGCGGGTTCCACGATTTTGGCGGTGTCAACAAACCATTGGTCGGTCAGCATCGGTTCGATCACGATCTTTGAGCGATCCCCGAAGGGCTGCGTGATGGTCTTTTCTTCGACCAAAGGCACCAAGGCATCAGCGCCCTCTGCATCCGCTTTCAGCGCGGCTTTGCCAAGGCGGGGGTCATCGGCGCGTGTCATCACGGCCAGACCTTCGGCGGTGATTTCGGCCACAACCGCATCACGGGCGGCGTAACGCTCCATCCCGCGCAGATGGTCGGGAACAAGGTTCAGCGCGTCCACTTCGGCCTCGGTTAGGGTCTTGTCCCCATTGGCCACTTCTTGCGCAATCTTCGCGGCCTCGGCATAGGCTACGCCACCGGCGCGCAGATGCGCGCGTGTGTCCATCAGGCGATAGCAGGGGATATTGCCCCGCTTGGCCACGGCGTAATCGTTGAAATCATGCGCGCCCGTGATCTTGACCGCGCCCGAGCCGAAATTGGGGTCCGGATATTCATCCGTGATGATCGGGATCAGGCGGCGATGTTCCTTTGGCCCGACAGGAATTTCGCAGAGCATCCCCACGATGGGCTTGTAGCGTTCGTCATCGGGATGGACGGCCACCGCGCCATCACCAAGCATGGTTTCAGGCCGTGTGGTGGCAATCGAGATATAATCGCGCGTCTCGCGCAAGGTGACGTTTCCGTCCTCATCCTTCTCGACATATTCATAGGTGGCCCCACCCGCGAGCGGATATTTGAAGTGCCACATGTGGCCTGTCTGGTCGATATTCTCGACCTCAAGATCGGAAATCGCAGTCTCGAAATGCGGGTCCCAGTTCACCAACCGCTTGCCGCGATAGATGTAGCCTTTGTTATACATATCGACAAAGACCTTGATCACCGCATCATGGAAATTGCCCTCTTCGCCTGCGGGCGCATTGGGTGCCCCTGACATGGTGAAGGCCTCGCGTGACCAGTCGCAAGAGGCGCCAAGGCGCTTGAGCTGTTCGATGATCGTGCCGCCAGATTTCTTTTTCCACGCCCAAACATGGGAGAGGAATTCCTCGCGGCTCATATCGCGGCGCGCTTTGCCCTCCTTGGCCAATTCGCGCTCGACCACCATTTGCGTGGCGATGCCCGCGTGATCGGTGCCCGGTTGCCACAGCGTGTCAAAGCCGCGCATCCGATGCCACCGCACAAGCACATCTTGCAGCGTGTTGTTGAACGCATGGCCCACATGCAGCACGCCCGTCACATTGGGGGGTGGGATCATGATGCTAAACGCCTCAGAACCTGCTTTGGCATTGGCCCCTGCCTTAAAGCATTCCCCTGCTTCCCATTTCGCGGAAATCCGCGCTTCGGCTGATTTTGCGTCGAATGTCTTTTCCATTTGATCTGCCTTCGGGCTGCATCTGCGTGTGGGTTCTCAGTGCCTCCCTTACCCAATGGGGCGGGTGAGGCCAAGGGGCAAGGGGGCGCTTCTCTACGGGAAATCGTGAGAAAGCGGCGGGCGAGACTGGACAGATCGATCTGGCCCGCTACTGTGCGACATAAGCGAAGGCGCGTTTCGCAGGTCAGCGCCATGCCAGTAGGAGGGATCATGAAAAAGTTTGGATCAAGCCAATCGGTGAAACGCCTTGAAGATGCTCGTCTTTTGACGGGGCAGGGGCGCTATATTGATGATATTGCGCCAAAGGATGCCTTGGTGGGGTTCGTGCTGCGCAGCCCTGTTGCACATGGCACTATCACCACCCTTGTTCTTGATGCCGCGCGTGCCGCGGATGGGGTGCATATGGTCATCACGGGCGCTGATATCGAGGCGGCGGGGTATCTGAATGCGATGCGCTATGTCACCGTGAAAAACGGCGATGGCAGCGATGCGGTTGCCCCGCGCCGCCCCGTCCTGACCACCTCGCGGGTGCGGTTCGTGGGCGAGGCCGTGGCCTTTATCGTGGCAGATAGCCTTGCGCAGGCGCGCGATGCGGCTGAACTGATCGAATTGGATATTGATGATCTGCCCGTGAAATTAGATCTTTCTGCAGGCGGCGCGGCGCTGCATGACGAAGCGCCCGATAACGTGGCCTATAATTGGGAACATGGCGATGAGGCGGTTGTCAAAACTGCGATGGCACAGGCTAAACATCGTGTCAGTCTGCGCATCGAAGACAACCGGATCATCGTTAATTCAATCGAGCCGCGTGGGTGCTTCGCGGAACCGCAGGGTGAGCGTATCCATCTGGGCGTAAATGGTCAGGGGGTCTGGGGCACCAAAGGTGATCTATCCAAATTCTTTGGCATTGATCCTTCGCACGTCCGTGTGACCACGCCCGATGTAGGTGGCGGGTTCGGGATGAAGACCATGGGCTATCCCGAATATTTCCTAACCGCGATGGCCGCCCGCCATCTGGGCCGCCCTGTGCGGTGGATGTCCGATCGCACCGAGGCCATGTTGGCCGATAACGCGGGCCGCGATTTGGTCACAGTGAGTGAGCTTGGCTTTGACGAGAATTATCGCCTCGTGGCCTATCATTTGGACAGTTGGTCAAATCTTGGGGCCTATGTCTCGCAATATGGGCAGCTGATCCAATCAAACCTATTCGCCCGCGTTTTGACGGGCACCTATGACATTCAAAATGTGTTTTTCCGCAACCGTGCGGTATTTACCAACACCGCGCAGGTCGATGCCTATCGTGGGGCGGGGCGCCCTGAGGCGATTTTCTGCCTTGAGCGCAGCATGGATCACGCTGCCCGCGTCTTGGGGGTGGATCCCGCCGAATTGCGCAGGCGCAATTTCATTCGCCCCGATCAGATGCCCTATCGCACTGCAACGGGGGAGCTATACGATGTGGGCGAGTTTGGGGCGCTTTTGGATCGTGCTTTGGAAAAAGCGGATCTGTCGGGCTTTGACGCACGCCGTGCGGCCAGCGCCGCCAAGGGCAAACTGCGCGGCGCGGGGATTTGTTACTATATCGAGTCAATCCTAGGCGACCCCGATGAGCGGGCCAAGATCGAACTCACTGATGCCGGCGCGCGCGTTTATGTCGGGACGCAATCAAACGGGCAAGGCCACGAAACGGTCTATCCGCAGCTTGTCCATGATCAAACGGGCCTTCCGCTTGAGGCGATTGAGATCGTGCAGGGTGATAGTGATTTGATCGAAATGGGTGGCGGCACGGGTGGATCGCGCTCGGTCACTGTGCAGGGCATGGCGCTGCGCGCCGCAGGTGATAGCCTCATCGGTGGCTTGCGCGATTTCATGGCGGATCATCTCGATGCGGATGATGTCAATTTCGATGCCGATGAAGGTGTCTTCCGTGCGCCTGGCTCAAATGTGGTGGTTACGCTCCTAGAGGCTGCAGAGGCCGCGCGCGGTGCGGGCCGTGCTGATCTGTGTGTGGTGCAGGAATATGTCAAACTGCCCGGGCGTTCCTATCCCAATGGGTGCCATATTGCTGAGGTCGAGATTGACCCCGAAACGGGTGTGATGGCCGTGGATCGCTACACTGTGGTAGATGATTTCGGAAATATGATGAACCCAATGCTGGCCGAGGGCCAAGTGCATGGTGGCGTTGCGCAGGGGATTGGTCAGGCGGTTTGCGAGCGCGTGGTTTATGACGCAGATGGTCAGCTGTTGACAGCAACCTTCATGGATTACGCGATGCCGCGTGCCGATAATATACCCTTTATCGGCTTCTCCATTCGCCCTGTTCCTTCAACCGCGAACCCATTGGGGATGAAGGGCTGCGGCGAGGCAGGCACAGTGGGTGCGTTGGCGGCAGTTTCGAATGCGGTCAATGATGCGCTTGCGGATATGGGGGCCAAGGTTGAGATGCCCTTTACCCCCGCCCGCCTGTGGGAGGCCATCGAAGCCACCCGCGCGATTGCGGCGGAATAGGGTTATGTCCCGCGTGGTTTGGCCCGCAGGGTTGGGTCAGCCGCGCGTGGATCTTCGGGCCAAGGGTGGCGGGGATATTGCGCACGCATATCCTTGCGCACATCCGCATAAGAGCCTTCCCAAAATTGCGGCAGATCTTGCGTCACCTGAATAGGGCGCTGCGCAGGAGAGAGCAGCGTGAATTTAATGGGCAAGCGATCTGGCCCTATGCGCGGATGCTCGGTCACGCCAAAGACCTCTTGGATGCGCAGTGCAATGCCGGGTTGGGCATCTCCGTAGTCAATCGCGACTTGCCGCCCCAAGGGGGTTGTCCAATGCGCAGGTGCAAGACGATCAAGCTCGGCCAAGGCCTCATATCCCACCAACAGCTTTAGCCCCTCGCTTGGATCGAACCGCCCCAGATCATCCGCAGTGCGCGCTGTGCCGAGGAAGGGCAAAGCCCAATCTTCAAGCCGTGCCAAAAGCGCCTCATCGCTGACATCGGTCAAGCCCGCGAATGCAATGCGCGCCCGCAGAAATGTTGCGCCGCGTGTCCACCCTAACGCGTTTAGGCCAAGGTCGCGAATACCCGCGCAGAGGGCTTTTGTAACCTCCTCGGGGTTTGGCTTGGGGTCATGCCTCTCGTCTAGGATGAGTGCGCCAAAGCGTTCTTGCAGCTTGGTTTCAACGCGCCGCAGGCGCGGGTTCCAGTCGCAAATCTTCTGCCATGCAATTTGATCGCCATAGATGTCGCGCAACTCGGCTTCGGTCAGGGCAAGCGCGCCCCTGATCCGGGCTCCGCGCGGGTTGCCATCAAGGTCACTGGCAACAATCAAGCGCGCGCCTGCCAATTCATCGCCTGCGTCAAAGATGGCACCTTTTCCACCTGACAGAATGTATCGCGGGGCATCTCCCTTGCGGCGCATCCCGATACGGTCGGGATAGGCCAAAGCCAGATATTGGGCGTCACTTAACGCGCGACCTGTGGCCAAGGGTTTGAGGCGCGCCATTTCCTGACGGATACGCGCAAGGGGAGGGGATTTTCCTGCAGGGCCGTCCAAAAGGCGCAGACGCAGCTTCAGATCACTTTGCGAAGTTTGCCCCTGCAGGGGGTCACGCTCGCCCAAAAGGGCCGCAATTCGGGCGGCGCGCGCATCCCCAGACAACAGCATATGCGCGAGACGCGGGTGCAAGGGCATTGCAGCCATCGCGCGCCCGTGAGCCGTGATCCGCCCTTCGGCGTCCAAACCCCCAAGCCCCTGCAACAAGGCCCGCGCCTCGGCCAGAGCGCCCAGAGGGGGCTGTGTGAGAAAAGCCAAGCCATCCGCGCTGCCCCAAAGGGCCAATTCCAATGCCAAACCTGTCAAATCGGCGGCCTCGATTTCGGCGGGGGGGAAAGCGGGTAGCGCGCCTTCGCTGCCCTTCGTCCAATTTCGATAACAAATGCCTGCCGAGACACGACCCGCGCGGCCACGGCGTTGATTCGCCTCAGCGCGGCTGACGGGTTCGGTTACAAGCCGTGTCATGCCTGAGGCGGGGTCAAACCGCGCGCGCCTTGCGCGGCCACTGTCGATGACCACGGATATATCCGTAATGGTCAGTGAGGTTTCTGCGATGGATGTGGCAAGCACCAATTTTCGCGCACCATCTGCCTCGGGGGTAATGGCCGCGCGTTGCGCGGCTAAGGGCATTGCCCCATAAAGTTGATGAAGGCGAATATCGCGGGGTAAATCAAGCAGGGCTGCGGTGCGTGCAATCTCGCCGTGACCCGGCAAAAAGGCCAAGATGCCCCCCTCCGTTTCGTGCAGGGCCTGCAGGATCAGATCGGCCATCGCGCGCTCAAGCCGCGTCTCCTTGGGCAGAGGGGCGGGCAGATGATGGGTCACCACCTCAAAGGCTTGGCCCGCTGATGTGACAAGGGGCGCGTCATCAAGGAGTGCCGCCACAGGGGTCGCATCCAATGTGGCCGACATGACCAAGATCTTTAGATCTGGCCTAAGTGCGCCGCGTAATTCCCAACTCAAGGCAAGCCCAAGATCAGCATTGAGCGACCGCTCGTGGAATTCATCAAAGATGATCGCACCAATTTCAGGCAGGTCAGGCGCGTCTTGGATCATGCGGGTGAGAATGCCTTCGGTCACAACCTCAATCCGCGTGGAAGGGCCTGTTTTGCTGTCGCCGCGCATGCGGTAGCCGATGGTCTGCCCCACCCCCTCGCCCAAGGTTTGCGCCATGCGTTCGGCAGCGGCACGCGCGGCCAAACGGCGGGGTTCAAGCATGAGGATACGACCCTGCACCGCCCCCGCCTGAAGCAGGGCAAGGGGCACACGGGTGGTTTTGCCCGCGCCAGGCGGGGCCTGCAAAACGGTGCGGCCTGCGCGCGCAAGGGCGGCGATCAACTCGGGCAGTATATCATCAATCGGCAGGCGCATGGGGCGGCAAAAGTCTTTCGGGGTGGACGTAGCTTGGCCGAACAGGCAGAAAAGCCCTTGTAAGGTCAAGGAGTAATCAGCCCCGATGACGGCAGAATTGGATATTCTCGATCTCAAGGATCGGATTTTTGCGGGTGAACGCCGTGCGCTTGCCCGTGCCGTGACCTTGGTCGAAAGCAGCCGCGCTGATCATCGTGCGCAGGCGGCCGCACTTTTGGACGCGCTGCGCGGCCATGGGCGTGAGGCGCTGCGCATCGGCCTCTCGGGCACGCCCGGTGTAGGGAAATCCACCTTTATCGAGGCCTTTGGGATGATGCTGACCGATGCAGGGCTGCGCGTGGCAGTTTTGGCGGTTGATCCAAGCTCTGCGCGCTCAGGCGGGTCAATCTTGGGCGATAAGACACGGATGGAGCAGCTCTCGCGCGTGCCTTCGGCCTTTATCCGCCCCTCCCCCAGCCAGGCAAGCCTCGGCGGTGTGGCGCGCCGCACCCGCGCGGCGGTGTCGCTGTGCGAGGCGGCGGGGTTTGATGTGGTCTTGATCGAGACAGTGGGTGTGGGCCAATCCGAAACGATGGTGGCCGAGATGTGCGATCTTTTCGTGCTGCTTTTGGCGCCCGCGGGCGGGGATGAATTGCAAGGGGTCAAGCGCGGGATCATGGAAATCGCCGATCTGATCTTGGTGAACAAGGCTGATGGTGATTTGCGCGCCACCGCCACCCGCACAGTTGCCGATTACGCAGGCGCGCTGCGGCTGTTGCGCAAACGCCCGCAAGACCCCGAAGGGTTCCCCAAGGCACTGGCCGTTTCAGCCGCGGAAGGGGCAGGGATTGAGACAGCATGGGCCGAGATGCAGAACTTGGCGCAGTGGCGAAGGGAGGCGGGCATCTGGGAAGAAACCCGCGCCACGCAAGCGGCTCATTGGTTCGAGACAGAATTGCGTGAGGGGTTATTGGCGCGGCTGCGCGAGGATCAAACGATCCGCGCCGCCATCGAGACCCGCGTGCGTGATGTGGCAGAGGGCAAAATCAGCCCCGATGCGGCGGCGGCGGAGATTTTGGGAAAAATGGCCCCTTAGGCCGTTTTCCGCATGAGCGCGTCTTTGGCGATCAACAAAAGCCAAGGCAGGCCGTGCATCACTGATCCAAGAAACTCCGCAGCTTCCTGCTCCGCGAGGGGTGCTTCAGCTTCCGCAGGGCTTTCGCCTCGATCTGCCTGATCCGCTCGCGGGTCACGGAAAACTGCTGTCCCACTTCCTCGAGCGTATGGTCGGTATTCATCCCGATGCCGAAGCGCATCCGCAGCACGCGTTCCTCACGCGGCGTGAGCGAGGCCAGAACGCGGGTCGTGGTTTCCTTCAAATTTTCCTGAATGGCGCTGTCCAACGGTAGCACGGCGTTCTTGTCTTCGATGAAATCGCCAAGCTGGCTGTCTTCTTCATCGCCAATCGGGGTTTCCAAGGAAATAGGTTCCTTGGCGATTTTCATGACCTTGCGCACTTTCTCAAGCGGCATTTGCAGCTTTTCGGCCAATTCCTCGGGCGTGGGTTCGCGGCCGATTTCGTGCAACATCTGACGGCCTGTGCGCACCAGTTTGTTGATCGTTTCAATCATATGCACAGGGATACGGATCGTGCGGGCCTGATCCGCAATCGAACGCGTGATCGCCTGCCTGATCCACCATGTCGCATAGGTCGAGAATTTATAGCCGCGGCGATATTCGAATTTATCCACCGCCTTCATCAGGCCGATATTGCCCTCTTGAATCAAATCCAAGAATTGCAGGCCGCGATTGGTATATTTCTTGGCGATGGAGATCACGAGGCGCAAATTCGCCTCGACCATTTCTTTCTTCGCCTGACGCGCTTCTTTCTCGCCCTTTTGAACTTGGTTCACGATGCGGCGGAATTCGCTGATATCAAGGCCGACATATTGGCCAACTTGGGCCATATCGGCGCGCAAGTCTTCGACCTTATCGCGGGAGCGTTCCATCAGGGCTTGCCACCCACGGCCAGGTTTTTCGGCCATGCGATCCACCCATGTGGGGTCAAGTTCATAGCCGCGATAGGCCTCGATGAATTCATGGCGATTGATACGGGCCTGATCGGCCAGTTTCACCATGGCGCTATCGATCGACATGATGCGGCGGTTGATGCCGTAAAGCTGGTCAATCAGCGCCTCGATACGGTTGTTGTGCAGGTGCAGTTCATTCACCAATTCCACAATCTCGCCGCGCAGTTTTTGATAGGTGGCCTCATCGCCCGAATCAAAGCTCGAATCTTCATTCAGCGTGGCCGAGATACGCTTGTCCTGCATTTCGGCCAGATAGATGTAATCATTGGCGATACGATCTAGGGTTTCCAAAACGCGTGGCTTAAGCGCGGCCTCCATCGCGGCCAAGCTCATATTGGCTTGATCGTCCTCGTCCTCGTCATCATCGCGGGCGATTGGGTTCCCATCCGCGTCCAATTCTGGTTCGTCACTCTGGTTCGATGCAGCACTGCCGCTGTCGCGGTTGTCGCCATCCAAACCACCAACCACGGGCGCTTCATCATCTTCTTCACCGATTGAGCGGCCAAATGTGGCGTCTAGGTCAATTACATCGCGCAGAAGAATATCTTCTTCTAGCAATTCGTCCCGCCAGATGGTGATCGCCTGAAAGGTCAGGGGGCTTTCACAAAGCCCTGCGATCATGGTGTTGCGGCCCGCTTCAATGCGCTTGGCAATCGCAATTTCACCTTCACGCGAGAGCAACTCAACGCTGCCCATCTCGCGCAGATACATCCGCACAGGGTCATCTGTGCGATCCAGTTTTTCGGTCTCGCTGCTGGCCAAGGCCACTTCGCGCGAGGTGGAGGTTTCCACCAACTCACCGCCTGAGGATTTGTTTTCCTCGTCCTCGACTTCATCATCTTCGATGATATTCACGCCCATCTCAGACAGCATCGACATGACATCTTCGATCTGTTCAGAGGAGACCTGTTCAGGCGGCAAGACAGCGTTCAATTGATCATAGGTGATAAAGCCACGCGCGCGGGCCTCGGCGATCATTTTTTTGACGGCAGCTTGGCTCATATCTAGACCGATTTCGGTCTCTTCGCCTTCGGGTTTGCCGTCATCGCTGTCTTTGGCCATCGGCGATTATCCTTTTCGTTCAAGCTCGGCCAAGGTCGGCTGACGCTTGCACCTGAAATCATTGTAGTGCGAATCAGTGATTCGCAAAGCGGATTAGCGTTTTTTCTTCTCCCACACGCGCTCCTCTATCAAGTGGCGCAGGCGGTTTGAATATGCAGATGTGTCTTCACTGGCATCCGCTTGGTCGTTTCTTTTCGGCTTTGTGGCTTGTTGTAACGTCTTTAGGGCCTGAGTTAAACGCCATGACAGGTGCGGATCGTCTTCGGTGCGATCCAACCCCTCAAGGGCTTCGGCCATTTCATGGTCGATCCCATGCCACGCGGCCAGTTTCGCGAATTCCTCCGTGAGGCAGTCTCGTGCTTTGTCTTCCGCGCCCTGCGATAAAATGGGCGGTGTGATGCGCACATGGCCCATTGAGAGCAGATTTTCAAGAAGGGGAGATAACCCAAAAGCCTCTAATTCTTGGTTAAGGCTTTCTTTGTCACGGCATCGCGTCCCCAAAAGATGCGCACTCAGGCGGCGATATTCCTCCAGCTCAGGGTGTAGTCGGTCAAGCTGCGGCTCAAAATGATCGAGCAAGGCGGGGTAAAGACACAACAACGCCAAGATGACCGACCAACGCAGATCTTTTTCGCTAATTGCCCCTGATGCGAGGGCCGAGGCAAGGGTTTCCGCCAAAGGTTCGAGAGGGAGGTCAGGGCGCATAAACCCAGCCTTGCGGGGGCTGCGGGCTGTTTTAGGTGCTGCCGAACTCTGCCGTTTTTGGCGGAACAGCTGCCATTTGAGGTCTTTGAATGCTGTATCGTAGTGGTGGCGTAAATCAGGATCTTGGATCTGTGCCGAGGCGCGGCGCAGCGATTTGTCCAATTCGGCGCGCCGTTCGGGGCTGTCAAAAACACGGCCTTCGGTTTCGCGCTGCCACAAGAGGTTGACCAAAGGCTGCGCCCCGTCAATCAG
The DNA here is from genome assembly GCF_037805225.1 of Roseobacter sp. HKCCA0882. Classification (NCBI taxonomy): domain Bacteria; kingdom Pseudomonadati; phylum Pseudomonadota; class Alphaproteobacteria; order Rhodobacterales; family Roseobacteraceae; genus Roseobacter; species Roseobacter sp. HKCCA0882. The sequence continues at coordinate 188,308 of NZ_JBBLYI010000001.1, forward strand.
GGTTTGCATTGCGCCGCGCCCTTTGGCACGGATCAGATCATCAGGGTCTTGGCCCTCAGGAAGGATGCAAAACCGCAGGGATTTTTGCGCACCCAACATGGGCAGGGCTAGATCAATCAGGCGCATTGCGGCGCGCAAGCCCGCCTTATCCCCGTCAAGGGCGATGATCGGCTCGGGCGAAATGCGCCACATGAGGTGCAATTGATCGGCGGTGATGGCGGTGCCAAGCGGGGCCACCGCCGCCTCAAACCCTGCACGCCATAGCGCGATGACATCCATATAGCCTTCTGCCACGATCAAAGGCTGGCCCTTGCCCGCGGCTTCGCGGGCGGGGCCGTGATTGAACAAGGCGCGCCCCTTATCGAACAGAGGTGTCTCGCGACTGTTGAGATATTTGGCGCGTGCGTTCGGATCCATCGCGCGCCCACCAAAGCCGATGCAGCGCCCGCGCGGATCACGGATGGGAAACATGATCCGATCTCGAAACGCATCATAGGGCGCGCCACCGTCATCGGGTTTGCTGGCAATCCCTGCAGTGATGATATCCTCGGCAGCGATACCTTTGGCCTGCAATGCCTCAAAGGCCCCGCGCCGTGCTGATGGGGCAAAGCCGATTTCAAATCGCGCAAGCGTGGCTTCATCTATGCCCCGCTTTTCAAGATAATCCCGTGCGTCACGGGCCGCAGACGATTTCAACTGTAGCTTATAGAATTGCACCGCCGCCTCGGTGGCCTGTGCCAATTTCTCGCGCGCGTCTGATTTTTCCTGTGCGCGTGGATCTCGTTCTGGCATGGGCATACCTGCCTCACGCGCAAGGATTTCAATCGCCTCTATGAAGCTGACATTTTCAGTATCTTTCACAAAGCTGATTGCATCGCCTTTGGCCTGACAGCCGAAACAATAATAAAACCCCTTGCGATCATCGACATGGAAGGATGCGGTTTTCTCTTGGTGAAAGGGGCAAGGGGCCCACATATCCCCCTTGGCCGCATTGGATTTGCGGTTGTCCCACATGACTTTGCGCCCGACCACCTGCGACAGCGAGATGCGGGTGCGCAATTCATCCAAAAATCCAGGCGGTAAACTCATGGGGCGAGTATCTGCGCGAACGCAGGCGCTGTCCAGATGCCGCCGCGCGATCCTCTGTGGAGAACCCTGTGGGCAAATTCACAGCGCGGCTGATCTGCGCGCGGCCACCCCTTGCATTGCATGGGTCAGTTCGGTCAGGGCTGATTGTGCCATGGATCGCATCACAAATATCTCGATGTGATCTCCGTCATCGGCTGTCACAAATAGCGCATCAATATGGCCCAATAAACTGCGCTCAGAACGCCGTGGCCCGAAGGCGGTCGGGCGCAGATCCAAAGGACAAAGCCGCGCCAAAACCTCGGCCAGATCAGGCCCTGTCAGCGTGAACCGCGCCAAAGCCCCGCTTTGATCTGCCAAAAGCGCGTAAGGTGCCAAGGGGGCAAGGGGGGCTGAAGCCCCCAAAAGAAGCGCATGATCTAGCCCGTTCCAAATCAGCCGCAGTGTGTCGTTTGTGACGACCTCACTAGGCGCAGGAAATTTTAGGCCCAAATCAGATTTCAGGATCGTGTTCACCGCATCAAGGCAGTTTGGATGGGGCAAGAGTGCCGTGATGTTTTGGGGGGCATCGATGCTGAGCTGAATCGTGCCATGAGAGATTTCACTGGGGCCCGTTATAACTGGGGCTAGGGAAAGATCAGTCACGCATCCGCCCTCCGTCAGGGTCAAAGAAGACAGGCGGGCAAATCTCGCAAAGGGTTTCTTGCCCGCGTAGATGATCAACCATTTTCACCTGATCCCCATGTCGTGCGCGCCCATCCACAAAGAAGCCAAGTGCGATTGGATGGCCCAAGGTTGGCGAGAAACAGGCGGAAGATACGTAGCCTTTTGAGGTTTCCCGACTGGGTTTTGCATCGGCCTCGAACAAATGCCCACCTGCAAGAATTTTTGATTGGCCATCAACAGGGCGCAACCCGATTAATGCGGGGCGCGCAGGGTCAAGCAACCCTTCGCGCGCCGCGCCTGCACGGCCGATGAAATCACTTTTCTTCTTGGACAATAGCCCCGCCATGTCCAAGTCACCCGCGGTCACGCGGCCATTGATTTCGGCATGGGTGATAAAGCCCTTTTCAAGACGCAAGACATTGAGGGCCTCGACCCCATAAGGCCCGCCCCCCATCGCTTCGGCGCGGGGCATAAGCGCGTCATAAAGGCTTGCGCCATAGCCCACGGGAACCGCGATTTCATACCCTTCCTCGCCTGAGAAAGAGATGCGGAAAATGCGGGCAGGCACGCCCAAAACATCCCGCGCGACCCATCCCATAAAGGGCAATTCATCGCGGCGCAGGTCTGTGGTCAGACCCGCCACAAGGTCAAACGCCTTTGGCCCTGCCACCGCGAATTGCGCCCAAGCCTCTGTTGTAGAGGTCAGGCTGAGTTTCCAATTAGGGCAAAAGACCTGCGCCACAAATTCCAGATGCGCCATGACCTCGGCTGCGGCGGCAGTGGTCGTGGTGATCACATAGTCATAGGGGCCTACCCGCGCGCAGGTTCCGTCATCCATAACAAACCCATCTTCGCGCAGCATCAAACCATAGCGCACACGCCCCTCTGGCAGGGTCGACATCGTATTGCTGTAGACAAAATCAAGAAACCGCGCGGCATCAGGGCCACACACGGCGATTTTGCCCAAAGTAGAAACATCGACAACACCGACCGCATTGCGCACATAGCCCACCTCGCGGTTGCAGGATTGCAGCCATGTTGTCTCGCCATTTTGTGGGAAATAGGATGCACGATACCACAGGCCCGTGGCCACCATTGGGGCATTGCGGGCAACACTTGCTGCATGGCTGGTGGTCAGGCGTTCGGGTGCAAACCCTTTGCCTTGCGCGCCCGCGCCAATCGCACCAAGGGACACGGGCACAAAGGGCGGGCGATAGGTTGTCGTGCCAGTCTCGGAAATTCCACGACCCGTGGCATCTGCCAAAACCGCAATCGCGGTCGTGTTTGAACTGCGTCCTTGATCGGGCGCCATTCCTTGGGTCGTGTAGCGCTTCATATGTTCGACCGATCGATACCCTTCTTGCGCGGCAAGGCGGATATCTTTGGTGGTCACATCATTGGCAAAATCAATCCATGCCCGCTTTTTGCCAGAAACCACCCAATGGGGCCTCGCTGTCTCGCGCGAAGCGGGGGCGATTGGGCAGGGCGTATGAGGGGCCGTCAGGCCCAATTCGGACAGGGCATTGATCGCCGCTGCAAACCCCGAGGTGAAACACTCGGCAGTGCTGAAATATCCTGCAGCACTGCCTGCGTAATGCAGGGCAGGCACCGCGCCCTCAGGGGCAAGAAAACAGGATTTCTCCGCGTTCCAAATTGCGCGGGCGCCCATATGGCAGGCAAGGTGAATATTGGGGTTCCATCCCCCAGACATTCCCAAAGCGCCTATGTCCATATCGGTGGTTTTTCCCGCGGCATCACGAATGGTTATGCCCGAGATACGCGTGCGGCCGCGTGTCGCCACGACCTCCGCACCACTATAAAGTGGATAATCGCCAAGCGCAGGCGCATCGCTGCGCGGATCGATGACGGCGGCAAGGGTTGCCCCCGCGGCCTGCAAGGCAAGCGCGTCGCGATGTCCTTGATCCGTGCTGACAAACAGCGCGATTTTGCGCGCTGGCAAGACGCCGTAGCGGTCGAGATAGGATCGCATTGCGCCTGCCATCATAATGGCGGGGCGGTCATTGTCTGCAAATGCGATGGGCCGTTCAACAGCGCCTGTGGCCAAAATCGCAGCGCGCGCAGTGATGCGCCAGAAACATTCGCGTGGCACAGTGCCATTCGGGGCGTGCTCAAGTCCCACGCGCTCGATCATGCCATAGGTGCCACCATCATAGGCCCCCGTGACTGTGCAACGCGGCATGATCCGCACATTGGGCATGGCAGAAAGCTTGGCCGATATCTGCGCGAGCCAAGTTTGCGCAGGCATATCGTCAATTGCAGCATCCTCAAGCCAAAGCCTGCCGCCGAGTTCTGTGTTCTCGTCAACAAGGATCACATCCGCGCCCGCCTCAGCCGCGACAAGGGCGGCAGTCAGGCCCGAAGGGCCAGCGCCAATGACCAGAAGATCACAATGCCCAAAGGCCTTTTCAGATGGTTCTGCCTGCATCTCGCGGGACAAGCGGCCCAAACCCGCTGCGCGGCGGATCAGGGGTTCGTAAACCGCTTCCCAAAAGCGGCGCGGCCACATGAATGTTTTGTAGTAAAACCCCGCGCTTAAGAAGGGCGCGGCCAGATCATTCACGGCCAAAAGATCAAACCCAAGCGGCCCAAGATGGTTTTGACTGTTCGCAACAAGCCCCTCATAGAGGGATTGCATTGTGGCGCGTGTGTTCGGGATTGCGGCCCCATATGGCCCGCGTGACAGTTCAACCAAGCCGTTTGGATCATCCGAGCCTGCCGTCACGATCCCGCGGGGGCGGTGATATTTGAAACTGCGCCCGACTAATGCGACATCATTGGCCAGAAGGGCAGAGGCAAGGCTATCGCCCTCGAACCCCTGATAGGTTTTGACGTCAAAGGTAAAATTGAGCGGCTTGTCGCGATTGATCCGTCCTTTGCCCTCAACCCGCATGATCTTGCCCTCGATCGCGTAGCAACTGTGCCCCTAGGATGGCGTGGCTGACTGTGTTTCGAGTTACAGATATCCACGCCCCGCAGCCGTGTGCATGGCGCCAAATCTCAACGATTTGGCCCGGTTGATTGTCTCGCAAATGCAGATAGCTGTGCCACGCCGCCACGCCCGCCTCAGCCGCAGGGCGATCTGCATATGTAATATCGCCTTTGGGACGAAATTCGCGGCTGTCTCTTTCGCCGCAAATGGGGCAGGGGATACGCATAACCGTCTCGATCTCTAATGCAAATTATGTTGGCTGCCGCGGCCTTCTTCATCCATGAGGCCACGCCCCGTCTCAAACCGGTCGAGGCGAAAGCGCTCGGCGCTTTGATGCGGCTGATCTGTGGCCATAAGATGCGCGAAGGCATAACCCGATCCCGGCACAGCCTTAAAGCCGCCATAACACCACCCACAATTCAAATATAGGCCCTCTATCGGGCTTTTGTCGATAATGGGGCTGCCATCCGAGGACATATCCATAATCCCGCCCCAAGAGCGCAGCATTTTGGCCTGTCCGATCATCGGCATGAGCGTCATGCCTGTTTCCACCACATGCTCTGCGGTGGGCAGGTTCCCGCGCGAGGCATAGGATGGATAAAAATCAAGGTCACCGCCAAAGACCAGTCCGCCCTTGTCAGACTGGCTGATATAGAAATGCCCCATGCCATAAGTGATCACATGGTCAATTGCAGGCTTTAGCCCTTCGGTGACAAAGGCCTGCAACACATGGCTCTCAATGGGCAAGCGCAGGCCTGCCATTGCGGCCACCTGAGAACTGCGTCCCGCCACCACAACGCCAATCTTGCGTGCGCTAATTGCACCCCGCGTGGTTTGGACACCCGTGACGCGGCCCTGATGCACATCAATCCCTGTAACTTCGCAATTCTGGATGAGGTCTACACCGCGTTGATCCGCCGCGCGGGCATAGCCCCAAGCCACCGCATCATGCCGCGCTGTGCCGCCGCGTTTGTGGTAGAGCCCGCCAAAAATTGGGAAACGTGTTTGATCATAATCGAGATAGGGGATCATGCGCCGCAATTCATCGCGATCCAACAAGATCGCATCATCGCCTTGATTGATCATCGCATTCCCGCGCCGCGCAAAGGCATCACGTTGCCCGTCTGAATGGAACAGGTTGATGATGCCGCGCTGGCTGTGCATGACATTGTAATTCAGGTCTTGCTCTAGCCCTTCCCACAGTTTCAGGGAATGGCTGTAAAATTGAGAATTGCCTTCAAGTAGGTAATTTGCGCGCACAATGGTGGTATTACGACCGATATTGCCACCGCCCAAATAGCCCTTCTCAAGCACGGCAATATTTGTGATGCCATGATTTTTGGCGAGGTAATAGGCGGTTGCCAGACCGTGGCCGCCACCGCCAATGATAATCATGTCATACTGCGCTTTTGGAGCAGGATCGCGCCACGCGCGCGTCCATGATTTTTGCCCTCGCAATCCTTCGCTGATCACACGAAGGCCTGAATAGCGCATCTGACCTCTCCCTTTGTCCCTAGGCTCACCCTAGGACAGCAGCGCAGAAGGGTTTCGTCAAGTTGCGACAAACTCAGGTATTTTGCCGACCTCTTTCGGGGGCGGCCTCGCGCTTTAGGATTCCGCCTCCAAATCCCGCTCCGCCAATATGATTTTGATCAAATCGGCCACAGCTTTGGCTTCGCCTGCCGAAGTGACGCCGCCAACGGCAACAGATTTCCCCCAACGCCGCCAAAGACCAGGGGCATAAACGCGTCCCCCTTCCTCGGGTTTGTGCAAAAATACGATAAAGCCCCCCGCCGGCTTCATCGCTAGAAACCCACGATCCACGCTTTCTACATTGTCGATATGGAACAACACGCGGCCATTTTCTTCGCGCAGACATTCGCGGGTCAGGATCAGCTTATGCGATGAGGCTTTCCACAATTTATAGGCCATCCCCAATGACCCCACGCCAAACACAATTAATAGCAAGAGCCAGAAGAGATGTTGGGGCGGGTTTGTGGCCGCAATCATGATCAGCAGAAACCCCAGGCCACCCAAACAAAACACCGCAAAGCTGCGGCGGGCAATATTGGGGGCGATATAACCGATAATCTCGTGTGGGGCGCGTTTCTTGGCCACGAAGCATTCCTTTCGCTGAAATCTGCTCCTTGCTCATACATGGAATATTGGCCCTCGCAAAGATGCACATCTTTTTGCGGATTTGTGCAGATTGTCATGGTGGGGGCTGCGCACTAGTTTGATCCACAACGCGACCCTGCAGACCGTGTGGGGCATAAGAAGGAGAAAGCTCATGTCGATCCGTCCTGTTGTAGAAGAGCGCAGCGCAAAGCCCACTTTGGAAGGGGCAGGGGTGCATTTGCACCGTGCCTTTGGCTTTCACGATCCAACCGAACTTGACCCGTTCTTGTTGTTTGACGATTTTCGCAACGAAGACCCCGCGTATTTCCAGAAAGGGTTCCCGTGGCATCCCCATCGTGGGATCGAGACCATCACCTATGTGCTGGCAGGCACGGTTGAGCACTCAGACAGCCTTGGCAATACTGGCAAATTGGGGGCAGGATCGGTGCAATGGATGACTGCAGGGCGGGGTATCTTGCACCAAGAAATGCCGCTCGGAAACGCCAAAGGACAAATGCACGGGTTTCAGCTGTGGGGTAATCTGCCATCATCTATGAAAATGACGGATCCGCGCTATCAAGACGTAGCCGCGCAAGAAATTCCAGAGGTGATTGATGACGATGGCACCCGTGTCAAAGTGATCGTTGGAGAATTTTGGGGCAAGAAAGGCCCCGTTGATGGCATTGCTGCTGATCCCCAATATTTGGATGTTTCGATCCCTGCGGGCGTGAAGAAAAACTTCCGCATCGACACCTATCGCCGCGCCTTTGCCTATGTCTTCGAAGGCCAAGCCGCGTTCGCAGATGCAAGTCAACCCACAGGCGTGCTTTTGGAAAAAGAGGTCATGGGGCAAGAAGTGAACATTCGCGATATGTCTGGCGATCGCACGTTGATCCGATTTGGCACAGGCGATGAGATCACCGTGCAGGCGGGGCCTAAAGGTGTGCGGTTCCTTCTGATCTCAGGCGCACCGATCGAAGAGCCTGTCGCGTGGCATGGGCCAATTGTGATGAACACCCAAGACGAAATCCGCCAAGCAATTGCGGACTTGCGCAATGGCACCTTTGTGGCGCCCGCACATTAAGTCACCTTTCCAAGGGGCGGGGGATCCCCTAAAAAGCGGCCTATGTTGAACATTGTCGAACATGGCACGCCGCAGGATCGCCCGCCTCTTTTGATCGCACATGGTCTTTATGGATCAGCGCGCAATTGGGGTGTGATTGCAAAACGGGTCGAACGACATTGCCTCACCGTTGATATGCGCAACCATGGCGCAAGCCCATGGTATGACAGTCACAGCTACCCTGATCTGGCCAATGATCTGGCCCAAGTGATCGAGGCGCATGGCGCCTGTGCCGATGTGGTTGGCCATTCGATGGGTGGCAAAGCCGTGATGATGTTGGCACTGAAGCGGCCCGAATTGATCCGCCGCGCCGTGATCGCGGATATTTCCCCAGTGACCTATGGCCATTCGCAACAACCTATGATTGATGCCATGCGCGCGATCGATCTCGGCGCGGTTGCGACGCGCGGGGATGCAGATCGCCAATTGCAGGCCCATGTGGACGATGCAGGGGTTCGCGCGTTTTTGCTGCAATCTCTGGACGCTAAGGGACAGGCTTGGCGTCTAAATTTAGATGTTCTCTCGCGCGAAATGGCGAAGATCACAGGCTGGCCGGAGGGGGATCTTACTCCCTTTGACGGTGATATCTTGTTCCTATCGGGCGGGCGTTCCGATTATGTTCTACCCGAGCATCGCCCCTCCATTAAGGCACTATTTCCCAATGCGAAATTCGCCAAAATTCCGCAAGCTGGGCATTGGCTCCATGCTGACACTCCGCGGGAATTTGTGGAAAGCCTTAAGGTGTTCTTGGGCTAACCTGCGCGTTTCATGCGCTGCATGATATTGGTCTTCCAGACAAATTGATGCATTAATACCGCGCCCACATGCACCAAGGCCAAAAGCATGAGAAACGACTTGAGAACCTCATGCACCTCGGCGCTCGCCTTAATCTGACCACCCCATGCCAGTATCCCTGTGATCGGCAAGGCCAGCATCAGCGCATAAAATGCCCAATGGGCGGTATGCGACAGCCGCGCGAAAATCGTGGGTTCTTCGGCGGGGGCATCAGGCGCGCCGCACCGCAGGCGCAGAACAAGCCGCCAGATCACCAAAAGCAGCACTATAATCCCCGGAATGGCGTGGCTCGCCCATCCCAAGGATTGCGCGTAAACGCCTGTTTCAAGCGCCTGCTCATAGGCCTCTTCAATGCCTTCGTGGTAGACGAATTGATAAATGATGAGGGCGGCTATCCCCCAATGCAGCGCAATCTGCGTGCCGCTATAGCCCAGTGGTTTTGACATCTCTTTTCTGTTCCGATCAGGTTGATGCCTTGCTGCGCCCTCAATCATCCATCTTCAACGCGTTGATAAAGGCGCTTTGCGGGATTTCGACCCTACCGAATTGGCGCATCTTCTTCTTGCCCGCTTTCTGCTTATCCAAAAGTTTCCGCTTGCGGGTTGCATCCCCACCGTAACATTTTGCAGTCACGTCCTTGCGCAGCGCGGCCAAGGTTTCGCGTGCGATGATGCGCCCACCAATCGCGGCTTGGATCGGGATTTTGAACATATGGCGGGGGATCAGCTCCTTGAGTTTTTCGCACATCATACGGCCCCGTTGTTCGGCCCGATCACGATGCACCATGGTCGATAGGGCATCAACTGGCTCATCGTTCACCAGGATCTGCATTTTGACCAAGTAATCCTGTTGATAGCCCGTCATCTGATAGTCAAAGCTTGCGTAGCCCTTTGTCACTGATTTCAGGCGGTCGTAGAAGTCAAATACCACTTCGTTCAGTGGCAAATCATAGACCACCATCGCGCGGTTGCCCGCATAGGTTAGGTCAAGCTGCACCCCGCGGCGGTCTTGGCACAGTTTTAAAACGTCGCCCAAGAAATCATCAGGCACAAGGATCGTGGCCTTGATCCGCGGCTCTTCGATATGATCGACATAGGTCAGGTCGGGCATATCCGCGGGATTGTGCAATTCTACCATCGATCCATCACGCATGTGCACATGATAAATCACCGAAGGCGCGGTGGTGATTAGGTCGATATCATATTCACGTTCGAGACGATCGCGGATGACCTCAAGGTGCAAAAGACCCAAGAACCCGCAGCGGAAGCCGAACCCAAGCGCGGCTGACGTTTCCATCTCATAGGTAAAGCTTGCGTCATTGAGGGCCAATTTCTCAATCGCATCGCGCAGGTCTTCGAAATCATTGGCATCCACAGGGAAAAGGCCGCAGAACACCACAGGGATCGAGGGCTTGAACCCGGGAAGCGCTGCCGCACAGCCGCCTTTATCATGGGTGATGGTGTCGCCCACACGGGTGTCGCGCACCTGTTTGATGGAGGCGGTCAAAAACCCGATCTCGCCTGGCCCGAGGTCTGCAATATTTTCCATCTGGGGGCGGAACACGCCGAGGCGGTCAATTTGATACAGCCCGCCCGTTTTCATCATACGGACGCGGTCGCCCTTTTTGATCTTGCCGTCCACCACGCGGATCAGAACGACCACGCCGAGATAAGGGTCGTAATAGCTGTCGATCAGCATGGCCTTGAGTGGTGCATTCGCGTCACCTGTGGGTGCAGGCAGGCGGGTGACGATTGCCTCTAGAACGTCAGGGATGCCCAAACCCGTTTTCGCGGAAATCATGACCGCGTCTGAGGCATCAATCCCGATCACATCTTCGATCTGTTCGCAAACCCGCTCAGGTTCGGCGGCAGGCAGGTCAATCTTATTGAGAACGGGAACAATCTCATGATCCGCTTCAATCGCCTGATACACATTGGCCAAGGTCTGCGCTTCAACGCCTTGGCTGGCATCCACAACCAATAGCGACCCTTCCACCGCCCGCATCGAGCGGCTGACCTCATAGGCGAAATCGACATGGCCGGGCGTATCGATCAGGTTCAGAACGTAGGTCTGGCCGTCCTTGGCAGGGTATTCAATCCGCACAGTATTGGCCTTGATGGTGATCCCGCGTTCGCGCTCGATATCCATCGCGTCAAGCAATTGCTCTTTCATATCCCGCTCGGCCACAGTGCCGGTCAGTTGGATCAGCCGATCCGCCAAGGTGGATTTGCCGTGGTCGATATGCGCCACGATGGAGAAGTTACGAATGCGAGAAAGCTCGGTCATGTTGGCCCTAGGCTATGCGTGCAGTAGGCGGTCAGATAGCGCAAGGCGGGCCAATAGGAAAGAGGGCTCAGATGATAAACCCGCGCAAGCACATGCCCTGCCTGCGCGGGTTTGCGGGATCAGTTGTTATGGCCTTCGCCCATCGACCCGTGGCCGCTCATGGAATGGCCTTCGGGCATGCGATCAAGATCAACGGGGATGGTCACTGTCAGCGGGCTTGCCGTCTCGAAGGTGAACGTCACTTCGATCTCAGCGCCGTTTTCCATCGGTGCATTCAGCCCCATGAACATCACGTGCTTGCCGCCACGTTCAAGCAAGATGGTTTCGCCTGCTGCAATGGGAAACCCCGCTTCGACATGCACCATACGCATCACCCCATCCCCATCGGCGATATGAGTGTGTAGTTCAACTTTGGCAGCCGCATCTGACATCACGCCTGTGATGACGTCATCTTGGCCCGTATCGTTGGTGATTTGCATAAAGGCCGCACCTGTGGGGGCCGAGGGGCCTGTGCTGCGGGCATAGGCATCGCTGACGACCATATCGGCCAACGCAAAAGAGGGCAGCGCGCAGAGGGCTGCCGCGACGAAAAACTGTTTTTTCATTTTGGATATCTCCATCCAGATCTGTGTTGAAATTCAAATAGGGTTGAACTCACAGAACGATGGGGGGGCTCGGGCCTGTTTGTGGCGGAGGAGAGAGGCCCCAATTAGGGTAGGGGCTTCACGTGTCTGGTCAAATTTATGATAGCTTGCATTCGCCTGCCAAGCGGGGCTGAGGATCAACGGGGCAGCATGGGCCAGATGGCAATCAAGGCAGGCGTGTTTGTGCGCGACAGGCGCCCCGTTTTGATCCAGAAGTGGCAAGCCCTGCGCATCGGTAACGATCCAGACCTGCTCGGCCCCGAGGCATAATGTGGTTAAGTCGCCCCAAACCATTTGACCGCGCGCCATGGCGTGGGCGCTGCTCGTTACCACCATCAGCGCAATCAGCGCTGTCATCAGCCAATTGGAAGCCTTGCGTGTCATGGCGCCAATCAAAACCACAAAAGATAATGTCTGGCCCTGCGCGATGGTGTCGCGCTGCCGCATAAAACGAAACACCCCGCAACCAAGGGTCGGGGGCGTTTCTTGCAGCATCCTCACCCGCGAAGGTCAGGATCTCGATAAGCGATGATTAGGCTTGCGCAGCTTGCGCTTTGGCAATCTCGCGCTTGATCTTCAAGGCGCGGGGCGACAAGACGTCATCCTTCGCGCGCAGAAGAACAGCATCCAAACCGCCGCGCGCATCTACGGTGCGCAAAGCAGAGTTGGAAATACGCAGTTTGAAGCTGCGATCAAGAATTTCAGAGCCCAAGTTCACTTCCGTCAGGTTTGGCAGGAAGCGGCGCTTGGTTTTGTTGTTGGCATGGCTGACATTGTTGCCAGACATCGGCCCCTTGCCAGTCAATTCGCAGACGCGTGACATTGGATCATCCTCGTCATAAGAACGGTATGTAACTATAAAAGGGCGCTGAAGGCTCCACGCCCCTTAATCTCGCGAGGGGATACGGGCCTTCGCCGCAGGTGTCAAGCGATTCATCGGCAAGATTTCTGCATCCGTCCGAGATCGTGGAAAGCGTAGTTTTGTCGCAAAATGCAGTAGTTTGAACCTGCCTCTACCCAATCCCTATTGATTCCCCTAGACTGGCTGTGGATAACTAACATCCAGATGCAGGATATTGAGCAGGGATAAGGAACCACCATGCGTTGCCCCTTTTGCGGAAATGTTGACACCCAAGTCAAAGACAGCCGCCCCGCCGAAGACCATGTCGCCATCCGCCGCCGTAGGCTCTGCCCAGGCTGTGGGGGACGGTTCACCACTTATGAAAGGGTGCAACTGCGCGATTTGGTGGTCGTGAAAACCAATGGTAAGCGCGAAGATTTCGACCGCGATAAGCTTGAACGCTCCATTCGTATTTCTATGCAGAAGCGTCCGGTCGAGCCTGAGCGAATTGATCAAATGATCTCTGGCATTGTACGGCGTTTGGAAAGCATCGGCGACACGGATATTCCATCGAAAACCATCGGTGAGATCGTGATGGAAAGCCTCGCGCGGATTGATACAGTCGCCTATGTGCGCTTTGCGAGCGTGTATAAGAATTTCCAAGCTGCGGATGATTTCGAAGATTTCGTTGCTGAATTGCGCCCGCCGATCCCCCCTGAGGGGTAAGCCGCAATGATCGCGGCATCGCAGGAAGAAGATTTACGCTTCATGCGGGCCGCGCTGACACTCGGACAGCGCGGGCAAGGTCGCACTTGGCCAAACCCTGCTGTTGGCTGTTTGATTGTTAAAGATGGCTTGGTAATCGGGCGGGGCGTGACCGCACCTTCGGGCCGGCCACATGCTGAAACGCAAGCCTTGGCTCAAGCGGGGGAGGGCGCGCGGGGGGCGACTGCCTATGTTACGCTTGAGCCGTGCAATCATCACGGCCAAACCCCGCCTTGCAGCATGGCCTTGATCGAGGCGGGGGTGGCCCGTGTGGTCATCGCCCAAGATGATCCCGACCCACGCACCGCGGGGCAGGGCATCGCGCGGCTGCGTGACGCGGGTATATCTGTGACGACCAATATTGCTGCGCCCGAAGCTGCGCAGGCCCATGCAGGGTTTTTCATGCGTGTGACACGCGGCAGGCCCTTGGTGCATTTGAAATTGGCAACAACGCTTGATGGCCGCATCGCAACGGCCAGTGGCGAAAGCCGCTGGATCACGGGCCCTGAGGCGCGGCGTATGACCCATGTCATGCGTGGCTGCCATGATGCTGTGATGATCGGTGCCGCCACAGCGCGGGCCGATGACCCTGACCTCACGTTGCGCGATATTGGCAGCCCGCATCAGCCGTTGCGTGTTATCCTTTCGCGCAGGTTAGATTTGCCGCGTGGGGGGCGCTTGCAAGCCTCTATCGTGAAGGCGCCGCTTTGGCTTGTCCATGGCCAAGACGCCCCGCATGAGGCCTGTGCCTATTGGGGCGAGGCAGGGGCGCATTTGATCTCGCTTGCCCAGTCCCAAGGGGGGCATCTTGAGTTGAACGCCGCATTGCAGGCGTTGGGGGATGTAGGTCTGACCTCCGTTTTCTGCGAGGGCGGGGGGGCTTTGGCCGCAGGTCTATTATCGGCGGATTTGGTGGATCGTCTTAGCGTATTTTCCGCAGGCAGCCTGATTGGTGCCGAGGGGAAGCCCGCGCTTGGTGCTTTAGGGATTTCTGAACTTGCCGCTGCACCACGGTTCTCGCGCCTTACCCATCGTGCGGTTGGGGCGGATATTATCAGCCAATGGTCGCGCGTCTAAAACGCTTTGCGCAGACGATTGAGGCGATCCCACAAAAATCATACGCTCAGATGTTGGTTGCAGTAGGGCTAAATTGTGGCACAAATTTGGCGCAGCTTTTGGGCACGCTCTTGCTCTAACTTAGGGTCGGCGCTAGGCAGAGGGACAAAGAGGGTCTCAAACGAAAGGCAGGCCGATGTTCACTGGCATCATCACAGATATCGGAACGGTCACGGCATTAGAGCCGCGCGGGGATTTGCGTGCGCGCATTTCTACACATTATGACACGACACGCATTGATATTGGGGCTTCGATTTCCTGTGACGGCGTTTGTTTGACGGTTGTGTCATTGGGTGAGGATTGGTTCGCGGTCGATATCTCGGCCGAGACCGTATCGAAAACCACGATTTCGGACTGGGTCGAGGGGCATCACATCAACCTTGAGCGGGCCTTGCGCTTGGGTGATGAGATGGGAGGCCATATCGTTTCGGGCCATGTGGATGGCGTGGCCGAACTGATTGAAATGTATGACGAAGGCCAATCCACCCGTATGCGGTTTCGCGCGCCACGCGATTTGGCCGGATTTATCGCGCCAAAAGGATCGGTCGCGCTGAATGGCACATCGTTGACGGTGAACGAAGTGGAAGGCGATGTGTTCGGTGTGAATGTGATCCCCCACACGAAATCCGTCACTACATGGGGGGCAATGGCGGTGGGCGCGCGCCTGAATATAGAGATTGATATGCTCGCGCGCTACGTCGCCCGATTGCAGGATTGGAAAGGTTAACACCTCTCTGCGTTGACGCGCCGCGCCAAGCACCTTAGATGCGGCGCGACCTATGACAGATGATGCGCGCGCGAGATGCCGCGCCCCAAGGATTGATACAAGCCCGATGAGCACCCCGTCAGATGACACCCCCAGCCGAGAGACTGCCCCACAAAATGCGCGGCAGATGAAATCGGCAGCCCGTCTATACGCGGTGCAAGCCCTATTCCAGATGGAGCATTCTGGCCAAAGCGTGGACGCCGTGCGCCGCGAATTCGAGGCGCATCGCTTTGGTGCGGTTCTGGATGGCGAAGAAATGGCTGAGGGCAATATCGACCTCTTCACCCAGCTTCTTGAGGATGCTGTGGCGCGTCAGGCCAAGATTGACCAAATGACCGATCGTGCCTTGGTTGCAAAATGGCCGATTGACCGCATTGATCCCACCTTGCGCGCTTTGTTTCGCGCGGCTGGGGCGGAATTGGTTGGGTCTGATACACCGCCCAAGGTCATCATTACGGAATTTGTTGATATTGCGCGGGCGTTCTTTCCCGAAGGGCGCGAACCAAAATTCGTGAACGCCGTGCTAGATCATATCGCCCGCGAAGCACGCCCCGAAGCGTTTTAACCGCCAAAGCCATGCGGCCGATCTGTCGCAGGAATCGCCGTTGCACTGGCGTTTCTTTGCGCTAACCTCTTTTTAGGGATTCCCAAATTATCCTGCAAAGGGAGGTGCGAGATGCCAGAACATATCCGTTTCATTCTACGCCATGCGGCCATTGGTGCCGTGATCGCCTTTGCCTTTGTTGCGATGCTGTTGGGTTTCAACCTTGCCAATCTGCGTCATCTGGTTCCGAACAGCGCCTATGGGGTTCTTGCCGTTGTGATGCTTTATATCTTTTGCACCATTACCTTCGGTTCGGCGCAAATCGGGTATCGCATTATGACCCTATCAGATGATGACAAAGGCGATCAGGGTCGCCGTGATCGGGCCCTTACCCCCGAGATGCAGCCAATTCCCGTTCGTATCCGTGAGGATAAGCGCGGCTAAGTTTAAGGCTGAAGTGACGGAACCGCATCCACCGTAGAGGCGTAATTCCCGAGAGCCTGCATATACAGGTGGGTGCCAGGTAACGCGACCAGGGCCGTGACAGAGCCAGCTCCCTCGGAAATGATTAAGGCCACCGGAATGTTGCCACAGATACGAATGGCGCAGAACCGTCACCGCTTCACTTAGGTCTTTCCGTGGCTTTCGACAAGTGGGGCGGGATCAACCCAAGCCTTGCTTTTGTTCCGTATTTGTTCCAATCATATGGCTATGACTGCCTCTGATCCGCACCCGTCCGATTTAATGACCGCAGGCCAACGTCTTGCACGGGGGGTGTGTCGGCATTTTGCGCGGCTTGGTTTCACCACATTGGAGGAGTTTTGCCCCAAACGGGGCAAGCGCGTTGATGTAATCGCACTTGGGCCCAAAGGTGAAATTTGGATTATCGAGTGCAAATCAGGCGTGGCTGATTTTCGCAGTGACGGCAAATGGGACGGCTACCTCGAATGGTGTGACCGCTATTTCTGGGCGGTTGATGCCGATTTCCCAACCGAAATTCTGCCCGAGGATACTGGGCTGATCTTTGCGGATGATTACGATGCCGAAGTGATCCGCATGGGGCCAGAGGTGAAACTGGCCCCCGCGCGGCGCAAAAAGATCACGCATGATCTGGCGCAGACTGCCGCGCGGCGCTTGGCGCGGATGCGCGACCCGATGGGGCGTTATTGATTATTTGCGCGATTTGCGTGCGGCTTCGGCGGCGAGGCGCAATTCTTCGGCGATCTCATCTGCCTCGTCAGGATCGAAATCAAGCGGAAGGTCGACACCTTCGGCCTCGACATAGATGCGCACCATCCCAAGGCTTGTTGGCCCGATCTGTAGATTCGCGGCGATATCGCTTTCGCTATTGATACTCATCTCTTCCTCTCCAGATGACAAAAGGCACGGATGCATTGCCCCTCGCGGCAAAGGCCCTAATCCTTTGCGCCATGAATGACAATATCCGCGTCATCCACCCCTTGCAATCGCGGCGCGAGGGGGCTATTTCCGCCGACAGTGCCGCCTTAGCTCAGTTGGTTAGAGCGCTGGATTGTGGATCCAGAGGTCCCCCGTTCAAGCCGGGGAGGCGGTACCATCTCTCTCTCCCAGTCTGTCGTTAGTCCGCGGTTGTTATTTCCAACCGTCCGATTTCGGCCATGGTGGTCGCGTCAAACACAATGATCTGCGCGCCCTGATCGACCACCGCAATCCACCCATCGCCAAAGGTCACGGCCGTTGCTGTGATCCCTTCGGGCAGGGTAAGGTCGGTTGGGAGGGTGATTTCATTTTGCGCGGGCTTTGGGAAACGGGTGACAAAAACCGAAACCACCGTTATCAGGCCCAAGATCATCACAAGGGTCAAAACCCAAACTATACGCTGCAGCCAGACCAGATGGGATGGCAGCGCGGCAGATTGGGGATCGTCACCTGAGGAAGGCGTGTTCATGGCGGAACTCCGCATCATTAGTTTCGAGATTGGGCCAGAGCCTGCACCTCGTCTTGATAAGGCACTTGGCCGCGATGTGCCAGAAGAAGCCGCGCTCAGCCGATCCCGCCTTGCCCGGTTGATTGCGGCAGGGGATGTCGCGATCAATGGCGCAACAATCACAGATGCCCGCGCGCGTGTTGTTGAGGGCGATCAGGTCACCATTCGTGTGGCCGAGGCGTCAGAGGTGGAAACCCGTCCTCAGGATATCCCGCTTGATATTTGCTACGAGGATGACGATCTGATTGTGGTGAATAAGCCCGCAGGTTTGGTTGTCCACCCCGCACCAGGCAGTCCTGACCACACGCTTGTGAATGCGCTGCTGCATCATTTTGGCGGCAATTTATCTGGGGTGGGCGGCGAAAAGCGGCCAGGCATCGTGCATCGCATCGATAAGGACACATCGGGCCTTCTGGTCATTGCGAAATCAGATCGTGCGCATCATGGGCTGGCCGACCAATTCGCCGCCCATAGTGCCGAGCGGCATTACATCGCGCTATGCCATGGCAGCCCTGACCCCGCTGATCCCCGCCTGCGCGGTGTGCGTGGCACAAGTTTTGAGGATGGTAATATCCTAAAGATCACCACCCAATTGGCGCGCCATAAAACTGACCGTCAACGTCAAGCGGTTCTGTTCCAAGGGGGGCGTCACGCCGTGACGCGGGTCAAACCCTTGCAAAGCTATCACGATGCCTTGGCCTTGATTGAATGCAGGCTAGAGACGGGTCGCACGCATCAAATTCGCGTGCATCTTTCCCATGCAGGTCACGCGCTTGTGGGGGACCCCGTCTATGGCGGGCGGCGTAGGGTTTCGGAAAAGCTGTTTGGGCCCGAGCTTGCGGGTGCCGTGAACCAATTTCCGCGTCAGGCGCTACACGCTGCCTCGCTTGGCTTTGCACACCCTGCCAGTGGCGAATGGATGCGCTTTGAGGCGGGTTTGCCCGAGGATATGGCAACCCTCGTCACCCGCCTTGAGGCAACCTTAGCTTAGCGCGCCAAGGCCAAACCATTTGCGCGGGGGTCGGTCGCGGCCTCAACCAAGCCGTCCACATGGGTGACAACAGCGCCCGCATGACCAACCAAATCGCTGTAATCGGGTAAGATTTCTGTCTCATGCCCCATATCGGAGAGGGCCGTGATCCAGTCAGGGTCAAACCGCGCCTCGAGTTTCAGAGAGGTCGTTGCATCGCCCCATGTTCGCCCCAACAGCCATCGCGGCGCGGTAACCGCCTGCTGCAACTCCTGACCCAGATAGGCATAGCGCGCAAAAATCGCCGCTTGGGTTTGTGGCTGCCCTTCGCCGCCCATCGTGCCATAGGCCATGACCCGCCCGTCTTCGAACACGGCCATTGCGGGGTTGAGGGTATGGAATGGCACTTTGCGCGGCGCGATTTGGTTCGGGCCATCGCCCATACCAAAGCCTGCACCACGGTTTTGGAAAAACACGCCCGTGTCGGGGCAGGTCAGGCCTGATCCAAATTCCCAGTAGACGCTTTGGATGAAGCTCACTGATGTGCCTTCAGAATCGCTGGCCCCCATCCAGATTGTATCACCGTTCTTTGGCTCATAGGGCCATGGCAATGCGCGCTTGTGGTCAATTTTCCCTGCCAGATCGTCTAGCACCTGATCTTGTAAGAACGTCTCCGGCGGTTGCCGCATGGCGCTGAGGTCACCCAATTCACGATTGCGCAGAATAAAGGCCTGCTTCGTGGCTTCGATCAGGGCGTGAATAGGCGCGACCCCTTCTTTGGCCCATGTTTGGATGCGATCATAAATCCCCAAAATCATCAGTGATGACATCCCTTGGGTGGGTGGGATCATGTTGTAAAGCATGGCTTTTGATGTCTTGACCGACAGCGGTGTCACAGCACGGGCGCTATATGCGGTGAAATCTTCAAAACGCAAAGGGCTGCCTTGAGCCTCAAGAAAGGCCGCGTGGGTTTTGGCCAAATCGCCGTGATAATAATCTTTAATGCCCTTTTGTGCGATCTGGCGCAGCGTTGCCGCCAAAGCAGGTTGTGTAAACCGCGCACCTGCAACAGGGATTGCGCCGCCAAACAGATAGGTATCCGCAAATCCAGGCACATCTTTCAGCCCGTCAATCTTATCTGCGATGCACTGGGATTGGTTGTTGCTGACAGGAAAGCCTGCTTCTGCGTGATAGATCGCATGCTCAAGAAGGCGAGACAGGGGCAGGGGGGTAGCGCTTGGAGCGGCTTCGAGCGCGGCGCGCCACCCATCCACTGATCCTGGAACAGTCAACGCGGCCTTGGCGCCGCGGGTGGGGATTGCATCGGTGAAACCTGCCGCCTCATACCATGCTTGGCTTGCCAACGCAGCAGAGTGGCCCCCTGCAAAAATCGCCTGCACAGGGGCATCCTTGCGTTTGATCAGCCAAAACCCATCGCCGCCGATCCCGTTCATATGCGGATAGGTCACGGCGATTGTTGCGGCCATGGCCACCATCGCTTCAACGGCGCTGCCGCCCTCGGCGAGAATATCCTGACCTGCCTGTGCGGCCAAATGATGGGGGGCTGTCACGGCGCCCCGAAATCCTTGTGTGGTGTTAAGCATGGTTTGTCCCTCGTCACGCGTTGAGCCTTAGCTTATGTCGCGGCTGCCTCGTGACAAGGGGTGGGGCGCATTGCGATCATATCCGCGTGAGCTTTGCTATAAATAACGGCAGTATGCCTTGTTTGCTGCTCGTTGCGGGGGTAGGCCTAGGGTCTTTGTGCACGCTTCCCCTTGAATGGGGGATAAAAATTCCCATCTGAGGTGAAGTTAATCATCGTTACATTCACGGTTTCTTAAAAAAATCGTGCAAATTAAGACGAACATCAGGGATCACATGCTTATGAGCAACTATGCAAATCTTCCAGCACCTTCCCCCGAACAGGGGTTGAACCGCTATTTGCAGGAAATTCGCAAATTCCCCCTGCTTGAGCCCGAACAAGAATACATGTTGGCCAAGCGTTGGGTGGAAGATCAAGATACCGAAGCGGCCCATCAATTGGTCACATCGCATCTGCGTTTGGCGGCTAAAATTGCGATGGGGTATCGTGGGTATGGCTTGCCGCAGGCCGAGGTGATCTCTGAGGCCAATGTGGGCCTGATGCAGGCAGTCAAACGTTTTGATCCCGAAAAAGGGTTTCGTCTCGCCACCTACGCGATGTGGTGGATCCGCGCGGCGATCCAAGAATACGTCCTGCGCTCTTGGAGTCTTGTAAAACTTGGCACGACATCAGCACAGAAAAAGCTGTTCTTCAATCTGCGTAAGGCGAAGGCCCGTATCGGCGTGTTGGAGGAGGGCGATTTGCGCCCCGAGAATGTCGCCAAAATCGCCACAGATTTGGGTGTGACTGAGGATGAAGTGATCTCAATGAACCGCCGCCTGTCGGGCGGGGATGCCTCGCTCAATGCGGTGATTGGCAGCGATGGCGAGGGTGCCACGCAATGGCAAGACTGGCTTGAAGATGAGGATGCTAACCAAGCCGAAGATTACGCCGAGCGGGATGAGTATCAAAGCCGTATGGCCTTGATGGAGCAGGCCATGGAAGTTTTGAATGAGCGCGAGCGTGAGATTCTCGCGCAGCGCCGCCTACAAGATGTGCCTGTCACCCTTGAGGAACTGTCTGGAAAATACAATGTCAGCCGCGAACGCGTGCGCCAGATCGAGGTGCGTGCCTTTGAAAAGCTGCAAAAGAAAATGCGTGAACTGGCCGTTAAGGGCGGGATCATTCCCGCCTAACCTGCGTTCAGGCGGGTTCTGCGTTCAGGGCTGTGATGAGGGAGGTAAACGCCTCTTCAAGTCGCTGTTGAAGATGCCAGTAAAATGGTTTTTCGGCCCGCGCTCTGCCGCTGCCTATTTGCACCAAACTGCCGGTTTCAAGGGGGCCTTTGAGCATGTCATGTGGGGCCGCGACCCAGCCAAGGCCCGATTGTGCGCCAATCACGCAATCCCCAAGCGAGGGCATGATCCGCGCAGGGCCAAACGCATCATGCTTATTACCAAAATGTGCCTTGGCCCAAATATCGGGCAGAGATGATTTTGGCGCGGTGACCAGACGGGGGGCCTTTAGGATGGCTGCCTCTGGATAATTGCGCACCATTGCGGGGCTTGCGCAGGCGACAATTTCCATCGGGGGCAAACTATAGCTTGCTACACCTGAAATCGACAAAGGGCGGCTTGTGGTTTTTTGAGATTGGCGCATCATGCGCGCTATGACGACCACCCCACGCCTCAAAAAAGAAACAGCCACGCGCCCCGTGATTGGGATGGCGTGGATGCTGTTGACGGGCCTCTGTTTCGTTCTAGTGACGGCCTTGGTCAAACATGTTGGCAGTGATGTCCCGCCCGCACAATCCGCCTTTTTGCGCTATATTTTAGGCTTGGGTTTCTTGATCCCGATGATCCGCCCCATTTTGCGCGCGCGCCTGACGCGGGGGGATCTGGCGCTGTTTTCTTTGCGGGGCGTGTTGCACAGTTTGGGCGTGATTTGTTGGTTCTATGCGATGACGCAAATCCCCATCGCTGAAGTGACGGCGATGAACTATCTGAACCCTGTTTATGTCACTGTTATGGCAGTGCTTTTCTTGGGCGAGCGTATGGCGCTGCGCCGCGCGCTTGCGGTGCTTTTGGCCTTTGTTGGGGCGCTTGTGATCTTGCGCCCGGGCTTTCGCGAATTATCGATGGGGCATTTCGCGATGATTTTCACGGCCCTGTTTTTTGCAGGCGGCTATTTGGTCGCCAAGATCATGGCAGATCGGGTTGATGCAGCAGTGGTGGTTGGGATGCTGTCGGTCACAGTGACCATCGGCCTTGCCCCCTTTGCTTTTGCGGTTTGGATCACACCCACATGGGAACAGATTTTTTGGCTGTTCCTTGTGGCCTGTTTCGCCACGGCGGGACATTACACAATGACCTTGGCCTTTGCAGCTGCACCTTTGACTGTCACGCAGCCTATGACCTTCCTTCAACTTGTATGGGCGACCACGATGGGGGCGGTCGTGTTTGGCGAGGCGGCCGATCCCTATGTGATTTTCGGTGGGGCGATTATCATTGGCTCTATTTCCTTTATCACATGGCGCGAAGCGGTCTTGAATCGCCGTCAAATCACGCCAGCGGTGCCGCAAACAAAGTAGGTGAATTTTGGATTGCCTGTTTCTTGGGCATCGCGCTTGTTTTTTGCACAAGCGCGCACCAGCCTGCCACGCTGCAATGCAGAAAGCGCGGCCATTTCATTGTTCCTTTACGTTGATCTGCTTCAGTCAAACCAAAGGAGTTGCGGTGAATGTCTGACAGGTTGCAGGGCTATGATGCGGTGATTTTTGGTGGGCTTGGCACATTGGCCGATTGTGCAGAGCTTGACCTTGCCGCGTGGAACGCGGCCTTTCGTATCCATGGGTTAGATTGGTTCTGGTCATGGGAAACATATGCGTCCCTGACCCATGAGGTAGGGCATCGTCATTTGGCGGCGGCCTATGCGGCGCTGCATGGTGAAGATCATCGTGCTGATGCACTTGATGCGACCCACCAGAAAATCTTTGCAGCGAAACTGGCTCAGAACATTCACTTGCGTTCGGGTGTGCGCGATGTGCTGCGTGCTGCGGCCCATGGGGGGCGGGGTCTTGGCTTTGTCTCGCGCTCGGATTTGATGCCTGTGCGCGCGCTTTTGGGGGCAACGGCCCGTGCCCGCGAAGGAATTTCCTTTGACGCTGTGATCCTGCGCGGCGATGTCACCCGCCACGCCCCCCATCCTGAGGCCATGCAAAGCTGCATCAGGGCGCTAGAGGTTCCAGCAAACAAGGTTTTGGTAATCGTTGATCGCGGTGCCGCGGCCTATGCCGCGCAAGATGCGGGGTGCCATGTGGTGGGCTTTCCCAGCCGTTTGGCAGAAGAGGGCGAATTTCCTGCTGACCTGCCCTTGCTGCATGTTTTGGATATTAAAAAATTGGTCAGACCCAGCGCTGACGGGCAGGGCCAACACGCCGCTGAATAAGGTGCAAAAAAGGCTGGCCACATGGCCAGCCTTTTTTAATTCTCATGCGGGCAGGTCAGATCACAGTTGATCCATGATCTCGTCAGGAATTTCAAAATTCGCTGTGACGGTTTGCACATCGTCATCATCTTCAAGCGCATCAATCAGCTTCATCAGCTTCTGCGCCCCGTCAAGATCAAGCGGTGTTGTCGTCTGGGGGCGCCAGACCAATTTGGTGCTTTCCGATTCCCCCAATTGATCTTCAAGGGCGGTCGAAACATCCGACAGGTCGGTGTCGGCGCACCAGATGATATGACCATCTTCGCTGCTTTCGACATCCTCGGCCCCGGCCTCAATCGCGGCCATCATGACGCTATCCGCATCCCCTGCAGAGGCGGGATAGCTGACCTGACCTTTGCGGTCGAACATAAAGGAAACCGACCCTGTTTCGCCCAAATTCCCGCCATTCTTGCTAAAGGTCGAACGCACATTTGATGCGGTGCGATTGCGGTTGTCTGTCATGGCTTCTACGATGACCGCAACGCCATTGGGGCCATAGCCTTCGTAACGGATTTCTTCGTAATTCTCCGCATCGCCGCCTTGCGATTTCTTGATCGCGCGCTCAATCACGTCTTTCGGCACCGAGCTTGACTTCGCTTCTTTCACGGCAAGGCGCAAACGTGGGTTTTTATCAGGATCGGGGTCGCCCATCTTCGCGGCAACGGTGATTTCCTTTGCCAGCTTAGAAAACAGCTTAGAGCGCAGCTTGTCCTGCCGCCCTTTGCGATGCTGAATATTCGCCCATTTTGAATGGCCTGCCATGGCATGCGTCCTTGTGTTTGAAACTCGCGCGGGGTTTTAGCCCTGCGGCCCAGATTGCGCAAGCGCGGCTTTCGGCACAAATTCGTAGGTCTGGCCCCGCGCATCGGTGATGGTCACGCTTGCCACCGGGGGAAGCTTAGCTTCGGGTGCCACGGATTTGACCACCAATTCGACCACGCGGCGCAAGATATTGCTGCGCGGGTCAATCTCAACCACATAGCCAAAGCCATCAGGGCAGCCCTCAAGCGCCCCTTGCCACAGCGTCACATCCCCTTCGGGCGCGGTTACGGTGCAGGTCGTTCCGCACCTCTAGGTCACCACGCGAAAGGCGGATGTTCGTAGGGTTTGGGTTCACTTGGGAAAGCGCGCAAGCACAGAGCGCAAAAACGAAAGGCACAAGTGCAAAATTGCGTGTCATCAAGAACCATCCTTTTCACAGTGGCCAAAGCAGAGGAATGGTCAAACAGACCACGACACCTAAGGATATATTCAAAGGGATACCCACTTTGAGATAGTCGGTAAAGCGATAGCCCCCAGGCCCGTAAACAAGCATATTGGTCTGGTATCCAATCGGTGTCGCAAAACAGGCAGAGGCTGCAATCATCACCGCCACGACCAAGGGGCGCGGATCCACCCCGATCGTCTGCCCAAGTGCGATGGCAATCGGGGCCATAATCACGGCGATTGCGTTATTGGACACCAGTTCCGTCAGAAGTGTTGTGATGAAATAGATTGTCCAAATCAGAACCACGGGCGGCACATTTTCAAGCCAAGGGGCAAGACTGCCAACCAAAAGCTCGATGGCGCCCGTGTGTTCAAGCGCTGCGCCAACAGCCAGCATGGCGAAAATCAAAGCCAAAAGCCGCCCTTCGACAAAAGAGAACGCTTCCTCTGCGTCAATGCAGCGTGCAATCAGAACCACGGCCATGGCTAAGACGGCCAAGGGCAAAATAGGGGCCAAATTCAGCGCGGCCAAAACCACGATGCCTGCCATAGCCAACAGCGCGATTGGAGCTTTCTCGCGGCGATAGGGGCGTTCGGACGGGGTTGAGACATCGACCATGTCCATGTCAGCTGCAAGGCGTTGGATGTCGGCGGGATCGCCCTCCAACAACAGGGTGTCGCCCACTTGCACGACCAAATCATCTAATTGCCGACCGATATTTTGGTTCCGCCGATGCGCTGCCAATGGGTAAACGCCATAGCGCCGCCGCAGGCGCATAGACCCGAGGGATCGGCCCACCATGCGGCACCCAGGTGTAATCAGAACCTCAACAGTGGTGGTTTCCACCGAAGACAGCTTATCAATCGTGCGCAGGTCTTTTGAGCTTTGCATCCCCAACAGCTCGGCCATCTCGGTGCGCAAAACCACGCGATCGCCCAACTGTAACGTGACCCCGTCCATGTTGCGCCGCAGCGAGGCATCCCCGCGCAAAACGTCAATCAAACGCACCCCGTCTCGGGTAAACAGCTCGACCTCGGTGACATTTTGCCCGATCAGCGCACTGTCTTCTGGAATGGCCACTTCGGTAAAGAATTTCATTTTGGCCCGATTGCCGCCCAAAAGCGTGGCCATAGAGGCGCGATCAGGCAGCAGATGCCGCCCGATTAAGGCAAGGTAAATCATGCCCCATGCGACCACGACAAGGCCAAGCGGGGTTACCTCAAAAATCGTGAAAGGCTCTAATCCCTGACTGCGCGCCACCCCATCGACCAAAAGATTGGTTGATGTGCCGATCAATGTCAGCGTGCCCCCCATGATTGCGGCATATGAAAGCGGGATCAAAAGTTTAGACGCAGATTGTTTGAGGATTTTCGCGACCTGCACGAAAATCGGGATCATGATGACCACAATGGGCGTGTTGTTGATAAAGGCCGAGGCCAAAGCCGCAAAACCAAGCAACAGCGTCACCGCCAATTTCGGATGCGTTTTGGCCGTGCTTTCCGCCAAACGCGTCACCCGATCAAGCGACCCTGTTCGCACCAAAGCCCCCATGACAATGAACATGGCCGCAATTGTCCATGGTGCGGGGTTCGACAAAACCGCCAAACCATCACTATAGGGCAAAAGACCCGTGATCAGGAGCAGGCCAACGACACCAATGGCCACCACCTCGGTCGGGTAGGTCTCGCGCAGGAATAGGATGAACATCCCAACCAAAATGATCAGGGTTGTAATCGCCTCACCCGTTGGTGTCAGTCCCAAGTCTAGCATTGGCACCCTCGCTTGTGCGGGCCAAGGTCAGCCCGCCCACAGCCCCATCTTCCCCATCTGATCAGGAGAGCGCAAGCACCCTATTCACGCAGTTGCCTGAGACAGCTTGCCGCCGACCCGCACCGCGCGCGCGACAGTGGCGCGGCCTGTGCGGTCATCGGTTTCAATGTATATCCCTGATAGGGTCGCCTCACCGAGGGCGGGGCTAAAACGCTCTTTTGGGATATGGGTCAAGAAACGGCGCAGCGGTTCGGCCTTATCCATCCCGATCACGCTGTCATAATCGCCGCACATCCCCGCATCTGTTTGATAGGCGGTGCCATTTGACAAGATCATCGTGTCTGCGGTCGGCACATGGGTGTGGGTGCCTACAACAAGGCTCGCGCGGCCATTGCAGTAATGGCCCATGGCCATCTTCTCGGATGTCGCTTCAGCGTGGAAATCCACAATGACCGCCTGCACCATGCCGCCCAAAGGATGCGACTTTAGGATCGGATCAAGGGCTGAGAATGGATCATCATAGGGGTGTTTCATGAACACCTGACCCAAGGCCTGCGCAACCAATACTTTGCGCCCACCCGGTGCTGTGAAAATACGCGCGCCCTGTCCAGGCGCCGCTTTCGAGATATTCAGGGGCCGTATCACGCGCGGCTCATTTTCGATAAAGCCAAACATATCCTTTTGATCAAACGCATGATCGCCCAAAGTTATGCAATCAACCCCAGCCGCCAGAATATCTTTCGCATGCCCACCCGACAGTCCCATGCCCGAAGTGGCGTTCTCGCCATTCACAACAACGAAATCAAGTTTCCAGTCTTCGCGCAGACGCGGCAGATGGGTGGTGATGGCGGCGCGCCCCGCGCGGCCCATCACATCTCCTAAGAAAAGGCATTTCATGGGGAAACCCCTAGTCCCCTTTGGTGTTTTGCGCAAGCGCAGCATGGTGGAGGCCGCTTTCGGTGACGATCACATCCAAGGGTTGATCTGTTGGCTCAACGGGCAAGCCGCCAAATCGTTGGGCACTATAGGCAAAGCCAATCGCGCGCAAATTAGGCTTTGCTGCGCGCAGACCTTTTAGGCTGCGGTCGTAAAACCCGCCTCCATACCCAAGGCGCTGGCCATGATCGTCAAAACCGACCAAAGGAACAATGACGATATCAGGGATCAGGCTTGCCCCTTCTGGCGGGATTTCTGCGCCAAATTCCCCCGTGATCAACGGGCCATCATAAGCCCATTCTCGAAACATCAGCGCCGCATCCTTGGCCACGATTACGGGAAGGCAGAGGCGATTTTTCTGCCCCAAACGTGCCATTGCAGGGCGGGGGTCTATTTCCGTGCGGATGGGCATGTAGGCGGCGATGATTGCCCCCTCGACTGGCCCGGTTTCAGCCAAAAGTCGCGCGGTCGCGGCCTCAGGCGCAGGCCCTAATTCGGTATGGGCCAATTTACGCGCGGCGAAGGCAGATTTGCGCAAGAGCGCCTTGTCATTCGGGGTTGTCATTTTTGCCTCTTGCCTTTGCGCCGAAATCTTCATTCAACACGATCATAAGGTCGTGCAAGAGCGCAAGGATGTTTGCGCGCGACCATAACCCTGCATAAAGGCGACTTGAAGATGATGATGGTATTAGATCACGTGGCAATCGCCGCAGAAGACTTGGCTAGCGCTGAGGCAGAATTGACCGCGGCCCATGGCCTGACCTTTCAAGGCGGCGGTCAGCATATGGATATGGGCACTCATAATCGCCTGATCGGGCTTGGGCCTTCGGAATATTTGGAACTGATTACCCCGTGCCCAGACATTCCCGCACCTTCGCAACCGCGTTGGTTTGATTTGGATCGGTTCTCTGGCGCGCCGCGGGCGCGGTCTTGGGTCTGCGCAGTGACAGATTTGGACGCTGTTTTAGCGCAAATTCCCTTTCCTGTGGGCAAGGTCTGGAATTTGGGCCGTGGTGATCTGCGGTGGCGCATGACGATCCCTGAAGATGGGATTTTGCCGTTTGATGGCCTGTTCCCTGCGCTGATCGAATGGCAATCGGGCGGCCATCCTGCAACGCGCCTGAATGAGGTTGGGGTGCGGCTTGAGGCGCTCGCGCTAGAAACGCCACAGGCAGAGGCGCTTCGGGCCGCGCTTGCGCCTCTTTTCGCGGATACCCGCCTGTCTATCGCCAAGGCGGACGCGCCTAAGATTGCCGTAACGCTTGCGACCGAAACTGGCACTGTGGTTCTTTAAATTGTGGTTCTCTCAACAATCGACACCTTCAAAATGACCCCAGAAATTTGTCCCGCCCGTGCCGCACATATTCCTTCGATCCTTGAGATCTGGAACCATGTGATCCGTGACACGGCCTATACATTCACAATCACGCTCAAGACGGTTGAAGATGTGGAACATATTCTCACCGATCAATGCGCGCTTGTGATGGTCGAAGGGGCGCGGGTCATTGGGTTCGCGCGCTTTGGCCCGTTTCGTGGGGGGGATGGTTATAGGTTTATCGCAGAACATACGATCTTAATGACCCCATCGGCGCGCGCACGCGGGCTTGGCCCCCGCCTCCTATCGGCGCTTGAGGACGAAGGGCGAAAGGCAGGCATCGCGCGTTTCGTTGCGGGTATTGGTGGCGAAAATGACATCGCGCAGAAATTCCATAAATCGATGGGATATACCGAAACGGGGCGGATGCCGCGCATGGGGTGGAAATTTGAACGCTGGCACGATCTGGTCTTGATGCAGAAAGATCTTTGAGTGGCGGCAAAAGCCCAAAAAACTCTGACAAGCTCTGCCAAACAAGCTATGGCTAGGCCCATGTCGATCTGGGCCAAAATAACGGATGCCATATCCGCCCTCGCCCGTGGTGAAAGCCTCTCGGTTCTGTTCGAGCGCCTGCGCCGTCCGCCCGAGCGCAGTGTGGCCTTTACCATCGCAGTCATCGCGCTTGGGGCAAAAATGGCCAAGGCGGATGGTCATGTCACCCGTGATGAGGTCGCAGCCTTTCGGCAAGTGTTCCATATTCCTGCGGCCGATACTGCCGCCGCTGCGCGTGTTTTCAACCTAGCGCGCGAGGATGTAGCAGGATTTCAGGATTACGCGCGCCGCATTGCACGGATGTTTGAGCCCGCCGCGCCAATTTTAGAGGATCTGCTTTCAGGTCTGTTTCATATCGCCCAAGCCGATGGTCACTATCACCCCGCTGAAGATGAATTTTTGGCGCGAGTGGCCGAGATTTTTGGAATTTCGCCTGCGCGGTTTTCGGCCCTGCGCGCAACATTTATCCCAGATGCGCCGCAAGACCCTTTCGCCATTTTGGGCATATCCCCTGAGGCCAGTGCAGAGGATATTCGCAGCCGTTATCGCGCGCTTGTGCGGGAAAACCACCCAGACCAGATGCAGGCCCGTGGCGTGCCACCCGAAGCGGTTAACCTTGCTGCTCATAAAATGGCGGCGATCAACCGCGCCTATGACGAGATTGTAAAATCCCAGACCCGACAGGGGGGATAGATGCGCTTCGCCAGCTACAATGTCGAATGGTTTGATGCGCTGTTTTCGGATGATGGCAGCTTGCTTGAAGATGGCACATGGTCATCGCGCTATAAAATCACCCGCGCGGATCAAGTGCGGGCCTTGGGGCGGGTTTTCATCGAGCTAGATGCCAATGCGGTGATGATTATCGAAGCCCCAGACACCAAGAAATCCCGCGACACAGTGCGTGCCCTTGAAAATTTTGCGGCCCGATTTGAGTTGCGCTGCCGTAAGGCTATCAAAGGGTTTGATAACGACACACAACAGCAAATTGCGCTTTTGTATGATCCTGATCAGATGGATGTGCACCATGATCCCGTGGCAAGCGAGGCCGCGCCGCGGTTTGACGGAAAATTCCGAATTGATCTCGATATTGATGTGCGCGCCGATGTGATTGGCTTTTCCAAGCCGCCGCTTGAGGTCGCAGTAACAACCGCCAAAGGCGCAATGCGCATGATCGGTGTTCATGTGAAATCCAAAGCCCCGCATGGGGCCCGTAGCCCCGAGGAGGTGATGCGCCTCGCCATCGCCAATCGGCGCAAACAACTGGCCCAAGCGATCTGGTTGCGTGCCCGTGTTGATGACCATTTGGCCGCAGGTGATCCCTTGATTGTGATGGGCGATTTCAATGACGGGCCAGGTTTGGATGAATATGAAAAACTGTTTGGGCGCTCCTCGCTTGAGATTGTTTTGGGCTGCGATCTGCCGCGGGCGCAACAATTGTTTGATCCGCATGCCGCGCGCGCGTTGCAAAGCCTGACTGCGGCAACACAAACCAGCGCGCGGTTTTATATCCCAGAGGAAAAGCGCTATCTGTCAGCGCTGCTAGATTACATCATGGTTAGCCCCGATTTGCGCGCAAAACGGGGGCAGTGGCGCATCTGGCATCCGTTCGAGGATGCCGCCTGCTATGCGGGTATTGATCTGCGCACGGCGCTGTTGGTGGCATCCGATCACTTCCCTGTTGTGGTCGATCTTGACCTTTAACTTGGCGCCCTGAGAGGAAATCTGCGCCTTAGGGGTTGAGGGCGCGGGGTTTGCACCGCATATCTTGGGAAAGATATTTCGCAGTTTATCAAAGGCAGTTACATGACCCATCATACCGATCCCCGCCAATTCGATGCCCAGTCCGAGACAGGTGGCGGGGCATGGGCGGATTTGCCCGAATGGGATTTGAGCGACCTTTACCCATCGGTTGATGCGCCCGAACTCAAACGCGACATGGAATTTTTGACCAAAGAATGCGCGGCATTTGCCACGGATTACGAGGGCAAATTGGCCAATCTCGATGCCAAGGCCATGCTGGATTGCGTGCTGCGCTATGAAAAGATCGACATGGTGGCAGGGCGGATCATGTCCTTTGCAGGTTTGCGCTATTACCAAAAAACCACCGATGCAGGCCGCGCGAAATTCATGTCCGATTGTCAGGACAAGATCACCAACGCGACCACTGCGCTGGTATTCTTTAGCCTTGAATTTAACCGTTTAGACGAAGCCCATCTTGAGGCGTTGTTGGCTGCGAATGCCGAACTGGCGCGGTATCGCCCCGTCTTTGATCGGATGCGCGCGATGAAGCCCTATCAGCTATCTGACGAGATGGAGAAATTTCTGCATGACCAATCGGTCGTGGGGGCGGCTGCATGGAACCGTCTTTTTGACGAAACGATCGCAGGCATGAGCTTTGAGGTGGATGGCGAAGTGATGGGGATTGAGGCCACGCTCAATTGCCTATCTGAGCAGAACCGCGCCAAGCGCGAGGCGGGTGCGCGCGCATTGGTAAAGGGGTTCGCTGCGCAATTGCCCCTCTTTGCGCGGGTGCATAACACTTTGGCCAAAGAAAAAGAGATCGAGGATCGGTGGCGCAAATTGCCCTCCGCGCAGGCGGCACGGCATTTGGCCAACCATGTCGAGCCCGAGGTGGTCGAGGCGCTGCGCAACGCGGTCGTGGCGGCCTATCCGCGCCTTTCGCACCGCTATTACGCGCTTAAGGCCAAGTGGCTGGGCCTTGAAACCTTGGAGGTCTGGGATCGCAACGCGCCGCTGCCGATGGAGGATGAGCGCATCGTGCCATGGATCGAGGCGCGCCGTATTGTGACCGAGGCTTATTCAGCCTTTGATCCGCGCATGGCCGAATTGGCCGAGCCGTTTTTCACCGATGGTTGGATTGACGCGGCGGTGAAAGAGGGCAAAGCGCCCGGTGCCTTTGCGCATCCCACTGTGGCCGATGCCCATCCTTATGTGATGCTCAACTATCTGGGGAAACCGCGCGATGTGATGACCTTGGCGCATGAATTGGGCCACGGGGTGCATCAGCGTCTGGCGGCAGGGCAGGGCGAATTGTTGTCCTCCACGCCTTTGACTTTGGCGGAGACGGCAAGCGTTTTTGGCGAGATGCTGACCTTCCGCAGAATGTTGTCTGAGGCCAAAAATCAAGCTGCGCGCAAGGTTATGTTGGCGGGCAAGGTTGAGGATATGATCAACACAGTCGTGCGGCAAATTGCGTTTTATGATTTTGAATGCAAACTCCATGCGGCGCGGCGCGAGGGGGAGTTGACCCCTGACGATATCAACGCGCTTTGGATGAGCGTCCAGGCCGAAAGCCTTGGGCCTGTGTTTAACTTCATGGAAGGCTATGAAACCTTCTGGGCCTATATCCCGCATTTCGTGCATTCGCCCTTCTACGTATATGCCTATGCCTTTGGCGATGGGCTGGTGAACGCACTTTATGCGGCCTTTGAAGAGGGCCAAGACGGGTTCGAGGAGAAGTATTTTGATATGCTAAAGGCAGGCGGATCAAAGCATCACAAAGAACTGCTTGCGCCCTTTGGGCTTGACGCCTCTGACCCTGCGTTTTGGGATAAGGGCCTGTCGATGATTGAAAGCATGATTGATGAGCTAGAGGCGATGGAATAACCCCGCGCCACCACAGCCAAAGAAAAAGGGGCCGCGCGGATGCGTGGCCCCTTTTTTCTTACCCCGACTTGACGCGGATTGCGTCAATCGTTGCTTGGGTTTCTACCGCATCCTCAAGTCGCCATTTGAGCGCGGCACCATCCAAAATGGCCGCATTCAGATTTTCCACCTGCAACACATATTGATTGACCTTGGGGAAGCGGATTTCGCGGCGCTCCATCCCTGTTTCAATCACGAGGCGGGCCTGGTCGAACACGCCCGCATTATAAGGGGTTGGGACGCGCAAAACCCCATCGCTGCCGTGGAAGGTGACCTCTTGGAACGGGTGCATCCGCATTGAGGTGAGCCATTGCGCATCAAACCCATCAAAGCCTGCACGCGCCTCTGCGGTAACTTCACAATCGCCCTCATATTCGATTTTCGCGTCATAAATCTCGCGTAAGGTTCCACCTGTTGCAAAACGGGTCGAGCCGATGGTGTAAACCCCGATATCGGGCAATGATCCCCCACCCATGGCCGCCTTATTGCGGATGTTCTGGGTATCGGCCGCATTGTTATAGGTAAAGGCTGCACGCGCGCGCTGCAGCTGCCCCAATTGGCCCGATGCAATAATCTCTCGGGCCATTTGCCATTGCGGGTGATGCACGATCATAAAGGCCTCGCTTGCAACCAGACCTGATTTATCTCGGGCTTCGATCAAAGGTTGGATTTCGGGCGCGGTCATTGCGGTTGGTTTTTCAACCAAAACATGCTTGCCCGCTTGGAGGGCTTTGATCCCCCATTCAACATGCATCGTATGGGGCAGCGGAATATAGACCGCATCAATCATCGGATCCGCCAAGAGCGCGTCATAGCTGTCATGCACGTTCAGGTCAGGGGCGATCTGAGTAAAGGGCGCGGCCTTGTCGACATCGCGCGTGGCAATTCCCGCCAAACGCCCACGCCCCGCCAGATGCAGCGCAGGTGCCATCTCGTTTAGTGCAAAATTGGATGCGCCCAAAATGCCCCAATTGACGTAATGTTCCATTCTGTCCCTCCCTTATATGCCGAAACCCTAGCGCCAAGCTGTGGCGCATGCAAAGTGCAATCATTTGATTTAGCGCAAAGACCGCTGCCTGTCTGGGGATTTAGATGGGGCGTGACTGTAATGGTAAAAGGACGCGAACCGATGTCGAACACCCCGCATGAACTGGCCGAAGATTTTCCGCAGGATGCTGAGAAAATCCATGAGCTGAAAACCCAAAACGCGCATTTTGCAAAACTGGCGGCTGACTATCACGAGGTGAACCGCGCCGTGCATCGTGCCGAGACAGGTGTTGAGCCGTTGGAAGAATTGGCTGAAATGGCGCTACACAAGGAGCGGATGCGTCTCAAAGACGAAATCGCCGCCATGTTGGCGGCGGCGTAATCGCAGATTAAAAATTTGGGGGCGGGCCTAATTGGCCCCCCGCCTTAGCCCTCAGCAGTGCCTTCGACCTGCGCCTGAAAGCGTTCAAAGAATTGATCAGCCATTTTAGTGGCAAAGCTATCGATCAAGCGCGAGCCAAGTTGTGCGATTTTACCGCCAACTTTGGCCTCAACCTCATAGGTCAGTTCGGTGCCACCGCCCTCGGCATCGGATAAGGCCACTTTCGCGCCCCCTTTGGCAAAGCCCGCAACACCGCCTTTGCCTTCGCCTGTGATCGTGTAGCTTCCAAGCGGAACGATATCGGAAAGCGTGACCTCGCCCTTAAAGGTTGCTGAAACAGGTCCAACCTTCTGTTTGACTGTAGCGGCGAAGCCTTCCTCAGGGCTGCCTGTCAATTCCTCGCATCCCGGGATGCACGCCTTGAGCACCTCGGCGGAATTCAGCGCCGCCCAAACGGTTGCGCGGTCTGCGTTTAAAATACGAGAGGCTGCTAATTCCATGGATGTCATCTCCGTCACTATGTTGCGAAAACCCTATATCCTAGGGTAGTCAGCCGTCAATTCAGCATGGTCTAAGTTTCGAGGCGATAGGGCAGTGTGCCGCGTTCATGCGGATCAACGCGCAGTTTTCCTTCGAGAGGCGGCACAGAGCGTTGGTGACAATTTTGCCGTTCGCAAATGCGGCAAGAAATCCCGATGGGCTGATAGGCCCCATCATCATCCAAGGGCATGCCATCGGCATAGATCAATTCCTTGGCATGTTTAACCTCGCAGCCCAAAGAGATCGCAAAGCGGCGCAGCGGTGCGCCCCATGCCCCGCCTGATTTCGAAACATCCCGCGCCAAAATGAAATAGCGCACCCCGTCAGGCGTTTCGGCCAATTGACGCAAGAATTGGGTCGGTGTTTCAAAAGCCTGATGGACATTCCACAAAGGGCAAGCCCCGCCAAAGCGCGCGAATTGAAAGCGTGTCGCAGAATGGCGCTTGGTGATCGTGCCTGCTTGATCGACACGGGTAAAGAAAAACGGCACCCCTTTGGCCCCTGGTCTTTGTAGGGTGGCCAGACGATGGGCAACTTGTTCAATTGAAGCGCCAAACTGGATCGACAGGCGTTCTAGATCATGGCGTGTGGTGCGCGCGGCCTCGGCAAAACGGGTATAGGGCATTAACACAGCACCCGCGAAGTAATTGGCCATGCCGACTTGGGCAATGGCGCGCGCTGTCTCCGATTGGAACCGCGCGAAATCAAGCGTTGCGTCCAACAACTGCGCCTGCCCCAAAAGCGCGTATTGATGCAGCAATTGAAAGCGCTGTGTTTCGGGCGCGGCGCGTGGCGACAGCGTCAAAACGCGCGTTTCGGTGTCATAACGGCGCAATCCCTGATCTGTCGCGCGCCGAATTGTGACGCCTTGCGCGGCCAACATGGCCTCGGTATGCGCGGCCAAGTCCCCTTGCGCTTTCGCGGCAAAACGTTCGGCGGCATGATCCACGGCATCAATGTAATTGTCGCAATAATGGAAGAAATCCCGCACCTCCTCCCAAGGTGAGGGGGCAGCGCCGCTGCCATCGCGGCCCAATGCCTCATCCAAGGAGGCGAGGCGCTCTTGCGCCTGACGATAGGCGCGATGCAGGGACAGGAAACTGCGGGCAAGCGCGGGCGCGTTCGAGGCGGCCAGCCTCAGATCGGTCAGCGTGGGATGGCCATCCGTGAAAACGGGGTCTGCCAAGGCCTCGCGCATGTCAGAGATCAGGCGTTCCGCATCGCCCGCGGTCAGTTCAGTCACATCAAAACCAAATTCTTGCGCCAAGGCCAAAACAACCACAGTCGAAAGCGGGCGGTTGTTGTTCTCCATTTGGTTCAGATAGGGCAAGGAAATGCCAAGCTTGGCCGCGAAGTCCTTCTGCGTCAGCTCAAGCCTTTGACGCAATTCGCGCAATTTCGCGCCAACATAGAGCTTGCGTTTATCTTGGCCATTCGCGCGCATGGATCCACCCCTTGGTTGGCTTTGCAAACCCTATTTTGCCAATTTGCAAGATTGCGCGCAAGCCTCACGCGCGGGCACGGATCCCTTGATAGGCGAGGGCGGCGATCCCGCCAACGGCGGCAAGGCTTAGCGATGGATCACTTTGCCATTGCGACACAATCACGCCAACCAAGGCCCAGGTCACGGCAATCGGATAGGTGATGACCCTGAGCCGCGTGGTCAAGGCGGAGGCGGTGGCAAGCGCCCCCAAAAGACCTGCCCAACCTGCGATCTCGCGGGGCACTATGCCAAAACCCGTCAAGGTTGTTGCAAGCGCCACAAACCCCGCAGCCGAGAGCCACCCCGCGTATAGGCCCAAAGGCGCCCGCGCCCATGCGGTTGGGCTTATTGGTGCACGCAAACAGGCCAGAACGGCGGTGATCAGCATGACGAAAATAAGGATCGTGGCCCAAATCGGACTGCGCAGCGCCACCTCAATCCAGATTGCGCCAATGCCTGCGCTGACGATTAGGGGCCAGCGCATGGCATCCCAGTTTGGAGTGTTGGCATGGTGCCACAACCCATAGCCCGCGCTTGCAATCAGCCATAGGTAAATGACCCCCCAAATCGCGAAAGCATAGCCCGCAGGTTGCACAGGGGGCGTGCTGACATCATAGGGCAGGGTTGCGGGGTCAAATCCTGTGAAAGGCGCGGTTAAAAGCGGCGCGCCTGCAAAGGCCAAAACCAAGACCAGCGTGACCGCGGCGCGCAATGTTGTGGGGTTTAGGCCTAAGTTAGCCAAGCGTGCCATCCACCAAAAGCCGTGTTTTGCTGCCCAAATAGGGGTGCAGCGCCGCGGGCAGGGTGACGGAGCCATCTGCCTCTTGCCCATTTTCAAGCACTGCGATCAAACAGCGCCCGACCGCAAGGCCAGAGCCGTTGAGGGTATGCACAAATTCAGGCTTGCCGCCGCCTGATGGGCGGAAGCGCGCATTCATGCGGCGTGCTTGGAAATCTCCGCAGCTTGAGACTGAGGAAATCTCGCGATAGCAATCCTGACCCGGAAGCCATGCTTCAATGTCAAAGGTGCGCACCGCACCAAAGCCCATATCGCCCGTGCAGAGCGTGACGGTGCGATAGGGAATATTGAGCGCCTCTAAAATGCCCTCAGCACAGCGCAACATCCGCTTTTGTTCATCATCCGACTGATCGGGATGCGTGATCGAAACCATTTCAACTTTTTCGAACTGGTGCTGACGCAGCATCCCCGCCGTATCGCGCCCTGCGCTGCCTGCCTCAGATCGAAAGCAGAGAGAATGCGCGGTATAGCGCATTGGCAATGCGGCCTCCTCCACAATTTCGCCCGAGACGATATTGGTCAGCGTCACTTCGGAGGTTGGGATCATCCACCAACCATTGGTGGTTTCATAACTGTCTTCGCCGAATTTCGGCAATTGGCCCGTGCCGAACATTGTTTCAGGGCGCACAAGGACAGGGCCGTTCATTTCAGTCAGGCCGTTTTGATCGACATGGGTGTCGAGCATGAATTGCGCCAAGGCGCGGTGGATCCGCGCCACAGCACCCCCAAGCATCACAAAGCGCGAGCCTGACAGTTTTGCGGCTGTCTCAAAATCCATGCTTGGCGCAACAGAGGCCAATTCAAAATGCTCCACAGGTTTGAAATCAAAGCTGCGCGGGGTGCCCCATTTGTGCAATTCCACATTGTCATTCTCATCCGCCCCATCGGGCACATCAGCGGCGGGCGCGTTAGGGATCGTGGCCAGCATATCGCGCAAAGCCGCATCACGGGTCTTGGCCTCGTCCTCAAGGCGGGCAATCTCGTCTTTCTTTTCTGCAACAAGGGCGCGCAGGCGCTCGAATTCAGCCTCATCACCGCGGGCTTTGGCCGCCCCCACATCTTTTGATGCGGCATTGCGTTCGGCCTGCGCCGCCTCGGATGCCGTGATGCAGGCGCGCCGTGCCTCGTCCAACGCCAGAATTTCCGCAGATAGTGGGGCGAGACTGCGGCGCGCAAGGTTTGCGTCAAATTGTGCAGGGTTTTCACGAATGGCGCGGATGTCATGCATTGGATTTGCCTTTATCTCAGAACGGGGCGCAGGTTCCCTTTTGGGCGGTATGCAATATTGCGCGGCGCGGGGAAAGGGGGTGTTACAATTCTTGGCGCCCCAGGGGCTGACAGCACTGCATCTTATACCCATATAGGGCGCGATGGCAGGATTGCCGCAGGGCGCGGTTGCAGTATTGGCCTGCCTTGCGCTTCGGGCGGGGGGAAAGTAACGTGCCGCCAAATTGAGGGGCCTTGGATCATTATACACCCAAGGCCGCCAACCATCTGCCCGATCTTGGGTGAATTTGATCAAGCCTCCGCCGCTGCGGGCGCGAATATAAGGAAAGACCGACCATGGAAGCATTTGCACAATTCGTGCCGCTGATTTTGATCTTCGCGATCATGTATCTGCTTTTGATCCGTCCCCAGCAGAAAAAAGCCAAAGAGCATCAGGCGATGGTTGCCGCCCTGCGCCGTGGCGATCAGGTTGTGACCGCAGGCGGTATCATGGGCAAGGTAAGCAAAGTGAAGGATGAGCGCGAGGTCGAGCTTGAGATTGCAGCGGGTGTAAATGTCCGCGTTGTGCGCAACACCATCACGCAGGTTGTTTCAAAAACAGAACCCGCCAAAGAATAATTTTCGACTGACCAAGCCCTGCCATTTGGCGGGGCTTTGTGTGAGAAAAGGCTAAGATATGCTCGATATCCCGCTATGGAAACGCATCCTGATTTGGGGGGTGGTTCTGGTTGCACTGGCTTTGGCCGTTCCAAATTTGGCCTATGATCGGGTCGAGCGTCACAATGATGCCCTTGCTGCCCTCGAAGGTGGCGCGCCCTCTACGCCTGAACTCGAAGCGGATTTGGCGCTTTGGCCGTCTGTTCTGCCCTCAAGCCTTGTTAATCTTGGGCTTGATTTGCGCGGTGGCGCGCATCTTTTGGCTGAGGTGCGGGTTGAGGATGTCTATACCGCACGCATGGACGCGCTGTGGCCCGAGTTGCGCGATGCCTTGCGCGATGCCCGCGATGAGGTCGGCCCCATTCGCCGCACCGATGCCCCCGCAGGCGAATTGCGGGTGCAATTGGGTGAGGCTTCGGGCATGGCCCGCGCGGTGGAATTGGCCCGCGGTTTGGGCGGCCCTGTTGTCAGCCTAACAGGTGTAGGATCAGCCAGCCTTGAGGCGCGCGGCGAGGGCGATGTGCTGATCGTCTCGCTCTCTGAGGCGGAGAAGATCGCAACCGATGATCGCACTATGCAGCAATCTGTGGAAATTGTGCGCCGCCGTGTGGATGAGGCAGGCACCCGCGAGCCGACAATCCAACGCCAAGGCGAAAATCGGATTTTGATCCAAGTCCCTGGTGTCGGCTCTGCACAAGAGTTGAAAGACCTGATTGGCACCACGGCACGCCTGACCTTTCACCCTGTCATCACCCGCACCAGCGACCCTGAGGCCCGTGTGGACGCGCGGCAACTGCTGCTGCGCTCCATGGATGAACAGGGCGCGTATTATATTCTAGAAGAAACCCCTGTGGTGACGGGCGATGATCTTGTTGACAGCCAACCCGGTTTTGATGCGCAAAATGGCCAACCCAATGTCAGCTTCCGCTTTAACCCGCATGGCGCGCGCCTCTTTGGGGAATATACATCCGCTAATGTCGGTGCGCCTTTTGCCATTGTTCTGGACAATGAGGTTATTTCAGCGCCCACAATCCGTCAGGCGATCACGGGCGGCTCTGGTCAGATTACAGGAAGTTTTACGGTCGAAAGTTCGACCCAATTGGCGGTTCTTCTGCGCGCAGGGGCCTTGCCTGCTGAGATGACCTTCCTTGAGGAACGCACCATTGGCCCTGAATTGGGGGCTGATAGTATCGCAGCGGGTCGGATTGCCGCGATTGTGGCCTTTGTGGCGGTGCTGCTGTTCATGCAGGCGAGCTACGGCCTTTTCGGCCTTTTCGCCAATATCGCGCTGCTGATGAACGTGGCGATGATCTTTGGTATCCTAAGCCTTGTGGGTGCTACCCTGACATTGCCGGGGATTGCGGGGATCGTCCTGACGATTGGTATGGCGGTTGATGCCAATGTGTTGGTCTTTGAACGGATCCGTGAAGAATTGAAAACTGCACGCGGCCCCGCCCGCGCGATTGAACTAGGCTATGATCGTGCGATGTCGGCGATTGTGGATGCCAATATCACAACCTTCCTAATCGCGGTGATCCTGTTCACCCTTGGCTCTGGCCCTGTCAAAGGCTTTGCCGTCACTTTGGCCATTGGGATCATCACATCTGTTTTCGCTGCGCTTTATGTGACGCGGGTCATGGTCGTGACATGGTTCGAACGCGCCCGCCCCAAAAAGATCGAGGTCTGATATGAAACGTCTGAGACTGGTTCCAGAAGTCACCAATATCGACTTCTTCCGTCATGCCCGTATCACCTTTGGGGCCTCTGTGGTGGCGGTGTTTCTGTCCATTGGGATTTGGTTCGCGCTTGGTCTGAATTTTGGGATTGATTTTTTGGGTGGCACGACCATCCGCGCCGAAAGCTCGACCCCTGTCGATGTTGGGGCCTATCGTGAAGCCCTCAGCCCGCTGGGCCTTGGCGATATCGCGATTTCCGAAGTGTTCGATCCAAGCTTTGGCGAAAACCGACATGTGGCCATGATCCGAATTCAGGCACAGGCGGGTGAAGAGTCTGTTACGCCCGAGATGATCGCGGCGGTTGAAGCCGCGTTGCAAACCATCGCCGCTGATATGACATTCCCATCGGTGGAATCCGTTGGCCCCAAAGTCTCGGGTGAATTGATCACCACAGCCCTCATTGCGGTGGGCGCGTCCCTTGCGGCGATTTTGATTTATATTTGGCTGCGATTTGAGTGGCAATTTTCGGTGGGTGCAATTGCGGCGCTGGTGCATGACGTTCTGCTGACCATTGGCCTCTTTTCCCTTCTCCAAATCCGTTTCGATCTGGCGACCATTGCCGCGATTCTGACGATAATCGGTTATTCGATCAACGATACTGTGGTGATTTTTGACCGCCTGCGCGAGAATTTGATCAAATACAAAAAACGCGATTTGCAGGAGGTGATGAACCTATCGGCCAATGAAACACTCAGCCGCACCTTGATGACATCTGGCACCACCCTTTTGGCGCTTTTGGCGCTGCTTGTTTGGGGGGGGGATGTGATCCGCAGCTTCGTCTTTGCGATTTTCTGGGGTGTCATCGTTGGCACCTATTCCTCGATCTATGTTGCAAAGAACGTGGTGTTGATGATTGGCGTAAAGCGCGATTGGTCAAAACCAGACCAGAAGGCAGGCACGACCTTCGCGGAAAAAACCTAATCCGAAGGGGGGCGTATGTCCGATGGAACTTAACGAGGTGCGCTATAATGGCGGCATGCCGATTGATGGATATGGTGCAGGCTTTTTCCGCATTGACGGGGCGGTCTATCACGGCGCTCAGCTGATCTTGCCCAATGGGCGGCAGGATTGGGGCGGCTATGATGATCCCGCGCCCCTGCTTGCAGCGGCGGGTTTAATTGATGTTTTTCTGATTGGCACAGGAGCGGAAATTGCGCATATCCCCGCCAAACTACGCGCGGCACTTGAAGGCGCGGGATTGGGTGTGGAGGTGATGGGCAGCCCCTCAGCCGCGCGCAGCTATAATGTGCTCCTTGGCGAAGGGCGGCGCATCGGTGCGGCCCTACTCCCTGTTTAGGCAACCTCCCGAAACACGGCGTTCAATGCGCTGTTCAGCTTGTCGCACATTTCGTCCATTTGCATATTGGTCAGATTGAACGGCGGACACAGAACCACGGACTGTCCCAAGGGGCGGCAAATTAGGCCGTGATCCGTGCAGGTGTTGGCGATGCGCTCACTGACCGATAAATCAGAGGCAAAGGGGGTTTTTGTGGCGCGATCCTGCACCGCCTCAAGCGCCCACATATAGCCGATCCCGCGCAACTCGCCGATATTTGGGTGCTTCGCGATCTCGCGAAGACCTGCCTCCATGCGGGGTGCGCCGATCTTTACCATATCGGCCAATCCCTCGTTCAGAACCACATCGATTGCCTTAAGCGCAACGGCGCAGCCCACAGGATGGCCTGAGGCGGTGAAGCCGTGCGGAAATTCCTCGACCGGGTCGATGGTGGATTGCAGTCGCGCGGATAATTCTGGCCCTAAAATCACGGCGCCCATCGGGAAATAGCCTGCGGTCAGCACCTTGGAGGAGATAATCGCATCAGGCACAAACTGATAAGTGTCGCATCCCCATATGTTGCCCGTGCGACCAAAGCCGCAGATCACCTCATCTGCGATGAGAGGGATGTTGTGCTTGCGCAAGATCTGTTGCACGATCTGGAAATAGCCTGCTGAGGGGGGTATCACGCCGCCTGCACCCATGACGGGTTCTGCGACAAACCCTGCGATTGTGTCGGCACCTTCCCGCGTGATGACCTCCTCCAATTCTGCGCCAAGGCGGGCGCTGAATTCTGCCTCGGTTTCATCTGCGCACCCTTCACGCCAGTAATGCGGACAAGTCAGGTGGATGAACCCCTCCATCGGAAGACCAAAGAGGCTGTTGTAAGGTTTGCCTGTCATCGAGGCTGAAACCGCGGTAACGCCATGATAGGCATTTTTGCGGGTCAGAATCTTGCGCCTCTGTGGCCGCCCCTCGGCCTGTGTCATGAACCATAGCATCTTGACCATGGTGTCATTCGCCTCAGACCCAGAATTGGTGTAAAACACCTTGCCGCTGTCAAAGGGGGATACCTCAATCAGACGTTCAGAGAGAGCAACAGTCTGATCTGACATCCGCCCGAAAAAGGCGTGATAGCCAGGAAAGCGGTCATATTGCGCCTTGGCGGCCTCGGCCAAACCTTTGTGATCAAACCCCGCCACCATATTCCAAAG
The DNA here is from genome assembly GCF_037805225.1 of Roseobacter sp. HKCCA0882. Taxonomy (NCBI): domain Bacteria; kingdom Pseudomonadati; phylum Pseudomonadota; class Alphaproteobacteria; order Rhodobacterales; family Roseobacteraceae; genus Roseobacter; species Roseobacter sp. HKCCA0882. The sequence continues at coordinate 231,759 of NZ_JBBLYI010000001.1, forward strand.
GCCAGAGTTCGCGTCCAAATAGCGTTTGCCGTTTGTGTCGAACACATAAGGCCCCTCGCCATGGGTTAAAACGACAGTGCCACGATCCCGAACGGATGGCAGATCGGTAAAGCCATAAAGACTATATTCTTCAGCGCGGGCTTCCCATGAATTGAGCGGGCTATGATCATGCGCGGGCATCTGGTCACTCCTTCAAGCGTGTCTGTGCAGAGGCTAGCGCCGCATCTGCGCTGCTGCAATTGGGCAAATGCGCCAAAGCCATAATAAAAAGCCCGCGCAAAATTGTGCGCGGGCCTGTCTTGCTATTGGATCAAGGGTGCTGTGTTACGTGCCGTAGGCGGCCTCCTCTGACCCCATCACATCTTCAGCCGCCATCACCAGCGCGTTAATGATAAAGTCAAGCTCGCTGCGTGTCAGGCGGGCAGGCAGGCGCACATCGCAGGCGCGCATCAACATCGCGCGGGTCTTTGGCAGATCAGGCTTCTCACCGGGAATGAATTGCCAGTTCCAAAACGCACGGGCATTGTCGGTCGATAGGCCAAAGACCTGCACCTTCACGCCGCGTGCTGCTGCTGCATCTTGAAAGGCGACCGCATCCTCATCATGCGCAAAATCCACCAGATTAAACTGGATAGAATCTGGTGCGCGGGTTTCGGGCGCCAAGGCAGGGGGAACATTCAGCCAAGGTGATTTGTTCAACTCACCCGCGACATAGTCGTGATTGGCAAGGCCATCGCGCACACGGCGCGCCAATTCAGGCAATTGCGGACGGATCACTGCGGCAGACAGGTTTTGCAGGCGCATGTTGTAAAGCGGCAATTGGTTTTGCCAACGCGCAAAGGCCTCAGCCAATTCTGGGTCATTTTGACCATTCGGGCCTTTGTGCTTTTTCCAATTATGTTCATAGGCCCCTGACATGATCACAGCGCGGGCAATCAGGTCGGGATCATTCGAGATTAAAATCCCGCCTTCGCCCGCGTTGATCATTTTATAAGACTGGAAAGAGAAACACCCAACTTTGCCAATGGTGCCAATTTTTTCGCCATGCCAAAGCGTGCCAAGCGAATGGGCCGCGTCCTCAATCACGGGGATATTGCGCGCGTCACACAGCGCCTTGATGGCATCCATATCGGATGTATGGCCGCGCATATGGCTGATCAAAACCGCATCAATGTCTTGGTCGATCTTGGCTGTGAAATCGTCCAAATCAATGCGGTAGTTTTCACCCACTTCGACCAATACAGGCTGCATCCGTGCATGCACGATGGACGAGGGAACAGCGGCAAAGGTGAAGGCAGGAATAATCACCCGCGCGCCCTGTTTCAGGCCAAGCGCCTCGAGCGATAAAAACAGCGCGGCGGAACAAGAAGACACCGCAAGCGCGTATTTCACGCCCATCAAATCTGCAAATTCGCGCTCAAGCAGCGCAACAGGCGCATCGGCGGGGGCGGTGTAGCGGAACAGATCGCCAGAGTTCAGAAGGCGGTCGATCTCGGCACGCGCGGCTTCGGGGATCGGTTCTGCGTCATAAACATTTGGCGCAACGGTCATGATTTCACCTTTTTGAAAAAGTCCCTTTCAAAAATCTTTACATAAAACGCGGTTCAAAATCTAGCGAAGCTTTTGTGACACTGGGGCGGTCAGGGCCATTCGCCATGCGTCTGTGGCATCATTGCCGCAGCGCTAAATTCCCAATCGGTCGCGCAAAGCGAACCATGTCATTGCAAGGGCAAGGATTGGCGCGCGCAATGCGCTGCCACCTGGAAAGCGGGGCGTGGGAAGGGTTGCGAATGTCTCAAGCCCGCGCCCATCCCCCAAAATAGCCTCGGCCATGATGCGCCCCGCCATGCCTGACAGCGCAACCCCCTGTCCCGAAAACCCGCCAGCAGCGATGATATTGGGCGCGATGCGCTTGACCATCGGCAAACGGGTGGGGGTGATGCCAAGCGCGCCACCCCAAACATAGTCGATCTTCACCCCCTCAAGCTGAGGGAATAGGCGATGCATCCGTGCGACAAGCGCGGTGGCGATGTCATCGGGAAAGCCAATCGAATAGCTTTCCCGCCCGCCGAATAAAAACCGCCGATCTGCGCTGAAGCGATAGTAATTCACAACGAATTTGCTATCCGCCACGGCAATATCTTGGCTCAGCACCTCTTGCCATTTTTGGGGCAGGGGTTCGGTCGCAGCAATGAAACTGTTAATGGGCATCACGGCCGCATTCACTTGCGGCAGAATATTGGGCAGATACCCATTTCCTGCGACAATCACCTGATCTGCTGTGACGCTGCCCTTGGCGGTTTTCAGGGTTGCCTTTGCCCCGCGGACAATTTCTGTCACCTCGCTGCATTCGTGGATGACCGCCCCTTCGGCCTCGGCCGCGCGGGCAAGGGCTTGGGCATAGGCCAAGGGGTGTAGATGTCCGCCACTTGGGTCAAGCGTGCCGCCGCGATAAAGCGGGGATTTGACCAATTCCAAAAATTGGGAACGATCCATCACATGGATCTCATGGTCATAGGTGCGGGCCATATAATCAGCCTCGCGGGCCAATTCATCCCGCTCGGCCATGCTATAAGCGCCATGCGCGATCCCTGAGCGATATTCTGCTTCAGGCGCGTGGGTCTCGCAAAAATCGCGCAGGTTTTTCTTTGCCGCTTCGCTAAGGGCCCATAAGGCACGGGCCGCATCGGCCCCAAGTCGCGCCTCAAGCCAATCTTGCCCTTTATTAAAGCCAGAATGCACCTGCCCGCCATTGCGCCCCGATGCCCCAAACCCCACGCGATGCGCGTCTAGAACCACAACCCGCACGCCACGGCGGGCAAGGGTTAGGGCCGCCCAAAGACCTGTGAACCCTGCGCCCAAGATGGCCACATCAGCGCGGATCGTGTCGGCCAATGCGGGCCGATCAGGCGCGGGGGGTACTGAGGCCGCATACCAAGAGGGGGCATGATGTCCCGAAATGTCGTTGCGATAAAGCGGGTTCATACGTTCAACAAAAGATGCTCGCGTTCCCAAGGGCTGATAACTTGCAGGAATTCTTTATATTCGAGGTCTTTGACCGTCTTGTAGACGCTACAAAATTCAGGCCCTAGGATTTTTGTCATTGCCGCGTTTTCCACGAATAAATCCAAAGCATCGCCAAGACCGCGGGGAATATTGTCATCGCCTTGATAGGCATCGCCCTTGAATTCTGCGCTTGGCATTTTGCCCTCTTGCAGCCCGATCAAACCGCAGGCCAGAGAGGCGGCAATCCCAAGATAGGGGTTGCAATCCATGCCTGGCAGGCGGTTTTCGACACGGCGGCTTGCAGGGTCAGACACGGGCACGCGCAGGCCTGTCGTGCGATTATCGCGGCCCCATTCAAGGTTAATGGGGGCTGCGAAATCAGGGACATAGCGGCGATAGCTGTTTACATATGGGGCTAGTAGGGCAATCGCAGCAGGCAGGTTGTTCTGTAGCCCTGCGATGAAATGTAGAAATTCAGGCGTTTCATCACCTGACAGGGTCGAGAAGATATTTTGCCCTGTGGCCATATTCACCACTGAATGATGGATATGCATCGCTGAACCGGGCTCGCCCTCGATCGGTTTCGCCATAAAGGTGGCATAGCAGTTGTGGCGCAACGCGGCCTCGCGGATCATGCGCTTGAAATAGAAAATCTCATCTGCCAATCGCACAGGGTCACCATGGCGGAGGTTCAACTCAATTTGGCCTGCGCCGCCCTCTTGCAAAATACCATCAATCTCAAGGCCCATGGCTTCGGCAAAGTCGTAGATATCGTCAATCACGGGACCATATTCATCGACCGCAGACATGGAATAGGCCTGTCGGGCGGCAGCCCGCCGCCCTGAGCGGCCCATAGGTGGCTCGATCTCGCGGGCGGGGTCGGTGTTCGGGGCCACGAGGTAGAATTCCATCTCAGGCGCCACAATCGGCGCGAGCCCTTTGGAGTTATACATTTCGACCACGCGGCGCAGCACATTGCGCGGGGCAAAGGGCACCATCTGACCCTGTTGGTCATGAATGTTATGGATCACCTGTAGCGTCCAATCGGCTGTCCATGGTGCAGGCAGGGCAGTATCCCAATCAGGGGTCAACACCATATCAGGTTCAGTCAACCCATCAGGCGAAGCATCCGCCCAATCCCCCGTGATCGTTTGGAAGAAGATAGAATTGGGTAGGTAAAACTGAGTTTGGCCTGCAAATTTCTGGCCGGGCATGGCCTTGCCACGCGCAACACCTGCAAGGTCGGAGACGATACATTCCACCTCGTCCAAGCGGCGATTTTCTAGAAAACTGCGCGCAACCTCAGGAAGCTTGTCGAGAAAACTGTCATAAACGCTGCTCATGCAGGCACCTTGGCGCTTTTGAATAGGCTTGCCATCTGTTCAGCCAAAATCCCATTATCGGTGGGGGCTGACAGTTCGGCCTTGGCGCGCTGCAAGAGGGGGTCGGGCACAATCCCTTGACCCCGATGCGCAATCAACCCCGCAATCACATCAGCCCCGAATTCTGGATGGGCCTGCACAGTAAAGGTATGCCCCCCGTAAGACAGCATCGCATGGGCGCAAAATTCATTCCAGGCAAGGGTTTCCGCCCCCTCACAGGGGGTAATGACCTGATCCTGATGCCATGCGTTCAAATGCAATTTGCGGCCATCTTTGAGGTGGTATTCTTGCCGTCCGACACACCAGCCGCCTGAAAATTTTTCAACCCGCCCGCCAAGGGCCTGCGCGATGATTTGGTGCCCGAAACATACCCCAATCAACGGAATGCGCGCGGCGTGGATGTCGCGGATCAATGCCTCGAGCGGCGGGATAAACGGATGATCCTCATAGACCCCATGGCGTGAGCCGGTAATGAGCCACCCATCGGCATCAAATAGGCCTGTGGGAAACTCCATATCGACCACGTTATAGACGCGGAATTCGAAATCTTGCCCGTCTAAAAGCTGTGCAAAAAGCCGCGCGTAATCGGTGAAATCAGGTTTTAATTCATCAGGCATATGGCCTGTTTGTAAAATGCCAATGATCATGGGTGGCCTGTAAAAAAAGGATATCCAAAGGCTACGCCGCCGCGCATCGTTCGGCAAGGGGGCAGTTTAGACAGTGTCGAGGTAGAGTTGCATCTGCTCTTCGGGTGAAAGTTCGGCCATGTAATGCATCTCTTGACGCTTGGTGGCGAGGTAGTTTGCGACCAACTCCCACGGAAAGATTTGCGCGGTCATCTGGCAGTCTTCAAAGGCCGCGATAGCCTCACCCCATGTGGTGGGCAAATGCGGGCTTGCCGCATCATAGGCGTTGCCATGAGTGGGCGTGGGTGGTGTGAGTTTGCCCTCCATCCCTGTGAGTGCCGCACCAAGGATACTGGCCACCAAGAGATAGGGGTTCACATCGCCCCCAGCGACCCGATGTTCGATCCGCCGCGCCGCAGGCGTGCCAGAGGGAACCCGCAGCGCGGTTGTGCGGTTTTCATAACCCCACGCCAAAGCAGTCGGGGCGTGGGCGCCTGGCACAAATCGATCATAGCTGCTGGCATGGGGAGCGAAGATCAGCATAGACCCTGCCATCCCTGCCAAGCACCCCGCAATGGCATGGTGCAGCGCCTCTGACCCTTCAGTGCTGCCATTGTCGAAAATATTGCGCCCCTGCTGATTAAGAACCGAGAAATGCATATGCATTCCGTTGCCCGCGTAATCCTCGTAGGGTTTGGCCATAAACGAGGCGGCAAAGCCATATTTGCGCGCAACGCCTTTGACCAAAAGCTTGAACAGCCACGCGTCATCCGCCGCCTTCAAAGCATCGGATTGGTGCATCATATTGATTTCGAACTGTCCGGGGCCTGCCTCGGAAATCAATGTGTCGGCGGGTATATCCATCGCCTCGCAGGCATCATAAATTTCGGTAAAGAACTGATCAAAGGCATCAAGCTGCCTGAGGGCCAGAATTTCGGCTTGATTACGTCTTTTGCCTGAGCGGGGCGATGGCGGCACGCGCAAGTCGGGGCCGCGATCATCGATGATGTAGAATTCCAACTCAGTGGCCACAACAGGGGTCAGGCCAAGCGCCTTATACCGATCTAGAACCCGCGCCAGCGCGTGGCGCGGATCACCGGCAAACGGGCGGCCATCTTCGTGGAACATCCAAAGCGGCAGCAGCGCGGTTGGATTGCTCAGCCACGGCATTGGCACAAAGCCCCGCTCGGTCGGCAGAAGCAGACCATCGGGATCACCGCTTTCAAAGACGAGCGGGCTGTCATCGATATCTTCGCCCCAAATATCAAGATTCATGACGGAGAAGGGAAAGCGTGTTCCGTCTTCCCATGCTTTTTGCGCATAGCGCCGCGCAATGCGTTTTCCGCGCGGCTGACCATTGAGATCAGAGGCCGCAACGCGGATCGTTTTGATCTCTGGATTATCGTTGAGATAGCTGCTCATGCGGCCAGTCTAGCGCGGCATTTTTGAAATGGCAGCGAAATTCGCGCAGGCTTGCGCGTAATTTACGCGCCTGCCTAAAGTTTGGCCACACGTTGGCGCGCAAGGGCGCTGTCGCGGTCGTTGATCCCCAACATGGGCGCCACCATACGCAATAGCGCGTCCTCATCCGCGCTGCGGTGCCCATCGGCTAAGGCAATCGCCCAAAGGGCCTCAATCACCACGATCCGATCTTCATAGGCGACCGACTCCTTGATGGCGCGTGAAAAGCGCACCGTGTCTGGGGCTTCTGCTTCAACCGCCTCGGCCTCATGGATCAGGGCATCAACGCCTGACGGGTCAAGCCCGTAGCGCGCCGCTAAGGTTTCCGCGATTTTCGCGCGTTCTGCTTGGGCATAATCGCCGTCACTGCGCGCAAGACGTACGAGTAATGCGCAAAGCGCCAGCCGCGCATCGCTGTAAGTGATGGGTTCTGGTTTAGGCGCGCCAAGGCGGCGAAGGAGATCTGCAAACATAGGCCCCAATATAAGCTGTTTTTGCGATAAGAGAACCCGCCTAATGCGCCTTGGCTTTTGCAAATACCGCTGCAATCTCGGCCAATGCGGCCTCCATGCCGAAAGGCGGGTTGAGGACAAACAGGCCCGAGCCAATCATCCCATGCCCTTCGCGGGCGGGGGGGAAGGTCTGGCGGTGAAGCATCGCATCAGCAAAGGTTTGGCGTAACTCTGTTTCCATCGGCTGATGGGCTTTGTTTGCGAGGATCGGATACCACAAGATTATAATCCCAACATTCCATTTGCGCGCTAACTGCCCCATGATTTTTGGGATGCGGGCATAGTCGGTCTTCACCTCATAAGAGGGATCAATCAACATCAGGCCACGCCGTGGATCAGGTGGGCAAATGGATTGCGCCATCTCGAACCCGTCTTGGCGATAGAGCTGCGCCCCGCCCGCTTGGATCATTGCCGCCTGCAGGGCCTCATGTTCCTGAGGATGCAATTCCGCGAGATGTAAATTATCCATAGGCCGCAATAATTCAGCCGCCAAAAGGGGGGAACCCGCATAGGCCTGTGGGCCGTATTTTGCGGCAATTTTTTTCTGTAGGGTCGCATAAGGATGATCTGCTGCAAAACCTGCGCGCAAGCGGGCGATGCCTGCCTCTGCCTCGCCCGTTTTTACGGCTTCGGGGGCGGCAAGATCATAAAGCCCCCGCCCCGCATGGGTTTCAAGATAACTCAGCGGTTTGTCTTTGCGCGTCAGGTAATCCAATACCCATGCGAGGGCCGCGTGCTTATGCACATCGGCCAAATTGCCCGCATGATAGATATGTTGATAAGACAGCATCGCGGGCCTGTCAGGCAGGCTTAGACAAGCCTGCTGACATCCTTGGCCGCCCGCACAAAGTCACGGAACAGCGGGTGCGGTGCGAAGGGTTTCGATTTCAATTCTGGATGGAACTGAACCCCGATATACCACGGGTGGTCTTTGATCTCGACAATCTCGGGCAGTTTCCCATCGGGCGAAAGGCCCGAGAAAAGCAGACCGCATTTTTCAAGTTTATCACGATATTTGATATCGACTTCATAGCGGTGGCGATGACGTTCCTCGATGGCGGTTGTGCCATAGGCCTCGGCTACGCGGCTACCTTCTGCGAGAACCGCATCATAGGCGCCCAAACGCATCGTGCCGCCTTTGTCATCATCTGATTTGCGGGTGACTTTATAATTGCCCTGCACCCATTCTTTGAGGTGATACACAATCGGCTCGAACCGCTTTTGACCCGCTTCGTGATCAAATTCCTCCGACCCTGCTTTGGCCATGCCCGCTAGATTGCGCGCAGCCTCGATCACCGCCATTTGCATACCCAAGCAGATGCCCAAATAGGGGATCTTGCGGGTTCGGGCGAATTCTGCAGCCTTGATCTTGCCCTCTGTTCCGCGCTCGCCAAACCCACCAGGGACAAGGATCGCATGGAAGCCCTCAAGATGTGGCGCAGGATCTTCGCGGTCGAAAATCTCGGCATCAATCCATTCGGCGCGCACTTTGACGCGATTGGCCATGCCGCCATGGGTCAGCGCCTCGGCGATAGATTTATAGGCATCTTCCAACTGCGTGTATTTGCCAACAATCGCCACGCGCACTTCGCCTTCGGGATTGTGGATACGATCTGATACATCTTCCCAACGGCTGAGATCTGGTTTCGGGGCGGGGGCGATTTGGAAAGCATCCAACACCGCCTGATCCAACCCTTCGCGGTGATAGGCCAAAGGTGCATCATAAATCGTGCTGAGGTCTTGTGCGGCAATCACGCTATCGGGGCGCACATTGCAAAATAGCGCAAGCTTCTCGCGCTCTTTGCGCGGGATCGGCCCCTCAGAACGGCATACCAAAATATCGGGGGCAAGCCCGATAGAGCGCAGCTCCTTTACGCTGTGTTGGGTGGGCTTCGTTTTCAACTCACCCGATGCTTTGATATAGGGCAGCAGGGTCAGGTGCATAAAGATACACTGGCCACGCGGGCGCTCTTGGCCGAATTGACGGATTGCCTCAAAAAACGGCAGGCCCTCGATATCGCCGACCGTGCCGCCGATTTCGCACAGCATGAAATCCACTTCATCCTCGCCGATGGCGATGAAATCTTTGATCTCATTGGTGACGTGGGGAATCACTTGGATGGTTTTGCCTAGGTAATCACCACGGCGCTCTTTCTCCAAAACGTTGGAATAGATACGGCCTGATGAGACGCTGTCTGTCGCGCGGGCAGAGACGCCTGTGAAGCGCTCGTAATGGCCCAAATCCAGATCGGTTTCCGCACCATCATCGGTCACGAAAACTTCGCCATGTTCAAAGGGCGACATCGTCCCAGGATCAACGTTGAGATAGGGGTCAAGCTTGCGCAAACGCACGGTGTAGCCACGTGCCTGTAGCAATGCACCAAGCGCGGCTGACGCGAGGCCCTTGCCAAGCGAAGAGACCACACCACCCGTGATAAAAATGTATCGTGCCATATACCTGTATTCTCCCGCGCGGGCTATTTTGTCTGTTGGAAACAGACCGCGTTTGCCACCTGTATCACGGGATTTGACCGTATCAGGATTCGTGTCCTTAGGGCAAGCGGTCAGCGCTATATCATGTGGCTAAAAATAACAAAGACCCAATATTTATTGGGTCTTTGCGGTGAATTAATTTTAGATGCTGCGTTATTCCGCCCGTGGCGGCAGCGCAGGCGCATCCCCCAATGCTGGGGGCAGAAGGCTATCTGCCGCGGGCGCGCTGTCGCTTGTGCCATCGGTTGCGGCCCCGTCAGCGGGGGCTGATGTGCCAATGCGGTCTAGCACAGATGTGGTGGCCGAGTTTTGCGCCGCCAAAATAGTCAATGTGACCGATGTAATTAGAAACGCAGTCGCAAAGGCCCATGTGAGTTTGCTGAGGGCTGTTGCCGCTTGACGGCCTGTCATAAGACCACCGCCTGCACCACCGCCGCCACCAAGGCCCATGCCGCCCCCTTCGGAGCGCTGCAAAAGCACCACGGCAATCAAGCAGATTGCAAGGATAAGATGGATGACGAGAACGATATTTTCCATGAGCGGCCTCAGGTGCGTGTCTGTAACAATCCGTCACTTTTCGCGGCTTACTTAGGGGATGCGACCCGCCGCCGCAAGCCAAGAGTTTCACAACTTTAAGGCGAATCCTTTGAATATTGCAACACATATGACAGTTCCATGACCCAAGGATGTGGGCCCGTCCCGCGTTCTGCTGCAGGCGGGCTATGCGTTTCGCGCTTTTCACCGAGGCTGCGTGTCGTTATAGACGCCATCGTTTGCAAGAGCTGGCCATTCTGGCCTGCGGATAAGGACGGATCGTAAAATGGCGAATGTTGTGGTTGTTGGCGCGCAATGGGGGGATGAAGGCAAGGGCAAGCTTGTCGACTGGCTCAGCGAGCGCGCGGATGTGATTTGCCGCTTTCAAGGCGGGCACAACGCAGGCCATACATTGGTTATTGATGGCAAGGTCTACAAACTCAACGCGCTGCCTTCGGGTGTAGTGCGCGGCGGCAAGCTTAGCGTTATTGGAAATGGCGTTGTTCTCGATCCTTGGCATCTCATAGAAGAGATTGCAAAAATCCGCCAAGATGGTGTGACCATCAGTCCTGAAACATTGATGATTGCGGAGAATACCCCGCTGATCCTGCCAATCCATGGTGAGTTGGATCGTGCCCGCGAAGATGCGGCCAGCGCCGGCACCAAAATCGGCACCACAGGCCGCGGCATCGGCCCTGCCTACGAGGATAAGGTTGGTCGCCGATCGGTGCGGGTTGCGGATTTGGCGGATGAGGCCACCTTGATCGCCCGTGTTGATCGCGCGCTACAGCATCACGACCCGCTGCGCCGTGGCCTTGGCATCGCGCCTGTCGATCGCGATGCGCTGATCGAAAAGCTTAAGGTCATTGCGCCTGAGATTTTGCCCTATGCCACACCTGTTTGGAAGTTTCTGAACGAACAGCGCCGCGCGGGTAAGCGTATTTTGTTCGAGGGCGCTCAAGGTGCGCTGCTGGATATTGATTTTGGCACCTATCCCTTTGTGACCTCCTCCAACGTCATTGCAGGGCAGGCTGCGACAGGTGTCGGTCTTGGGCCAGGTGCGGTTGATTATGTGCTGGGCATCGTAAAAGCCTACACAACCCGCGTGGGCGAGGGGCCGTTTCCAACGGAATTGGACGATGACGATGGCACCCGTCTGGGCACGCGTGGCCATGAATTTGGCACGGTCACAGGGCGCAAGCGGCGCTGCGGGTGGTTTGACGCCGCCCTTGTGCGCCAGACCTGTGCGACCTCTGGTGTGAACGGGATCGCGCTGACGAAGCTGGATGTTCTTGACGGGTTTGACACGCTCAAAATTTGCGTGGGATATGAATTAGACGGCACGCGGATTGATTACCTTCCAACCGCGTCTGAGGCGCAAAAACGCTGCACGCCAATCTATGAAGAGATGGAAGGGTGGCATGAGACGACCGAAGGCGCGCGCTCTTGGGCGGATTTGCCTGCCAACGCGATCAAATATGTGCGCCGTGTGGAGGAGTTGATCGACTGCCCCGTGGCGCTACTTTCCACCTCACCCGAGCGTGAAGACACAATTCTTGTGACTGACCCGTTCGCGGATTGATCTGATCACCGACCAAAGGGAGAGCTGCCTGTCATGGCCCTTGGCTATAAAACCCGCAAGCGTTTGTCCCTGCTTATCCTGATCTTCGGGCTGCCTGCCTATATCGCGGCGGCGTGGTGGCTGATGAGCTTGTTTGAGCGCCCCTCCATCTGGGTGGAGTTTGCCATATATGTGGGTCTTGGTATTTTGTGGGCCCTACCATTCAAAGCCGTTTTCAAGGGCGTTGGACAGGCAGATAACAACGGCGACAAAGACGGTAAACACTAACGCTTTAGTACGTGGCTCTGCCTCCCGACATATCAAAAACAGCGCCGGTGTTAAATGAGCATGCACTAGAGGAAAGCCACATTACTATATCGGCGACCTCCCGTGCATAGCCAAGGCGCTTCATCGGTGACTTTGCTATCATAGTTTCCACAAAGTCAGGTTCCATCTGGTCGAGAATGTTCGTTTTTACTGCAGCAGGTGCCACACAATTCACTCGAACATTGGTTTCGGCCAGCTCTTTTGCGAGCGACTTAGTAAAGCCTATTACACCAGCTTTTGCCGCAGAATATGCAGATGCGTAGGGTGTACCCTCTTTGCCTGCAAGAGACGCCATATTAATTATGCGACCGTACCCCTCAGAGACCATACATGGAGCTACTGTTTTTGCTACGATATAAGTGCCAATTAAATTGACTTGCACAGTTTTGATCCAAGCTTCCGTGTCGTAGTTAATTGTGTTCTCAGTTGGGCCGGCATAACCAGCATTGTGTGAGAGGAAATCAATCTTGCCCCAATTGTTAATTGTGTCTTTGGTTGCATTTTCGACTTGGCTGAGGTCACTAACGTCAACTTCCTTGAAAATTGCATTTTTTCTTTTGTTCTTTGGGGGATGGAGATCCCATATGACTACCTTGGCTCCGGCATCAAGGTATTGTGAGGCAATCTGAGAGCCGATTCCGTTTGCCCCCCCCGTCACTACAGCAATTCTATTGGAAAAATCGTAAGTTACTTCTTGCATCGACTTCGGTATCCTTTTGGTTTGGTAGGTCCATCGTAACCCTGTCACTACTGGGCCAAAAAACCTCCATCGACGGGGAGAGTATGCCCAGTGATCATAGATGCTGCTGACGACGATAGAAAAGCGACAGCGGCAGCCACATCTCCTGGCTCAGCAATCTTGCCTAGGGGCGTCATTTCCTCGATGCGTCGAACAGTATAGGGGTCATCAAGTAACGGTCTAATAAATTCCGTTCTCACATACGTAGGGGCAACAGAGTTGACACGGATATCATAAGGGGCCCACTCAACTGCCAAGGCACGTGTCATATTTACTATAGCTCCCTTTGACGTTTGATACGAGACATTGGGGTAAATACCCCCCCCTGAAAGCCCCATAATTGAGGCTATATTTGTGATGCATCCCGGTTGTTTTGCTTTGACCATCTTTCTGGCTGCAGCCTGAGCACATAGAAAAGATCCGGTGGTGTTGACGTTTGCAACCAAATCCCAGTCCGACTTGTTATGGTCCAGAGCCGGTTGCCGACGCGCTACGCCGGCACTATTCACCAAGACGTCTACGTTCGGGACTTTCTCGAACACTTCGTCGATTTGGTTTGCGTCGCAAATATCAAGCTCGAATGAGAGTGAGTTTGGTATATTCTCGCTAACCGATTTGGCTGCAGCTCCATCTTTGTCCAATATTATTATATGCGAACCTAAAGACGCCATATAATTTGCACAAGCTTCGCCAATACCGTTTGCTCCACCTACTACAACAACAACTTTATCTTTGAGCTTGAATTGATTTATCAACTGGTAATCCTAACATTTTAAAGCCAAATTCATTGGCGTAGCTTCATAAGCTATAGAGCCCCTCAGTATTTTGTTTAGCTATGCTCTATGTATTTTTCAAAAGCGTTTTTTAGCTTCTGCAGTATCACTTTGAGTGATACGCTAGGGCTAATGAGCTAAAACCAAAACGATTTTTTTCACTGTTGCAGAATTTGGATTGAACGCATTCGTGAGCGTAGAGGTGAATGATAACGAGCTTAGCTTTGGCGGGATATCAGCGTCAGAGAACAGTTTAGCCTACACCGAACGTCTTGTGTGCCTGATAGGTGGTGGAGAAATTGAAGAACAGCCAGTAAAGGCGCTGGTCAACTCTGGAGCGATTGTGGTCGCGGCTGACGGTGGTGCTAATCACGCCTTACGCCTTGGTCTGCAGCCCGTTGCCGTGATTGGCGATATGGATTCCATCAGCCCTGAGACGCGCGCCCAATTCGGGGATGTTCTGCATCACATTCCCGAGCAGGACAGCACCGATTTTGAGAAATCTTTGCGGGTTTTGGATGTTGCGTGCATCATAGGTTTTGGGTTTCTAGGGCCGCGCGCCGATCATGGATTGGCCGCGATGCAGGCCTTGGCGCGGCATCAAGGCGCGCCCGTCATTTTGCAAAGCGCGCAGGATGTGGTTTTCCACCTCCCTGCGCATCGCGAAATGGCTTTTGAATTACCGCGAGATACGCGGGTCTCTTTGTTCCCTTTTACCCCTGTGGCCTGTGCCGCTGAGGGGCTGCGTTGGCCTCTCGATGGTTTGACCTTCGATCCGATGGGGCAGATTGGCACATCCAACAAGGCCGAGGGTGGGGAGCTGCGTCTGATGGCCAAGGGGGCAGGGCTGCTTGCCATTTTGCCTGCGCGCTACCGTGATCAGGTTTTGCAGAGTTTCGGTTTGTCTCTTTGACCCTCGCATCCATGAACAAGTTTCGTTAAACATGATGCGAGATCGACAAACGCCACTGGCGCAGTGCGGCTGACCCTTTGGCATGACAATATGGAGACGCGCGAATGGCGGCTGACCTTAACCCAATTGATAAAGCAAAATATGTGGCGGCAAAGCGCGCTGTTGATTTTGTTGAAGATGGGATGCGCCTTGGGCTTGGGACGGGATCAACGGCAGCATGGATGGTACGCTGTCTGGGCGAGATGGTGCGCGAAGACGGATTGCAGGTCACAGGTGTTGCCACATCAACCCGCACAGCAGAGCTTGCCCGTGAAGTTGGCATCACAGTCAAAACCTTGGACGAGGTGAAATGGCTGGATCTCACGATTGACGGCGCGGATGAGTTTGACCCAAACCTGAACCTCATCAAAGGTGGTGGTGGTGCTTTGTTGCAAGAAAAAATCGTAGCAACCGCTTCGGATCAGATGATCGTGATTGCCGACCCTGCAAAAGAGGTAACGGGTCTTGGGGCCTTCCCCTTGCCCGTCGAGGTTATTCCGTTTGGATGGCAAACCACCAAAGCCCTGATTGAGGAAGTTTTGGTTAATCTCGATGTTCTGGGTCGCAGCACATCTTTGCGCCTTTCGGGGGAAGAGCCCTATCGCACAGATGAAGGGAATTTCATCATCGACTTGCATCTCAAGCGCATTGCCAACCCGCAACAAGCCTCGCTTGTTCTGAACCAGATCCCAGGTGTGGTGGAGAATGGTTTGTTCCTCGATATTTGCGACATTATCGTGATCGGCAATGGTGATGGCACCGTTGAGGTGCGCAATATCAACGATGGCACGGTCGAGCGAGAAAAGATCGAAATTCTTGAGGGTGATAACCTCTTTAACCTCTCCTAATCCCTCAACTCAGGCTGATTTATGACATTTGACTATGATCTTTTCGTAATTGGTGGCGGCTCTGGCGGGGTGCGCGCCGCACGCGTTGCAGCAGGTTTGGGGATCAAGGTGGCCTTGGCTGAGGATAGCCGCATGGGGGGCACCTGTGTGATCCGCGGATGCGTGCCCAAAAAACTGATGGTCTTTGCCTCGGAATATGCGCCGATGGCAGAAGATGCAGCGGCCTATGGGTGGGACATTTCACTGGGGGCATTTCATTGGCCGAATTTCCAGCGCAAATTATCCGCTGAGTTAGATCGCTTGGAAGGTGTTTATAACGGCCTGTTGGACAAATCAGGTGTCACTGTTTTTGCGCAGCGGGCCACCCTGTCGGATCCGCATTCCGTGCGCCTTGCCGATGGCACAATCAAATCCGCGAAACATATCTTGATCGCTACGGGCGGTCGGCCCGTCCGCCCCGATGTCAAGGGCGCGGAATATGGCATCGTATCGGATGATATTTTCAACCTGCCGCAACTGCCGAAATCAATATTGATTATGGGCGGTGGCTATATCGCGTGCGAGTTCGCCTGTATTCTCAATGGCCTTGGGGTTGAGGTCACGCAATATTATCGCGGCGCACAAATTCTGCGTGGCTTTGATGATGAGGCGCGTGGGCTGATTTGCGACCAGATGCGGGCCAATGGGGTTTCTATCCATATGGGCACTGATGTGATTGGGATTGAGAAAAATGACACGGGCTTGCGTGTTGAGGCGACAAATGGCGAGACGCAAAGTTTCGATCAGGTTTTTTTTGCCACAGGTCGCCGCCCCAACGCCGATGGGTTGGGGTTAGACGCCCTTAGCGTGGAATTGGGCCGTGGTGGTGAGATTGTGGTGGATCAATTCAGCCAAACCGCCGTGCCTTCGATTTATGCAATTGGGGATGTGACCAATCGTGTGAACCTGACCCCCGTTGCCATTCGCGAAGCGATGGCCTTTGTTGCGACAGTCTTCGAAGGCAAGAAGACGCCCGTGGATCATGACTTAATCCCCTCGGCGGTGTTCACACAGCCCGAATTTGGCACTGTGGGCCTGTCTGAGGAAGAGGCCCGCGCAGCAGGCCCAATTGAGGTCTACGCGACCTCTTTCAAACCGATGCAATCCAGTTTTGCGGGGCGGTCTGATCGGGTGATGATGAAATTGGTGGTTTGCGCTGAAACGCGCCGCGTTTTGGGCTGTCACATTGTCGCCCCGCAGGCGGGTGAGATGATCCAATTGGCGGGTATTGCTGTGAAAATGGGCGCAACCAAGGAAGATTTTGACCGCGTCTGCGCCGTGCATCCCACCATGTCGGAGGAATTGGTGACACTGAAAACACCCGTCCGCGTGGCTTGAAAATCAGGCGCAAAGGCACATCTGTGACAAGACGGTGATGGCCCATGTGGTGCAGCGTGGCGCGGCAGGGCACAGATTTGACTGAATATGTAAGACGAGAGATCACAAGAGGATATAGCGCAGCATGGCTGGAAATAACGGCGGCCCTTGGGGCTCTGGTGGAAATCGAGGTGGCGACGATGATGGTCGCAATGGCGGCCCGCGCCGCCCTGAACAGGGAGGTGGGCAACAGATCCCCGAATTGGATGATTTGGTTCGCAAGGGCCAAGAGCAACTCCGCGTTTTGATGGGGGGGCGCGGTGGCGGCAATGGCGGCTTTGGCGGCGGCGCAGGCGGCGGTGGTTTTAAACCGACACGCAGCATGTTCCTGCTTGGCGCGGGCGCAGGCATCGTTGCTTGGTTCTTGGCGTCCTTTTACACGGTTCAGCCGTCTCAGCAAGGCGTTGAAACATTCTTTGGCAGTTTCTATCGCACCACGGGCGATGGCCCGCATTTGGCGCCTTGGCCCTTTGTGCGCGCCCAAGTGATCGAAGTCACCACGCAGCGCACCGAGGCGATTGGGTCTTCCCGCGCGGGCGAAGGCCTCATGCTGACCACGGATGAAAACATCGTCGATATTGATTTCCAAGTTGTTTGGAACATCAAAGACCCCGCAGAGTTCCTCTTTAACCTTCGAGATCCAGAGGCAACTGTACGCTCTGTATCAGAGGCCGCGATGCGTGAAGTCATCGCGCAGTCCGAGCTGTCTCCAATTTTAAACCGGGATCGCGGCCTAGTTGCAGATCAGGTGCGGGATTTGATCCAAGCCACGATGGATGGATATGATTCAGGCATTAATATTGTGCGCCTTAACCTTGACCGCGCTGACCCGCCCGCCGAGGTGATTGACGCCTTCCGTGACGTGCAAGCCGCAGAACAGGAGCGCGACCGACTAGAGCGTCAGGCGGATGCCTATGCCAACCAAGCCCTCGCGGGCGCGCGCGGTGAAGCGGCGCAGCTGCTGGAAGAGGCCGAAGGGTATCGCGCCCAAGTGGTCAATGAGGCCGAGGGTCAAGCAAGCCGTTTCTTGGCGGTTCTTCAAGAATATCGCGGGGCGCCCGAAGTGACACGCCGCCGTATCTATCTTGAAACCATGGAGCAGGTTTTGGGTGATGTGAACCTGATCGTCATGGATGAGAATAGCGGAGGGAATGGCGTTGTGCCGTATTTGCCACTCAATGAATTGCGCAGAACTGACCCTGCAGCAGGGGGGAATAACTGATGTCTCGTATTGCTTTCCTAATCCCCGTTGTCGTTCTCGCTGTTGCCGTGGCGTTCAGCTCACTGTTCATCGTGGATGAGCGTCAAAAGGCGCTAGTTCTGCAGTTTGGTCAAATCCGCCAGGTCATCGAGGAGCCAGGGTTGAACGTCAAAGTGCCGTTCATCCAAGAGGTGGTTTATTATGACGACCGGATCCTTTCGCTTGACACCCAACCGATTGAGGTGACCCCGTCTGATGATCGCCGCTTGGTGGTTGATGCATTTGCGCGCTATCGGATTTCGGATGTTGTTGCCTTCCGTCAGGCGATTGGCGCGGGCGGTCTGCGCGCGGCTGAGGCGCAGCTACAAGATATTCTCAACCCACAGATCCGTGCCGTGTTGGGTGCTGACGGTGTGACGTCAAACACGATTTTGTCCAGTGAGCGCGCCTCACTTATGGCACGCATCACGGAACAGGCACGCAACCTGGCCGATCGGGTTGGTCTTGAAGTTCTAGATGTGCGCCTCAAGCGCACGGAATTGCCACAGCAAAACCTTGAAGCCACCTTTGCCCGCATGGAGGCAGAGCGGCAGCGCGAAGCCACAGATGAACGCGCACGTGGTGCCGAGGCTGCACAGCGTGTCCGCGCCCAAGCCGACCGCACCGTGGTTGAGACCGTGTCAGCGGCAACCCGCGAAGCCGAAATCATCCGCGGTGAGGCAGATGGCGAACGGAACCGCATCTTTGCCGAGGCGTTTTCGCAGGACACAGAATTCTTTGAATTCTATCGTTCGATGAATGCCTATAGCCAAGCCCTGCGCACGGGGAATTCCACCTTCCTCTTGGCCCCTGATAGCGAATTCTTTGATTACTTGGGGTCTTCGCAGAGCCCGCGCTGATGCTGGGATTGTCGTGGGACATTATAATTGCAGGGCTTGGTATGGCCCTGCTGATCGAGGGGCTGGTCTTTGTGCTGGCCCCTTCGCGTTTGGAGAATCTGATTGTTTTTCTCGCGGCGATCCCCGTGGAAACACGCCGCCTCATCGGCTTTGGCGCGGTGTGTTTTGGGGTCATCATTCTGGCCTTTACGGGAAGTTTGTAATTTACTTTCACGGCCTTGTGACGGGGGTGTGAGATAGGGTGATAGGGACGGTTCTTGAATAACCTTGTGGGCGGCCAAATATTCATCTGACCCTATTGGTTATGACGGAACCTAACCACAGCTCGTCCGGGCGTGGTTTGGGAGATAAAAAGGAGTGTGCAGGTGAGACGCGATTATCAAACCACGGAATGGATGCGGCCAAGAGCTGTGGCGCGAGTGAAGGCAATTGCCATTGCGCCACCGCCGGTCTCGCGTCTGCGCCAAGCGGCGCTATTACTGGCTGCCGCACTTGTGGCGCTGGGGCTAATCACCCTGCAAAGCCCCGCGCAGGCGCAATCGGCGCGGCCTGACACATTTGCAGATTTGGTGGATCAAGTGGGCGATGCGGTCGTGAATATCACCACAACCTCAATCGTTGCCGCCCGCCAACAAGGGCCGCAGGGCATCCAACCCATGTTGCCACCTGGATCGCCATTTGAAGATTTCTTTAACGATTTTATGAACCGCAATGGTCAAGGGGGCCAAGCCCCCCGCCGCTCTCAGGCGCTGGGATCGGGGTTTGTGATCTCTGACGATGGGTTTATCGTCACCAATAATCACGTGATCGAGGGAGCCGATGAGATTTCGGTCGAATTCCGCACGGGCGAGGTGTTGCAGGCTGAATTAATCGGCACAGATCCCAACACCGATATCGCGCTTTTGAAGGTCGACCCTGAAAGCCCGCTCACCTCAGTCTCCTTTGGGGATAGTGACGCGCTGCGCGTGGGGGATTGGGTTATGGCCATGGGAAACCCGCTCGGGCAGGGGTTCTCTGTCTCGGTCGGTGTCGTATCGGCACGCGGGCGGGAATTGTCGGGGGCCTATGATGATTTCATCCAGACAGACGCTGCAATCAATCGCGGTAACTCGGGCGGGCCATTGTTCAACCTCGAGGGCGATGTCATCGGCGTGAACACTGCGATCCTGTCACCCAACGGTGGCTCGATTGGTATCGGGTTTTCTATGGCCTCGGCCGTGGTCAGCGATGTGGTTGATCAATTGCAGCAATTCGGCGAAACGCGCCGTGGATGGTTGGGCGTGCGCATTCAGGACGTGACCCAAGATATCGCCGATGGCCTGTCCTTGGAGGAGGCACGCGGTGCATTGGTCACAGATGTGCCAGAAGGCCCCGCCCGTGATGCGGGTGTCGAGGTGGGGGACGTGATCCTCAGCTTTGATGGGCAGGATATTCAGGATACCCGCGAATTGGTGCGTGTTGTGGCCGCGGCCCCTGCTGGGGAAACGGTGGATATGGACGTTCTGCGCAGTGGTGACGTTGAAACCCTCTCTGTTACCTTGGGGCGCCGCGAGACCGCGGATGCAGGCGGCGCGGGGCAGCCCGAACCGATTAAACCCGCATCCGTGGATGTGCTTGGCCTGCGCCTTGGCCCTATCACCGAAGAGGATCGTGTAGATCTCGCGGCACGGGGCCTGAGCGGTGTGGTGATTGAGGCGGTCGATCCAAGCTCGGACGCGGCGGCAAAGGGACTACAGGCGGGCGACATTGTGACCGAAGTTGCGCAAATGCCGATTTCCACTCCGCAGGAATTTGACCAAATTGTTGGAGAGGCGCGTGATGCGGGGCAAAAATCTATTCTCTTGCTGATCCGCCGCGCGGGGGATCCACGCTTTGTGGCCCTAACCCTAACTGATTAAGGCATCCTGCCAAGTAGACACAGGCGCGGGCTGAATTTATCTTCGGCCCGCGCTATTTCTTTGCCCCAAGTGCAAGGGTTTGCTAGGGGAGGCGTGACCAGAATTTCGACTGCCCCAAGGAGGGCCAAACCCATGCGCCACTTGCCCGTTGCTTTGATCTTGACCGCCACCCTCCTTGCCGGGTGTCAACCGATGAGCATGCCCCCTGTGGAAGAGTTGAGCCCCCCTCAACAGGCTTTGGCGCAGGTGATCCCGCCCCGTGGTGGGGTGGTTATGGCCGCTTTCACAGATCCCGAACTGCAGCCGCAATATCTCACCGATGATTTGGTGCAGGCCTCGGCCCGTGCCGCTGCCTGCCATCAAGAAGCTTATGGGGGGCCACTAGAGATGGGCGACGTCTTGCCAGTCCTCGCGGAACTCCCTGAAACCTTGGTCTATGAGAGCCAGATAGAGACCTTGCAAGCAGCACAGGTATCCGTATTGACCGGTCGCACTCCAGGCTCGCAGCGCGTGGACGTGACGTTATTGCGCGACGGGTATCGTTGGAAAATTGCTGACCTTTCGCATGACGGTAAATTACTGTCGGCTCAATTGGGTGCTCACTGTGACTTTATAGCCCGGCAGGCAGCTGCACTCGAGCGTGCGGCCGCCCAGTCGGAAGCTGAAGCAGACGCGTCAACTCAAGAGGCGTCGCCAGCGAGCTGATGGCCTATATGGTCATGGATATCTTGGGGCCGCTCGTCTCACGATGAATTTTTATCATTTCTGGCGATTGCTAATGTAATGGTAGCTTGACTAAATGGCTGCCATTGCATGAATAATATTACCCTCGATTACTGGCCCAATTGATTGATTTGACCTGCTGAGATACGTTGTCCGCATGGAATAAATTCTTTGGAGTGCTTCTAATGGGGCGGCATGCAAGTTTAGCTCGTATCTGTGCACTGGCATCGCGTCTGGAGCGCATAGAGCAGGCTGCTGGGATTGGCAGCCTGTCTCATCTTGAGAGGAAGGTGTTGAGGGCAGCCTTTGCGGCATCCAATTCGGAAAATATATTTTCTCCGGTTGAGGTTCTTGAAATGTTGAGGGGAGAGGACGGTGTGTCTCGGAGTTCTTTTTTCGTTCACTCAAAGCTTTGTGTGTAGTTGGCTACGTAACTAGGCTCGGAACTGACAAGAGAGCTGGATACGAAATTTCGTTGCCAGATTAGTATTATTATATTTTTGGTATTAAATCTATTTTTTCATTCTGAGATTTTTGCGTTACTTACCTAGTTTTTCTTAATTAAATTATTATCGACGAAAAATTTAAATTAAAATTTATTGGCGACTCTGCTTAAAGAGCGTCTTGATTTTTTTATAAAATTATTTAAGTAGTTTTAGGTAATTTATTTGGAGCGTCAATATGAATATAGATCTTGACAATCTTTCCTTAGCTGAACTCCGTGATTTGAATAAGCGCGTCAGTAAGGCTATCGATGGCTACGAAGACCGAATGAAGAGGGAGGCGCTAGCCAAACTTGAGAAGCAGGCTGCTGAGATGGGCTTTTCGCTTTCGGACTTATTGGGCGGGAAGCCAAGGAAGTCAGCATCCAAGGTGGCGCCAAAATACGTGAACCCGGACAATTCAGAGCAGACTTGGACTGGGCGTGGGCGCCAGCCAAAGTGGGTCGAGGCAAACCTTGCCTCTGGCAAATCACTTGACGCTTTGCTCATAAAGTAACCGAAGCGTTATGTGGCCGGGTCGTGCTTGGCCACATGAGCGGCTATCCAGAAAGTGTTTCGCGGGTTATAATTTAACCCAGCGAGGCAAACTTTTGTAAGGTGGAGGCACTTGGCTATGAATTTTGACATCCTCACCAATGTCGCGCGGTTGCGCTATACGTTGGAAAAAATGGAGGCGTCAGTGGGCATTCACCAACTCACTGAGGCTGAGAAATATGTGCTCAGTGCCGCGGCATTGGCTGCAAAAGCAGACGGCTCATTTTCGCTGCATGATTTAGAGGCGCAGGATTTGATTGCTGACATGCCCGTGAGCACAAAGTTTCGCACCCTGCGCTGCCTGATCGATAAGGGCAAGCTGAAGCGCGCAGGCGCAGGTCGCAAGTCCGATTATATTATCGTGGCTTGATCTTTTAATTTCCCGAGTAAGGCTGTGCGTATGCGGCATGCACTTATGACCGATCTTGTGGCCTTGGTCATGTGTTCGATCTTTTACGCGATGGCCTTTGAGGCTGTATTCGTTGTGTCGGATAAATTGCAGCAGTCCGTGGTGCCGGGCATTATTTATGGCAGTGTGCTGTTCTTCCCGCATGGTGTTCGGGTGCTAGCGGCCTATTTATTTGGGTGGCGAAGCATCCTCTACCTCCTGCCTATCAGCGCGGTCTATGCGGGGCTTGGGGGTGATGCGGCCACGATCCTCGAAGGGCTTGTTCTGGCGTTGGGGAGTCTCGTGGCCTGCGTTCTGGCCTTTGAGGTATTGAGCCGCTTTGACTTTATCGAGCGTAATTATCTCGCGGTTTCAATCGATTGGAAAAGTCTGGTTCTCGCAGGTGCGTTTGGTGCAATGATGAATGCAGCCCTGCACTACACTTTGGATGTAACAGACGTGCGGGCTTCGGGTGCGATATTTGTCGGAGATGTGTTAGGTTTTGCAGCAGTGCTCGTAGTTTCGATGCTTTTCTTCAGATTGCTCCGCGAAGTCTCCTGAGCCCATCTGCAAATGCGCTGATTGGCAAGCAGACTGCCCGTGTAAGTAAATTTTTGCACACCCAAACATAACTTATCCCCACTAGCAGTATAGCTCAGTCGCCACTACTACTCGGCGGCAAAGTTTTTACTTTGTTTGTGTGGTGCTAGGTGCTCTAACTTTTCTGATAGTGCTTTATGAAGCCGCGGGTGTACAAAATCAGGTTCCAAGTTCGCCATCATACACACTTCTCGAAAGTCCCTCGATGGGTATTCCCCAATCCAGCGCCTGACGTCTTGAAACTCTCGACCTCTGCTGCTTTCGCTTGTTTGTAAATCCTGAGTGGCCCTCCACAGGACGGCTTGCCACAGTCTCAACTCTGGAATCGGATCGCTCATTAAGTGAGGCTACCATGCGTGTTTTTTCTATCAAGATGAAAGATAACTGCACGTCGATATAATTTGCAGACTTAGCCCCGCAGACTAAGCCACCGTCTTGATCCAGTTAATAAACGAGCGGGTATTTTGTGTCGGTGTTTTCGAGCTTGAGATGTAATATGCCGTGCCAAAATTATGGGCTAGATCTGCGAGTGGTCGAAGTGTTCCGTCATTAATTGCGCCAGCAGTAATTGAGCGCCACCCCAGCATGAGGCCTCGACCATCCAGAGCTGCCTGCATGGCTTGGACATAGTTATTGAATGAGTGCCCTGCCTGCTTGGGCGCTGGCATGCCCTTGGCTGAGAGATAGGCCTCCCACCCGGCCCAGTGTTGTGTGTGCGGGTTTCGCACATGTATCAAGGGGGCGCTCCATATTGGAGTGCCACTTGCTCGCAGTGTGTCGATGAACTTAGGGGCTCCCACGGGACAGACCACTTCATCAAACAGCTTTTCGTTGTGCCCGTCGCGCCAATTCTGAGCCCCATAACGCAGGGCCAGATCGATATCCGGCGACAGTACCGGTAAGTCTGTGGGTGGCGCCTGGACATTCACCGTTATTTCTGGGTGCAGCGCGTAAAACTGCGGGAGGCGGGGCATCAGCCAATAGGTTGCAACCCCCAGAGTGCAAGCGACTGTGATTTGCAGCTCATGTCCCGCTTGCGCTGCCTGAATGTCGCTGATGGTAGCGCGAATTTGGCTCAATCCCTCCCGCACAGAGCGTGCCAGCATCTCACCTTCTTCCGTCAAGCTTGCTGGTTTGCGGCGCCGATCCAATAGTGTGGTGCCAATATATTCCTCGAGCGTCTTAATCGCCTGGCTGATCGCTGGCTGGCTCACGTTCATTTGTGCGGCAGTCTCGCGCATGGATCCGTGCCGGGCGAATGCCTCAAAGCAGACTAACAAGCGAAGTGGGGGGAAGTGGTCCATAATATGATTATAACTCATGACTTATTTTATATTCATATAAATCCATCTATATTTAAAAAATCAATGTGCAATTGTAATTATTTATTATTGCAATCATCTGGACTAAAGTAATGCTTGACGGAAAATCCTCAGTCGTGACGGCAGTAGAGTTGGGGGATAGGGGCCTGTTCGTGACCCTGCCCAAGCAGGGCCGTCGCTACCTAAATTATTATTGGCTGCGCGACAATTGCCCTAGTTCCTTCAGCCCAATCACGCGTGAACGCAGTTTTGACATTTTTCATTTAGAGCAAGCGCCACGAGCGAAAGCAGCCCGGATTGTTGATGGCATCCTGCACGTTGAGTGGGCAGACGAGGATCACGTGACGCGCATGCCGCTGCACTGGATTGAAACTTATGCAATTGGCAAGCCCCGCCCAGATCCAGCTGACCTCAAGCGTGAGGCTTGGTACAGCGATCACTACCCCAACGTTCCGCGTTTTGCGCAAGCGGATCTCCTTGCAGACACTGGACAGCGCTCAGCGTGGATTGAGGCCATGATCGTCCATGGCTTTACGATAGTCACGGACATGCCCGACAGTGACGAGGGATTGACCCAGACTGCTGAGTTGATGGGGTATGTTCGCCCGACATTCTTCGGCACGTATTTTGATGTGCGCACTCACATCAATCCAACCAACACCGCCTACACCTCGGCTGCGCTGGAGTTACACACAGACACACCCGCCGAGGAGTTTGCGCCGGGCATTCAGTTCCTTCACTGTCGTGTCAACACAGTTGAGGGAGGGCAGAGCCTTTACTCTGATGGCGTTGCAGTGGCTAATGACTTCCGGCTGCGAGACCCACGGGGGTTTGAGCTCCTCTCAACGATCTCAATTCCGTTCTTCTGTGAACACGACCACTACGATGCACGCTCACGCCAGACTGTGATTGAACTAGACAATCATGGCGAGGTGTCGGGTCTCACAATTAGCCAGCACATGGCAGATATTTTTGACCTCGATCAGACGCTGTTGGACGAGTATTACCCCGCCTTCTGCCGGTTTGGCCGTATGCTCCAAGAGGACAAGTATATGATCCGCTTCATGATGAAAGGCGGCGAGTGCATGGTGTTTGATAATCACCGAATTGTTCACGGGCGCGCGGCCTATTCAGCAACGAGTGGAGATCGCTATCTGCGCGGTTGCTACGTTGATCGCGGCGAGATGCGCTCGACATATCGCGCATTGGTCAGTGAGGGGCGGTTCAAGTCATGATGGACGAACATGAAATTACCCTGCGCGCAGAATTAGCCGATGCGTTTCGAATTTGTCACGCTCTCGGCTGGAGCGAAAGTGTCGGTAACCACTTCAGCGCGGCGCTAGACCCGGATGGCAAAGTCTTTCTTCTAAATCCCCGGTGGCAGCACTTTGCGACTATCAGTCCCGGGGATCTCTTGGCCTTAAACTCAGGTGACCCATCCGTCATGACGCGGGATAATGCGCCCGATGCATCTGCTTGGTGTATTCATGGGACAATCCACCGGCGACTGCCGAGCGCGCGTGTGGTGTTGCACGTGCACTCGCCCTATGCGACTGCCTTAGCCTGCCTTGAAGACCCCACACTCTGGCCGATTGACAATAACACTGCACGCTTCTTCGGCCGGGTCGCGTACGACCTGCACTTTGGTGGCATTGCGGACGCGCTAGAGGAAGGCGAAAGGATTGCAGAGGCACTGTCTGATAAATCAGTGCTCGTGATGGGCAACCACGGCGTCACTGTCGTGGGACCTACCGTTGCCGATGCGTTTGAGGACCTTTATTTTTTCGAGCGTGCGGCCCAGACCCTCATGCTGGCCTATGCAACTGGACGCCCCCTGGCGGTGCTAGAGGATAAAGTGGCGAGGGATACCGCAGAGGGTTGGGTGGCCTATCGTGGTATGGCGGCACGCCACTTTAACCACCTGAGGACTGCCTATGGGCTAGCAAATAACGCTGGCTAGACAATAGTCGTCTCAGAGGTTTGAAAATACCAAGTAAATTGCTGCTGAAATTAAGGCCGCAGATGGGACTGTTATCACCCATGCGGCGATAATCGTCATGAAGTGTGACCGGCGTACCAGCTTGCGGCGCTTCTTCTCCTCGCGCCCCGGTAGGTCAGATTTCGAAAGGCCAATCTGTAGTCTCTGTCGCCGACGATCTGCATCCCACTCTCGGAAGAAGCCCACTCCGAAGACACCACCAACCGCTATGTGAGTTGAGCTTACTGGTAGCCCGAGCCAGCTGGCCACAATAACCGTAATAGCCGCTGAGAGGGCCACGCAGTAGGCCCGCATTGGGTTAAGTTTCGTGATTTGATTGCCAACCATGTGGATCAGCTTAGGGCCAAATAGGAATAAGCCAAATGAGATCCCGAGCGCCCCAATAATCATGACCCAAAGGGGAATGGCTGCGGTACTTTCCACCATACCTGATTGCGAGGCCTGCACAATGGCAGCAAGCGGACCCACGGCATTGGCCACGTCGTTTGCGCCATGTGCGAAACTCAACAATGCCGCGGAGACGAGTAGCGGTATGCGGAACAATACCTTGAGCGACTTATTTCTATTTTCCAGTCCCTCGGATTGTTTCTTGATCACTGGAAACATTAGGATTGTGACTAAGATGCCCGCTGCCACTCCGATACCGAGCGCTGTGGTGAGATCAATCTTCACTAACTTCTTGATGCCCTTGAGCGCCAAGTAAGTTGCAAATGCACCGGCCATAATTCCAAGTAAAATCGGCACCCACTTTCGAGCCGCCTGAATTTTATCTTCCTGATAGATGATCCGAGACTTGATCAGCGCCAAAAAGCCCGCCGCGATGACGCCACCCAACACGGGTGAGATGACCCAACTCGCCGCAATCGCACTCATGGTGGGCCAATTAACGCTGGCCAACCCCGCGGCGGCGATGCCCGCGCCCATGACCCCGCCCACAACTGAGTGAGTGGTGGAAACTGGCGCGCCAATCCAAGTCGCTAAGTTAACCCACAGGGCAGAGGCCAATAGGGCGGCGAGCATAGCCCAGATGAAACTCTGGGTGTTAGATAGTGCGGATTGGTCAATAATGCCCTTCGCAATGGTCGAGACCACATCTCCGCCCGCTATCAACGCGCCCGCGCTCTCGAATACAACGGCAATCGCGATTGCGCCGGCCATTGTAATTGCCTTTGCGCCTACGGCTGGCCCCATGTTATTTGCGACGTCGTTGGCTCCAATGTTGAGTGCCATGTAGGCACCAAAAATTGCTGCCAACACAATTAGGAAGCCACCATCGGAGAAGCCGAACATTGTGGCACTGGCTAAACCGGCTATCGCAATGAAAACAAACGCAAGGCTGGGGCCAACAATTGGGCGCGAAACATAATTAGACGCAACTTCAATTGCAGAAAGACGATCGAGGTCACGGTCGAGGGTCTCCAAGTGCCGTGGATCAAACTGATTTTGTGCCATATCTCTCTCCAAGGCCGTGAAGTTCGTCAGCGCCCCACGGGTGTATCTTGTCCTGCTATCGCTGTCGAGAAATCTAAGATCATCTTTTTTAATTCGGGTTCCGAAACTTTTTTGGCTGCCTTCTTCGGGGTGAACCACTTACGCTTACGCTGGCTTTTCTCGGGGTAGTTTTTTGTGACCTTCGATACCTCGCAGGGATACACAAAAGTCGTGACGGGCAGGGCCAGGCCACTCGCCATTTTCTTGCGATAGCGATATTGTCCGAGCGGTTCACTTTCAATCTGAGCAACAGCTACGCCGGCCTCCTCCCAAGCTTCCTGCTTTGCGGCGGGGGACCCGTGCTTGCCCGGCATTGGCCAGCCCTTCGGAATAATCCAGCGCTTTGTGCCGCGGCTCGTAACCAGAAGGATCTGTAATTTCCCTTTTTTGTGGCGATAGCACAGTGCGCCGACTTGAACCCACTCGGGGCGCTGCACCAACAGCTTAAGGCTCTCTTCAACGATTTTTGGAATAAACTTTTTCATGCGGTGCGGATGCCGCCTCTCTGCCGAAGGTGCTTTTGAGCCTCAATGATATTTTGTAGTGTGGATTAGATCCAATAGCCAGCTCAGGGCCCAATATTGTCTTGATGACTAGATCGGCCCTCTAGTTGTAAATGAGCTGGTGTGTTTTGTGCGCGGCAATAAACTCCCAGTCGTAAGCCACGCCAAGCCCCACGCCATCAGGCAATTGGACCATGCCGTTTTCGTCAATGCAGTCGAGTTGGTCAGTGTAGCCGCATTCATACACTGGCGGAACTGCATTTGGGCAGTCAGGCCCCACCAGGGCCACCTCGTAGAAATTTGAGTTGCGGCTGCGGGCGATCATATGGCGATGCGCGGGCCCACAGGCATGCACTTCGACATCCACGCCAAAACTTTCGGCCATATTATGAATTTTAAGGCAGCCCGTGATCCCCATGTCATATTCGGGATCAGAGCGCAGGAAGTCAGTGCCGCCGGCAATTAAGAAGTCAGCTTTGGGTTCAACGCCACGCACGTGTTCAGTTTGTAGCAACGGAGTGCGCAACATTTCGCGTAATTTCTTGTGGGCAAAGGCTGAGACGCCGCTGTCGCGGTAGGGATCTTCAAGCCAAAAGTAATTAGCCTCGTCGCAGGCCTTCCCGACGTAGAGCGTGTCCGCGAAATTGCGCAACTGACAGGCTGGGTCGAGCATCAGCGTCATCTCATCTCCCACAACCTTACGCACGTGAAGCACTAACTCTGCCTCCTCTCGGGCATTGCCATCATGCCAGCCGTGGATTTTAAAGGCGCGATATCCCATTTCCTTGCAGGCCAAGGCGAAGTCACCGTAGGCCTCCTTGCAGTCTAGCCCACCACTGCGGTCGCCGTGGTAGGTGCTCGCATAGGCGGGGAATTCCCGCCGGTGGCTACCGAGTAGTGTTGCTATTGAGCACCCAAGCGCTCTCCCCTGCCAATCCCACAGGGCGATATCAAGCGGCCCATGCCCCATATGATCAAACTGGCGGGCCTCACGCTTGAGGTCGTCGTAGATCCCCTCACGCTCCTCCGCCTCGCGGCCAATTAGCATTGGCGCCAGCATCTGCATTTGCCCAAATACCGAGAGTGATGCTCCCCAGTTCACGATGTAACTTCCAATGCAGCCGTCTCCTGTCTCTATTTCGACGGCGTATTTTTTGATTGGAGTGGATGCGCCCTTTCTGTAATAGAGCCCGCCGATTGAACTGCCCCCGGCGGATGGCGCCAGATTTGCGGCTTCAAATTCGAATTCAGTGAGGGTGACGCGCGTAATCTTGGTCATTGGAGAGTTTCCTAATTTAACTGATTTATGAGTGGGCGGCCCTCAGCGAGGCGCGTGATGTTGTCCGCGATTGTTGCCTGCCGCCGCGCTACAGTGCCGTCCGTCCAGCCGGACATGTGCGGCGTCATAACTATGTTTGACAACTCCTCGAAGCGGCGTGTCGCGGGGCGGTGCGGTGTGGCGGCGTCGGTCGGATAGCTGTACCACGTGTCTATGATTGCGCCGGCAATTTTCTCGTCCGCGAGGGCCTCGTATAGTGCGTCTTCATCTACCACGCCGCCACGGCCCACGTTCAGTAAAACGCAATGGCGCCTCATGGCGGCGAAGGCTGAGTGGTCAATCAATGAGACTGTAGAGGGCGTGAGCGGGAGTGTGTTGACCACTATGTCAACCGCGCCCAGCATATTGTTTAGTTTGTCGAGACCGTAAACGGCGGTATAGCGTCTGTCGGTGACGGGGCTTCGATTGGCAACGTGCACCGCCATGCCAAAGGCTACCGCCCGATCCGCGACTGCCTGCCCGATGTGGCCATGCCCAATGATCCCAATGCCCTGCGCACCCAGTTCGGTTCGCAGCGCCTTGGGGCCGGCACCAGCCCAAAAATTCCAAGCCCCCGCTCTCAATTGAGCGTCTGCCGTCGCCAGGGGTACGTGACGGGTTAGGAGGGCAGACATCACATATTCGGCAATCGCATTCTCGTGGCCGAAGGCGTTACACACTTTGCAGGTGGAGGGCAGGGCATCAAACGTTACCTGGTCGTAGCCTGCCGCGGGTAGCTGGAACAGCTGCGCATTTCGAGCTGTGACGGGTGACTTGAAATGGACACCCACTACAACGTCCGCCGCGTTCAGTTCATCCTGCGCAATTTGATCAACGGCGTCGGGTACGCTGGTGATCTCATGGGGGATTGTTAACAGGTCTGACACTCCCGGTAGAAAACTGACTGCATTCGCTCCGTAGAAGACAATTTTCATTCTGATCACCTTTAGAGAACTGAAATCATGCCACCATCGGCATAGATAATTTGTCCTGACACGTAGTTAGAAGCGTCCGAAGCAAGATATATGCACGTGCCGGCTAATTCCTCAGGCCGCCCCCATCGCCGCATTGGTGTGCGTGACTTGACCCACTCATCAAACTTTGGGTTGTTAATAAGCGCCTCGTTCATGTCTGTGATCATGTAACCGGGTCCAATAGCATTGGCCTGAATGCCTAATTCTCCCCACTCTGCTGCCATGGCTTTAGTAAGCATTTTGATGCCGCCCTTGGCTACAGTGTAGGGAGCCACCGTCGCACGCGCGAGCTCTGAGGTGAGCGAGCCGATATTGATAATCTTGCCGTGTCCGCGTTCGGCCATCCGCTTAGCTGCCTCGCGACCAACAATGAAGGCGGCAGTCAAATTTGTGTCTAGTACGCGATGCCAGTCCTTAGTCTCCAGTTCAAGCATTGGTTTGCGAAACTGGATCCCCGCATTGTTGACCAAAACGTCAACTTTAATTCCGTTTGCATCAAGTTCTTGGAACGCACAGATAACGGATTGCTCATTGGTGACATCAAAAGCGGAAACTCTAGTGCTCAATCCCAGTCCCTGTAGCTGAGCACGGGCAACCTCGAGGTTCTCGTCGTTAGTACCATTTAGGATTACACTTGCTCCGGCCTGTGCCAGACCCTTGGCAAAAGCAAGTCCCAGCCCGCGTGAAGACCCTGTAACCAGTGCGGTCTTTCCTGTCAGATCGAAGAGCGTAACGCTCATATTAACCCTCCTAATAATGCCTTTTGGAGAGCTTGGCTTTTAAGGCGTCAGGAAGCAAGGCCATCGCAATCTTAGTCAAATTTTGGTCAGGATGAAAATAGACCAATGAAAAACAATCTTTAAAACCAGGATTGTTGCCTCGGATGCTCTAGCACGCTTCTGTTTACAATGTATTGAGGTGTTCTCCGGTCAGCGTATGACAGAACGCTCCCGATCGCATCTCGTGCGATGTTATCGAAGCATTCATCTGTCCAGCATAATGAGTGAGATGTAGTGATCACATTGTCCATTTTGAGAAGTGGGTTCGCCATGTCTACAGGCTCTTGTTCAAAAACATCTAACCCTGCGCACGATAGATAATTTTTTTGAAGCGCCTCGATCAGATCAACTTCCTTAATCACTGGACCACGTGCCACGTTTATTAGAGCTGCAGTTCGCTTCATTCTGGACAGCTTACTCATGTCTACCAGGTGATAAGTATCCTGGTTGAGTGATGTCGCTATAATTAGGACATCACTTTTTTCAAAAAGCTCTTCAGTACTTAACTTTTCCGCGCCCAACGCACTTAGTTCTGCTACGGAGCAATTTGGGTCAGCAGCTGCTAATTTCATTTCAAAAGGTTGCGCAAGGCGAAGTATTTCTTTGCCGATGCTGCCCGCCCCGAGGACACCTAACACCTTACCAGTCAGCCCCGTGCCCATGTAATCGGCATTGTGGGACCACCCGCCGGCACGCGTCAAATTATGCTTCTCAATAATGCGATGGGTCACAGCCAACATCATAGTCATGGCCATCGTGGCAACCGGGCGGCGCACCGCATCAGGAGTATTGGTGACCATAATTCCTAAGTTGTTCATGCCATCAATATCAACTGAGTCAAAGCCCACTCCGTGGCGCGCCAGCAGGCGTAACCGACCAGTGAAGGGGCCAGTGCGTGGCGCTATTTGTGAGAATGAAACTTTCTCCAGCATTAAGTAGATTGCATTGAAATTCTCGGCATCATGCGCGTCAATTTCGGTCTTTTCTACCGGTAGGATCGTGGCATCAACGTCCGGGCGATCCATGAGTTTTTGCAAGATCTGTGGGTCGAAGCACGGTGCACCGTCACTTCCAAAAATTGAACCCGATATTCCTACCCTGAACTTTTGCACATCAATTCTCTACGGTTTTGTTACTGAGAGAATTGATGAAATTAATTCCGCTGTTTAGCTCCGCCTTGAGCAAAATGTGATCTATGCCATAGGCAATCATACGAAATCCATGCCCCCAATACTCCTCAGCGACCGCTTTGTTGACGGCCATGAAGCCTGCAAGTTTCCCATTTTTGTTGGCTGCAGATACAATCCGCGACACAGCGGCAAGATAGTCGGGGTGATCTAGTTGCCCGGGTATACCCATAGAGCTGGTTAGGTCGAAATGTCCTAGCCATAGCACGTCAATACCCTCGACGGCAGCAATTTCGTCTACGTTTTTAAGCCCTTCAGCTGTTTCGATCATGGCGATTAAAATGGTTTTTTCATTGGCGTCTGCCATGATTGCCGCCGGGGCCCTGTCTGAATAGTCGTCGTGTGCCACACCAAATGCAGTGCCTCGCTTGCCAATCGGTGGGTAGTAGGCCCGCTTTACAAGGTCTCTTGCCTGGTCAGCAGTTTCTATCATGGGTATCATCACACCATGGGCGCCTATATCTAGTGCCTGGCAGATTGTGTTCCCTTCTACCGTAGGTACCCTAACAAACGGCGCTATATCGAGCCCTCTACATGCCGCCATTTGATTTTTTAATGTCTCAAATCCAATGCCGGTGTGCTCCATGTCGTACATCAGAAAATCAGCACCCGCGGATGCGGCTATCATGGGCATTCCAGTCGAGAAAAATTCGAAGACTAACATCCCAGAAAGGTGGCCTTTAGCTACTTTATTCTTTGTTACGCTTTTTTTGTTTTCTAGAACCATTGTCTCGACACCTTGTGACTAAACTAACTGTGTCTAGTGGATCACTTTAAAAGCAAGAAAATTTTAACCGCGCACCGATCCATTTTTTCGGTCAACTTCGCCAACACGCTCCTGAAACTGGCCTAAATTGAGGGCTATCGACGTAATCTCCATCTAACGAAAATTGATAGCCAGTGCGCTGTAAATTTGTCATTCTTTGATTTTTACAAGTTAAAGAAAAGGTGCATCATGATTGAAAATCCGCCTAGGTTAATCATCAAGAAGAATATTAGCCGTCCTACCAAAGCTCAGGTTGCGGCTTTTCAAAATGTACCGACCAGCTTTGTTGCAGATGCGCTAGATGGAAAAGGCGCTCTGAGTGAGAACATACAACCTCTGGGTGCAGGCCGAGACATCAAGTGTGTCGCGGCAGGACCAGCAATAACGGCTTATTCTGGTCCTGCTGACGTTTTAGCAAGCTTTGCTGTCCTGGATTTAATCGAAGGCGGCGAGATGGTGGTTGTGTCTTCTGACGCCCATCAGGGTTGCGCTGCGGCTGGCGATCGATTGATAGGAATGTACAAAAACTCTGGCTCTGCTGGATTTATAACCGATGGCCCCGTCCGCGATTATTCAGGCATCGTCGAAGTAGGTCTGCCGGTTTGGTGTACAGGCCTCACACCTGCATCTCCCTACATGTCGGGGCCCGGAACAGTTGGCTTTCCAATTCAAATTGGTGGCCAACAGGTTGAGACCGGTGACATGATTGTTGCTGACCTTGACGGAGTAGTTGTAGTTCCCTTTGCCAAGATCGATGATGTTATTCAAAAGCTGGAACGCATCAAATCCCTCGAAGCCGAGTTGGACGCACAGGTCGCACAAGGCCTCAAAATGCCGAAGTGGTTGCCAGATTTAATGAAAGGCAGTGATGTCAGATACGAAGATTAGAAGTTCCTAAGACTTAACGCGCTGCTATTCACTAAATGGTAGAAAACCAACTAATTTCAGTCGCGCCTCCTGCGCACCTGGAGGTTTGGTTGTACGCGGTCACCGTGAAGCCCACCATGTCATACAGAAAATAGGAGTTAAGCACAAAATGGCGCGTCGCTGGCCCAGCGGTGGATCGGTATATGGCTCTGCATCGAGAGTTTTTTCCGTGCTTCTTCCCATGATTTTTTCCAAGCTTTCCAGTCTGTCAGCACCTGGCTGGGATCTGCTTTGCTACGCGCAATAAATTCTGGGAAGTGTGATCTACCTGTAGGCTGCCCAGTTTTGTTGAAGCGTATATCGAAAGACCATCTGAATTTATCCGTCATGTTGTCTAGTGAGGCGTGGGGCGTCAACGGATGTAGGATCAAAATACCACCCGACTTAACGGGCAAAGGTATTGCACTACTTTTTTCTATAAAGCCGTCCGCTATCGCGGTCTGCCGCTGCGGGCAATGAGGCAATAGGCTCTGGTCAGTTTTCTTTGGAATAACTTGCAGGCAGCCGTTACTGACAGTTGCGTCGTTCACAGCACACCAAACAGTAACCATGTCGGTGGTGTCGGCTTCGTCGTGGGCAACGCCGCGGTCTTGATGCCACGCCGTGTTGCCAATGTGAGCACGCACTTCGTCCTGGTGCAGTCTTTTCGCAGGAGGTTTCAATCGGACATGTTGGATTGGGTTAGAAGTAATTTCAGGACCAATGAGATGTTCCACGATATCAAGAAGTCGGTCAGCGGTGAGGAGTTTGAAGACGGCGGGACCAAAGTGCATGGGCGTGTTTTCAGTGATCTCATCTCCTGGCAGGGAAATATCCATTGGCTGGAACCAGTCGCACCCTGCTTCATAGCAGTGCATGAGCTTGGTGTAGAAGTCTTCTTTTTTTATGCTAGCTGCTATTTTCCCTTCAGAAATCCAGCCGTCAACGAGCTCATCGAGTAGGTTTTCGTATTCTTTGCGTACGGGTTCCAAGATAGTTTCTTGATCGAACACATCCTCGACCACGAGGTAGCCATTGGCGTGAAAAGATTCTTTTTGTTTATCTGTCAGCATATCAATGCCCTCCCAAGCTCAATTCACCACGCATCTGAGAATTACAGTCGCGCTCTAAGCTAATCAGCAGATAAAAATTTGGTCAAGTTTTTAGCGTATTAGGCCGGTCTCTCAAAAATTGTAGCAATCTACAGGAGGACTTCGAAGGTTCTGCCTAGCTGCTTGGCATGCGTTTTATTTGATAAAAAACTTAAAAATCTTTCCATTAGTGTGAATTTTTTTTGCCAAATAAGGAAATTAAAATAGCCATGCTGAGTGCAATCGACGGGCCAATCCCGAATGCGAATAAAAGAGTTCCGATTCCCACAATTCCACCGAGCAGCCACCCTACGGTCACCACCAAAATTTCAATAGCGCTGCGAACCCATACAATCGGTAATCCCGTAATCCTCTGAGCTCCTGTCATCAGGCCATCACGCGGCCCCGGGCCAAGATTGGCAATCAAATAAATTGCTCCACCAAATCCAGTCGTGAATACACCCAATGCGCCTTCAGCTATTTTGAAGATTGGTTCTTCAAAAACTGGGATATGTGGCAGCGCCAAATCCATCACTGAGGCTACGATGATAATGTTTAGAATGGTCCCGATGCCTGGCATTTGTCTTAGCGGGATCCACAGAAGAAGCACTGCACAGCTGACCACGAAAGTCGTCAACCCTATGCTCCAGCCGGTAAGGCGTGAAATCCCTTGAGCAAAAACCGTCCATGGGCTCACCCCTGATCCTGATGCTATGAGGAGTGTCTCCCCAAACCCAAAAATTATTAGCCCAAATATGAGCATGGCGCACGACGTAAAAGGGGGGCGCATACTAAGTGGGACCGGCGCACTCCAAAAGAGCTGTGGTATGGTTTTAATTTTGAGAAAGCTCAAGAATACTCCGAAGTCATATCGTTTATGTTGTGAGCATGACGCTCACACATGATCGAAAGTGGCAATAAATAAATCATTTATTGAGGCAAACTATTCAATGTTTGCTGGCCGCTATCACGAGGTTCCAGATTTTCCCTGGTTATAATCTCCACAGGCACGTGAATGTTGTCACTTTGCCCGTTGATTAGGTAGTTTAGGCAAACATTTATGGCGCGCTCAGCCATCAGTCTCATATCTTGGTGAAGAATAAATTGAAAAATGCCCTCTCCTAGATGACTTCGGGTTCTGGGTGTTAGGTTGTGTGCAATGACGCAAATTTCTGAAGTTAAATTGGCCTCACACAGGGCACGCACAATCCCTTCGTTGCCGCCACCTACATTGTACAGCCCGACCAAGCCGGGAGTGTTACGGATAATTCGGCTTAAGTTCTCGTGATTTTGTTCAGCCGTGTCATGGCCTAGCACAGTTTCAAGTATTTTAAGGTGCTTTGCGTGGCTCCTGAGATAAGAGCGAAACCCCATTTCTCGATTTTCGTGGGAACGATATAACTGGCCACCCGAAATAATTACAACTTCGCCGCCGTGAGGGCATGCTAGTCCCATTAAGAGCCCCGCAGTTCGCCCCGCCGCTCGTCCGTCACTACCAACAAACCCAATAACTGGCGCATTAGGCAGGGGAGAGAGAAGACTAAGGCAAGGCACTCCTCTGTTATTAAGATAGGAGACAGCATCACGAACCCTTGGATCTTCCAGAGCTTGAAATATAACCACGTCCCACTTGCCCGAACCACAGTTGCGTAGTTTGCGAGCTAAGGCGGCAGGCTCCAGCTTGGGCGAAAATGCGCATTCGACAATGGCATTCCCCAGAGCTCCAAACTCGTTAAAACATTGGGCAAGATATTCGGTAGATAGCCCGGCCATTTCAGGCAAAATCACCTTCAAATGCCATGGCCTAGGGCTGCGCACCGTCCACGCACCACTCTCTATTGCAGATTTGGCCTGAAGAACCTTTTGTCTGGTCGTGTCCGACACATGGCTGCGTCCATGTATAACCCTATCGACAGTGGCACTGCCAACATTTGCGAGATTTGCAATTTCTTTAATACGAGCACGACCGGTCATAGGGCACTTACTACATCAAAATACATCAAATAAATCCATTCTAAGCCATACTTCACATCAAAATTCATCAAATATGAAAGTTGCAAGTGATTTTTCTTGGCTTTTGGCTGCTTCTGCGATGCTTTCGAACGGCGGATGGCAAGCACAACGGTGGAGGGTGATAATGAAAGCAGCGGTTGTTGGTCTTGGGGATATGGGCAGCGGCTTGGCTTTGAATTTGATCAAGGCTGGCTTTGAGACTTGGGGCTTTGACATTGATCAGAAGCGGATGGCTAGCTTTTCTGAGTTTGGAGGAAAACCAGCAGAAAATTTGTTCGAGTTAGGCCGCAATGTGGACGCAGCCTTCGTAATGGTGATGACTGGCGCGCAGGCCAAGGAGGTAATCTTTGGAAGAGGTGGGCTAGTGGAAGCCATGCGTAAGGGTGGAATTATTCTGATCACGGCCACGATCAAACCGCATGAGCTTGTAGAGATCGCAGAAGGATTAAAATCGACTGGGCTCGATTTGGTCGATACTCCAGTGTCGGGCGGGTTCCCGGGAGCACAATCGGGCACACTTACAATGATGGCCGCAGCTCCTTCAGATATCCTTGATCGTGCGGTGCCAGTCATGGAGGCTGTGTCAGCCAAAATTCATCGGGTTGGGTCAGTCCCCGGACAAGGTCAGACAGTTAAGGCGTGCCTACAGACAGTAATTGGATCGATTTTCGCAGCGAATTTTGAGGCGTGTGTTCTTGCTGCAAAGGCGGGCATTTCGGGGCAAGTGATCCACGATGTTTTCACCACATCTGGAGCTGGATGTGGCGTTACTAAGGCGGCTCTAGAGAATATAATCGACCGTAAATTCGAGGGGACGGGCAGTCACATCTCTACCATGCACAAGGATTTAACCATTTCCCTTGATTTGGCACAGCAAATGACTGTGCCGCTGCATATGGCTGCTCAAGCGATGCAAGTGTTTCATGCAGGTAAAATAAAGTACCCCAATGGAGACAATTGGGTTTGTACGCGGGTTATTGAGGAAATAGTCGGTGTAGAATTGCACCGCGATGGGGCGAGGGCCATTAGATGAAACTTGGTGTGATTTGTGACGGTATCAGCCGTGATCTCTACCATGCCGTCGATGTAATGGATGAGTTCGACTTAGAATACGCAGAATTACAATTTGTTTGGGATGCCGAGGTGGGTGATCACACGCCAGAGCAGATCAAAGAAATGGACAGTCTCTTGAGAGATCGCGGTAAGCCCGTCTCCTGCCTCTCCCGTCACATCTTTGCGGGTATGACCCAAAACAACAAGCCAGGTGACACACTCCACACAACCCATATGGACGCACTTAAGCGCGTCATCGACATGGCACACATTTTAGATGCGGGATTAGTGCGGATCATGACGCCAAAGAAGGAGCAAATACTTTGGGGTAGTCATGGAGCAGAGCAATGGAACGTCGCGAAGGGCGCGTGGGA
The DNA here is from genome assembly GCF_037805225.1 of Roseobacter sp. HKCCA0882. Taxonomy (NCBI): domain Bacteria; kingdom Pseudomonadati; phylum Pseudomonadota; class Alphaproteobacteria; order Rhodobacterales; family Roseobacteraceae; genus Roseobacter; species Roseobacter sp. HKCCA0882. The sequence goes on from NZ_JBBLYI010000001.1 coordinate 270,911, forward strand.
CGCTATTCTGCCGCTGATTGCGCCAGCAATCGAGTTGGCCAGGGCTGAACGTGTCAAGTTAGTGGTTGAAACGGGTAATGGCACGATGGTTAATTCCAGTTACACGGGTCGTCGTCTGATTGATGATCTGGATGCAAAGGACGTCTTGGGCGTTCTGTGGGATCCAGCTAATAATTGCTGGTGTCACGAGGTGGCATTTCCTGATGGCTACAAGGAATTGAGCCAGGGTTACTTAGGCCACGTTCATATAAAGGACGTCCAAGTTGACACCCCAAGGGCACACCTTGAAGTGCGCCGAATGGATGAGGGACAGCTAGCGCCCTACTTTCCGAAAATTGCTAGTTCCTTACGACAAGACAGCTACCAAGGGGTAATCTCTTTTGAGAGCGTATACCACAAGGGAGACGGAGACTTTGAAGCTGGTTTCAGGAGTTGCATTGATCGCTTCAAGGCGCATTTTTCTAGCTAAGTTGTGTATTTCTTACTACAGCTGACCCTGTAAATCCATAAAGCGCTCAGGATACTGGCGAATACATTCACCAATCGCTAATGGTGATGAAGTAACAGTGTGTGCTGCTTGAACACTATAATGTTGCGCTAAAGTTTTTTCTGCGAGTTAGGGTTGATCGAGTGGCAAACGAAAGCACAGATAGCCGTTCGGGCCTCGCATTTGCTGTATCAGCTTACCTCCTTTGGGGAATACTTCCTATTTACATGAAGCTACTTGCTCATGTGCCACCGGCGGAGGTTGTCGCTCATAGAGTGGCTTGGTCTGTTCCAATAGCTGCCGCAGTTTTGATATCATTGGGTAGAGTGTCTGACCTTGTGCAAGCCCTAAGGTCGCCGAAGATGTTGTCTATGGGCCTTCTGACCGCGGCACTCATCTCTTTCAATTGGACAGTTTATGTTTGGGCGATAGCTAATGACCACGCGCTAGATGCCGCGCTAGGGTACTATATTAATCCCCTCTTTAGCGTTGCACTTGGGGCTATTTTTTTAAAAGAGCGCCCTAACTTAATTCAGCTTGTGGCAATCGGTTTTGCAGTAATTGCTGTGGTAATATTGACAGTTTCAGCGGGTAGCCTGCCTGTGGTGACAGTGGCACTTTTTGTGAGCTGGGGCATGTACGCACTAGCCAAAAAACGTTTGCCCATTGGCCCCAATCAAGGCTTCCTTTTGGAGGTCTTAGTTTTGCTGCCATTCGCCCTGGGTTACATATTTTATTCAATTTTAACTGGAGCGGGTAGCTTTCTCGCAGAGGGTCCTGTGACAACACTGCTACTTCTGGGGTGTGGTGCGGTGACTGCTGTCCCTTTGTTGTTGTACTCCAACGGCGCTAAGCGGCTGCGTCTGACAACGATTGCTATCTTACAGTATATTGCTCCGACCATGATATTCCTGTGCGCGGTGTTCATTTTTAAGGAACCGTTTACTGGGCCTAAAGTAATTGCTTTTCCACTTATTTGGATCGCACTTGTCGTGTACACAGCGTCATTGATTAGTAGCCTTGGCAGCACAAAGTCGGGCTCAAAAATTCGCTAAAGCGAAAATATTTTTAAAGGTTAAGTACAACGCTGAACCACGCAGGCTAGATTTTGCCGCGGGTTGGAAAAAATCGACATGACTGGGTGTGCGTCTCTAGAACACTATGAAGCCAATAATGCTGGGTCAAACGGATAGGTCGAGAGATTTTCGTATCCGCACTCAGTGATGACGACCTGGTCTTCCAACTTGATCGAGAAATCCTGTCCCACTTCACTCACCAGTACCTCCACGCAGAGCGTCATGCCGGGCTGCAGAGTGTAGTCGAATGCCCCGGCGACCTCCTGGTCGGGGTAAGCCACCAACGGCCACTCGTCGCACAGTCCGACGCCGTGCATCAGGCACCCATACTTTTGGGCTTGGTATTTGTCTGCGAGGCGATGCGATTTCGCCACGAGCTCTGGGATGCTGATGCCGGGCCTCAGTAAGCTCATGTTGGTCATCATGTGCTCGTGAGCGTGCCGCATTGCCTCCACCATATCGGGGCGAGGGCGTTGATCGCCCACCCACCAGGTCCGGCTCATGTCAGTGCAGATGCCATAACTGCCGACGAGGTCAGTGTCGAAGGCTATGATTTCATTGTTCTGCACGATCCGTCCACCGCACTCCTGAAACCATGGATTGGTGCGCGGGCCCGAGGTGAGTAGGCGTGTCTCGATCCACTCACCCCCTCGGCGAATGTTTTCTGCGTGCAGCACCGCCCATATGTCGTCTTCTGAAACTCCGCCAAGCGGCACCTCGGTCCGGGCAAAGTCCTCCATCTTCTGCATGGCGGTCTCGCAGGCGTGGACCGAGCAGCGCATGGCCCGTATCTCGTCGGGCCCCTTAATTGAGCGGGCCTTCTCGGTCAATTCCTCGCCCTCCATGATCTCCAGGCCCTGAGCCTCGAGCGCGCGGAGCCCGTGGATCATGATTTTGTCAACGGCGAGGCGGTGGTTTTGGCCGGCGTGCTCCTCAAGGAGGATCCTCACCTCATTGGAGAATTGATCCGCGGCCACGTCAATTTTGTCGCCGCGGTCAAAATAGAAGAGATCAGCCCCGGACCGGGCCTCGCGCACAAGTGGATTGAATCGTGACAGGAATGGCGCGTTCTTGTAGTCCCACATGACCATATACCCGTCCGCACACAGCAGGACTGCGCGGAATGGGTTGTGGGTGTTCCACAGCTGCATGTTGGTGCTGTCAGTCGCATAGCGAATATTGAGGGGGTCAAAGAGCAAGAGGCCGGCGTAGTCGCGCGCCTGAATTGCCTGCGTTAGGCGGAACCAACGATAACGTCGCATCTCCTGCAAATCAGGTAGAAGTAGACCCGCATCGGCCCACTCCGCATAGGCAAGTTGAGTCGGGCCAATTTCAATTCGATCTTGGTCATTGGACGTATTGTCACCGGTGACAGCACCGCGACTGGGGTCAATCTTGCGACTGTCTCGAAAGTGATTGTTCATAACACGCCTCCCGCCTCTAGCGTTATGAAAGTTCGGCGGACGAACGCGTCAATTTGCGACCAAGTTTCGAGGATTTCTTGACGCTTTTGGATCTCTGTACCGCTACTAGTACGCTTTGTTTGTGTTATGAATGGTGTTCCGGACAAGCGATGATCGGATGTGGCTGCAACTAATAACCCCATTGAGCCAAAACTTACGCAAAGGTAGCGTGCAGTAGGCGTAATACGGTTCTTCGTAAGTGTATTGTGCCTTTGTGGTAGGGGAGTGAGTGAGCATGGATAATCAGACAGTTGCCGTCCTCGACCACGGCAAATCAAACGTCAAATTATTCATATGTAGCAAGAGTGGTGACGTCATAGATAGCCGCTTGACTCGGAATGTGTCGGTAGAATCTAAAAATTGGCGGCATACAGATCTTATCGGGCTAAACGAATGGGTGTTCTCTACACTAGCTGAATTAAATCAAAACCACTCCATTGGAGATCTCATCGTAGCGGCCCATGGGTCGGGTGGAGTGTTGGTTGAGGATCGTAATGAGGTCGTTGGCGATGGAGCCTTAGTACCTATGATCGACTATGAACAAGAGCTTCCAGAAGACATCGCTATGGCGTACGAAAATATTGAGGCCAGCTACCTAGATCGTGGTTCGGCCTTAATGATGGGTGCCAGTCACGTAGCCCGTCAGCTTTTTTGGATTGAAACTGAGCTACCTGAAGCCATTAAGCATGCTCGGTGGTTTTTATGCCTTCCACAGTACTGGGCATGGCGTTTGAGTGGTGTGGCTGTCAGTGAATTTACAATTTTAGGTGCCCAGTCTCACTTGTGGAATGTGCCTCAGTCTAGTTGGACGGAGTTAGTGCGGGATCGCAACTGGCAGAGAATATTACCACCCATGACCTCGTCTGATGCGGTGCTTGGAAAGATACGACCGGAATTGGCCCGAAAATATTCACTGCCTCTTGATATTAAAGTGCACGCGGGGATCCATGATTCATCGGCCAATTTTTATAGTTATAAATCGTTAGGCCTTGAGGAGTTCACCGTTGTGTCTACCGGCACTTGGACCGTGGCCCTCGCTGGGGGATTTGACCCGCTGCAGCTGAATGAGGCACTGGGGATGACGTGCAATTCAGATCCGTTTGGCAACCCAGTTTGTGGCGCACTGACGATGGCTGGACGTGAATATGAGACTATCGCAGGTGTCCAACCCGCCGGAGCAAGAGCCGACCTCAGTGTGATCCAGGAATTGGTATTGCAGGGGACCATGGTGCTACCGAGTTTGGGCGATGATAATGGCCAGTTTCCAGGTTCTGCGCGTTCTGGGCAGATAGTCGGTCCAAAACCAGACACACAAGAACAGCGTCTTGCCTTGGCGGTCATTCACAGTGCGCTTCTTACGGTGGAGTGCGCAAACACCTTGGGACCTGATCGAACATGGATATTAGACGGGAGCTACTTGCAGGAGCCACTCTACGCAGCAATGGTAAACTCAATACGCTCCCTATCCGCGCCTAATGCGAAAACTTTTATAAATGAGGCGGCTGATGGCCTCTCAAGGGGAGCGGTCGCATTATGTTACCCATCTACAGTTTTACCACCAACGCTCGGGCATCCATCCAAACTGGATAAGGTCCAAGGTTTGAAAAAATATGTCGATGATTGGCAAAGGCTTGCAAGGGAGAGAGTTGAATGAAACCTGATGAGAAGAAACTGCGCGGCAATATGATTGAGACCTGCTTAAAGATGAATGCGCACGGTATAAATCAGGGCACATCTGGAAATCTTTCCGTACGCTATGGTGATGGATTTTTGATTACACCCTCTTCAACCCCATACGATCAAATCAGCCCTGAGGATATTGTGCAGATGGATTGGGACGGCACCTATCTTGGGCCCCGGCCGTCATCGGAGTGGCGCTTCCATCGCGATGTACTAAAAAAACGTGTAGACGTTGATGTTGTGTTGCACTGTCACTCCACCTTCGCCACTGCTGTGGCTTGTCACCATCGAGACATTCCGGCTTTTCACTATATCGTTGGGTTAATGGGCGGTAATACCCTTCGATGTGCCCCTTATGCGACTTTTGGCACCCAAGAGCTCTCCAATGCAGCGATAGACGCCCTGGAAGGCAGAATGGCGTGTTTGCTCGCGCAGCATGGTCAAATTAGCCTAGGGAAGAATGTTGACGGCGCCCTTGCAATGGCCATCGAGGTAGAGTCCCTAGCAAAAATTTACATTAACGCCTGTGCGTTAGGTGAACCGCCAGTGCTCTCCGATAATGAAATGGATCGGGTATTGGAGCAAATGAAACGCATGAGCTACGGTAGAGGGCCTGAGGCTGACGACGCACTGGATATCGCGAAACCAAGGTTGGCGTGAAATCAATGCTTATGCCGGCTCTGAGGAGGGTTTGTTAAAGACTTACACGTGCGGTTGCACGTGTGATCCAGGTCCACATTTCTTATATATCAAGTCAAAATTTTATTGATGCGTTGGCCTCCACTTATCTAAGGCCTCGAGAAATTTGTCTTTCTCGCCTTCGTGCATCGAAATGTTATTTTTTGGATATGGGAAGTTTTCGTTTGCTACCTCATTATGAAATTGTGTGAGTGCGGCGACGCGTTCCTCGTGAATTTGTTTCTGTAAGCGTCCAACATTGCCAAATGCGTGTGCATGCTTTGGCGGCCTTTCCTCTTCGCTATCTTCCCCACAAATGTCGGCAACAAAGGACATAATCACGTCCCCGGCCATACCTGATCCCAGCGAGAACGTGACGATGGACGTCTTGTAGTTCACGGCCTCCAAAACTTCCTCTGCGATGCATTCGGCTTCGACCGCAATTACGCCCACTTCTTCGAGGCGTTTCAGATTTTCAAAAATTTTAATTGCTTCATCGGCATTGCGTCCCCAACCCCTTAGGCCACCACAGTACTGACTGAAGGTTGGGATCAACCCAATGTGGCTCTGAACCGGGATCCCCTCTCTCGACATCATTTCCAAAGCATCAAGCGAGCGCAGTGTGTAGTACATGTCTGCGCCACGTCGCATGGCCTCAAATGCGTCAGCTAGAATTTCTGCATTTGAACCAAATTGCGCCCATCTTGAGCCTACTCGTGCGAAATGGGTCGGCGCAATTTCTCGAATGTCATCTATTTGCTCCATCCCTCCAACGAACAAGTCTATGCCTGCCTCTTTGCACGCGAGTATTTCAGCGCGGTTTGCCGGGTTGGCCATCGACAGTTTTTTGGGATTTACCTTTAGGTCTTGCAGGTCCGCTATGGTGTAATTGCGCTTCGCGGGTTTTCTTGAGAAATCATAAATGCGTTTCATATCGGGCATGCTCCTAGCAATTATTTAAGCCATCAGTCATTGTGCTGAGATAAGGCAATTCGCTGAGAGATGAGGATACACTTAGAAATGAAACGAGCAATAAAACTTGGTGCAGGATTCCTCGTTATTAGTGTCATTGGCTATGTTGCATTAGGTAGTAATAAGCCCGCTGAAGCGGTCACACTCGACGCTGAAAACCCTTTTTTGGTCTTACAGGGCAGCCAAATCTATCGAGACAATTGCGCAGCCTGTCACGGCGCTGATCTTCAAGGCGAGCCTAACTGGCGTCAAAGGGGGTCAGACGGACGTCTTCCAGCGCCTCCGCACAACGAAGATGGTCACACTTGGCATCACGATAGCTTAACTCTGTTTAATTTAACAAAATACGGTGTGGCTGCGCTGATAAATGACCCTAGCTATCAGTCGAACATGCCCGCGTATGACGGTGTATTGAGTGATGAAGAAATCATAGCGGTTCTGAGTTATATAAAATCCACTTGGCCCGAGCAAATTAAGACCATGCACGATGAAATGGAGCGACAGTAATGAAACCTCTTTTGTTAGCGTGTGTTTTAGTTTTGTGCAGTTATGGAGGGGCTCAGGCTCACTCAAAATCTGAAGAAACCACCCCCGTAAACATGTCCTCCGTGACTGAAGTTGATCAGATTGAGATCCGGTTTGACGATCCGATGCGCGTGACTGCTATCTCGCTAACTGGGCCTCATGGAGAGGCCGAAATCGAACGCCAAACTGGTTTAGAGCCAACGACTGAGTTTATTGCAACTCCACAAGGAGTATTAGCGCCAGGGAACTATCAGGTGGAATGGCGGGGCCTCTCGAGTGATGGTCATCCGATGGAGGGTGCCTTCTCATTTGAGGTTGTCGACTAATGTTCGACGGCATTATCGTGATCGCAATTGCACTCAAAGCTGGGAATTATGTCGCCAGTCTATTATGTTTAGGCGGTCCACTATTTATAATGTCCTTTCCGGCGGCGGGAAGTGGGCTCCGGCAGGTCGTAAAGCGCGTCACCATTGCCTGCGCAATTCTAGTGCCCTTTCTTTTGATGCTTCGCATTGCCACTAGGTCGGCTCGTATTTCTGGGATTGGGCTTGATGGTATGCTGGACCAGGTCATGCTGCAGATCGTCTGGGAGAGCCCGTTGGGCACCTTCGCCGTGCTGCAAATTTTAGGTGCATTCCTAGTCTTTATTGCCATCCGGCTGAAAGGCTTTCTATATATTGGTGGACTTATTGGATCCCTATGCTTGGCGTCTTCATTCGCTGCCATTGGCCATTCCCTTGGAGAGCCACGCCTTATTCTCGCTCCACTAATAGTTATACACATTTTGTTTGTTGGTTTTTGGTTTGCAAGTTTGGCTCCATTGTATCGAGTATCAATGACTTCAGGCGGTGTGGTAATCCTCCACAGGTTCGGGGTCGTTGCGAGCCTGGCAGTGCCGGCTTTGGCAGTCGTTGGACTGATTTTTGCTTCCAATATGCTGGGTTCTTGGCACTCACTAGTCACGACTGACTATGGCGTCACACTTCTCGCAAAACTGATACTAGTGACAGCGCTCTTGGGATTGGCCGCTATTAACAAGCTAAAACTAGTTCCTGAAATGGCCCGATCCACCGCATCGGCTGGTCAGGGCCTACGGCGCTCCATCCTTCTGGAAGCAGGCATAATGTGCGCAATTCTGTGTGTGACTGCCGCGTTAACCAGCGTCACCACGCCGCCCGCCAATCTGTAGGCTGTGAGGTTTGTCGAGAAAGATATTTATTCTTTTCCGAATGCTCCGAAAAAAGCACTTACAGATCAATTAAGCTTAACCTGGTGCCCGACCGCATCTAGCCAAAGTAGATCAATTGCGTCGACTACCTTTGGATCGAAGTTACTTTTCTCTTCCCAGTATCTTCCTGAAGGGACGAAATAGTTAGCGGCTGCTTCGGCTTGCAGTGCTTTGTCCACGCAGTTTTTTTTGAATTGTGTTGGTGTTAATTCTTCGAGTTCGGAGCGACAAGCTCGCGGGAATATGAGCCGTGTTCGCTGCGCTGTAGATAAATTCACGACCGCACAGCCAGCCCTTGACGCTAAGGCCCAAAATCTAGCTGATTTTGCCTCAAGTGACCGTAGGGTGATATCATCTCGCAATGGATCTGCTTTGCCGTGGCCATAAAAGTGAGTGGGGCCATTATCCGGATATATCATGTCGCACCCGATCATCGCGATCACGCGAGGCTTCAGTGCTCCGAGCGCCCAGTATCCAGCAGTAAAAGCCATTGTTCCGCCGGCATACACAAAGCCACCGAATTCATTTTGCACCGGGACATACTCTCGTGCGCCAACGATACGTTGTCCTCTTTGCAGTGAATTTGGCCGTCGATTTGCGGGAAAGTCTTCGGGGTGTATCAGCCAGTCCCAATCCTCACGCACCCGCCAGGCATTGTTGATGGCAACAAAAAATTCTGAGGGTTTGCGCGGATGGTTACGTGTCTTTGTAACACTTGGCCCAGATCCCAGAATGATAACAGTGCAATCCGTCATTGTTTCTTCTTGCAATACAATCCTATTTTAAATGTTAGCCCAGCCTGGGCTAAATTCTAGAAATTGGCCCACGGTTGACGGTTTGCAGCTTACTCCTCCACAGTGAAAAGCTTTTTTTCCGACATGTTTTTGATACTCTGCTGAGGGTAGGCACCTTGCGAAATCGATATCACTGTGTGTGATGATTGATTACTACAAGAGTGATCCCATCACTCGTCGAGGAGACTTAGACATGTCCACTTTGAGGATTGAGAGTGTTGATTTCTTTTACCTGTCAATGCCGCAAGTCACGGTTGCAGCTGATGGGAGCCAGGACGCATTGGTGGTCAGGGTGCGTGGGGGCGATTACGAGGGATGGGGAGAGTGTGAGGCTGCTCCGCTACCATCAATTGCTGCATTTGTCTGCCCAATCTCGCACGGCGCATGTCGTCCAGTATCTGACGCAGTGCTCGGGGCGCGGATCGAAAGCCCAAATGATATCAGAGCAATTGCCGCAAAGGTTGCTTACAACTCTATGGACCTACTGCAGGCCGCTCACACTTGGTCCGGAATTGAAATGGCCCTATGGGACTTGCTCGGCCGGGCTCGAGGCGTCCCAGTTTGGCAACTCTTAAATTGGGAGAAGGCATACGCCAAAACTCCCTACGCCTCAGTCTTGTTTGGCAGCAGCCCTGAGATAACATTGTCCCGTGCCAAAGACATAAGATCCAGTGGCTTTCGAGCCGCAAAATTTGGTTGGGCACCTTTTGGCCAGTCTGTTGAAGCTGACGCCAATCAAGTGGCAGCAGCCCGCGAAGGATTGGGTCCAGACGGCATCCTCTTGATAGATGCCGGTCAAATATTTGGTGAAGACGTGGAGGCGGCAGCGGCGCGGCTGCCAGCTATGGAGGCTGCCAATGTCATGCTATTTGAGGAGCCCTTTCACGGTCACGCATATCGTGCGTATCAGTCGCTTTCTAGCCAATGTAGCACAGTCAAAACCGCTGGCGGAGAGGCGGCACATAATCGGCACATGGCAGAGCACTTGATTGACTTTGGAGGCGTTGGCTTCATCCAAATTGATTGCGGTAGAATTGGTGGTATTGGGCCTGCGGTCGATGTGGCGCGCTATGCCGCCGAGCGAGACGTGGTCTACATAAATCACACGTTCACATCGAACCTAGCTCTGTCAGCCTCAATCCAACCTTATGCCGGCCTCCAGAACCATAAAATCTGTGAGTATCCCACCGGTTTGTCGGCGCTGGCACGCGAGCTGACGATTACTCAGATCGCCCCCAATGCCAATGGAGAGATTGAATTGCCAGATGCTCCAGGGTTGGGAATTGAGCTGAACCTCGAAGCCCTGGAAACCTATCGGGTGGATGTGGACATCCGCATTAATGGGGAGCGTGTTTTTCAGTCTCCTAGAATTTAACGTACCCCAAAGCTTATCCGTCATGTCCGCGTTGAGCCGCACTAAATTTTCACTTCTATTTACTATTGGAGTTCATTCAACAACCATTTCGCAAATGCTGCGGCGTCCGCACGCGTTGTTGATGTTAGAGGCTCTAATAGGAAGAACCCTTCTTCAATTTCTTGAGTAAACTCAAATGGTGCTACCAACCGGCCTATTTTCAGGTCGTTAGCGACCAACGAACTTCTGCCGAGTGCAATGCCTGCGTCTTGTGCAGCCAGTTCATATGCGGCTAGCGAGTTGTCGACTTGCAGCCCAAGTCCGTGGTCAACGCCCTGAAGATTTGCGGCATTGAGCCATGTGCCCCACCCATCTTGATAACCTTGTACATGGATTAGTCGCTCAGTGCTAAGCTGTTCAGGGTGCTTCAGGGTTTTCGCTCTGGATGGCGCGCAAACTGGAGTAATTTTCTCATACGATAAACGATAGCTTTTGGCGCCAGGAAAAGTCCCCGTTCCATATTGGATATCAAAATCGTAGGCTTCATGATCAAATGCATCGACCCACACACTTGATATGATGCGTATTTTCTGATCGGGGTGATCAGCTAGGAATTTTGGAATTTTTTCAGATAGCACGTTTACCAAGAATGAAATGGCACAGCGGATTGTCAGTACATCCCCTTGAGTGCTTCCAAAAACTTCTCTAGTCCCGCGCGATAGCCTTTGTAGCGAGTCCTGAACTTTTGGGAGGTACGCCTCCGCCCACTTTGTCATTTCCAAGCTTCGGGGATGGCGAATGAACAATTGGCGTTTCAGGCGCAGCTCTAATGACTTCACATGTTTGGAAATTGCCGCTTGTGTAAGGTTCAATTCATGCGCCGCAGCCGTGAAGCTCAGCAATCTCGCTGATGCTTCAAACGCACGAAGCCATGTAAGTGGTGGAAGATCGCGATACATAGAATATGACTATGCATAACTTTTTGTAATGGCAAAGATCATAAATCGATTGATTGAGTGCCACAGTACTAAATTCTATCTTTTGTTCGATCTTGGGGAGCGAGCAGATGTTTTTATTTCAGCCTAATAGTCGAATTAAGCCTTCACCCTTTCTAGAGGCAGCAATCCTTGATGGTCTCAAAATGGCAAACGTCTACAACCGTATGATTATGCCTACGTCATATGGGGACCCAGAGGGTGAGTACTGGCGACTAATTAATGGGGTGTCGCAATGGGATGTTGGTGTTGAGCGCCAAGTCCAGCTGAAAGGAAAAGACGCAGCCAAGTTGGCACAAATTCTTGTGACAAGAGACCTATCAAGGTGTGAGGTCGGACAAGGAAAATATGTGGCGATATGTGATCACCGGGGCACCATTTTTAACGATCCGATTTTGCTAAAGTTAGCTGATGATTTGTTTTGGCTTTCCATCGCCGACAGTGATGTAGAGCTCTGGGCTAGGGCAATCGCTGCGGAACGTGGTCTCGACGTTGAGATCTGTGAGCCCGATGTTTCGCCGATGGCAATCCAGGGCCCCAAAGCCGAGGATGTTGTCGCGCATGTGGTCGGGAATTGGGTGCGAGAGCTGAAGTATTTTTGGTTTAGAGAATGTGAAATTGAGGGGATCCCTGTCGCCATTCAACGTTCCGGCTGGTCCAAGCAGGGAGGGTTTGAAATCTATCTGAAGGACGCCCAGTTTGGGACAAGGTTGTGGAACATATTCAAGGAAGCCGGAAAGCCTTGGGATATTGGTCCAGGCGCCCCTGCCACACCCGAGCGCGTAGAAAGTGGCCTTGTTTCAGTTGGCGGTGACACCGATGATAAGACCAATCCTTTTGAAATTAGAATGGAAAAATACATCGACTTACATGTGCCCGATGACACCATTGGGATACAGGCTTTGCGGCAAATTAAAGTTGAGGGTTTTAGGCGTCACCAGCTTGGGATCATTTTGGAGGGCGATACCCCCGCTCCGCTTGGAGTGCACCGTGAGGATATTGTAGCCTCCGGAAAAAAAATTGGAATGTTGACCAACTGTGTTTGGTCCTATCGGCTCAAAGCCAACATTGGTTTTGCTTTGGTTGACCGTGCCGTCCCCGTGGGTGCCCAAGTTGAAGTACTCCGCCAAGCAGGGCGCAGTAATGGCTGTCTCGTAGAAATGCCTTTTTTGTGATGCAAGCGCGGCTTTTTTCCATCTTCCGCTTAAGTTGGCCTTTGTTTGCAAGGGGTATTTTTTGGGTCGGATTTTATGGGGTCATTCTTATTTCGTGGGTTATTTTAATTAAGATGAATGCCTCGCCATTACCTGGAATGACCGCTGCTGAATACTGGGCAGCTCTGTGTGTTTCAGCCGGTTCCTCCAATCCAAGTTTGATCTTTAGCATGTGGGCACTGATGTCTGCGGCGATGATGTTACCGACGTTTGTTCCAGCAGCTCGAGTGTTTGGCGACCTTGGGAGCGTGGACGCCACAAGTGCTGGATCCATGACTGCTCTAGCTCTTGGCTATTTGTCGGCTTGGTTAATATTTGCAAGCGCCGCCACTACATTGCAGATATTATTGGCTAGAGCCGGAGCTCTAAGCGATGCTGGGCAACTATTAAACCCTTGGATAACCGCAATCCTTTTGGGTATCTCAGGCGGCTACCAATTCAGTGCGTCCAAAATGGCTTGCCTGTCCAAGTGCCGTCATCCGCTATTGTTCTTCATGGAGTATTGGAAACCGGGATACTGGCCGGCGTTTTCAATGGGCGTCAGGCTTGGACTGTGGTGCATTGGATGCTGTTGGCTTTTGATGCTGATTGGTTTCATTGGTGGCGCGATGAACGTTCTTTGGATGGGTGCGGCGACAATTTTCATGGTTTTTGAAAAGCTTCCTGAGTTTGGTCGATTTGTGACTAAGCCTCTGGGGGTTATCTTGATTGGTGCTGCGCTGATAAAATTTGTTATATTAATGACGGTAGGAGGACAGTTATGAAAAATACGATCCCAGAATGGAACTTGAAGGGCGAGTTAATTTTAAACTGTAACTGTACAGTTTTCTGCCCATGCGTTGTAAGTTTAGGGAAGCATCCACCGACCGAAGGTTATTGCCAGGCGTGGATGGGCGTTAGAATTGATGAAGGCAATTTTGACGGTGAAAGTTTGGCAGGCCTGAACATAGGCATGGTGCTAGACATACCTGGCAACATGGGCCGAGGAAACTGGAAGGCAGCCGCCTATATCGACGAACGGGCAACTGAAAAGGCCTTTGAGGGACTGGTGTCAATTTTCTCTGGTAAAGTGCGCGGCACAACTGGGTTATTTTCAATGCTTGTTTCAGAGTTTCTGGGAGCTGAGCGTGCACCTGTTGTTTTTGAAAATGACGGTCCTAAGCGCCGCTTAATAGTTGGCAAAATAATTCAGGGCGAGGTGGAGCCCATTGAGGGTCCTGACCCGAATGAAGACGTTAAAGTGATAAACACGGGCTACTGGATGGGTTCTGAAATCACTATCGCCTCTGCCAATAAGGGGCGAGTTCGCGCCCACGGACGTGTGTGGGACTTTGAAGGTAGATCTGCGGAAATTTGTCAGATTAACTGGCATGGCCCTGCGTAGGAGGAGTGGGTATGAGAGAGCATTTTGAAGAGCTTAAATTCAATCCAGCTAATCATGTGCCTCTTTCGCCCGTGTCTTTTTTAAAGCGCGCATCCGCGGTGTATTGTGATCATCCGGCTTGGACTTATGGCGATGAGCAGTGCACTTGGCGTGACATGGCGCTCCGTTGCCGTTCAGTTGCGGGCGCACTGGTTACGCGCGGCATCAAACCGGGCGATACAGTTTCGGTAATTTCTCCAAATATACCTCAGCTTTTTGAGTTGCATTATGCTGTCCCGATGAGCGGGGCCGTATTAAATACGATCAATACTCGCCTCGAAAAAGAAACCGTTGCCTATATTCTTGAACACTCTGACAGTTGCCTTGTTCTTTGCGATAAAGCATTTCTGCCGCTTCTCAAGGCAGCATTTGAGATCAACGGAAAAGCGTTACCTGTAATTGAAATTGTCGATGCTCAGGCAGGTCAAAGTGCAAGTGGCGATGACACATATGACAAGATGATAGAATGTCAGCCGATTGACTGGCGGCTGCCAGGCTCCGAGGACCAGGCAATTTGTTTGAATTACACCTCAGGAACATCGGGTCAGCCAAAGGGAGTAGTCTATCATCATCGCGGCGCCTATCTGATGGCTATGGGTACAGTCGCTGCTTGGGCACTTCCACAAATGCCAACTTACCTCTCCATCGTACCAATGTTCCACTGTAATGGCTGGAACCACCCGTGGGCGATGGCAGTTGTAGGTGGAAATATGGTTTTCACCCGCGACCCTCTTCCTGCGAAACTTATTTCGGCGATTAAGGTTCACGGTGTTACTCACATGGGTGGGGCTCCCATTGTGTTGCAAATGTTATGTGAAAGCCCTGATGCGCCAGAGAATCCTTTTTCACCAATGATAAAAGTGATGACAGCGGGTGCTCCTCCTCCTCCATCTGTCTTGGAAAAGGCGGCTGCTTTGGGCCTCGAAGTCATGCAAGTTTATGGTTTAACCGAAACTTACGGCCACATATCTCAATGTTTGTGGAAGGATGAGTGGGCTGATCTTTCAATGGCAGAACGGGCGTCTATGCAGGCCATGCAGGGCGTTAGTTTTCCGATGGTTGAAGATGTACGTGTGGTGGATCGTCAAACAGGTAACGATGTTGTCGCAGATGGAAAAACTCAGGGAGAAATTGCTATCCGCGGCAACACCGTAATGACTGGCTATTATAAGAATGAGATCGCCACTAAAGACGCATTTTTAGATGGGTGGTTTTGGTCGGGAGATGCTGCCGTAGTTCACCCAGATGGGTATGTGCAAATTCGTGACCGCCTAAAAGATGTCATTATTTCTGGGGGAGAGAATATTTCCTCCGTCGAAGTTGAGGCTGTATTGCACCGCCATCCAGCAGTGCAACTGGCGGCGGTTGTTGCGAGACCTCACGCCAAATGGGGTGAAAGCCCTTGTGCATTTGTAGAATTAAGAGTTGGGAGTAATCCTACAGAGCAAGAGATTATTGATTTTTGTAGGAACAATATCGCTCATTTTAAGGCGCCAAAAACAGTTGTTTTTGGAGAACTCCCCAAGACAGCGACTGGGAAAGTTCAAAAGTACTTATTGCGTGGTTTGGCGCGAGAATTGGGTGAACAAAATTGAACCTTCACGAGAACGTTTTCGACCTTTCGCTTCATCGACGGCTGCATGAATGCGAAGATATTTGTGCGGCGAAGAAGGGTTGCTTTGGCTCATTTTCTGGGAATGAAACTTCTTAGCAAGGACTGCAGAAAATACCAGCTGCTCCCGCGAAGGACTTATGGTTTGCGTCAACTTGGGCATGGCTCGGCGTGTTAACGATCAAGACGATTTGAGGGCAGCCGATCCTTCACAAGTTGTACCCAGAATTCAACACCAATGGGTATAAGCGCGTCGTTGAAGTCATAGGTATCGGAATGCAATGGCTGCCCGTGGGTGCCGTTGAGGCCGTTTCCAAGGAGAAGAAGACAGCCAGGCACCTCATGGCAGAAATGTGCAAAATCTTCGGAAAAACTCATGGGATCTCGATCGCCGATTGTGTCGCAACCCGCTGCCCTGCCAGCACGAATGACAGCATTTGTCGGAGTTTCTGAATTTACTGTCTCAATGAACTCGGTCCGAAAATCGACTGATACGTTAACCCCATGGGCAGCCGCGATACCATCTGAGATCTGCCGCATGTAGGTTTCGATAGCTGTCCTATCTTCTGTGCAGCGTGCTCGCACATCACCTTTCAAGATGGCTTGACCTGGTAAAACATTACGCTTGCCGTCTGTGATGAATTCAGTGACCGAGACCACTGCTCCAGCCCCTGGTGCAATTTTGCGGGATACTATGGATTGCAGGGCTTGCACAATTTCTGAACCAACGGTGATGGTGTCGCGGCCAACTTGTGGCATAGATGCGTGTCCGCCTTGTCCATGAATATGGATTTCGAACAGGCTCTCAGAAGAACACATCAGTCCAACGCGAGTTGAGACCTGACCCAAGGGCGCTCCCGGAAGGTTGTGGATTGCATAGACTTCTTCAATTGGAAAACGTTGTAGAATACCTTCATCTAACATCGCCCGAGCACCAAGGCCATTTTCTTCATTAGGCTGAAACAGAAAAATTACAGTCCCATCAAAGTTTCTATCAGCAGAAAGCCGCTGCGCCGCGCCGAGAAGCATAGTTGTGTGACCGTCATGGCCACAGGCATGCATTACTCCTGGGGTCTTTGAGGCGTATCCATGAGTACTTTTTTCCAAAATCGGCAAGGCATCCATGTCTGCACGAAGGCCTATAGCATGATTGCCAGAACCCGATCGTAACACTCCAACCACGCCAGCGCCTTCATACACCTC
Organism: Roseobacter sp. HKCCA0882; assembly: GCF_037805225.1. Lineage (NCBI taxonomy): Bacteria > Pseudomonadati > Pseudomonadota > Alphaproteobacteria > Rhodobacterales > Roseobacteraceae > Roseobacter > Roseobacter sp. HKCCA0882. The sequence goes on from NZ_JBBLYI010000001.1 coordinate 287,615, forward strand.
AAGACCAAAGTCACGTAAAAGGCCGGCTATCGTTTCTTTGGTCTTGGTTTCTTGGAAGCCTAATTCAGGCGATTTGTGTAAGTTTTGACGCAATTGTGCCAAATTCAGCTTTAGTTTTCCCACGCACAGGTTCCTTTCGGCACAAGTAATCTGTGAAGCAAAAAATACTTATGCATTCATTGGACGTTGCTTGCTAGCTTTTGCGCTAAAGTCCACCGCAATTATGCTGGATGCCATTTGCCTCCGGAAACAGTTCCCACTGGTGTCAACAAGCTATCGTGGCTCACGATTTCACCTGTTACATCTGCCAAATCGACGGTGCCTGGAGTTAGTCGTATTACGCTAGCCTCAGGTTGAGCAGTTTTGCCCAAATGGCCAAGATCTGGCCGGCTAAGAACTTTAGCAGGAGCAATACTTGCCGCAGCAATGACATCTTCGACTGACCAGCCGAGTGCTAAGAATTTGGTCATAACGTTAAGATTGTCATGTGCCGGACCGTCAATGCAAAATGCATGAATGTCTGACGAAATTACATCAGGCCGAAACCCTGCGGCATCCATTTTTCGCGCGGTATCCCACGAAAATGACCCCATGCCATGCGCTATATCAAAAATTACACCACGTTCCCGAGCTGCCAAAACAGCATCCCTCACGCGGCCGTCGCCGTGGCAGGGTGCATTAGGGAATGGTCGGAAGCAATGAGTTAGGACATCTCCTTTGCGTAGACGCGCTACTACGTCCGAGTAAGATGGAGGCGGTTCGTCGATGTGCACCATTAACGGCAAGCCCGTTCGATCGGCAACATCCTGCGCTACATCCAGAGGAGCAATACCGGATGGCCCAGAAGCGTGAGCCCCTATTCTAACTTTTATGCCAACGATAACGCCTGGGTGCGCGGAGGCTACCGCAGCAGCTTCACGCGCAGCCATCAGGCGCATATCGTGGCTCTCGCCGACCATAATAGTGCCGCCAAAGCCGTAGATCCCTGCGAACGACACGTGGAGATAGGCTAGGATACGGACCCTGGATTGTTCAATCACATGCTCTCTAAAGCCGGTAAAATTTCCTGGGCCTGCGCTGCCTGCATCCACGAGTGTTGTACAAGCAGATTTGTCCGCGAAGCTTTCAGGCTTAACGCCAAGAGAAGTACCACCCCAATAAACATGTACGTGCAGGTCAATCATACCCGGGGTTACAATGCTTCCCTTGCAATCAATAACTTGTGCCCCATCCGGTTCCGGCACGTCGAGACCTAAGACTTTGTCTTTTCCAAGTACCAGGTCAGCGACCCGGTCAACGCCATTAGCGGGGTCAATTACCCGGCCACCGCGTAATACAATCGACCCTGTCATAGCGGCTTATAGGCGATTGCTTCGATTTCGACAGCGATATCGATCATCAATCGCGACTCAGCTGTTGAACGGGCGGGAGGATCTGATGGGAAATGCTTTCCATAAGCTTCATTGAAGGCAGAAAAATCATCTCTGTCCCTCAACCACACTGTCGTTTTGACGACGTCGGCTAGCGTACACCCAGCGAGGGATAATGCTTTAGCCACATTTGCCAGTACTTGGTCAGTTTCAGGTCCGATCCCGCCTGGAACGATAGCCCCATCCTCACCGACGGGCACTTGACCAGAGACAAAAACGAAATCTCCCGCACGTACAGCGGGCGACAGCGGCACATGGGAGGAGCCTAAGCTTTGCTTTTTAGTCATTTTAGAGCCTTCCTATTTTATTTAGATGGTTTTTGAGGGTTTAACCTGAGTACAACGAAAGCCATTTAACTAAGGATCAAGTGACGCAGCCTCGAGCCGCTACAATCTCTTCCCCTTCTATTTTTTTACCACGCAACAGCGTGATACGATCCATCATGTTAGTGACCACACAGGCGTGATTGGGAATGATGCGCACACGTTGGCCCACCGATAGTTGGTGGGGTGTTTTAGAAAGCATTATTCCATGCTCCTCTGACAATGCGTGGATAGTAAGATCAGGATGGTCAACGACATAGCCATAGCCATCCATACCCAACAAATCAGAGGTTAAAACTTTTGAGCCTGCATCAATGATTGCTCTTTTTTCAGTGGGTGTTGAAATAACAGTGGCTAGAACGGTAAGTGCACAATCATCCCACTTGGCAGTTCCTCGAGTGACAAGCGATCGGTCGTTATAAATGTATGTTCCCGGACGATACTCAGTTGCAACGGGCACATCATCCGCCTTCCACATACCAGGAGTTCCGCCGGTTGATATTGTATCAACTTGAAGCCCTGCGTTGAGGCAAGCATGCTGAGCATCTGTCAGCCACTGTTGGACCTCTCTTTCCCTGTCAGTAGGAGGATAGGTCATCAAGCCGCCAAACATTAATCCAGCTGTGTTGTTGATGCGCTGCGCAATCTCGCAAGCTGCTTCAGGCGTTTGGACACCACATCGTCCTGCACCAGTGTCACACTCAACAAGGACCCTTAGCGGAGTTGTGTTAGAAAAGGCTGCTGACAAGCCTTCAATCACAGTGAGATTGTCTGCGACTACCGTTAATTTAATCTTACTAGCCAAACGATTTAGTCGGTCGAGTTTTGATGCGCTAAGAATATTGTATGTAATGAGAATGTCATCCAGACCAGCGTTTGCCATTACCTCTGCTTCACTGATTTTCTGGCATGTTATGCCCACTGCACCCGCTTTGATTTGAGCCTTCGCGAGGTCTGGCAACTTATGAGTTTTAATGTGAGGTCTAACGGTTATTTGCGCTTTATTTGCAAAGCTCTGAAACCGATGAATATTTCGTTCCGCAATATCTAAGTCTACTAGGACGGAAGGCGTATCGAGCGTAGCAAACATAGCCGGGGGCAGATTGTCCAACATTCGAAACTCTTTCAATTTTCGTCATTCATTATTGTATTCAATGCCCGATCTATGGCAGTGGAGGCGGCGGCGCGAACGCCGCCGCCCTTATTTCTTAATCCATCATATAAAGTTGAGAATTTGCTGCCCCGAGCTCCGACTTCATCAAGTTGAGGAGTTCGGTTGCCTTGGCGTCTAGGTTGTTTGCGATGTGCTGTTCAAATGCTGGTTGGGCGGCATCGACAAACTCCTGCCGAGTTTCGTCGTTTAGTGCGGTGACTGTCATAGTCTGCATCAATCCCGCCAAACCACGGTCAGATGCCTCGATTATGCGTGCCAACCCGCGGCTGGCGGCCACACACTCTTCCGCAGCCAAGCGCATGGTTGCCTGCTGCGCAGGCGTGAGGCCCTCATACATCGCGCGGTTCACTAAGAACGTGTATGGCGAGAACAGGTGGTTTGTCAGTGTCATGTACTGCTGAACTTCATTGAAGTTCGAGAACGAAATAATTGGGATGGGGTTCATCTGCCCATCAATTACGCCAGTTTGGAGGCCCGAATATACTTCGCCCCAGGCCAGTGGATAAGCTTCAGCACCGAGTGCTTGGATAATGACCTGGTGAGAGGGAAGGGTCATCGTACGGATACGCACGCCTTCCATGTCGTCCAGTGACGCGATTTCCTGTTTGGAATTGGTAATGGCAAAGAAGCCGCCCGTATCTGGGAACCCAAGAACGACGACGTCGCCGAGCGTTTCTTCGATATCCGCCGCCAAGGCTTGGCCAAAGGCGCCATCAAACACATGATATGTCGCCGCGTTGTTGGCAAATGCGAATGGCATGTTCAACACGTCAATCCGCGGGTAATAGCTTGCCATGGCGCCCGTGGAGGAAAGTGTCGCATGGATAATGCCGTCGCGAACTTGCTGCACGTGCTCAGATGCGTTGCCGAGTTGGTTATTACCGAAAATTTCGACGTTAATCTCTCCGTTTGTGGCAGACTCCATAATGTTGCTGAATACGCCTGCACAAGCGTGTTGTGGGTTATCAAAAACATCAGGGTTATTGTCGGTTCCAAATCTAAGTGTTTGTTCGGCATTAGCAGTGGCTGCTACCGCGCACAGCGCGAGTGTTGCCGTCATTGTTCGAAGTTTGGTCATCCGTAAGGTCCTCCTAGGTTGGTTTAGTTTAGTTTGCAAACCCGAAAGCACGAGGCAGGGCTAGCGCGACGTCTTCCATAAAGGCGAACGCAAATAGGACTGCGATTTGCGCCAAAAGGAATGGGAAAAGCTTGATAGAAATCCGTTCAACAGTTTCGCCCGTCACCGATGACAAAACGAACAGACATGCGCCAACCGGTGGGGTCATTAGTGAGATGTTTAGGGCGAGGACAAAGATTATTCCTGCGTGAATTGGCTCCAGACCGATGCTTGCGGTCAGCGGCGTAAGAACTGGAGCCAGCAGAATTAGAATTGCAGTAATGTCCATAATCATGCCGACCACTAAGAGTAGCGCAACGATTATTGCTATAATGACATAGGGGTTCTCACTGAGGGTTAGCACGGCCTGTGCGACAGCCTGCGGAATACGCTCAAAGGTCAGCCAGAAGCCTAAGATGTTCGCAAAGGCGATAATCACAAAAATTACGCCCGTTATCCGAGCAGTGCGGATCAGCATTTGGTAGAGGTCTCGCCACACTAATGTGCGGTAGATGACCCCGCCGAGAAATAGTGCGTATGCCACCGCAATTGATGCGGCTTCGGTAGGGGTTACGATGCCGCCCAATATGCCGCCAAGAATAATTATGGGCATAAATAGTGCGGTTAGCGAATGTTTGAAAGTTGCCCAAATTTCCGCAAAAGTGGCGCCGCGTTCTGCGACGGGCAAGTTCTCGCGCTTTCCCCCGATAACAATAATGCCCATGCAGACCACGGCTATCGCCAGGCCAGGCAAGATACCTGCCGCGAAAAGTCCTGCGATCGAAACGCCCATCAGTGACCCGTAAATCACCATTAAGCCAGAAGGTGGGATCGTGGGTCCGATAATCGACCCTGCTGCTGTAACCGCACAGGCATAGTCACGGCGATAACCGGCTTTAACCATTGCGGGAACCAATGTCCGCCCGAATGCTGCTGCATCAGCCGTTGCCGAACCAGTTAGCCCTGCAAAAAATACAGAAGCTAGCATATTAGAATGAGCCAATCCCCCCCGGAACCGCCCAACTAGAGCTTGCGCAAAGGCAACGAGGCGCTGTGTAATTCCCACCGCATTCATAATCTCGCCGGCAAGTATAAAAAAGGGCATGGCTAAAAACGGGAAAAGATCGAGCCCGGCGAAGATCCGCGATGGTGAAATGGCGAGGAATGATGTCCCTCCAAGCGAGATCAATCCAACTACACCAGCGGCTCCAATGACAAAGCCAATTGGCATTCCAATTAAAATAAGTCCGACGAAAACGACAGCTACGATCATGTCAAACTTTCTTCTCGATTGGGCCTGTCTACATGCGACCCAAGATCGCGCAGCATTGTCAGAAACATTTGAACTGAGGCCAAGAATGCGGCCGCGGGAACGGCAGTGAAAAAGGGACCCATACTCGCTCCGAAAATCATTGCTTCTCTACCGAAGCCGCCTGCAGCGAATGGGATACCTGTCACAAAAAGATAGGTAAACAATGCGAGCGTGACTAAGTCGGCAAAGATCAGAAATCCGCGACGGACACCAATAGGCAGTCGTCCAACGAAACTCATGAGGCCGATATGATCGCGGCGAGCAATTCCTGCAGAGATCGCAAGAAGTGCAGCCCAAATCATTAGGTACCGCGCAAATGCTTCAGGCCAGTCGAGTTGCCAACGGAAATAGTAGCGATCAATAACACCCAGCCAAACATCCAGAACGAGCAACGCCATTAAAATGGCCAATATGAGTTCCACAGCGCGGTTAATGCGGTCGCTCCATAAGGCCGCAAACTCCCATCCTGGATAATCTTTTTCGGGCGGTGCGTCGGTCACTCTGTTCTCCGTGATCGGCTTTAGCAAAAAAGAATCGTTAGGATTCAACCGTAACACGAAATTTATTTTTGGATAGTAAAACTATTTCTTTTGCAATTTTTTGGTCATTAAGTAATTTCGCTACGTATTTAATTGTGTCTGTACACGTAGAGGGCGCCATGTATTGGGAGAAGATGACATCAGCTCGAATTGAGGAGGTTGAGCGCAGTACACCAGTTATTTTGAACTTGGCGGCCATAGAGCAGCATGGCCCTCATCTGCCTGTCGATACTGACGTAGTCATCGGGTCTCATTTTTTGTCCAGGCTTGATCAGGATGATCCGGGGGGCCAACTAATTCTCCCAACAGTGAAAGTAGGGTGCTCGGCGCATCATCTTGATTTTTGCGGAACGTTAAGTGTGCCTCATCGAGTGATGATGGAATATGTTATTTCAATTTTAAATTCGGTCTGTGGCGCTGGCTTTAGGAATATTCTTCTGTTCAATTCGCACGGCGGAAATCAGGCTATCGGTCAGGTCATCTTAGAGGATTTCGGAGCCGCCCACCCGGAGTGTCGAATTGCATTAGTGACATGGTGGACTTTGGCTCGGGATGCGCTCGCTGAAGTCAGCGAGACTGGACAGTTTGGGACAGGCCATGCTTGTGAATTTGAGACGTCCTTGATGATGGCAGCGGGAGCGGTTGCGCCAAGTATCGATTTGCCGGCAGGGGAGTTCTTTGTCAAAAGTTACGCCTGGGCCGACGGTTCAATGCTTTATAAGAGTGGAGGCACCCTTTATCGCTCAATGCACAGTATTTCTGGAGGCAGTGGTGTCGTGGGCCAGCCTGATGCCGCGAGCGTCGAGCAGGGAAACAAGATAACAGAGGAGGTGGTGAGGCGTTTGAAGGCAGTGGTTGAGGACCTTGGCCAGTTTGCCCCATAAAATCAGATCGCGGCGATGCAGGCCCTAAAAGTCAAATGATCATCGCTGCTGACCGAGTTGATTATTTTGTCGCGAACGCCTTATTTATTATGCCCATTCTGAGGCGATTGTAAGTTTGATGAATGAGAATTGTGGACCGAGGTCCACCTAAATACCAACGCGCGCAACTGACGAAAGAACTGCAATATGACGAAACGTACTCCACCGCTATCCTCGTCAGGCAAATCTAAATTACCGAGCCGTGGTTCTGGCAACTTGCTGGATATCTTGCGCAGCTCGGTACCCGATTTGAACAACGGCGAAGCCAAGGTGGCGCGTATCATTTTAGCGAACACTGAATGGGTCTCACATGCATCAATAAAAGCAGTGGCGGATAGGGCTGCCGTTTCCGAACCAACTGTCTTACGTATGTGCCGTCGAATTGGCCTAGAAGGCTTTAAAGCTTTAAAGCATCGCCTCGCTCAAGATTTAATTCTGACGCAGGTGTTAAACACGCCGCACGTGGAGGACGGCCATGCATTCCCCAGTGAATTGGTTAAGGTAATGCTTGACTCATCCATGGGGGCATTGCGCGGCGCCGCGCAGGCAACTGACGTCAAAGTGTTGGATGAGGCTGCTGCCGCGGTCGTCAAATCACGGATCACCTACTGCATTGGCGTGGGTGGGTCATCAAGTGTGTTGTGTGAAGAACTCGAAAATCGCATGTTTCGACTTGGTCTTCCCGTCCAATCAATTCTGGATTCCTATCGTCAACGAATGGCTGCAGCCGTCGCGAAGAAGGGCGATCTGTTCGTTGCTATTTCGTCTACCGGCGTCCCCGCGCCAGTGGTGCAATCTATTGAATTGGCTCGATCGAACGGCGCAACGACGATAGCGATTACGCAAGTTGATAGTCCCCTGGCCAAGGTGAGCGAAATTGTCTTGCCGGTCGAATTTTTTAACGATCACACCTTTTTCATGCTGCCTGCACAGACGCGCTATGCACAGCTTTTTACTATCGATTGTTTGATGGGAACAATCGCGGCACGGATGCCCGATGCCGCCGCTAATTTACAGTCAATCCGCAACACCCTGCGGGCTCTTCATGGCACCATTCGGCACCAACCAATTGGCGATTAGTTTGTTGTGTTAATTTCGCCATCTAAGCTATTCGAACACACCAGTTTCGGCATGTCGCGCCTCAATAGCTTCCATGTAAGCGCGTCCCCGCTTTCCTGCTTTTTGAAAACTTTTATATGCCAATACCCGTAATACTGATTGAACACCTGAATAGCTGTCAAACAGGTAAGGAGACTCAACTGGACAGGTAAGGGTCCATCGCGCAAATGCTGGCACGACACGCGCGGAGGGATCTGTGAGTAATAGGATTGGGACGCCACGATCATGGAGAGCCTCCATTTCATTTTTTAACGAGCTGAGGATACGGCGCAAGCCGATAACCAAAACCACATCTTCACTCGTCAGGTCCGCAGTGCTCTCAGTGATAGTTTCGCCTGGTCCAGGCGAAATGCGCGTTCCACTTCGAAATTGTAGAAATTGATTGCGAGCGTAGCTGGCCAAAAAATGGCTGTTGCGAAATCCCATGAAAACGAGGTTGCGCGCGGCAACTAGAGCATCGGCCATCTCGTCAATTTCAGACGGGACCAAGCCGTTAAGGGCTTGGCTCAGATTGCGCGTTTCTACTTCTAAAAAGTCTGACAGAAATTCATTGTCTGCAGTTTTATTGGCCGGTCCTGTTTGAAACAAGGGCGAACCCCAGCTGCGAGCGTCACGTGCGGCGAGCCGCATTTCTTCGTAACTAGAAAATTGGGCGCGCCTCACGAAGCGTGTGATTGTAGCCTTGGACACATCTGCTCGTTCAGCCAACTCAGAGGCAGAGTAAAGTCCTAGCTCTCCTGGGGCATCAAGGATGACATCGGCCACCCTTTTTTCTTGCTTGCTGAAGTCTTGATAAATTCTGTGCAGGGTATCTACGATGACACTATGTGAGCTAGGTCCGCCCGCTTTTTTCTTATTTTTTGTCACACAGATCACCACTTAATTGCATGAAATTTATTTTTCATAGTTCTTGCTTTTGTGAAATTTTTATATCATCTTTAACCTGAAATTAAAAGAGCTTGAAATATATTTTAGTGTCCGTTGCGAAGCTTTAATGTGGGAGCAGGATGCTTTCTGGGCCGTTCGCCGCCCACCTTGAGAGGAGCTTTGACAGTGCGCTTCACCAACACTTTAGGCCTAGAGAAAGACAATGAACTCTTGCTTAATTCTATGGCAAGCAAGGGGGCCGCATATGGGCCAGAACAATCGGCCGTGTTAAACGATGACGCATTTGCTATTGCCAAGTCCACTATTTCTGCCTGGCCTGGATATGTGCCGACCCCTCTAATCCAGCTAAAGTCACTCGCTGCCAAAGCACGTGTTGAGAGCATACATTACAAGGATGAGGGCCCGCGTTTTGGTCTCGGTAGTTTTAAGGCGCTAGGTGGAGCTTATGCCGTTTCACAGTTGCTGCGTCGTGAAATCGCAAGGATCAAAGGCATTGAAATGCCCAAAATTAGTGCGCTCTTAGACGGTACCCATAGTGATTTGATATCTCAGGTGACTGTGTGTTGCGCGACAGATGGCAACCACGGTCGCTCTGTCGCCTGGGGTGCGCAGACATTTGGCTGCAAGTGTGTAATCTTAATTCACTCGACAGTCAGCGAAGGTCGCAAGCACGCTATCGAGGCCTATGGGGCCACTGTAATCCGCACCAAAGGTAATTACGATGACAGCGTGCGTGAGGCACAAGAGTCAGCAACCCGAGAGGGATGGTTCGTTGTCTCTGATACCTCGTACCCAGGCTACACAGATATACCAAAGGACGTGATGCAGGGTTACGAACTAATGGCCGCTGAAGCCTGTGACCAATTGGAAGCTGCGCCTACACATATTTTTTTACAAACTGGCGTTGGCGGTATGGCGGCGGCAGTGGCTGCCTACACCAAGCGCAGATATGGCAATGATCGGCCAGTGATTGTGTTGGCGGATCCTGATCAATCTGCTTGTTGGCTTGAATCCATAAGACACGGAACTCCTACTCCAGTGCATGGCGATTTAGACACTTTAATGGCGGGCCTAGCCTGTGGCGAAATTAGTGTGATCGCTTGGGATATCCTGCGTCAGACTGCCGATGCCGTAATGTCAGTTACGGATGATGACGCAGTAATGATGATGCAGGTTTTGGCTAATCCGACCGCAGAAGACTTACCAATCGTTGCTGGAGAGTCGGCCGTGGCGGGCTTGGCTGCACTGATGGCCGCAGCGGATCATTCCCAAGCGCGCAGCAAATTGAGTTTGGATGCTAATTCTAGAGTTCTCATATTTGGCACCGAAAGTGACACGGATCCTGATCTATACGTAAAATTGATAGGGCGCAGTGCTGATGAAGTTCGGAAAATCAGATGAATGTTCAGATCAACTTAGACCGCTTGATGGGCCGTGTCTTCGCCTTGGGCAAAATTGGTGCACTGCACGGCGGTGGTGTGAAGCGTCTCGCTCTAAGCGATGAGGACAGGGCAGGGCGTGACCTTGTCATCCAGTGGATGGAAGAGGCAGGCCTTCAAATTACCACTGATGTAATTGGCAATACCTGGGGAGTGCGCGCAGGCTCTGACGATGCAGCGCCCGTGATCATTGGGTCTCATATAGACACTGTCGCCACTGGAGGTTTGTATGATGGAGCTTTAGGCGTTTTGGCTGGGCTTGAAATTATTCAGGCCTTGAATGACGCGGGGGCAGTGACCCGTCTGCCAGTGGGAATTGCTTTTTTTACAAATGAAGAGGGTGCGCGGTTTGCCCCCGACATGATGGGTTCGGGCGTTGCACAGGGCGCGCTGGATTTGGATGAAATGCTGTCAGTTCAGGGAATTGATGGCAAAACGGTAGGGGAAGAGCTTCTACGTATTGGTTACGCAGGCAAAGCCTCAGTGCTTGCTCTACGTCCCCACTGCTTCCTGGAACTGCATATTGAACAAGGTCCAGTCCTTGAAGCCGAAAGTTTGGCCATCGGCGCGGTGACCGGCGTGCAAGGCATTTCTTGGGCTGAATATGTCATTGAGGGGCAGTCCTGCCACGCGGGTACTACGCCGATGGTGATGCGACATGATGCGGGGCTGGTTGCTGCACAAATTGCCGTTGAAGCGCGCGCCATTGCGAATGATTTTGGGCCGCCTCAAGTGGCCACCGTTGGCATGTTTGACGTTTCACCTGGTCTGGTAAACGTCGTGCCTGAGCGTGCAGTGTTGACCGTTGATTTGCGCAACACCTGTGATGAGACGCTCAAAAAAGCTGAAGAGCGCCTTAATCGAGCGGCTGAAGATTTCGCTGTGGCACAAGGGTGTAAAGTTCAACGTCGTAGTCTTGCTAGGTTTGCACCTGTTGAATTTGATTTAGGTCTTGTCGGTGAGATTGAATCTCATGCGAAGTCTTTGGGTTATTCAGTGCGCCTAATGCCCTCTGGTGCAGGTCATGATGCACAGATGTTCGCGCCAAATTGCCCCACCGCTATGGTCTTTGTGCCTTCGAAAGACGGATTAAGCCACAACATCAATGAATTTACAGCTCCGGAGCATATTGCTCCCGGTGTCGATGTGTTGCTGGGGGTTGTATTAGGCCAGGCCGAATTGGTCTCTTAATGAGAGTGAAAAAAATGAAGCGTGAATATATGGCTGCAGCGGCCCAATTAGGGCCAATAGCTAAGGATGAACCGCGCAGTTCGGCTGTGTCTCGAATGGTTTCATTGCTACATGAAGCAAAGGCGCGCGGCGTTGAAGTAGTAGTGTTTCCAGAATTGGCGCTGACCACATTTTTTCCGAGATGGTACACTGAGGATGATGCTGAGTTGGATGCATGGTTTGAAACTCAGATGCCGAATGCTGATGTGCAGCCTTTATTTGACGCAGCCGCAAAACTTAATGTTGGTTTTTACCTCGGCTATGCCGAGTTGGTTGTGCAAAATGGGAAGAAGCAACGGTTCAACACATCAATAATTGTTGACGGTTCTGGGAAGATTGTCGGGAAATACCGTAAAATCCATTTGCCTGGCCATTTTGAACATGAACCATGGCGACCATTTCAACATCTCGAAAAGTGTTACTTTGAAAAAGGAGACTTAGGATTTCCGGTTTTCGATGCGTTTGGCGGTAAGGTTGGCATGTGTATATGCAATGACCGACGTTGGCCCGAGACGTTTAGGGTCATGGGCTTGCGAGGAGCAGAGTTAGTCATGCTCGGCTACAATACGCCGCGACATTATCCTCTTGCTCCAGAGCACGATCACTTACAAGATTTTCATAATCATTTGTGCATGCAGGCGAGTGCCTATGCAAATGGTTGCTGGGTTATCGGGACTGCGAAAGCAGGATTAGAAGAAAACTGCGATTTGATCGGTGGTAGCTGCATCATCGCGCCAACCGGAGAAATTGTGGCCAAAGCACAGGGCGTCGGTGACGAACTGGTAATCGCCAAGATCAATTTGGATCGTTGTAAAGAACTGCGCGAGAACGTTTTCAATTTTTCGCTTCATCGACAGCCGGACGAATACAAAGATATTTGCGCGCTAAAGTAAGGTGCTTTGGCTCATTTTGTGCTAGCTAAACTCTTGGAAAAGGACTGCGAAAAATATCAACCGCCACCACTAGCTAGTTCAGGGATCTCGCTGAATTGCGTGCTCGATGCGCTTGCCTAAGTTCATCGCAATTTGAGTGCCGAATGCCACGCAGTATTTGTGATTTTCTGCGACAACAGCCGGTAGGTGTGTCGCATTCATCAGGGCCTTGTCTATCCCTGCGAGGCCAGCCCCACCTCCCGTGAGAACTAGTCCGTTTTCCTGAATGTCTCCAGCCAAATCAGGCGGTGTCTGCTCCAGGAGGAGCATCACGGCCTCGCAGATACTACTCACCAACGGCCGCAGCGCCTCGGCCATGTCTGCCTGCGTGACCTCGATTTCTTGTGGCAGGCCACTGACGCTGTGACGACCCCGAACGCTCGCCTTGCGCCCGACGCCGTCATTGGGCGAGACGGCTGTGCCGATCTCAAATTTCAGCATTTCACAAGTGGCCAAGCCGACATTTAGATTATATTTCTTTTTGATGAATGCGGCTATCGCCGCGTCAAAGTGGTCCCCGCCAACTCGGATCGACTGCGCGACGACAATGCCCCCTAGAGACAGCACCGCAACCTCGGTCGTGCCGCCGCCAATGTCCACGATCATGGAGCCCGTAGGTTCCAGAACTGGCATTCCGGCGCCCAGTGCGGCCGCCATCGGCTCCTCGACAAGGCCGACACGGCGGCCGCCAGCGGCCTCAACGGACGCCTTGATCGCGCGCTTCTCCACTGGCGTGGCGCCATATGGCACGCACACAAATACAACTGGCTTTCGAAACGCAAAATTATTCAGCACTTTTTTAAAGAATGCAGAAATCATGTCCTGGGCCGCGTCAAAATCCGCAATCACGCCATCGGACAGTGGGCGGATGGCCAATATACTCTCCGGCGTCTTTCCCAGCATGAGTTTGGCGTCATCCCCAACCGCCAGGAGCCGCTTCTGACCATTTTTCATCTGATAGGCGATAACCGAGGGCTCATCTAAGACGACGCCATTCTTGTTGTCGACGATGACAATATTGGCCGTACCTAAGTCAATGCTAATCTCATAAGCCAAGAATTTCCCCTCACTATTAAGCTCTTGGCCTTTTGATGGCGCAGGCTAGTGGCTGACTGCGTTGCCCCCGGAATTCCAACGCGCTCCGTTCTTCATTCTTTCATTCAACTAAATTCACAAAAATATCAAATGCAATCAATGTTTTTTCTGAGCTACAAAATTTCTCTACGCACTTTCCCAGACGTTGTGCTCTGCCTTCTCAAGGTATCGAGCTAAAACTGCATGGGTCCGCCAGCCACCTGCACGCATTATGGCGATACTGTCGTTCCCCTGTCTCAGTAATTCCTGAGCGGCTCCCACACGAAGTGAGTGGGCGCTGAAGTCATCGACGACCCACTTGTCGTACCCGGCCAAACGCGCGCTCGACTTGATAATATTTTTCACCGTGGAGCCAGAGAGTGGCCGATTGATCGCCACGCCGCGATAGATCGCGCAAAAGAGGGGCCCTATCTCCCCACCGCGCCACTCGAGCCATTGACCCACGAGCTCTGCGGAGCGGGGAGACGTGAAGGCAATCCGGCCATGACCGGACTGATCTGTCTTGGAGCGGCGCAGGATCACCTCCAGCGTGCCGTCCCGGCGCCAACTCACATCCTCGCTGCGCAGCGCGGTGATCTCTGATCGACGCGCTAACAAGTCATAGCCGAGCGAGAGCAGGGCCCTATTGCGGAGCCCCCAAGGTGTGCCCGGCTGCACGTCGAGGAGTTCGTGTAATGCGGCTAGGCTGAGCCCCCGAGCCTGCTTGGGCCGCGTTGGCCGCGCCCGCGCAATCCGGCGCAGGCACAATTCCACTTCTGGATCATCTGTGGGGTCAGACACTCCCGCCAGCGTGAAGACGCGGCGGGCACTGTAGACACGCCGCAGGACAGTGCCATGACACATGCCACGCTCCGCCTCATGCTCTAAGAAGTCACAGACATCCTCGGGCGATAGGGCATTCCAATTGAGCTCATGCCTCACGCACCAGTCGACTAACGTGCGCATGTCGGTATAGTATGACTTGATAGTGGCGGGCGCGTATGCGCCGTTGAGGGGTGCGATAAAATCCTGCCAATTATCTGATTGGGTACCCATGAAGTATATTTTGAACTAAATTGGTCCAAAATGCAAGAAGAACATGAAATTTGTGCAAGCCAAATAATTCTTGCACGTGCAGCCCTCGGATTATCAATTAGAGAGCTGTGTGTGAACACAGGAATAAGTATGTCGTCCCTGAAAAGGTATGAGCTGGCTAATGCTGTTCCTTCGACGACGAAGGGACACTTGGCGCTTTTGAAGTCGTTCTTTGAAGCCCGCGGCATTGAGTTCGTGGGCGCGCCGGACGAGGGCCCGGGCATCCGGATATGGGATCGGGATAGCGGCTAGCGCGGTCGCGTCAAAAGCTCTGGCAGTTTCATATAAAGCGGAGCAAGAGACCCCCAATTTTACACTTCCCGCTCACTATTACCCAATGTCCAGGGCCTGCAACGGTTCGGGACCAGACCCGGCTCAGGGTCGCGATATCCCTTACAGCTTGCCCATCATGAGATAAACGCTAACTAATACTACAATTAGTGTAGAAGGGGGGCGTGCCACTTGATCTCTAAGGCAATTAAAATTTCAGTATGTGCCGCGTTAGCGTCCGTCGCTCCTAGTTTCGCGATCGCTCAGTCGGGCCTGGCGGACGCCTTCTGCCAGGCCTACATGCCCGTCGTGGAGCAGTCTCTCTACATGCGCGACCAGGGCATCCCCATTGGCGTGTCGAAGGACATGGCCGACTCCGCATTCGACACCAATCGCGAGCTGTGGCTGTGGCTAAATCAGGCCATAGACCTCGCATACCAGGACCCGGGTCTCGTCCGCGCGGCCATTAGCGATGGGCGCATGATGCAGAGCTGCGTCGCCTCCGTACGCGGATATTGAGGGCCGCCCGATGAAGTTTTCATTGTCAGCCTTAATAGCAGTCGCCCTTATCACATTCGCGGGCCCGGCGGCGGCGGCCTGCGGCGCGGGCGAGGTCTCCGTATTCTCCTGCTCGATCGCCTCAAACGGCAATCGCCTTGAGGTTTGCCGATCGGAGACGTGGCTGGGATACAGCTACGGCCCCGCGAAGGGCAGCCCCGACCTGGAGCTGTCGGCAGACATCTACACTGACTTCCGCCCGTGGCTCGACGGCGATGCCGTGCGAGAGGACATATTCCGCTTCCGCAATGGCGACTACCGCTACGACGTCGTAAGCGGCCTGACGGCCTCGGGCAATGACGACGTGGCCTACGGCCGCGTGGACGTCTACCAGAACCAGGACCGGATCGCGTCTCTAGAGTGCAACCCGTCCTCTCTGATGACCCAGTCATCGGCGCTCTACGAGGAGCTGGACGGGTTGGCGCTCTGCTGGAATGACGGCCTTGACCGCTGGGCCGAGTGCCCCGAGGCGGAGCCCGAGCCCGAAGTGGGCTCAGTGCCCGGAAAGCCACCCCTGCCAAGCGCAGGCAATAATCCGGCCCCGGGCAAAGTCCCGCAGCCACAGGCGCCTTCCGACCAGCCCGCCCAGCCAGTGGACGCGGGCAGTGACACGCTGAACACGGTGACCGAGACCCAATGGACGCTCTACGGCACGCCATCCTGCGGGATTGGCGGAGAGGTGACCGACTACCAGCGCTTCCTGCCGACGGAGTACTACAACGTCATCACGGGCACTGAGTATCACTCCGACGACATGCGGGTGGAGTACTTCCGCGTGGACGAGGCCCGCCGCCGTTTCGAGGCCAGCTATTCAACCTGGGTGGCCATGGCCCCGGCCCACCCCTGGACGATTATAGAATACGTGGGCGTGCTGCAGGCAGACGGCTCCATGAAGCTCTCGACAGTGATACAGCAGGTTGACTTCGACACCGTCAACGACCTCGTCCCGCGCTACGATACGACGCGCGAGGAGGAGACGCTATGGCCCTGCGACAACCTCCCCGAGGCGTCGGCCGGATCCGATGGCGCAACGCGCGTACTCGTCCAAGTGCCCGACGGATTAGACCCTGACGCATATGACAGCTGCGACGCGGTATTCAGTGCGGCGTTCGACGGGCTGGACGTGCCAATCATGACTGTATTCGAGCAGGTGGACGGGACCTGGCAGGCCGAGAACTTCCACACGGCCCACTGCGAGGAAAATAGCCCGAACATGTGCCCCTTCATGGGGGGTGAGTGGACCCAGAACCCCCGCGAAGTCTCGTCGAACCCGATCGTGCTGGAGATCACCAACGACGGCTGCACGAGCAGCTATGAGTTCATTCTCGAAGGGCGCTCGGGTGTCGCAAACGGCTCGAGCCGCGGCGACTGCGCGTTTGGGGGTGAGCCCTTCACCTACGCAGTGATCGACTGCGCGCAGTAAACACCCGCACCCACCCAATGCGTGAGGGGAGGGCGCGAGGCACCACTCGGAGCAGTGACGCGCCCGGAACGCGGTTCAGAGGAGAAAACATAAGCCACTGAAATTATTCACTGAAACGCGTTCCACACGCGCGGCTGCGTGCTCAACAACTTTTCAGGATTTCTAAATTCCCGATAAGGTCACAACCCCCTCACACCCCCTCCACAATCTCGCGCATGGCGGTGAGGAATTGTGCGACTTCGGTTTCGGTGTTGTAGTGGCACATTGAGACGCGTACGGCGGCGTCTAGGCCCAAGGGGGAGAGCACGTTGCCTGAATAATGATCCGCCTTGCGGGTATGGGTGCGGATGCCGCGTTCGCGCAGTTTGGTGACAATATAAGGCGCGGCTTGGCCCTTGACGGTCAGGCAAACCAGACCCTCGCGGGCGGGGTTCTCGAGGCCGCCGATGATGTCGACCTCCGCCATATCTTTGAGGCCTTTGATATTGCCAATGCCGTTGATCATGGCATCGGTGAGGTGTTTTTCATGGGCGTGGATCGCCTCGCCTGCCGCGACAATCCGCGCGCGAGGATCGGTCTGGTTCGAAACTTCGCCGCCGAGCCAGACAAAATAATCCACCACATCGGAAAAGGTCACATAGGCACCCGTATCACGTGTGCCGAATTCCCATGGGTTTCCGGGCGCATCAATCAGATGTTCGTGCTTGATCGCATGCAGCCTGTCGCTGACCCAAGCCACGCCATAGCCATGACGCGAGAAGACCTTATAGGGCGAGATGACATAGCCATCGACATCATAGCTTTCGATATCAAGCCTGCCATGCGCGGCGTGCTGGATGCCATCAACGATGATGATGCAATCAGGCGCGATTTTGCGGATTTCGGCGGCAATGGCGCCCACATCCACACCCATGCCCGTGACGGGCGAGGTGTGCAGGATCGTGGCCACGCGGGTATCTGGGGTGATTTCGGGGCGATAGGCCTCGGGGCCGACTGTGCCCGTGGTGTCATCATGCGCGACAAGAATATGGGGTTTGCCCGCCACTTCGGCCCAATGGGCGGCGGCACTGCGCGAGGCGGGATGCTCCAATGTGCTGCCCAAAACGCGGCCTGCGCCCGTGCCGACAATCGCGGTTCGGATCAAGCGAAACAGCAATTCTGTTCCGCTTTCGCCGACGAAAAACTGCCCCTTCGGTGCGTTGAAAAACAACCGCATATCTGCCTTTGCTTTGTCAATCAGCGCCACAAGGGCATGGGCGGCAGGGTTGTCACGGCCTTGATTGTCAGGGATGGCGGCGAATTTGGCCGAAGTTTCGACCACAGAATTCAAGGTCAATGCACCGCCTGCATTCTCGAAGAACACCCGAGGCCCTTCAAAGGGGCAGGTGTCCACATGGGCGAAGCGACCGCGAATTTCATCCAACAAACCCGATTTTTCACTCAGCATTTGACCATTTCTTTCCAGACAGTAAGGTTGCGCCTCTTAGGGCAGAGGGCGATAAAACGTCCCAAATCAGCGCGCCCATAGGAGTGAGGAAATCGCAAATGAGCAACCCCCTTTTTGATGCCTTATTGGCCCCCCATCAGAGCAAGGAGAGCAGCTTTCTCATTTTGCCGGACGGGTCAGAAATGGCACATAGCGCATTCCTTGGTTTGGCCAACCAAATGGCGCATGCTTTGCGCGCCGCCGATGTGGGGGTGGGGGATCGGGTTGCGGTGCATGTTGAGAAAACCGCGCCTGCCTTGGCGCTTTATGCGGCGTGTATCACGGCGGGTGCTGTGTTTTTGCCACTGAACACCGCCTACACGCCCGCAGAACTATCCTATTTCATCACTGATGCGGATGCGGCGCTGGTGGTTTGTGATCCGTCTGAACTGGCTGCCTTGACCCCAATTGCCGAAACCTGCAAGGCGGCAATCCTGACCTTGGATGCGTCAGGGCAGGGCAGTTTGGCCCGTGCGGCGGCGCAACACCCCACGGAATTTACGCCCGTGCCACGCGGCCAGAATGATCTTGCAGCGCTTCTTTACACTTCGGGGACAACAGGCCGCTCCAAGGGGGCGATGTTGACCCATGAGAACCTGCTGTCAAACGCGCGCGCCTTGGCCGAGGAGTGGCGCTTTAAAAGGGATGATGTGCTGCTGCACGCTTTGCCGATATTCCATTCGCATGGGCTTTTTGTTGCTTGCAATGTCAGCTTGTTGGCAGGCAATGCGATGATCTTTCTGCCAAAATTTGACCAAGAGGCAATTATGCAGCTCTTGCCGCGCGCCACCACGATGATGGGCGTGCCAACCTTCTACACGCGGCTGTTGGAGGATGCCCGCTTCACCCGTGAGTTGGTCGCGCATATGCGGCTGTTTGTGTCTGGCTCTGCCCCGCTTTTGGCGGAAACCCATTTGGCTTTTGAAGGGCGCACAGGTCACCGCATTCTTGAAAGATACGGGATGACTGAGACGAATATGAACACCTCAAACCCCTATACGGGGGATCGGCGCGCAGGAACCGTGGGCTTCCCCCTGAAGGGGGTGGAGGTGCGTGTCTGTGATTCTGAGACGCGCGCAGAATTACCCACGGGTGAGATCGGGATGCTTCATGTGCGCGGGCCAAATGTATTTTGTGGCTATTGGAATATGCCTGAAAAAACCCGTGAAGAACTGCTTGACGATGGGTTTTTCATCACGGGCGATTTGGCCAAGATTGACGCGGATGGCTATATCACCATTGTGGGGCGGGGTAAGGATTTGATCATCTCCGGCGGGTTTAACATTTACCCAAAAGAGATCGAGATGTTCCTCGATGCGCAGTCAGGGGTTAAGGAAAGCGCTGTCATCGGGGCCCCGCATTCCGATTTTGGGGAAAGCGTGGTCGCGGTCTTGGTGCCTGAGGCGGAAGGCAGTATTGATTTGGATGCCATCCTTGCGGCGGCCAAGGCCGAACTTGCAGGTTTCAAGCGCCCCCGTCATTTCGCGATTGTCGATGCCTTGCCACGCAATACAATGGGCAAGGTGCAAAAGGCCGAGATGCGCAAAACCTATGCAGATGTGTTTCAGGCTTAGACAGGTGGGGTCGGGCGGCGTTCCAAATCTGCGCGCCGCTCGCGTGCGAAGACATACAAACCTGACCCCACGATAATCGCGATACCCAACCATGTCAGGCTATCTGGGAAATCTCGGAACAGGAAATACCCCACCGCGACCGATCCCGCGATTTCGAGATATTGCAGCGGCGCGATTGTAGCTGTGGGTGCCAGTTTTAAGGCGACTGACAGCAACAGATGAGAAATTGTGGCCAGGATACCCACGGCCAATAAGGCCATTATGGCAAATTCACTGGGCCAAACGGGATCTAACCATGGGTTGTTCGTGCCCTCAAACCCAATAATGAGGGGCAGGATTAACAGGGATGCCCCCAAGGCCGTATAAGCTTGAAGCGCGATTGGATGTTGGCGGTCTGACATCGTGCGCGTGAGGATCATATAGGCGGCAAATGTCACAGCCGTGCCAAGGGGGAGTAACGCCACAAACCCCAATTCCTGAAAGCTTGGTTGGATCACAAAAAGCGCACCGATAAACCCAATAACACAGGCGGTTATACGGCGCGGGCCAACCTGCTCGCCCAGCAAAAGGCCCCCCATGAGGGTTAAGATGAATGGCTCGACAAAGAAGATGGCCATAGCATTTGCAATCGGCATGTATCGAATGGCTGAGAAAAAGCAAAATGTTGCCAAGAGCAGCATCAAGCCGCGCATCAGATGCCCCACAACATCGCGCGCCGTGGGACGCATGGCGACCCCCATCATAATCGCCATGGGGATCAGGATCACAACTTGAACCCCAAAGCGCGCCGCAACAATTTGCAGCACAGGCACTTCATTTGGGGTCAGCTTGGCCATCCCGTCCATGATTGGGGCGGTGATGCAAAAGCCGATCATAAAAAGAATGCCCAAAACGGGCTTATCTGCGGTGCTGCGCATGCGGTAATCCATCGTGAGAGTGGCCCCAACAAACAGGGGCGCATGGCCCATCACTGGCACGATCAGGTGGTTTTGGGAATGATAATTTGCGGGGCAGGGGTTTAGGCCATGACCTCGTTGCGATCATCATCGCGCAAGGGGGCTGGGCGGGGGGCAGGTGTTGCGAAGACGATCAACCCCATCACATCTTCTCCACGATCTTGGCGAATAGGGGCTTTGGTGATCTGCGGCGGGGCAAAGCCCGCTTGTGCCAGAAGATCGGTGATATATCCCTGTGAATGGGTGAAGCGGCGCGATGCCATCAGACGCAGGGGCGCATCCCCAGCCTCAACCGTGAAACAAAGCCGCCCTTCGGGCAAAAGCGCATCGGCGCACCACCCAATCACCTGTTCCAATGCACCGATATAATTGAACACATCCGCCGCAACGATCAGATCATAACTTGGGCCGATAAGGGCCAGTTCCGTGATATCGCATTTTTCCAGCCTGTCGTAACAGCCCTTTTCTTGCGCCTCTGACAACATGGCCGCAGAGAGGTCATACCCAACAAGCTGCGCTGCAAGCGGCCGCAACAGAACCCCCATCAGACCTGTGCCGCATCCCAAATCCAGTGCAGCATCGGTGTGGCGAAGGTCTGTGCGCGACAACTCTTCGGCAATTAATTCTGGTGCGCGATACCCAAGCCCCTCGCGCAGTGATTTCTCGAAGCGCGGCGCATATTGATCAAATAATGTCTCGATAAAGGCCGCGGGCATGCGGTCGGTGATGGGGTCAGCTCGCGCGATAAGATCGCATTTCATCGCTGCACCGAAAGGATCGCTTGGGTCGAGGCTCATGGCCTTACGCCAAGCTGCAAGCGCCAAATCTGCTTCGCCTGTGGCCTCGTGATATTCACCCAAACGATACCACCCAGCCGCCCAATCAGGGGATAATTCAAGCGCGGAATTTAACGCCTCGACTGCGCCTGCAGCATCGCCTAAATGGGCCAGGGTTTCGGCAAAAGATGCGCGCCTATCTGCCGCCGTATCGCCAGAGGAAAAGGTGTTAAACCCCATGATTTTTTAACTTTAAACCTTGGCCTAACGTCTTTGTTGCGTCCGTGGCCATGAAACTACGGCTGAGCCCCGTAGCAACGTCGCAGATATGTCCTGACTGTCCTGCAGTCAAGCACCTTAACACATCAAATCAAGGTATCACTTTGGCCTTCAATTTTTGTTGTAATCTTTGGATTTGGTAGCTTGCACGCAGATGCGATTAATTATCTACGACATGCTGACGTCACGGATCATTTGAAAGCCTGTATAACCGTTCTTTGCTATATCTTCACAACGGGCGCTGTAGACATCGAGCCCGCCAGCATACGGCATGAACACACGTGGTTTTCCGGGAATATTAGCTCCCAAATACCAAGAGTGGTTTGCCTTAGGTAGCAGGGTGTTACTTGCAACTGTATTCACGTGTTCTGTCCATTGAAACATCGCTTCTTCACGAACCTCAACGGATCGAACTTTGTTAGATTCAGCAAATTGTAATAAGTCAGTAATCCAATTCACATTTTGCTCAATCGATCTTGGCATATTGGTTAAGACTGATGGGCTGCCTGGCCCAGTAACAATGAACATATTTGGAAAATGAGCTACGCCGACACCTAGATAAGTCTTTGGTCCGTCGCGCCATGCGTCACACAGCCGAAGGCCGTTTTTTCCGACTATGTCCATATTAAGAAGTGCGCCGGACATCGCATCAAAGCCAGTGGCAAATACTATGATATCGGCTTCGATCTTTGTCCCGTCCTCAAGAACCAAACCGTGCTTGTCTAATTTCGAAATCGGGTTTTCACGAACATCAACAAGATGAACATTCTTCCGATTGTAGGTTTCGAAATAATTTGTATCTATCGGGGGACGCTTTGTCGCGAATGGGTGATCGGACGGCAGTAACTTTTGGGCGGTGTCTTGGTTCCCGACAATTTCAAATATCTTTGAGCGTATAAAATCGGACATGATCTTATTTGATTGCTCGTTGAATAGAATGTCCTGAAAACTTTCGCGGAACCGAAGGCCTCCTACCTCCCAGGCTTCTTCTAAAATCTCGGTGCGTTCGTTTTCAGGTGTTTCAACTAGATTCCTTGGAGGAGCTGTCCATGGATGGCCATGCCGTGATGATAGCATCTGAGCCCTTACATGGTTTCGTTCTTTTGTAAATTTTGAATGAAAATCGGGGTGCAGTGGAGCATTTCTAGCTGGAACACTGTAATTGGGGGTACGCTGTAAGACGGTTAGCTGCTGCGCCTCTTCTGCAATCACTGGAATTGCCTGAATTCCGGTTGAGCCTGTGCCAATAATCGCTACCGATTTGTTGCGAAAATCTACGCCATCATGAGGCCATTGACCCGTATGGTATATTTGACCTTCAAATTCTTGCGCGCCATCAAAATCTGGAGTGTTCGTCGAGGACAAGCAGCCTACCGCCGATACCAGATATTTTGCTTCAATACTAAAGCCACTATTGCACTGTATTTGCCAGCATGCCGTGTCTTCATTCCACACAGCTGTTTTGACGCGTTGATCAAGATAAATGTCACGTCGCAAATGCAATTTGTCTGCACAAAAATTCAGATAGGAGAGTATCTCAGCTTGGCCCGGATATCGCTCTGACCATCTCCATTCGTTCAGAATTTCGTCGGAAAAATAATAACAATATGTGTGGCTTTCTGAGTCACACCGAGCGCCCGGGTACCGGTTCCAGTACCAAGTTCCTCCAACACCAGCGCCAGCCTCAACAATAGCGGCTTTCAAGTGCAATTTATCCCGCAATAAATGAAGCTGATATAGGCCGGAAAATCCAGCGCCGATGATGAGGGCATCAAGCTGTAATTTCGATCCATTAGCTACGGGGTGTTGATCAATCGATGTGTTTGCCATTGTCTTTTTAAACATTAGTGTTTCAGAATTTCCTCTAGGAGCTAGCACTGTAACGTGACTATTCTAGTCTGGACAGAGCCAAGGCAGTTGTTGCGTTTGGGTTGAAGTTTTTGAGCTGTTCGGGAGGTGAATTATGAGAGAGATAGTGATTGGCGGCGCCCAAATGGGCGCGATTCAAAAAGCCGATACCAGAGAAGCTGTCGTGGATCGGATGATTGTTTTGCTTGATCAGGCAAAAGCAGCGGGCTGCGATCTGGTCGTATATCCCGAACTAGCTCTTACAACTTTTTTCCCGCGCTGGTTTATTGATAACCAATCAGAGGTTGATTTTTGGTTTGAAAATGAAATGCCTAATGCTGCAACTGCGCCACTTTTTGCAGCAGCGAAGAAAGCTCAGATAGCGATAAGTTTTGGATATGCGGAACGCACTCAAGATGGGCATTACTACAACACTTCTGTGCTCACTGATCGAGATGCGAACATAATTGGCACGTATAGAAAGGTGCATTTGCCTGGGCATTCGGAATATGATCCCGAGCGCTCATTCCAGCATCTCGAAAAACGCTATTTTGAGCCTGGCAATCTTGGATTTCCAGTGTGGAAAAATTTGAATGCAAGAATGGGGATGTGTATCTGTAACGATCGCCGTTGGCCCGAAGTATATCGTGAAATGGGTTTGCAAGGTGTCGAGCTGGTGATGCTTGGATACAATACTCCGACGGTGAATAGTCAGTTATCTGATGAAGGTATTGAGCAAAGGCTTTACCATTCTGAACTTTCGATGACTGCAGGCGCTTATCAAAATGCGACTTGGGTGGTGGGTATTGCAAAAGCCGGTTTGGAGGACGGACACCCTCTAATGGCAGGATCAATAATCGTAGATCCTAATGGTTATGTTGTTGCGAGAGCTTCCTCTGAGGTCGATGAACTTGTTGTTCATGCTTGTGATATGGATGCTTGTACCTTTGGTAAAACAACAATTTTTGACTTTGGCCGGCATCGTCGTATCGAACATTATCAACGGATAGGTACACAAGCTGGTGTAGTTATAAATGACTGACCAAAAGCATTGCACGCTCAGAATAAGTCGTCTGAGTTTGAGAAGGCGTTGCGTTGGTTTGGGCGTCTGATGACTAGAGACGGATTTTGGAGCGGTCAAAATGGCTGAAAAGATTAACAGACATTCGCGCGGCGTATTTATCATTTCCGTTACACCATTCTCGAAAAACGGAGCGCTTGATTTAGAAAGCGCTGACCGATTGATCGAGTTTTACATCGAATGTGGTGTAACCGGCATGACCATTCTCGGTATAATGGGCGAAGCTCAAAAACTATCAGCGCAAGATGCCATTCAGTTCTCCAAGCATGTTTTGGATCGTGTCGCAGGTCGAATTCCAGTTGTGGTTGGCGTATCTGGCGCCGGTTTGGGGAACCTATCTGATCTGACTAAATCCGTCATGGATGATGGTGCTGCAGGTGTAATGGTAGCTCCCATGCCTGGTCTTGTGCACGAGGTGAAAATAAAAAACTACTTTGGTGAAGTTTGTAAGGCTCTAGGGGATGATGTCCCGATTTGCCTGCAAGACTACCCACAGACAACAGGCGTTAACTTTAGCGTAGAAACAATCCTCGATTTAACTCGCACTTACGCACAAATTGTTATGCTAAAACATGAAGATTGGCCTGGACTAACTAAACTTTCACAGGTTCGCGCTCAAAGTGGCACTGACCATACGCCGAGATTGTCTATTCTAACGGGAAATGCCGCTTTATTTCTTCCTCAAGAACTTCAGCGCGGAGCTGATGGAGCAATGACAGGTTTTGCCTACCCTGAAATGTTAGTGAACGTGGTAAACCGGTATCAAGAAGGTGACTTAGATGCAGCTGAAAACCTCTTTGATGCTTACTTGCCTTTAGTGCGCTACGAACATCAGCTTGGTATCGGCTTAGCTATACGCAAGGAGATACTATTCCGTCGAGGTGTAATTGAAAGTCCTACTGTAAGAGCTCCTGGTCCTGCGCTTAGCGATGTCGACCACGCCGAGCTAACGCGTTTAATAGAGCGCCTGAATGTAAGATTGTCTGAACTGCAGTAAAATATTTTCAATTTAATTAGGTCTGGAGAGAACGGTGCAGCATGATTTGGTGATAAAGGGCGGTAAAGTTGTCACCGCGTCCGAAATCTTCGTTGCTGATGTTGGCGTTTCGGGTGGTAAGATTGCCACATTGGGTAGCGATCTGTCGGGTGATGAGGTCATTGATGCTACCAATAAACTGGTAATGCCAGGCGGAATTGAAGCGCATTGCCACATCGCTCAGGAGAGCGGCATGGGCCTCATGAGTGCTGATGACTATGAAACTGGATCAATATCAGCGGCGTTTGGTGGAAATTCTTGTTTCGTACCGTTCGCAGCTCAAAAAGTTGGTCAGAGTGTTGCTGAAACGCTTTCTACCTATGACGGCAGGGCTTCAACAAAATCAGTTATCGACTACTCTTATCATCTCATACTTACCGATCCGAATGCAGATGTTCTGGCAGAGCTTCCAGGCGTCTTTGAGAGGGGGATTACCTCTTTCAAAATTTTCATGACTTATGCGACCCGAGTCAGTGATGCGCAAATACTTAATATTATGACCGCTGCGCGACGCTATGGGGGCCTTACCATGGTCCACGCTGAAAATCATGACATGCTCACGTGGATGTCCTCTGCTTTAGTGGAGAATGGCTACACCGATCCCAAATTTCACGCTCCGTCGCGCCCAGCTATAGCTGAAGAAGAAGCAATCAATCGTGTAATAAGTTTAGCCAAGCTCACAAATGCCCCGTTGATGATTGTTCATGTTTCGACACCGAAGGGCGCAGCCTTGGTTGCTGAAGCGAGATCTGAAGGTGCATATATCTTTGGTGAAACTTGTCCGCATTACCTATTATTGACGCGAAATGATCTAGATCGCTCGGGCAAGGAAGGAGCAAAGTACATTTGTTCGCCGCCACTTCGTGACGAAAATACGCAATCAATTTTGTGGCGTCATGTCGCTGCTGGAACGTTTAGCGTTGTGTCATCGGACCACGCCCCTTACCGGTTCGATGATACGGGTAAGTTTGCCAATGGGCCGGACGTTGATTTCCGCAAAATAGCGAACGGAATGCCAGGTATTGAGATGCGATTGCCAATTCTGTTCTCAGAAGGTGTGATGAAGGGCCGAATTAACCTTAATCAGTTCGTAGCTTTATCGTCTACTAATGCGGCTCGATTGTATGGCATGCACCCTTTCAAAGGTACAATGGCCATTGGTGCAGATGCTGACATCGCGATATGGGATCCAAACCTCACGAAGGTGGCTGGTGAGACACATGATTATGTGAATTATAATCCATTTGAAGGGATGGAAATTACAGGTTGGCCAGTGACTGTTCTTACAAGGGGTCAAAAGATTGTTGAGAACGATAAGCTGATAGCTAATCCAGGTGATGGAGCATTCGTCAAACGGGGTCGTACCGATTTGTCGGGCTTAACCGGAACGCATTTGCCAGAAACTGATCCAATATACAATTTTGGGGCAAATATTATTACATGAACGGTCCGATAGTAGTAATTAATCCAAATTCGAATGAATTGGTTACCGAAGGCATAAGGGATGCGCTGAAGGAATTTAATCTTCCCAAAAGGCCTGCAATTGAGTGTGTCACTTTGACGGAGGGGCCGTTCGGAATCGAAAGTCAGTTGGATTCTGATAGTGTAATTATCCCGTTAGTTAATTTGGTACAGTCCCGAGCGGATGCGGGGGCTTTTGTTATAGCTTGTTATTCAGATCCAGGTCTTCACGCTTGCCGATCAATTACCCAAAAGCCTGTTTTTGGAATTCAAGAAAGTGGAGTGTTGAGCGCACTAGCTCGCGCAGATCGCTTTGGAGTTATCGCAATCTCAGAAGCCTCCATACAACGTCATTGGCGAGTTATGGCAAGGATGCAAGTTCTTGATCGGCTGGCCGGTGAATTGCCATTGAATATGAGCGTTGATGAAAGCGCTCGGGGCACTAAAACGCTCGAAAAACTTGTGAATGTGGGCGGACTTCTGAAAAAACAGGGCGCTGATGTGCTTGTTTTGGGGTGTGCTGGAATGGCAACGCACCGAAAAAAGCTGGAAGAGGCGCTTGGAATACCTGTGATTGATCCAACTCAAGCAGCTGTAGCATTGGCTATGGGAGTTTTGCTCTCAAACGCATAAGCAACTGTACAATCCGTAAGTGGTCATCCGCGATCGTTTTGAGAAAATTATTATTTTGTTAGCGGGACAAGTGATTAATATAGTCTGTTGAAGTTCTATGATTTCTCACGGAAATCCCTAATGATTGATCAATCAACCATGCTAGCTCGGACGGCTGTGCGTTGTTGAATTTACAATGAAAACTTTTTGATGTGTCTGTGGAAGCTAGTAATCTGATAAATAAAAGAAAAGTGGTGAAATTTGACTAATAAAATTGGGATTGTTTGGGCAAATCAATCCGCATCGTTAAAAAGTATTTTTTTGATGATAGCATCCACTTTCTTTGCTGCGACGATGCATGTTCTTGTAAGGATTAATACCGAAGACTTGCACGCCTTTGAGGTCGCTTTTTTCAGGAGTCTATTCGGGTTTATCGTGATTTTACCGATGATAGTTCGATCACGTTTTAAGTTTCTAAAAACGACTAAGTTACGGTTACACCTTGTCCGTGGTCTCTTAAACACAACTTCAATGCTAATGTTCTTTTCTAGTTTAGGATTGATTACGTTAGCTCGCGTTAATTCGCTAAGTTTCACAGCCCCAATCTTTTTGGCGATATTAAGCGTGATCTTCTTGGGTGAGCGCTTCCGGATCTATCGTTGGATGGCAATTGTCATGGGTTTCATAGGAATGCTCATCATTCTTCGCCCAGGTTTGTTGGAAATTGACACTGGTTCGATATTGGTACTTGCGTCAGCTTTTTTTTGGGCTGGATCAATGCTATTTATTAAAATCTTATCAAAAACTGACGATAGCTTGACCATAGTTTCTTGGATGGGCGTCACCACGATTATTTTATCGTTCATTCCAGCTATTTTGGTTTGGAAAACCCCAGATTTTAATCAACTTGTTTGGTTAGTCGTTATTGGATGCTTGGGATCTGCCACTCAGCTCACCCTTAGCCAGGCATTCAAGGAGGGGGACCCAACCTTATTGATGCCTTTTGACTATGTTAAGTTAATTTGGGGAATTGTATTCGGGTTTTGGCTCTTTGGCGAAGTCCCAGATGTTTTCACTTGGATCGGTGGAACTATAATTTTTGTCTCAGGAGTGCTCATTGCTATGAGAGAAAAGAAAAGTAACGCGAAGCCCGCACGTGCATCGACCTCAGTGGTTTAATAGTATCCGATGAAGCGCAACTACAGTACGAAATATCTGGCCAGCGAACTGAAATGTGCTGCGCTGAACGGGGGATATTAAGATGCGTTCTATAAAAACCATCCATATCGTATCCGCACATGCCGAAGGGGAAGTGGGTGACGTAATAGTCGGAGGGATACTACCCCCACCTGGCGAAACTTTGTGGGAGCAATCGCGATGGATTGCGAACAGCCAAGAGCTTCGGAACTTTGTTCTGAATGAGCCGCGTGGGGGAGTGTTTCGTCATGTAAACCTTCTAGTTCCACCCAAAAACCCCGAAGCCCAAGCCGCTTTCATCATAATGGAACCAGAAGACACACCTCCCATGTCAGGCTCTAACTCTATCTGCGTCGCGACCGTGCTGCTCGATAGCGGCATATTACCAATGGTCGAACCAGAAACGCACTTAGTGCTGGAGGCCCCTGGGGGCTTAGTTCGCGTGCGAGCCGAATGTAAAAACGGCAAAGCTGAGCGGATATTTGTACAAAATGTTCCCTCATTTGCAGGTGATTTAAATGAAAAAATTGAGGTCGAAGGCATTGGAACCGTCACTGTTGATACTGCTTATGGCGGAGATAGCTTTGTGGTAATTGATGCGCCATCAATGGGCTTCGCGCTTACCGAAGACGAAGCGCATGACATTGCGACACTTGGAGTTAAGATCAGTGATGCCACCACTACCCAGCTAGGCTTCACCCACCCAGAGAACCCTGATTGGCGACATATTTCCTTCTGTCTTTTCGCTGGCCCGCTGACCCGAGGCTCAAATGGGCTAGAAACAAAGGCAGCAGTCGCTATCAAACCAGGTAAGGTTGACCGCTCACCCACAGGCACAGCACTCTCAGCCCGCATGGCGCTTTTAAATGCTCGCGGGCAGATGAAAACGGGCGATCGGTTGACCGCAACTTCTCTGATTGGGTCAACTTTTTCAGGCACCATATTGGGCGAAACCTTCATAGGGGATAAACCCGCCATTCACCCCGAAATTTCGGGTCGAGGCTGGATTACAGGCATTCATCAACATATGCTTGACCCCTCCGACCCATGGCCTCAAGGTTATCGGCTATCTGACACATGGGGAGCTAGGTAAGTCGCGGGCAGGCGGAGTTTACCTTACCAAAACAGACATAAGCGGAAGCAACGCGCACGCAGGCGGGAGCAAACACGCAGCCACGCGCGTGTGGGACGGTGGTTCGAGTTTAGCGTGAAATTACGTCTAAGTTCGGCGTATAATTTGCCAGATTGGCCTATTTTACGAAATTTTTGCCTTGCGCGTATCGCCATTTACTTGTGTGGACGCCATGCAGCGTGGGGACGAATGTGGGGACGCAGAGCTTAGCAATTTACTAAGCTATTGAAGTTATTTTATATTTTGGGGGGATGTGGCAGCCCGTAGGGGAATCGAACCCCTCTTTCCAGGTTGAAAACCTGGCGTCCTAACCGATAGACGAACGGGCCACGCTTAGTGTGGGCGGTTCTTAGGAAATGTGCGGCTGAGGCGCAAGAGGATTCTGTACTTATGCGCGCTAATTTTTTATTTCATAAATTGATCTAGGTCTAACTCAGCGTGCTTGGCCATCTGCCCACGCGGCATCTTCAAGGCGCAATTGTACTTTGCTGCGGCCCTGCCAATGGTTCAACTCGAGCCGCCCTGCGATGTGGATGTTGCGTCCTGATCGCTGTGCCTGTTGTAAAGCAGGACCAAGCGGGCCCTCCATAGCACCAAAAGCAATGCCGTCTATTTTCGTAGGACCGCCATCGGTGGCAGTGAATTTTAAATGAGTTTCGCCCACCGGTTTTGAGAAGATGATTTTCATATTTGGAAAGCCAAAGCGTGGAGCGGGGGCTGAGGCACCGAATGGTCCTACTTGGTCCAACAGTTCTATTAATTCCGTCGTGGCTCCCGAGGGTAGGATTATAGCGTCGACCCGTAAATCTTGATGTATGGTGAGACCTGAACCTTGACGAGCTAGAAGATCTGACAAGCGTGCCATCGCGGGTTCTAGTTGCGCGCGATCGAGACTTAGACCTGCAGCCATTTTGTGCCCGCCGCCTTTTTCAATCAGGCCCTCTGCCGCTAACTTTTGTATGGCTGAGCCTAGGTCAATACCCGCAACTGAACGACCAGATCCCTTGCCGGCATCCCCATCAAAGCCGATGACAATGGCTGGACGGTTCGATGCTTCTTTTAGTCGGCTTGCAACAATACCTACCACACCAGCGTGCCATCCATCGTTTGCAGCCCAGACAAGCGGTGCATCCAAACCGCGCGCTTCTGCTTGCGCAAAAGCTGCATTACGTACTGCAGCCTCGATTTCGCGGCGGTCTGTGTTGAGGCTTTCGAGCTTGGTTGCTATCGCTTGGGCCTTATTCGGCTCAGTCTCGCACAAAAGTTTCGCACCAAGATCGGCTTCTCCAATACGTCCTCCTGCATTGATGCGTGGGCCGAGGACGAATCCTAAATGGTGGGCGCTTGGAGTACGATCAAGGCGAGCTACATCGCATAGCGCCACAATCCCTGGACGCGCACGTCTTGCCATGACAGCTAGTCCTTGACGCACAAATGCGCGATTTACCCCGATTAATGGCGCAACGTCAGCCACTGTAGCCAGGGCAACTAGATCTAGCATTGCCATTAGATCAGGGCCGATTTTGTCATGAACTTTTCTTAGCTCACGGTTCATTTCCACTAATACTAAAAATACAACAGCAGCCGCACAAAGATGACCCCATTCTCCAGTTTCGTCTTGGCGATTTGGGTTTACAACGGCGACACAATTGGGCAACTCAGCACCACCCAAATGGTGATCGAGAACCACCACATCACAGTTTGCTGCTGCGATTGGCTCATGTGACAAGGTCCCACAATCAACACAGATGATAAGATCATGTGAAGCGCCTAGTTCCTGCATTGCAGGGATGTTTGGGCCATAGCCTTCGTCAATTCGATCAGGCACATATATGGTGGCGTCGTGGCCCAATTGACGCAGCCAGTCGACCAAAAGTGTGGCAGAGCTAGCCCCATCGACATCGTAATCTGCAAAAATTGCAATCTTTTGGCGCGTGGTGGCGGCGGTCAAGATACGAACTGCGGCCTTATTCATATCCAGCAAATTGCTTGGGTCAGGCAGCAGGTCGCGAAGTGTGGGGTTCAAAAAACTTTTGGCCTGCTCAGACAATACTCTGCGCTGCGCCAAAAGCATGGCCACAGGTTGGGGGAGTTGCGCTTCACGCGTAATTACGGTTGCATGGCGCGCCATCTCAGTTGCTGGCGCGACCCATCTTTTGCCCGTAAGCGATACCTTTACTTCCAGGCAGATATTCGCGTTCAAATCATCTGTCATAACAGATTTCGTGGTATGAGCTCCGTGTGTTTTGTAGTTTGGGTCATTTAGCGACCCGTAGGATGACGGTAGCTCATACGGCGAATTGATCCCGTTTTGGAGCGCATTAAGACCGTTTCTGTGGTCAGCCAACCTGGTTCTCTTTTGATGCCGGAAAGGATTGATCCTGATGTCACACCTGTGGCAGCGAAGATCACATCCTCTGTTACCATTTCATCGCGCGTGTAGACACGTTCAAAATCGGTAATACCGGCTTTGGCAGCGCGAGCACGCTCGTCCTCATTTCGGAACAGCAGTCGTCCCCACATTTGTCCGCCCATGCATTTCAAGGCTGCCGCGGCTAGAACTCCTTCCGGTGCACCACCTTGGCCCATATACATATCAATACCAGTCAGATTAGCCTCGGCGGTATGAATGACACCGGCTACATCGCCGTCGGTAATCAAACGGATCGAGGCGCCTGTGCCGCGAATTTCCGAAATTATCGCCTCATGTCGGGGGCGCTCAAGAACACAGACTGTGATATCGTTTGGGCTGCATCCGCGCGCTTTGGCAAGAGCCGTAACACGTTCTGAAGGAGTCATATCTAGGTTGAGGATGCCTTCAGGGTAGCCAGGCCCAATTGCAAGCTTATCCATATAAGTATCAGGCGCGTGAAGCATAGATCCACGTGGCCCCATCGCAATCACAGTCAAGGCGTTTGGCATGTCCTTTGCGGTCAGGGTAGTCCCTTCAAGCGGATCGAGCGCTATATCAACAGCGGGGCCATTTCCCGTGCCAACCTCTTCGCCGATATATAACATTGGGGCTTCGTCTCGTTCGCCCTCACCGATCACAACCACACCCTGGATATCGAGCAGGTTCAACTGCTCGCGCATGGCGTTTACGGCGGCTTGGTCAGCGGCTTTTTCGTCGCCCCGACCAATGAGATCTGCAGAAGCAATTGCCGCTGCTTCAGATACCCGCGCCAATCCCAGGGACAGCAAGCGATCATTAAAATCGGATTTTTGCGACATGGGCGCTATAGCCTTTCTTTCAGACGTCTTCGATGCGCAAAGCAACTGGGGCGCTCATCAATACGCCCGTCTGCGGCAAGGCTGCAAGCGCCTCTTGCAGTGCGGGCTGAGCAGCTTTGTGAGTTACTATTAATACGGGCGCAGCTTCGTCAGGGTGATCATATTGACGCATTCGATCAATTGAAATGCCATTATCTCCCAATACTGTGGCAATTTTTGCCAAAGCGCCAGGTTTGTCGTTGAGGGTCATGCGAATATAGTAACGCGCAGCCGAGGCCGCTGATGCGGGCGGTGCGGCTTTGAGGGTATTCGCGCGTTGGCCAAATGTAGAAATCCGTATGTTGCGCGCGATATCGCAAATATCTGACAGCACTGCACTTGCTGTTGGACCTTCGCCTGCACCCGCACCGCGCAGCACGATTTGGCCAACATAGTCTCCTTCCACCACCACCATATTGGTGCCTCCCTCAAGCTGCCCTAGGGGCGAAGAAGCAGGAACCAGGCAGGGGCTCATCCGTTGTTCCAAGCCACGCGCTGTCATACGCGCCACTCCGAGAAGTTTAATCTTGAACCCAAGATCAGCAGCGCGATTGATGTCTTCGATGGTGACTGCGCCAATGCCCTCGAGGCTTATACCGCTAAAATCGACTTTTGTTCCAAAAGCGACAGAGGACAAAAGCGCCAATTTATGTCCGGCATCAATGCCTCCGACATCAAGCTGTGGGTCAGCTTCTAAATAGCCAAGGCCATCAGCCTCGGCAAAAGCTTCCTCATAGGTGAGGCCTGCATTGCCCATCCGCGTGAGGATGTAATTGCAGGTTCCGTTCATCACCCCCATTATCCGGGTGATCTGGTTGCCGGCCAACCCTTCGGTCAAAGATTTGATGATTGGGATGCCGCCCGCCACTGCAGCCTCAAAACGCAGGACAAGGTTATTATCCTCTGCCGCTTCAGCCAGTTCCTGTCCATACAACGCCAAAAGCGCCTTATTGGCTGTGACAACATCCTTGCCTGCGGCAATTGCTGCTTCGGTCGACGTCTTTGCAGGGCCATCCGAGCCGCCCATCAATTCAACAAATACATCCACATCATCGCGCTTGGCCATCGCAACGGGATCATCTTCCCATGCGTATTTCGCCAAATTCACGCCGCGATCTTTGTCACGGCTGCGTGCGCTTACGGCAGAAATGGTAACCTTGCGCCCTGTGCGAGCCTCGATCAGTGCGCCATTGTTCTGAATTATCTTTATGACACCTGTGCCAACCGTGCCAAGACCTGCGATTGCAAGACGCAAAGGGCGTTCCATGATGCCGAACCTCCAATAGCTGTGCGTATCGCGCACATTATCAAGTTGAACCCCTGTTAGCTCCTTCCAAGAAAAGGTGCAACGCAGGCAGAACAACTATTCCTCAAGCATTAATTAATGGGCTCATTAGCCAAAGCCGCTGCGCGGCGGCGCAGGTCTTCTGCGCGACCAGCCAATTCCCCAACGGTTGCTTCAGGGGTGCTTAGTGTTTCGGCGCTGGCAGGACTGCGCATCTCTTCAATCTCAAGCGCGCTAAGCGGCAAAAGCGCGGGATAGCTTGCATTACGCACTTCTTGGCGAGCGCTGTCCTGGGTGCTGCAGGCAGACAAAATGAAGGGTAATGTTAACAAAAAGGGCGTGAAAAATCGCATAGCACTGCGATAGCGCGCCAATCGACTTGGGTCTAGTCTTGTTTGCGTGTTCGAGCCCGGCTAATTTGGCACATTGGCGTTTTTTATGTTTAGAGTGACGCAGGGAATACAAAAGCGCTTTTTAACTGGTCTTAGGCTTGGTGCGTTTAAAAAAAGGATTTTGCGCCATGGAAGACAAAGTCTTGCAACCAACTGTGATCCGTCAGAACCCTTATCGTGGGGTAGGTCTGCCTAATCTGCGGGGTTTCCCCAGTGATGATGCAAGCCCTGTGAAGGCTCTCCTGGAACACTGTCCTGCTTACGCGCCCACGCCTCTTTTGGTGCGTGATGATTTGGCAAAAACTGCCGGCACAGCCGCGTTTTTTGTTAAAGACGAGCGTGGGCGCATGGGACTTGGAAGTTTTAAAGCCTTGGGAGCAGCCTATGTGATCGCCCGCGTAGCACGCGCAGCCATGGAAAATGGGGCCACTGACTACAGCACGGCCCTGACAGGCCGAGCGTTTATCGCCGCAAGTGCAGGCAATCATGGCCTGTCTGTAGCTGCAGGGGCGCGGGTCTTTGGCGCGCGTGCAATAATTTATCTGTCTGACACTGTGCCGGAGGCTTTTGCCGATCGCCTCCGTGCGCAAGGGGCAGAGCCGCGCCGTGCGGGCGCCATATACGAAGAAAGCATTGCCGCGGCTGAGGCCGCCGCATCGGCAGGAGAAGGCACGCTTCTTCCGGATAGCACATGGGAGGGTGAGATGACCCAAGGCTATTTGGTGATGGAGGGGTATTTGCAAATTGGGGCAGAAATGGTCGAAGCGATGGACAGCCCACCAACGCATATTTTCTTGCAAGCAGGTGTGGGTGGAATGGCAGGAGCCTTGGCTGCACATGCGCGCGCCACATGGGGGCAGGCCCCACAGATTATCGTGGTAGAGCCTGATGCAGCTCCCGCCCTTCAAGATGCGATTGCTGCAGGCCATGTTGTCGACAGCAAAGGCCCTGTCTCAATCATGGGGCGGCTGGACTGTAAGACAGCCTCGCTTGTGGCGTTAGCGGGGCTGGCGCGCGATGCAGATCAGTTTTTGACGATCTCAGATGGCCAAGCGGCCTCTGGAGTGGCGCGATTGACTAAAGCGGGGCTTGCCTCCACGCCATCGGGTGCGGCGGGCGTAATTGCAGCGGCTTATCTTGGCTATGACTTTCCGCCAGATGCGCGAGTCCTCTGTGTTCTTAGCGAAGGGCCAGAGGATGTCTGATCTGTTCCCACCCGCTGAATATCACCGCCGTCATCGTGGGATTCAGGCCCGCCTACAGGCTATAGGCCTAGATGCAATTTTGCTGACCCAAGCGGCGGATATTTTCTACGTCACAGGCTTTCTCACGCGCTTTTGGGAGAGCCCCGCACGACCGTGGTTTGTGCTGATCCCCGCCACAGGCGCTCCAATGGCTGTGATCCCTGAGATCGGGGCTTATCTCATGGGGAAATCGGTGATCACAGATATCCGGACATGGCCCGCACCGCGCCCCGAAGATGACGGGATCAGCCTGCTGGCTGAGGCATTATGTGAAGTCACACCCAAAAGTGGAAAGATCGGGGTTGCAATGGGCCTGGAGACACAGCTGCGGATGCCCTTGGGGGATTTCTTTGTGCTGCAAACCCGTCTCGCCCCCCGCAGTTTTGTGGATGCAACAGATATCATGCACCGCACTCGTGAGATAAAATCGGCGCTTGAGATTGAAAAACTGCGCTCTGCTTGCGCCATTGGCAATCGCGCCTTTGCCCGCGTTGATGAAATTGCCCGCCGCGGCACGCCGTTAGATGCGGTGTTTCGCGCATTTCAAATCCTGCTGCTCGAGGAGGGGGCCGATTGGGTGTCTTATGTCGCAGGGGGGGCTGGCGAGGGAGGCTATGGCGATGTAATTTCACCTGCCGCACCGACACCGCTGCGCAATGGTGATATTTTGATGTTGGATACGGGCGCGGTGAAAGACGGCTATTTTTGCGATTTCGACCGAAATTTTGCTATCGGAACCCCAAGCCCTGACGCTGCCCGCGGGCATCAGATTTTACAAGATGCGATTTATGCCGTGATGGAAGTGATCGAACCTAATATACGCGCCTCGGATCTGCACGCGATGCTGTGCCGCGAAATTGCCGCGCGTGGTGGCACGCCGTGTGGCGGGCGGTTAGGGCATGGGTTGGGGGTGACGCTCACCGAATGGCCATCCCTTACGCCGCAAGACCAGACAGTGCTGCACGCAGGTATGGTTCTCACGCTTGAGCCATCTGTTGATCTGGGAAAGGGACGGATTCTAGTGGCCGAAGAAAATATTGTCCTGGCAGAAAACGGGGCCGAGTTTTTAACAAACCCCGCCCCGCGTGACATTACAATTTTATAAGCGCTTTCAGATGCTTGGATAGATGGGGAAGCGCTGACAGAGTGCCTTTACCTCTGCGGCAACTTTCGCCTCTACGGCGCCATTTCCATCCTCACCATTCGCTGCCAAGCCATCGACCACCTCAACAATCCAATCCGCAACTTGGCGGAATTCGGTCTCGGTAAAGCCACGCGTTGTGGCCGCAGGTGTTCCCAAACGCACGCCCGAAGTGATCATTGGCTTTTCCGTGTCAAATGGGATGCCGTTTTTGTTGCAGGTTATATTAGCACGGCCAAGCGCCTTTTCAGTGGCATTGCCTTTTACGCCTTTGGGGCGCAGGTCAACCAACATCAAATGCGTATCTGTGCCGCCAGTGACGATATCCAAGCCCCCCTTCATCAGCTGATCCGCCAGCGCCTTGGCATTGGCAATCACTTGGGTCTGATAGGCCTTGAATTCAGGGCGCAGCGCCTCGCCAAAGGCCACGGCCTTAGCGGCGATGACATGCATCAACGGGCCGCCTTGAATGCCCGGGAAGATGGCGGAATTGACCTTCTTGGCGATATCTTCGTCATTGGTCAGGATCATCCCACCGCGTGGCCCGCGCAGGGTTTTATGCGTGGTGGTGGTTGCAACATGCGCATGTGGGAAAGGTGAAGGGTAATGACCCGATGCCACTAGCCCCGCGAAATGCGCCATGTCGACCAAAAGATAGGCCCCAACACTGTCAGCAATCTCACGCATTTTTGCAAAATCAATGACACGCGGAATGGCCGAGCCGCCCGCGATCAGCATTTTGGGCTTATGTTCAGCCGCAAGTTCGGCAATCGCGTCATAGTCGATTTCCATGTCCTGCTTGCGCACGCCGTATTGAATGGCATTAAACCACTTGCCCGATTGGTTGGGCTTGGCGCCATGGGTCAGGTGGCCGCCTGCATCAAGGCTCATGCCCAAGATGGTATCGCCGGGCGTCAAAAGAGCTGTGAAAACCCCTTGGTTCGCCTGGCTGCCTGAATTGGGCTGCACATTGGCATGCGCACAGTCAAACAATTTGCATGCCCGCTCAATCGCAAGGTTTTCTGCGATATCGACATAATCGCAGCCGCCATAATACCGCCGACCTGGATAGCCTTCGGCATATTTGTTGGTCATCACCGAGCCTTGCGCGGCCATCACAGCAGCCGAGACGATGTTCTCGGAGGCGATCAATTCGATCTCTTCGCTTTGACGACCGAATTCTTTGGTAATCGCGCCAAAGATTTCAGGGTCACGGGTGCTGAGGGCTTCGGTGAAAAATCCATCGTCACGGTGGGGCGCAGTCATAGTGAGGGCTCCTTACATCGGGGGCGCGTTTTGTTGGGTCACGCGCGGGCGCTGTCTATCGCATGGGGTTTAGGGCAGAACAGCCCCTTGGAAAAGGGCGAAAGCGGCAATTCGACAGAGAGTCGCGCCCTGCCGCCCTGCAAGCCGGGCAAATTTGCACTGTTTTGCGGGGTCTTGTGTTTCGGCATGGCAGGGAACAGGATGGCGATACCCCAGTCTCGCAAAGGTCGCGCAGATGAGCAAAGATTT
Source organism: Roseobacter sp. HKCCA0882 (assembly GCF_037805225.1). NCBI lineage: Bacteria > Pseudomonadati > Pseudomonadota > Alphaproteobacteria > Rhodobacterales > Roseobacteraceae > Roseobacter > Roseobacter sp. HKCCA0882. The sequence goes on from NZ_JBBLYI010000001.1 coordinate 326,746, forward strand.
GAAAATAGCCTTTTTGGCCTCGCGGGCGCGGATGGCGCAGGCAGCCCTTGCGGAATTGAGCGCGGCTTATGGCCAATCAACGCCTCAGGAGGCTGATGTCATCGTGGCGCTTGGCGGGGATGGCTTTATGCTGTCGACTTTGCACGAAACCCAACCGCTCGACCGTCCTGTCTATGGAATGAACCGTGGCACGGTCGGCTTTTTGATGAATGAATATTCTGCCGATGGTTTGATGGCCCGCCTGACTGCGGCGGAGGAGGCGCAGATCAACCCGTTGCGGATGAAGGCGCGGCGCGCGACAGGCGAAACAATCGAGGCTTTGGCGATCAATGAGGTCAGTCTGCTGCGCGCAGGCCCCCAAGCCGCTAAGTTGCGCATCCATGTTGATGGAAAGCTGCGCATGCAAGAACTGGTATGCGACGGCGCGCTGTTATGCACGCCTGCAGGCTCGACCGCCTATAACTATTCCGCGCATGGCCCGATTTTGCCCATTGGTGCAGATGTTTTGGCAATGACCGCCGTGGCGGCGTTTCGTCCGCGCAGGTGGCGGGGGGCGCTGCTCAATAAATCATCTAACGTGATTTTCGAAGTGGTCGATCCGGACCACCGCCCTGTGATGGCAGATGCCGATAGCGTTTCGGTGAACAATGTCACCCATGTAGAGATATCGAGCGCGCAAGACGTGACCCATCGTATCCTGTTCGATCCAGGCCATGGTTTGGAAGAGCGGCTTTTGCGCGAGCAATTCGTGTAATCCAAGCGGAATTTGCCCTTTCCTAGGCGATAGTTTAACGTTAAACTAATTGCGGAGGGCCGCCGATTGGGGATGTTTGGCGACCATAGCCGATTGGGAATAGATCATGACTGAAGACAGCAACGACAGTTTGCGCCAGCGCGCGCTTGCCTATCATGCAGGCCCAAAACCAGGAAAGTTAGAGGTGCGCGCGACCAAGCCTTTGGCGAATGGGCGCGACCTGTCCTTGGCCTATAGCCCCGGCGTTGCTGAAGCCTGCCTTGAAATCAAAGCAGACCCCGCCCATGCCGAAAGCTATACAGGACGCGGTAACCTTGTCGCCGTGGTCACCAATGGCACGGCTGTGCTAGGCCTTGGTAATATTGGCGCACTCGCCTCTAAGCCTGTGATGGAGGGGAAGGCCGTTCTTTTCAAGAAATTTGCCGGCATTGACTGCTTTGACATTGAATTGAACGAGAGCGACCCCGAGAAACTGGCGGATATTGTTTGCGCGCTTGAGCCAACCTTTGGCGCAATTAATCTTGAGGATATCAAAGCGCCAGATTGTTTTATCGTAGAAAAACTATGCCGCGAGCGAATGAATATTCCCGTTTTCCATGACGACCAACATGGAACTGCGATTGTCGTGGGCGCGGCCGCAACAAACGCGCTGCGTCTTGCGGGGAAATCCTTTGCCGATATCAAGGTCGTGTCCACGGGCGGTGGTGCGGCGGGGATTGCCTGCCTCAATATGCTGCTGAAACTGGGCCTCAAGCGTGAGAATGTTTGGCTCTGCGATTTGGATGGTCTGGTCTATCGGGGCCGTAAAGCGGGGATGACACCGCAAAAAGCCGAATATGCCCAAGGCGATAGCCCGGCTTCCTTGAGTAATGTGATCGAGGGGGCGGATTTGTTCCTTGGCCTCTCTGGCCCGGGTGTTTTGACGCGCGAGATGGTTGCGCGCATGGCGGATCGTCCTGTGGTCTTTGCCTTGGCGAACCCGAACCCAGAAATCACCCCTGATGATGTGCGCGCGGTAAAGCCTGACGCGATCATTGCTACGGGGCGGTCAGATTTTCCCAATCAGGTGAACAACGTCTTATGCTTTCCGTTCATTTTCCGCGGCGCCTTGGATGTCGGAGCAAGCGAAATCAATGACGCGATGCAAATTGCCTGTATTGAAGGCATCGCCGCCTTGGCACGCGCCACCACCAGTGCCGAAGCGGCCGCGGCCTATAAGGGCGAGCAGCTGACTTTTGGCCCTGACTACCTGATACCTAAGCCGTTTGACCCGCGCCTGATGGGTGTGGTGGCCAGTGCCGTGGCTGAGGCGGCTATGAGTTCGGGTGTGGCGAAGCGGCCCATTGATGACATCGCCGCCTATCGCGCCAAACTTAATCAGGCGGTGTTCCGCTCTGCGCTTATCATGCGCCCTGTTTTTGCCGCAGCGGCCACCACGACACGCCGTATTGCTTTTGCAGAAGGCGAGGATGAGCGCGTTTTGCGTGCGGCCCAAGCCATGCTTGAGGAAACCACAGACACCCCAATTCTTATCGGTCGTCCCGATGTGATTGAAATGCGGGCTGAGCGGGCAGGCCTGACCATCCGCCCGCGTGTGGATTTCGAAATCGTAAACCCCGAAAATGACCCGCGCTATCGGGATTATTGGGGCAGCTATCACAGCGTGATGGAACGCCACGGGGTGACCCCCGATTTGGCCCGCGCGATTATGCGCACAAACACCACCGCCATCGGCGCGGTCATGGTGTATCGCGAAGAGGCAGACAGCTTAATCTGCGGCACCTTTGGCCAGTATTTGTGGCACTTGAAATATATCAGCCAGCTTTTGGCCCGTGACGGGTTACATCCTGTTGGGGCGCTGTCCTTGATGATTTTGGAAGATGGGCCGCTCTTTATTGCCGATACGCATATTCATGCGCAGCCCACCCCAGACCAAATCGCCGAGACGGTGATTGCCACAGCCCGTCATGTGCGCCGCTTTGGCATCGCGCCAAAAATTGCGCTGTGTTCTGGCAGTCAATTCGGCAATCTCGACAGTGATAGTGGGCGGCGGATGCGCGCGGCGCTCGATATTCTGGACGCGATGGGGCTTGATTTCGCCTATGAGGGCGAGATGCATATCGACAGCGCGCTTGATCCCGAGCTGCGCGCCCGAATTTTCCCCAATTCGCGCCTTGAGGGGCAGGCCAACGCGCTTGTCTTTGCCAATACTGATGCCGCTGGGGCGGCACGGAACATCCTAAAGATGAAGGCGGGTGGGCTGGAAGTCGGGCCGATTCTTATGGGGATGGGCAATCGCGCGCATATCGTCACCCCCTCAATCACCGCGCGGGGGCTGTTGAATATCTCTGCCCTCGCAGGCACGCCTGTCGCCACCTATGGCTGACAGGCGCACTGCCGCGCCTTAGCCAAAGGTGATGCGCAACAGTGTGACAAACATCAATGCGGTTGCCCCAAGCCCCGAGATGATCAGTGCGGGAAAGCCCCAAATCACAACGGCCGAGGCAACAGCCGAAACAACCATGATAATAAGGGCAAAACTGTTGTCTACTTCGCCTTAGACCACCTCGCGTGCGATGCGCCCGATGACGGGCAGGCGATAGGTGACATGGCGTGTGATATAATGGCTTGTGTCTTCGTTTAAGGACATGGTCATGGGGGAGGCTCCTGTTCGATATGCCCCATCTAACGTCCCCGCCGTTAAAACAAAGTGGCGCATGGTCGCAGTTTTCGCGCCTGCGTCAAAGTCACCTTCTTGCGCAAGCTATGGTTGAAGGGATAGAAAATTGCGCAAGCAAAGGGAGGCCCGCATGAGCTATCAAAAGATTTATGAGTATGCCCGGTCCAACCCAGAAGGGTTTTGGATGGAGGCTGCTTCTGCCATTGATTGGGATGTTGAACCATCCCAAGCGCTGTCTGATGAAAACGCGCCTCTTTATGAATGGTTTGCAGATGGTCAACTGAATGGTTGTTGGAACGCGGTCGATCGCCATGTTGCCGCAGGCCATGGGGATCGCACCGCTATCATCTATGACAGCCCCATCACCAGCACGGTTCAGAAAATTTCCTATGCAGAATTGCAAGAACGTGTCGCGCTTCTGGCGGGTGGCCTTCAAGCCAAAGGTGTGACCAAAGGGGATCGGGTCATTATCTATATGCCGATGGTGCCACAGGCGGTTGAGGCGATGCTTGCCTGCGCGCGTATTGGCGCGGTGCATTCGGTGGTCTTTGGCGGCTTTGCTGCGGCTGAATTGGCGGTGCGCATTGATGATGCGCAACCCAAATGTATCATCGCCGCCTCCTGTGGCCTCGAGCCGGGCCGCGTGGTGCATTATAAACCGCTTTTGGATGCGGCCATCGAGGCCGCCGCCCATAAGCCAGATTTCTGCGTGATCTTTCAGCGCGAGCAAGAAGTGGCAAGCTTGACCGATGGGCGCGATGTCGATTGGTATGGCTTCCAACACGGGGTTGCGCCTGCGCCTTGTGTGCCCGTAGAGGGCAACCACCCCGCCTATATTCTCTACACCTCTGGCACAACGGGCCAGCCAAAGGGCGTTGTGCGCCATACAGGCGGCCATCTGGTTGCGTTGAATTGGTCAATGCGCAATCTCTACGACATGAACCCCGGCGAGGTGTTTTGGGCCGCCTCTGATGTGGGTTGGGTCGTGGGGCATTCCTATATTTGTTACGCGCCTCTGACCTTTGGCTGCACCACAATCGTCTTTGAAGGCAAACCTATTGGCACGCCGGATGCAGGCACGTTCTGGCGTGTGATTGATGAGCATAAAGTTAAATGCCTGTTTACCGCCCCAACGGCCTTTCGCGCGATCAAGCGCGAAGACCCAGTAGGCAGCTTTATTGGGAAATATGACATCTCTAGCCTTGAATCGCTGTTCTTGGCGGGTGAGCGTGCCGATCCTGACACAATCCAATGGGCGCAGGCAAAACTTGGCGTGCCCGTGATTGACCATTGGTGGCAAACCGAAACGGGTTGGGCCATTTGTGGCAACCCATTGGGTATTGAAAAATTGCCTGTCAAAATTGGCAGCCCCTCGGTGCCAATGCCCGGGTATGATGTGCAAATTTTGGATGAGGGCGGGCATGCATTGCCTGCGGGCGAATTGGGCGCGATTGCGATTAAATTGCCCTTGCCGCCTGCAACCTTGCCTACGTTGTGGAATGCCGAAGCCCGCTTCCGCAAATCCTATCTTGAGCATTTCAAAGGCTATTACGAGACGGGTGATGCGGGATATAAGGATGAAGACGGGTATCTTTATATCATGGCGCGCACGGATGATGTGATCAACGTGGCGGGTCACCGCTTGTCGACAGGTGGGATGGAGGAGGTTCTTGCCTCCCACCCAGATGTGGCTGAATGCGCGGTGATCGGTGTGGCAGATGATCTCAAAGGGCAAATGCCTCTGGGGTTTTTGTGTCTCAATAAAGGGGCGACCAAAGATGCGGCAGATGTCGTGTCTGAATGCGTGAAACTTGTGCGTGACAAAATCGGCCCCGTTGCGGCGTTCAAACTGGCCGTTGTGGTGGATCGCCTGCCCAAAACCCGTTCGGGCAAGATTTTGCGTGGAACAATGGTGAAAATCGCTGATGGCGAAAGCTATAAAATGCCTGCAACAATTGATGATCCTGCGATTTTAGACGAGATTGCAGTGGCCTTGAAAACTTTGGGCTACCCCAAAGCCTAAGGCGGGTTTGACGAGACGGGATGAAGGGCGGGCCTTTGGGCCCGCTTTTTCTTTCGCCTTGCGTGCATCGGTTCGTCAGGACAGATTGAGGCAACGCAATTCAAGGAGTGCGGATCATGCCTCAGACAAAGACACCAGACCCCGCATTGATGGCCGCCGCCGCAGAAATCCGTCCGCGCGCCTATGCCCCGTATTCGGGCTTTGCAGTCGGTGCTGCGCTGCGTGGGGCAGATGGGCAGATTTACCAAGGGGTGAATGTCGAAAACGCGGCCTATCCCCAAGGCACCTGTGCCGAGGCGGGCGCAATTTCAGCGATGATTGCCGCAGGCTGTCATGAGATCCTAGAGGTTGCGGTGATCGCAGATAGCCCCATTCCTGTCGCCCCTTGTGGGGGGTGTCGTCAAAAATTGCGGGAATTCAGCAAAGATGAGGTGCTGATCACCATGGCCACAACGCGCGGCACAGGTCAGGCGATCCTGAGCATGGCGGACATTCTGCCTGGCGCCTTTGTGAAATCGGCGATGGAATAGGGCAGATCATGGCCGATCCGCGCAGCATCTTGGCAAAATTGCGAGAGGGGCAAACTCTGACCGAATTTGAGATGTTTGCCTTTGCCGAAGGGTTGGCGGATGGCACTGTCAGCGATGCGCAGGCGGGGGCCTTTGCGATGGCCGTATGTTTGCGCGGTCTCAGCCTTGAGAACCGCACTCATCTGACCCATGGGATGCTGGAAAGCGGCACGGTTTTGGGGTGGTCATTGGATGGCCCTGTCATCGACAAACATTCCACAGGCGGGGTGGGCGATTGTGTATCGCTGATCCTTGCCCCTGCCTTAGCGGCGTGCGGGGCCTATGTGCCGATGATTTCAGGGCGCGGCTTGGGGCATACGGGCGGCACTTTGGACAAACTTTCGGCAATTTCGGGCTTGCAGATTGATGTCTCCATTGAGGATTTGCAACGCATTGTGGGGCAAGTGGGCTGTGCGATTGTCAGCGCCAATGCCGATATCGCCCCTGCGGATCGCAGGCTTTATGGGTTGCGTGATATCACCGCCACTGTGCCAAGCATTGATTTGATCACGGCCTCTATTTTGTCCAAGAAATTGGCAGCAGGGCTAGAGGCCTTGGTTTTAGACGTTAAATGCGGCACGGGTGCCTTTATGCAAACCCCGCACGAGGCCGTGCAACTGGCTCAATCCTTGGTGGATACAGCGCAAAGTGCGGGCTGTAAAACCACGGCGCTTGTCACCGATATGAACCAACCGCTTGCGCGTGCAGCGGGCAATTCTTTGGAAATGATGGAGGTGATGGAGGCGCTGTGCAGTCCAAAGCTCGACAGTGATCTGATCCGTCTAACCATCAGCCTTGGGGGTGAGGTTTTGATGCAAGCGGGGCTTGCGGTTGATGCGGCGGCAGGTGAGATGGCACTGACAAACGCGCTGACCCAAGGTCACGCCGCCGAGGTTTTTGGCCGTATGGTCGCGGCGCAAGGGGGTGCCACAGATTTTGTGGCACGTTGGCGAGATCGCTTGCCTGCAGCGCCCTATGCGGTGGATATTTTCCCGCAAAAGACGGGCTATATCCGTGCAATTGACGCCCGCACCTTGGGCGAGGTTGTGGTGCATCTTGGCGGGGGACGCCTGCAGGCAGAGGATCAGATCGACAAACGTGTGGGTCTTTCTGACATCCAGCGGATTGGTGATTTGGCCGACCCCACGACCCCGCTTTTGCGCCTTCATGCGCGCGACCCTGAGATTGCCAAACATATGGGGACAATTGTGTTAGACGCCTTCACCCTCTCCGAAGAAACGCCGCCGCGCCCTGCCTTGATCCATGAAAGGATCGGCTGAATGGCGCGCGGATTTTTGGTGGTGATGGATTCTGTTGGTATCGGGGGCGCACCAGACGCAGACCGATATTTCAATGCGGGCCATCCAGATACAGGCGCGAATACCTTGGGCCATATCGCGCAGGCACAGCCGCTGAGAGTGCCGAATTTGGATCGTCTGGGTCTCGGGGCCGCTTTGCATCTGGCAAGCGGCATCTGCCCTGCACCCCTGACACCGGCTGCACCGAATGCCATATGGGGTGTGGCCGAAGAATCCGCCAAAGGAAAAGACACGCCATCAGGCCATTGGGAATTGACGGGCTGCGCCTTGCCTTGGGATTGGCACTATTTTCCCACTACCGTTCCCAGTTTCCCTGAGGCTTTGGTCGCGGCGGTTCAATCTATCGCAGGTGTTGGGGGGATTTTGGGCAATTGCCACGCCTCTGGCACTGAGATCATCGAACGCCTTGGGGCGCAACATCTGCAAACGGGGTATCCGATTTGCTACACTTCCGCCGATAGTGTCTTTCAGATTGCCGCGCATGAAGAGGTCTTTGCGCTAGAGCGTCTCTATGACCTCTGCGAAAGGATCGCCCCGCAGCTGCACGCGATGCGGGTAGGGCGGGTGATCGCGCGCCCCTTTACGGGTCGCCTAGGCGCGTTTGAGCGCACTGAAAACCGCCGCGATTACGCGATGATGCCGCCCTACCCAACCTTGTTGGATCACGCATCTGAGGCAGGGCGCGCGGTCATTGCCATTGGCAAAATCAGAGATATTTTCGCGCATCGTGGTATCACAGAAAGTCATAAAGGAAGTGATGCCCGCCTGATGGAACATCTGGCTCACGCGGTAGATTGCGCCCCCGATGGTAGCCTCATAATCGCCAATTTTGTTGAGTTTGATGCCCGTTTTGGCCATCGCCGCGATGTGGCGGGTTATGCGGGTGCGCTGGAATGGTTTGACGCAGCGATTGCGCCAATTGTTGCCGCGCTGCGCGCGGGTGACATGCTGATTTTAACCGCGGATCATGGCAATGATCCCACATGGGTTGGCACGGATCACACCCGTGAACGTGTCCCATTTTTGGTGGCGGCCCCTGACCATGCACCCCAAGGGCTAGGCCTTCGGGCCTTTGCCGATATTGGCGCAAGCCTTGCCGCGCATTTGGGGCTTGGCCCCCTTCAGATTGGAACCCCAGCCTTATGAGCCAGATTGACAGTCAAATTATCTATGCTGCCATGACCTTTGTCGCTGCCCTATTTGGGGTGCGTCTGGCCGCGCGGGTCTTGTCGCAGCGGGTGATCTCATGGCGCGCGGCCACCTTATTTGCCATAGTGGTCACCGCGCTTGGCTATTATTTCTAGGGGAACGGCGATGTCAGATATGGCCCGCGTCAAAAAGGTTGAATTGCACCTTCATCTTGAGGGGGCAGCACAGCCTGATTTTATTCGTCAGATTGCCTTCGAAAAAAAGGTGGATTTATCGGGCATTTTCACCGCTCAGGGCGGCTACGACATACATGACTTCGTCCATTTTTTGCGCGTCTATGAGGCCGCAACATCTGTTCTAACCACCCCTGAGGATTACGCGCGACTGACGCGGTCTGTGCTTGAGGCATCAGCACGTCATGGGGTGGTTTATTGCGAAACTTTCCTGTCCCCTGATTTTTGTGGCGACGGGGATATTGGCGCTTGGCGCGATTACCTCTCTGCAATGACCGAAGCTGCAGATGCCGCCGAGCGGGATTTTGGGATCACGATGCGGGGCGTGATTACGGCGGTTCGTCATTTCGGGCCAGATCAGGCGAAACGGGCCGCGCGCTGTGCTGCGGAAACGGCGGGGCGCATGATTTGTGGCTTTGGAATGGCGGGGGACGAGAAGATTGGCCATGTGCGCGATTTTTCTTGGAGCTTTGATTGCGCGGCTGAGGCAGGCTTGCCCTTCAGCATTCATGCTGGCGAATGGGGGGGGGCGCAATCGGTGCGTGAGACTTTAGATACCTATAATCCTCCTCGTATTGGACATGGAGTCGAGGCGATCAGCGATCCTGACTTGATTGCGCGACTTGCCGACACGGGCGTTGTTTTGGAATGTTGTCCTGTGTCGAATGTCTTTCTTGGGGTTTTCCCAAATTGGAAAAGTCATCCCCTTGCGCGGCTGCGCGAGGCTGGGGTGAAGGTGACTGTGTCAACCGATGATCCGCCCTTTTTCCATACCAACATGAGCCGTGAATATGAGGCCTTGGAACAGCATTTTGGGTGGGGTGAGGCAGAATTTATCGAAATAAACCAAACCGCGCTTGCAGCGGCCTTTTGTGATCAGAAAACTCGCGCGCGCGTTAGAAAACGACTTGAAGGCTAGGGGGTGAAGACCATGCCAGAATTTGATACGCTGACCATCGTGACCCATCCGCTTGTGCAGCATAAGCTGAGCTTGATGCGGGACAAAACCTGCTCCTCTCAAGATTTTGCGCGGCTTTTGACCGAAATTTCGATGCTGATGGCCTATGAGGTCACCCGCAATTTAGCAGTCACCACCACCGCCGTTGAAACACCACTTGAGGTGATGAATGCCCCTACACTCGTAGGAAAAAAAATGGCTTTGATTTCGATTTTGCGTGCGGGCAACGGAATGCTTGACGGGATGCGCGCCGTGATCCCTGCCGCGCGGGTTGGGTTTGTCGGGCTTTACCGCAATGAGGAAACCCTTGAGCCGGTGGACTACTATCTCAAACTGCCCTCCCACCTATCACAACGTTATGTCATCGCCCTTGATCCTATGTTGGCAACGGGCAATTCCGCGGCTGCCGCGGTGGATAAAATCAAATCAGAAGGGGCCGTTGATATCAGTCTGACGACATTGCTAGCCGCACCTGAGGGCGTCAGGGCATTTGCAGCTCGCCACCCTGATGTACCGATTTTCACGGCATCCTTGGACCGTGGCTTGAACGAAAAGGGTTATATCCTTCCGGGTCTGGGAGATGCAGGGGATCGAATATTTGCTACCAAGTAAAGAGTGCTTTGGTTTGGGATGCGTGGCTTTGGCCGGCCATTTCTGAAACAGAGCGTTAACACGGATTGCAGTATTGATCTCGCGAGTGGCCGGGTTCTACTTGGCGCGCGTTCAGTGACTTAATCAGTTGGAGCAGATTTCCTGTAGGGCAACCCATCTGGTATCATCTAATAATGGTGTGTTTGGCGTGGCACGAAGGGGGTCTGCCTCGATCAGGCTTAGAGTTTTCTCGCCTGAAATATCTAGGGCGTAGGCGTAAGGCTGCGAGGAAATCTCGGCCTGTGCAAATTGCGATAAAAGCGCCTCATCGGCCACATCTGTTGGCGTTTCGGTCAGCAGACTGGCGGCGCGCGCAGCCAGATGCGTGTCGCTGATCTCGCCTGTGGTCAACAGTCGAAATGTCGTCCACAAACCCGCCTCTTGCAGCAGGGCTTGGGTGGGGTTGCTGTCCACCAAGCGGATATATTCCGACAATAAAAACCCTGCCAACACATCAGGGCTTTGGTAATCCTCAACCACGGATCGGTTCAGCACGATCAAATCGCCGGGCAAATGTAGGCTTGCGGGCAGACCATCGCGCAGAACCACAAGCCGCGGCACGGTCGGTGTGGAGATGAACACCCGCCGCGCAAGGGTTGCAAGCGCGGCTTGCCCCGCGGTTTGATTGCAGCTTGGCCCCGTCAGTTGGATCATCTCTGTGAGAATATCCTGACCTATTTCGCGCTTTTTTGCCTCGGGCAAAAGATGCACTGTCTGGCGCACCAATGCATCAGGCAACCAAAACAGGCCCAAGCCCAGAACCACTGCCGCGGTTGTGGCCGCCAGAATACCACGCAACCGCCCCGGATGGGGGCGATGGCGGTCAATCATACTGCGCAGCTTTTCGATTGCGGCGATCATGTCCTCATCCGCGATCTCGAGGCTTTCGTCACTGCCCTCCACAGGCACATAAAGAGCGGGCAGCTCGCCTGGATTGACGCGGATCACCGCGGCCAGCGACCAATGGGTGAGCGCGGTTTCTGAAAGGGTCGATATGATCAAAGAAGTGTTGCCCAAATTGATCAACACTTCGCGGCGTTGGCTGTCGCCAACATCGCGCCAAAGGCCTGTGGCCTCTAGTTTTTGATATTCCTCTAACGCGGTCACGCAATACCCTCGCGCTTATGCATCGCGAAACCCGTCATCTTTGCCCAAGGTTGGCGCAGGCATTAGGTCATAGGGATGTGCCCAATTGGGTTGGCGGGCCAAGCGGGTCAGCCATGCCGAAATCGCAGGATAATCGGCGCGCGTGAAATTGAAATTTTCAGGATAATAGAGATAGCCCGCGCAGGCGATATCGGCCGCAGAGACACTGTCGCAGGCAATCCATTCGCGGGTGCTGAGCACCCCTTCGAGAATGGAAAGCGCGGCCTGCATCCGCCCCGTCAAATACCCAATAACGCCCGCATCTCGTTTGTCCTCGGGCGCGAAATTCATCAAGAACCGCAACGGCCCCGCAGTGCCCGAAACCTTTTGATTATCGAACAAAATCCACCGCAAGATTTCTTGACGGTCTGCGGCACTCGCCCCTGCGAGTTTGCCTGTTTCATCCATAACCCAAGTTTGGATCAACCCTGATTGGGTCAGGATTTTACCCCCTGCATCTAGCACGGGAACTTCGCCCATTGGGTTTATTGCGCGAAACTCTGCCCCGCGCGCCTCGCCGTTGAAGAAATCGACAAAACGGGGCTGCCAAGGCACACCTGCCAAAGTCAGGCACAGCGCGGCTTTATAGGCATTTCCAGATTCCCCAAAACAATAGAGGGTGTTGGTCACGGCTCCGTTTCCTTATGTCACGTTATGCCTGTCGGTCTTGATCCGATTTCCGGTCTGCCAGCATTTGCGCCACCAAATCAATTTGACTTTGCAAATCACGAATGGCTTGGCCTAACTCGGTATATTGTGCTTGCATATCGTGCAATCTTTCACGCCCAACTTCTAGGCTTCTTTCCAGTTGCGTCACTTGATTGTCGCCAAGTGCATAAAGGTCAAGCAATTGTCGCATCGCCTCTAGGCTAAAGCCAAAGCGTTTGCCCTGTAAAATCAGTTTGAGACGCGCTTGGTCGCTGCGGGAATAAAGCCGCTTTTGTCCCACACGCAAGGGGGCCAACAGCTCCTTGCTTTCGTAGAAGCGAAGGCTGCGCGGCGTCACTTGAAACAGGGCGCACATCTCGCCGATGGTGCGAAAATCGGCCTCGCGCTGTGGGGCGTCTGATGGCATTTGCGGCATCCTCGGCTGATCCATGATGTGATTGCAGCTTATCATAGAATTGGTATCGATGTAATTTGCGCATTGCCGCGGGCGCGCACCGCGCGTTAGATGGTGCAGATCATCAACCCCAATTTGTTGGATTATGCCCGTGCCCTCCGACCAGTCGGATATCCTCCATGTCGCGCAGAGTTTCATCACGCAACTGCCCTATGCGGCGGCGTTGCAGATGAACATTGTTGCCCTTGGATCTGGGACTGCGGTGATGACGATGCGGGTTCTGCCTGATCTCTGTGATGCGGTGGGCGCGCTGCATGAAGGGGCAATCACGGCGCTGATGGACACCTGTGCAGGCACGGCAGTGGTGGCGCATGACAGCAAACCCCTTGCGACCGCGACCTTAGATCTGCGCCTTGATGTGATGGGCCAGAGTGCAAAAGGCACAGTTCTGGCCAAGGCGGAGTGTTACGCCATCAGGGGAAATGTGGCCTTTGTCACTGTGGCGGCCACTGATCAAGAGACAGGCGCGCTTTTGGCCAAAGCCAGCGGAAGTTTCACGGTCGAATATGGGCCAGAGGGCAAGGGTGTCTTGGAGATGGTCAACCCGCAAAAGAGGCAGGGCTGATGCAGCAGATTTTGAACCAGCTGCCCTATGCGCGGTTTTTGGGCCTAGAGGGCCAAGAGGGCGGGGTGATCAAATTGCCCTATCGTGGCGTTTTGATTGGCAATCCGATTTTGCCCGCACTGCATGGCGGGGTTACGGCATCGGTGCTGCAGATCGCGGCGCAAACCCATGTGATACATGCGCTCTCTATCCCGCTGACAACCCCGCCAAAGTTGATTGATTTCACTGTGGATTATTTGCGCCGCGGCCTGCCCGAGGATGGGTTTGCCAAGGCGCAGCTGACCCGCGCGGGGCGCCGTTTTGCCTCGGTCTCGATCACGATGTGGCAAGGTGATCGAGACACCCCCATTGCCGCGGCGCATGGCCATTTTGCCTTGGTGACAGCCCCATGACGGACCAGACCCCGCCCTTGACCCATGCGCGGGTGTTGCGCATCGCCGTGCCTGTGGTTTTGTCAAACATCACAGTGCCCCTTTTGGGTTTGGTCGACACGGGCGTTGTTGGCCAATTGGGTGATGCGGCTATGATCGGCGCGGTAGGCTTGGGTGCGATATCCATGACCACTGTATTTTGGATTTTTGGATTCTTGCGCATGGGCACTGTCGGTTTGGCCGCGCAGGCCCATGGGGCAGGGGATCAGGCCGAAATCTCGGCCTTGCTGTCGCGCGTTTTGATGATCGGCGTGGCGGCTGGTGTGCTTTTGATCCTTCTGCAATCAGCAATTTTCGTGGCCATTTTTGCAATAGCCCCCGCAAGTGATGCGGTCGAGGCCTTGGCGCGCGATTACATGGCAATCCGCATTTGGTCTGCCCCCGCTGCAATCGCGATTTATGGTATCACGGGGTGGTTGATTGCCGCTGAACGCACAGGCGCTGTGTTCGTTTTACAGCTCTGGATGAACGGGTTGAACATCCTGCTGTCAGTGGGGTTTGTGTTGGGTTTGGGTTATCATGTCGATGGTGTGGCCGCCGCCACGGCCATTGCAGAATGGTCCGGCTTGGCGCTTGGGCTTTATCTGTGTCGCGCGGGATTTTCGCAAGCGGCATGGCGCGATTGGCCGCGCGTTTTTGATCGCGGGCGGCTGATGCATATGGCGCAGGTCAACACCGATATTTTGATCCGTTCCGTTTTTCTGATGGCGGGGTTTACCTCATTTATCTATATCGGCTCGGATTTAGGGGATACGACCCTCGCTTCCAATCAAATTCTTATGCAATTCATTCATATTACCGCCTATGGGTTGGACGGGTTTGCTTTTGCCGCCGAAAGTCTTGTTGGAAAATCCTTAGGGGCCAAAAACCGCGCCGCCTTGCGCCGAAGCGCCATGATGACGGCGCTTTGGTCGGGCGGTGTCGCGGTGGTGATGGCCGCAGCTTTTTGGGTCTTTGGAGGCGAGATTATTGATATTCTCACCACTGCGCCCGAAGTGCGGATTGAGGCGCGTGATTACCTGTTTTGGATGGTGCTTGCGCCGCTTGTTGGGTTTCAAGCATGGATTTTGGACGGGATATTCATTGGCGCAACCCGCACCCGTGACATGCGCAACATGATGGCCCTATCTTTCGCAGGCTATGTCATGCTGTGCCTGACGCTGATTCCCGCCTATGGAAATCACGGGTTATGGGCCGCGTTGTTGGGGATGTTCATCCTACGCGGTCTCAGCCTTGGGGCGCGCTATCCCGCACTTGAGCGCAGCGCGACCTAAAGCAGCGTAAGGATATTTTCAGGCGGGCGGCCAATCGCGGCGGCGGTTTCACTGATCAAAACAGGGCGTTCAATCAGGCGCGGATCATCGGCCATGGCAGCTAAGATTGCGGCCTCATCCGTCAAATCTACCCCCGTTTCGCGGGCCTCTTTTGCGCGGATCAAATCGCGGGCAGGGCGGCCTAGTTTTGCGATCACTGCGGCCAGTTCGGCATGGGTGGGCGCGGCGTCTAAATAGGCGCGCGTGTCAAACTCTATGCCGCGCTCTGTCAGCAATGCCAAAGCCTGACGGGATTTCGAACAGCGTGGATTATGCCATACGGTCAAAGCCATGCGTCAACCCCCGTGCCGATGGCAGATTGCAAACTGTCATGGCCATCTTGCGCAAGAGCGGCGTCAAGACCTTGAAGGATATCGGCAACCAAACCCATACCCCCATAAACAAGCCCCGTGTAAAGCTGCACCAAATGCGCGCCCGCCTTGATCTTGGTATAGGCTTGATCCGCATTGGCCACGCCCCCCACACCAATCAAGGCAATCTTGCCGCCTGTTTGCTGCGACAGTCGTGCCAGAACTTGGGTGGATCGCTCGAACAAGGGCTGCCCTGAGAGGCCCCCTGTTTCGCGCCGATGGCGCCCGCGCAACCCCTCGCGTGAAATGGTGGTATTAGTGGCAATGATCCCCGCAAGCTGCATCCGCAAGGCAAGCTCTGCAATGGCGTCAATCTCGTCATTGGTCAGGTCAGGTGCAATTTTCACAAAGAGGGGCACGGGACGGGCGAGATCAAAATTTGCATCCATTACCCCTTGCAACAAGCGTTCTAGCTGGTCTGCGGCCTGCAGGTCGCGCAGGTTCTCGGTGTTGGGCGAGGAGATGTTGATCGTAGCAAAATCAATCATCCCCCCACAACGGGCCAAAACCAAAGCGTAATCTGCCGCGCGATCCGTGCTGGTTTTATTGGCGCCCAAATTCAAACCCAAAGGAATGCGATGGGGGCGGTCGGCAAGACGTTTGGATGCAGCCTCCATGCCTTCATTGTTAAAGCCAAAGCGATTGATCACTGCGCGGTCACGCGGCAGGCGAAACACGCGGGGTTGCGGGTTTCCTGGCTGCGCCTGCGGCGTGATTGCCCCCACCTCAATAAACCCCAACCCCGTTTTCATTAAGGGCGCAATTGCGGTGGCATTTTTGTCAAAGCCCGCCGCAAGGCCAAGCGGGTTTGGGAAATTCATCCCTGCAACAGTTACTGCCAAACGTGGGGTGGTAATCGGCCCCGTTCGGGGGGCAAGCCCCATGTTCAGCGCCGTTAGCGCAAGGCCATGCGCCCGTTCAGGAGAAATAAGGCGCAACGCAGCGAGAGCAGCTTTATCAAACATCAACTGTCCTAATCTTTAATCAACCGTTTAAATTGGGCAGGATATGAACACCATTTTGTAACTTTAATTCGTGATGCCACAAAATCCCGCGCAAGGGCAGTTTTGAATACAAATGAGGGAAAAGGGCACCCCCGCGTGACACCTCCCAACGCAGCGCGTCGCCAAATATACTGGCTTCATAGGCTATGAGCACCAATCCGCTAACACCCGAAAAATGTTTGGACAAGGTTTCCTCGACCTGTGCCGCGGTGGAGAAATGGATATACCCATCGGCCTGATCAACGGGCGCACCCAATGTTTCTTTTTGTGTGCAAAGATCTCGCCATTCTAGGGTTTGAAGGATTTTAAATATGATCATTTCCAGTAAAGTTCGCCGGTTAAGAATGTTACTATCGTGATAGGGCCAAAGCTTAGATTGTTAAGTCTGTATCAGTTGTTTTCGTAAAACGAACTAGTTTTTGCTTCGATAAGCTTCAAGCTTACTTGCTTCCAAACTCACTGTGTGACTTATTGAACAGCGAAGTAAGCTTGGGTTGAAGTCAATGAAGCCCTCAAAAAAGGTAGCTTTAATCGGATGTGGTGGAACGATTTCCACTCGCGCTTCTCACGCCTTTGATGTGTTAGATTACCCTGAAACTGGGCATAAGCTTACCGCAAATGAGATGGTTTCCGAATTACAACCACTCGTAGATTTTGCTGATTTAGAGGCAATCGCTTTTCGAGAAGTTGGATCAAGCAAGATTGGTCCAACAGATTGGTTAGAGCTAGCGCGCTTAGTACGAGATATATTTGATGAGAAACCTGAATTAACGGGGATAGTCATACTTCATGGAACGGCAACATTAGAAGAAACGGCTTTCTTTCTCGATCTCACAGTCGAATTAGATCGCCCTGTTGTCCTTGTAGGTGCCCAGCGACCGCTAGGAGCCGTAGGTAGTGATGCATTGTCCAACGCCGTAGCGGCAATCCGAACGGCCACCGATGAGAAGTTACGTTCGATGGGGGTTTTGATTGTTTTTAACGATGAAATTCATAGTGCCCGTGATGTTGCTAAGGGCTCTACTTATCGCCTCAATGCGTTTTCTTCGGGAGCTTATGGAGCATTAGGCGTAGTAGATCCAGATGGGGTAAGGGTCAGACGAGCGCCGCTTCCTAGTGATGTCAAATTCTCTATTTCTCACCTTTCTGCTCTACCTCGGGTAGACGTGCTTTATGCTGTTGCTGGTGGTGATGAAACAATTGCACGTGCTTGTATAAAAGCTGGTGCCCGTGGTTTAGTTTCTGCGGGGTTTGCCCCAGGTATGACATCTCCACTAGAATGGAAAGAATTACTGAGGGCGGTTTCCAAAGGTATCCCGGTTGTACAATGTAGCCGAGTTGCTTCTGGTAGGATTGCACGAAGGTTACATTTGAAAGAATTCAGTATTGTTTCTGGAGAAAACTTGTCAGCTCACAAGGCACGAATTTTGCTTATGTTGGGACTGACCGTTACTGAGGAGACTGAAGCGTTGCAAAACTATTTTGATCAGATGTGAAATGAAACTGCGTGCTCATAATCGTTATGACTATGTCCCCTTGCCAGATCGTCAGGATTACACCTGGCCGGAAGGGAAGAGATTAGCTTTCTGTTTATGCAATAACTTGGAAGTATTTTCCTATCGAGAGGGTATCGGATCTGATAGCGCGGTTTTAAACGCTCCTCAGACACACCGTAATTACGCATGGCGTGACTATGGAAATAGAGTTGGTCAATGGTATCTCTTTGACTTGCTCGACGATTTTTCAATTCCTGCATCGCATAATTCAAATTCCGCGCTTTTCAGGCGTCACCCGCAACTGCTGGATAGGATAAAACTAAGGGGTGATGAAATAGTTGCTCATGGCCGTTCCAATGGTGAACGACAAGACGTCTTGGATGAACCAAACGAACGTGAATTGATACAGGAAGCTACCGAAGAGCTCATTGAACTGATTGGTTACCAACCAAAAGGGTGGATGGGGCCGTATTTCGCACAAAGCGAAGTAACATTAGATTTGCTGCAAGAGGCCGGATATTGCTTCAATTTGGATTGGCCGGCAGATGATCAGCCATTTTGGATGCGGACACGTAACGGTAGTATTATGTCTGTGCCTTACTCAATTGAATTAAATGACTCGCCTTCGATGGTCTTTCGGCAAGAGAGTGCGATGTCGTTTGAAAGGATGATCAAAGACCAATTTGATGAAATGATGTACCTATCCCAAAAACGGCCTCTTGTTTTCACATTAATTACTCATCCATTTGTCTTTGGTCACCCGTATAGGCTCAGAGCATTGCGCCGTGCTTTGACGCATATAATGGAGCGCCGAGACCAGCTTTGGATTACAACTGTTGGAGGCGTTTACGATTATTGTGCTGGTCTCGAAAAGGGCATTGTGCCTGGGAGTTGAGATACTTGCTCTAATCGTGTCAAAAAGTGCGGCTGCTGGAAGAAGGCAAATGTATCCCTCGTCATTCAGATTACGGATTGGTTGACCCCGTTTTACGTTGCGCATCACGCACTAACGCAGCAAAGCGATACATGCCGTGCACCATTTTTGTATATGGCGTAAGTAGAAAAAACGTAAGAACTGCGCCTAGGTGGACCGCCAAAGTCAGCGGCATTAAGGCGGTCTGGCCAAGAATATACAAAACGAGGCCACTGGCGGCCACAAACCCCAATAGGGCAATGAACCCGAATTCCCCATTGCGCGCCGCCATTGAGCCTAAATTGGGATCAGCTTTAAGTTTGAGGCGGAATAACCAAATAGCGCCCCATGTTAGCATCAGGCCGCCAGGCATGCCCAAAAGTTTGGGCAACGAGAAAAAACCGTGTGGCGCTGGAAGGTCAAAGATGTAGTGGAGAATGGTCCCTGAGGAAGTGCTCGCAAAGCACAGCAAGAATCCGTACAAAACTAATTGATGAGCAACGCGCCTTGCTTGGGTAAAGCGGTCTTCGTCTTCAAAATTGCAGCCCTCGCCATGCCCACCAGCCAGATTATGCATAGTGGCAGCAGCGCGGAGGGCATTGTAAATATGGATAAGTTTAATGCGTGTTCCGTCTACAGCCAGCCAGTACCGACGCAAACTTACCGTGAGGCTGGTAAGTGGCAATACGAAGGCAGGTGCAAATATTAAAATCATTAGGTCGTGAGAGATGAACGCGTAAAACCCTTCTCCATTGCCTCGCCCAAGCCATTGGGTCACAACGAAAAAAGCAGAGAAACAAAGACTGGTTGCAAGAGCGATGGCCATCCCATTTTTTTGAAAATGGGTTGCGACAAAACGCGGATACGCAAAAGCCTCCCAGCTGTCTTGCCTGACCTCTGCTAGCGCGGCTGGTAGGTTTAGGTCAAACTCATGCGGAGCCGTATACTGGCACGCGTAGTAACAGCCACGGCAATTGTGACAGAGATTTGCCAATTGTATGATTTCTCCGTCAGAAAACTCTCGATTGCTATGAAGCGAAGGGAAAACTGAGCAGTAGCCTTCACAGTAGCGGCATGCATTGCAAATTTCAGCCTGCCGGCGCGCTTCTTCCTTCATATCAGTTAACATACTTTGCAGCCTCTTTCCCGGCGATACGTCCGAAAACGGTACCGATAGTCATTCCAAACCCCGCTAAATATCCTTGGCCCAGAATGGATCCGGCCATTGTCTCACCCGCAGCCCAAAGGTTGCTTACCGGGCGATTGCCAACGCTACATTGCGCGTTCTCGTCGACCTTCAAGCCTAGGTACGTGAATGTGACTCCAGTGCGTAGCGAGTAACCATAAAAAGGTGCTTCTATAATGGGCCGTGCCCAGTTGGTCTTTGGTGGTTTAAGGCCAGATGTGCTTACACCATCCAATTCTGTCGGACGAAAGCCAGTAGTATCACCACAGCTTGCATTGAATTTGTCTACCGTAGCTCGCAGCTTTTGTGCGGGTAGATCCATTTTTAATGCTAAATCCTCAATCGTGTCCGCTTTGATCGGTGGGAAGACGGACGGCATGAACAGTTCAAGTGACTTTGCATCGATGATCGCATAGCCTATTTGCTCAGGTTGAGCGGCGACCAGCCGGCCCCAGATAGCATAACGTTTGGGCCACACGTCTTCGCCTTCATCGTAAAACCGTTCAGCATTCTTGTTCACGACAATCGAGAAAGGTACACAATCAAGCCGTGTGACGATACCACCATCGTATTTCGGCGAACGTCCATCTATAGCAACAGCATGGCATTGTGTCGGGTCTCCCACTTGCTCTAGCCCCTGGCGGAGCAAGTCGTCTAGAACTACACCACGATTGTAGGGCGTGCCTCGGATTAGAAAATTCTTTGCAGCGGGGCCCCAGGCACGTGCGAGCCAATCGGTGTCCGCTTGAAATCCGCCTGATGCTACCACAACAGCCTTTGGCGATAGTCGATAAGATTGCTCGTGCTGAATGTAGTCGAGATAGATGACTTCGCCGTCATCTATTTCAAGATGGGTAACACTCGCATCGTATTTGACATCTACTCCCAAATTTTCAGCCGTGCGGTAATACGCATTGATAAGAGCTTTCCCGCCACCGAGAAAAAAGGCGTTTGTCCGGGCAAGGGACAACGTGCCGGATAGAGATGGCTGAAATCTTACGCCGTGTCTCTCCATCCACGGCATACATTTCTCGGATTGGCGAATGACCATTCGGGCAAGGCCTTGATCGGTTTTGCCGTTTGTAACTTTCATTAGATCGTTAAAATATTCATCTTCGCTATAGCTTTCGATTAAAGGCCCTATCGGCTCGGAATGCATGCATCGAAAATTACGCGTATGACGAGAGTTCCCCCCGCGGTAAGCCTTTGGCGCAGCCTCTAGAATTAAAACCCTTGCGCCAGCCTCAGCGGCACTAATCGCAGAACACAGTGCTGCATTTCCACCTCCAATCACGACAATTTCGTAGGACTCTGACGCTCTAATAATCTTCAATTTACACCTTTTGGAAAATTAAGGATTTGAAAACACCATGTCTGATCTATCGGCAAACCGGTTAGTAAAGCACAAGCAATCAAAGTGCATTTATACCGAACTTGAGTATCGATAATTGTTGTTTTTTATCAGGTAACATTCAATGGTCATACTTAGACGCAGTTTCAAGCATAGCATGTATCACTTCCGGCTTCGGTTTTGGAGATTTTGGGTAGGCAGTTCTACTGTGTGATAGGTTTAGGCCGAACAAAGCCTCAGCCATAGCATATGTAAGCGGACCTGGGTTTATAACTGGGACAGGTAGCGCCTCAGCCAAATGCATGTGGGCTTGATGCATAGTGGTAGAGCCTAAGACTATGACATCAGCTCCGTCTGTTTCGATGCATTGTAATGCAAGTTTTGTAAGAGCTGGGAAGATGTCGGATTCTTTTCCGGTCAACAGGCTTTGGTTATTCGGCGTTATATCTAATGCTCTGATTGACGCGCAGGCATGGGTTATACCAAGCTCATCAAGCGTCTTTGTGTAGAGGTGCTTCCAGTGCGGCCACAGGGCAATAATTGAGAAACGTTTTCCCAGCATCATCGCCATTAGAAGCGAGGCTCGTCCGGGACCAATAACTGGTATAGTCAATTCAGACCTAAGGGCCGCCACCCCACTGTCACTCATCGTGTCAATGCATACTGCGTCAAATCCCCGTTTTTCGGCTTCTAGACCAGCCTCCAAAACTCCTATCTCAGCTAGCGCCATGTCTGAGGCGCTTACGTAATTTTGTGGCGCTAACTTAACGGATTCAAACGTAAAAGATATGTCTGGGCCTAACTTTACAGCATTCAGCTGTTCTTCTCTCTGGCTGCGATTTTCTGGCGTCATAGGGAATGGAACAATTACAAGAACAGACTTCATTTTGGCACTCCAAACGCAGTGATTTTATTGTGATTTTTTTAATTTTAAGTAACACTAAACCCAAATTTTTGAAAGGCTACACCAATGAAGCATATGCTGAATTTTGCCGAGTTTCTTGCACAGGCTTCAGTTCCAGATGATGTTTTAAATAAAACGGCATTGATCCTTTGTGACAGTATTGGCGCCATAGTCGGGGGAGCGGCGGAGTTAGAAGTTCGTTCGTTAACTGAAAAGTTTTCGTCCCGATCTCATGGCCCTGCCATAATTATCGGTTCAAAAAGTTTAACTGACATAAAAGTTGCTGCTTTTTTAAATGGCACTGCTGGTACGACCCTTGAAATGGATGAGGGTAATCAATTTTGCAAAGGCCACCCCGCAATGCATGTCATTCCAGCGGCACTAGCGGAGGCTTCGGTTCAAAAAGTATCTGGGAAAAAGCTGCTTACAGCAATTACGCTGGGGTATGAGGCTGCAGCGCGAGTTGGAATTGCAACGTCTTTACGGCCTTCGATGCATCCACATGGCACTTGGGGTGCAATTGGGGCAGCAGTAGCGGTGATGCATCTAAGAGATGCCAGCGAAACACAAATTTATGAAGTTATGAATATTGCGGCAAACCTTGGCCTTACAACCTCGCGAAAAACGATGTTGGAAGGTGGGACAGTTCGAAACGTTTTTGCGGGTATTTCAAACAAGATGGGTTTGATTGCCGCAGATCTAGTAGAAGTGGGATATTCAGGTGATCGCAACGGGGTAGGGCATGTGTTTGGATCTGTCGCCTCTGATAGTTTTGATGACAGTGCACTTTCAGATCAACTTGGAGAACGTTGGGAAGTGATGAGGAACTATTTTAAAATGCACTCTTGTTGCCGTTACAATCATGCGGCGTTGGATGTGATTGAAGCTTTGCAGGTCAAGCATCCCAGCATGTCGACTTCTGAGATCAAAAAAGTAGAAGTATTCACCTATGGATTGGCAGTAGAGCTAAATGATCCTGCACCGCGAAATGTTTTAGCGGCCAAGTTTTCTGTTCCATTTGCGGTAGCCACCACGCTCATTAATGGATCAAGCGGAGTAGATAGCTTCACCATCGATAAAGTCGGTGATGAGCTGATCACAAAGTTGGCGTCAAAAGTAAGAGTTTTTGAAGATAAAGTTATGAGTGCACAGCTACCTAATAAACGACCTGCGAAGGTAAAAGTTTACCTGAAGGATGAACGCATTTTGGAGGCCAGTACTGAAACCAATCGCGGCGATTGGGCGGACCCCTATAGCATTGAGGATATCAAATCTAAGTATCATTCGCTTACCAAGCGTTCCTGGAGTCTAGAGCAGTCTGATGACGTTTGGAATGCAATAATGCGGCTTGAGAAAGCGGAAGATTTGTCAGAGCTTTTTGATGCTCTGTAGAGTTACTCCATATTGATCGGCATCTTATTAATCTGATGAATATTTCTTTTCCGCTGCGTCGTATTCAAACTTTGCAACCAATCTCTGACGTTCTGCAAAATCAGAAAGGCTATCGATAACCTCGCTTACGTCGCCTGTTTCTTTAAGTGACTTGAGAACATTACTCATCGCACGCATTGCCGCTTGCAAAGGAGTATTTGCGTAAAGAACTATTGAGTAGCCTAGGTCAAAGAGATCTTTTTGGTTTATGAGAGGTGTTTTGCCACCCACGACCATATTGGCTACCTGAGGTGCAGATAGTCGTTTCGTGATCTCTTTCAGTTCTTCCACCGTCTGCGGAGCCTCAACAAAAGTCATATCAGCTCCAGCCTCAAGGAACGCTTCTGCGCGATCTAGCGCACCATTAAGCCCCTCGATAGACCTCGCATCGGTGCGAGCGATCACCATAGTGTTTGGATCATTTCTGACGTCGCAAACCGCCTTGATTTTATTCACCGCTTCGCTGAGTGGTATGATGGATTTCCCTTCAAAATGCCCACATTTTTTTGGAAAAACCTGATCTTCCAATTGTACTGCGAAAGCTCCAGCACGTTCGATAACGCGCATGGTGCGTTGTGCGTTCAAAGCATTTCCGAACCCAGTATCTATATCGACAATTAATGGCTTATCGGTAATCTCAGAAATCGCTGAAGTTGTGTAAGCAAGCTCTGTGAGGGTTACCAGTCCTATGTCGGGTGCTCCGAGATAAGTATTAGCAATACCAGCGCCTGTAACATAAATAGCTTCGAATCCAGTGTCTTCAATTATCCTTGCGGTCAGAGCGTTTCCAGCACCTGGAACGATGAGAGCACTACGTGACATACATAGTTCACGAAATTCTCTGCGTCGCTGTTCCAAAGTTTTCTGATCTCTAAGATTACTCACCTAGTTTCTCCTTGAACCATTGTGCCGTAAGCCACGCACGGATTGTTGTACCGCCTTTTATGAGTGCCATAATTTATAGATTGATATTTAATTCTCGTGAGTCATGCTTCGTGTTGTAAACCTTCGAAAGGAGTGAAGATTTGGCTGAACTTGTACTTACTGGTGGGAATGTCTGGCTCGACCAAAAAGGAATGGTTGCGGCTGATATTGTAATCTCCAAAGGCAAAATAAGTGCCATCGTAGCACCTGGAACTGGGGCTGGGGAAGAAGTTATCAACGTAACTGGCACGACGATTTTGCCAGGCGCGATCGATGCACACATTCATCTTGGGCATGGTAGCGACATTTCGCGTCCGAGGATGCCTAGCGATGCAATGACTGAAACCGCTGCAGCCGCGTGTGGCGGGGTCACATGTTTTATTCCGTATATAATGAGCTCAGAACCATATACTCCGGTTTTTGACGAACTTAAATCGGTTACTGAAGCTGGAGCGAGAATTGATTTTGGATTTCATTTTGTCATTGCCACGGAGGCGCAGCTTTCAGAAGTTCCATTTCTTTGCCGTAAAGGATCCCCCACCGCTAAACTATTTATGAATATCCGTGGTGACGAAGGCGCCCGCCTGGGTTTGCCAGGCACAGATGACGGATTTATGTATCGGCTTTTAGAAACTCTTGCTGCCGAGAACGGCATGTTGTGCCCCCATCCAGAAAATATAGAGGTTGCGTGGGTTTTAAGAGACCGTGTGATGAGGAGAGAAGGTCCTGACAACGATAATTTGGCAGCCTGGAATGCCACACGACCTCCATTTGTAGAGGCCGAGGCATTATCGCGCGCTTCCTATTTTGGGAAAATTACGGGCTCAAAAGTGCACGGTGTGCATACATCGTCTGCAGCCGCTCTTGAGGTTGCAGTCATGCAGCGAAATGCAGGCTCCGATGTGTCTATTGAAACATGCATACAATACCTGCTTCATGATGTTGATAGTGATATCGGTGCCCTTGGTAAGGTCAATCCGCCCCTGAGAATGGCGAGTGACCGGGAGGCGCTTTGGGCGGGTATTGTTAATGGCCAGATTGATACTATTGCGACCGATCATATTCACCGCCCAATAGATTCTAAACAGGGTGGCATATGGAAGGCGCAACCAGGATTTCCTGGCCTTGATACTTTTATACCGGCTTTGTTGACGGCGGCAAAGGAGCGTTCAATTTCTATTGATAAAATCTTGCCACTTATTAGCCGAAACCCAGCGCGCAGGATGGGTCTTGAGAATAAAGGCCGTATTGAAGTGGGTGCTGATGCGGATTTCGCGATTGTAGATATGAACGCTCGTTGGAAAGTTAGTAACGGCTCTTTAGCCTCTGATGCTGGCTATTCCACGTTAGAAGGGCAAACAATGACTGTAAAAGTTATACATACATTGTCTCGTGGAGTGTTCGTACTTAGAGATGGTGACTTGACTAACGATAGCGTTGGGAAGGGGCGCTATGTTCCCCGCATGCTAGCTCCAGTATCACACGTTACTTAAGCCGAGCTCGCACGGCATAAAGGCGTCCATGTAGGGCATCATCGTTCAAAAGAGGTGTTGCATCTCCAGTGGGATATCGGCCAATACCAAGTTCCTCTTCTATTTCGAAACGGCTTGATATCCAATTTTTTAGTTCACAGGCCTCAATTGGGGTGAACGGCCCTTGGTTTGGAATTTGAGCTTTGGACTCTTTATCGCGCCACAGTTTACCATATTGAGACGCCATATTTCGGCTACTTACAACCAAATGACCGTCTTTTTTAAGTACACGGGCCACTTCATCTAATAATCTTTCGGGATCGGGCAAATGCTCAAGGATTTGCGGAATGACTACTAAGTCTATGGTGCGATTTTTATGTAAAAGACGTCCGTCGGGCATTAGTTCAAATGAGACGTTATCGAGCGCTATCCTCTCTTGAAGCAAGCGCTCTCGAATGAACGTCAAGTTGTGAGTCGAAAGTTCCGCTACTGAAAGTTTGCATTTATTCCCCAAGATTTTGCAAAGCGCTGTTGTTGATGTTCCTCCCCAAGGCATGATTTCAAGCGCCCGACCACCACGAATGGTTGGCAGCAGACTGTGTTCGACACTCTGAGCCTCACCTTGTCTGTTTGAAACATACACATTCGCCAAGGGAGATTTGGCCCACACGGCGTACCCTCTAAAATCCGCAATCTGAGCTAATGACCAATTTCCAGGATCCCATTCAGCGAACGGGTTAACGTTGTTAGTAATCTCGAAATACGGATAGTCATCGGCAGGTATGACTGGGTAAGTCGCGTTTGACGGACGATCAAAGTGTTCCCATGAAAAAACCTCATTCACGGGGCGGCGTGGTGCTTTGATAACTGGCGCGCTATTCTTAGCTTTTCCGATTGCTAGTGCACCCTGGATTTCAAAATTTTTTGGTACTTTGAGAAAACTTCGTAACTCATCCTGATCGCCAATCCCTGCGTTCCATATGCATTGATAGCCGCGCAAATGTGCTGATAGCATCATATGGTAGCAAGCGCCTGCGACTGACTGAACAATAGAAAAATTTCCATGAGTCCAGCCTTTCTGAAAGCACAGGTATATTAACGCGCTGCAATATTCGAAATGGTGATTTCCACCAGAAATTTCCCTCGCGTGTTTCTTTCGCTCTGGGTCTGCTACAACAATGAAATGCCAATTTTGTTGATTGCAAGAAGATGGTGCTTGAAGGCCGTCCGCAATAATTTCTTCTAGTTCTATGGGGTCAATAGAAGAGCCATCAAAGTCGCGACATGAATATCGCTCAGCTAGTCTGTATAAAATCTCTGTGAAATGTGGATGTTTGCGATTTTTTTCGTGTGTTTCGTTGGGATCAATTAGTGTCAATTTTAGCTCCCAGTTTACTGCAGTTTGCGAAGGTTTTAGCCCCTAAAAATGCCTGTCGGCGACAAATTCCATAGGTTGACGAAGTTAACATTTCAGCATGCTCGAGATGTTCTTGATGGACTGAAACTGAGTAATTTCTAGAAGAGAGTTCCAAAAATCATTGCGTGTGCTCTCATCTAATTTGCGTGCCGTATTTTCTAAGAATTTTTGTTTTATCAAATTAGGCTCGACCGGTCTGTTCGCGGTTCCCTTGACATCATGTATGGTGATGTCCGCCACACTTGAGTCTTTCCTCTTAACTCTAACATACGCAGGAAAAACATTGGGGAAACCTGAGTTTTTCATTGGTGTCCACTCAATTTTTTTTGCTAATTCAATAACTGGCTTGGAAGGCTTTTTCTCAAATGAATGAACGTCAATTTTTCCTTTTATAAGTAGTAACGCTATACAATATGGCAGCGCCCATTTTGCATCATAGCCGGATAAGGGGTTCTGTTTTCTGTCCCATGGTTCACAGATTAAAGGCGCTTGCGCGTTTGCCACTTTTAGATGGATCTTATCCACGTCACGCGCAGTCAAGCCATCCTGCATTAGCTGTTCGATCGCCTCCAAAAAGGGGTGAATATAGTGACAACAGGGATATAGTTTAAAGGCAGCGTTCTGACTGTGCCAAACTTGGCCCAGATCTCCCAATTGATCCAATAAATTTCCTGAAGTTCTAGCAAATGATTTCATAACCCCCAGAGGGTTTTCAAGAATTCCAGGCGGGCCCGTCATGCCCGATTTACTCAGCTGTACAGCTTTTATTCCAATATGGGCGGCCCAACCTGGGTTCAAAGCCTTAACGCTTGAACCATTTTCTAAAAACGCAAGAAGGCCTGATGCTTGTGACCCAGCGATTCCGATAGCATTTTCCGTTACTTCTTGGCTTAAGCCATGCAGGCGACATGTTATCGCAGCGGTCGCGATCGAACCGGCAATAGATGTCACCTGAAAACCATTTTTTTGGAACATGCCAGGGGCAGCTAGGCCAATTCGTATCATTATTTCGTATGCTAAAATATACCCTATTAGCATTTCAGCTCCGCTGCAATTTGCCTCCTCTGCAGCGGCTAAAGCTGATGGTGCAGCAACTGCGCTTCCGTGGATTACCGAGCTTGTGTGTGTGTCATCATACTCAAGAGAATGGATTAACATCCCATTTAGTAATGCAGCGTCGGCTGGTGACGAACTATTGCCACCGATACATGTTGCCGATCCCCCTTTGTCTACAGAGCCATACCATCTTTTTTGCATGGTTCCTGCAGAAGCTGCTAATCCTACCCCAATGGTGTCTGCAAAATGCAATTTAGCAGACTCGATAACGTGCGTTGGAATGTCATTTTCTTTCACAGCGGTGGTGAAATTTGTGATTAAATGAGCTGCGGACATCATTGCATATTGATTTCATGCATTGCGCGTAATCCACCGTTGCGACCCAGTACCAGCGCTGTGATTAATCCGTTTCCAGAAGCATAGCCCATGGCCCCTTTGGCACCGCTTATCCCTGCCGCAGCTCCCCCGCCAGCAAATAGGTTTTTAATAATACTTCCGTCTTTACGCATCACACGTGCATGGTTATCGACCTTCAAGCCACCTTGAGTGTGAAATAGTCCAGGCTTCACCTGGACGATGGCATAAGGCGCTTGTAGCGGTGCCATTTCAAACTTTTTGCGACCATACAAATCATTTGTACTGCCTGTTGCAGCTTTGTTGTAAGCTCTAATGGTTTCTTCAAGGGGCTTGGTCGGTAGATTGGCTTTCTCGGCTAAACCTTGGAGAGAGTTCGACCATTTGATCGCCCCCATATTGGACATTTCAGCATATTCCTCCTCAGCCAAGGCGATTGCGTGTATTTGCTCGTCGTATACTGCCCAAGCGAATTCGCCTTGTTTACGCACTTGTGCCGCGAACCCCGAGTAACCATCATCTTCGTTGCCAAACCGCTCACCATCACTGCCAACCAAAACTCCACCCTTTTCGATTGTCGTCCAGCTGAGCAATTGGCCTTGTGGGTAGGCGACGGCTGCATATCCTTGGTAGGCTGCCATGTTGCCGAGATCTGCCCCAAGTGATTGACCCCATTCAATGGCATCACCAGTGCTGCCGGGTGCCCCAAAATACTCCACGTTAGCAATTTCCGGACAAAATCGTTGGACCAATTCACGGTTTGCAGCGAAACCATTAGTCGCCAGTAGGACCTTTTTAGAGAAGACATCTACTCCCGCAACCACGGCTCCAATAACGTCTCCATCTTTATTTGTCAGAAGCCGCTCTGCCGAATTGCCTACCGCTAGGGGAATATCACGTTCTTCCACAAATTTAAGCAAGTCATCTACCAAGTCTTGTCCACGCCGCGACTTTGGTGCGTGTAATCTTTCAACTGAGTGTCCAATATGGCGATAGTCGATGATTAGTTCCATTCGAGCGCCCAAATCATCAATCAGCCATTCGCATAAGCGGCCGCATTCATGCGCTATCAGTGACGTAATATTGTTTGCATCATGATCCCCCGCAATTGCTGTGAGATCAGATATCATCTGTTCAGGGCTGTCTTTTATGCCTGCGGCAACTTGAAAACGCGATCCAGCTCCTGGGATTGAACCCGTAGATAATGATGAGTTGCCCCCCGGTGTTGCGCGCTTTTCAATAATAGCTACGTTTCCGCCCGCGTCATGAGCAGATATGGCTGCTGCAAGCCCACATGCACCCGCACCGATGACTAAAAGATCCAGGTGGTCACTCATCTTTTGTCATCCACGCGACATTTTCCTTCCAACCCTTGGCAAGGACTTCTGGTTCTAATTCCAGTATCTTTTCAAGATATGCGAACATATTGGGGTATGGATCAGAGACGATATCTTTTATTTTTTGACGTATTTCGTCCGGAGTGAATGGAAGATCTGGACCGCCTCGAGCGCTCAACACTTCGTGTGTCAACGTCCGCCCGTCTTTCAATGTCCAAGTTACTCGCGTGGGGCGATCATTGGGCCATTCGGGAATTGGCTCGTAAGGTGACGTAGAGACCCTATGCCTTAATGAAACCACACTGGGCTCCGATAAGACTTCTGCCGAAAATGCTGCAAATCCTCCCTCGCGTTTTAAAGCGGATGCCGCGGCGATATGTTGGATAGAGAACTTCCCGGCAATGGTCGTGGTAGGATCTGGATTATCCATAACACGAGCTTTTTCATGCGTCTCAAGATGAATGGTTTGTATTTCTGATGGATCCGCTTGCTCGGCCAATTTGAGGTTAGCTTCAATCGTTGCATGGCCATATTGGCAGCATGCAAAAACTTTATGGTATCCGTCAGATATGGCCCAACTTTGGCCTAACTCTGAACATAATTCATCTGCATTAGGCTTGGCGCCAAATGCGTCAGCATAAACATCGTGTAGTGCCGTTCGCAAACCAACTATGCCGTGACTGGCCCAGTCTACTGAACGCAAAGCGGTTTGCGCTGCTATCCCCGGCCAGATGTTTCGACAAAGAGAGCCTAAGATTGGATGCGTGTATGGGCCAGGAACAACCATGGTTGCTGCACTAGATATAGCTCCAACGGTTATGCTTTGTTCAGTGCGGCGGAGGGCACAAACTGCTGCCGCCGCTCCCACAGCGGCGAGTGAGCCATGTGGATGCAACACCAGATTAGGAAACGTAAAAGCCCGGGCCACACGGGCAACGGTTTCATAGCCAAGAACAAGAGCCCTGAGTAGTTCTTCAGTTGTGTGGTTTTCAGCTTCTGCTTCGGCCAGCAAAGCAGGCAAACAATAAATGCCTGCATGGCATATGACGCGTCGATACCCTTCATCGAGCTCGGCCCAGTCTGACGCACATCCGTTCGCGAGAGCAGCAGAATAGCGATCTAGTTTTTGCCCTTTTCCGTTGAAAAGCGTTGCTTCTGGTTTTCCTGCACTTACAGCAACGCCTTCTTGAAGAGATTGAAGTTCAGGTTCGTCGCGTGCTGCAACCATCGCCCCAATATCGTCAGAAAGAACCAATGAGGCTCGCTTTTGAACTGGAACCGGGATATCTTTCCATTCTGTTGTTGATGTGAAAGCTACTAATTTCTCTAAAGCACTCGCTACAGATTTCGCATGCATTTCACACCTCCGTTTTAATAAGACTGATTATTTCGGAGGAAGTGTGAACGTCCGCATATTTAGCATTCATGTCCCACAGGTTTACTGCATGCGAAGTTGGTGACCGGTCATAAACAGCATCGTCAGGTACTAATACTTTAAAATTGTACGCGAAAGCATCAGTTACAGAACTCCTTATACATCCGCTCGTGGTGCAACCTGTCACAACAAGAGTATCCACATTAAGGTCGATTAAGTGGCTGACCAAAGGGGTGCCGAAGAATGCGCTTGGATGTTTTTTGGGTAATAGTATGTCGCCCGAAATTGGTGCAATTTCTTCAACAAATTCGTAGCCTTTTGAGTCAATCCCCATGATTGATGGAATTTTCTCGGCTAGTCGCCCTCCATCAGTAGCTAGATTTTTTGGCGCAACGTGAGGATACAAAATTGGAAATCCCCTATCTCGAAAAAGTGATACCAGCCGTTTGATATTCTCAACAGCGCTCCATCCGACATCACCGCAGGATGTTGGATACTCCTTAATAGCCTCCCAATAGGGCTTTGGCTTCGTTCCAATTGTGCGGTACTGAACATCGATAATCAGTAGGGCAGGGCGTTTTCCTATACTTCCTTGACCCCCAAAACCTGCTTCTTTGTAACGCTTTTTTTCATCGTCAGTGATTACTTGGTCCCAGGCTGCCATTGCACGCACTCCAGATCATCATAACAGGACTTAAGGCGAAGTTGACGGAACTGATTACATCATGTCAAGTCACACAGTTGCGGATGATATCTCGCTTTAAGAAAAAATTAAAAACTGAACGATCCAAGGCGATCACATTCAAGCAATGGAAGTTCTTGATATGAACAATGAGCAACTGATTAATTTGGTGTTAAGATATTTTTCTGCGGTTGATAGAGAGGATATTGATACTCTTCTAGGAACGCTGACCAGTGATTGCCTATTTACGGTCGAAACGCACGGAGTGCGGTTGCAAGGGCACGATGCAATAGAAGGCATGTTCCGCAGGTTATGGAATAGCCATGCTGCGGTTTTACACCATGAGTTTGAGTTCGTTTCAGATGCGGAGACAAACCGCATTGTTGCGCGCTTTCAAGTGGATAATACTGAACACGATGGAAGCCACACATTGAAGTCAAACTGTAACTTTTTTGAGGTGCGGGACGAAAGGTTCTGTGCTGTTGCCGTGTATATGACAGGTGAAAATACGTTGGAATCCGCTCAATGACTTCAGGTGATTTGACTAAACTTTCTCAATCTTATTTTTATGCTTTAGACCATAAAAATTTAGTTAGGTTAGGTAACCTTTTAACCGATCAATGCGCCTTGATAATTGAAACGCACAATTTGCGTTATAGTGGCAAGACTGAAATATTAGAGCTTTTCAGAAGTCGCTGGGAAAATTCAAAAATAAGTGCAGTACATCATGATTTTAAACACATTGTTGATGTCCCCGCTAAGTGCATCGTAACAACTTTCAAGGTCACTTACTCTGGACCTGAAGCCCCGCCTGTTAAGTCAAACGCTAATATTTTTCAGATCCAAAACCGCTTGATATCAACAATTCAAATTTACATGGCTGGTGCGAACACAGTTCAATCGTAAGCTCAAGTATGTGAGAGTAGTTCCATTACTTCTTCGGTACTACGCACTTTACCAAACAAACGTTGAAAGTTGCGCATCGTATTGTGGTGGAGGTCCTTATGTGTCGTCGCGCAAGCATCTTCCACGATGGTGACATCGTAACCTCTATCAGCAGCTTCTCGCGCAGTCGTTTCGACGCACATATTGGTCGAAACGCCAGTTACAAAAAGAGCGTTGCACCCAAGTGTTCTTAGAAGATGATCTATTCCTGTAGATGCAAATGCACCAATGGTCGTTTTTCTCACGATGTGATCATTTGGGCCGGGTTTTAGTTCATCTATAATTTCGTGAGATCGCGACCCTATGAAATTTTTCATGTCTAGAAATAATTCACGCATGTGAACAGGAGCATCTCTGCAATCGGGCATCGCTGCGCCGATTGTGATATAGATAATATGGCCGCTGGCTTTCCGAATGGTGTCAATTAGGCGTAAATTGTTTGGAATTACCAATTCATGAATGCGTTGAAAGCGCCAATCTGTAATTGTTAAACCTTCGCTTTTCATGCGCTGCGCTAGTGGTCCATCTCGATGCCCAGTCGCATATTGCATATCCACAATAAGCAACGCCGACTTGGTTGGGTCAATAGGGCGCACATTGTTGTAGGCTTGAATATAATCGGCAGTCTCGAGAACATCAGTCACGTCGGATCTCCAATTTTTTCTATTGTAACGGGAAATAGCTGCTCTAGAGCGCTCCAGTCATCTAATTCTAAGAGGTGGTATATTGAAAAAGTAAAAGCCTCACCCGCATCTAATTCAGGTGGAGTAATCGGAAACGCCAGATTGCCTCCAGTGGCCGACCTTCCGGGAAAACCGAAATGCAACAATTGTTGTCTGAAAGTTGCCAAAACTAACTTAGCTTTTTCAGAATTTTCAGCGATACATTCACACAGCAGAAAAATTTCTCGCGGCAAATTAACCGGAGGTTCAGGCCAATCTGTTACTCCGTCAATGCCGTAGTGCCTTATATTCAAACTCCACTCGCTGAATGGAATGATTTCCCTGACAACCTCTTCAACTTTATTTATGATATTTTTACTCTGCTTTATGAAATTGATGTCTGCATTTCCTGCGAGCATGACTGCCCGACTTCCCAGTTTTCGGGCGCCTTCTATTTTTATCCAGGGCTTGTCAGCGGCTTGCCAAGTTGCTCCTGATATTTTCACGCGCCTTTCGTCGATGGCTTCATATTTTGCATGTTTTAGGCATGCACGGCCGTTGGGTTCATGAATAAAGTAGGGATCAGACTGTTCGTAAAGTGCGTGGGCGGCTACGGATGTCGGAGTTGCGTGCATGGCCTCATTCATACTCTCGACCGTAAAACTGTCGCCGTCGAAAGTGGCGAGCATTGCATCACGCCCACCAGGTTCACAGCACAATGATGTACACTCAAGAATTTTCGCCATATGCACAGCGACGCCGGTGGGGAAGCCTAACATCTTTGGTATTACTGCAAACGGAGCGGTGTCGCATGCCCTTCCAGCTACAATCACGTCTGCTCCCAACTTTAATGCGCGTTCGAACGGTCCCATACCTGCTTGACCGACAATTACTTCGGTTTGTTTGAGTGTGTTTTCATCCAAGTCAATTGGACCAATGGGCTTAAGTTTTTGATTTAGCAGTGAGTGTTCAACTAGATCATGTGGGATGACGGAGCGGATGATGCCGAGTTTAAAATGGAGTTTGTCTTCGACGGCAATTTCTTTCAAAATTTTAAGAACAACGTCTAGATGCACGTCCGCTCCTGCTGTCCCTGCACTTCCTATTAGTAAGGGAACACCCAGCTGTTGCGCGCCATGAAGAACCAACCGCATATCTGAGCGTACTAAAACTTCCGGAGCTGCGATTTTGTCGGTTGCTAAATACGTTGGTCCTGGATCAACAGATCCCATATCTGCCGCTATAACATGCGGTTTAGATTTGATTCCGCGCTCAAAGCTCTTCTTTGGAATTCCAAAGCCAAGTTGCCCTGAAGCAGATAATATCCTTAATGGACCTGGGTTTTGTTCCCGCAATTTAAGCAGCCGTTCAAGCGCGCTCATACTAAAATCCCCAACAGTGGTCCATGCTGTTGACTGCCGTACACATCACGGTCACCTGGCGAACCGGCTATAATCTTACGCCTAAGAACTATCTTTATGGCCAAAGCAGTTTGATATGGAATGATTTCCAAGTCAGCGATTTTACAGCCATACCTCTGGCAAACAGAATTTGGCGTTAGTGATGAGCGGCCCAGAACAAATTCTTCATTAGTATTGAACAAAATATCTATTGTTAGCAGTGTGGGGCCTGCGTTTTTTGAACGGATAATTTTAGCGACATCTGCCAAACTCCTTTTCATGTCCATCCCCACAAGTGTCTCAAATGATTTGATACTTCACCCGCAGTAGCTTTCCATATCCCGTCTATGTTCGTTAAGTTTTGTAGCGCCATTTTAAGATATCTAATCCTATGTGGCTGTCCTATCACCCAGGGGTGCAGAGATAAAACGAATGAACGGCCGCCTTCTTTTGCGAGGCTGATTGCAGCTTCATTAACCAAATCAGGATACCTGTCGTTTGGCACTTTACGTAGCCATAGCGCCGTAACGTCATCCCATTCCATTTGGTTCGGGATAGATAGAATAGGAGGTTTCGTAGTCATCGGATATGGTTGATCATCATTCGGCCAATCAAGGATGTATTGATAACCCGCGTCGCTTAATAAATGCGGAGTCCTATCGCTTTCACCGCTGTCTGGGCCCAACCAGCCGATCGGCTTTATGCCTAAAACTCTTTCAAATGTGTCAGTGGTACGAGTTATTACCGCCCGTTCTTCTTCTTCATTCATCGCTGAAGACAGCATTCGTGTCTGTGCTTCACCGTGTGCCACAAATTCATATCCCCGGCCTCGGAATTCATTAACAAGTTCAGGGTAACGCGATAACGCCAATGAATTTGCAGCTACTGAGACCCTCATTTTGAAAGCGTCGAGTAATTTAAGAATTCGGAAAACGCCTACTCTGTTGCCATATTCTCTTTGAGTAAATGGTCTATATTCTGGGAAGTAGAAGCCATATTCCCCCGTAAATCTATTGTCCCTTATCGCTTGATCAGGTGGCTGCAATTCCCAATATTCCAAGTGTAGAAGGACTGTGACCGCAAGTTTTTTGTTGCATGGCCAGTCAAGAGGCGGCCTACGCGTGATTGGTGAAAACTCGTAAATATCATGATCCATTCCTCTACGGGGTTTTGTCATGATGCTTCTCTAGCTTTGTGCCATGCGATGTGATCAGCGCAATTTCTTAGGTACCAATCAGCAATTTCATCACCAGTGGCGATCCAAACTTTGTCATGTTCTTTGATGTACTCTAACAGCCGTGCGAGATGTCCTATTCGATGTGGTTGGCCCATCATGTACGGATGCAAAGCAAGGCATAAAACTTGCCCACCTTCGTCGTACAAAGTATCGAACGCGTCTTTAGCAAATGTGTAATAATCCAACGCCTCAAATTGCTGGCGATGTAAGATTGAGTCATTGTAATCCATTGAATATGGAATTGTGATCAAAGAACCCGTTCGGACCCTTAGGGGGAGAGGCTGATCATCATGGTGCCAATCGCAGTAGTAGGTTATTTTGGCTTCAGCGATCAGATCAGGCGTATTAAGCGTGTAAGATGCCGCTGGTGAGAACCAGCCGCTTAGTGTTTTACCGGTGAGTTCACCGTATAAAGTGACGGCCTCCTCAATTTCCGCTCTTTCCTCATGTTCTGACATGTCCCAATGGTACCTAGTATTATACATCCCATGGCACATGATCGACCAGTTTCGTGCTTCCATGGCCTTAAAAATTTCAGGATAATGGACCCAATTTGCCATTGATAATGAGACTGTTGCGCGTATTTCAAAACGGTCAAAAAGGTCAAACATGCGCCAAATTCCGACCCGATTTCCGTAGTCTCTTGTGCCATACCCAATTATGTCGGGGTGCTTCATTCGTGGCCATGGATCGCGCTTTTTGGATGGTCGCGGCAAGAATTCATAGTGCTCAACATTTGGCACTACCCAGATTGCAATTTTTGCATCATTTGGCCACCTAAGTTGTGGCCTTTTTGATATTGGAGAAAAAGGAGCTCTGTCTGCAGGATCGAAGTTGAACTCATTCAACATGCCTCTACTCCCAAATCAAAATTGATTATAGTTGACGCTAATTGGTATTCACTGTCAAACAATCTAATCAATATTTCGCTGCATCAAACGCCAACAAAAAAGGTAGAATATTAGGGTGGCGACACAATAATAACTCCATGAGGATGATATCGAAAATCTAGATTTCACTGGTCGCTATGGGAAGTGGATTGTACTAGCCGGGGTGTGGCTGATTTACTTTTGCTTTGGCATTAATATCGCCTCAATGGCCCCGTTGATCGCTCCGATAAGCGAAGAGTTGGGGGTCGGCTTTTCAAGTATGGGGCTGATACTTGGGGCGTGGCCACTTACTTACATCATTGCTTCGATACCATCCGGGATTTTGCTTGATCGGTTTGGTGCCCGTAGGATGCTTTTCGTGGCTGCTTTGATAATGGCGGCGTCGATGATTGCGCGTAGTGCTGCAGTTAATTCATTCCAAATGTTTTTCGCTGTTTCAATCTTGGGGTTTGGTGGACCACTAATTTCTGTCGGCGCCCCTAAGGTGATAGCTGGGTGTTTTAAGGGTCCATCGCGTGCAAGCGCGATGGGGGTATATGTAACTGGTCCATACCTTGGAGGACTGGTGTCTCTGTCTCTTATGAATAGTGTTGTTATGGTATTTGTGGATCAAAACTGGCGCGCTGCAATCTGCATTTTTGCTCTATTCACGTTGATGAGTGGCATGCTTTGGTTAATCGCCACAAATATTAAAGGTGTAAAAGTAGCTGAAGATGCAGACGGTAAAAAATTTAATTTATTGGCATTCTTCGAATTGATCGGTTTACGTCCTGTTCAACTTATTTTGTTAATGAGCGTGGGAATATTCTTTATCAACCATTCATTGAACAATTGGCTGCCAGAAATTCTGGTCAGCCGTGGCCTTGATCGAGTTGCAGCGGGATATTGGGCGTCAATTCCGTCAATCATCGGGATCCTCGGTGCACTAATAATCCCTCGGTTAGCTGTTCCAAAGTATCGTTTGAGTGTGATGGCAGGTCTTTTTATTGCCACATTTACAGCCAGCCTGTTGTTGCAGACCGATGCTGGTCCCTTAATGTTTATGGGCCTGTGCATTCAAGGATTGGCTCGCGGATCTATGATGACCGTTGCGATACTCATACTTATGGAAACGCCAAAAGTGCCTGCTGATCGCCTTGGGTTGGCGGGAGGGTTGTTTTTTACCGTTGCTGAAATTGGAGGTGTATTGGGACCTGTCTCATTCGGTATATTGTCCGATTTGACCGGCTCCTTTGCCCCTTCACTCGCATTAGTGACCACGATAAGCGCAACGCTAATAGTCGTCTTGATCGCATTGCATCATGTTACACCGAAACAATATCAGTAATGACCTCCTATGTGAGAGATGGTACGCATTAAATTTTTTTAGGTTGCTTCAGCAAGCTATTAAGCCAGTACACGCAATGGATTTCGATCTTGAGAGTCTATTGACAACTCCGCAGTGCGCTACACACTGTAGTGTGTATTAAATGGGCTTGGTCGTTGGATCCTACTGATCGGATTTCTTGTGAAAAAGCATCCAACCATTTGATGACTGAAAGTTAACGCGGAGAAGTCCGCATAAGGTAAACGAAACAAAAGCTTGGCTGTAAAAGCCAGGACAATCAGGGAGAAGTTTTGTCATGAATATGATCAAGCTTATAGGTGCTGCGGCACTTACATCGGTTGTTTCGACAAGTGCGTTTGCAGACGTCACTTTGCGTTGGGGCCACTATTTGGGAGATTCCCCCTTCTTGCAGGCGGAAAAGGATTTCGCTGCTGCAGTGACAGAACGCACTGAAGGGCGTGTAAATATTGAAGTTACTTATGCGGGTGGCCTTGGCGGCGGTGCTGAGTTACTAACATTGGCTGGAAGAGGCGCAATTGATATGGCTTCAGTTGTCCCCGGCTACTATCCTGATCAACTTCTTTTCTGGAAAACCTACCAGCTGCCGTTTACGTGGGGATCGCCCCGTCAGGTGATGGAAATTGCAGCTTCTGCATATGAGGCACTTCCGCAGTTTAGAGCGGAGCTAGACAGTTTCGGCGTGACATTCCTCTTCCAACAGCCCCTAGGTTCATACTACATGACCGGCCCAGATGCTAACTGTGACAACGTAGCGGGCCTAGAAGGCAAGAAGATCCGCTCATTTGGCTCGGACATTCCGTTGGCTCATGAAGCTATCGGCGCTGTTCCCGTGAGCATCGGTGTTGGTGATATTTATGAGGCATTGCAGCGTGGATCGCTCGACTATTCGTTCATCAACCGAGGCAATATCCTAGCTAATCGTCTCTACGAACCTGGAACATATAGCTGTGGGCCAGTCATGTCGATCTCAGGGCACTTGATTGTAATCAACAGTGACAAGTGGGCTGAAATTTCTTCGGAAGACCAGGCTATAATGCTGGAAGAGGCTCGGATAGCGGGTTCAAATTATATTGATAATATCGAAGCAGCTGAAGCCGCTGCAGGCGAACAAATTGAAGCGAATGGCGGTGTGATTGTCCCATTCCCTGCTGATGAGTTCGCGGCATGGCAAGCGGCTGCACCTAATTTCCTTAACCGTTGGGCCGAAGACATGGCATCTCGTGGCCAAGGCGATGCTGCCGCGGAAGTCGTTGCCTACTTCAACGAACAAATCGGTGGGTAATACCTATCAAACGTTGGTTATGGCGGACTTCTTTTCGCCATAACCTGAACATCGTAAGCGTGGAAAATTTGATTGAAACTTCTTTTGAAAATTTCTGAACGCCTAGCACTGATAGTTCTGCTGATAGGCGGAGTCGGCATGATTATGTCGACTTTTTTAGGTGTAGCAGATGTGGTGGGCACACAAGTGTTGAACGTGCCAGTCCCTGGTCCCAGAGAGCTAACTGAAAGCACCATGGTGTTGATAGTATTTGGTGCTTTGACGTTTGCGCAGATCCGCCGTGCTCACATTCGAGTAGAGATAGCTTACCTCGCAGTCGGTCCTCGATTTCGTGCAGTGATGGATGTTGTGACTGACGTTGCAGCGATAATTTTTTTCTCGCTTATAGCTTGGCAGGGCCTTTTAGAGGCGCAATACTCCATCAAGATTGGTGAAGCCACTTCTGGTTTGATCCGTTTCCCACTATGGCCTGCAAGATTCACGCTGGTTGCTGGCGCATCCTTAATAATTTTGAGGCTTGTCTTGGACTTAATTATCGATTGCGGACGAGTTAGATCTGGTGAGCCACAGCCTGCACCCTCGATCTGACGCAAATCAGTAACAATGTAGATAAGGCAAGTATAATAATGTTAGACACTGGCACCACCGGAATTATCGTCGGTATCTTGCTATTTTTTATGCTTACCTTCGGCGTTCATATCGGCGTAGCCCTTGGGCTTTCTGGTGTGGTTGGAATATTCCTCGCAATAAACCCTCAGGCGTCTTTTGCTCAAGTTGCCACAATACCATTTTCTACCACTAATTCTTTTACTCTAGCGGTTATCCCTCTGTTTATCTTGATGGGAGCGCTTGCAAGCCAAGCCGGACTTACTACTGATCTATATCGTGCTGCTTACAGATGGCTCGGCCGAATTTCAGGTGGTTTGGCGATGGCTACAACACTCGCGTCGGCGATATTTGGAGCTGCTTGTGGTTCAACTATTGTGAATGCAGCTGTTTTCACAAAAATGGCGATGCCCGAAATGACCAGAT
The DNA here is from genome assembly GCF_037805225.1 of Roseobacter sp. HKCCA0882. Lineage (NCBI taxonomy): Bacteria > Pseudomonadati > Pseudomonadota > Alphaproteobacteria > Rhodobacterales > Roseobacteraceae > Roseobacter > Roseobacter sp. HKCCA0882. Next base: position 367,729 of record NZ_JBBLYI010000001.1, read on the forward strand.
TTGGTTATGATAAGCGTATATCTGCCGGTTGTATTGCAGCATCAGGAACCCTAGCCTCACTGATCCCTCCATCAGTTTTGATGATTGTTTATGCTGTTATTACAGAGCAGTCAGTTGCTCGACTGTTGATTGCCGGCTTAATACCGGGGATCCTGTCAGCAGCCATTTACATGCTCGGGATTTATTTCATTGCCCGGCTTTACCCAAAGTTATGTCCAATCCCGGATGAGCGTTTCACATTAAGAGAGAAAATAAGCTCATTGAAGGGTGTGTGGGGCATAATGGCCTTATTCACATTGGTAATTGGTGGAATTTACCTTGGGTTTTTTGTGCCGACCTACGCGGGTGCTGTAGGAGCATTTGGTGCCTTTATGATTGTTTTACTAAAAGGCCGAATGAATAGCCGAGCCTTGATTGAAACATTTAAAGACGCTGGAATTACCACATCAACTATTTTTATAGTGGTGATTGGTGGAATTATATTTGCTAGGTTTTTAACCTACACAGGGTTAGTCCGTGATGTGTCCGACTGGATGCTTGCAATGGAACTGGCTCCTCTCACATATCTGCTGGCTTTTGCAGGATTATATCTCATTTTGGGAATGCTTATTGATCCCATTGCAATCATGGTTATGACCCTTCCAATTATGTTTCCGGTCATGACGAGCGTGGGTTATGATCCAATTTGGCTGGGTGTAATTTCTATTAAATTGGCTGAAATAAGCCTGATTACCCCACCAGTTGGTTTAAATGCGTATGTTGTACGAAGTTCGTCGCCGGTACCTTTGACACTCGAGCAAGTTTTTGCAGGTATCACGCCCTTCCTGGTAATGGACGTGTTAACTCTTGCGCTGTTAATAGCATTTCCATCGATAGTAACGTTTTTGCCAAATCTGATGAACTGATCAGCGCATCATAGCGTTGGTCAATGTGCGCCTGAAGCTATTGCGATTTAGCAATTAACTTGCGGTAGTTTTGGACTTTCCTGCGATGAACCCCAACACGGAGGCTGAAAGTAAGCCATTGCCGGACAAATATCCACTATCACCTGCTCCAGATACGCCACATGCTGCTCCGCCCGCGGCATGTAGGTTTTGAAAGCATCCACCTGAGGTGTGACGCACCAATGCTGTTGCAGGGTCAACGTCTAATCCGCCCTGTGTATGGAATAGAGCACCGGTAACCTTAACAGCGTGAAAAGATGGCATAAGTTTCGCATTAGCCCATTCTCTTCCGAAGCGATCAGTGCCGCCATATGGGATGTCTAAAATGTTACTTTCTAGACTGCCGCTTGGTAGGTTGCATTTGGTTTCCAGTTCTTCAGTTGTGCTTGCGGAAACAATCGCACCTTGCGCTTCTGCGTCTTTAAAATCGGAAAATTGCCGAGCAATTTTTGCGATTTTACTGTCAAAAATAGTCCAAGCTATACCTTCGGGTTGGGATAGGACTGCGCGTGCTGCTTCAGAATACCCTTGCGCTTCATTCCAAAAACGCTGTCCAGAAATATTTACCTGAAACCCACCCTGCATAATTACTGCCCAGGTAATTAAAATGCCATGCGGAAAAGCAACGTTACCGTGACCTTGATATGCTGATAAATGTTTTGTTGAGGCCCCTAATCCTTGCCCCCAAATCACTGCATCGCCCTGATTTCCGCTGTGACCAAACCACAAACCGCGATCTATTTCTGGCATGTGTTTAGACACCATCGTGCGATTTCCTCCGAAGCCGTTGCAAGCTAATATGACCCGATCGGCTGAAACGGTTTCGAAAGTTCCATCTGGCAATCGTAAACGGGCACCAAAAACCGTTTTATCAAGAGCATATAGAGCGTCTGCGCGCCTTTGGCATATCAATGGTATCTCAAGTTGTTCTATGCGCGAGCGTAAGCTGTTGATTAGTTCTACACCTGACCGGCTGGGTAAGCCGTGCATTCGCCTTTCAGAGTGCCCAGGGTAGTCAAAGTCTTCCACCAATGAAAATGGCAAGTCATGTTGTTCAATCAGCCACTCAATGACCTTGGCTGATCCTTCTGAAAGCACACGTTCGAGTTCGAAATCGTTTTCCTGTTTCGCTTTTTTTCGAATGTCATTTGCAAAAATTTCAGGATTGTCATTAATTCCCGCGTTTTTTTGGAGTTTTGTTCCTGCGGCGGGTATCAAGCCTGCGCTTAGGGCAGTTGATCCTGATGGCACTGGATCGGCCTCGATTATCAGTACGTCCTGGCCCGCTTCATATGCAGAAAGTGCAGCAATCATGCCGCAAGCTCCCGCTCCGATTATCAACGTTTCTATATGTATATCGTAGTTATCCAGAGGCGCTTCAATCACCGGGTATGTCCTTGAATTTTTCGTCCAGCGCTGACATTTCTTGTAGCCCAATAATGTCATTCAGTTCTGTAAAATTGTACATACGATCTTTATATGCCTGGGTAGAGCCTGTCCTCGAAAGAGTTTCATAGTATTCTCTTGCTGTTTTTGCCAAAGCTCGGACTATCCCGCCGGGAAAGATTACTATATCGAAACCCATTTCTTCGAGCTCGTCTGAGGAAAATTCAGGTGTTCTGCCGCCTTCTACTACGTTTGCGACCAACGGCGCACGTCCACCTAGACGCTTTGTGATTGTATTAAGTTGTTCCTGGGTGTTCGGCGCTTCCACAAAAATTACGTCAGCACCGGCCTCTAGATACAAAGTGGCTCGGTCTAAAGCTGCCGTTAGCCCCTCAACAGCGATTGCATCTGTCCGCGCAATTACAAGCGTATCTTTTGATCGTGCGTCAACCATCGACGAGATTTTTGCCACCATTTCTCCTGGTGATATGAGGGACTTGTTTGAAAGATGGCCGCACTTTTTGGGAAAGATTTGGTCTTCTACTTGTAAAGCCGCGGCTCCGGCGCGTTCATAGTTCAACATGGTCCGCCGAGCATTCAAAGGATTTCCGAACCCGGTATCTGCGTCCACTATTACCGGCAAGCTTGTTTTGTCTGAAATTAGCGCCAAAGTCTCGGCCATTTCGGTTGCTGTTGTTAGGCCAAAATCCGGTTGTCCTAAGCGTGTGTAAGCGACAGCCGCTCCAGACAGGTATAGCGCTTCGAACCCACATTGAGCGGCTATGGTTGCACTAAGCGCATCGAAAACTCCTGGCGCAATCAGGATCTCTTTTTTGGTTAGCCGTCGCCGTAAAGTCATTCGATTTTTTTAATAAGGCTAAGGGCGTCTGCACAGCTCAAAACCTCTGAAACGGTGCTAAGAGATGTCACGGTGGCATCGTGAACTTGAGAGTTAAACGCTGCGCATCCGTCAGATAGCAAGATTGTGTGGATGTCGCGAAGATGCGCGTCTCTTACAGTGCTGGCCACACCACCGTTTGTGACAATGCCCCCTATGATGAGTGTGTTAATATCTTGGTGGTTTAAAATATATTCTAACCTGGTTTGGTAGAATGCCGAGTAGTTCACCTTCTCAATTGTAAAATCCGCTGGCGCTAGTTCATTCACTAAATTATGGCCGAAGCCTCCCGGTGCAAAATCACCTTTACCCAAGAATGGCCGTAATTTTTTTAAATGAGGGGCAATAAGAGGTTCGCCACCTCTACCCGGCACTAATGTGAATTGTGCAGAGATGTATGTTCCGCCTGCATTTATCAGTGCGTCTCTTATAGGTTTAATCATCTCCGGTAATTTTAAAATTGCCTCTGCTGATTGATTGGCGCGCCCGTAAGCACCATCAGCGTGTAAAAAATCATTTTGTAAATCGATAGTAAGAAGCGCTGTTTTGCTCGGATTCATGATTTTGACCTTTCAATTAGGGTATTACCATAATCGTCAATGCGGCCGACAAGCTCTGGTTCGATAAGAACTGTGGTGTCTGGCTGTTCGAGTATGGCTGGTCCAGGAATTACGGCTCCAACTGGCAATTCCAGCCTGTCATATATGTTAGTATCATACCATTGATCGCCAAAGTGCACCGAGCGCGTCCCTTTAAATGCTTGTTTAATTGACCCTCCCTTGGGTGCTAATGTCGCCAAGTCAAAGCGAGGTCGTTTCCCGGTTACAGAAGTTCTAATATTGATTATTCGTCTCACACCGTTTTCAAGCAAGCGGCCGAAGGTTTTTTTATACTCCAGATCAAATGCATTACTAATCTGATCCAGTGATGGTACCGCTACGACTTCATTACTTACATTAATGTCGATTGGAACATTTACCGTATGTGTTTGACCTTGATACGCCATATCGAAGGTGAAAGATGTAACCCTGCTTTCAAAGTTAGTTCCTGCCGCATCAAGAGCCCGGTGTCCTTCACGGACATGATTTTGTAAGTATTCAAAAATTACTGCTGGATCTGTGTCATTCACTCCGGAATTAAGGGTTTGCACAAAATCCTGACGCATATCGGCGATCACGCAGCCCATTGCAGACGTCACTCCTGGATACCGCGGTACAATAGCTTTTGCTAAACCTACCTCTTCCAACATTGCACACGCGTGTAATGCTCCACCCCCTCCAAACGGCATAAATGCGAACCGTTTGGGATCAAACCCACGTTCGATAGAAACCAATCTTAAGGCACCTGCCATTCGGCTATTGGCGACACGCAAAATAGCCTCTGCTGCTTCGATGGCAGTAAGGCCTAATGGGTCTCCAACATGCGTTTCGATTGCCTTTGATGCGGCAAGCACATCAAGCTTTTCAATTTTACCACCGATTGGGTTTTCTGGATCAATTCTGCCTAGTACAACATTTGCGTCTGTTACCGTTGGTCGCGTATTGCCTTGTCCATAAGCGACTGGTCCAGGGGTTGAGCCTGCGCTTTCAGGCCCAATATTTAAAAGTCCGCCTTTGTCTACCCATGCGATTGATCCACCACCGGCGCCAATGGTTGTAATCTCTATCATTGGTGAACGCACGACCATTCCAAAGTCGATTGAGGTTTGCGAAGATAACATGCTTTGGTTGTTTGCAATTAGTGAGACATCAAATGATGTCCCGCCCATGTCGCCCGTTATTATGTCTGGTAACCCTGCTGCTTCAGCAATGTAGCCAGCTGCAATTACGCCAGCTGCGGGCCCAGACAATGCGGTCCTGATTGGAAGTTTCGCGGCGGTATCCACCCCCATAACGCCACCATTTGACTGAACGATTAGAAACTCGCCTGAAAAACCACCTGTGCTTAAAGCCTTTTCAAGCCGATTTAGATATCCAGACACCTCTGGTTGCAAATAAGCGTTCAGGGCTGTGGTCGAAAACCGTTCAAATTCTCTAATTTCAGGCAGTATCTCGGAGGACGAAGCCACATGTGCGTTGGGCCACATTTCCCGCACAGCAGCTACCGCTCTGTCTTCGTTCTCACTATTCGCGTAGGAATTAGCGAATAATATTGATATCGCGCTACACCCCAAGTCCAGCAACTCTTGAGCTGCTTTCCGTACCGCAGGCAAATCTACGGGTGTCCTGATAGTTCCATCAGCCAAGGTTCTCTCAGAAACTTCTAACCGACAATTACGTTCAGCGATTGGAATAAAATTGCCTCGCAACCCCCAGGTTTTAGGACGATCGCGCCGCCGCATTTCCAAAACATCTCGCATGCCTTGTGTGGTAATGACGCCAATTTTTGCGCCTTTACGTTCCAATAACGCATTTGTACCAGCAGTGGTCCCATGTACTACCACAGATAGGTCGCTGAAATTATTGACTAGGGAACGTATTCCACTGAGGAAACCGTCCGATTGATCCGGACGTGAGGTTGGGACTTTGGTGACTTCAGCAGTGCCAGATTTCTCGTTGAGCGCAAATATGTCAGTGAATGTACCCCCAACGTCGACGCCAATTATGATCTCAGTCATATAGTGACCTCCTGCCAGGCGGAACCATAATCTTCGGTGGCTTTCTCTGCAGTTATGTATCCTGCTGCAACATCCCGCGCCACGCTTTCTGCTGGCCTTTTCGAGGGTGTTCCATAGCCACCACCACCCGGAGTATCCAAACGCACGGACTGACCCTGCTTGAGATTTATTCCTACCATTTTGGAGGTCATGGGTGGGTTTTGCCAGCCACCGTCCTGTTCATAAGTAAATACATTTAAAGCTGCATTCCCGCCGCCAACTACACCGGAAGGGGCGTATTTTCCGCGTTCGCCAAAAAGAAAGGCTTTAGCTCCACTCTCTTCTAGAACCTCAATTTCGTAGGTCGCGCCAAGTCCCCCGCGATACATTCCTGAACCCGCGCTGTCCGTTCTAAGGGCCCATTTTCGGAACATAACAGGGTACGCCGCTTCAAGAATTTCCAACGGTGGGATCGTAGCTGTGGAAATAGGAGCATTACCATGGTTGAGGCCATCGCTTTCATTTGATCCCCCATGCCCTCCGCCGTAGAAACTAAACATCACCCATGGTTGACCATTTTTGCGCTTGCCGGATATCGATAAAGCATTGATTGTGCCATAGGCGTTTGCGACGACGCGCTCTGGCGCGGCCTGAGCGGCCGCTTGGAAAATTACGTCAATCATTCGCAAAATTGTCTCTGTGTAGCCGCCTACAGGTGCTGGAAATGGAGCTGAAAGCAGTGAGCCTTCTGGAATTACGATATTAATTGGTCGCATAACCCCTGAGTTTGCAGGCAGATTAGGAAACATATGTTTTATCGCAACATAAGCTGTTGCTATCGCAGTCGGGAGAGCGATGTTCACAGGCCCCGCACAGCGCGCAGCAGTTCCTTCGAAATTTAAAGACATAGTGTCATTTTTAATTTCGAGGCACACTTTTATCGGTAAGGAAGTGTCAGAGACACCGTCATTATCTAGATAATCAATCGCTTCCCAGCGCCCATCTGGAAGTTCTTTGAGCTCCTCGCGCATTAAAATTTCGGCGCGATCTTGAAGTGCATTCAAAGCGGATTTAACCGTGTCGGGCCCGTACTCGAAAAGTAGTTCATCTAATCTTTTTACGCCAAGATCTAAGGCGCCTAGTTGGCCATTCAGATCGCCCTGCGCTGACTGCGGGAGCCGTGTGTTGCGCATCAAGATATCAATAATATCAGTCTGGAGCTCTCCTTCTTTCACCAATTTGACTGGTGGTAGTATGAATGCTTCTTGAAACGCATCTGTTGCTTCAGGATTATAATTCCCTGGGATTGCACCCCCAAGGTCATGCCAATGCCCAACTGATGCAAGATAGCAAAATAGTTCTCCATTATTGAAATAAGGCCGTACTAATCGCATGTCATTTAGGTGGGTCCCACCGAGGTGAGCATCATTGAAAATATAGATATCGCCGTCCTTCAAATTGCCATCTTTAGAGGCTTTTTCGATAACGCTCTTCACGGCAAACGACATCACGCCTACGAAGATGGGGAGACCCGATTTCCCCTGTACCAAAGTGTCACCCGATTGAGGATGATAGAGGCCGTGTGAGGCATCATGTGCCTCCGCAATAATTGGGTTAAAGGCAGCTCGAAAGAGAGTGGCGTCCATTTCATCGGCTATTTGCTCCATCCGTCCAGCGAGAACAGCAAGTGTTATGGGATCTATATCTTGGGTCATTTTTTTATTTTTTCCTCACCAATATCGTTCCAAACATCCTGCTTAGAAATCACGCCCCGAATGACTTCAAATCTGTCTATAAAACGAATTCCCTCGAAGGGCTCGCCGTCAAGCCATTCTCCAGATAGCGTGCCCCGGCAATAAACTACAGCTTCATCGCCAGGTGATTGAAACGCTTCGAAACCGTCATATTTTTTTACAACATAACGATATCGTTTGGATGCCCAGTTAACTAGGTCCTCTAAACGGTGCATTGGCTGAGTACCGGGAAACGTCATTGAGAACTTCTCATCGAGGTACTCTTCGGCAGCTGCTATATCGCGTTGTTCCATAAGCGTTAGAAATTGACTTACAATTTCGCGTGGGTCTGGGAGCGCTGGTGCTGGTGATCTGTGAGAGCGGCCGCGCATGTATTCAGACTGAAGCATCTCATGTACCATCACAGTAACTGCATCCGGGCTAGCCGGCACAACAATTCTAACTGCATCCGTTAATGCCTCACAGATCCTCGTTTTTTCGCTCTCGGAATACCCCTCAATTAAATGAACCTCGACAATCGGCATGATAAAGACCTTCGTAGTTTGGTGAAGAAGAAGTTGCTTACGGCAGATTACTCAACTGAAGACCATAACTGGCGCTGATTTTTGAAATCACCCAGGCCCATCTCCATCGTGAATTGATACATATCAGAACGGTACCAAACCTCGATGTAATGTAGCGGACCGTCAGTTTCATTTCCTAGAAGACGTCGTAATTTCAGAACTGGCGCGTCTTCTGGCAACATTAGGTTCTGTGCTATAAAAGGGTTTGCTGCCTCGCATGAGATAGTTTGGCGCGCCCATTCGGTGGTGAACCCGCCTTCTTCTATCAGCTGATAAACCGGTTTTTTGGACAATTCTTCCTTAGTCCAGGATTTCCCAACTTTTTCAGGGCTATAGCTGAGAACGTATGAGAATGGATCATTCTGATAGTAGCGCTTCCGATGAATTTGTCGTGCGTACTGAGAATTTGGTAAAGCCAAATGTTGTGCAATGCTGGGCGGCGGCTTTACCAAATCGACGGATAAAACTTCCACAGTGGTTGTGGCCGCAATCTTACGTAGGCTGTCCATTAACGCAGTGAAACCATCATTATTTGGCAGATTTGACGCAACATATGTAACGACAGTTCCGCTTCCCCGATGTCTTTCAACAAGCCCCTGCTGGGCAAGTTCATTCAGGGCACGCTTAATGGTGATCCTTGATACATCGAACTCTTTCGCAAGCTTCCCCTCGCTTGGGAATTTAAATCCGTCAGCCAGACTTCCTGAGATAATTCTATGCTTAAAATCTAAAAAAATTTGATGGTATAACGGTGTCGGGCTTTTCGTATCAACGTGCCCCGAGAACAATCCTGTCATGAATGGGCCTCGTCACCATTTATAGCGTGGCTGCTTTGACTAAAGCCCAAAGGAAGCCCTGCATCAGCGATGAACCCATAAATAGATGAACCTGAAATTTGTTCGGCTAATTTCTTTCGAACCTCAATAAGCTCCGGCAAGTTAATTCCAGTTTCATAGCCCATTGAGTGCAACATGAAGACCAAATCTTCCGTCACAATATTGCCACTTGCTCCAGGCGCAAAAGGGCATCCGCCTAAGCCTCCAAGAGAAGCATCGATCGTCGTGATCCCGCAATCTAACGCTGCTAAAGCGTTAGCCAAGCCAAGTCCGCGTGTGTTGTGTAGATGCACGCCAGTTACATTCGCCGGTCCAATAGCTTTTTGTACTGCTTTTAAATGATCTTTGACCATTTTAGGGTCAGCGTACCCAGTAGTGTCTGATAGGCCAATTTCATCGGCCCCTGCGATCATCAAACGTTCAGCCAGTTCAACGACGGTTTTTTGAGGTACGTTTCCATCAATTGTGCAGCCGAATGCGGTGGCAATGCCAATTTCTATATTTGCACGAGTTTCACTCGGTTGATCGTCTACGAGCGCCCTTATCTGTTTGACCTCTTCGATCATTTGTTCATGGGTGCGATTAACGTTGCGCAACGAATGGGTTTCGCTTGCTGATACTGGTATTGATAGTTTGTGAACGCCGGCCGCCACAGCTGCTTTCGCTCCTTGCAGGTTGGGCACCAAAGCAGCGACCTTCAATCCAGGAATAGTTAATGCAAATTCCACTAGCGCGGGCGTATCTTGCATTTGCGGTAATCGTTTGAAGCTTACGAATGAACCAACTTCAATTTCTGGTACTCCCGCAGCCGCTTCAGAAGCAATCCATTGCTTTTTGATTTCTAAATCTACCAAAAAATCGAGACTTTGAACGCCATCACGTGGGCCAACTTCGCTGACAGTTATCATTGTGGGTTCACTTTAAAATTGACATAATGGTATATCCTTATACCAAATGTAATAAAAGTAAACAGATCGGTGAGAAAATGGCTCAGTTGGATGGCATTCGTGTAGTTGAATTTTCGCACATGGTAATGGGGCCAACTGTCGGCATGATTTTAGCCGATTTGGGTGCTGATGTTGTCAAGGTCGAGCCTGTAGGAGGCGATAAGACCCGGCGGTTGCCAGGTTCTGGCGCAGGTTATTTCGCGATGTATAATCGCAACAAGCAGAGTATCACGGTCGATTTGAAATCGGAAAAAGGCTTAAGCGTGGTGCGCTCGCTTATTGCCGACGCCGATATTTTGGTTGAAAATTTTCGCGATGGTGCTCTCGATAAGCTTGGCCTGGGTTATGAAGAGGTACGTGAAATCAACCCAAGCATCATTTATCAATCCTGCAAGGGTTTCTTGTCTGGGCCGTACGAAAGCCGAACTGCACTGGATGAAGTGGCCCAGATGATGGGGGGGCTGGCTTACATGACCGGCCCGAAAGGAAGGCCGCTAAGAGCTGGAGCTTCGGTCATAGATGTCACAGGCGCTTTATTTGGTGTTATTGGCATTCTGTCCGCGCTAGTCGCTAGGAAGGACAGTGGGAAGGGCGCAAACATTCGTGCATCTTTGTATGAAACTACGGCTTTTTTAGTTGGGCAGCATATCGCTCAAGGAGCAGTAACAGGCACAGAGGCTCCTCCAATGCCTGAACGGATTTCAGCTTGGGCTGTGTATGATGTTTTCGAAACGCTTGACAGTCAAATGTTCGTTGCTGTTGTGAGTGACGGACAATGGAAGTCTCTTTGCAGGGCATTCTCATTGATGGATTGGGAAAGCGATAACGCGTTGGCTACCAATGCAGGCCGGGTGGCGAAAAGGAAGGTTATAATACCACGACTTCGTGAAATATTTGGAGCCCTGGATAGTGAAGCTTTGGGCGCTCGCTTAGAGACCATTGGTCTTCCGTACGCACCAATTCGAAAACCAGATGATCTTTTGACCGATCCTCATTTAAATGCTCATGGTTTGCTGCCGATGGAGCTTCCTGATGGTAAACAGATCAAGTTACCTGCGCTACCTTTAGAAATAGATGGTGTTCGACCTCAGGTTCGACTGAACCCGCCCAGAGTAGGGGCGGACAATGATAAGATTTATTCGAAATTGGGTTTTATCCCACCGTCAGAAGAGTAGATTTTAAAAATGGGGCAAACTCTTTACCAGAAGCTCAGAAAACTTCACGAAGTGCGTCAGTTTGATGATGGCTCATCGTTGATACTAATTGATCGGATTATGCTGCACGAACGCACTGGTTCGGTTGCATTGTCCAATATGTTGTCTGAAAATCGAAACATTGCAGCGCCAGAGACCGTTTTTTCGACTATTGATCACATCGTAGATACCAAGCCTGGTCGCCCAGATATCTCTAGAATGCCCGGTGGAATGATTTTTATTGAGGAGATGCATCGCGCTTCTCAAGTCTTTGGTATCCGTTTGTATGGTGCTGATGATGATCGACAAGGTATTGTACACGTAATAGCTCCAGAGCAGGGAATTGTTTTGCCGGGCATAACCATCGTTTGTCCGGACAGTCACACATGTACACTTGGTGCAATGGGAGCCTTGGCGTGGGGAATAGGTTCAACTGACTGCGAGCATGCTTTAGCCACAAGAACACTTAGGGTTCCTCAGTTCAAACAAATGCGCATCCGGTTGACTGGAAAAAAGCCACAATGGCTTACCGCTAAAGATATCGTAATAAATTTAATAAGTCGGTTCGGTGCTGATTTTGGGACAGGCTTTGTGATCGAATTTGCAGGATCAGCAATTGAGGAGATGGAAATTGAGGAGCGCTTAACTCTTTGCAATATGGGTGTAGAGTTTGCAGCATTCACAGCAATTATAGCGCCAGATCACAAGACTATTGAGTATACACGGGGGCGGCCTTTTGCTCCGAAAGATGAGGATGGATTGATTGCGGAGGCGCATTGGGCGTCATTGATTAGTGATGTAGATGCATCATTCGATGTTGATCTTGAAGTGGATGTTGCAGAAATCGCACCAATGATAACTTGGGGTACCAGCCCCGAACATGCCATCGCTATTGATGAGGTTTTGCCCGATCAACGTTCAGATTTTGCCGATGTATTTAAATATATTGGTTTAAAGCCTCATGAACCAATTCGTGGACAAGCAATAGATGGTGCATTTATTGGATCCTGTACCAATAGCAGGTTAAGTGATCTTCGACGCGCTGCGAACATATTAAAGGGTCGAAAAGTTAAGTCTGAAATTAGAGCAATTTGTGCCCCTGGCTCTAAAGAAGTTAAGATATCTGCTGAAGCAGAAGGTTTGGATAAAATCTTTCTAGACGCAGGGTTCGAATGGCATGAAGCTGGATGTGCGTTTTGTTTTTATGCTGGTGGTGAGACCTTCCCACCAGGAAGTCGTGTCATCTCCTCGACCAATCGGAATTTTGAAGGACGTCAAGGGCCAGGTGTTTGCACACACATCGCCAGCCCTGAGACTGTTGCTTGGAGTGCGATAAACGGACATATCAGTGATGTGCGCGAGGCATACGAATGAAGCCATTTACGAACCATAGTGGCATCGCGCTCCCGTTGTTGACGGATAATCTTAACACTGATGTGATCATTCCATCGCGCGAGATGAAACGGGTTTCAAAGGTTGGGCTGGCAAATGGCCTCTTTGCCAATATCCGCTATTCAGATGGCAACAGAAAACCTGACCCTGAATTTCTTTTAAATCATCCAAATTATTGTGCCGCTTCTATACTAATTCTGGGTAGAAATGCAGGATGTGGTTCGTCGAGGGAGCATGCTGTCTGGGCTCTTGCAGATTACGGGTTCAAGGTAGTAGTAGCGGAAAGCTTTGCATCAATCTTTTATAACAATTGCGTCGCTAATGGTGTTCTACCAATTACCCTCGATCGCCCATCAATAGAAGCTATCACTGAGTGGGTAAGAATGAATCCTACCTCACATCATTTGTCAGTGAACCTTGAGAAATGTACCCTCGCTACAACTGATAACAGTTTTGATTTTGTGATATCTCCATTGGCGCGCCGAATGCTTTTAAATGGTTTGGCTCCAATAGATCTCACACTTGAAGATAAGGGTTTGATCGATCGTTTCATCGCAGATGATATGCGGAGGCGTCAGTGGCTTTACAGGATCAGCGACTGAGTCATTAGGCTGTTTCGTGAAATTAACTCAAACCGGGTCCCGCTGTGTGTCTTTATTCGGCGACCGAATATGACTTACTTGACCTCGAATGTCGGGTCAAATATCTGTCAGATTATTGAGCGGGTATGGTGTAATGGTAGCGCCCTAGCCTTCCAAGCTAGTCGTGCGGGTTCGATTCCCGCTACCCGCTCCATCAAAACCTCCTTCATCTTATGATTTGCGATAGTTCTCAGCTGATCTGATGAATTCTATTTGCAGTGGGTCTATCACTATCCTCAGCCGTCCCTTGGATGTTAGGCGGAGCGCACGAGCAATGTCTAACCAAGTTTGCGTCATGACAGCATATATTCGTTCTGGGCGCTGGGTCGCTAAATGGTGCTTGGACTTTTATACATGTGGCAGAATATTACGGTCATCATTATTAATAAATTTCATACGGTTGATTGCACAGGGATAATGATTGATGCCTAAAACACCTGATTCATTGAGGTCATCTCGTTGGTTCGCCCCAGATGATTTGCGAAGTTTTGGTCATCGATCTCGAATGATGCAGCTTGGTTATGCGGAAGAGGAGTTCCGGGGGAAACCGATAATTGGTGTTTTAAACACTTGGTCAGAGATCAACTCGTGCCACGGGCATTTTCCTGAGCGCGCCAAGGAAGTTAAGCGCGGTGTGAACCAAACGGGCGGCTTCCCTATAGAGATGCCAGTTCTCAGTTTGGATGAACAATTTACAAAACCGAGTTCTATGCTCTATCGCAACATGCTGGCCATGGAGACTGAAGAGGTTATCCGCTCTCACCCCTTTGATGGGGTTATATTGATGGGTGGCTGCGATAAGACGACGCCTGCTCTGATTATGGGAGCGCTTAGCGCTGGAGTGCCATTCATCTATCTACCTGCGGGACCGATGCTACGCGGAAACTACGCCGGAGAGATCCTAGGTTCCGGTTCTGACGCTTGGAAATATTGGGATGAACGGCGCGCTGGCAATATCAACGATGAGCAGTGGCGGGGTGTGCAAGGCGGAATTGCTCGTTCTCATGGCGTCTGTATGACGATGGGCACGGCATCCACGATGACGACCATAGCGGATGCTATGGGGCTGACGCTTCCAGGAGCCTCCTCAATCCCGGCAGTTGATGCCAATCATTCGCGCATGGCAAGCGCTTGTGGCCGAAGGATCGTAGAAATGGTTTGGGAAGATGTCTCTATGCAAGACATTGTTACCTCGGCCAGTGTGAAGAACGCCGCCATCGTCGCCATGGCCACTGGCTGTTCCACTAATGCAGTGGTGCACCTCATCGCTATTGCCCGCCGCGCGGGGGTGGAACTGACGCTCGACGACCTCGACGCGTTGGGGCGTACTGTTCCCTTGCTCGCCAACGTTCGACCGTCAGGGAAGGACTACCTGATGGAGGATTTCTATTACGCCGGAGGGTTGCTTGCCATGATCAAGCAGATCGCAGACCGGCTCGACACATCGGCTGTTTCGGTCAACGGTCGAAGGCTAGCTGATAATATTGCAGATGCTCAGGTCTATAACGATGACGTCATACGCCCGTTGTCCAACCCGGTCTACCATGAGGGGTCTCTAGCGGTTTTACGTGGCAACCTCTGTCCGTCGGGTGCGGTAATTAAACCAGCCGCTTGCGATCCGAAATATCATATCCATGAAGGGCCGGCACTGGTCTTTGACAGCTATTCCGAGATGAAAACGGCGATTGACGACGAAGATCTTGAAGTTACGCCTGATCATGTTCTGGTCTTGCGTAATGCCGGGCCACAGGGTGGACCAGGTTTTCCGGAATGGGGGATGTTGCCGATCCCAAAAGCGCTTATAAAGCAGGGGCATCGCGATATGCTGCGCATTTCAGATGCGCGTATGTCTGGGACATCTTACGGCGCCTGTGTTCTTCATGTTGCTCCAGAAAGCTTTGTTGGTGGACCGTTGGCTTTATTAAAAACCGGCGACATAGTCCGAATGGACCTGCCGAACCGGTCGCTCAATATGATAGTTGATGACGCGGAACTAGAGCGCCGCAAAGCCGCCTGGATTCCCCCTGAACCTCGCTTCCAACGCGGCTGGGGATGGATGTTCTCCAAACATGTGGGGCAAGCCGATACCGGCTGCGATTTTGATTATCTGACACGCGATCACGGTCAAACTGCGGGTGAGCCTGATATATTCTAATGGAATAAAATCGCGACCTTGCGCATTGTGTTATCTCTGTCCAAAGGATGTCCTTCTGAAATGAGGCAAGAGATTATATTTGGGAAGTTTGGCCAACGCTCAATTGCAAATATTTATGGCTCCTAAAGTTTGAAACAAAGGAATTGCCCCATGAGCAATCATCCACTGACACAGAAAATGAAAGAAAAACTCGAACAGGTTTCTGTTGCTACATTGGCAACCGCACTTTTCAAGCGTGGTTTGCGCCACCAAACCATCCAGGATGTGCGGCCTCTATCGCCAAAAGGTAAGAATATGGTAGGCCCTGCCTTCACATTGCGCTTTATACCTGCGCGAGAAGACCGCAATCAGCTGGCTGAGCTTAGTAATCCGGATCACCCGCAGCGAGTCGCTATCGAGACTTGTCCGCTTGGACATGTTTTGGTGATAGACAGCAGGAAATCGGCGCTTGCCGCTAGTGCTGGAGACATTTTGATTACTCGTTTGATGATGCGCGGCGGTGCTGGTGTGGTGACTGACGGCGGTTTGCGTGATGCTATGAATATCTCCGAACTCGATATACCGGCCTATCATAACCGCCCCTCTTCACCTACGAGCCTGGTGACGAACGAGGCAATAGCGATAAACGAACCTATTGGTTGTGGCGATGCACCGGTCTTTCCCGGTGATATTGTGGTCGGCGACGATGACAGTGTCATAGTTATTCCAGCCCATCTGGCTGAGGAAGTCGCAGACGAAGCCGTTGAGATGACGGCGTACGAAGATTTTGTAATTGAGCAAGTACAAAATGGTGCCACGATTATTGGTCTGTATCCCGCAACCAAGGGAGAAAATATCGATAAATTTGCCAAATGGCGTAAGGCAAATAATCGTTAAATGAGTAAAAATAGCGTTAGTTAGAGATCGCAACTCGAATAGCTTACAAAAGGAGCTTCAAGTCACGCACTTTAAATTTATTGGCAGACCATTTGCCTTGTGGTTTGGTGAGATTGCTATTTACGAATTTTATGACGGAGACCCAAAATGACTGGGCCTGAGAATGTAAAACTGATTATATTTGATTGTTTTGGAACAGTTGTTGATTGGCGTGGAAGCATTATTGAGGACTTGTCTAAGTGGGGCGAACAAAAAGGCCTATCAATTGACTGGGCGCTGTTAGCAGATCTTTGGCGCGGCAGCTACGAGCCGCAAATGGGGCGCGTAAGATCAGGGGAAATTCCTTGGACTAATTTGGATGACTTACATTTTGAAAGTCTTCAGGCTGTGCTATCAGAACTACACGCACCTGAGCTTGGTCAGCTAGATTTAATGCATATTAACCGTGTTTGGCACCGTTTAAATCCTTGGCCAGACGCAGTTGAGGGGCTGGAACGCTTGAAGCGTAAGTTTGTGATTGGCCCATTATCTAATGCTAATGTTTCTCTTCTGGTTAACATGGCCAAATTTGCGAATTTGCCTTGGGATCATGCCTTTTCTTGCGAGTTATACCAGCATTATAAACCTGATCCTGAGACATACTTGGGAGTGTGTCAGATGATGTATCTGGATCCTGAAGAGGTGATGTTATGTGCTGCGCATAATTATGACCTTGTTGCCGCACGTGAATGTGGACTGCGGACGGCATTCATCCCAAGGTCTACCGAGTATGGTCCCGGGCAGAAGACTGATCTCACTGCCGAGCAAGAGTGGGATGTCATTGCGTCTGACTTAATTGAGTTTGCAACTGAGATGGGCGCCTAGAAATATAAGGCTCAATTAAACTTTAATTGAAACTTGTATGCGCTGCCATCTTGTATGAAGGTGGCTCAAGTATTCCGCTCGCAAAGGTACAAATATGAAGAATGCAGTAGTTATCGGTGGTACGGGCGGGATAGGCGCCGGTATTGCGCGCGTGCTATTGCGAGAGGGTTGGCATGTATTGGCCACAGGTCTTGATGAGCGCGAGATCGATGCTTTCTCAATTGCTGTGCCCAGCGCGGAAACCGCTGTACTAGATGTCACCGACCAAGGTCAGGTTACTGAATTTTTTAACCGGTTTGAAACTCTGGATGCCCTTGTTAATTGTGCCGGCGTTTTGTTTCGTGGTGCGGAATACGAAATGGATGTTTTCACCAAGGTCATCGAGATCAACCTCACTGGTACAATGCGTACATGTCTAGCAGCTCATGAATTGCTCGCCAGATCTAAAGGTGCGATTGTTAATACTGCCTCGATGCTCAGTACATTTGGCGGACCACTTGTGCCAGCCTATTCAGCCTCAAAAGGCGGCGTTTCCCAGTTAACCAAGGCTTTGGCTGGAAAATGGGCCGCCGATGGAATTCGCGTAAACGCGATTGCACCTGGATGGATTGAAACAGAAATGACAGCTGCCTTGCGCGAAGATCCAGAGCGCAATGGACCAATCTTGGCTCGCACACCAATGGGACGTTGGGGCAAACCTGATGAAATTGGAGAGCTTGTAGCGTGGCTACTATCGCATCGCGCGGGCTTTATAACCGGTGCTATCTACCCTGTAGATGGCGGATACAGTGCAATGTGAGATAATATGCCCCTACAAAAAACTGACCAAGATCCAATGACCCCATATCAGCTTCCTTTTCCAAAAGATGCCTTGGAAGAGATAGTAGTGCCTAATGCTATTCCAGATGATGAAAGGATCTGGGTTCCGCAGGCTCCCAATGTATGGTTTCGTCCGCTGTGTTTGAATCGTTCTCAGGGTTATTGGATGAACCTTCTGAAGGTGAAAAAATCAGGTGTTCTATCGCGCCATCGACACCCTCAAGCAGTACATGGTTGGGTTCTTAAAGGACGGTGGTATTACCTTGAGCACGATTGGGAGGCGACCGAGGGCTCGTATGTGTATGAACCTCCTGGTGAAACTCACACTTTGGTGGTTCCCGAAGGGGTCGAAGAAATGATCACCTTTTTCCAAGTTAATGGCGTCATGTGCTATGTCGATCCTTATGGCGAGGTTTTGGGCTATGAGGATGTCTTTACCAAGATTGATCTGTGCCGCGCGCATTACGAACGCGTCGGGCTTGGCGCAGATTACGTTGACCAATTCATCAGATGACAGATCATGCGCCATCCCCGAATGCTGCGGAAGCTGGCTTTTGGGATGCGGTCTATCACGATCGGGCGGTTGATCAGCTTGGCTGGTATCAAGCAGATTACACCCACGTCCTTGCCCAAATCGCGGCGCTCAAGCTTGGGCCTGACGCGCCCATTCTAGATGCAGGGGCAGGGCGGTCAGGTTTGGTGCGTGGCTTGACGCTTGCAGGCTATCGCGATGTCACAGCCATCGATATTTCGGCCCATGCCATGACCCAAAGCACGGCGGCCTGTCGTGATCTTGACCATCCGCCGCGCTTCATTTGTGCGGATTTGCGCAACTGGCAACCGCCCCGCCACTATCACCTTTGGCATGATCGCGCGGTGTTTCATTTCTTAACCGACCCTGACGCGCAGGCGGCCTATGTGCAGATGATGGCCCGCGCTGTGATTCCCAAGGGTCATGTGATCTTGTCGGTGTTTCACCAAGATGGCCCTGAGCGATGCAGCGGCCTGCCTGTGCAGCGTTATGATGCCGCCACGCTTGCTGCGCGGCTGGGGTCAGATTTCACCCTGCGCGCGGCGGAGACAGCCACGCATCACACGCCAAGCGGTGTTGCGCAGCTTTTCCTTAGGGCGCATTTTGTGCGGGCGGCAGGGGTGTCGGGGCAGAGCCCTCAACCCGCAATTTAACGCGCCCGCCTACCATCACGCTTTGCCCGAATTCCAAGACTGCGCCAGATTTTGCGCAGATGTTAATCGCGGTGATTTCTAACAGGGCCGCGCCATGGCGAATGCCCAATTGATGTGCCTGCAATTTTGTGGCCGCGCGCGCGTCAATTTGCGTGTCGCGGCGCAGGTAATCGTCAAACCCATCCGCCGCAAAGGCCGCTGTAATCGAAGGGTCGCGTGTAAGATTGTCCAATAAATTCGGCAGCCTTGCGGCAGGAAAGCAAGATGAAAACAGCGACAGAGCCACCCCATCGGCATAGGATAGACCCTCTGCGTGATGCACCAATTCCCCCTCGCGGATATCGAGCATCTCGGCCTCTTTGGCATCAGCAGGGCGGCTGAACAATGCGGTGTAACGTCTGTCGGGCACACGGCCTGTTGCGCGGATGGCTTGGGAAAACCGTACCCTTGGCCCAATCTGATAAGGGGTCTGGGCTTCGGTTACAAAAACGCCTGCGCCTTGGCGGCTAAGGGCCAGCCCCGCCTCAACCAGACTTGCGATGGCGCGGCGCACCGTATGGCGGTTCACGCCAAAGCGGGCGGCCAATTCCGCCTCTGTGGGCAATTTCGTGCCCGCTGCAAAGCGTCCCAAACGGATATCGGTTTCAAGGTCGTCTCGAATTTCTGTCCAGATCGTGGCTTTGGGCATCTGTCATCAAAATTTCATCAAAAGCCGCTTGTGAGGGGGCAGGGTTGAGCGTAAAGTTTGTCTAGTTGTATATTTTATCGGATAACTTCGCAAGATGTCGAATTTAGGCGAACACATCGAACGGCAAGCATGGCTGTCCACCATGGCACAGGCCTCCGCAGATCGCTTGATCGCGCTGTGTCAATCCGCAGGCGTTGAGGTGCCGCATAGCGTTTTGCGTGCGCCTGAAATTGGCACGGTCATGGTGCGTGGGCGCGCAGGCGCGGTGGGCGCTGCGTTTAATCTCGGTGAAATGACTGTCACCCGCGCCTCGGTGCGCCTCACCGAGAGCGGTGCGGTCGGGCATGGATATGTGCAGGGCCGCAGTCATGAGGCCGCAACCTATGCCGCGCTTGTCGATGCGCTGTGTCAGACAGATCAAGGGTCGGCTTTGATCGCCTCCGTGATCACCCCTTTGCGCGCGGAAAAAGCAGCGCGTGAGGGCGCGCGGGCGGAGCGCGCGGCGGGCACAAAGGTTGAATTTTTCACCATGGTTCGGGGGGAATGAGTATGGCAATGTCTGAGCCAAATGTGACCGATGCAATGGGGGGCGGATTCGCCAATCCCCCGCGCGATGCGGCAATTGCCTTTCGCGCGGCCTTGGATGTGATGGCCCGTCCTGGGGTGATCCGCGAGATTTCAGGTGGGCATCCGCCGCTGCCCTTATCCCCTGCGGCGGGCAGTTTGCTGCTGGTTCTTTGTGATCCTGAAACACGGGTTTACCTTTCCCCGTCTTGCGACACAGACGCCATTCGCGCATGGCTGCGCTTTCATACGGGCGCGCCTTTGGTTGCTGCGGATGAGGCAGATTTTGCCATTGGCCCATGGGATGAGCTTTGCGTTGATCTCGGCAAAATGCGTCAAGGTGTGCAAGATTACCCTGACCGCTCTGTCACATTGATCGTTGAGATGGATCATCTCGCGGCGGAGGGGGTGCGCTTGACCGGGCCAGGCATTCAGGCGGAGGCCTATCTCAATCTGCCCGAGACTGCGGCTTTTGTCGTCAATGCGCGCCGCTTCCCGCTTGGTTTTGATACGTTCTTCACGTCAGGCAGCCAAATAGCGGCCCTGCCGCGATCCACCCGTATTGAGGGGGCTTCCTAATGTATGTTGCGGTAAAGGGGGGCGAGCGGGCGATTGACGCCGCCCATGAATGGCTGGCCGATGAGCGGCGCGGCGCAACCGATGTGGCGGAACTGAGCATCTCGCAAATTCGCGAACAGCTTAGCTTGGCTGTCAATCGGGTCATGGCCGAAGGTTCGCTATACGATCCTGATTTGGCAGCTCTGGCGATCAAGCAGGCGCGCGGCGATATGATTGAGGCGATTTTTCTGATCCGCGCCTATCGCACCACCTTGCCCCGTTTTGGGGTTAGCGCCCCGATTGATACTGGCGTGATGCGCTGTGATCGGCGCATTTCGGCCACCTTTAAGGATCTGCCAGGCGGGCAGATCTTGGGGCCAACCTTTGACTATACCCACCGTCTGTTGGATTTCGCGTTGATGGCAGATGGGGCGGTCCCGTCCGAGGATGAGGGGGGCGCCCCAGTGGATGCCGCACCTTTGCCGCATGTCACCGAATTTCTGGATCGCGAGGGTCTATTGCAGCCCGAGCCTGAGGATAACACGCCCCCGCGTGATCTGACGCGCGAGCCCTTGGATTTCCCTGCGGATCGTCCGCTGAAACTTCAGGCCTTGGCGCGTGGCGATGAGGGGTTTGTTCTCTCCATGGCTTATTCCACGCAACGGGGCTATGCGCGCAACCACCCGTTCGTGGGCGAATTGCGGATCGGGCGCGTGGCTGTGTCGATGGATATTCCCGAATTGGGCTGTGCCATTGATCTGGGCGAGATCACGGTCAGCGAATGTGAAACCGTGAACCAATTCACAGGCAGCAAGACCGAGCCGCCGCAATTCACCCGCGGTTACGGTTTGGTCTTTGGGCAATCCGAACGCAAAGCGATTTCCATGGCCCTCGTGGATCGCGCCTTGCGATGGGAGGAATTGGGTGAGGATAATGTGGGCGCGCCCGCGCAAGACGCAGAGTTTGTCCTGTCCCATTCCGATAATGTGCAAGCAACTGGGTTTCTCGAACATATCAAATTGCCCCATTATGTGGATTTCCAATCTGAATTGGAGCTGATCCGCCGCCTGCGCGCCGAGGCGATGATGGCATCTACAGGCCCACGGGAGGCTGCAGAATGAGCTATAATTTTGCCTATCTCGATGAACAGACCAAGCGGATGATCCGCCGCGCTATTCTGAAGGGGGTGGCCATTCCAGGCTATCAGGTGCCCTTCGCAAGTCGCGAAATGCCAATGCCCTATGGGTGGGGCACGGGCGGCGTGCAGGTTTCTGCCGCCTGCTTGACCCCTGATGATGTGTTCAAAGTCATCGACCAAGGTGCGGATGACACGACCAATGCCGTTTCAATCCGCCGCTTTTTCGAGAAAACCGCAGGCGTGGCCGTGACCGAGAAAACCACGGAGGCCACTGTCATCCAAACGCGCCACCGCATCCCTGAAACGCCGCTCAGTGCGGATCAGATTTTGGTCTATCAAGTGCCAATCCCCGAGCCGCTGCGTTTCCTAGAGCCGCGTGAAACCGAAACGCGCAAGATGCATGGGCTTGAGGAATATGGCCTGATGCATGTCAAGCTCTACGAGGACATTGCGCGCCATGGCGAGATTGCGACCGCCTATGCCTATCCCGTGAAGGTGGAAGAGCGCTATGTGATGGATCCGTCTCCAATCCCGAAATTCGACAATCCCAAATTGGAAAGCCCTGCCTTGCAATTGTTTGGGGCGGGACGTGAGCAAAGGATTTATGCCCTGCCACCCTATACCAAGGTCGTGAGTCTCGATTTTGAAGATTACCCCTTTGATCCGTCAAAAGCGGCACATCCTTGTGCGCTATGTGGGGCTGAAGACAGTTATTTAGATGAGGTGATCGTGGATGATGCGGGCGGGCGGATGTTTGTCTGTTCCGACACAGATTACTGCGCCAGCCGCCGCGAGACAGGAGAGGCCGCATGACCCCGCTTTTGCAAGTGCGCAATATTGAGAAACGATACGGCACGCGGATTGGCTGTGCAGATGTCTCGTTTGATCTTTATCCAGGCGAAGTCTTGGGGATTGTGGGCGAGTCTGGGTCAGGTAAGTCTACGCTGCTCAATTGCCTAGCGGGACATCTGAGCCCTGATCAGGGGGAAGTGATTTTTGACACCCGTGCCGATGGCCCCCGTGATGTCCGTCAGATGCCTGAGGCCGAGCGGCGGATGCTGTCGCGCACCGATTGGGCCTTTGTGCATCAAAATCCGCGTGATGGATTGCGGATGCGGGTATCCGCAGGCGGTAATGTCGGCGAGCGGTTGATGGCGGTCGGCGCGCGTCATTATGGCGATATTCGCCAGACCGCAGGTGACTGGCTGAGCAAGGTTGAAATCGACACCGCCCGTATGGATGATCGCCCTTCGGCCTTTTCGGGTGGGATGCAGCAGCGCCTGCAAATCGCGCGCAATTTGGTGACGGGCCCGCGCCTTGTTTTCATGGACGAACCCACGGGCGGCTTGGACGTTAGCGTGCAGGCACGGCTGTTGGATTTGCTGCGCGGTCTTGTCCGCCGTATGGGATTGTCGGCCATTATCGTCACCCATGATTTGGCGGTCGTGCGTCTTTTGGCAGATCGGCTGATGGTGATGAAATCGGGCCATGTTGTGGAAACAGGTTTGACCGATCAGGTCTTGGATGATCCGCAACATGCCTATACGCAGCTTTTGGTATCTTCGGTTTTGCAGGTGTGAGGGATGACGATGATCACAGTCACAGATTTGGGGAAATCTTTTACCCTGCACAATCAAAACAGCGCGGTGATCCCCGTGCTAGAGGGCGCGAATTTTTCCGTGGCGGCGGGCGAATGTGTCGCCCTGACAGGGGAAAGCGGGGCAGGGAAATCTACTGTCATGCGCATCCTTTACGGAAATTATCTGGCGCAAGCGGGGCGTGTGGTGGTGAACGGGTTGGACATCACCACCGCCACCCCGCGCGAGATTTTGACCCTACGGCGCGAGGTTTTAGGGTATGTCAGCCAGTTCTTGCGCGTGGTGCCGCGCGTGCCCACCCTAGAGGTTGTGGCAGAACCGCTCTTGTCTCTTGGTGTGGCTGAGGACGAAGCGCAGGCGCGGGCCGCAGATTTGCTGACGCGGTTGCGCATCCCCGAACGGCTTTGGCCGTTATCGCCCACGACATTCTCGGGCGGTGAACAGCAACGCGTCAACATCGCGCGCGGATTTGCACATCGCTATCCTGTTTTGCTGTTGGATGAGCCAACCGCCAGCCTTGATGCCCAGAACCGCGAGACGGTGCTATCGCTGATCGAAGAGGCGAAGGCAGAAGGGGCTGCGATAGTTGGAATTTTCCATGACCTTGAAGCGCGCGAGCGGGTGGCGGATCGCGCCATTGATGTCAGCGTCTTTACCCCAAGGAAGATCGCATGAAGACAGGCCGCATCATTGCGGTTGTTGGCCCCTCGGGGGTGGGCAAAGACAGCGTGATGGCAGGGCTGATGGCCCGCCATCCAGATTTGCGCGCGGCCAAACGCGTGATCACCCGCCCCAGTGATGCGGGGGGTGAGGCCTTTGATGGGGTCAGCGCAGATGAATTTGCGCGTCTCAACGGGCAGGGGGCCTTTGCCTTGTCATGGCAGGCGCATGGCCTCTCTTATGGTATTCCCGCTGAGGTGGCCGATTGGATTGCCGCAGGTCATGATGTCCTTGCAAACCTGTCTCGCAATGTGTTGAGCGAGGCTGCGTTGCGATTTGCGCATGTAGTGGTTCTGTCCATCACCGCAAGTCCTGCGGTTTTGGCCACGCGTCTTGCCGCGCGCGGGCGCGAGGATGCACAGGATATCGCCGCGCGTCTGGCGCGACAGGTTCCTTTGCCCGAAGGCCTGAATATCGTGGAAATTGACAATAGCGGCACGATAGGGGTCGCCATCGCCGCCGCTGAGGCAGGCTTATTCAAAGGATAGACCAATCATGAGCAGCGAATTGATTTTCGGCAATGCGCAGATCGTTACTGTGGATCGGGTCTTTGCAGGCAGTGTGATTGTGCAAGATGGGGTCATTGCGGATATCCGCGAAGGCGGCACCTTGCCGCGTGGCGCGATTGATTGCGAGGGCGATTATCTGACGCCCGGTCTGGTTGAATTGCACACTGACAATCTTGAGCGGCACATGCAGCCGCGCCCGTCAGTTGATTGGCCCCATGATGCGGCCATTATCGCCCATGATGCCGAACTGGCAGGGGCAGGGATCACGACAGTTTTCGATGCCATGCGCATTGGGTCGATTAATTCGGGCAAAACCCGTTACGAACGCTATGCCCGTCCTTTGGCCAGCGAGATGTTGGCCCTGCGCGATCAAGGGATGCTGAAGATCAGCCATTTTCTACACTTGCGCGCCGAAATCTGTTCCGAAACCTTGGCGGAAGAATTGGCCGAATTTGGCCCAGCAGACCGCGTAGGTTTGGTGAGCCTGATGGATCACACACCAGGGCAACGGCAATTCCGTGATCTGTCCAAGCTCAAAGCCTATGTGATGGGCAAGAACAATCTCAGCGAGGATGAATGGTTAGACCATATCGCACAGCTGACAGATATGCGTGCGCGATTTGGGGATATGCACGAACAGGCCGCAGTGGATCACGCCCGCCGCTATGGCGCGCTTTTGGCAAGCCATGATGATACCACCGCGGATCATGTCGCGAAATCGGCAGGCTACGGGATCAAATTGGCCGAATTCCCGACCACGCGCGAGGCGGCCGAGGCCTGCCATAGGCATGGCATCGCGGTTATGATGGGCGCGCCCAATTTGATCCGTGGCGGGTCACATTCGGGCAATGTTTCGGCTGCCGAACTGGCCGAAGCGGGCCTGTTGGATATCATCTCCTCCGATTATGTCCCTGCCGCGCTTTTGCTGTCGGCTTATCGCTTGGGGCAAATGTGGAATGATCTGCCGCGCGCCATGGCCACAGTGACGGCCAACCCTGCTAAGGCCGCGGGTTTGCAGGATCGTGGCCGCATCGAACAAGGCTTGCGCGGTGACGTTTTGCGCCTGTCTGTTGCGGGCGGCACACCGCGTTTGCGCGGGGTTTGGTCGCGCGGCCTGCGCGTTGCCTGACCGATGATATTTTTACGAAACGGTAACAATTCGGTCACATAACTGAATCACTGCACGGCGATACGGCCCTCAAGATTTTGGAAGGGGGCCTTATGCTCGAAGTGCGCAACGTAACCCGGGTTTTTGGCAGCAAAATTGCCGTTGACCGCGTTAGCTTTTCTATCGACCGACCTGCCTTTGTCGGGATCATTGGCCGCTCTGGGGCGGGCAAGTCCACCTTTCTTCGGATGATGAACCGCCTGACCGATGCCACGGATGGCGAAATTCTGGTTGATGGCACCAATGTGCTTGCCTATCGCGGCGCGGAGGCGCGCGCATGGCAAAGCCGCTGCGCCATGATCTTTCAGCAGTTTAATCTTGTGCCACGCCTCGATGTTGTCTCGAATGTATTGCATGGGAAATTGAACCACGCTTCGACCTTGGCCACGATGTTTAATCTTTGGTCAAAGGCCGATATTTCCCGCGCGATTGATATTCTTGATCGTCTGGGCATTGCCGAACAAGCACCCAAACGGGCTGAGGCGTTGTCCGGTGGTCAACAGCAACGGGTCGCCATCGCCCGCGCCTTGATGCAAGATCCCCAGATCATTCTGGCCGATGAGCCAATCGCCAGCCTTGATCCCATGAATGCCCAAATCGTGATGGATACGCTCAAGCGGATCAACACAGAAGACGGGCGCATGGTAATTGCGAACCTGCACACATTGGATACGGCGCGCCAATATTGTGACCGCGTGATCGGAATGCGGGACGGGCGCATCGTGTTCGATGGCACTCCTGCGCAACTGACCACGGGTGTCGCGCGCGACATCTATGGCGCGGATGAAACATTCAACGAATTCGCTACCTCTACCAAGATTTCGGGTGCTGAGGCGGTGGCGGAAAAGCGGGTCAAACATCCCGCGATACAAGGCCTGATGTAGGGCCAAAACCCCAGTCCATCTGTTCGGACATCTCATCTCACGGAGACTTCTCATGAAGAAACTGGCAACCCTCCTAGCAGTGACAACAGCCCTTGCTGGGCCTGCGGCGGCGCAAGAAATCACAGAATTCAATATCGGCCTTTTGGGCGGTGAAAACGCGCAAGACCGTTTGGCAAATAACGAATGCTTCCGCGCCTATGTTGAAGAGGCCCTTGGCGTTCCAACCCGTTTGTTCACCCCTGCAGATTACAACGGCGTGATCCAAGGCTTGCTTGGCGGCACGCTTGATTTCGCATGGTTGGGCGCGTCTTCCTATGCCGCGACCTATATCGCAGATGAAAACGCGGTCGAGCCTGTCTTGGTTAAGACCAATTTGGATGGCTCTTTCTCGTATCATTCCATCGGCTTTGCCCGCGTTGACAGCGGCATTGCCGATTTGGCCAATCTTGAAGGCAAAACCTTTGGCTTTGGTGATCCAAACTCGACCTCTGGTTTCTTGATCCCTTCGGTTGAGATCCCACAGTTGGGTTACTCGATGGAGCCAGGCGATTTCTTTGGTGATGTTGTATTCACAGGCGGTCACGAGCAGACAATCATCGCCGTAAACAATGGCGATATTGATGCAGGCGTGACTTGGGCCGATGGTTTGGGCAACTGGGAAGACGGCTACAACTCGGGCGCATTGCGCCGCGCGGTTGATGCAGGTCTGGTTGATATGAACGACTTGGTTGAAATCTGGCGCTCTAAGCCAATTCCAGAAGGCCCTGTCGTTCTGCGTCAATCGCTGCCTGACGATGTAAAGGCGACTGTAACCGAACTTTTGGCCAATCTGCACGAAACAGATGAGGCCTGCGCTTATGGCGTGGCGGCAGGTGAAACCGCAGGTTTCGCACCCATCAGCCACGAAGCCTATGAGACCATCATCGCTGTGCGTTTGGCACAAGGTAACTAAGCCCTTGTTGCAAACTGGTGCATGACATTGGGGGGTGCGCAGATTTGCGCGCCCCCATCTTCAAGAAAGGTTGACCATGACCGATATCACCTCATCCCAGATCGATCGGGAAAGACGTGAAACAGTGCGCGAAGATTATCTGCAGATGACGCAGCGCCGCCGTCTCTATTCAGGTCTGCTCATTTTGATCTTTGCGGTGATGTTGATCTCTGGCTTCTCTATTGCAGAAGATCGCAATGCAGGTGGTTTCTTGGAAGGCCTACATCGCCTTTTTGATTTCCCTGCTGATCTGATTTCTGAGGCGATTGAAAAAGCAGCAAAACTGCCTGGCCATATGGTGGATGCACTGCCTGCTTTGATTGAGACGCTTAACATTGCGGCGGTCGCGACTTTGCTTGGCTGCGCGGGTGGGGTGGTGTTCTCGCTCTTGGGCACGCGCGGGCTGGCCTATTGGCCGCGTCTGATCCCGTTCTTTCGCCGTATCACCGACATCTTGCGCGCGATCCCTGAGGTTGTGGTGGCATTGGTGCTGATTTTCATCATGGGCGGTGGCCCTGTGCCTGCAATGATTGCCATCGCGCTGCATACGATGGGTGCCATGGGCAAATTGTTTTCTGAGGTGACTGAAAACACGGACATGAAACCTGTCGAAGGGTTGCAGTCTGTCGGTGCAAATTGGGGTCAACGGATTTGGTTAGGTGTCATCCCACAGGTTTTGCCCAATTACCTCAGCTATGGGTTGCTGCGCTTTGAGATCAATATCCGCGCGTCAGCCATCCTTGGTTTTGTGGGCGCGGGTGGCATTGGCTACGAGCTGAAAAACGCGCTGACGTTTGGGCAGGGCAAGTTCGATGAGGCCGCCGCCGTTTTCGTGATCCTGTTTTTGACCATTGTCGCGGTTGATCAGCTCTCAAGCAGCCTGCGCAATTATTTGACCAAGGGGACGTTCTGATATGGTCATGGCTACCCAAGATGTTGCGGCTTTGCGTGCCTCCGAAATCCGCCGCATTGGGCGCAAGAAACTATTTGGTTTTGCGATCCCAGCGGTGATCTTTGCCTATGCGGTCTATGTCTTTTTTGCCTTTGACATTCTGGGTCTGGCCGAACGGGCGCGGATGGATAACGCGGCGGTGTTGGTGTCGGATGCGGTCAGCTATAAAACCCATGTCACGCGCGATAATCGCTCAGGCGAGATCACGGTCGCCATTGAAGGTTCACGCCGTGCCACCTATGCGCCTGATCAAATCCCCGCTTGGGCCGAAGTGGCAAGCCACACAGCCGAAATCGAACTGCGCCATGGGCATCGCGTGACCTATGCTGGGCCGCTGATCACCTATCACTATCCTGAATTTGGCGACATTGTCATTGATACCGCAAATGGGGTTGATTTGCGCCTATCCGCCGAGGCGGTTCCTGATTTCATCAATGCCTCTGGCAATCGCGTCTCGATTGCGACCGAAGGTGGGCGGCTGTCTGTCACCCGCAACCGCACCGAAACCATGCGCTATTTCGCGGGATGGGAGATGTTCTTTTTCGATCTGGCCAGCCCCTATTCAGGCATGAGCGCGGGCGAGGTTTTCGCGACCATCACCCGCGGCGCGCAAATTGACCCCGCGCATTCCAATTTTGGTCTGATGCTATCGAATGTCTGGAACAATTCAATCTGGCGGCATGGGGATGTTTTTTGGGCTTTGGGGGAAACGATCCTGATGGCCTTTCTGGGCACATTTGGCGCGGCAATGATTGCGCTGCCTTTGGCGTTTTTTGCGGCAACAAATTTCGCTCCGTCCAAAGCGGTGCGGTTTGTCATCCGCCGCCTGTTTGATTTTGTGCGTGGCTTGGATGCGCTGATCTTTACCATCATCCTATCGCGGGCCTTTGGGCCAGGGCCGATGACAGGGGCCTTGGCTATTTTGCTGACAGATACGGGCAGCTTTGGCAAACTGTTTTCCGAGGCCCTTGAAAATGTCGATGAAAAGCAGATTGAGGGGCTGGCATCGACAGGCGCGAATGCAGTGCAGCGCAATCGTTTCGGCGTCTTGCCGCAGGTCATGCCCATTTTGCTCAGTCAGGTGTTGTATTTCTTTGAATCGAACACGCGCTCGGCCACGATTGTGGGCGCGATTGTGGGCGGGGGCATCGGTCTATTGCTGACCCAAGCCATCCAGACCACGGCAGATTGGGAAAAGGTCACTTATTATATAACCTTGATCGTGCTGATGGTGGTTGCAATGGATGCGGTTTCTGGTCGTATACGGGCGCGCCTGATCAAAGGCGATGGCTCAGGCAAGTGATAGGCCAACATGAGTGACGCAAAAAAACTGACAGCCGATACGCCCCTGATCCATCAAGGCTGCGAAATCGCCAATTCTACCTTCGGGGCTTATTGCGAGGTGGGGGCGTTCTCGCGCGTTCTGAACTCGGCTTTCGGGGCCTACGCCTATTGTGACCGTATGGCCGATATTGCCAATGCCGATATCGGCAAATTTTCGAACATTGCTGCGATGACACGGATCGGGCCAACCGATCACCCGATGCGCAATGCGGCGCAACATCATTTCCTCTATCGCTCTGAGCTCTATTTCGATGACGCGTCAGACGATGCTGCATTTTTTGCCGCGCGTGCGGCGCGCCGTCTTAGCCTTGGGGCCGATTGTTGGATCGGTCATGGTGCGATTATCAAACCCGAAATCCGCGTGGGCATCGGCGCGATTGTTGCCGCAGGCGCTGTGGTGACCAAGGATGTGCCAGATTTTATGATTGTGGCAGGCACGCCCGCAAAGCCCTTGCGCATGCGCTTTGCCGATGAGGTCGCGCAAGATCTCATGGATTTGGCGTGGTGGGACTGGGATCATGCCCGTCTGCGCCGCGCATTACCTGATTTCCGCGCAATGCCTGCGGCGGAATTTGTTGCCAAATATCGCGGGCCGCGTCCCTGATTTCATTTCTGCGCGCATTAAGTCGCGCCACGCGGGGCTTGTTTGATGAGCCGTGCCGCTTTATCCCACTTTCACAGATTGAGGATAAACGCGACCATGACCACCCAAACCGATGCCGCTAAGGCAGCACCGCCTGCAAAGGCCGCCAATGCCACGGAGGAGCGTGCGCGCTCCAAAAAGATTGGATCGCTGCGTGCGCTTGTGCCCTTTCTCGTGCCGTATCGTGTCTGGATCATCGGGGCGGGTTTGGCGCTTGTGACCACGGCGCTTGTGGCGCTGATTATGCCCTTGGCCGTGCGCCGTGTCGTAGATGGGTTTGAGACAAACACCGCCGCCCTCTTGGACAGCTATTTTCTTGCTGCCTTGGGGATCGCGGGCCTTTTAGCCCTAGGCACGGGCGCGCGTTATTACCTTGTGACACGATTGGGTGAGCGTGTGATTGCCGATATTCGCAAGGCAGTGTTTTTCCGCATGATCTCGATGAGCCCAAGTTTTTATGAGAAGGTCATGACGGGTGAGGTGCTTAGCCGTATCACCACGGACACTACGCTTTTGCTCAGTGTGATTTCTTCTTCGGTGTCTGTAGCCCTTCGCAATGCGCTGATTTTAATGGGCGGCTTGGTGATGATGGTTGTCACATCGCCCAAGCTGACGGGGATGGTTTTGTTGCTTGTGCCTGCGATTATCGTCCCGATTGTGGTTTTGGGGCGCAAGCTGCGCGTGTTGTCGCGTGAAAACCAAGATTGGATTGCGCAAAGTTCTGGCGCAGCATCTGAGGCGCTTTTGGCCGCTCAAACTGTGCAGGCCTTTACTCATGAGCGAGCCTCTTCCAATGATTTTTCCAACGTTACAGAGGCCAGTTTCAACAGTGCCAAGCGCCGCATTTCAACCCGTGCCTTTATGACAGTGATTGTGATCTTCCTAGTTTTTGCGGGGATTGTGGGGGTACTTTGGGTGGGAGCGCGGGATGTTCGCGCAGACGCAATGAGCATCGGCGCGCTGATCCAGTTTTTGATCTATGCAATTATGGTCGCAGGCGCGGTGGGTGCGCTGTCTGAGATTTGGGGCGAATTGCAGCGCGCCGCTGGTGCGACCGAGCGGTTGGTAGAACTTGTCTACGCTGAGGACGCAGTCACCGACCCAGTCCGCCCTGTGTCCCTGGCACATGCGGGCAAGGGCGATATCGTGTTTGACGGCGTGGGTTTTGCCTATCCGACCCGCTCAGAAACTGCGGCGCTCAAAGATGTGAGCTTCACCATTAAATCGGGTGAGACAGTGGCGCTTGTCGGGCCATCAGGCGCAGGTAAATCCACGATCTTCCAATTGCTGCAACGCTTCTATGATCCGCAAAAAGGCAAGATCACCCTTGATGGGGTCAATCTGCGCGATATGCGCCGTGAGGGGTTCCGCGCGGCTATGGCGCTGGTGCCGCAAGACCCTGTGATTTTCGCGGCCTCTGCGCGTGACAATATTCGCTTTGGCCGTCCTGACGCCACCGATGCTGAGGTCGAGGCCGCCGCCCGCGCCGCCGCCGCGCATGAGTTCCTTGCGGCTTTGCCCGAAGGCTATGACAGCTATGTGGGCGAGCGGGGGATTATGCTGTCTGGGGGGCAGAAACAGCGTATTGCCATCGCCCGCGCCATTTTGCGCGATGCGCCGATCCTGCTGTTAGACGAAGCGACCAGTGCGCTTGACGCTGAAAGTGAGCGATTGGTGCAGCGCGCGGTTGCAGATCTCAGTGCCGAGCGCACGACCTTGATTGTTGCGCATCGTCTGGCAACGGTGAAAAAGGCCGACCGCATTTTGGTCTTTGATGCGGGGCAGATTGTTGCCGAAGGCAGCCATGATGCGCTTGTCGCGGAAGGCGGACTTTATGCACGTCTGGCACGGTTGCAATTCACCGATGGAATCGCTGCTGAATAATCACAGCGTGCTTGCGAAAACGCGCTTTTCTCTTCATTCTCACGCAAAGCCTGCCGTGCGACCGCGTGCATCGTGACCGCAGGACCATTTGGGAGAATGATGGGGGAGGCAAGGCCATGCTGCCTTTTGCGAATAATCAAGATGTGCGCAAAATTGAGACAGATCACCCGTGGCCTGCGGCCGCGCCTGCGCAAAGCATTTATGAATTGCTGACTGACGTTGCAGCGCGCCATCCCGCGCGCCCGGCGGTTACCTTTCAACTGTTTTCAGATCCTGACGCAAAAGCAGAGACATTGGATTGGCAAAGCCTCAGGGCGGAGGTGACCCAACTGGCCAATCTGTTTGCACGGCTTGGCATTGGCCCAGAGGATGCGGTTGCCTTTGTGCTGCCCAATAGCACCGAAACAGTCTTGACCCTTCTGGCGGGGATGGTTGCGGGCGTTGTGGTGCCCATAAACCCGCTGCTTGAGCCTGATCAAATCGCAAGCATCTTGCGCGAAACGAAAGCGCGGCTTGTGGTCACTTTGGCGCCATTTCCCAAGACGGATCTTGCACAAAAGACCGCCGCCGCCGTGGCCATGGCCCCCGAAGTTGAAACTGTATTGGAAGTTGATCTTCTGCGCTATCTGACGGGGATCAAGCGGGTGATCGCGCCCTTGCTGCGGCCCAAGGTAAAGGTCACGCATCAGGCCTGCGTGTTGTCGTTGCGCGCGGAAATGGCGGGCGAGACGGCTGATCTGTTGCGCCACCCAGATCAGGGGAGAGATCGTATCGCTGCCTGTTTTCATACAGGCGGCACAACCGGCATGCCCAAAGTGGCGCAGCACAGCTATTCGGGCATCATCTATAATGGTTGGGTAGGTCACAGTCTGTTGTTTACAGAAACCGATACGGTGCTCTGCCCGCTGCCGCTGTTTCATGTTTTTGCAAGCCATGTGATCCTTATGGGGGGACTGTGTTCAGGCGCCCATACGGTCTTTCCGACCCCGCAAGGATATCGCGGAGCAGGGGTGTTCGATAATTTCTGGAAATTGGTCGAACGCTGGCAGGTCACATTCTTGATCACGGTGCCAACCGCGCTTGCGGTGTTGATGCAACGGCCTGTAGATGCGGATATCTCCTCTGTGAAAACCGCATTCTCAGGATCAGCTCCCCTGCCATTGGAATTGTTTCGCCGGTTTGAGGGCGCAACGGGCGTCAGCCTTGTCGAAGGATATGGCCTGACCGAGGCTACTTGTCTTGTCTCCTGCAACCCAGTTGAAGGTGAGAAAAAGGTTGGGTCTGTTGGCATCCCCTTTCCGCATTGTAACGTGATCATCCTCAAAGATACGCCCGAAGGCCTCACAGAATGTGCCATTGATGAGATCGGCGAGATTTGCGTGGCAAGCCCCGGCGTGACGGAGCAGGGTATTTACAAAGACGCTACAAAATCGGCGGCGCAAATGTATGAGGGCCAATATTTGCGCACGGGCGATTTGGGGCGGTTTGATGCGGACGGGTATCTCTGGATCACGGGCAGGGCGAAGGATTTGATTAATCGCGGTGGTCACAACATCGATCCTGCAATTATTGAGGAGGCTTTGGCCACTCATCCGTCAGTGGCAATGGCAGCGGCCATTGGCCAGCCTGATCCAATCGCCGGCGAACTGCCCTGCGCCTATGTGGAATTAGTTGAAGGGGCAGATGTGACCGTGGATGCCTTAATGGAACATGCCCGCATCCATGTTACCGAACGTGCTGCAGCGCCCAAATATGTCGAAATTTTACCTGAATTACCGAAAACTGCCGTAGGTAAAACCTTTAAGCCTGCTTTACGCAAACTCGCGATTGCTCGCGTATTAGATGCAAACCTTGCTGAGGCGGGTTTTGCGGCCCGTGTTGTATCAGTGCGCGATGATATAAAATTTGGTCTAATTGTTTGTTTGAATAGTAATATTGATGAGGAGGAAGTAAAGCTGTCGCAGGTTATGGATAGGTTTTCATTGAAGTGGGAGTATCGACCCTAGCCTCAACTGATCTCAGAATTATTGACCAAATGATTATAAATTTTGTATTTTAAAAATTACAGCATCTTGATCCCGTATACTTCCGATGCAGTGCCGCTAAACAATGACTGTCTCTCCTCGTTTGAATAGTCATTGGTGGCGGTGTCAAACCCTGAAAAAATAGTGTTGAAATCTCCGCACAAGCCGTCCACCGGGAAGTTTGACGCAAACATAGATCTGTCAGGCGAGAAAATATCAATTGCCCTTCTGATGATGTCGCGATTGTCCGCTAGGGACCAAGGCTTTCCTGGAACACCTAATCCTGAAATTTTGATAAATGTTTGGGGAATTTGCGCAAAATCTTTTAGCGCTTCGTACCACCCAGCCAAACCCTCGGCGGATCTATCAGAAGGAAGTCCAGTGTGATTGAGTATAATTGGCACTTCTGGAGCCATATCTGCCATCGATTTTACTTCACACAAGTGCCACCACGGGGTCTGTAAATCGAACATCAGGTTTGATTTTGCTAAGGCTTTGTAACCGGCTTTGAAATATGGGTCTGTCATACCGCCCGGTGGTCCTCCTGGAGATGCATTGAACCGTGGTTTATGGCGTACAGATTTGACAATTGGTAGATTGGCTAAAGTAGAAAGAACCTCATCTAAATCGTTTTTGTCCAACCATGCTTGAGCGACATGCGCGGCTGGTTTTCCGGTACTATCTGCAACTTTTTGCATCCAAATTGCTTCGCCAGTTGGGTCCGCGGGATCCCATTCTCCCTCCATTGTTACATTCGCAACAATCTCCCAATCTGCTGATACTAAATCGTATTCTTTATGCATGAACCTTGTGCGGATACTGGAGTAATCACCATATCTAAACGGGATTAGGGGCTCGTCGCGGAGCCAAGGATGGTAATTTAAGTCTGGATCCCAAAAGTGATGATGAGCGTCGATGATTTTCATATTTCGCTCCCGATAAAGACAAATCAGCAGAAAGTTGGGTTATTGTAGATAATTAAATTACGGCATTAACGTTTCTTGTGCGCAGTAATAAACGAAAAGCTTGAAGCGTCGCGCTGGCAGAGGCAACGCCTTTACCGGCAATATCAAAAGCAGTGCCGTGCGCAGGGGTGACGATTGGTATTGGTAAACCGCCTGCAACGGTTACCCCACGCTCAAACCCCATCAATTTCATCGCGATTTGCCCTTGGTCGTGATACATTGTAACCACAGCATCCACTTCGCGGTTCTGCGCTTTTAAAAACACAGTGTCAGAGGGCCAAGGCCCAGTGACTTTCATCTGACTTTGTTGGTAATTCTGAATTACGGGCCCAATTACATCAATCTCTTCGCGCCCAAATTTTCCATTGTCGCCGGCATGGGGATTGAGTGCTGCAACCGCTATGTGAGGGTATTCAATTCCGAAGCGTTTGAGAGTTAAAGCGGCTAAATCAATGGCTCGGCTGATTGACAACTCATTTATATTGCGGGCCACTTCGCCCAAGCTTATGTGGCTTGTGACCCTGGTGGTCATGATGTTGTCCAAGACATTTATTTCAGAGTGATGGCCAGAAAACCCTATATGCTTGGCAATAAACTGATGCTCGTCTTGTTCTTCCATGCCTGCGAGTGTCAACGCTGCCTTATTGAAAGGTGCGAATAAAATACCATCGATAAGACCACTTTTAGCAAGATCTAAGGCGGTTTCCAGGCTGCGTAATGACGATCTTCCGCTTGCTAAACAAATATTGGCCACTTCAATTTCTTCAGGTTCACAGGTCTGTAAGTTAAGGTGTGCAACTCCTTCAAAACTGGAAATTTCTGAACGGGGTATTGTATTTAAAACTACATCTTTTCTGGCCTGCTTCGCGCCTTGTTTCCAAACATGAGCATCACCGACAAGAAGGATATTCGCCGCTTCTTTTACATCTGCTTCTTGTAATAATTTCGCGATAAGCTCAGGCCCAATACCGGATGGATCTCCTGGAATAATAGCAATTCTTGGCTTCATTGGATGCTTCACTTTCAAAAGTCCTCTATCATATCCGTAGAGTTTAAAATCGTGTTGGAGAAATCATCGATCATGGACATTTGGGGGCTCGAAATAGATGACAGATATCACCTGCATTAGTTCATTCCCCAGTCCAATTAGGGCGTCTTTTCGCCTTAAAAGCTTGAACGCCTTCTTGAAAATCTGAACTCCCATAACAAAGCTCGATCAAGTCCTCGCCGCTAGGTAAATCTGCGGTCCTTAAACGTTGAAGTGCTTTTTTACTTGCCGTGATGGTGAGAGGCGCCACGGAGCATAGCTTTTCAATCAATTCATCGCTTGCAGTGTCCATCTCCTGGGGGGGGACTATGCGGGCTAGAAATCCAGTTCCGGAAAGCTCTTCGGCGGTCATTAGTTCTGCTAAAAACAACATTCGTTTTGAAGCGGGTTCGCCAATAAGACTGATCATATTGGCATAGTTCCGCATAGAGAGGCAGTTTCCCAGTGTTCTAGATATCGGAACACCAAACCGAGCGCCTGTAGCAGCTAGTCTCAAGTCGCATGATGCTGCAATATTTAGGCCACCACCAATCGCCAAGTCGTCAATCACTGCCAGAGTAGGTGCCGGAATCGACACGAATTCATTGAGTATTCGGTCCATTTTTTTTTCATACTCAACGCCATGCTCACTGCGATCAAAATCAGAGAATTGATGTATGTCGGTACCTGCGACGAAGGCTTTACCACCCACACCACGTAAAACTACCGCTCTTAGCTTTGACATTGTTTGTAGACGAAGACTTATTTTTTCAAAGTCATTGTACATCTTCCAAGTCATCGAATTCATTGCTTCCGGTCGATCAAACCAAATTCTAGCAACAGATCCCTCGACTTGCATATGTACCTCACCGCTACTCACTCAAAAGCTCCTTCTGCGCGTAATTTGTTTGTATCTAATCCCAGTTCAATTGCTAGTTCATGAGTATGCTCCCCCAGCAGAGGCGGAGGTAAACGTACTTGTTGTGGGGTGTCTTGCAACTTTACCGGGAAGCCCAAAGATTTTATTGGCCCTTCAACGGGGTGATTGATTTCCAGAACCATGTCGCGTTCCAATGTATGATCAGCACTCAACACTTGCTCAAAGTCGTTAATTGGGCCTGCTGGAACACCGTAGTTTAAAAACTTTGTGACCCAAAACCCTACATTCTGTTCGCTGAAAATAGGTTTGAGTTCGGCTTCCAATTGGCTGCGGTTAGCGACCCGATCCATGTTAGTCATAAAGCGCGGATCTTCTTTTATTTCCGGGCGGTTAATCACATCACAAAATAACTCCCATAATTTTTGGTTTGCAGCGCCTACAACAAACATACCATCGCTCGCCATGAATGCTTGGTAGGGCGCGCTCATACGATTTGCTGTACCGAGTGGCTGGGGCGATTTGCCTGTGGCCCAAAATTCGGTGGTTTCCCAGATCGATAGAGATAGCGCTGCCTCAAAAAGAGAAGCGTCAATATATTGACCCGTACCAGATTTTGTGCGGCCAATTACTGCGCTTAGAATGCCATAAACGCAGAATAAGCCTGCTCCCAAATCGCCAACAGAAACGCCAGACTTTACTGGTCCCATATCGGGGTGCCCCATGGCGCTCATAACGCCAGACATAGCTTGTGCCATAAGGTCGAAACCTGGACGCTGAGACCAAGGCCCAGTCTGCCCAAAACCAGATATGCTTGCATAAATCAGTTTAGGGTTAATTTGTTTGAGAGATTGATAGTCTATGCCCAGCCTCTTTGTGACACCTGGTCGATAGTTTTCAACAAGCACGTCGGCTGTTTTAACGAGCTCTATGAACATGGTCATGCCTCCAGAGCTCTTTAGATTTAAGACAACTGATTTTTTATTCCGGTTCAACGCAAAAAAACCGGGACTGTCATTTCCTTTCATCCGAAAGCCCATTGCCGCTCGGGTTTGATCACCTTTTGGCGGCTCAACTTTTATAACATCTGCGCCCATATCTCCAAGCATCATGCAACAGAATGGCCCAGCCATCACCTGTGTCAGGTCAATTATTCTCAATCCTGTTAGTGGTAAGTTTGACGTGCTTGTTTGGCTGGGCATATCTTTATCAGTTCTTTGAGGTCGCAATTTGTTTGCAATATGAGAGACTATAAATTGGCTAGATCCAAGATTCTTATCCTGAAAGCTAAGCAAATTTGGTTAGATTAAGCTATGATTCATCGAGCTCGTGTTAGCTTTTCGAATGTCCGTAAAGTGTCATTTCCTGTAAAACTGGAGCTATTATGAAAGACCATTCGAAATTACCTCAAATTGGATTTGTCGGGCTTGGGATTATGGGCGCCCCAATGGTGAGGCGCCTTCTGTCGCGTGGCTTTGAAGTGACTGTATGGAACTTAGAGCCGGAACGGGCTTTAGAGGTATTGCCGCATGGAGCAATTTGGGCAGACACTCCAGCAGAAGTGCGCGAGTGCAGTGATATCCTTGCAATGTGTGTTCTGAACACTGAAGCAGTTGAAAACTGTTGCTTTGGTCCTTTAGGCTTTGCCAAATCAGATGGTGGCGCCGACCTGATTATTGATTTCTCAACTGTGCCACGCGAAGACACTGTGAGAATTGCTGGCAGAATGGCTGAACATGGAGTTGCTTGGATTGACGCTCCCGTATCAGGAGGTCCTGATCCAGCAGAGACCGGAACTTTAACGGCTATGCTAGGCGGTGTGCAGGCCGATTTTGAAAGAGTAATTCCGATACTTGATGCTCTGACAAAGACCTCAACTCTATTGGGTCCATTGGGTGCTGGTCAAATTGCTAAAACTTTAAATCAGGCGATTGTTGGAACGAATTATGTACTGATGGCAGAGGTTTTGACATTGGCGCGATCTGCGCAGATTGATCCCAGGCTTTTACCAGAAGCATTATCGGGTGGAATGGCGGATTCTCAAATTTTGCAACGGATCTACAAGCAGATGGTTTCTGAAGATTTTGATCCCCCTAAAGCTTACGCAAGACAGTTAGCCAAAGACATGACCGCTCTTGCCGCCTTTATGAAGGCTATTAATGGCGGGCTACCGCTTATTGATAAATCTATAGAAATCTACACATCCTACGCGAATGACGGGAACGACTTTTCCGACTCTGCTGCTATCAGTGATTACTATTTAAAAAAATATACATAATATGAAATAATTATTAGTTTTTGAATCACCTTGATCATCTGGTCATTCTGTCAATCGCGTACAACGTGTGTACTTTTGTAAGCTCAGAACCAATTGGATTACACACACCAACTTGGGCGTTTGTCGTATTAATGATCATATGATTTTGATGGTGCTGCAGGGGAGGATTGAACTCCCGACCTCTCCCTTACCAAGGGAGTGCTCTACCACTGAGCTACTGCAGCGCACGTGTGGCGCGTGGATTAGACGCAATCGCAGACCCATGCAAGACCAAAGCAAACGAAAATTCGCACCAGGGCCCAATTCCTTTTGATGGCTGCGGATGCGCATAGGCAATTTATGCCAATTTCGATTTGCATCGCGCTAGACGCGAATTGTCCGCTTCGCTATTAGAGGCTGCATGAAGCAACCATCAAACTCGCCGAAAAGATCGAATTCTGGTCAAAGAAGCGCACAAGACATTCGTACGGAGCGGTTGAAAGCAGCGCTTAAGGCCAATTTGGCCCGCCGCAAGGCGCAGGCCCGCAAAAGACGTGCGGAAGATGGCGAAAATGGCGCGGGCCCGTCATCTTGACGCGACCTGAGCAGAGCAAAAGAGGCAGCACCCGTGGACAGTATCATCGTTAAAGGAAATGGCCCGCTTTCGGGCGAGGTTCCCATCGCGGGCGCGAAGAACACCTGCCTAAAGCTGATGTGTGCGGCCCTCTTATCGGATGAACCTTTGACGCTGACCAATGTGCCGCGCCTGTCTGATGTGG
Source organism: Roseobacter sp. HKCCA0882 (assembly GCF_037805225.1). Classification (NCBI taxonomy): domain Bacteria; kingdom Pseudomonadati; phylum Pseudomonadota; class Alphaproteobacteria; order Rhodobacterales; family Roseobacteraceae; genus Roseobacter; species Roseobacter sp. HKCCA0882. Next base: position 408,348 of record NZ_JBBLYI010000001.1, read on the forward strand.
CGACACTGGGCAGCTTGTTGGAAAGCTTGGGCTGCGAAGTGGCCCGTTTGGCAGATGGCCGCGCGATGATGATCTCGTCTGCCGATGTGACCAATCTAACCGCGCATTACGACATCGTGCGCAAGCTGCGCGCTTCTTTCAACGTGCTTGGGCCCTTAGTGGGCCGATTTGGTGAGGCGGTTGTCTCGCTTCCGGGCGGTTGTGCAATTGGTGCGCGCAAAGTGGATTTGCATTTGACCGCGCTTGAGGCTTTGGGGGCCACAATTGATCTGCGTGAAGGCTATGTTCAAGCAACGGCAAAAAATGGCCTCAAAGGGGCTGAGATCAGCTTTCCCTTTGTTTCCGTGGGTGCCACGGAAAATGCGCTTTGCGCGGCGGTTTTGGCCAAAGGCACCACCGTTTTGCGCAATGCCGCGCGCGAGCCCGATACCGTGGCGCTAGCGCATTGTTTGCAAGGCATGGGCGCAGATATCGAAGGCGCAGGCACAGACACCATCGTTATTCGTGGCGTGGATCGTTTGCATGCAACAACGCATCGTGTCATCGCAGATCGTATTGAACTGGGCACCTATATGATTGCCCCCGCGATTGCAGGCGGCAGCGTAGAATTGATCGGCGGCAGCCGTGCTATTGTGGCGGCCTTGGCCGATAAGTTGGAAGAGGCGGGGGTCGAGATTGTTGAAACCGATCGCGGCTTGCGCGTCAGCCACAAAACGGGCCGCGTGCGGGCCGTGGATGTGACCACCACCCCATTCCCAGGGTTTCCAACCGATTTGCAGGCACAGATGATGGCGCTGATGTGCACCGCTGACGGGGTTGCCACATTGGAAGAGACCATCTTTGAGAACCGCTTTATGCATGCGCCCGAATTGATCCGCATGGGGGCCAAAATTGATGTACATGGCGGAACAGCCAAGGTGACCGGCGTTGTACAATTGCGCGGCGCGCCTGTGATGGCCACGGATTTGCGTGCCTCGGTCAGTTTGATCCTCGCGGGGCTTGCAGCCGAAGGGGAAACCCGTGTGAACCGCGTCTATCACCTTGATCGCGGGTATGAGCGGGTTGAAGAAAAACTCAGCGGCCTTGGCGCACAAATTGAACGGGTGGCAGACCATGGTTGACGCCCGATTTGAGGATGGTTTCGAAGCGCCTTTGGCGCTTGCCGCTGCAGATGCAGAGGATGTGAAAATCCTGTCTGCGCTTGCGCAAGATGCCGTCCTTACTGCGGCTGATATCAAATACACGCGCGCCAAACGTCAGGTGGTTCTGCTGCTCAATCGCTTTCGTTGGGAAAATGGGGCGCGCGTCAGCCCGCCTGAGCGGGTGCGCAGTTTGCTGATTGTGGATGATTTGCTGAGTATGGCCGCGCAAGGCATCAGCCCGCAGGCGCGCGATGTGGTTTTATCATTGCTTTCGGTCGAGTGGCAGGCGGGCGAAGATGGTATGGGGCGCCTCACCCTGACCTTTGCAGGCGATGGGGCCTTGGCGCTTGAGGTCGAGGCAATCAATCTTGCTCTGCGCGATGTGACCAGGCCCTATCAGGCCCCTTCAGGAAAAACCCCCTCGCACCCGTGACGCTTTCGCGTCTTGAGCACGCGGCCAACAAAAGGTAAGCCCCTCCTATTCTGACGGAGACGGGTATGCCTATTTTTCTGAACACGGATACGGCGGATTTTGAGGCGGCGTTTGAAGCGCTTCTCGGGATGAAGCGCGAGGATAGCCCTGATGTAGATGCGGTGGTTGCCGATATCATTGCGCAGGTGCGCCGTGATGGCGATGCAGCCTTGATTGCCTTTGGCGAAAAATTTGATCGTGTCCGTCTGACGCCCGAGCAGTTGATCTTTTCCGAGGCCGAGATTGATGCGGCCATTGCCACTGTGCCCGCCGCCGAGCGCGCAGCACTGGAATTGGCCGCCACGCGCATACGCGCCTACCATGCCCGCCAACTGCCCGAAGATGCTGCGTGGCAGGACGAACTTGGTGCCAAACTTGGGTGGCGGTGGAGCCCTGTCTCCCGCGCGGGTCTTTATGTGCCAGGCGGACTAGCTAGTTATCCCTCATCCGTTTTGATGAATGCAATCCCCGCGGCCGTTGCAGGGGTTGGTCATTTGTCGATGGTGGTGCCGACGCCCGATGGCAAGGTAAACCCCCTTGTTCTCTTGGCGGCGCGTCTTGCGGGGGTGCATCGCATTTACCGCATGGGTGGTGCGCAGGCGATTGCAGCCTTGGCTTATGGCACTGAAACCGTGCTGCCCGTGGATAAGATCACAGGGCCCGGCAATGCCTATGTTGCAGCCGCAAAACGGCGGGTCTTTGGCAAGGTCGGCATTGACATGATCGCAGGCCCGTCTGAGATTTTGGTGATCGCAGATCGTGACAATGACCCCGATTGGATCGCACTGGATCTTCTGTCGCAAGCGGAACATGACGAAAGCGCGCAATCCATTTTGATCACGGATGATGCAGAATTTGGCTGCGCTGTTGCGGAGGCTGTAGATAAACGCCTCGAAACCCTACAGCGGCGGGCCATCGCAGGGGCCAGTTGGCGTGATTTTGGCGCTATCATTGTTGCGCGTGATTTGGATGAAGCGGCTGCGCTCTCCAACCGCATTGCGCCTGAACATCTCGAGCTTTGCGTGGCTGAGGCCGAAACCTATGCCGATAAGATCACCCATGCTGGGGCTATTTTTGTGGGGGCGTGGACGCCCGAAGCGATTGGCGATTACATCGGGGGGCCAAACCATGTGCTGCCGACCGCGCGCTCTGCGCGGTTCTCTAGCGGGCTATCGGTGCTTGATTTCATGAAACGCTCCACCATGGCGCAAATGACACCCGCAGCATTGCGGGCCATTGGCCCTGCGGCGGCAACATTGGCGAAATCAGAAAGCCTTGAAGCACATGGCCTATCGGTTTTGGCGCGGCTTGCGCGGATCAATCAGGGGGATGGTGAATGACAATGCGCATTACCGATATTCAGATTGACACCTCGAATATGCCTGCACCAACCCCTGAGATCGAACAGGAACGGCGCGTAGCGATTTTTGATCTACTCGAAGAAAACAGTTTTGTTTTGCCTGCGCGGGATCGGCGCACACCGCTCGATGGGCCCTATCATTTGGCTTTGGCCATTCGTGACAAACGTCTGGTCTTTTCTGTTGCCACCCAAGAGACGGAACTGGCCGCCGAATTCCACCTTTCACTGTCGCCATTTCGTCAGGTGGTCAAAGATTACTGGCAGATTTGTGAGAGCTATTATTCTGCCGTGAAAAAGCTACCTGCGGCCCAAATCGAGGCGATTGATATGGCGCGGCGTGGTATTCACAATGAGGGTGCGCGCGTTTTGCAAGAACGGCTTGAAGGCAAAGCCGAGGTTGATACCGATACCGCGCGCCGCCTCTTTACCCTGATCTGCGTGCTGCATTTCGGGAATTGATGTGGTGGGAAAAGAATTTCCATCCTCGGTTCTGTTTTGTTGCGATCATAACGCAACCCGCTCACCCATGGCGGAAGGGCTGATGAAGAAATATTACGGCCACCGCGCCTATGTTCAATCTGCGGGCGTTCATCATGAATTGGAGATAGATGGCTTTGCCGTTTCTGTTTCCGCCGAGATCGGTGTCGCCCTTGAACGTCATCGCGTGCGCTCTTTCGATGAAATGGCGGAATGGGGGGATGATCTCTCCGGGTTTGATCTGATCGTGGCGCTTTCGCCCGCCAGTCAACGCCGCGCGCTGGATCTGACGCGTCATGCGCATCTCGATATTGAATATTGGCCCATCATTGACCCAACAGGGTTGGGTGAAACGCGCGAGGCGAAATTGGATGCCTATCGCCAAGCCCGTGATCAAATCAAAAAACGCATTCTAGATCGTTTTGGCCCCCCAGATGCGGGGCTAGAACAGGAGGGGGACTAATGGATCTGATCAATCGGTATTACGCCGCGTTTAATGCGGGCGATCTGGAGGCCATGCTTGATTGCCTCAGTGAAGATGTGGCGCATCATGTTAATGAGGGGCAGGTGCGCATGGGCAAAGCGGCCTTTGCCGAATTTTGCGCCCATATGAACCGCTGCTATAAAGAACATCTCACCGATATTGTGGTGATGCAGAATGAGGCAGGCAATCGCGTTGCCGCCGAATTTATCGTGAATGGCACCTACCTGGCCAAGGATGGAGGATTGCCCGAGGCGCGCGGACAGAAATATGTCCTGCCCGCTGGCAGTTTCTTTTCCGTTGAGGACGGTAAGATCACCCGTGTTGTGACCTATTACAACCTTGCTGATTGGATCGCTCAGGTTTCGGCATGAGCCTTGCCTATCGCATCTATCGCGGGGCTGAGATCGCGGCAATTGTTCCCGATCTGGCACGGCTGCGCATCTCGGTCTTTAGTGATTGGCCCTATCTCTATGAGGGGGATTTGGCCTATGAGACGGGTTATCTCGCTCGCTATGCGCAAGGCGAGGCCATAGTGGTTGCCGCCTATGATGGCGCGCAGATGGTTGGCGCGGCCACGGGGATGCCCTTGCTTCAGCATGATGATGATTTCTCTGGTGCTTTGGCGGCCTGCGATATCGCCGCCGAAGATGTGTTCTACTGCGCAGAGTCTGTTCTGATGCAAGACCATCGCGGGCAGGGGGCAGGGCATATGTTTTTCGATACGCGCGAGGCAGAGGCCCGCGCACAGGGGAAAGCCTACAGCGCCTTTTGCGCAGTGGTGCGCCCTCTGGATCATCCGATGGCCCCAAAGGACTATCTCCCGCTTAATGAATTCTGGAAAAAGCGGGGCTATCAGAAATTGGATGGCGTCTTTGCAGAATTTTCATGGCTCGATATCGGAGATTCCGAAAAAACCCAAAAGCGCCTGCAATTTTGGATCAAACAGCTATGAAATGTGCCGCCGCTGCCTATCCGCTTGATCCCTTGACCCGTTTCGCTGATTTTGATGCGAAGATCACCGCATGGGTCGCTGAGGCCGCGGATGGCGGCGCAGAGATTGCGATTTTTCCTGAATACGGCGCGATGGAATTGGCCCATCTTGCAGGGCCATCCGTTGCGGCCGATCTTGAAGGCAGCCTGCGCGCAGTCAGTGATATTTGGCCTGAGGCGGATGCCCTTTTTTCGCGGCTTGCGGTGCAGCATGGCCTTGCCCTATTGGCTCCCTCTGCGCCAATTTTTGACCAAGATTATGGGCTGCGGCCCGTCAATCGCGCCTGCATTTATGGGGCGCAGGGGCGGATTGGGCATCAAGACAAGCAGATTATGACCCGCTTTGAACGCGAGATTTGGCATGTTCAATCGGGCGGGCCTTTGCAGGTCTTTGACTTTGGCGATCTGCGGGTGGGTGTTTTGATCTGCTATGATGCGGAGTTTCCGCTTTTGGCGCGCGCCTTGGTTGAGGCGGGGGTTGATTTGCTTCTGGTGCCATCCTGCACGGATAGCGGCGCAGGCTATTGGCGTGTTCGGGTGGGGGCGATGGCCCGCGCGCTAGAGGGACAATGCGCAGTTTTACAATCACCCACAGTCGGACAGGCGGCATGGTCGTCCGCAGTGGATGAAAACCATGGCGCAGCGGCGATCTACGGCCCGGCCGAAGCGGGCTTTTGTGACAATGGCGTGTTTGCTGAAGGCGCAATGAACAAGCCAGGATGGGTGATGGCCGATATTGACCTTGGTCGGCTGCGAGATCTGCGCCAAAACGGCACTGTTTTAACCCGCCGCGATTGGCCCGAGAGCGCCACGCGCACAGCGCTTGTGCCGCAGGTGAAAGATTTACCTTGAAAATCCGCTCCTTTGGGCGCATTTACCGCGGCGAAGCTGCCATTTGGGGCAGTGAGAAAGCTAAGGAGAGACCATGGCCAAGGAAGAGATGCTCGAATTCCCCGGTGTCGTGAAGGAACTCTTGCCAAATGCGACATTCAGGGTCGAGCTCGAAAACGGCCATGAGATCATTGCACATACGGCAGGCAAGATGCGCAAAAACCGCATCCGCGTTCTGGCAGGCGACAAGGTGCAGGTTGAGATGACCCCCTATGACCTGACCAAGGGCCGTATCAATTACCGCTTTAAGTGATTTGTTTTGCGCCTGATTTTGGGATCAGCAAGCCCGCGCAGGCGGGAGTTACTGGCGGTGTTGGGGATCTCACCTGACGACATCGCCCCGCCTGAAATTGACGAAACCCCGCAAAAGGGGGAACATCCGCGCGCCTATGTCACCCGTATCGCGCGCGAAAAGGTTGCCGCTGTATCATCTGCGCCCGAGGATATCGTTCTATGCGCAGATACGACCGTCTTTATGGGGCGGCGGATTTTGGGCAAGCCTGCGGATGCCGTGGAGGCTGAGGCGTTTTTGCGCCTTTTGTCGGGCTGCCGTCATCGCGTCATCACGGCCTTGGCCGCCCGAAAAGGCGCGCGCGTGATCGAGCGCGCAGTTGAAAGCCGTGTGAAGATGAAATCCCTCAGCGATGCGGAAATCGCGGCTTATCTGGCGACAGACGATTGGCGCGGCAAGGCAGGCGGCTATGCCATTCAAGGCCCTGCTGGTGCGTTTATTCCGTGGATTTCAGGCAGCTATCCCGCCATTATGGGCCTTCCTTTGGCCGAAACAGCCAGTGCCTTGGCGGCCTTGGGCTATCCCGTTTGGAGACAAGAATGAAGGGCTGCGTCATTGCATTGGATGAGGTTGCAGGGCGCAAGGCGGCGGCATTGATCGTTGATGGCCGCTTGCAGGATATCCGTATTGATCCCCCCGAAAATGACCCAAGCCCCGAGATTGGCGAGATTTACCGCGCCAAGGTGGCCCGTGCAATGGGCGGGCAGGGCGGTGTTATAGTCACCCTCCCCGATGGGCAATCGGGATTTTTGCGCGGGGTCAAAGGCCTTGAGCAAGGGGCAAGCGTGATTGTTCAGGTGATGGGCTATGCCGAAGGCAATAAGGCCGCGCCTGTGACGACAAGGCTGTTGTTCAAAAGCCGCTACGCCATTGTCACGCCCGCGGCGGCAGGATTTAACATCGCCCGCTCGATCCGTGACGAAGAAGACCGCGATCACCTGTTGGAACTGGCCCATGAGGCGATGGAGGGCGCGCCTGAGGATTTTGGCGTGATCATTCGCTCAGCCAGCGCTGAGGCGGCGGATGAAGATATAGTTGAGGATGTCAGCGCCATGCGCGCCTTGGCCGAGGCCGTGGTGGCCGATATGAATGGCGCCCCCGAATTGCTGGTTGCAGCCCCCACATCCCATGAGATTGCATGGCGCGATTGGACAAGCCCGATGCCTGATGAAGTGGTAGAAAGCCCCACCGCCTTTGCCGATCTCGGCGTGGAGGAGGCAGTTGATACCCTCCTCTCCCCGCGGGTGGAGTTGGGTGGTGGCGCGTGGGCCATGTTTGAACCCACCGCTGCCCTCTTGGCGATTGATGTGAACACGGGCGGGGATTTATCCCTTGCGGCAGGGCTTAAGGCCAATTTGGCTTTGGTGCGTGATTTGCCGCGTCAATTGCGTCTGCGTGGGTTGTCGGGGCAGATTACAATGGATTTGGCCCCGATGCCAAAAAAAGACCGCCGCCTGTTCGAGGATAAATTGCGCAGTGCCTTGCGCTCTGACGCGACTGACACGGTGCTTGCGGGATGGACACCGCTTGGCCATTTTGAACTGCAGCGCAAGCGCGACCGCGCGCCTTTGCACGAGATATGGCCGTCATGAGTTGCCCGATTTGTCAAAAAGAAACAGTCGCGGCCTATCGCCCTTTTTGCTCGCGCCGCTGCGCGGATGTGGATCTGGCGCGATGGTTGAACGGATCATATGCCGTGCCGTCCAATGACCCTGAAGATATCGAAGAAGCCCTTGATCAAGCAGCCCGCGCCAAAGCATTTGGTTGCAACGGTGATGGCAAGGACGACGCAGGGCCGCTGCAATAGAAAAAACGCGATAATTTTGCGCAAACCCTATGGACAGCCCCCCACGAAGGCCCTAGAACGCCCCCACCGTGATGGTGTTCCGCCATCTCCCGTGCCCGGGTAGCTCAGGGGTAGAGCAGTGGATTGAAAATCCTCGTGTCGGTGGTTCGATTCCGCCCCCGGGCACCACTTCAAAAAATATTCCAATGAAATCAGTAATTTGATGTGGATTTAGTCCCACTTTTTGGTTTTTGGGGCAAAATGGGACTTTTTTGTTCACCCTTTGGGCTCATTTTGATGGCGCGATAGGTGCTGCATGCCGGCGGTTGCCAATATTTGTTGGCGAGCGGACCGCGTGTAACGGCAAGCTTCTTTTAGGGTGCTCCAGCCGAACATTGCCATGAGCTGGCGTTCCGTTGCACCGTTCTCTGCTGCGGTGGCCGCGCCCGCTTTCCGGAGACCATGGGCGCTACAAGCTTTTGCAAAACAGTTCGCCCTTAGATGCGTTTGATTGGAGATACGCGCGTTTCTTGCCATCATGTTTAGACTATGCTTACACCATTTTATTCCGGGTGTTTGGTGCTTAACTGTGGTTCGACATAGGCTTAATCCCGCCGCTGCAACCACCTTCTCTGAATGACTCAATTTTTAGGTTTTACTCAAGTCTTCTAGTTTCCACTTTAGACTCTTGTCGCGAATGAAAGAAAATCAGAGGGCAGGTCGGTAGGTCACACCGCATACGACATCTGTCATCTTCGTGTTTTAAACAGAGTATTTCCTTAGGATTTCTGGATCAGGTTCTACACCGATCCCTGGAGCAGTCGGGACAGTTACGTAGCCCTGGTTGTTTTTCACCTGCCCCAAAACGTTGAGCGGTTCCTTCAACAACTCATCACGGAAATGATTGTGTGTTGTATCTAACTCCAGCATTGGTTCCCATTGGTGCATACCACCTGGCATGACTGGCATAGCTGCAAGAAGCTGTAAGTTTGCTGCTACAGCTATTGCTGATCCCCACACATGATTAATGACGGGGGTGAAATGGGCGTGGCATAGGGCTAGAACGCGTAGATATTCAGAAATACCGCCTAGAGCACAGACTTCAGGTTGGGCAATATCAAGACCACGGTTTTCTAAAATAGTCCGCCAACCCCAGCGGTTAAATTCTGCCTCACCGCCCGATATGTTTACCGAAAGGCCTTGACGTAATTCGCGATAGCCATCCAGGTCCTCAGGAGCGACAGGTTCCTCGAACCAGTATGCACCCATTTCCTCTAGCGCTCTACCTACATAAAACGCATCAGAGGTTGTATAGCAGTGGTTGGCATCAACCATAAACTGGCCTGTTGTGCCCACTCCTTCTGCAACGGCGGCGCAAAGCTCTACATCGGCCTTAGCTCCGAGCCCAACTTTCATTTTAGTGGCGTGGAAGCCCATTGAAAGTATACGGGATGCCTCGTCCTTGAAGCGCGATTTATGATCCGCAACACTTTCGCGTTTTAGCATCATGCCATAACCGTAGGCTTTTATACTACTGCGATGCGCCCCGCCGATCAGCTTATGCACGGGTAAGCCAGCGACCTTACCTGCAATGTCCCATAGGGCTATATCTACGCCTGAAAGGGCCTGTAGAGGCATACCCTTTTGGCCATGATCTCTCAGTAAATTGTAAACTTTGTGCCAGATAACATCACGATCCAATGGATCCGACCCCAAGATTATTGGTCGTATGACTAATTCCACAATGCCTTTATTCGCGAGTGCAATGTTCCCCGCACCAAAGCACTCGCCCCATCCGGTTACTCCTTCATCGGTTTGCACCTCAACCAAGTGCGCACTTCGCTTTGAGTAGAATTGTTGGGAATATCCAAGGTCTTCTGGCAGTTCATATTGTAGAACATGGCTTTTTACTTTGGTTATTTTCATGATCGCATTCACCGAAAACATATTTACAAATGCACAACAGCAAACCCTTCCTGCGTCAAGTGACATTGCAGAGCTTTGTCAAAAGACCTGGGTACTTAAAAAATTCTTTCAAAATTACGTTTGGAGCGTGAAAAGCAGATCAGCGCCCATACCGCCCTTAGAACATTCCTTTATGTTGAGATTATAGTGGTTCGGCACAGGCTTAATCCCGCCCCCGCAACCAATAAAAAATTATTAAATATCAAGATATTAAATCATTTCGACGCTTCCGCGGTGACGGCCGTTATTGTCACAGTGCCGCTTTCCAGCACACCTGCGCGGATGCGAGCCAGTACCCGTTCGCGGCTGGTGCGTTCAAGAATGATGGTGTCTACACCTGAGCGGTTCAGCAACTGCGACAACAAAAGACCCGATGGCCCGCCGCCAATGATCGCAACTTGAGTTTTCAGCGATAAAGTTTCCATATTTTGCCCTCTTAGTTTCAGGCTTCTGAAATGTGGTCTCTAACCGTCGTCGCCTATTTGTCTGATCTTTTTACATAAGTCTTTGGCTGCCAAAGTCGCGCTTCCAGTTGCCATCGCCATCTGCGGTAACACCATCCATTCTAGCATCCATGCAGCGCCGGATCGTTCCTGTTCATGGACGAGGCTATGATGCATGGCGGAAAGCTGTGTAGCGTTGAAACGTGCAAGGGTGATAAGCAATTCGGCGAGCACTGGATTTGATTTGTGTGGCATCGCGGATGATCCACCACCGCCAGACAATGCGATCGCGTCCACGCCTTGCTGCGCCATAAGCGCGATGTCCTGTCCCATCTTGCCCAGTGCACCAGTAATCTGCGAAAGAAGAGATGCAAAACCGGCAATTTGGCTACGGTCACTGTGCCAAACTCCATTTTCAGTGAGCTTGAGCGCTTTGGCCACTTCTTTAGCAATGGCGTCCCCTTTGCCCTCAAAGGCATCGCGAGTGCCCACCGCGCCACCAAGTTGCAGGCGGGCAATCTGCAAACTTGTATGATTGAGATTGGCTAGCGCCGACTGAAGGGGAGAACGCCAAGTAGCAATTCGTTCAGCTGCTGTTACGGGCAATGCCGCCTGCATTCGTGTCCGAGCTACCAGTCGATTGCAGCCATAATCTTCTACAAGTCTGTCGAGCTGGTTAAGCAACTTGCTTATGCGGTCCGTCAAAAGGTTAGTTGTCGCAGCAAGGGTAATAGATAGGGCTGTGTCCAGCACGTCCTGCGATGTGGCTCCTGCGTGGATCGCCTCTGCACAGTCTGGGGCAGCCGCATGCATTTGTTTTACGAAGTTGGGGATTGGTAGCCCGTCAATAGCGGTCGCTCGGGCCAATTGTGGGATATCGAGCGGTGCTTGCTCGATGCGAATGGCGGCTTTTTGGCCTAAACCGGCTGCTACCAACCCATGTGCTTCGAGCGCATGCGCCAAAGCTATTTCGAACTTACGGTAATGCATGATCTGAACTTCGGCCGACCAGAGCGCTTGAAGATCTGGGTCAGAAAAGAGGCCGCCAAGCCAGGGATGGTCAAAGATTGATGTCATTCCAAGAGAGCCATCTGCTCACTTATAAGCCGCGCGACGGTGTCAGGTGCTTCGATCGCCGGGATGTGCCCAACACCATCGATTACATGGTAAATTGCTCCTGTAATCTTGTCGGCTAAGGCTGCGACAACCTCTGGCGTTGTTGCCTTATCTTCGGATCCTGCAAGGCAAACCGTCCTACAACTGATAGACGCAGCTTCGGGCGCTAGATCTGCATCCCGAATTGCAGCGCAGACACATGCATAGCCCTGCACAGGCGTGCGCGACAGCATCATCCTATAACCAGCAATCTGAACCGTTTCCTTTTGCCGGAACTTACTGGAGAACCACCGATCAAGCACACCATCAGCCATTGCATCAAGTCCTAGTTCGTTAACCGCACTGATCCTGTCGGCCCACATTTCTGATGTACCAATTTTGTATCCTGTGTTGCTAAGCAGGAGTCCTGCAGTCAAGTCAGGGCGGGCGGCGGACAGTGCCATCGCAATCATTCCACCCACTGACACACCACAGACCAATGCTCGTGTCAGACCCAAGGAATCCATCAAAGTGGAAAGGTCCGCAGCATGGTCAAAAATTGTGACTGCACCCTTTTCACTCAGGCCGTGGCCGGATTTGTCATATTGCAAGGTTGATGTGCCTTCCGGAAGGCGCGCAATAACATCATCCCAAATGCGGAAGTCGGTCCCAAGTGAATTTGCGAAAACGACGGGTATGCCGCCATTGCCGGATCTAAAACGAAAGTGTAACACGCGTCCGTTTATGTTAGTGAACTTAGCCATTGGCTTGCGCGACCTCCTTTTTTAGCCCAAGAATTGCCCGAGCTTGCTGCCAAGTGGCGACTGGACGTTCGTAGGTCTGGCACAGATCAACAACGCGTTTCACCAATGCTGCATTTGACGGGGCAAGCTTTTCGCGATCGAGGCGGACGTTGTCCTCCAAGCCTGTTCGCGCATGACCACCTGATGAGACGGCCCATTCGTTCAGGGTAAGCTGATGTGCACCAATTCCCGCAGCACACCATGGAGCGTCGTCACCAAACAACCGCTTTACTGTCTTCACGTAGTAATCAAAGACATCGCGGTCCACCGGCATAGCATTCTTAACGCCCATTACGAATTGCACATAGGGTGTGTCTATGATCTGGCCCTCAGCGTGCATCATAGCCGCTTGATGGATGTGGCTAAGGTCAAAGGCTTCAACCTCAGGCTTGATGCCGTAAGTTCGCATTTCCGACGCCAGCCAATCGACTAGATCGGGAGGGTTCTCGTACACTCGAGTGGGAAAGTTGTTTGATCCTACCGACAGTGAGGCCATGTCAGGTGACAGTGGGAGCATTCCACCGCGTGTTTTGCCGGCGCCAGATCTTCCACCAGTAGACAGCTGGATGATCATACCGGGGCAGTGTTTCTCAACCCCTTCTTTTAGAGCCGCAAATTTCTCGGGGTCTGAAGAAGGGGTTTGGTCATCATTACGTACATGGGCATGCATAATCGCTGCACCTGCCTCGAAGGCTTCATGCGTACTTTCAATTTGCTCTGCCACTGTAATCGGCACAGCGGGGTTGTTTGCTTTAGTCGGTAGAGACCCGGTGATTGCGACACAGATAATGCAAGGTTTAGACATCGAAAAACACCGTTTCATGATCACCCTGTAGGTGGATTGAATGAACATAACCGTTGTCGGTTTTTTCGGCTACAAGTGTTGCAGCACGCTCCCCGGCAATAGCAAAGACTGGATCAGCCGCGTTGTCGTTTTCAGGAAAGTAAACTCGCGTAATCAGCGCCATATTTATTCCGCGAGCAGCAATCCAGAGAAGAATATGTGGTGTTTGGCCGGTAGGTGCGCCTGGCATAAGCGTTTTGAAGATTGCCTCACCGGTTTCAGCATGGGTCGGCTGGCGCCCCCAATGGTTAAAGCCTTCGGTCGGGCCGAATGAGCCTTCTGGACCGGGCTGCCAGGCTTCGATCATCGCATCAGTCATTGGTTCTCCAGCAGCGTCAATGACACGCAGACATAGGGTGATCCGCTCGCCGGCGGGGTTGCCGGTAATCATCGTGTTGCCGAGGTCTTTGCCGCCATACATGCCTTCAAGTCCAGCAAAAGTGGGCACGCAGCCTATATGCACGTAAGGTCCAGCGGTCTGCGACGGAGATTCTTTGAAGTTTGCCATCACGATCCCTCCATCTTGTTTTCAAAGAGTGTCTGATTGCGGCCACGAAGCACTATGTCAAAACGGTAAGCTCGAATGTCCATCGGGATCGTGTTCGACATATCCAATCGTGCAACCAGTGTGTTGATGGCTTGGGTTGAAGGTATCGACTGAACAATTGGACAGAGCGCGATGTGAGGGTCGCCTTCGAAATACATTTGGGTGATCAAGCGCTGTGCAAATCCATCGCCGAAAACCGAAAAATGGATGTGCGCCGGACGCCAGTCATTGCCACCATTGGGCCAGGGGTAGGGGCCTGGCTGAATGGTTTGGAAGCTATAGCTCCCATCCTCCCCAGAGATGCAACGCCCACAGCCCCCAAAGTTTGGATCAAGCGGCGCAGTGTAGCCATCTTTTTTGTGCCGATAGCGACCGCCTGCGTTAGCTTGCCAGACTTCGATCAATTTTCCAGGTAACGGGCGGCGATCTTCGTCTATCAGCTTGCCATGCACGATGATGCGCGGGCCGATGGCAGCTTCGCCAGGATTTGCGTAGTTCAGGATCAAATTGTCATCCAACGCTCCCAGCATGTTATGGCCAAATGTCGGTCCAGTCATCTCAGTTTCAGTCGGATGATAGTGGAGACGCGCATGGGCTGGCGAACGCAAGATTGAGCTACGATAGTCGGGTGCTAGTGGTGGGGGGTGCCAGTCCAAATCACGAGCAGAAATTAGTCCTGTCATATCACTTCCCCTTTAATGCGGATGATCTTTGTCGCAGTGGCATTTGGTGGGTCATGGATGCTCTTCCATTTCGCTGAAGGTCTGTTTTGCGAGTTTGATGGCATGGTTTGCCTTCGGCACTCCTGCATAGATCGCCACATGCAGAAATGCTTGCATTATATCTTCTTTGGAAGCGCCAGTGCGCGCCGTAGCGCGGATATGCATTGGTATTTCCTCGAAGTTGCCGGTTGCAGCCAGAAGGGCAAGCGTTAGCAACGAGCGCTCACGGTAGCTGATTGTGTTATCAGCCCAGACTGTGCCCCATGCACTTTCGGTGATTAACGTTTGAAATGGTTCGTCAAAGGCTGTTTTTGCCGCTTCGGCACGGTCGACATGAGCGTCGCCCAGAACTGAGCGACGTACCTGCATGCCTTTTTGGTGACGCTCGGACAACATTATTCTCCATAATTAGGCTAAGCTTGTCCCATTATATATCATTATTTCGCTTTTTATATTGATTTTATCGGCACATTATATACCAAATATGTTATGAATTGGGATCAGCATCTAAATCTTCGGCACGTTCGAACCTTCCTAGAAATTGCGCGTGCGGAAAGCGTGTCGCTTGCAGCGGACAGGTTAGGGATCACTCAGCCAGCGGTGTCACGCAGTCTGAAAGAGTTGGAGCAGATGCTCGGTGTGCGACTATTCGATCGCGTCGGCCGGCGGCTTAGACTAAATGAGGCCGGACGTGTATTTCAGGGGCACGCAAGCTCGTCGCTCACTGAGCTAATACGAGGAGCAGAACGCCTTACAGCTGATGGCGAACTAACGACACGTTTATCAATTGGGGTTTTACCGACGGCTGCGACGGATCTGCTTCCTCGAGCAGCTCTGGCATTCCGAAAGGAAATGCCGCATGTCCGCTTGCAAATTCAATCTGGGCCAAACTGGCTTCTTTTCAATCAGTTGCGAGACGGGCAAGTTGATCTGGTGGTTGGAAGAATGCCAGAGCGAGACACTCGAACGGGTGTTACCTTCCAGCAACTTTACATAGAGGATGTGGTCCTCGTCTGCCGTCCTGGCCATCCCATATTACTTGAGCCAGTACCGGAGCAGAAGGTCGAGGGCTATACGTTAATTTTACCTCCGCAGGGTGCGGTTATTTCTCAAACGGTCGAGCGCTACCTCTCCAGTATTGGTTTGCCGGAGATACGTGCAGCCTATGAGACGGTTGCACTTCCAGTGGGGCGTAAGCTTGTGCGTCTTTCGGATGCGCTGTGGTTCATCTCACATGGAGTGGTTGCCGACGAATTGAAAGAAGGAACGCTGGTTGCTGTTGCACTGTCTTCACCTTTGCTTTCCGGCCCTGTTGGCTTCAGCGTAGCAAGAGGAGCGCCAATCAATGTTGAGCGCAGTGTCTTTGCTGAATGCCTGCAATTTGCGGCATCTAAGCAATAGTCAACAAGTGCTCACAATTAGCTGTGTGCTAAAAAAGTGATCAATCTTCTCGGTTGGAACAAAGCGTACGACACATGGCGTCTCAGACATTAATATTTGGAGTGGTTCCCGAGAGCTCTAAGATAAATTGTGGAAGTAACCTATTTTAGCAGTCATTTGCTTGGCATTCCCTTTGGCCGCATGAGCCGTTTTTGCGCAACAATTCTAAAGGGTGCATTTGCTGCGCCATAGCCGTCGTATTGATCGATACGTTGAACAATTTCAAAGAATAAAGCACCCGCAAAAGGCTTGCCATAAAGCTGGTAGAATGCGCCATCTTGATCCTCGTCGTAAAGAATATTGAGCGCTTTCATTCGCGTTAAATTTTCATCGTTAATTGAAAAACGAGCCTGTAGATCGTGATAGTAATTCTCGGTCATTTCTAGCGGTTCAAAGCCACGCTCTTGCATGCCTACTGCAGTTTTAAAAATGTCTTCTGTTCTGAAGGCCACATGTTGCACAGCACCTGTAAAGCGCTCTGCCAAAAATCTGCCCGCGACAGTTCTATGAGTCTCTGCACCATTAAGAGTTATTCTAATTGAGCCATTTTTTGCTTTAATTGCTTGGCTCCTGACAAGTCCGTCAGGATCGATAACATCCACCATGGGCGTGCGATCCATGTCAAAAATTGAAGTGTAGAACAATGACCAGCTGAGCATTTCATCATAGCTCATAGTTTCTGCCAAGTGATCAATTTGGGTCAGCCCGACCTGATTTTCGATGTTGTTCTCAACTGGGACAAATTCTACATCCCACACATTTGATAATCCGCTATCTTTATCAATAAAATGCATGACGCTGCCCGCAACATTATGAATTGCAGGGATGTCCAGCTCACCCGAAGCGACCTGTTGTGTGAAAGGTTTCGCCGCCAGCGCTTGAGCTCGTTTTACAGTGTCGGATGCGTTGTTCACCAATACGCCAATGTCGCAAATGCTCGTACCATTTGCTACGAAAGATGAATGGCTAAAGCCGGTTTTTTCAGTATTTAACAGAATGCGGATTTCACCTTGCTGCCAGAGCTTAAGTTTTTTTGAAACGTGGTTTCCTACATGTAAAAAGCCCATTGACTTTAATTGGTGGCCTAGCGCCTCAGCTTCATTTTCATCAGTTCCGAATTCAATGAATGCGACCCCTTGTACCTCTATCCTCGGCGGTAAATTGGGCATTGGAACAGTGATGTCGGGTTCGCTTTTGCGAACATCATCCATGAGTGCCACTAAAGAACGGTAGCCATCTCTTGCTAATCCTTTCGGTAGCCCTCCGCGGAATTGGTCATTAAATATTTCCAGACTTATGGGTCCGGTATACCCAGTTGCCATGACGGCTCGCATGAAGTCAGTTACAGCAAGGTCTCCTTCGCCTGGCATGTTTCTAAAATGCCGAGACCAATAAAAAAGGTCCATTTCAATTGAAGGCGCATCTGCTAATTGAACAAAAAATATTTTATCGCCGGGAATACTGCGGATCGTATTAGGGTCGATTTTTCTTGCCAAGGAATGAAAGCTGTCAAGGATCACGCCGATATTAGGATGGTCTGCGCGTCTCACAATCTCCCAAGCATCACGATGATCGTAAACGTGCCTACCCCATGCCAAGGCTTCATAACCCACGCGAATGTTGTACGTTGCAGCTATTTCCCCAAGATCTTGGAAATCTGCGGCGGCGCGGTCAATTCCACCTAGCCCATCTGGGCGGGTTGAGGAGCAGAACAAAATCAAATCCGTGCCTAATTCTTGCATCGTGTCGAATTTGTACCGCGCTCTATCAAACGCTTTTTGGCGTGCTACTCCAGTCAGTCCCTCAAAATCTCTAAATGGCTGAAAGAGCGTTATTTCAAGACCATGATCACGGATCATGTCCCCAATGTCGCGGGGCGTCCCACTATCTGCAATAAAATCTTGTTCGAAAATCTCTATGCCCTTGAAGCCTGCTGAGGCGATAGCTTCAAGCTTTTCTCTTAGGTTTCCAGATATAGAAACTGTCGCGATAGAAGTCTTCATGCCACGTCTCCATTGGATATGAGGTCTGATCGAACGCGATTTTCAGCAGGGGGAAGATTAACAAAGTGTGCCCACGCATGTACTCCTTGATAGAAGAACAATTCATATCCAGAAATAACGTCCAATCCCTTCGTTTCTGCATTTTGAAGGAACTCAGTATTTATAGGGGTGTAATGAGCGATATTGTCACCAATAAGGCCAAGATGAAGATTGCTTTTGTTGACCATGAACACTTCCCCAGTGAGCTGTGAGCCGCACTTGGCACCTCCAGCTTTGTGTTCATTGTTTATATCCCATCACTTAACGTCAAATATTTATATGATTATATCATTAACATGATGTTACTTTTATGAGCGGTACCAAGGCCCGTCTTTTACTGCACGTTCCAACTGTCGTTGAAAATGACCTATTGTGTCTTCTGCGAAACGCGAGAGCACCCGGCCTTTTTTGCGAGCGACATATGATTTGATAGGGATATCGTGCACCAGTGGCCGTCGCACCAATCCGGGCATATACACTTCAGCTACCGAAAACTCATCAATAACCGCCACCCCCAAACCGTGTCTAACCAGGCTAACAACGGTTTGAGCAAAGCGTCCACGCATTGCATGATTAATCTCAATACCAGCCTGTAGAAAAGGTTTAGCCAATAGCGCTCCATAAGGATCATTGGGATCGACGCCGATCACAGGCTCCTTAGCAAGATCCAAGGCTGAAATATTCTTATTCTTG
This sequence comes from Roseobacter sp. HKCCA0882, assembly GCF_037805225.1. Lineage (NCBI taxonomy): Bacteria > Pseudomonadati > Pseudomonadota > Alphaproteobacteria > Rhodobacterales > Roseobacteraceae > Roseobacter > Roseobacter sp. HKCCA0882. The sequence continues at coordinate 426,836 of NZ_JBBLYI010000001.1, forward strand.
GACAGCCTGTGGCCTTCGGGCATAATGGCGACTAACCGCCCCTCTGCGATCTCTTCATTATCAATTGCTGCATTTTCTACAGGGGAGCTCATAATGACAAATTCACCTCTTTCAAGAAGAAGGTAATCAACTGTCTCCTCAATTTTTAGAACATTCATGTCTACAAATAAGTCGCCATACACGCCCCTAACGTTCTGCAAAACTCGTGCAGCGATAAATTGTGCGATTGAAGGTGCAGTAGCGAACGATAGCCTTACATCTTCGCCACACTTAAGTGAGCTGACTGCAGCATTTAAGCTTTCAACTTGCCGGTATACTTCTCGCACCTGATCAAATACGCGACTTGCTTCAACTGATGGTATGAACACGCCAGCTTTTCGCTCAAATAATCGTATTCCAAGCGTTTCTTCAGTATGCTTTACAAGCCGACTAATCCCTGGGGCGGAAACATTTAAGAGCCCTGCTGCTCCTGAAATCGTGCCCGTTAGCATAACAGCACGTATCACTTCAATTTGTCGTAAGGTCATGTCGTGCATTCGCAAAAGCTCCCTACCTTTACGACCACTATAAGATCTTTGTTAAACGGAAGTCAGCATAGTTTCACCATTCAAAATGTATAAGAATTTCGGGATCAAAGTGGGAGGGTTGGATCTTTAAAAACAACACGGAATATAAAAATTTTTATGAAAAAACCATGTCTCGGCACAGGCTTAATCCTGCCCCCGCAACCACTTTGGCCGAACCAATAAACAAGGCTCCTCCGTAACAGGGTGAGCCTGTTTTTTGTCTGATAGGGCGACATTGAACAAAGTCACCAACTGACCGTGCAGTACGACTTTCCATCCCTTAGAGGTGTGGCCCAGATCAACTTTGCTATTTCAAAACGCTGTCGCCAGTTGGTGACTTGCGGTTTTAATAAAATCTCATGGCAGAGCCTTTTTGCGGTCAACGGTTAAAACTTTGATCGCTATCTTCAGCTGAAGGTTAATTCGACGGTGTTAACGCGTTCTGCTTCCTTATCTTTGGATAACCGGTGTAATCTCGAAATGGCCCATCTCAAGAATTGGATCAAATGCCGCATCAAGCTGTTCGAAAGTCTCGGCCTCAAGGATCATGTAGTTGGTATGTTCCAGACGATTTGAATAGTGACCGTGGACTTTGATCCCATGATCTTTCACGTTTGCTAGCGTATCTCGAAACAGTGGAAATTTTTCGGGGTGATGGGCCTGACACGTGGAGTAGTCGTGCGTTAGTTTTACAACAAATAGCATTGCGCGCTCCTTTATGCGTTGATTTTGATAAGGGAAATGTGTTCAAGGAAGCATTTTTTCCATTGCTTCCTCGCCACCCTTTGTTGGTCTGTTTGATCGGCGCCTAAAGAATGCCAGCTATCTTCGTGATTGAACGCATGTCGACGTCGACGCCGCTGATTAACTGCGCATAATCCGTGTTGCCCGCTAGTGCATCATAGGTTCGCTCAATGGCAGACATGTCAGGATATGTTACGCCAAGCATATATGTCCCGAGATCAGATCCAGTGAGGACCTGGCCCATGCGCATAGTTTGAGCCCCTGATGCTTTGAAAACTGATGCTGTCTTATTTAGCAATCCAAGCATACCAGCCTCGTCCAAAGCTCCGAGACGAGCGCGGGTCAGCATCAAGTACTTGGGCATCGGCTCTAGCTTTGGTTCAAACTCAATCGGCTTGCCCCGGAACAAGTTTCGTGAAAACGGAGCCACCGCGTGGTTGTTAATCATTCGTGAGTATGCAGATGATTTTGGGATCATGTTCATAACCCCTTCAAACCCAGTGAGGTCATCAAAGAACTGGACGAACACTAACGCTCCGGGATGACGGCCTGAAATTACGCTGCCGTATGTGACACGCACTGCGCCATTTTCTCGGCACTCTTGAGCGAAGTGCGCCATTTCTTCTATCGCGCCCTGCCTGCTAACAGTGGGGCAACTAGCAGCTGTGATGGCAATAAATTTGGGTATCGACATGATGGATCCTCCAGGTCTTGAAATGCGTTATATCGGCACGGCACAATTTGAAGTTGACCACAGACCGCCCAGCAATCTAGTCTTTAGGTTAAAGTAGTTTGGGGGCTTGTAATGTTGGACATGAATATCGTTGAAAAAGAAATGTGTCCGATAGGGCTCGCCGGTCACCTACTCGTTGATAAATGGGTTCCCATCATACTCAGGGATATTGCTCTGTTTGATCGACGTGGCTTCAACGAAATATTAAAAAAAAATCGCGAAGGAATTTCGTCTGCATCTCTTGCAGCTCGACTTCAATACATGGTGCAGTTGGAGTTGCTACATGTGAAAAAATCAAAGGAGCATGCGCAGAAGAAACTTTACTTTCTGTCTGAAGCAGGGATCGCTTTCGTACCCATTCTATTCCACCTAGCCAGCTGGACATCCGAATTTCGTGATCCTGCGCCTGAGGTTGTAGAGCTAACCCACCCATTTCACAGCGGTCGAAAAGATTTACAGGAGAAATTGATCCAGAAATTGCGCAAAATTCATATTCACAAGAGTGTTGATCCTGACCCTATGTGGTGGTTAGCAGATGAGTTGGAAAAATTAGAAATTTAAGTTTTGTCAAAAATGTGGCTCTCAGTAAACGTCTTGGAATTGTGTGTGGTTGACGTTTGATCTTACCCACATAATCACTCTCGTGGTTTTAGCCCCGGCGATGATTAGTCTTCGGCTTTTTTGTAATAACTGTATCAATTGATATTGGCACTCATTCAGAGTGCGGTGTGAGGCCGTTTTGCGAACTGCGTCCAGTGAGTAATCGGGACATCCTGAACTATCTCTTCAAATAGTCAAAGCTCAGGGTGCGACCCAAGTCCCTGACCAGTTATCGCCACGGCTAAAGCGCGCTCGACGATGGTTTTGACCAAGATGCAACGCATCAATGCATGATAGTTCTAACCGCAACACGGCAAAAGATGCTGGGTCGGCATTTTTCAAATAATCCAGTGCTGTTGGAATAGGTTCGCCGGGTGGTGGGCTTATTCCGTATGATAAGCGTGATACTTCAGGGACCTTCTCCCATATCTGTTCTGCCTCATCGCCCGTCAGGACGTTTACTTCTGCCTCGAGCCGCATCTGCAAATGGGCTGATGGATCCCATATGTGGAGTGCCGCATAAGGTGTGATGGTCAAGTCTGTGACCTTTTTGGATTGTGAATCGGTATGTATATCCAGAGTGGCCGAACGTTGATCAGCTGCTCGTAACACGACCGTCCGCGCTTGTGGCTTTCCCTCGCTATTTACTGTTGCCAAGGTTGGGTGCCGCGCTGGGGCATGGCGGTCGTCGACACCGCGTATCAGGCGCCTCCAAGTTTCAGCGTATAACTGAGACAGATCATGCGCCCATGAATTAGGATCTGAGTTCATTTATAGATCTCGCGACGATCAGAAAATGTACGTACGCGTCTCCGCCAAGCAAGGTAACTGCCACGCTTCAAATGTTTACGCATCAGTGCCTTTACCTCATCTGGTTCAAGTCCATGTAAGCCGCGGATCTGATCGAAGGTCACATGATCACTCAGCGCCATTTCGATAATTTCGCTGACCAGTACAGGGTTAATATTTTTATTTTTCATAGGAGGGGAGGTGTTTTTCTTGAGCAGTAAGTCAAGTCACGAACAAAGTTCAATATAGCGCAGAAAGCATAGCGTAATGGGAGCCTTCGGTGAGTTGGCGCCTAATTTTTTTCTTGTGGCTGATAAAATTGGGCCGCTTCATAAGTGCTAAAACGCCAATACTCAAAAGGCGAGGCTGCCTTGGCTGGGCCTCGCCTTCTTTTAATCATTGGTTGCATCATGCATTTATTAAAGAGGGGTCGCCCCTGTTTCCATGCGAATAATTTTTCCGTCTTTAAGCATGCAAACCAGCATAACCGCTTCTTTTGTGTCGTCGGGATACGAATTGAAATTATGTGAGACCATAATTTCACTATTTTCGTAAACACATCGCGACGAATTGGTTACGAACTTTGGGTTTTCCATCATCGTAGAAAACATCGGCCCCCACTCACTTTTGGTGAGTTTTCTACCCGATTTGTGAAATACAATTTCCGCGTCTTCATGAATGAGCTCAATATAACCCTCGAAATCTCGGGCCTCGATGACTTTTTTTAGTTTTTGGTATAGAGACATTTCTATTCCCCCCACATTCCTGCGAATTCGTATACAACTGCACGCTTTCCACCGACACACCAAGCATCATGATTGGGTGAAATGGCATATGCGTCACCCGCAGTGTAGGTGGCTTCGGAGCCGTCCTCGCAAATACAATGAATAGTACCTTCAACTATCACACCAGTATGTGTGGCTTTGCAGCTAGGCGTACCAACAAGTGGCTTAATGTCCTTTGACCATTTCCACTCTGGTGCAAGCGTCAACTTCATCACTCGCTGACCGAGTACGTTCACGGCCTCCATACGCGCATTGGGCATGTCCTTGGCTTCGTCTGCCTGTGACGCAAAACTTTTCACTTCGATGGGCATATTTTTGGTCCTTATTTTGTAGTTAGGCGAGATATTTGGGATAAACTCAGGACAATCAGCACTGTCATATTTGCTTCAATTATCTCTGCGTCACTTAGTGAAAGACTCTCCACTCATGGGTGTCACCACAGTTGTTTCCAAGATAGCGCCTGCGGCGGCTCTTTTGGCTTTAAGTTCCTCGTGGCCGCCAAAAGCCTTCAAGGCTTCGGGGGAGTCAAAATCGATTATAACGGTTAACTTATTGTCGTTATCTTTTTCGGTGCCTGCGAAAACGAGCTTTCCTCCAAGGGCATTTAGTGCGGCCTCATTCTCATGAAACATGTCTTTCCATGGTTTAAAGCCACGAGCCAAATCCTGCGTAAGTTTTACTATCATAATGGGCTTCCTTTCTCTGGGAGTTATGCACCGTGACCTCTGTGGGGGCAGGGCGTTAATTTATTGAGGTAAGATTTTAGTCGGCCGGGACTACGTGGTACATTTGCTGTCCTGTGCTCAGCATACCGGTGACTGTCCCAATGAATTTTTGGCCAACATAAGGTTCATACTTCCCGCTGCCAGCAGTCAGTGACCCAATGTATTCCATATTCGGGGTGATCTCGCCAAAGTATATGGCTAAATCTCCGTCGGGATCCATCATGCTGCAAACGCCCACACCACCAACTGGCTGTCCATTGGTTGTGAGTGCAACAGATTGAGTGCACTCCGCAGTGACAAGTGATGGGAATCCCTCAGGTGCGGCAGACCAATCCCACAGGTCGGTAGAAGATGCCATCATGATTGAACCGGTGGTGCCTTCGATCATTGCCATCGTTGATGGCGTATTTGCAAGGCCAACCATGTTCCACAGACCTGCATGTCCGTCTGCTAATAAAGGGCTGGTGCTGCATGCCAAAAAAAGTGCCGTCCATTTTGATAAATTACGCATATTTTGAATTTCCATAATTGAAGGTTTAAGTCGACTTTCTGTTGATATGCCAAGGTCAGAGCGTCTCAATGACCTCACCATTGGCAATCAGAACACTCCCAAATTCAGTGATTGTGCCGACAAACGATTGGAAGTTTTTCCAGCTTTGTCCTGCGACAAGGTGCTGGTCTAAGCCTTCGTCCATTACGTAGACTTCGTTGATAGAATAGAGAACCTGATTGGTCGTGCCCTGACTGGGGTCAGCGATGTTTACAAGCTCATGTGCTTTTGACACGTAATAGTGAACGAGCTGTATTTTGCTGTCGTCGTAGCTATGTGTTTCTCGCATCCAAGTGGCATGATCTGATATTGCGGTTTCAACTTCATCTGCCGCATCTAACGGTACTGACAGAGCGAAATTGAAAGTTCGTTGCTTCAGTTTCACGCTCATGTTTTCTCCTATCTTAGCTTGACTATTCGTAGATATTATCCACTGGTGAAACCTTCACTTCAGCGGTTGAGCTTGCACCAGCAGGGTATCTTTTCCCGATGATGCCCGATCAGGCTTGCACCCACTCACCCGGCAATCTAGTCTAAAGGTTGAAGCGGTTTTTACAGGGGTACGTTGCAATGCTGGATTTAAGTGAAGAGGAAGATCTGTGTCCCATCGCTTTGGGATCGTACTTGTTTGGCGATAAATGGATCCCGGTAATTATAAGAGACATCGCTCTTTTTGACCGTCGGACATTTAATGATTTATTGAAAAATAATAATGAAAAAATATCATCAGGCGCCCTGTCTTCTCGTTTGCAGAGAATGTGTCAATTAGGAATGCTTGAGGTTTCTGGTGATGCATCCCACGCCCAAAAAAAGCTCTATAGTTTGACCGAGGCCGGCATAGCTTTTGTGCCAATTATTTTCAAAATGGCAGCTTGGACAGCGCAATTTAGGAATCCGTCAAAACAGGTTGTGGCGATGACGCGACCATATATTGATAATGACCAGGTCGCCATCAACTCGGTTTTGGAAAATCTTGAGAAAATACATATTTCGAAAACAGTAAATCCAGAGCCGTTTTGGTGGGCGTCAAAAGTTAAAATTTGAATAGATTTGGTCTATAGCTTCGAAACTCCAGGGCGGGGACTGCTCCCCTTTACACGACACTTATATCGTGGAAAAAGTTCGCGACCTTGGGTTGGAGGGCTATTCAGGTGGGCAATCCTGTTGGTCAGCAGTGGGATACAAGTTTAATAGACGCAAGGGTGGCGCCCGTCCCAAACCCCGCACACCAGCCGCCAGAATATCTCTCGTAACCGCGCATAAAGACGCAACAATTAATATTAGGCCCCGCACGCGGTGAAAATTTTGACTTTAATGCCTTTGAAGAAGCATGGGCAGCATTTGAAAAATCGCGCGTTTGAATGCGTCAAACTTCTCGTTGGTTAATTTGAGTTCGACAAAGGCTTAATCCTGCCCCCGCAACCACTTTTTTACTTGCTTGATTGGTGAAAATCACTGACGTTTTGAGCGGCCTCATTTGATCGGTCCAAGTTTAAAGTTAGTGCATATCTGGCCTCTGATCCATTTGTAGGATGGTTTGGGGACCTGGCGGGCGATGGCCCACTGCACTGAGTGGTCTCTTTGTGTTGCAGTGCTGCCCCCATTTTTCAATGATGATTTGGGCTTCTCGTACAGCGGACTTTCTGTTTGAATTGCCAAAACCGAACGAGGGCATTTCTGCCGCCTCATTTCTATAAGTTGGTACGCATTAGGATTTCGACGCGAATGCGATCTTGCTGGGTGTGTGTAATGCTTTTGTCGGAAATTGCTTTGAGTTTTCTAGTAGCACTTCGTACGAGGTGCCCGGTATTCTGAGCGATAACACAGTCCAATCGCCCGTCATGTAACGCAGCCACAGTGAAAGGCGTGCGTTCATGCGCAATTCGAACGACCTCAGGTGCTAACGGCAACCCTTCCAGTGTCGTAAGCGGCACCCGTGCCTCGGACGAAATGACATAGATGCCGACAATTTTGGGGTTGTTCCTGACAATGTTGGTTATGATCTTATCGGCACGCTCTTTGTCACCATAAGTCTCCAGTGATGGAAGTGCCGTCAAGTTTGGAAAGCACGCACAGAGCTCTGCGTCAAAACCTAAACGGCGTTCAAGGCTGTCTCGGGATTGCATGCTTTCAGCAATTACGAGAATGGAACCGGATTTATTTGCACAAAATCGACCTAGAAGAACTGCGGCTGTTGCGCCTGCAGCCTTGTTGTCGATGCCAATCCAATCCGTGTCCATTGTTGTTTGGTTTGCGATAAAGGGGAGGGCCGCAACCCCGCGTTCCTTCAGGCGAAAAATGGCATCCCGTACTTGTGGATACTCGGGGGCCATTATGGCGACCCCTGTCACTATGTCCGGGTCCAGTGAGCCAAGAAACGAAGCGATGCTATGCGGATCATTCTCGTCGATCTGATGGACGTCACACCAGATTTGTTCCTGGGCAAACGCTTCTTCGCCATCGCGGATGTGCTGGATGATCTCTTGGAGGAACTCATCACCCGATCTGGGTAGGGCGAAGACGAATCGATAGCGCTTTGACTTGGCCAGGTTTGCGGCCTGAATGTTTCGTGTGAAGCCTAGTTCTTTTATAGCAGCATTCACCTTTTCGACGGTATTTTTCTTAACGCCATCGCGGCCATTCAGGACACGATCTACGGTTGCACGGCTAACACCGGCTGCTTTAGCTAGGTCTTTTGTCGTTGGCCGAAGCATAAGGCGATCATCATAACTGTCTGAAGATGCGGAAAGTTTATCAGACGTTTGCAGCATCTAAAACCTTCATCCTTTGTTCTGTTTCTGAGGTGTCATGAGATATGTCTTATCATAAATTGAGGCACGTGCATCAGAAATATCTTGCAATGAGGCACGTGTCTCAAATAATAAGATTATACAATGAGTCTGGCGAGGAGGCTGGACTTGACGCACCAGGGAGGACATATCCTTATGAAAAATACGCTTCTAACATCTGTGGCGGCGGGCGCGGTTTTGGCGTCTGGCCTGTCGACAGCCGCGGTGGCTGAAGATTTGACACTTTGCTGGGCCGCATGGGATCCTGCAAATGCGCTGATTGAGCTGTCCAAGGATTTCGAAGAGCAATCTGGCCATAACATGAGCTTTGAGTTCGTGCCATGGACAAGCTTTGCTGACCGCATGTTGAACGAATTAAACTCTGGCGGTAAACTTTGCGATCTGATGATAGGCGACAGTCAGTGGATAGGCGGCGGCGCTGAAAACGGCCACTACATCAAACTGAATGACTTTTTTGATGCAAACGGCATCGACATGGGCGATTTTATCCCAGCGACAGTGACCGGGTATGCAGAATGGCCCAAGAACACGCCAAACTACTATGCGCTCCCGGCTTTTGGCGACGTTGTAGGGTGGACCTACCGCAAGGATTGGTTTGAACGTCCCGAGCTGCAGGCTGAATTCATGGACACATACGGCTATGAGTTGGGTGTGCCAGCGTCTCTTGAACAGCTAACGGACATCGCGCAATTCTTCCAGGGCCGCGACATTGACGGCACCACTGTCTACGGTGCCGCGATCTATACCGAACGTGGGTCGGAAGGCATCACTATGGGTGTGACCAACTGGCTTTATAATTACGGCTTCCAGTACGAAAACCCCGATCAGCCTTATGACTTGGCTGGTTTTGTAAACTCAGCCGAGGCCGCAGCCGGTCTTGAGGCTTACAAAGAGCTTTATGATACTGGTACCCCTCCGGGATCGTCCAACTGGTATATGGGCGAAAACATCGACGCCTATCGTTCTGGTCAGGTCGCCATGCAGATGAACTTTGCCTTCATCTGGCCTGGTGTCGAAGCAGATGAGAACGTTGGTGGCGGAAACTCCGGCTATTTCCCCAACCCTGCTGGCCCTGCAGGTCAATTTGCTCAGCTTGGCGGACAAGGCATCTCAGTAGTTGCTTATTCCGAGAAACAAGAGGCGGCGCTGGAATATATCCAATGGTTCGCTCAGCCTGAAGTGCAGGCCCGTTGGTGGGAACTGGGTGGTTATTCTGCACTAAGTGCAGTGGTGGAAGACCCGAGCTTTGCCACGAGCCAGCCTTACGCGCAGACTTTTCTTGATAGCATGGCGATCGTCAAAGACTTCTGGGCCGAGCCTGCTTATGCTGACCTATTGATCCCGATGCAGGAGCGTATCCACAATTACGTGGTGGCGGGTGAAGGTACGGCTCAAGAGGCGCTTGACGGTTTGGTTCAGGACTGGACAGAAGTCTTCGAAGATGAAGGCAAGCTCTGAGCACTCCTCCCTGTCAGGTCTCCCCACGCTGTAAGCACGGGGTCTGACTTCCCCAGCCGAACAAAAACTTTGGCTGGGGAATATCCTTAAATATTTGCATGATGCAAAATACCCCACGCAAATTTGCATCACAGGAAGACCAAATGACGACTTCTCCACTAGACCATGTGGCGGCAACGACACCCGATCGCATAGCATGCAAGATTAAAGGTTTATCGGATCGTACAATCGCTTGGATTTTTGTTGCGCCGACAATCTTTTTGCTTCTTGCCGTGAACATCTTCCCGCTGATCTGGACGATCCGGCTGAGCTTTACCGACTATCGGGTGAACCGACCGAATAACGATGTCGAATGGGTTGGTCTACGAAATTATGAACGAATTTTGAATGATTCGGATATCTGGATTACAATGCAGGCAACTGCACATTTCTTGATTTGGACGATTGTCTTACAAGTCCTCATTGGTTTTGCACTGGCATATCTCATTAACAAGAAATTCAAGGGCAATGACCTTTGGACGACGATCATCGTCTTTCCTATGATGTTGTCACCTGCTGTTGTTGGAAACTTCTGGACGTTCCTTTACCAGCCTCAAATTGGCCTGTTTAATTACGTGGTAGCCTTTTTTACGGGCGCTGATCCGGCAAGTTTCTCGATGATTGGTGACGTGCATCTCGCGCCTTGGGCAATTATCATCGCAGATACTTGGATGTGGACTCCGTTTGTAATGCTGATCTGTCTGGCAGGCCTCAGGTCTATTCCCGACAGCATTTATGAAGCTGCCGAATGCGACCGCGCCAGCAAATGGCGACAATTTTGGACAATAACCGTTCCTATGGCTCTGCCTTTTTTGATGCTGGCAGTTTTGTTCAGAGGGATTGAAAACTTCAAGATGTTCGATCTGGTCGTTCAACTCACCGGCGGCGGTCCGGGTAACACGACCACGCTGACCTCCATCGACCTCAAACGCGAAGCCTTCGAGAAATGGCGCACCGGCTATTCCTCGGCTTATGCTGTAATCCTCTTTGTCACCGTCTTCGGCCTCGCGTCAGTATACGTCAAGGCGCTCAACAAGGTGAAAGAAAGATGAGCTTTTCTGTCACTGAACCGACCAAAGGGACCAAGTGGTTCGCTGGTATTCTGGTTGTTACCTATGCGGTCTGCTCAATTATCCCACTGCTTTGGATCATCGCGACGGGTTTCAAATCACCGCCCGACTCGATCGCATATCCGCCTGTTGTCATATTTGAGCCGACGCTTGAAGGCTATGTGAACCTGTTTACTGATCGCACCCGTGCAACCGATGACATGCTGGAGGCCGCAGGACAGCCACAGACGTGGTATGAACAAATCGTGAGAGAACGCGGCACGGTCATTTCGGGCCCGTCACGCTATGGCGAGCGGTTTCTTAACTCTGTGATCATTGGCTTCGGATCAACGGCGCTGTGCATGATCCTTGGAACCGCTGCCGCTTACGCCTTCAGCCGATTTCGGATCCCTTTGAAGAATGATCTACTGTTCTTCATACTGTCCACGAGGATGATGCCGCCAATCGCGGTCGCTATCCCAATCTTCCTGATGTTCCGCAATCTGGGCCTGAATGACACACACCTCGGCATGATCCTGCTTTACACGGCCGTGAATCTGTCTTTGTCGGTTTGGCTGTTGAAAGGTTTCATTGACGAAATCCCAATAGAATATGAAGAGGCGGCGCTGATCGACGGCTATACGAGGTTCCAAGCCTTCTACAAGGTGGTTTTGCCACAGGCAGCCACGGGCATCGCCTCCACCGCAATTTTCTGTTTGATCTTTGCCTGGAATGAATACGCCTTTGCGGTCCTGCTGACCTCGGGCGAAGCACAAACAGCACCACCATTTATCCCAAATATCATTGGTGTGAACGGTAAGGACTGGCCTGCTGTGGCCGCTGGTGCCACGATTTTTCTAGTCCCAGTAATGGTGTTCACCGTACTTCTTCGTAAACATCTGCTGCGCGGCATTACCTTCGGAGCGGTACGCAAATGACCAGTTTTATCGATGGCCTGCTACGGCTTCGCCGTGGCCCGTGGGAAATGGTGGCCTCAATCCTTATTGCTGTGGGGGTCATTATGCTGATGCAGCCAATTGCCATCGGACTCTACACCTACTCCTTTATTGTCACCCTAGTCGGGACAGTGATGTTCATTATCGTCAGCCACTTCCCGGAGTAACTCATGGCCCAGATTCGAATTGAAAACGTGCGCAAGGATTTCGGGGCTTTCACGGCCGTTCAGTCTTCCACCTTCACGATCGAAGACGGCGAATTTTTCATGCTGCTCGGCCCGTCAGGCTGTGGCAAGACAACAACTCTGCGTATGATGGCGGGGTTGGAGTTACCCACATCGGGCGAGATTTTCATCGATGGTGAAGAGGTGGGCCAAAAGCCCGCCAGCCAACGCGATATTGCCTTTGTGTTCCAAATGTTTGCTCTGTATCCGCACATGAATGTCGGTAAGAACATCAGCTATCCCCTGCTGAGCCAGGGAATGCCAAAAGCACAGGTAAAAAAGAAAGTCGGAGAGATAGCCGAAATTCTTGGCATCACCGATATCCTGAACAAACCTGTGGGCGGGCTGTCAGGCGGTGACCGTCAGCGTGTGGCCCTTGGTCGTGCGATTGTCCGGGACCCCAAAGCTTTCTTGATGGATGAACCGTTGGGCGCGCTGGATGCCGAATTCCGTGAACGCATGTCCGAAGAACTCCGAGCACTGCATAACCGCATGAGTGCAACCACTGTTTATGTGACCCATGACCAGTTAGAGGCAATGCAAATGGGTGATAAGATTGTGGTTATGAATCACGGTGTCGTTGAGCAATTCGGCGTACCGCAAGACATTTATGACTGGCCTGCGACCAAGTTTGTGGCGCAGTTCATTGGCTCCCCTGCTATGAACTTTCTCGACTTTAATGGTGTGGCAGGAACCGGTTCAACCGAGGTTCGGATGAATGACGTTTCGATAACTGTGCCAGAGATCCGGGAAGGGATAAGCGGCGCGATTACATTTGGTATCCGGCCCGAGCATGTGCGGCTTGATGACGGCGCGCCTTTCCGAGGACGTGTGATTGCCACCGAGTATCTTGGTACGACCCAGATAGTGACGCTGGAGACCGCCAATGGCGCGGTAAAGGCACGCTTGTCATCAGCTGATCGCATCAATGTTGGTGATCAAACGGGCCTTTATTTCGATGCACGCACTATCACCCTCTTTAACGCGGAAAACGGCAAGGCGCTCAAAAGCGTTTCAAATATGGAGGTTTTGTCAAATGGCTGATGTAACTTTAAACGTTGTGTCAAAGTCCTTTGGCGAAGAGACCGCTTTGGACTCTGTCACGATGACAGTGCCAGATGGATCTTTTGTGGTGCTGCTTGGCCCGACGGGTGCAGGGAAGACTACAACCCTACGGATGGTGTCAGGTCTCGACAAGCCGGACGCCGGAACTGTCATGATTGGAGGCCGTGACATGACGGGTCTTGCGCCTGCGCAACGTGATGTTGCGATGGTGTTCCAGCAGTATTCTCTTTATCCGCATTTGACAGTTCGCCAGAACCTTGAGTTCCCACTGAAATCTCCGATCTTGAAAACGCCACAGTGGGTCATCGACCAAAAAGTTGGTGAGGTGGCAGAAGTTCTGCAGATCAGCCACAAACTGGACAACAAGGCAACTGCCTTGTCGGGGGGCGAGATGCAACGTGTTTCGATCGGGCGGGCGCTTGTTCGCAACCCATCCGTCTATTTGATGGACGAACCGCTGAGCTCGCTTGATGCCAAGCTGCGATCTGATCTGCGCATCGAATTGAAGAGCATTCAGGCAAATACGGGCGCTACTTTTCTTTACGTCACCCATGACCAAATCGAAGCGATGACCATGGCGACCCACGTAGGTGTGCTGGATCATGGCAGGTTGGTGCAATTCGGTACCCCGCGCGAGGTTTATCAAAACCCAGTAAGCATTTACGCTGCCAGCCGCTTGGGCCAGCCTCGCATAAACATACTTCCTGCAGATGTGTTTGGGCGTGCACCCCTTGGGGCGGTCTTAATCGGCTTGCGACCTGAACATATCTTGCAGGGCGAGGGTGAGGATAGCATCGTAACCCGGGTTGAGCATCTGGGTGATCAGACCCGCCTTCACATTGTACTCAAGAACCACGAGCTGATCACGGTGACCGACGCTCATACAACGTTGAATCAAGGCGATGTGGTCAAAATAAAACCTAAAAATCCGTACTACTTTGACGCCGATGGCGCGCGCGTGGCCTAAAGGAGGACACAATGCAACACTTTATTAATGCAAAAGAGGATATGGTCACACAGGCAATCGACGGAACGATTGCCGCTTCTGGCGGGAAGCTGACTCGATTGGACGGTTATCCACACATACGGGTTGTCGTTCGGTCTGATTGGGACAAATCCAAGGTTGCATTGGTTTCTGGTGGTGGTTCCGGCCATGAGCCAGCGCATGCGGGGTTTGTTGGTGAAGGGATGTTGACTGCAGCTGTCTGTGGCGATGTCTTTGCCTCGCCCTCTGTTGATGCGGTATTGGCCGGTATTCTTGCCGTCACAGGCGCAGCCGGCTGTTTGCTAATTGTAAAGAACTACACGGGCGACCGCTTGAACTTTGGTCTTGCTGCCGAGCGAGCTCGGTCGTTTGGATTGAAGGTGTCCATGGTGATTGTGGACGATGATGTAGCCCTTCCGGACCTGCCTCAGGCGCGGGGGGTGGCAGGAACCCTATTCGTCCACAAGATTGTAGGAGCTATGGCCGAGAATGGAGCAAGCCTTGAGGCCTGTACGTTGGCTGCCGAACGGGTCAGAAAGGCAACGCGGTCTATAGGGATGTCGCTTGATACATGCACTGTTCCTGGGTCTTTGAAAGAGGATCGGATCCCCCTTGGGATGGCGGAACTTGGCCTTGGTATTCACGGGGAAGCAGGTGTTGAACAAGTCGCCTCAAGTGGGGCAAGAGACGCAATCGCGCTGATGACGAAAAAGCTATTAGCAGGCATGCCCAAGACGCCGCACGTTGCGTTGATCAATAACCTAGGCGGGACATCCTTCCTTGAAATGTCGATCCTGACCAATACATTGCTCGCGTCGGAAGTGGGTCAGCAAATCCAGTATGTGATTGGTCCTGATGCAATGATGACTGCACTCGATATGCATGGATTCTCGATCTCTTTAATGGAACTTTCCAACGGAGATGCAGACCTGCTGGCACAACCTGTTGGCGTGCCTGCGTGGCCGGGCTGCAACCGGCGTCAGACGCCCAAGTTTCTTGCTTTGCCCGATGGCTTGTCGCCTATTCGCGCGCCCGCCTCTCAGCATGAGCCGACAAAGGCCTTCCTAACGGCGTGTTGCAACGTGCTGATCGCATCAGAGATAGATCTGAATCTGCTTGACGCCAAATCAGGGGACGGCGACACAGGATCAACCCTTGCAACCGCATCCCGCGCTTTGATTGAGGCGATGGACAAGCTTCCCCTGGCTGATCATACGCAGCTGTATCGGGCAATCGGGCTGGAGTTGAGTCAGACTATGGGCGGTTCGTCCGGAGTACTTTTGGCGATCTTTTTTGCAGCGGCTGGTGATGCCTCATCCTCTGGACTGCCGATGAAGGATGCGCTGCAGACGGGACTAGACAGAATGCGCCAGATTGGTGGGGCTAATCCGGGAGACCGTACGATGGTCGATGCTTTGCAGCCAGCTTTACAGGTGCTGGGTGAGGGTATTGCCGCCGCCGCCGCTGCAGCTCGCAAAGGCGCAGATTACACAGCCACGATTACCTCTGCCAAGGCGGGCCGAGCCAGCTACATCAACGCTGAACAGTTGGAAGGTCATATTGATCCTGGCGCTGAGGCAGTCGCTCGTTTATTCGAACATTTGGCAAGCTAAACAAATGTCACATCAAACTCTTGACGCCCATCTCGAACATCAGGTGGGCGATCCAGACCTACGCAATTTTACTGATTGGATCGCGAGTCTGAATGCTTCAAACTGCTCATTGGTTAATTTGAGTTCGACATTGGCTTAATCCCGCCCCCGCAACCACTTTTATCGAACCAGTAGAACCGGGTTTATCCGTAACCGGGTGGTCCCGATTTTGTCTGATAGGGCAACAAGCTCTCGGCTTTTTAGAGAATGATAATACTAGTATAAATCCTAAAATTTCTAAGACTGTTGGCGCTGCAAAACATCAAGTCCTTGAGTTTTTAGGTAATGTAGAAGATCGATGAACACCCAATTCTCGATCAGCTTGTCATCCCGTCGGCGATAAATATCAACCACCCTAAATTCTCCGGCCTTGTCTGACGCAGGCATTCCAAGAAACCCACCAGTTGGCTTGGCCGTGAAATTTGGCCAACCGAAAAAGCCGCCGTAGTGCCCCTCGGCAAAGCGACACACGTGCCCTGTACCGCTGCGTTCAGAAAAGGCAGCACGAAATGGCCCGGAATGCTGTTTGGCATAACGTTCAATCGTGTATGTAGCTCCAATTCCTGCTGGCCCCCACCAAACCATGTCTTTGTGCCATGATCTGGCAAGTTCTTCCTCTAGCGGAAGTCCAGATTTCCATTGGCCAAGATCAGAGATCATTTGGTTTATGGCTGCGAGTGTTTTTGCGCCTTCACTGGCAGGCTGTGATGCCGTCATTATTGCATCATGGGGAAGTGGGCCGGGATGAACGACCTGCGCCGCTGTTTGGTCTGGGAACGGCCGTAAGCCAACTTGCATCATCAGCGCTGGGATATCCAAAAACAACGCCGTTTCTACGATTTTTCCCGCCTTAATGCGGTGAAATTCTGCGTAGCGTAGCAGTACCAACTTGTGTGTCGGTTTGATGCCTAGCCAAGGGTTGTCAAATAAGCCCATAAAATGGCCCATGCTTGTTACCCAGGTTTCCTTTGTCTCGGATAACCAATTTTCGCCGGCCATGAACATATCCATGCGACGTTGTAGGCTAGAGAATGCATGAGAAAAACCTGACCAAAAAATAGCGTCAACCGCGACAGGACCAGTTTGGACATCAAAGGGATGAACACCGCGCCACAGCCAATCTGTGGAGCAATAGTTCTCGAACACGGCACTCGATTCGCTCAGCGCTGCGTTCTCGAGCGCTTTATAAAAGCTCAGTACGAGTTCTTTCTCAGCTTGAAAATCCATTTGGAAATTTGCCTTTTATAAGCGTTTTACTGTGTAAACATTTGCCGTGTAGCGATTTTAGTCCACGAACATTGCATACGCTTGCAAAAAAATCTTGCCAAGATGTCGCGCTATTGTCTAGCCTTCGCAAACGTATGCAAAGCGTGCCTTGGGAGGGTTCATGGCAGAAGTCCAGTTGCGCAACATCTCAAAGAGATGGGGCAGTTTCATCGGCGTTGATCGGTTTGATCTCACTATTGCCGATGAGGAGTTCTTGGTTCTGCTTGGTCCATCCGGCTGTGGTAAAACGACGACAATGCGCATGATTGCTGGTCTAGAAGACCCGACCGACGGAGAAATCTTAATTGGGGATAAGGTGGTGAATGGCCTAGAGCCGAAAGACCGCGATGTGGCCATGGTTTTTCAAAGCTATGGCCTGTACCCAAACATGAATGTCTATGAAAACATTCGCTTCCCTCTAAAAGTCCGTAAAATTGCCCAAAAGCTGCATGATGAAAAAGTCATGAAGGCTGCGCGTATGGTAGAGTTGGAGCCCTTTTTGCACCGTAGACCTGCTGAGCTCTCGGGCGGGCAACGCCAACGCGTTGCACTGGCGCGGGCCATTGTGCGCGAACCAAATGTATTTCTGATGGACGAGCCCCTCTCGAACTTGGATGCGAAGTTGCGTGTTTCTACGCGAGCTCAGATCAAGAATTTATCTCATGAGCTGAAAGTTACGACTGTCTACGTGACACACGATCAAATTGAAGCCATGACGTTAGCTGACCGTGTGGTAGTGATGAACCATGGTGTTGTTCAACAAGTCGGCACGCCAACGGAGATCTATGACCGCCCGGCTAACACCTTTGTAGCCAGTTTCATCGGTAACCCTGCAATGAACCTTATAGAGGGCGAGTTGCAGAGTGGTGTGTTCACTGCACCCAATACAAAGATTTCTGGCCTAAAGGGCCCCAATGGCCTGGTTACGCTCGGTTTTAGAGCAGAGGACGCCTCTGTTGTTTCGCGTGGGGGGCAAATCAAAGGGCCAATCTACACACTCGAATTGTTGGGTGAGGCAACCATGGTCAGTCTCAAGATTGGCGGCGCACTGGTCAGCGCCAAAACAGACAAGAGTTTCCGTGCGAAAATTGGTGATGCGGTATCGATCAAGGTTTCAGCGGATCAATGCCATCTGTTTGATGCACAAACAGGTGCAAACACAGGGGAGTAATCCTCAATCATGCCCGTGGCAGAAGCGCGGGAGCATATGATGGGAATGGCATCTTGCTAGTTTTCATCATCACCAACGGGAGAAGCAAAATGTATCTCAAGACTCTATCTACTGCCGGGGCGTTGGCTGTACTGATGACAACCGCGTCTTTCGCAGGTGGACACGGCTGTTCAATCGAAGCACGTGTCTCAATTGTTGGGAATGAATTTCCTGCGATCCAGTCTGTTGGCGCGGGTGCACAAGAGTGTTCTGGAGCAGAAGTGACGACAAATCTCACGGCTGACCACCAGCAAATCAATGTTGCGGGCATGTCGGGAAATCCTGCGGAATACACGTCTGCAATCATTGCCAACTCTTCTATTGTAGCACTGATGAACGAGGATGTGATCCGTCCTCTGGATGATCTTGTTGCTAAATATGGCGAAGGCTTAGCGCCTAATCAGTTAGTAACAATCAACGGTCAGGTGATGGCAGTCGCGTTTATGGCAAATGCGCAACACCTAGTTTACCGCTCTGATGTCTTGGAGCAAGTTGGCCTAGATGTACCAGCGACCTACGAAGAGATGCTCGAAGCCGCTGAAGCTATTCGCGCTGCTGGCATCATGGAAAACCCAGTGGGCGGTGCCTACGCGGCAGGTTGGAACCTGGCACAAGAATTTAACAACATGTTCCTTGGTTTCGGGGGACAATTCTTCGTGGAAGGTTCCGCTGAACCAACTGTAAACAGCGAAGCTGGTGTTAAAACGTTGGAAATGATGAAGGCGCTCTCCGAGTATATGAATCCGGATTTCCTGACACACGATAGCAATGCAACAAATGCCGAATATCGTGCAGGAAACGTAGCGCTGATGAACATGTGGGGTAGCCGAGCTGCCACCTTGGTTGAAGCAGATGGTGTACCACAAGAAGTTGTAGATGGTTTTGCGATTGCCGCGCCAATGACAGTCGGTGGTGGTGACATCCCTGCATCAACTCTTTGGTGGGACGGTTGGACCGTTGCTAAAAATATCTCTGACGCCGAAGCCGAAGCAACTTTCATTGCGATGATGAACGGCATCAGCCCTGCACGAATGGAAAATGAAGATATCCGGACCCTAGCTGTTTGGTTAATCCCGGGTTATGAACCTACCCCTGCAGCAGTTGGTGTGTTCGCTGCAGCAGAGATGGGCACAATTCCTTATCCGATGCTACCATACATGGGTTTGATGCACACGGCCCTTGGCAACGAACTAGCTGATTTCATGCAAGGCAATGAAAGCGCAGAGCAAGCTCTCGCTGACGTTGAAGCCGCTTACACTGCAGCAGCGCGAGAGCAGGGCTATTTGCAATAAATTGGTGAGTTTTCGTGGGGCGATCACCGCCCCACGAAGCATGTTTTTGCTTAGGCCTTTTCGATGAAACATCGCACTTTCTTTTGGTTCTTTTTGCCCACAGGCTTGGCGATGCTGCTTTTTATCGCAGCGCCGATTGTATCCGTCGTTTTGCAGTCAGTGTTTGCGCCGCATGAGCCCGTTTTAATTACTGCGCAGACATGCACGCCGTTCAGTTGCACTGAAGAAACAACGATTGATCAGGAAGCTACGCGCGCCCTGCGCGAGGCAAAACCGTTGGGGCGATTTGTTGGCTTGGACATCTATTTCAATCGCGGTCATTTTGCCACCGCAGAAGTAGCAGAAGCCTGGCGCACAAGTAATGGTCTGACTGCGTTTTTCCCCGAGTTAGGTGATTTGCCATTTTATCGCGCAATGGCTTTCACGTTGACCTACACATTCACTGTTACCCCATTGCTGATCATCCTTGGCATGGCGATTGCGTTGGCAGTCAACACCTTGGCGCAGACGCTGAAGGGCGTTGTTATATTTTTCTCCCTTTTGCCAATGATTGTGACTCCTTTGGTGGGTTCGTTGATCATGTTTTGGATGATCGACAATCGTGGCGTTTTAGGCAATTTTCTGAGCTGGTTGGTCAGTGACCCAGATTTATCTGTGAAAGCCTCCACCGGGCTAATGTGGATTTCTCTCATCGTATATGGCATTTGGCATTCTGCACCTTTTGCATTTGTAGTGTTTTACGCGGGCCTCCAGACGTTGCCCGAGGATCAAATCGAAGCTGCGCAAATCGATGGCGCTTCTCGATGGCAGCAGGTGCGTTACATTGTTGTTCCACATCTCATGCCATTAGTGACGTTTGTCGCCCTCATTCAATTGATGGATAATTTTAGAGTGTTTGAGCCGATTGTTGGGTTCAACGCCTCAGCTCATGCGACAAGTTTAAGCTGGATTATTTTTAATGATCTTGGAGGCGAAACGCGCCAACTTTCTGCGGCTGCGGCCACGTCTGTCATGACTATTCTTGGTGTTGCGATTTTGCTCTCTCCTGTTTTGGTTCGCACCTGGCGCGACTTTAAGGGGAAAATGTAATGGCCTCAAAAACGTTACGCGCACCATTTTCACTACGTTTGTTGACCAACGGGTTTATTGTGTTTTGGCTCATACTAGCCGCATTTCCGTTTGTTTGGACGCTATGGGGCTCATTTAAAGTTGAGCTTGATTTCTTTTCTATTGCTGATTGGACGAACGCGCTAACCGGTTACAACACCGAGCGGACATATGGATCACCGTTTACTGGCGTGGGTTATCATGGTGCTTGGGTGCAAGAAGAATTTTGGCGTGCCGTAATAAACACAGGCATTGTCTGCTTCTTTGTCGTTTGCACATCTCTCACGATCGGTACTTTAGGCGGATATGCACTTTCACGCTCAGCTTTCCGCTATACGTTTTGGCTTTTGATTATTGCATTGATCTTTCGCGCAATGCCGCCAATTACACTTGTTTCTGGCTATCTGCTGCCATTTTTTGAGTGGAATGTCTGGGGTATTCTGCCAACCACCATCATTGTTTTGGTCGCTATAAACCAACCGTTTACGTTGTGGATGCTCCATTCATTTTTTCAAAATATCCCCAAAGAATTGGACGAAAGTGCTAAAGTCGATGGTTGCACACAGTTTCAAGCGTTCCGTTGGGTGATTGTGCCGGTTATGTGGCCGGGAGTAATCACAACTGGGCTTTTCAGCTTTCTACTTGCGTACAATGACTTTGCAGTAACCTCGATGTTGCTGAGTGAAAGCAATCGAACAATGGTTCCAGAAATTGCCGCATTTTTGGGGACCACTTACACTGAGGGCAATGTAATGTTCGCAGTTGCTGCCGTGGTGTCCGCGACTGCTCCGTTGTTCATTCTCGTGATGTTTTTCCAGCGTCAGATTGTGTCTGGTTTGACTGCTGGGGCGGTTAAAGGGTGACCACAATATTGATCTTGCAACAAGAAAGCAGCCGCAGAAGCGAACAAGGGAAAAGAAGATGACGATTGAATATCTCAAATCAGGCAAGCCCGCCACTGAACGTGCAGATGATGATGCAAAGACGCGCGCCGCCGTCGAAGCGATCCTCGCTGATATTGAGGCGCGCGGTGATGCAGCTGTCAGGGAACTGTCTGAAAAGTTTGATGGGTATTCTCCGCAAAGTTACTGTTTGTCCTTGGCCGAGATTGAGAGCTTAATCGCAGAGCTGTCTCCGCGGGAACTAGCGGACATCAAATTCGCACAAGAGCAGGTCGTTAAATTTGCCGAGGCTCAGCGGGCATCAATGCAAGATATCGAAGTTGAAACCCTTCCAGGCGTGATACTTGGTCACAAGAATATTCCTGTCCAGTCAGTTGGTTGCTATGTGCCAGGTGGCAAATTCCCAATGGTGGCTTCAGCGCACATGTCAGTCGCAACTGCAAAAGTGGCGGGTGTGCCACGGATTGTTGCTTGCACCCCACCATGGCAAGGAAAACCTAACCCAGCCGTTATTGCGGCAATGCATCTTGGGGGTGCCCATGAAATCTGTGTTCTGGGGGGCATCCAGGCGGTCGGTGCAATGGCACTTGGGACCGAGACAATTGAGCCTGTCCACATGTTGGTTGGCCCTGGTAATGCATATGTGGCAGAGGCGAAACGTCAGCTCTACGGCCGCGTTGGCATTGATCTTTTCGCAGGTCCCACAGAGACCATGGTAATTGCTGATGACACTGTCGATGGCGAACTTTGCGCTACCGATTTGTTGGGTCAGGCCGAACATGGATACAACTCGCCTGCCGTTCTTTTGACGAACTCACGTAAGCTCGCACAAGACACATTATCAGAAATTGATCGCCTTCTCTCTATCCTTCCTACCGCGGACACAGCCCGAACGAGTTGGGAGGATTACGGCGAGGTCATCCTATGCGATACCTACGAGGAAATGCTCACTGTAGCGGATGACATTGCCTCGGAGCATGTGCAGGTCATGACGGACAGGGATGACTGGTTCCTTGAAAACATGACATGCTATGGTGCCTTGTTTCTGGGCGCCCGCACGAATGTTGCAAATGGCGATAAAGTGATTGGCACCAATCACACATTGCCCACGAAGAAAGCGGGTCGTTATACAGGTGGCCTTTGGGTTGGAAAGTTCCTCAAAACGCATAGTTATCAGAGGGTTTTGACGGATGAAGCCGCCACGATGATAGGTGAATATGGCTCGCGTCTCTGCATGTTGGAGGGTTTTGTAGGCCATGCCGAGCAATGTAATGTGCGTGTGCGCCGTTATGGTGGCATAAACGTCCCTTATGGCGAAGGTGCGCCTCATCGTGAGGCTGCTGAGTGATATCGACCCGACATAAAGCCCGTTATGAGAGGCAAGATTATGTCTGAGCGTGCGGGTCAAATAAAGGAGGCATTTGCTTCCTTTATTGCCGCGCAGCAGGATTGCTCGCGTGATGGGCTTCGAGCCGCATTAGTGGATTTTGCCCCTACAGCACGATTTCTGATGTGCCATCCATTTGGTGAGATCTATGGCGGCACCGAATTTTTTGATCAGGCTTATGCTCCATTATTGGATGCTTTGCCTGATCTTGAGCGGCGCGACATGATTGTAATTGCGGGCACCACGCCAGAAGGACAAGACTGGCTCGGTGCAATGGGGAATTATTCGGGTACTTTTATAGCCCCGTTTTTGGATGTTCCGCCAACAGGCCACATAGTCCACATGCGGTATCATGAATTTTATCGCTACAACGGTGATGAAATCATTGAGGTTCAGGCAATCTGGGACATTCCAGAGTTGATGATGCAAGCGCGGGCCTGGCCGATGGCGCCACAATTGGGCGCACTCATCACAACACCTGCTCCCATGTCAGGCGATGGATTGACAATTTCTGGGGACGGAGAGGCGGCATTAGATCACGTGATTGCTATGCTCACAGATCTTTGTCGCTACCCTAGTAATCCAGACCCCGCAATAATGCGGCTGCATGACTATTGGCATCCTAAAATGAATTGGTATGGCCCTGCAGGCATTGGAACTGCGCGGAGTATTGCAGGTTTCAGAAACTGGCACCAGGGGCCGTTTTTGCGCGGAATGCCTGATCGTAAGCTCGATGCTTTAGGTGATTTGATGTCTCATTGGATCGGTGAAGGAGAATATGTCTGTGAAACAGGCTGGCCTAATATGCGGTTGAGTGTGAGCGGTGATGGATGGATGGGCATTGCGCCTACAGGTCAAGAAATTCTTCTTCGAAGTCTCGACTTTTGGCGTTTAGAACAGGGATTGATCCGCGAAAACTGGGTGTTGGTTGATTTGTTAGATGCCTATCAACAGCTTGGCGTCGATGTGCTCGCAAGAATGCGCGAATTCAACAAGACAAGAGTTTTGCAGAGGTTACCACACTTAGATTGGAGGAATGCATGATCTTACCTCAGACGCCTTCGTTTCGATTGGATGGTAAGCGTGCACTGGTGACTGGGGCGTCGTCCGGTATTGGCCTGGCGGCCGCGGTTGCTCTGGCCGAGGCAGGAGCAGAGGTGACCGTCGCTGCAAGAAGTGGCGATAAACTGCAAGAAATTGTCGAACAAATGGCTACGAAAGGCTGGGCTGCCAAAGCGATGGTAATGGATGTTGCCGATATCGAACGCAGCGGACGTGATGTTGCATCTTCTGGTCCCTTTGAAATCCTAGTCAACTCTGCAGGCCTCGCGCGACATGGACCTGCCTTGGAAACTACGGCGGCTGATTTCGATGCAGTGAGCGCATTGAATATCAAAGGCGCCTATTTTCTGACCCGCGCTGTGGCGCAAGGCTTGATCGATGCTGGCAAGCCAGGTTCGCTTATGAACATTTCTAGCCAGATGGCGCATGTGGGTGGTGTAGATCGTGCAGCTTATTGTGCGACGAAACACGCAGTCGAAGGCTTTACGAAAGCAATGGCGATCGAATGGGGCCCTAAGCAAATTCGGGTTAATACAATTTGTCCGACATTTATTCTCACCCCACTTACGCAAACCACATTTGACAACCCAGAACGGGCAGCTTGGATCAAAGAGAAGATAAAATTAGGCCGCCCGGGGGAAGTCGAGGATGTGATGGGAGCGGTTGTGTTTCTCGCATCTGAAGCAGCTGCTTTGATTACCGGAAGCTCGTTGATGGTAGATGGAGGTTGGACGGCTGACTGATGGTGGATAAAGTCACATCCCTTCAAGTTGCCG
Organism: Roseobacter sp. HKCCA0882; assembly: GCF_037805225.1. NCBI lineage: Bacteria > Pseudomonadati > Pseudomonadota > Alphaproteobacteria > Rhodobacterales > Roseobacteraceae > Roseobacter > Roseobacter sp. HKCCA0882. Next base: position 451,568 of record NZ_JBBLYI010000001.1, read on the forward strand.
CGCGAGCTGGTGTGTCTCAAAGTGCGGTATCACGGGTGTTCACACCTGGAGCCTCCGTTTCTGAGAAAACGGCAGCTAAAGTCCGCAAGGCAGCGTCTGATTTGGGATATCGCCCAAACATTCTAGCACGTGCGATGATCACGGGGCGCTCGCGGATCATTGGCCTAGTGGTCGCTTATCTCGAAAATCAGTTTTATCCAGAAGCCTTGGAAAAACTCTCGAATGCCCTTCAGGCAAAAGGGTATCACGTTCTTATTTTTATGGCATCCAACAGTGCGGATAATATCAACAGCGTCATGGATGAGCTGCTTGATTACCAAGTTGATGGGATCATTCTGGCCTCAGTTGCAATGTCTTCAGACTTGACGGCGCGTTGCGAGGCCATCGGTGTGCCGGTGGTTTTGTTCAACCGCTTGCAGGACGATGAGATGTTATCGGGGGTCGCCTCTGACAATGCTGCAGGTGGTCGAAAGCTTGCAGAGTTCTTAGTCGCAGGGGGGCACAAGAAGATTGCGCATATCGCTGGATGGGATGGTGCGTCTACGCAGCGAGATCGTGAAGCAGGCTTTATGCAAGGGTTGGCAGAAGCAAATATGACCCTGCATTCACGAGCTGCGGGTAACTTCCATGCCGACCAAGCTCAAGCGGCCGCGCGCTCTTTGTTTGACAAAGAAGACCGCCCGGATGCCGTATTCGTTGCCAATGATCATATGGCCTTCGCTGTGATGGACGTGCTTCGCTATGAATTGGGGCTTCGTATCCCTGATGATGTTTCTGTAGTGGGTTATGACGACGTCACGATTTCCGCTTGGCCCAGCTATAACCTGACGACTGTACGCCAACCTGCCAACCGAATGGTGGAAGAGACAGTCAAGATGATGCTGTCGCGTATAGAGCGTCCAACAACACCCGCGCGTAAAGTGGCCATTGATGGCCCGCTTGTTGTGCGGGGTTCTGCCCGCCTTCCTCCAGGAGATAAAAAATGAAGGGCTTTGATCCAAAGTTTGCAGATTTCCCCGACTATATCTTGGGAATAACCAAAGAAATTTGGGAAGGCCGTGGTATTGCGACCCTTCACGAATACTACGCGGAGGATATCGTTGTGCGTAGTCCCGCCTCTGTCGTGGTGGGCAATGATGGTGTGATTGGGGCCACGATGGCCACTTTGGCAGAATTTCCAGATCGTCAATTGCTTGGCGAAGATGTCATTTGGTCTGGTGCACCAGAAACGGGAATGCTTTCTTCGCATCGCATTCTGTCGACCGCCACGCATCTTGGTAGTGGCATCTACGGCAAGGCATCTGGCACCAAGCTCACCTACCGCATCATTGCAGACTGTCATGCTATCAATAATAAAATTAACGATGAGTGGCTGATCCGCGATCAGGGCGCAATTGTTCGTCAAATGGGATGGGACCCTAGAGACTATGCCCGTGATCAAATTTCTCGCGAAGGCGGTGTGGTAAAGGCTACGTTGCCTTTTGTGCCGAAAATAGATGTCGCGGGCCCGTATCAAGGGCGGGGTAATGACAATGAATGGGGTGAGCGCTATGCAGATGTGCTCAATAAAATTATGTTCGCTGACATGGCGGTCATTCCAAGAGAGTATGACCGGGCTATTCAAACAGAATATCCAGGTGGCGTAACAGGTCATTCCTATCCTGCCGTGGATGAGTTTTGGATGGGTCTACGCGCTGCTTTTCCAAACGCGCAGTTCTCGATTGAACATCAAATCGGCCGCTATGATCCATTGATGCCACCGCGTGCTGCTATTCGTTGGAGCCTACACGGAAAACATGACGGTTGGGGTGCATTCGGCGCACCAACTGGGACTGATGTCTATGTGATGGGGATCAGTCATGCGGAATTTGGGCCGCGCGGCATTCGCCGTGAATTTACTCTGTTCGATGAGACCGCGATTTGGAAACAGATTTTGATTGGAGCAGGTGCGGCTGAATAGCGTTGCAACTGGCATCAATCGTTAACGACCATGTGAAGGATAGTTTCTATGACACCCCAAGAAATGGAAAATCGGATTGTCCGTTACGGCGATCTAAAGCCCTGTAAAACCGCATTTATTGATGCGCATACGCCAGGCAGTGATCAAAAGGAAAACTTCACAATCATTGGGGGGGGTGTCTCTGAAAGCCCTGACCAACATGTCCATATTAGCCTTCCTCACGGATTTAATATTGGGGCGGCGGGGCAACCCCCTAAATGTCGCAATTCTTTACATGACCATCGCACTGCTGAAGCGTTTTTTGTGCTTTCTGGTCGCTGGCGGTTTTTTTGGGGACGTTATGGCACGGCAGGCGAAGTAACTTTGGAAAAGGGGGATATTTTCAACATCCCAACAGGTATTTTTCGTGGATTTGAGAATATTGGTACTGATTATGGCATGATCATGGCTATCCTTGGGGGGGATGACGCTGGGGGCGGTGTCATGTGGGCACCACAGGTCATTGAAGATGCGGCTGCTCATGGGTTGATTTTAGCTGAAACTGGCAAGCTATATGACACCAAAAAAGGTGAGCAACTCCCCGAAGGTGTCAAACCTATGCCGCTCATGAGTGAAGAGGAGCTTGCTAAACGTCTCGAACCCACAACGGCAGAAGTGCTGCCGAACCATGTGGCGCGATACTGGGATATGGTTGCCTACGCTGATCGCAAGCCATGCAAAGTGATTGGCCAGACTGGATTGTTAAAAGACAAACCCGGTTTTGAAGTAGATTTTGTGACACGTGCATCGGCGACCGCCAATAAACATACGCATGATCGTCCATCAGTTTTGATGCCGGTCAAAGGGCATTGGCGGGTGGATTGGGATGGTGGAAGCAGCGTTTTGGCGCCTGGCGATACAATGTCGGTTCCCGAAAACCTTGCCCATAGTGCTGTGCCTTCTATGACGGGTGAAGCAGCCCTGTATCACATTGTGGCAACTGACGATCCCGCAGGGCTTACTTGGAAAGCTTGAAGTCTGACGGATGTGAAAGGATAACAAATGGCATGTATTCTCACCACTCATGTTGGCAGTTTGCCACGCACCCAAGAAGTCGTTGATTTTATTTTCGCACGTGAGCGAGAAGAAGCCTACGATACAGAGGCTTTCGATGCCGCTATGAAAAAAGCGGTGGCCGAGACAGTTGCTAAGCAAAAAGCTGCGGGTGTTGATATCGTATCAGATGGCGAAACCTCAAAGATTTCTTATGCCACCTATGTGAAGGATCGTTACACGGGCTTCTCAGGCGATAGCCCTCGGAACGCGCCGGCTGATCTTAAGATGTTTCCTAGTTTCCTTGAGAGATTGGCCAACGAAGGTGGCACGCCGAAATACGCACGGCCCATGTGTACTGGAGAAGTGCGTTCGAAAGGGCAAGGTGAGCTGGAAAAGGACATTGAAAATTTAAAAGCAGCAATGGCTGAGGCTGGCGTCGAGCGTGGGTTCATGAACGCAGCAAGCCCTGGGGTAATCTCGCTCTTTTTGCAAAATTCGTTTTACAAAACCCGTGAAGCTTATTTGGCTGCTTTGGCAGATGCAATGAAAGCGGAATATGAGACAATTGTGGCTTCGGGTCTTGATCTGCAGCTTGATTGTCCCGATTTGGCCTTAAGCCGTCACATGTTGTTCAACGACCTTTCAGATGACGCGTTCATAAAGATTGCACATATGCACGTTGAAGCATTGAATCATGCGCTTGCAGATATCCCGCAAGAGAAGGTGCGTGTTCATATTTGTTGGGGGAATTATGAAGGCCCGCATTGCTGTGACATACCAATGTCAAAGATGTTCGATACATTAATGAGCACCAAAGCGGGTTACGTTTTGTTTGAAACTTCGAACCCACGTCACGGCCATGAATGGGCTGTGTTCAAAGAGCGCAAAGCAGATATCCCTGATGATAAGATCCTAGTGCCAGGTGTCGTTGATACGACCACGAATTTTGTAGAGCATCCTGAACTTGTCGCGCAACGGATCCAGAGATTTGTCGATATCGTAGGTCACGATCGAGTAATTGCGGGAAGTGATTGTGGTTTCGGCACGTTTGCGGGGTTTGGCGCGGTTGATCCAGCAATTGCCTATGCCAAACTTGCCTCTCTTGCGGAAGGCGCGGCGCGCGTTGGAGGCACTTAGTGACGCCCCTTTTATTTCTGCCAGGCATGATGTGTGATGCGCGGCTGTTTGCACCCCAAATGGCATCTCTTTCCGCGCATCTGCCTGTCATGGTCAGTCCGTTGATTAGGGCGGATACAATAGAAAAGTTAGCCTCAAACGTCTTGCACGCTGCACCAGCACGGTTTGCATTGGCAGGGCTCTCTATGGGTGGCATTGTCGCAATGGAGGTCGTTCGCCAAGCGCCAGAAAGGGTTACGCATTTAGCGCTGCTCGATACAAACCCATTCGCAGAGATCGAGAGCGTCAAATTGCGTCGGGCGCCACAAATGCAAAAGGCGCGTGCTGGTCACCTCGAGGCGGTCATGCGAGACGAGATGAAGCCGAATTATCTATACGATGCGCCAGAAAAATCTGGGTTGATGGATCTTTGCATGGATATGGCATTGGCCTTAGGGCCTGATGTCTTTTGCGATCAATCTATCGCATTGCGTGACCGTATCGATCAGTCGCGGACATTAAGTCATTATAAAGGTCGGTCGCTTGTATTGTGCGGTCGACATGATGTGCTTTGTCCTGTGGAACGCCATCAGGCTATGCATGATATGTTGTCAAACAGTACATTTTCGATAATCGAGCAGGCTGGGCATTTACCAAGTTTAGAAAAACCTGAGGAAACAACAGCCGCTTTGCGACGCTGGTTGGAGGTATAATGGATCAAGATCTTCTTACTCTTTTGCGCTCTGTCGACACCCCAACTGTATGCAACGCGATAGAAGTGGCGCAGGGGAGACGGGGCTTCAACGCATTTACCCGTGGCACAATGAGCGTAAGTGATCCTAAAGGCGTAATTGTTGGTTATGCGGTGACCGCTCAAATTGCGGCATTAGAGCCGCCAAAAGAAAGCCCCGAGATTATTCGTGCTCGGCGCATGGCCTATTACAAAGCGATGTCAGAAGCCCCAAAGCCATCGATCGCGGTTGTGGAAGATTTAGACTATCCTCAATCGATCGGAGCGTACTGGGGAGAAGTTAACACGACTATTCACAAGGGCTTTGGCATGTCGGGTGCCTTGACGAATGGCGTGATGAGAGACTTGGGCGATTTAGCGCCTGATTTCCCCGTGATAGCGGGTAGCATTGGACCCAGCCATGGTTTCGTCCATGTCCGCAGTGTTAATGCGCCTGTATGCGTAATGGGCTTATCAGTGTCCCCTGGTGATCTGGTGCATGCTGATCGCCACGGTGCAGTGGTTATTCCAACAGAAGTGATTAATTTACTCAGCGCTGCCATCAAAAAAATGCAGGAGACGGAACAATTAATATTAGGCCCAGCACGCGGTGAAAATTTTGACTTTGCTGCTTTTGAAGAAGCATGGGCAGCATTTGAAAAATCGCGCGTTTGAATGCGTCAAAGGTCTCGTGGGTGAATTTGAGTTCGACATAGGCTTAATCCTGCCCTCGCAACCACTTTTTCCGAATGTCTCAAATCTAAGCTTAGCTGAGGTTTCTTACTTCATAATTACTGCCCTCATGGTGGGTGAGAGGCAACTATGGAGCTACTGCTGGAATGGTTTAGTCATGACTATTGCGTTCCTACGCGCCCAAGATACAATTTTAAGGCGAGTCGATTGTAGTTCTTGGGAGGGATGACATGACGCCGTTTATGAAAAGCCTTATCGCACGCCCATGCTATACAGTGGGCCCTAAGGCTACACTGTCGGAAATCATCACGTTATTGGCAGAGCATAATATTGGTGCCGTTGTCGTCGAAAATGGCTCTGGTAAAGTGCAGGGCATTATTTCCGAGCGTGACATTGTGAGACACCTTGCAACTGAGCAAGACCTTAGTGGTTGGATTGCGCAGGACATCATGACCAAAAAAGTTGCTACGGTAACCACAAAGGCTCTGTCATCAGAGATGATGCAAGTGATGGCAGATCATAATTGCCGCCACCTGCCAATTTTAGACGACGGGAAGCTGGTGGGTGTAGTCTCAAATAAAGATGTGATGAACCGTACGCTTGAGAAGTATCAGGATGAGGCTGAAGCTATGAGGGCGTTCATCAATTCTTGATCATTGCAGATCAATTTATCATCCGTTCATGCACAGCTTGCATCCCACGATCCACCATGTCGCTTACCTCAGCGGCATGGCGATGTAACGCCGATACCAGCTCTGGATCGTTTGATGTTTGGGTCACCGCAATGCCGTTTTCGATGACTTCGATTTCAGTATCTATATTCTCACCGCGCATAAAGAAAACATCCAGCGTTGGGCTTTGAATAATGACTTGTGGGTCATCCTTCGCTTCAACACGTGCAATCATGCCCGTGACATGGCTTACCAGAGCATTGAATGTATCAGGGTCACTGGTGGTTGTTACCGTATATATGCCGTTTTCTAGATTGCTCACCTCACGCTCAATTAATGTGAAGTTACGAAATAAGGTTTGCATCTCGGCGGTCTCGGTGGCTGTCGTGTTAGCTCCTCGAAGTCCTGGCATAGTATGTTCGTCATGACCCATGCCATGGCCACCGTGCTGCACATGAAGCCGGTCATGCCGGGTCATCATCTGTGCTTCAACGATATACGCACCTGCCGCGAGTGTGCTGAGAACTGCCATGCCTGCGAAAAGGTAACGTTTATTCATGGGATAGGTCTTTCTATAATTCTTAAGCACTAAATCAGCGGGGCTTATTGCGTACAAGCCCACGGATTGCCGCATAAGTATTAGCTATTTCAGTGTTGCGGGGTCAAATTAAGCAATGAGAATTTCATTCAGTATCAGGCAACCCACACGTTGTGCTTGTCGCCTTTAAGGCGATTGCGCTAGCCATGGGTATAGATAATTTTCTGCTTCATCACCGTTCAGATTCGACCCACTTTATGGCGCATTATTTTTAGCCGTACAGTATACAAAAGTATATGAAAGTATTCATTTTGCCAAATTAAAACAATGTAATACATTCTCGGTACGGGGAGGTATTTCGCATGTTTTCTAATGATGAAGCAGCTTTAGTTTTGCAGTTCTGTAGTCAGCTCACATCTGGAAAAGAAATGGATCCAGAGGTCTTTGGTATAAGTAAGCAGTGGCTTGAACGACAGGGTAATCAGATCAGTGTGACCGAAACCGGTCGGGCACTTTATGCGTCTTTGAAAGGCCAATCTTTGACGCGTTCTGCATGGAACGGATTCTAGCTTAGTTGTTAAACTTTATCATCAATGATGGTGCCATATCCCAGACCCATTGGCTCTATCCTAAGGCTTTGTCTTCACAGCTTTCGACAATCGTCGCGGCATGGGCATAAGTATCAAGCAAGGGAAGAGTAATATGAAGACGTTATCGGATCTGATATCGGGTCATTCTGGAACCTCACGCGCAATAGGTGCGCCAGGCCGTGGATGGATTACATATGACGGTCTCAGAAAATTATCACAAGATGTGAATAGTTCGCTGAGAAAAGCGGGCATCGGATCGTCTGATCGTGTGGCTATTGTGCTTCCTAATGGGCCAGAAATGGCAGCGGCGTTTGTGACCATTGCTCAATCCGCTACTACAGCTCCTTTGAACCCTGCGTATCGCGAGGAAGAATTTGAGTTCTATCTCGAAGATTTAAAAGCGCGCGCGCTTGTTGTTGCAGCTGGATATGATGGTCCTGCGCTTGCCGTGGCAGAACGGTTTGACATGATCGTTTTTGAGTTAACATCATTAGAACCTGCGGGTAATTTCACTCTCTCAGCGAATGTGACGGGCGAAGCCAAAGCGGCCGTTCCAGGCGCTGATGACATTGCTCTCATCCTTCACACCTCCGGAACGACATCACGGCCTAAAATTGTGCCGTTACTTCAATCAAATGTTGTCGCATCTGCTCAAAACATCATGAAGTCTTTGGAGCTGACCGAAGATGACTGCTGTCTGAATGTTATGCCGCTATTTCACATTCACGGCCTAGTTGCTGCTGTTAGCGCGTCTCTCGCCGCTGGCTCGTCAATCAGCTGCGCGCCAGGATTTGATGCATTAAAGTTTTATAGTTGGCTCGAAGAGGTCGATCCGTCCTGGTATACGGCGGTGCCGACGATGCACCAAGCAATTCTCGCACGAGCCCCTCGTAACCAGGCCATTATTGAGAAGTCTCGCCTACGTTTCTTGCGTTCTTCGTCGTCATCTCTGCCAGGTCCAGTAATGATACAGCTTGCCGAAACTTTTGGCGCGCCAGTTGTAGAGGCTTACGGTATGACCGAGGCTGCCCACCAAATGTGCTGTAACCCAATTGAACTAGGTCGACAGAAACCAGGCGCTGTAGGGTTGCCAGCAGGGCCGGAGGTCCGCATTGCACACGAAACAGAAAATCGTTTGATTGATGGCCTTGGTGAAGTGACCATTTCAGGGCCAAATGTAACGCCTGGCTACGAAGCAAACCCAGAAGCTAATGAAAAGAACTTTTTTGATGCAGAAGGAAAGCGTTGGTTTCGTACCGGTGATCAGGGCATGTTCGACGAAGACGGTTATCTGAGCCTCACTGGCCGTTTGAAGGAAATCATCAACCGAGGTGGCGAGAAAATCAGTCCATTAGAAGTAGACGGCATATTGTCGGATCATCCCAGCGTAGCCCAATGCGTTACATTTGCTATCCCGCACGAAAAGTTGGGTGAGGAGGTTGGCGCAGCTGTCGTGTTGAAGGAAGGGCAAGTTGCCACCGATGCTGAGATCCGTGAGTTTTTAGCTGCGCGCTTAGCAGCATTTAAGGTCCCGCGCACAGTTCTTATCTTGGATGAAATCCCAAAAGGTGCCACCGGTAAACTTCAACGTATCGGGTTGGCTGAAAAACTGGGTCTTGCATAGAGGTATTTCTTTGAAAATTTGTATTTTTGGTGCAGGCGCAATTGGTGGCTATATGGCGGTAAAGTTAGCTCGAGTTGGAGCTAACGTCAGCCTGGTAGCGCGTGGTCCACATTTGAAAGCCATGCAACAGAACGGGCTAACTCTGATCGAGGAGAGCGGCAAAACAACCCTAGAGGTTAACGCGTCTGAAAACCCCGAGGAGCTAGGGGTCCAAGATTATGTTGTTGTCACGCTTAAAGCACATTCTGTACCTCCAGTCGTATCCAAGATGGCCCCGCTTATTGGGGATGGAACTACGGTTGTATCAGGCGTTAATGGTGTGCCGTGGTGGTACTTTCACAAGATTGGTGGGCCTCTAGAAGGCACGCGTCTTGCGTCCGTGGATCCTGGAGATGCCCAATGGGATGCGTTTGGGCCAGATAGCGTGTTGGGGTGCGTTGTTTACCCTGCCGCTGAAGTTGTTGAGCCAGGTGTGATTAAACACATTGAGGGTAACCGATTTTCCTTAGGAGAACCTGACGGGTCTAAGTCAGAGCGCGCCATGGCATTATCGGCTGCTTTGTCCGAGGCGGGGTTAAAGGCTCCGGTACGCCCAAAGTTGCGAGACGAGATTTGGGTTAAACTTTGGGGTAATCTGTCATTTAACCCCATTTCAGCGCTCACTCATGCTACTTTGGATGTGTTATGCACGGACGCAGGGACTAGAGAGGTTGCCCGAAACATGATGCTCGAGGCGCAACAAATCGCAGAGGCGCTTGGTGTAAAGTTTCCAATTGATGTTGATCGTCGTATCGATGGCGGCGCCGCAGTAGGCGCACACAGGACCTCCATGTTGCAAGACTTAGACCTGGGCCGTCCTATGGAAATCGATGCCTTAGTTTCATCGGTGCAAGAACTGGGAAAGGTTACCGGTATACCCACCCCAACCATCGATACGGTGCTGGCTCTGATCCGACTAAGAGCCCGCAGTGCTGGGCTTTACAACTGACCTTTCAGTCGGGCGCAGATTTTCTTTTAATTTCGATTGTTGGATATCCAACGAGTAGGTAGATACGATAGAAGTTCGTTTTCGTGCTGACAATTTCATTCATTTTTATCATAGGCGGTCTGCTATGCCCTTTGAGAGCAAATTATTTTCACCCGTGACTGTGCGCGGCCTCACCTTTCGCAATCGTATTGTGCTCTCGCCGCTGTGTATGTACTCCGCAAAGAAAGGCTTGGCCTCTGATTTTCACGCGTCCCACCTGTCTGCGTTTGCGCGTGGCGGGGTGGGATTGGTCTTTACTGAGGCGACCGCGGTCGAGCCGCGCGGACGGATCACGGCCAAATGTTTAGGAATTTGGAACGATGCGCAGGTGGAGGCGTTCAAACCTATCACTCGGTTCATCACTGAGATGGGCGCGGTGCCTGCGATCCAGTTGGCCCATGCAGGGCGAAAAGCCAGTAGTACCCCTCCATGGGACGGCGGTAAGCCTGTTGCCCCCGATGACACAACATGGGGCGAGGGGGGGTGGCAAACTGTTGCGCCTTCTGGGCTGCCTTTGGCTGATGGGTGGCCAAGCCCCAAAGCGTTGAGTGTGGATGAGATCGTGGGCCTGATCGCGGCCTTTGCCGATGCCGCAAAACGCGCGCTTGCCGCAGGGTTCAAGGTGATCGAAATTCATGGCGCACATGGGTATTTGATCCATAGCTTTTTGTCGCCCACTACCAATCAGCGCAATGATGCCTATGGTGGGGATCTTGAGGGGCGGATGCGCTTTGCCTTGGAGGTCAGCCGCGCGGTGCGCGCGGTTTGGCCTGAGGATCTTCCCCTGTTTTTCCGTATCTCCGCAGTGGATACAGGGGGGTGGTCGCTTGAGGATTCCGTCACGCTGGCCAAGGCGCTTAAGGCGATTGGGGTTGATGTGATTGATTGCTCATCAGGTGGGATTGCGGGCGCGCCTGCCTTCCGCGCCAGTGATGATGGGCGGCCTTTACCTGCAGGCGGACAGCGACCTTTGGGATTTCAGGTGCCCTATGCCGAGGCGATGGAGCGCGAAGCAGGTATTGCTGCCATGGCGGTTGGACGGATTGTGGATGGGCAGCAGGCCGAGGATATCCTGCAAGAGGGGCGCGCCAGTTTCATCGCCTTGGGGCGGGAATTGATGCATGATCCGTTTTGGCCCCTTCACGCCGCCGAGGCCCTTGGCGAGGCGGATGCGTTTTCGCTCTGGCCTGAGCAATATCGGTGGGCCATTGTGCGCCGTGCCGAGCTTGGACAGTATCAGGCGGGGTGACTTCAAGCCCTGCGGTCAAACAGGCCCGATGCCAACACCACGCCTGCAGCCACCAAGATCACACCGATCAATTTGATCAGGGTAACAGTCTCGCCCAGAAACAGCGCACCTCCGATCAAGGCGAGAACGGGCGTCAATGCGCCAAAGGCAGCGGTTTGCGCAGCCCCCAATTGGCGCACGGCGATAGAGTAGAGAACCAATGCCAAAACAGCGATCAAAACACCCTGAAGTACAGCCATGACGAGAAAGTCCTGCAGACTTACTCCCGCAAAACTGACATTCCCTGAGAGGGCCAGGAATGGCGCCACGGCGAGGGTTCCCCAGAATAGCCCAATCACCAAACCATGCAGAGGCGTGAACCCGCTTTGTTTGAAATAGACTGCATAAATTGCCCACAGGAAAGAGCCAGATAAAAATAGGATATGTCCGCGCCATGCGCCATCTACGCTGCTATGTATGACTTGCCAAAGTCCCACCATTAAAGCGCCGATAAAGATTACAATTAAGCCGATATAACGCGGCCTTGAAGGACGCTCTCCCGTCATAAACACCATGACGATAGCCGTCCAAAATGGTAGCATTCCTGGTGCCAAGACCCCCGCATCCGAGGCTGGCGCAAAGAACAAACCCATTGAGATTATGTAGGGAAAGAGCGCACTAGCCCCAAGTCCCAGCATGATTGCGCCTGTCACGCTTTGGCCGTACGGGACCACACCTAATTTCAGCATAAGTGGGATCGTGATCAAAAATCCTGTGCCAAGGCGTAGAAGCAAGACCTCCTCTACTGTAAAATTCGTGCTGACGGCAAACCGCGTGCCGACCAGAAACAGGGCCCATATCGTGACAGTCGCTAGAGCGGCGAAAAGACCTGTGAGGGGAAGGGTCATTGGCGGGGTCATCCATCATTGCAAAGGGGTTTTGCGCGCGGAAACTGCGCAGCCCGACCATCGCGCGGATTGTGGCCCAAATGCAAGGGGTGGGTTGCATTGCGGCTATGCGCCAATCACCGCTTGACTTCTCATCTCAGATACACGAGGAGCAAGGCCTGTTCCCGCGTGATCGCGTGAGAGAGTTGTGCCCGACAGACGGGCCGAGCGGGGCATCACCACTCAGTATCCCAACACGCAGGGTTCCTGATACGGCGATAGGGTGGCGGGAAGGCCAATGTCGTTGTGAACCCGAAACGGCTGCCTATCATTTGGCGGCCAAACGGCTTTGTGCGCGCTTTGCATAGGGCTTTGTGAAAAGGATATCTCTTTGTTTGATTTTGATATGCTGGGACTTGAGCCCACGTTGAACGCGGCGTTGAAAGCCGCAAACTTGTCCGAACCCACCCCGATCCAGAACCAAGCCATTCCTTTGGCCTTGGAAGGGCACGATATTATGGGTCTGGCGCAAACAGGCACAGGCAAGACGCTGGCCTTCGGTTTGCCGCTGATCAACCATTTGTTGGGCAAGCAGGGCAAGCCTGAACCAAAAACCGTCAAGGCATTGGTGCTTGCGCCAACGCGTGAATTGGTGAACCAAATCGCAGACAGCCTCAAGCCTCTGACGGCAGGGTCCAAGTTGCGGGTTCATTCTGTGGTGGGGGGGCAATCGATCCCCAAGCAGATCAACCTTCTTGCGCGCGGCACTGATATTTTGGTGGCCACACCCGGTCGCTTGATTGACCTGCTCAATCGCCGCGCGGTTGATCTCAGCCAAACGCGCCATCTGGTTTTGGACGAGGCCGATCAAATGCTTGATCTGGGCTTTATCCATGCGCTGCGTCAAATCGCGCCGCATTTGGCAACCCCGCGTCAAACCATGCTGTTCTCGGCCACCATGCCTAAGCAGATGGAAGAATTGTCGAGCGCCTATTTGAACAACCCCCGCCGTGTTCAAGTTTCGCCTCCAGGAAAAGCGGCAGATAAGATCACGCAGTCGGTGCATTTTGTCTCTAAGAGCGATAAACCTGCCAAACTGCGCGAAATCCTGAGCCGCGATTTGGACGCGCTGACGCTTGTTTTTGCGCGCACAAAACATGGTGCGGAAAAGCTGATGAAAGGCTTGGTTGAGGATGGCTATAAGGCCGCATCGATCCACGGCAACAAAAGCCAAGGACAGCGCGATCGTGCCATCAAACAATTCCGCGCAGGTGAGATCACTGTGTTGGTCGCAACCGATGTTGCGGCCCGTGGCATCGATATCCCAGGTGTGGCTTATGTGGTCAATTATGATTTGCCAGATGTGCCTGAGAATTACGTCCATCGTATTGGCCGCACGGCCCGCGCAGGGCGCGAGGGAGAGGCAATTGCCTTTTGCGCCGCTGATGAAATGGATTTGCTGCGCCAAGTGCAAAAGCTGATGAAACTCGAAATCCCCGTGGCCAGCGGCAGCGCGCCCGAGGGGGCCGAGCAAGGTGGCGGTCGCCCACATCGCGACGGCCCTCGCCGTGGCTTTAAGCCAAAGGCCAATGCAGGGCATGGCGCGGCGGATGGCAAACCGCGTCATCGCCGCCGTGGCAAACCCGCCCGCGGGCCACGCCAAAAGGCAGCATAATCTTAAAAAAAAGGGGGCCATGCGCCCCCTTTTTTCTTTGCACCACCGTCCTTCGGGGTTTAGCAAAGGCACCACGGTGTTTCGTGGGAGGGGATAAGATGGTGGTGCGTGTGGCGGTCATTGGCGCAGGCGTGATGGGGGCGGATCATGCAAAGATCATCGCCCAAGATGTGCCGCATGCCTGTTTGCAACTTGTCTGCGACATGGATGGCGCGCGGGCGCGCGCCGTGGCCGATGCGACAAGTGCGGTTGATTGCACAGATGACCCCGAAGCCGCGCTGTTGCGCGAAGATATTGATGCGGTGATTATCGCCTCGCCCGATTTTACTCATGCACCTTACACCAAGACGCTGATTGCACGCGGCAAGCGGGTTTTGTGTGAAAAGCCCCTAAGCCAAAAGATTGACGAATGTTTGGATGTGATGGCCGCCGAACAGGCGACAGGGGCGCACCATATCATGGTTGGCTTCATGCGCCGCTATGATCGTGCCTATTTTGATATGCGCGAAGCCCTTGCCAAAGGTGTGTTGGGGCGGGCTTTGATGATGCATAACTTTCACCGCAACCTCGCCACGCCTTATCCCAGTTTCACGGGGGCCATGGCGATTACCAATTCCGCGCCGCATGAGTTTGACATCGCGCGGTATCTTTTGGGGGTGGAGGTGACCACGATCACCGCCCATCAGCCTAAGCGCAGCGATGATGTTGTGGCGCCCGTGGTGATGGTTCTGGAAACCGATGATGATCAATTGATCACAGTCGAGGTCAACAACAACGCCGCCTACGGATATGATGTGCGCGCAGAATTGGTCGGCGAGCTTGGCAGTATCTCAACCAACAAAGTGGCGCATTCCCGCCTTGATACGCGACTGAGTTCGGCGATCCGCTATGACGAGGATTGGCGCGGACATTACCATGATGCCTATGTCGCCCAAAATCGAGATTTCATGGGATTTGTGCAAACGGGTATTTTGCCAGAAGCGGCTGCCAGCATATGGGATGGCTATGCCGCCGCCCTTGTTGCGGATACAGGTGTGCGTGCCTTGCACTCAGGCGTCAAAGAGCGGGTTGAAATGATCAAAAAACCCGCCTTTTACGCTTAGGTCCGTTCCATCAAATCGCGGGTCATGGCCGCGTGATTTGCCAAGAGTTTGGTCATATCCATGCTGACCAACTGCCCCTCTTCAACAATGACCTTGCCATTGATGATGGTGTAATTGGTCTTGCCCGAGCCGCAGAACAACAGACCTGCAAGGAGATCCCATTGCGCGCCTGCAAAATCGATGCCGCGTGTATCAAAGGCAGCAAGATCGGCGGCATAGCCCTTGGCAAGCACTCCAATATCATCGCGGCCTAGAACAGACGCGCCGCCACGGGTTGCCACCGCCAAAGCCTCGCGCGCGGTCATCGCATCGCCCCCTTTCATAACGCGCTGCAGCAGCATGGCTTGGCGCGCCTCATTGAGCATGTGGCCGCTGTCATTGGAGGCCGAGCCATCAACCCCAAGCCCCACCTTAACCCCTGCATCCAGACAGTGACGGACGGGTGCAATGCCACTGGCCAACCGCATATTCGAGCAGGGGCAATGCGCAATGCCCGTGCCTGTTCGTGCAAAGAGGTTGATCTCGCCCTCATCCAATTGAACGCAATGGGCGTGCCAAACATCGTGGCCTGTCCAACCAACCGCCTCGATATATTCACCGGGGCGCATCCCAAAGGTCGCAAGGCTATAGTCGATATCCTCGACATTCTCGGCCAGATGCGTGTGCATCCCGACCCCGTAGCTGCGCGCCATAGTGGCGGTTTCGCGCATCAAATCCATGCTGACGGAGAAAGGCGAACACGGGGCCAAAGCCACCCGCCGCATCGCATAGCGGCTGGCGTCATGATGGGATTCGATAAGGCGTTGGCAATCGGCCAGAATGGCGGGTTCGGCTTCGGTTAGACGATCTGGGGGAAGCCCCCCTTTGCTTTCGCCAATGCTCATCGAGCCGCGTGTGCCGTGAAAGCGTAAACCAATATCTTCGGCAGCGGCAAAGCTATCTTCAAGCCGCGCGCCATTGGGATAGAGATACAGATGGTCGGAGGAGGTTGTGCAGCCCGTCATCGCCAATTCCGCCATGGCCAAGGCCCCTGACCAATAAATATGATCTGGCCCAATATTGCACCAGATGGGGTAAAGGGTCTGCAACCAACCAAAAAGCGGTGCGTTTTGCGCCGCAGGCACGGCGCGGGTGAGGTTTTGGAACATATGGTGATGGGTGTTCACCATCCCGGGGATCACCACATGACCGCGCATATCAATCACGCGATCTGCGCTTTGCGGTAAATCCGCGGTTTTTCCAACCGTCTCGATCACCCCGCCGCGTGCGAACAGCGCACCATCGGTTATCTCATCGCCATAGGGCGCATCAGGGCGCGCCTCCATCGTGCACAGAAGATCTGCGTGTTTGATCAAAAGCGTCTCTTGCGCCATGGGAGCCGTCCTGTTGGTTATCCTGCAAGTCTGCATCATATACGGGCATTTGCGTGCAAGTTAAGCGTTTTGGCTGCGGGCGGCGTGACAAAATTCTTGCCAAACGCGAAAACCCTCGCTTTCATTGTTGTTAACACAGCCGCTCAGGTCTCTACGCCGCATCGACGCCTGAGGATGTGACGGCACATGACGGGGTAAAGCGGCAGGTTAAATTCTCGATGGAGGTTTCGTTTCTTCTGAATGGAGAGGCCGTTCAGGTCTCGACCCATCCCACTGCGACATTGCTCGATTGGCTGCGCGAAGCGCGGGGTCTGACCGGCACAAAGGAAGGGTGCAACGAGGGCGATTGTGGGGCTTGCAGCGTGGTGGTTCAGGATGTTGACGGGGTTTGCGCCGTTAATGCCTGCATTCTATTTTTGCCCCAGATTGATGGTAAAGCCATTCGCACCGTTGAGGGCATTGGTTCTGACACGCTGCACCCGGTCCAAGAGGCCATGATCACGCAGCACGGGTCGCAATGCGGCTTTTGCACGCCCGGCTTTATTGCTTCGATGGTCGCAGGCCATGCCAATGGGCGCCGTGATCACGACACGGTTTTGGCGGGCAATTTGTGCCGTTGCACAGGCTATGCCCCGATCATCCGCGCGGCACAAGCGGCTGAAGATGGCGCACAACCCGCATGGCTTGCGCGCGATGCAGCATGGGTGGCCACAGCACAAAAAAGCATCCATGCCCCGCAAAACAGCGATGAATTGGCAACGCTTTATGCTGCAAAACCTGACGCGTTATTGATTGCGGGGGCTACCGATATCGGCCTTTGGGTCAACAAACAGTTGCGCGATTTTGACGAGGTGATTTTTCTCAACCAATGCGCTGATCTTGCTGATGTGCAGCTGGACGAAGATGAAATTCGCTTGGGCGCAATGGTTAGCATGGCGCGGGTGCATCAGGTGATGGCGCAGTATCACCCCAGCTATGCCGAGATGATCCGCCGCTATGGGTCAGAGCAGGTCAGAAACGCCGCCACAATCGGCGGGAATATCGCGAACGGCTCGCCCATTGGGGATAACCCGCCCGCATTGATTGCGCTTGGCGCGCGGCTGCATTTGCGCGAGGGCGATGTGCGGCGAGCGATTGCGATTGAAGATTTCTTTATCGACTATGGCCACCAAGACCGCGCAAGCGGGGAATTTGTCGAAGCCGTCACTATGCCGAAATCCGCGCCTGATTTGCGGTGTTATAAACTGTCAAAACGCTTTGATCAGGATATTTCCGCCGTTTGCGGTGCGTTCAATGTCGTCGTCAAAAATGCCATTATTCAAGACGCGCGTCTGGCCTTTGGCGGTATGGCAGGAACGCCCAAACTGGCCCGCGCGGCAATGGCCGCGTTGATCAACCAACCTTGGGGCGAGGCCACAATCGCGGCTGCTGCCGCAGCCTTAGTTGATGATTTCACGCCGCTCTCTGATATGCGGGCATCAGCCGCCTATCGGATGGCAGCGGCGCAAGGCATGATGTGGCGCTATTACGCCGAACGCCAAGGCACACCTGTATCCGTGTTGGAGGTGACCCAATGAGCGTTCACGCCCCCATGGCCCATGACAGCGCGCGCCTGCACGTTACGGGCGCCGCGCGATATGTGGATGATATTCCAACCCCGCAGGGCTGCTTGCATCTGGCCTTTGCCCTGTCGCCCGTGGCGCGTGGGGTGATCCGCGGGCTGGATATTGCCGCTATGAAGGCTGCACCAGGCGTGGTCGCGGTGCTTGTTGCGGCTGATCTGCCCTTTGCCAATGATGTCAGCCCTTCGGTGCATGACGAACCTTTATTGGCGACAGATCGGGTGCATTACATGGGGCAGCCCGTGGCCTTGGTTGTGGCAGATACTCACCTTGCGGCGCGCAAAGCAGCGCGGCTTTTGCAGATTGAGATTGAGGCAGAGCCACCGATCCTCAGCATTGAGGATGCATTGGCCGCGAAGAGTTATTTTGAGGATAGCCCGCGTGTTTGGGCCAAGGGGAACACAACAGCCGCCCTCGATCAGTCAAAGCGCCGACTGCAAGGTGAAATCACCATGGGCGGGCAAGAGCATTTCTATCTCGAAGGTCAAGCCGCCTTGGCCCTGCCACAAGAGGGCGGGGATATGGTGATCCATAGCTCGACCCAACACCCGACTGAGATACAGGACAAAGTGGCCGATGCTTTGGGCCTGCCCATGCATGGGGTGCGGGTGGAGTGTCGGCGTATGGGGGGTGGCTTTGGCGGCAAGGAAAGCCAAGGCAACGCATTGGCCGTGGCCTGTGCCGTGGCCGCGCGTCAGACAGGGCGCGCCTGCAAAATGCGCTATGATCGCGATGATGACATGATCATCACGGGCAAACGGCATGATTTTCGAATTGCCTATGATGTGGGCTTTGATGATCAAGGCCAGATCGAAGCGGTGCGATTCACGCAGATCACGCGGGGCGGTTGGGCGCAGGATTTAACCGCACCCGTGGCAGATCGCGCGATGTTGCACGCGGATAACGCCTATCTTTTGCCCCATGCGGAGATCACTTCGCTGCGGTTAAAGACCAATATGCAATCGGCCACGGCCTTTCGCGGGTTTGGGGGGCCTCAGGGCGTTTTGGGGATTGAACGGGTGATGGATCATATCGCCCATGATTTGGGCCTTGATCCCGCCCTTGTGCGGCGCAGAAATTACTACGCTGCCCCAAAGAGCGCCGCGCGTGCGGGGCTTGCGAACACCACCCCCTATGGGATGGAGGTGCGCGATTTTCTGCTGCATGAGATGACAGATCAATTGCTGTCTGATTGCGATTACGCGGCGCGGCGTGCAGAAATTGCCGCGTGGAATGAAACCTCGCCCATCCTGAAACGCGGCATTGCATTTTCCCCCGTGAAATTCGGAATTTCCTTCACCCTCACCCATCTCAATCAGGCGGGTGCGCTGGTTCATGTGTATCAAGATGGGTCAATTATGATGAACCATGGCGGCACGGAAATGGGGCAGGGCTTATTCCAAAAATTGGCCCAAGTGGCGGCAAGCCGTTTTGGGGTCGGGGTGGATCAGGTAAAGATTACCGCGACCGACACGGCAAAGGTTCCTAATACCTCGGCCACTGCGGCCTCATCGGGCAGTGATCTGAACGGGATGGCAGTTCTGGCCGCTTGTGATGCCATTCGCACCCGCATTGCCGAGTTTCTGGGCCAAGGGGCAGAGGTGCGGTTTGCCGGTGGCCGTGTCATGTGGGGCGACCAAAATATCAGCTTCGCCGAGGCTGTGGCGGCCTGTTATCAGGCGCGTGTTGGGCTTTCGGCCACGGGATTTTACAAAACCCCCGATCTGTCATGGGATCGCGCCGCAGGGCAGGGCAGGCCTTTCTTTTACTTTGCGCATGGTGCCGCCGTGAGTGAGGTGGTCATTGATAGATTGACGGGCGAGAACCGTATTTTGCGCGCCGATATTTTGCATGATGTGGGCGCATCGCTGAACCCCGCTCTTGATCGCGGGCAGGTTGAGGGCGGCTATGTCCAAGGGGCGGGATGGCTTATGACCGAGGAATTGGTCTGGGATGATCGGGGGCATTTGCGCAGCCATGCGCCATCCACCTATAAAATTCCTGCCTGCTCAGATCGGCCCGCCATTTTTAACGTGGCGCTTGTGGATGGTGAAAACCCCGAAGCCACGATTTATCGCTCAAAGGCGGTTGGTGAGCCGCCCTTTATGCTGGGCATATCCGCCTTTCTTGCTGTGTCAGACGCGATTTCGGCCTGTGGTGGGGGCTATCCAAATCTGGATGCACCTGCAACGCCCGAGCGTATTTTGCGCGCCATCCAAGGCTTACAACCATGAGCCTTGATTTGGCATATTTGCGCGCTTGTGCGGCACGGGGGCCGTTTGTGCGGATTTTGATCACGCGCACGGCGGGGTCTGTCCCACGCGAGGCGGGCACATCCATGATCGTTTGGGCCGAAGGTCAAGAGGGCACAATCGGCGGGGGGCGTCTTGAATGGGAGGCTGTGGCAGAGGCCCGCACGATGCTGCCGCAGGGCGGGATCGCGGTGCGGAACTATCCGCTTGGGCCACATTTGGGTCAATGCTGCGGCGGGTTTGTCAGCGTGGTGTTCGAGGTCTTTGCGAAAGATATTCCAGACAGTTTGCCCTATGCGCGGCCGCTTGGGCCAAATGCGCGTTGGGACGCAAAAATCGCGCGCGCGGTCGAGCGTCTGCACCCATCCCATAGCCCCGCCGTTGTTGGGGATTGGCTGATCGAAACGGGGCTTGCCGCCCCGCATCAGATTTGGATCTGGGGGGCGGGTCATGTAGGGCGGGCTTTGGTGAGTGTGCTTGCGCCTTTGCCTGATCTGGCCCTGACTTGGGTGGATATCGCGCAGTCTAGATTTCCCGAGGTCATCCCCCCCAATGTCCCGCCATTGATCGCGCAGACCCCGCAAGGGGTGGTGCGCCATGCGCCAAAGGCGGCTGATCATATCATCGCGACCCATAGCCATTCCCTCGATCTCGAACTGTGCCATGCCCTGCTTGGTCATGAGTTTGGCAGCGCAGGATTAATCGGGTCGGCCACAAAATGGGCGCGGTTTAAGGGCAGATTATCGGCGCTTGGCCATAACAGCGCACAAATTTCGCGCATATCCTGCCCAATAGGGGATATATCCTTGGGCAAACACCCGCAGGCCATTGCCTTGGGGGTTGCCACAGCCTTGCTGTCTCGGGCAGAAGAGGCAGCACATAAAAACACGGGGGCAATGTGAAGCTTCTTGAATTGCAGGGACTGACCAAAGCCTATCCGGGCGTCATCGCGAATAGCGATGTCAGCTTTGATATCGACAAGGGCCAGATCCACGCCGTGCTTGGCGAAAATGGTGCAGGCAAGTCGACTTTGGTCAAGACCATCTATGGTCTTGTGCGCCCCGATGAGGGGCAGATGCTGCTTGAGGGCGCGCCCTTTGCACCCAGTGACCCGCGCGCTGCGCGCGGCGCAGGTGTGGCGATGGTGTTTCAGCATTTCTCGCTGTTTGACGCGATGAGCGTGGCAGAGAATATTGCGCTTGGTATGGAAAACCCACCCAAGACGCAGGACCTTGCCGCGCAAATTCGGGCTGCATCTGAAAATTATGGGCTGCCTTTATCGCCTGATCGGATTGTGGGCGATCTATCTGCGGGCGAGCGGCAGCGGGTCGAGATCATTCGCTGTTTGCTGCAGAATCCCAAGCTTTTGATCATGGATGAGCCAACCAGCGTCCTGACCCCGCAAGAGGTCGATATCCTGTTTGGCACCTTGCGTCTCTTGGCGTCTGAAGGGACATCAATCCTTTATATCTCGCACAAACTTGAAGAAATCCGCGCTTTGTGTGAGCATGCCACTGTTTTGCGCCAAGGTAAGGTTGTGGGCACGTTTGACCCACGCGAAATGAGCAACCGTGACATGGCCGAGATGATGGTGGGCAAGACCCTTACCACGCCAAAGCGGGCGGCTGTCACGACTGGACAGCCCTTGCTGCAAGTATCGGGCCTGAGCGCGCCTGCGCCGCACCAATTCGGAACAAGCCTGAAAGAGATCAGCTTTACCCTACACGCGGGCGAGGTTTTGGGGATCGGCGGTGTCGCGGGCAATGGTCAAGATGAATTGGTCGCGGCCCTGTCAGGCGAGATGCGCACACATGCTGATATGATCCAATTAGAGGGTCAGGGCATTGGCGCCGATGGGCCAAATGCCCGCCGCGCCCTCGGCCTTTGTGCCGCGCCAGAGGAACGCAATGGCCACGCCGCCGCCCCCGATATGAACCTTGTAGAAAACGCATTGATGACCGCGAAAACGCGGCTTTCTTTGTTGAAAAACGGGTTTATTGATTGGCCGCGCAGTCGTGCCTTCGCCCAAGAGGTGATCGCGCGTTTCGATGTGCGCACCCCAAGCCCCGAAACCGCCGCGCGTGCGCTGTCGGGCGGGAATTTGCAGAAATTCGTAATCGGGCGCGAGATCAGCCAAAACCCGCGCGTTTTGGTTATCAACCAACCCACATGGGGCGTTGATGCAGCGGCCGCAGCTGCGATACGTCAGGCCTTGCTGGATTTGGCCAGTGCAGGATCAGCGGTGCTTGTGATCTCGCAAGACCTTGAGGAGGTGTTGGAAATCACTGACCGCTTCGCGGCATTGAACGAAGGCACCTTATCACAAGCAGTGCCAACATCGGGGCTGACCATGGAGAAAATCGGGTTGATGCTCGGTGGTGCGCATGATCTGGAGGTGGCCCATGCTTAGGCTTGAGAAACGGCCACAGCCTTCGCGCGGGTGGACATATGGCGCGCCCGTCTTGGCGGTGATTTTGACCATCATTCTCGGCATGGGTCTGTTTGCGATTTTGGGCAAAGACCCATTGATCGCGATCAGGACGATTTTCTGGGATCCAATCTTTGGCCCCTTTGCGCATTTTTACCGCCCCGAGATTGTCAAGAAAGCTGCCCCTTTGGTGCTGATCGCCGTGGGGCTGTCCTTTGGGTTTCGGGCGGGAATTTGGAATATCGGTGCCGAAGGTCAGTATATCATCGGCGCCATTTGTGGGGCAGGGGTGGCCCTGGCCTTTTACCCGATGGAGGCGCGCTGGTTGATCTTTCCGCTGATGATCGTTGCGGGGCTCTTGGGGGGGCTTCTTTGGGCGATGATCCCTGCGATTTTGCGGGTGGTGTTCAAGACCAACGAAATCCTTGTATCGCTGATGCTGGTCTATGTGGCCGAGGTGTTGATCAAGGCCTTTTCCATTGGCCTTTTGCGCAACCCCGAGGGGTTTGGCATGCCTGGTAGCCGCAATTTGCGGCAATACCCATCGGCCGCCAATTTGGATTTGATCCCCAACACAGGCTTTCATTGGGGGGCTTTAGCGGCGCTGATGGCCGTGGTGGGGGCCTATATCCTATTCACCCGACATCAGTTTGGCTTCAACGTGCGCCTTGCAGGGCAAAGCCCGCGGGCGGCGGGATTTGCAGGGGTCAATGCTAATCACCTTGTGATCTTATGTATGGGTATATCGGGCGCGCTTGCGGGACTTGCAGGATTGTTTGAGGTGGCAGGGCCATCGGGGCAGATCCTTGGTTCTTTCCCCGCCTTTTACGGGTTTACCGCAATTATCGTGGCCTTTTTGGGGCGCTTGCATCCTGTGGGCATTCTTTTTGCGGGGCTGATCATGGCGCTGACCTATATCGGTGGACAGGCGGCCGAGGCACAGTTGAACCTGCCTGCAGCGGCAATTTTGACCTTTCAGGGCATGTTGCTCTTTTGCCTTTTGGCTGTGGATGTGCTGACCAATTATCGTTTCAAATTCGGCCAAGGGGAGGCGCGCTGATGGATATCAATCCAATCCTGCTCTTGGCCGCGCTAATGGTAGCTTCAACGCCGATCTTGCTTGCGGCAATCGGTGAATTGGTGGTCGAGCGCGCGGGCGTCCTGAACCTTGGGGTTGAGGGGATGATGATTGTCGGCGCGGTTTGCGGCTATATTGCGGGCCATTCAAGCGGCAACCCTTATTTCGGCTTTGTGGGGGCGGCCTGTGCGGGAGCAGTCGTTTCCTTAGTCTTTGCCGTCTTGACCCAATTTCTTTTGACCAATCAGGTCGCAACAGGTTTGGGCTTGACGATGTTCGGCTTGGGCCTGTCATCGCTGATCGGGCAAGATGCGGTTGGATCACCTGATTTGACGGTGGCGAAGCTGTCTTTCCCCATTTTGTCCGATATTCCTGTTTTGGGGCCGATCCTGTTTCGCCATGATCTGATGGTCTATCTGAGCATTGCCATCGTGGCGGGGGTTTGGGCGTTTTTGAAATATAGCCGTGCGGGTCTGATCCTGCGCGCTGTTGGTGAGAATCACGAAGCTGCGCATGCGCTAGGGTATAATGTGCGCCGTGTGCGCGTTCTTGCGATTGTATTTGGTGGGGCCTGTGCAGGGCTTGCAGGGGCCTATATCAGCCTTGTCCGGGTGCCCCAATGGATTGACGGGATCACAGCAGGCGCAGGCTGGATTGCTTTGGCCATTGTGGTTTTCGCCTCTTGGAAGCCATGGCGCTTGATCGCAGGTGCCTATCTTTTTGGCGGTGTTACTGTTCTTCAGCTTAATTTGCAGGCAGAAGGCTTGAAAATTCCTGTCGAATATCTGTCAATGGCCCCATACCTTGCGACCATCATCGTCCTTGTGATGATACGCGCAGGACGGGCGCCTGCCTCACTGGGCAAACCCTTTCACCCCTCGTCTTGAGGGTTTCAGCAACGACCAGAGCCTGATCTCTGGTAAACCGGGAGAGTAATTATGAAACGCAGAACACTACTTGCGACTGGTGCAGGTGCCGCCCTCGCCGCAGCAATGGGCATGCCCGCGCGCGCGCAGGACAAGACCAAAGTCGGCTTTATCTATGTTGGCCCGATTAATGATGGCGGCTGGACACAGCACCACCATCATTCCGCAATGGAAATGGTCGAGCATTTTGGCGATGCGGTTGAATTTGTCTATCAAGAGAGCGTCCCAGAAGGCCCCGATGCCGAGCGTGCGATCACCCAAATGGCTTTGGGTGGTGCGGATATTATCTTTACCACATCCTTCGGCTTCATGGATCCAACCGTGAATGTGGCGGCGAATTTCCCTGATGTGAAGTTCGAACACGCAACAGGCTATAAGCAGGCGGATAACGTGTCTGTCTATTCCGCGCGCTTCTATGAAGGTCGTGCGATCCAAGGCACATTGGCGGGTCGTGTCACCACCACCAACAAGATTGGCTATATCGCGTCTGTGCCAATTCCTGAGGTGATCCGTGGCATCAACTCGGCCTATATCCACGCCAAAAAGGTCAACCCTGATGTGGAATTCAAGATCATCTGGATCTTTGAATGGCTGAACCCCGCGAAAGAAGCAGATGCGGCCAAGGCATTGATTGAACAGGGCTGTGACGTTGTTCTGCAGCATACCGACTCGACCGCGCCGCATCAGGCCGCGCGTGAGGCAGGGGGCGTTTATACATTTGGTCAGGCGGCAGATATGGCGGAATATGGCCCGATGCCCCGTATTTCTTCGATCATCGACAACTGGGCGCCCTATTACATCGACCGGGTCCAGGCGGTGATCGATGGCACGTGGTCATCCGTGAACACGTGGGATGGCATCAGCGCAGGAATGGTTGGCATTGGCGAGATTTCCAATGTTGTGCCCGCAGACGTGAAGGCCGAGGCCGAAGCGCTGCGCGATGCAATCGCGGCGGGTGAATATCATCCGTTCACAGGGCCGATCAACAAGCAAGATGGCAGCCCATGGTTGGCTGAGGGTGAAACCGCGTCCGATGGCGACCTTGCGAGTATGTTCTTCTATGTCGAAGGGGTCGAGGGCGATATCCCGTCCTGATCCCAACCCTTATTGGGCGTGAAAGTGGGCGCATCTGCGCCCACTTTTTCTTTGCGGTGGGTTATAGTGCCTGATCTCCCTTTAGGCGTAGAAGCGCCACCAATGCAGCATCGCGGCGCGCGCGCAAATCTGCGCCGCCCATGCTCGCCAATTCCGCTTCGACACCTGCAACCAATTCCGCCTTGAGTGCCTCGGTCAGTTCGGGATGACCAAGGTCTTTCCATCGCGCCTCTTGCGTGGGGCCAAGATGGTCAAGATAAGCGCGATAGCCGCCCGCGCCACCGCCCAAGTGGTAGGTGAGATGTGGCCCCATCAAGGCCCATCTCAGACCTGGCCCATTGGCAATGGCGCGATCAATATCGGCGACATCCGCAATTCCTTCGGCCACAAGATTGACCGCTTCGCGATAGAGTGCTGCGGTCAGTCGGTTGGCGATGTGGCCTTGCACCTCGCGCTTTGCGCGAATGGGCACGCGGTGCAGAGCATGATAATGCGCTTCGGCTTGACCCATTGCCTCTGGTGAGGTGAGGCGGCCTGCAACCAGTTCAACCATCGGGATCAGATGCGGCGGGTTCATTGGATGCGCCACCAAGATGCGCTCAGGGTGTTTGGCGCCCTGCTGTAAATCACTAGCCATGAGTGATGAGGTGCTTGATGCAATCACGACCTCGGGCCCGACCTGCGCCTCGATTTGGCGGATGACCTCGTGCTTGACTTCTATACGCTCTGGCGCATTTTCTTGGACAAAGCTGGCCCCTTTGAGAGCCGCATAATCTGGGCTGACATCAGGCGCAGACGGCTGATGGGCCAACCCCAATTCTGCCAGGTTTGGCCATGCATGGGCCAAAAAGGCTGAAAGATTCTCGCTGCATTCAGGGTCGGGGTCGATAATGACCACTTTATGACCCAATGATGACGCTAAAGCGGCCCAACTCAGACCGATCAAACCACCTCCAACAATCCCAATTTGGTCTAAATTCGACATATATAATACCTTTTAGGTATTTTTATTGTGTGTTAACAATTTCAAATACATGAATTACATCCTCGCAATATGAAATAATGATAACTTAACCCTCCACGACATCTAGTAGTCATTGACTGTTGCGCGTGGATTTGATTCCATACGACTGCCCATAAGGAGTAATTAATCATGAAAAAACTATCTGTTGCAGTTTGTATCACAGCGCTTGTTGCTCTGTCGGCGTGCTCTTCGCAGCCCGTTGCGGCGCCAATCGAAGCGCCTGCGGCAAACAAAGTTCCAGGCTGAGGCTTGCCTCGGATTTCCCCATCACCTTCCACGAGCAGGTGATGGGGCATCTTTCAGTTACCGATTCATCGCGCGGGTAAGTTCTGAAATCTCTACAGCGCGATGTTCCTTCATCGAAATTTGTGCAGCCATTCCCATAATGACGGCCATGTAGCCATCATTCAGGCTGACTTCGGGTGCTTGGCTTTTCCCGCGCACCAAATCTAAGAATTTCTGATGCTGATAAAAGGTTGATCCATTATGGTCTCCTGCGGCCAATAGGGTCGGGTCGACAGGGATGTCGCGGGCGATAGGCCCTTTGGGGTCTCGTGGGCTTTCAATCAATTGCGGGATTGGGGCCTCGCCCAGATGATTGGGCCAGAACCGACCGGGGCCGGGCACATAGGCCTCAATCTTGCCTTTAGGGCCAGTGGCGCAGACCTCTTCTTGATAGCGGCTGCCTTCTGCGAACATGCACAGTTCGAGCAGCGCCCGCGCACCATTGGCGAAATCCACGATGACAAACCCATTATCGAGGATGTCTGGCGTCTCGCCGTCATAGGCCTCGTCTCGGTGGTTCACATCCATCCCACCCGAGGCCAACACCCGCACGGGTTCTGATTTCAGGGCGAGGCGCATCAGGTCAAAGAAATGGCAGCATTTCTCAACAAATGTCCCGCCCGTATAGCGGTTAAAGCGGTTCCAATCGCCCACCTTTTCAAGGAAAGGAAAGCGATGCTCGCGCAAAGACAGCATCTTGATCCCCCCCGTGGCCCCTTTGGCGGCCTCAAGGAAGGCGGTGATTGGCGGCATATAACGATATTCCATCGCGACCCAAATAGGCGCGGGATAGCTGTCACGGATCTCGCGCAGGCTGTCTTGTTGCGCGGGATCCGTAAAGAGCGGCTTTTCCACGAGTACGGGCAGGGGGCGATGTTTGGCGAGATATGTTAACTGCTCGACATGGCGGAAATTCGGGCTGGCGATCAGGTAACAGTCGAGATCGGGATGGGCCACCAGTGCCTCAAGGCTATCGTAAAGCGTGGCCTTTGGTGCAAGGGCCAGTGATTTCGCAGCCATACCTGCATCAGGCTCGAAAATCGCGGCCACCTCCGCCCCGTCTAGCAGAGCGATATTTTGCAGATGTTCTTGGCCCATCATACCGCAACCGATGATGCCGTAGCGTGTAATTTGAGACATTTGTCCTCTCTACTTTAGACGCTGCACATAATGTGCGCGCGTGTGGTCAATCCAATTTCGGGAATATTCAATGATGCCCCGACCGTCTGCATGGCTGTAACGCTCAACAAAGGGGGCGGGGCTTGTGGCTGGGCGCGCGAAATCGGGCGGCACCCAATCGGGGATGGGGGCGATGCTGACATAATCCTCAGCTTGAAGGATCCGCAGGCCCAATTGCACACGATAGGTCAGATACAACGAATCAGACAGCTTTTCGGCCTCCAATCGGCCTGCAGCCGCGTCTAGCCAGATCTCCTCCACCGCCACTGGCAGAGAATTGAGGAACCTCAAACGGCGGATTCGCGTGGCATGCGAGGCCGTGCCAAAACTGGGCAGATCGGCGGGTTTTGCAAGATAGTCCACCGCCAAAACTTGCGCGCTTGGCAGCCCGCCGCCTGTGCGAAGTTCGAGGCGAAACATCGAGTAAATCGAACTGATCTGCGCGCTTGACTGCACATAATTTCCAGACCCCTGCACGCGGCGCAAAAGACCTTTTTCTTCAAGAATATCGAGGGATTTTCGCAATGTGCGCACCGTGGTTTGATACTGCGCAGCCAGCGTGCGTTCGGGCGGCAGGCGGCTGCCATCGGGCAGGCGACCCGCTGCGATTTCACGGATCAAGACCTCGCTTAATTGTATGTAAAGCGGCAGCGCCGATGAGGCGGGTCTGCGGTCGATTTGATCGCGCATCGAAGCGGCCTTTCGAAAAAATTGATACACTATTGATCCAGATCAAGGACACGGCTAATTTCGGAGAAAGTCAAGCGGCAGCGATGACGATGAGATCACCGGGCCGCAGGGAGGGGAGAAGAGATTTGAGCGTGGTTCCAATCACATCTGCCGATCTAGATGCCGCCGAAGTGTCGTGGTTTGCTGCGCTTTGCTCGGACGACTATCAATTCTTGGGCGTGCCAGATGGGGCCTTGCGCTCATCTTTTACGCATTGCTCGGATATTGTGAAAACCGCTGAAAACCACGGCTTTCGCAATGTGCTATGCCCCTCGTCCTATCAGGTGGGACAAGATACCCTCAGCTTTGTGGCGGGCTGTGCGCCGATCACCTCCAAGATTAACCTGCTGGCGGCTGTGCGCTGTGGCGAGATGCAGCCCATCATGTTGGCGCGCACCATCGCGACACTCGATCACATGCTGGAGGGTCGCCTGACTGTTAACATCATCTCTTCGGATTTTCCTGGTGAGGTGGCCGACAGTTCATTTCGCTATCAGCGGTCGCGCGAGGTTGTGGAAATCCTGAAGCAGGCATGGACGCAGGACGAGATCAATTACAAGGGCGAAGTTTATAACTTTGAAGGCCTGACCACTGACCCCGCGCGCCCCTATCAAAAGGGCGGGCCGCTGCTGTATTTTGGAGGCTACTCGCCTGATGCGCTTGAGCTTTGCGGTCAGCATTGTGACGTCTATCTCATGTGGCCTGAGCGCGAGGACGAGTTGCGTGGACGGATGCAGGCCGTGAATGCCGTGGCCGAGCGTTATAACCGCACGCTTGATTACGGTTTGCGCGTCCATGTGATCGTGCGCGACACCGAGGCCGAAGCGCGCGAATATGCCGAATATATCGTTTCGAAACTTGACAAGGATCAGGGGGACGCGATCCGAAATCGCGCGCTTGATGCCAAATCCCTTGGGGTGAGCCATCAGTCGAAAAACCGCGAGATTGCGGATGATGCGGGCTATATCGAACCCCATCTTTGGACGGGTGTTGGCCGCGCGCGGTCTGGCTGTGGGGCGGCGCTTGTTGGCTCTACCGATCAGGTTTTGTCACGGCTTGAGGATTACCAGAAAATGGGCATCCGCGCCTTTATTCTTTCGGGGTATCCGCACAAAGACGAGGCAGAGCATTTTGGCAGCCGCGTGTTGCCGCAGATGAAAACTTGCTCTTTGCCCCATGAATATGGCCGCGTGCCCGCTACATTGCCGAATACACCCCTAGGCGGAGGCGTTCGCAAATGACCAAAACACCCCCCACTATGCCCCGCGTCCAAATCGCCGAGGGCCTAAGTTTTAGCCGTCTTGTCTACGGTATGTGGCGGCTTGGCGATGACACGGATACCTCCACCGATCATGTCATCGCAAAAATCGAAGCCTGCTTTGCCCAAGGAATCACAACCTTTGATCAGGCGGATATTTATGGCGCTTATACCGCTGAGGGCATTTTGGGTGCCGCGTTGCGCGCGCGGCCCGATCTGCGGGCCAAAATGGAAATCGTCACAAAATGCGATATCGTGGCCCCGATTGGCCGCTATTCTGACGCGCCTATAAAATATTACGACACATCCGCAGCTCATATCACGCAATCTGTCGACACCTCTTTGCGCGAGATGGGGATTGATCAGATTGATCTGCTACTCATTCACCGCCCCGATCCGCTGATGGATCACCACGAGACGGGGGCCTGCCTTGATGGATTGATCAAAGCCGGCAAGATCCGCGCAGCGGGCGTGTCGAATTTCCGCTCTTGGGATTGGGAGTTGCTTCAATCCGCGATGAGCGCGAAATTGGTGACCAACCAAATTGAGCTGTCGCTGTCTCATATCGCGCCCTTCACAAATGGGGATTTGAGTTTCCATCAACGCCATGCACAGCCCGTCATGGCGTGGTCACCTTTGGGGGGGGGTGCGCTGATGACGACACGCGAGGGGCTGTTGGCCACGCGTCTTGACGCGATTGCAGCAGAGCAGGGCGTGGATCGTGCGGCTGTTGCTGTGGCCTTTCTCTTGGCCCATCCTTCGACAATCTTGCCTGTGCTTGGCACCAATGCGTTGCCGCGCATTGCCACTATTTCAGACGCGCTGCGCGTGCGTCTTGATCGGCGCGATTGGTTCTCGCTTTACGAGGCCGCGCTTGGCCACGAGGTCGCCTGATGGATCAGAAGATGCGCCGCCACCCCCTCAGCAGCTTTGTGCCGGACCCAGCAAACCCGCGCGCCTTTCGCACGGCGCTTGGGTGTTTTGCAACGGGTGTGACCATTGTTACAGTGGCAAGCGATGAGGGGCCCGTAGCCATCACGGCGAATAGTTTTACATCCGTGTCTCTCGATCCTGCATTGGTCTTGTGGTCGATTGATCGCGCTTCGCGCCGCTACCCCTTTTTCGGTGCGGCCCCTGCCTATGCCATTCATGTTTTGGGGGCGGATCAAGAAGATCTATGCTGGCGCATTGCGCGCGATGCAAAGGGGCTTGGGCCCGATGATTTTGATATGAATGCCGAAGGTGTGCCCGTGCTGCATGACTGTCTTGCGCGGTTTGAATGCACAACTTGGGCCAATTACGCGGGCGGTGACCATGACATCATGGTCGGCCAAGTTCAGCGTGCGGGCTATTGCGACTTGGGTGGGTCGCTGGGATTTTTCCGCGGCAAGCTTGGCCATTTCACCGTGAGGGAGACTGAGCCCGCATAACCAAGTTACCCCGATGAAAAGGGGGAAAGTGAGACGACCAAAACCAACGGGAATGTTTAAGGGAGGAATTACATGACCGCTAAGTTTACCAGCACTGCAATTGCAGCACTTATGGTTGCAAGCGCAGCCCCCGCTTTCGCGGATGAAATTACGTTTTTGTGCTACCAGGACGGCAATGAATGCGATGTGATCGGCGAAATACTGCCCGAATTCACCGCTGCCACAGGCCATACTGTTAACATGGAAACCGTTGCCTATGACGTGATCCGTGATCAGTTGGAAAACCAGTTGCAAACGGATGCGGCCCCTGATGTCGCGCGCGTGACCAATTTGGGCGGCTTGAACCAGTATTACCTTGATCTCGCGCCCTATGTCGATCGTGGCGCATGGGAAGCGGCCTATGGCGCAACCCTGCCGTGGTTCCGCGCACCAGGTGCGGGGGATGATGGCATTTACGGGTGGATGACCCAGCTGACTGTGACAGGCCCCTATGTCAACGTCTCGCTCTTTGAAGATGCGGGCGTAGATATGCCAGGTGATGGTGCAACATGGGACGATTGGGCAACGGCCTTGGCCGAAGTTCAGGCCGCAACAGGCGTGACCGCAGGCTTGGCTATGGATCGTACGGCCCATCGTATGGCGGGCCCTGCGTTTTCCTATGGCGCGAAGTTCTTTGATGATGCAGGCAACCCGATCCTTGTGGATGAAGGGTTCCGTAACTTTGCAGAAACATTTGTGGGTTGGCACGCCTCGGGCTTGATGCCTGCAGAAGGGTGGCCTGCAGGTGAAGGCACGCAATATCGCAACGCTGCACCGCTGTTCCAATCAGGCGAAGCTGTGATGCACATGTCGGGCTCGTGGATGATCAATTCCTACTCGGAAAACATCACCGATTTCGAATGGCGCGCGGTTCCGGCGCCATGTGGCGTAGGTGGCTGTGGCGCAATGCCAGGGGGTGCCGCGATCACGGCGTTCAAATCGACCGATGCACCTGAAGCGGCTGCGGCCTTTATTGATTTCCTCGCCTCTGAGGAAAATGCGGCCCGCTTTGCATCTGCAACACGCAACATCACCGCGCATCAGGGCCTTCAGGCTTCGGGTGTTGATTATGGCGATGCATCCCCTGCGGTTGCGGCGGCGCTGTCGGTCTTTGCGGCAAATGCTGGCAAGGCAGCAGAAACCACACCGCAGGCTTACACCTTCCAAGGTTACGCCAAGAATTTCGTAATCTATGGTGTTGTGCCTGACTACCTGACCAAAGCAATCACTGGCGAAATGAGCCTTGATGATGCTTTGGCCGCGATTGATGCGGATGTTGCCGCACAAATCGCACAGTAAGTGAACCAAAGGACGACCCTGCAATGATTGACGCCTTCATCGCCGCATTTGCAGGGTCACCTTGGCCACTTTATCTGGCCCTCTACTTGGCCGTGGGGTGGGTGTTGATCCGCCCCACTGGCCCAATCACGGGGCAATTGGCCTCGATCATGGGATGGCCGATTGAGATGACACAGCGCCTCGCAGGCGCGACTGGTCTGTCCTATTTGTTCCTTTTGCCCAATATGTTGGTCTTTGGCCTGTTCACCTTTGCCCCGATGTTTATCAATTTGGGGTTCGCGGTGACCGAAGGCCAATCCATTCTCTTTGATGAGCGTGCCTTCGCAGGTCTTGATAACCTGCGCCGTCTTGTGGCCGAAACACAGATTGACACGGGCGCCGCCAATCTTGAGGACGACAAGTTTTTCTCGGCCGTCTACGACACGGCGATCTTCGTGATTTTCCAAGTGCCCGTTATGATCCTCGTGGCGCTTTTATCTGCGCTTGCCCTCAACCGCCAAATCATCGCGCGCGGCTTTTGGCGTGCGGTGTTTTTCTACCCTGTGATGCTGTCGCCCGTGGTGGTCGGCTTTTTGTGGAGTTTGATCCTCAAGCGGCAAGGCGTTTTGAGCCAAAGCCTGATCATGTGGGGCTGGATTGAGGAGCCGATCCAATGGCTCACCGATCCGTCATGGACAATGTTTTGGTCTGTCTTTGTCTACACTTGGGCGCATCTTGGTTTCTATATGCTGATCCTGCTTGCAGGGCTGCAGGCAATCCCGCGCGATGTGTATGAGGCTGCTGAAATGGATGGCACATCCGCCTTTCGGCAATTGACCCGCATCACCATCCCGCTGCTTGCGCCGACCCTGTTGGTGGTCACGGTTCTGTCGCTGATCAAAGCCTTTCAAGCATTTGAGGAACTCTATGCCATGTCGGTGCGGTGGTCTTCGCTTGTGGCATATATTTTTGAAACATCAGGTCTGCGGGGTCAGGCCACAGCCAATGGTCTGGGGGTTGCGGCGATGGCATCGTTGATTGTGGCTGCGGTTTTGATCGTGCTGTCGTTGTTGCAGGTTTGGCTCTCATCGCGGGGGGCACGGCAATGAGCGGGGCATGGGCATTTCTGACCCGCAAGGCAGGCGGGCCACGCGCCAACTGGTTGGATTACCTCACCTATGCCTATCTCTTGCTGGGTGTGGTTGTGATCCTCGTGCCTGTGCTGTGGCTGGGGTTGAATTCGCTGAAATCTTCGGCCCAGTTGGAGCGCCAAGACCTATCGCTTTTGCCTGCCCGCTATGAACAGGTGGCGCGCGCCACAGTCACAGGGCCGGAGGGCAAGCGCATTTTCTACATCAGTGATCTGCCCTATTGGGTTTTGGATTGGTCGGATCTGCCAGATGCGCAAAAGGCACGACACGATTTATCCGCCTTTTTGGCAGGGTATGAGGGGGATGCGCTTTATGCCTTGCGGGCGCATTTGGGCCTTTTGCCTGAGATGACGCGTGACTTGGTTGGACGGGAAAACCTGCCTGATTGGATTTTGCGCTATGTGTCCATGTCGGCGCAGGCCCGCAGTGAATACGATGTTGCGGCCATCATCGCGGGGCTTGGCCCCGAAGATCAGCGACTTTTGTCGGAATTTCTATCGCTTGATCCTTACGAGCCATCGGCCATTTCTGTTCAGATTTTGGCCCGCGCCCCTGATCCAGTTACAGGTATTGAGACACTGTTTGGGGTGTCGCGCATCAACCCCACGCGCGAAACAACGCCCGCGCGCTATGTTGATAACCGCAGCGCGGAGGTGGTGCAGCTTGCCACGGCCACCATTCGTACAGAGCGCAGCTTTGCCCCCAGTTGGGAAAACTACACCGATCCCCTTTTGGGGCGTGCCTTTGGCGTAAACGTGAATTTTGCGACCTGCTTTACCAATTCGGTTTTGGTCACGGCCATTGCCACGGCCCTGACCTTGCTCATCAATTCGATGGCGGCCTTTGCGCTGGCGAAATATAAATTCCGCGGCCAAGTTTTGTTCTTTGTGATCATCTTGGCCACGCTGATGGTGCCCCCCACCATCACGCTTGTGGGCTTGTTCAAGGCAATCAATGCCACGGGCCTGTCAGGGTCGATCTGGGGCGTTATCATTCCAGGGGCGGCCACCCCAACGGGGGTGTTTTTGCTCCGCCAATATATGCTGTCGATCCCCGATGAATTGATCGAGGCAGCGCGCATGGATGCGGCGAGCGAATGGAAGGTCTATTGGCGCATCATTTTGCCTTTGGCCTTGCCCGCGATTGCAGCCTTGGCGATCCTATCGGTGATCTGGCGCTGGAATGATCTGATCTTGCCGATGGTGGCCATCGCGACCACCAAAGAGGCCTATACAATTCAACTTTGTCTGCTTGAATTTCGTGGCGAGCATCTCAGCCAAGAGCATTTCCGCCTCGCTATGACCATGGTCAGCCTCGTGCCTGCGACCTTGGTCTTTGTGTTCTTGCAGAAATACATCACCACGGGCATTGCCAATACGGGATTGAAATAGTGAGTGACCTACAGCTGAAATCAGTGATCAAGCGCTACGGCTCGGTCGAAGTGATTCATGGCATTGATCTTGAGATCAAGTCAGGCGAGTTTTGCGTCTTTGTTGGCCCATCTGGCTGCGGAAAATCCACGCTTCTGCGGATGATTTCGGGGCTTGAGGGGATCACGGGCGGCGATGTCGTGATCGATGGGGTTGTGGTCAACCACGTGCCCGCGGCACAGCGTGAATTGGCGATGGTGTTTCAATCCTATGCGCTTTACCCGCATATGTCGGTGCGCGGAAACTTGTCTTTCGGGCTTGAGAACCTCAAAATGCCGAAAGCCGAAATTTCCCGCCGCGTGGAGGAGGCCGCGCGTATGCTCCGTATTGAGGCGTATCTGAACCGCCGTCCTGGTCAATTGTCGGGCGGGCAGCGTCAGCGGGTTGCCATTGGTCGCGCGGTTGTGCGCGAGCCAAAGATTTTCCTTTTTGACGAGCCGCTGTCCAATCTTGACGCTGAGCTGCGCGTGACGATGCGCCGCGAGATTGGCAACCTCCATCGCCGCCTTGGGAACACGATGATCTATGTGACCCATGATCAGGTCGAGGCGATGACAATGGCCGATAAAATCGCGGTTTTGCGCGATGGCAGGCTGGAACAATTTGGAACCCCGTTAGAGCTGTTCAATAATCCAGATAACCGCTTTGTTGCGGGCTTTATCGGGTCGCCTGCGATGAATTTCCTGAAGGGCGAAATCGCCGAAGGTGGGGTGGCTTTGGCCGCTGGGGGTCACATTCCCCTTGGGCCGCGCAGCGGTGTTGGTCAAGGCGATGTAATCGAATTGGGCATCCGCCCACGCGACATTAGCATTGCCAAAACAGGCGGCGTGAAGGGCGAAGTGACCGAAGTCGAACAATTGGGCAGCGAAAGCTATATCTTTGTCACCCTGCCGTCAGGGGAGCCGCTGGTGATCCACCAAGCGGGCCAGACTGATATCGCCATTGGCCAAACAGTTGCTGTCAAGCTTGCCCCTGAGGCCGTTCACATCTTCCGTGCCGATACAGGGCGTGTGTGTCGGTGACCCTGCGCAACGCTGACATCCTCTCTGGCCTTCAGCGCATTGGGCCAGGGTTGCTGATGGCGCTTTTGGTGGCGATGGCTGCGCAATTCCTGTCGGATCATTACGGCGCGCCTGTGATGCTGATGGCGATTTTGCTCGGCATCCCATTTCATTTCCTCTCGCAAGAGCCGCGTATGGCCGCAGGCATCCAATTTGCGGGCCGCACCGTTCTGCGCATTGGGGTGGCGCTGCTTGGCCTTCGCATTAGCGCGCAATTGTTAGAAGGCATTGGCGTGGCCGAAGCGGTCATGCTGGCGATGGCGGTCGTCACCACGATTGGCGCGGGAATTTGGCTGGCCCCGCGTTTTGGCAGATCGGGCTATTTTGGGTTTCTTGCGGGTGGCTCTGTTGCCATTTGTGGTGCCTCTGCGGCGCTTGCCATTTCAGCGTTGCTGCCAAAACGGCATGTGGCCGAAGATGATGTCACCTTCACTGTGGTGGGGGTGACGGTGCTCTCGAGTGTCGCGATGATCATCTATCCGATGATCGCCACCTCGCTTGGTCTGTCGACCCATATGGCAGGGATATTCTTAGGCGGCACCATTCACGATGTGGCCCAAGTTGTGGGGGCGGGCTATTCCATCTCGGATGAGACGGGGGATCTTTCCACCTTGGTCAAATTGTTTCGCGTGATGATGTTGGCCCCCGTGATTTTGGTGGCGTCTTTGATCCTGCGCAAAGCCCATCTTGAGGCGGGCGAGGGCGGGAAAGCCCCGCCGCTCATCCCTGCTTTCGTGGCGGGGTTCATTGCATTGGCCATTCTGGGCACGATGCAGCTTGTGCCGCCGTTGATCACAGAGAGCGTGAACATTGTCTCGCGAAGCTGCCTTGTGGTAGCCGTTGCCGCCGTTGGGATGAAAACCTCGTTGCAGGCATTTGCATCAGTTGGGCGCAGCGCCTTGGCGTTGTTGATCACCCTGACGCTGCTGATTGCGGCTTTGGTGGCCATTGGCCTCGCGGTCTTAGTCTAGGCCTACTTGTTTTGCGGGGCTGATTTGCAGACCCGTATTTTGGCGCGCACCTTGTTCATGCCGATCTCAAAGGCGGCATGATCAGCCAATATCTTCGCGCGCGACCGATAGGGTTTTAAGGATGGCATAGACCGCCCGCCCTTCGTTCAGGCCCAATAGATGGGCCGAGCGGCGGGTCACACGGGCCAAGATCCGCCCCAATTTCGTGTCGACTGCGACCAAAACGGCGGGGCCATCGCCGCTGCGCATACTGTGAATTGTGCCTTCGATGACATTGAGCGCCGATAGGTCTTGTGGTTTTTGGGTGGCCAAAATCACCTCATGCGCGGCGATACGCAGTTGTAATTTTTGCCCCAAATCGCCGCTCAGACGCGGCACAAAAAGGGCCACATCGGCGTTGCGTAATTCGCTGACCCCATCCGCGTGATGCGCCGTCAGCGTGGCCTCAATAACGGCCCCCGCTTCGCGTGATCCTGCAGGCAGGCTATGTGGGTCAGAAAAGACCTCGCTTGGGCGCCCTTGCGCCTGTATCCGCCCCGCCTCAATCGTGATCACTTCTGTCGCTAAGCGCGCAACCTCGGTGGGGGCGTGACTTACATAAAGAATGGGAATGTCCATTTCATCGCGCAGACGTTCAAAATAGGGCAGGATTTCTTGCTTACGCGCCTCATCAAGGGCTGCCAGTGGCTCATCTGCCAGAAGGATACGGGGGGCCGCTAACAACGCGCGCCCGATTGCCACGCGTTGCTTCTCGCCGCCTGATAGCATTGCGGGTCGCCGCTGCAAGAGGTGCCCGATCCCCAACATCTCGACAATATCTGCGAAATTCGGGGCAGGGCGCGCGCCGCGATAGCGCATCCCATAACGAAGATTTTTTGCAACGCTCAGATGCGGAAAGAGGCGCGCCTCTTGAAAAATATAACCGGCTTGGCGCTCATGCGCGGCAAGGTTTATCCCGCGCGCAGGGTCAAACAGATCCATGTCCCCCACGCGGATATAGCCTTCATCAGGCGTGATAAGACCCGCGACTGCATTGATCACGGTTGTTTTGCCCGCGCCCGAGCGGCCAAAAAGGGCAGTGATCCCGCGGCCGGCTTGGAAGTTAAGATCAAGTGAAAACCCACCGATCTGGTAACGAAGCCTCAGATCAAGCATC
The DNA here is from genome assembly GCF_037805225.1 of Roseobacter sp. HKCCA0882. NCBI lineage: Bacteria > Pseudomonadati > Pseudomonadota > Alphaproteobacteria > Rhodobacterales > Roseobacteraceae > Roseobacter > Roseobacter sp. HKCCA0882. Next base: position 490,210 of record NZ_JBBLYI010000001.1, read on the forward strand.
ACGTCCCCCGATACGTTTTGACAAAGCCCGAGCCAGAATTTCTGACAAAACGAGGGCAAGAATAGCGATAAAGATCGATACGGCGACTAAGATCAGTGCGCCCTGTTCCCCGTCTGGTTGCTGTAAAAATGTGTAAATTGCCGAAGGGATTGTGCGGGTTTGATTTGGAATATTCGAAACGAAGGTGATGGTGGCGCCAAATTCCCCCATGGCCTTTGCAAACCCCAAAATCGTGCCAGTCAGAACCCCTGGCAGGCTCAGAGGCAAGGTGAGGGTGGCGAAGACCGCCCAAGGCGGCGCGCCTAGACTGCGGGCTGCATCCTCAAGTTTGGGGTCAACCGCCTCAAGCGATAGGCGCATCGCGCGCACCATCAGCGGAAAGGCCATGACCGCCGCGGCAAGGGCTGCCCCCGTCCAATGAAAGGCAAAGCCCAGACCGAGTGCAGCCAAGGCTTGCCCCACGGGGGTTTGCGCGCCAAAGGCCAAAAGAAGCACATATCCCGTCACCACAGGCGGCAAGATCAGGGGCAGATGAACCGCTGCATTCAAGATTTGCTTTCCAAAAAAGTTACAGCGCGCCAAAAGATAGGCAACCCAAAGTGCGACAGGCAGGCTGGCCAAGGTGGCCCAAAAACTGACCTTGAGGGATAGCGCGATTGCGGCCCATTCTGCGGGGCCGAAAAGATCACTCATTTCTCAGCCTCCGCCAGTGTCTCAAATCCATTCGCCGTGAAAATCATCGCCGCGTCATCCCCGCGCAGATAGGCGAGAAAAGCCGCGGCCGCAGGTTTCATCTCCGCACCAAGCGCGGCGGCAGGGTAGCGGATTGGGTCGTGACTGTCTGCCGGGAAGGTGCCAATGATATGCACCTGCGTGCTGATCATAGCATCGCTGCGATAGACCACTCCAAGGGGGGTTGCCCCCGCTGCAACTTGGGCAAGGGCGCTGCGCACATTGTCGAATTGCGCGACCCGATCCGCGACCGTGTCCCAAAGGTCGAGATGGCTGAGCGCGGCGCGACCATAAATCCCTGCAGGCACGGCATCAACAAGGGCCATGGCCAGATAACCGCCGTCCAGAAAATCGGCCAAATTGATCTCGGGCGTGATATTCTGATCCGATTGATCTAGACCTTCCCCATGCGCCACAAGAACCAATTGATTGCCCAAGAGATCAAACCGAGCATCGGGTGCAATCAATCCCGCTTGGGCGATGCGATCCATCCAGTCGGTATTGGCTGAGATAAAAATATCGGCAGGCGCGCCCTGTTCAATCTGACGGGCCAGCGTAGAGGACCCTGCATAAACCATGCTGACCTCGAAATCGCTTGCTGCCTCAAATTTCTGTTCGATTTCATCTAGGGCTGTCGCAATGCTAGAGGCCGCGAACACCAATATCTCTTCAGCCCGTGTCAAAGTCGGGCTAAGGCACAGCATCAGGGTCAAAAACATAGGACGGATCGGGGCGTTCATAGGTGCAGAGTTTCCGCGACCAATGCCGCTTGTGCAAGGGCCTTATGCGCTCTTGATGACCTCGGCCACATAGTCGCGCCACCTTGGGCGGGCGATGCCAAAGGTGATTTGGGTTCTGTGACACTCAAGGCGACTTTTGAGGGGGCATGTCGAATGCGTGAGATGATCCCGCGTGGGGATGGGGGTGATGGTCACCTGATCACCGCTTTGTGCGAGAATTTCAGCGGTGAAATCGGCCTAATAACCATCGATGGATTGAATTTACGAAAAACGCCCCTCGCAAAGCAATTTGCGGGAGGTTCTTACGCCAAATTTTGGCTTTCGATACAATGAAACCGCCCCATATCATCCTCACCCACAAGCGCCAATGAGGCGACCTCAAAAGGCTGTGGTATCACAGGCGCGAAATGCGCATGCAGGCGGGACACCAGATCATCGGCCTCGGCTTGTGGCAGGCGTCCTGACAAGGTCAAATGAAAGCGGAATTCTTCAAGCACATGGGGATAGCCCCATTTGATCAACATCTCCTCCTGACGGCGAGTGAGGTTGGCAGATCTACGCTTGGCCAATTCAGACTCGGATGCAGGCGCACGAAACGGATCCAACTCTTTGACCATCGTTGCGGCCAGCTCTTGGAGCACGGGATCATGACTTGCAGGGACAGCGGCGACAAAGCTCCCTAAACGACGGATTTCCAAAACGGGGATTTCAACCCGCGACGTTGCTTTGCACAATTCACGGAACCTTGCCGCAAGGTCATTGGCGCTTTGACCCTTGGCCAGTTTAAAAGGTGGCTTGATCGTTGCGTGAAACCCGTATTTGCGGGGGCTGTCGGTGATCTGTGCGATGGGCCTCGATAGGCCCGCAAGCTCAGGATGCGAGCGCTCAGTGCCTTGGCGGTTGCACCAGCCCAACCAATCTGCGCCAACACGATAAAATCCGCCATCCGGCAGAAAATATACCGCATATCGGCTATATTCGGACATTCCGCGCTCCCCTTTCGGCTTGGGGTCGGCCTAAGATCTGCGTCCTGATTTGGCAATGATTACTTTGATCGCAGGATTAATTCCGCTGCAATGCATGCGCCATGGTCGCCCCTAATTCGTAATAGGCCGCGCGCAATTTGCCAAATCCCGTTACCGATTTTTGTTTTGGAGGCATCGGCCAGAGGTTATGGTCTTGTTGCAAAAGGGCCTGCGCAGCGGCTGTGCCAAATACTGTTCCGGGGCCTATCCCGCGCCCTGAATATCCAAACACCGCCGCACCATTTGGCCCGATCTCCAAGACTTTGGGAATATGGTCGCCCGTCATGGCGATACGCCCTTGCCAGATATGGCTAAAGCCTTGACCTGCCAATTGCGGGAAGGTTTGCGCCAATTTGCGCGCTGCCCATGCGTGATGCATGCCGCCCCCAAGCCGCCCTTCAACATTGCCAATCGCGCCCAAAATCAGGCGCCCTGCCGCATCCATGCGGAAGGAACTCATGACCATTGCTGTGTCCCACGCCCCTTCACCGCCCGCTAGAATTTTGCTGCGCAAGCTCTGCGGCAGGGGTGTTGTGGCAAATTGGCTATAATAAACGGGGATGAAGCTGGGCCTGTAACTGGAAAATCCGGCCATGTGATAGGCATTGGTGGCAATCAATGCGGATTGCGCGGTGATCTCGCGCCCTGCCGCGCGCGCCATCCAAGCACGGCCCTGATGGGTTAAATCTTCAACTGTGAGGGGGGCAAAGATCTGTGCCCCTGCCGCTTGGGCCGCGCGGGCAAGCCCGCGTGCGTAAGCCAGAGGTTGAATCGTGCCAGCACGCGGATCAAACAGCGCTCCTGCAAAGTTAGGGCTGCCCGTGCGCGCGGCGGTTTCCTCGACATCAAGCAGCTGCAAGGGCGCGCCATATTGGTTGCCTTGGCGATGGCGGGTTGTCAGATCATTCAACCCCGCCGCGTTATGGGCAAGGTGCAAGGTGCCGTTACGCGTGGCTTGGCAGGCGATATTCTCGCGCGCAATCAGATCAAAGACACGGGCAGGGGCCGCGCCAAGCGTATCAATCAGCGCTTCACCCGTTTTGACGCCGAGGGTTTTAATTATCTCCTGCGGCGGCAACCACAGGCCTGCGTTCACAAGGCCCACATTGCGCCCCGATCCGCCATGGCCGATCTCTTGCGCCTCTAGAAGCGCGACCTTGGCGCCCATGCGTGCGGCCTCTAATGCCGCAGAAAGGCCAGTGAAGCCGCCCCCGATGATCAAGAGATCAACCGCGCTTGGTAAAGCGTCTGCGCTGTCGGCTGTCACCTGCTCGCACGCGGTGCTATGCCACAGATTGCCCTTTGATCCAAAAGCCCCAGACGCCTGCATCGGCGCGCCCCTTTGTGATTAGAAAAACGCCTGAAGCCCTGTTTGCGCGCGCCCCAAAATCAGGGCATGCACGTCATGTGTGCCTTCGTAGGTGTTGACCGTCTCAAGGTTTTGCGCGTGCCGCATCACATGATACTCAGCCATGATCCCATTGCCGCCATGCATATCCCGTGCATCGCGCGCAACGGCCAAGGCTTTGCCGCAATTGTTGCGTTTGATCAGGCTGATCAATTCGGGCGCACAGCTACCCTCATCCATCATGCGGCCTGCACGCAAAGCCCCTTGCAGGCCAAGCGCGATTTCCGTCTGCATATCGGCCAGCTTTTTCTGAAACAGCTGTGTTTGCGCAAGAGAGCGGTCGAATTGGCGGCGGTCGAGCCCATATTGGCGGGCGCGATGCCAGCAATCTTCGGCGGCACCCATCACCCCCCACGCAATGCCATAGCGCGCGCGGTTGAGGCAGCCAAACGGCCCCTTCAGTCCCTCGACATTTGGCAAAAGCGCATCTTCTGGCACGGCAACCTGATCCATCACGATCTCTCCCGTGACCGAAGCCCGCAAGGAAAGTTTGCCCTCAATCTTGGGCGCAGACAGGCCCTTCATTCCTTTCTCAAGGATGAAGCCGCGAATCTTGCCGCCATGGGCCTCCGATTTTGCCCAAACGATAAAGACATCCGCGATAGGTGCGTTGGAAATCCACATCTTTGCGCCGTTCAACACATAGCCATCTGCGGTTTTCGTGGCCGTGGTTTTCATCCCTGCGGGGTCAGAGCCCGCTTCGGGTTCGGTCAAACCAAAGCAGCCAATAAGCGCGCCGCTGATCAGTTTGGGCAAATATTTTTGTTTTTGTGCCTCTGACCCGTAAGCATGGATCGGGTAGATCACGAGGCTTGATTGCACGGACATCATCGAACGATATCCAGAATCGACCCGCTCGACAGCGCGGGCGATTAAGCCATAGCTGACATAGCTTGCGCCAATGCCGCCATAGGTTTCGGGCACAGTTACGCCCAAAAGGCCCATTTCTCCCATCATGGGAAATAGTTCAGGCGCAGTGGTTTCGTTCAAATAAGCTTCGGTGACGCGGGGGGCGAGGTGGTCTTGGGCAAAGGCCTCGGCGCTTTCGGAAATCATCACTTCCTCAGGCGCAAGCTGCGCTGCCAGATGAAAGGGATCTGCCCACTCAAAAGCCGCGAGAGCAGGGCCTGATTTTGCGCTGTGACCATCTGGCATCGTTACGTCCTCCAAAGCAAAAAACATATGGCCGACATTGCCGCGAAGCGCGGCAAGGTTCAACCCATGCGCACCCGCCCAATAAGGGCAGAAAGCGCAAAGAACAGGGCGGCTGCACAGACAATGCTTGGCCCTGTGGGGGTGTCATAGGCGAATGATCCCCAAAGTCCAAGCGCCACCGATACCACCCCAATCAGCGAGGCCAAAATGGCCATCCCTTCTGGGTTGCGGGCCAAGGGCCGTGCCGCTGAAGCGGGGATGAGCATCAATGCAATGATCAACAGCGCCCCCACTACCTTGATGGCCACAGCCACGCTGATGGCAAGTGCAAGGGTCAGCAGCATATTCTCACGCCGTGGCGCAATGCCACTGGCATGGGCCAATTCAGGCGACAGCGTCACAGTCAACAGCGCCTGCCAACGGCTGAGGATCAGCACCAAAACCACCGCCGCACCAAGCCAGATCACCGCCAAATCAGCACGACTAACTGCCAGAATGTCACCAAAAAGATAGGCCGATAAATCAGCACGCACCCCTTTGGTCAGGCTTACGGCTACAAGGCCAATGGCAAGCGCCGCATGGGCGAAGGTGCCAAGCAAGCTGTCAAGACCGAGTGAGCGTTCCGATAGGCTTGTCACCATCAAGGCCACGATCAGGCAGATCAACAGAACCCCTGTGAAAATCGACAGGTTCAACGCAAGCGAGATGGCAACCCCCAACAGCGCGGCATGGGCCGTGGCATCGCCAAAATAGGCCATGCGCCGCCAAACCAGAAAACAGCCCAAAACACCCGCAACCACAGCGACCCCGACTCCCGCAAGGGCGGCGCGGATCATGAAATCATCCAGCATCATTGCACCTTTTCGGGGCTATGGTCGCGGCTGTGAGCATGGCCGTGATCGTGATCGTAATCATGGCTGTGGCTATGTTCATGCCGATACAGGGCCAATGCCCCATGCGTGCCCGTTCCAAAAAGCGCGCGATATTCAGGCGCGCTTGCAACTGTTTCGGGGCGGCCTTCGCAGCAGATATGCCCGTTGAGGCAAATCACCCGATCCGAGGCACTCATCACAACGTGCAATTCATGGCTGACCATCAAAACCGCACAGCCCACCTCGCGCCGCAGATCTTCGATTTGGGTGTAGAAGGCGGCAGAACCCGGTTGATCCAGCCCTTGTGTGGCTTCGTCCAAAATCAACAATGTTGGGCGGTCAAGAATGGCGCGGGCCAACAGGACACGCTGAAATTGCCCCCCTGACAATTCGGTCATCTGCCGCGCGCCCAAATCGGGCAAACCCGCTTGATGCAAGGCGGTTGCAATTTCTGCAGGGCTGTGACGGCGCGGCATCGACAAAAACCGCGCCACAGTCACAGGCAGGCTGCGGTCAATATGCAGCTTTTGCGGCACATAGCCTATGCGCAAATTTTCGGCCCGTGTGATTATGCCCCGCTCAGGCTGCAACGCCCCAATCAAGGCGCGCAAAAGCGAGGTTTTCCCCGATCCGTTCGGCCCCACGATTGTAACGATTTCACCAAGAGCAATCTCAAAATTCACATGATCCAACACCACGCGCCCCGCTTGGCTCAGGCGCAGATTTTGGGTTTTGATCAGGGGCCGTTTTATAGGTGCGTTCATGGCCGTGCCTCGCGGCAGGCGGGGCAGAGCCCTTCCAATTCGACCGAACTGCGTTCAACCGCGAAGCCCAAATTTTTTGCCTCGCTCACCAGCCCCAATTCTGCCTCAGGCCCGCCCGTTTCTGCAACCATATCGCAGTTGCGACAAATCATGAAGGCAGGCATATGCGCCCCCTCATCGGGCAGGGTGCAGGCGATATAGGCGTTTAGGCGCTCAATGCGATGCGCAAAGCCATGGCTGACCAGGAAATCAAGCGCGCGATAGGCCACAGGGGGTTGGGCATTCTGCCCCTCGGCCGAAAGTCGCGCCAGAATATCATAGGCCCCAAGGGCGCGATGCTCCTCAAGCAGGATTTCCAAGACACGTTTACGCTGCGCTGTCAGGCGCAGGCCTTCTGTGGCGCATCGTGCTTCGGCGGCGGCAAGCGCCGAGGCGATGCAGCCTTGATGGTCGTGGTCGTGGAATTGGTTTTGCGACATTGGCGCGCATAACCTTTCATGTTGCCGATTTTCAGTATTGATATGTTATAACATATCTACTAACTCTCACCCCGTTCTAATCATGAGGGTGCGCTGATGTCTATGAGATTCTTACTTGGCACAGGTGTGATTTGCGCCTTTTCAGCGGCAACGCCGTCTGCGGCGGTCGCAGAGGTGCCGAGGGTTGTAACAGATATCGCCCCCGTGCATTCGCTTGTGGCACAGGTCATGGCGGGGGTTGGTGTGCCTGATTTGTTGATTGACCAAGCCACCAGTCCGCATCACTTTGCCTTGCGCCCTTCGCAGGCGCGCGCGCTGCAAGAGGCTGATTTGGTGGTCTGGATTGGGGCTGGCCTTTCACCCGCCTTGTCGGGGGTGATTGCTGATCTTGCGGGGGCGGGGAAAGAGATGGCGCTTTTGTCGGTGCCGCAGACGGATCTCTTGCCCATTCGCGAAGGTGCGCGTTTTGAGGCGCATCGCCACAATGATCATGATGATCACGGCCATGATGACCAAGGTCACGATGATCATGAAGACCACGGGCATGACGACCACGGGCATGATGATCACCAAGATGGGGGTCACGAAGACCATGCGCATGATGGCGCGATTGATCCTCATGCGTGGCTTGATCCTGACAATGCCGTTCTGTGGCTGACCGCGATTGCCGAGGAATTGGCGGCGGCAGACCCCGACCATGCACAGACCTATCGCAGAAATGCGACAAATGCCGCGCGGCAGGTCGAACAGCTCGCGGATCAAATCGAGGCGGATTTTGCGGCAACGCCGCCGCCCGCTTTCATCGTGTTCCACGACGCTTATCAATATTTTGAGGATGCGTTTGATATTTCCGCGCAAGGGGCCATTAGCCTGTCAGATGCAAGCGCCCCTTCGGCGGCGCGCCTGTCTGAAATTCGCACGATTGTGGCCGAGCAGGGGGTTGAATGCCTGTTTGCAGAGCCACAATTCGACCCAGATATCCTGAGCGCCGTGGCCGATGCGGCCCCTGTCTCAATCGCGGTGATTGACCCATATGGCGGGCATATCCCCGCGGGTGTCGATTTCTACCCCGCGCTTTTGCAGGATTTGGCGACAGGTATTTCGGGCTGCAAGGGCTAATGGCCTAGCGTAGGCCAAGCCGCTTTTTGAGGCTGCGCTTCCAGCGGAACATCAGATGGACGCGCCGCGCATGGCGCAAATCCGCTGCGGTGACGGCGGGGCGCTTGGTGACCGCAATGCGGCGCAAGATCGTCAGGCTGCCTGCGCGTGCCTCAATTTTGAAATCGGAATTATGGGCGAGGAATGTGTCAATCGCCCATCCTACGCCGGGGAATGCCGCGCCGTGATCATGCAGGGCAATAACGCCACCTTTGGTGACGCAATCGGCCCATTGCAAATCAACAGTGACGTAATAGTGACGATGGTCGCCATCAATGAAAACGAAATCAAACATCTGCCCTGACGCGCGGGCAGGATCGATGAAATCTTGGGTCACACCTTTCCAAAAGGTGACCAGATTGGGGTCAATCCCCGCCGATATCAGGTTGCGGGTGATGATATTTTCTTGATCGGGGTAATAGGTCAGCGGATCAATCACAAAAAAATCTGGGCGCGCATCGGGCGCGTATTGCCCCATCATCTCTTTCAAAGTGCCGCCCGCCGCGGTGCCAATTTCCAAATGCGCCCCTGAAAATGCAGAATTTTTCAAGGTTTCCATCAAAAGTGCGCGCTCTTCTGCGGTGCATTCGGATTCGAGCGTGGTCGCGCTAGGTCTGGCCATTGTGATATTTCCCCGTAAATCTTGTCTGCGGCATTGCGCGAATATGGCAACAAGTCAAGCGTGCCACCCTTGCAGCCCCTGTCCTGCAAGACTAAGACTCTTGGTAACACTTCGATGATACAGCGCCAAAACAGCAATTAACCCCAGTTGAGGATGCACCATGAAAGATCCGATTGATACCTACATGAACACGCTTGTGCCTATGGTGGTCGAGCAAACCTCGCGCGGGGAGCGGGCCTATGACATTTTCTCGCGCCTGCTGAAAGAACGGATCATTTTCATCTCTGGCCCCATCCATGACGGAATGTCGAGCCTGATCGTGGCGCAGCTTTTGCACCTTGAGGCCGAAAACCCCTCAAAAGAGATTTCGATGTATATCAACAGCCCCGGCGGCGTGGTGACATCTGGCCTGTCGATCTATGACACCATGCAATATATCAAACCGAAGGTCTCGACTTTGGTGGTGGGGCAGGCTGCCTCGATGGGGTCGCTTTTGCTAACCGCAGGCGAGGCGGGCATGCGCTTTTCCCTGCCCAATAGCCGCATCATGGTGCACCAGCCCTCAGGCGGGTATCAGGGTCAGGCGACCGATATCATGATCCATGCTCAAGAGACGCAAAAGCTGAAAGATCGCTTGAACCAGATCTATGTGAAACATACGGGCCAGAAATTCGAAAAAGTGGTCGAGGCGCTTGAGCGCGACAATTTCATGGATGCCGAACAAGCCAAGGCTTGGGGCCTGATTGACCAGATCGTGGAAAGCCGCGCAGCCTTGGAAGAGAAATCAGAATAGTACGGGCGGGGCAGATATGACCTCGCCTGATGCAATTTGGCGTTGTGGTGGCGGTTTTGCTGTTCTACGCTAAGAGCCAAAGATGAAACAGGCGCAGATAGTTTGCGGCAGGGGCCGTTCCTGCCGAACCGTTCGAAGGTGATTGAGATGGCAGATTCCGCCAGTGGCGACTCGAAAAATACGCTTTACTGCTCGTTTTGCGGCAAAAGCCAACACGAGGTTCGCAAGCTTATTGCAGGCCCGACAGTGTTCATTTGCGATGAATGCGTTGAGCTTTGTATGGATATCATTCGTGAGGAGACGAAATCCTCAAGCTTGAAATCCACTGACGGCGTGCCGAGCCCGCGCGACATTTGCGCGGTTCTCGATGACTATGTGATCGGCCAAGAGCATGCAAAGCGCGTGCTGTCTGTTGCGGTTCACAATCACTACAAACGCCTCAATCATTCGGATAAATCCGAGATTGAATTGGCGAAGTCCAATATCTTGCTGATCGGCCCGACTGGCTGCGGCAAGACCCTCCTTGCGCAAACCTTGGCGCGGATCTTGGACGTGCCGTTCACGATGGCTGATGCGACCACCCTGACCGAAGCGGGTTATGTGGGTGAGGATGTCGAAAACATCATTCTCAAGCTATTGCAGGCCTCTGAATATAACGTGGATCGTGCGCAGCGCGGCATCGTCTATATTGACGAGGTCGATAAGATCACGCGTAAATCTGACAATCCCTCCATCACCCGTGATGTGTCGGGCGAGGGGGTGCAGCAAGCCCTTCTGAAAATCATGGAAGGCACGGTTGCAAGCGTTCCGCCCCAAGGGGGCCGCAAACACCCGCAGCAGGAATTTTTGCAGGTCGACACGACCAATATCTTGTTCATCTGCGGCGGCGCTTTTGCGGGTCTTGAAAAAATCATCGCGCAGCGTGGCAAAGGGTCGGCCATCGGTTTTGGCGCCGATGTCAAAGACAATGACAGCCGCGGTGTCGGAGAAATGTTCAAGGAACTTGAGCCAGAAGATCTGTTGAAATTCGGCCTGATCCCCGAATTTGTGGGCCGCTTGCCCGTGATCGCAACGCTGACAGATCTTGATGAGGCGGCTTTGGTCACGATTTTGACCGAACCGAAAAACGCGCTTGTGAAACAGTATCAGCGGCTTTTTGAATTGGAAGATGTGAAGCTGAAATTCACCGATGACGCCCTGAGTGCGATTGCCAAGCGTGCGATTGAGCGTAAGACGGGTGCACGCGGCCTGCGGTCAATTATGGAAGATATCCTGCTTGATACCATGTTTGAATTGCCAGGCGCGGAAGGCGTGTTGGAGGTTGTGGTCAATGATGAGGCCGTGACGTCAGACGTTCAGCCCCTGATGATCTACGCGGATCGCAAAAAGGATGAGGCTGCCTCCTCGGCAGGTTAAGGTTCAGCGCATCCAATAGCCTGCATTGCGCAGTCTGTTTCGAATAACCTGCTCCTTTCGGGGCAGGTTTTTTTCGAACAAGGCCCGCGCCTCACGCCCCTTTCTCTGCGCTGTCACGGGGCAAATCACCACGCTGCCCTTGGCAAGGCCCTTTCGCGCTGCGATAGAGGGGGCAGATAGCAAGGGAATAGGGCAGGGGCAAATGGCGGCGATCATTTTCGACCTAGACGGCACGCTGATTGATGCGGCGCCTGATATTTGCGCCACCGCCAATACCGTCTTGGCCGAGGAGGGGGCCGCCCCCATCAGCCTTGATGAGACAAAGTCATTTATTGGCAATGGCGCGCGCGTCTTTGTCGAGCGGATGTCAAAGCTGCGCAACCTGCCTGAGGCGGGGTTTGAGGCGCGCCACCGCCGATTTCAACAGGTCTATGTCGAGGCGCATGATCACACCGTAATTTACGAGGGCGCAGTGGCCGCGCTTGATGATTTGCGCGCGGCAGGGCATCGTTTGGGCCTGTGCACCAATAAACCGCTGCTGCCCACGCAATCGGTTTTGGCGCATTTCGATCTGGACGGCTATTTCGATCATGTCATCGCAGGCGATAGCCTGCCGCAGCGCAAACCAGATCCCGCCCCTTTGCAGGCCGTGATTGCGGCGCTTGGGGTTTCGCCTATGATCTATGTGGGCGATAGCATGACCGATGCCCTGACCGCCAAATCGGCAGGCGTGCCGTTTTTGCTCTACACGGAGGGCTATAATCATGGCCGCTTGGCCGAGATGGAGCGCGCTGCAACCTTCAGCCATCACCGCGATATGGCCGCGCAAATTCAGGCAATTTTGGCCTGTGAGGCCTAAGCCAAACCACCAATTCCATGAGGGGGAAAATGGTGGGCGACCCTGGAATCGAACCAGGCATGGGTCTCCCCGGCGGAGTTACAGTCCGCTGCCGCACCTTGCAGCACGTCGCCCGACGCGAGAGGCGGGATAGCCGCCACAGGCCTCAGGGTCAAGGGCAAATGCGCGCTTTTGGCTTGCAGTTTTTCGCGCAGAGTGATCAAGGTCAGCCATGGCAAAAAAACCAATATGGGTGGTGGAAAAGGAACGCGGCGCAAAGGCGGCTGCGGCCGCTACGATTTGGCTGTTTGGACTGCACGCGGTGCGAGATGCGCTGATGAATCCTGCGCGGCAGAAATTGCGCCTGATTGTTACCAAAAATGCACATGACAAACTGGCCGATGCGATTGCAATGGCCGCGATTGAGCCAGAATTAGTGGATCCGCGCAAATTCAACGCGCCGCTTGATCCGCAATCTGTCCATCAAGGGGCAGCCCTCGAGGTTAAGGCGCTCGATTGGGGCAGTCTGGCTGATCTGGCGTTGTCGGATGGTCACGGGCCCGCGCGGCTGTTGCTGCTGGATCGGGTCACAGACCCGCATAATGTCGGTGCAATCCTACGCTCGGCCGAAGTTTTCGGCGCGCGTGCGGTGATCGCCCCCGCCCGCCATGCCGCGCCCGAAACAGGCGCGCTTGCCAAAACGGCCTCGGGCGCGTTGGAGCGGCAACCCTATCTGCGGGTCAAAAACCTTGGCGATGCGATAGAAGAACTTAAGGAGATGGGGTATATCTGCCTCGGCCTTGCAGGCGAGGCTGAGGATGAGATTGACAGCATCGCAGATCAATATCAGGATCGCCCCCTTGCCTTGGTTCTCGGGGCCGAGGGGCCAGGATTACGGGAACGCACCCGCGAGTTGTGCGACCATTTGGTCAAAATCCCCTTTTTGGGCGAGTTTGGATCGCTCAATGTATCAAATGCGGCGGCAGTCTCCCTATATGCGGTAAGAGCAAAACCGTAATGAGGAGGGGGTGCCAATGCCCCATGATCGCAAAATTGCCACCTGCTGCTATTGCGGGCGGCGCACGGTTCTGGAACTAACAGCCCGAGGTGGGCATTAACTGGCCTGTGGATCATGTGGCGCGCCTTTGCATGAAATGAAGGCGCTGAAACCCCCAAGCGGGTCAGCGAAATATGCGCTGCCAAAACCGCGCCCCGTTACAGAATTTGGCCAAGGACGCAAGAAATCCGCTCAGAAGAAAAAGAAGAAGCTTTGGAAAAAGGCCTTTGGCGAGATTTTTGATCTGGTCGAAGACATCCTCGACTGATCTCACAAATTCGTGGGCGGGTCTTTTTCGCGCGCTGTGCATTCATATCTTTAACACATGCCAACGTGGCTTCGGAACGCCATGTTGGGCAATGTTACTGTCCCTCGTTCCGTACCTTATCGCCTGCGCGCCTTTGGCCCGCAGGCGTTTTATTCAGCGGTTGGCTTTCTCGGAAATCCCGCTTTGGCTTGTTCGGCGCTCAAGCTCTGTAAGGACGTCTGAGAGCGCAACATCGCGCGCGGCAAGCATGACCATCAAGTGATAAATCACATCGGCGGCCTCCCGCGTCAGCGCCGCCTTGTCGCCCTTTACGGCCTCGATAATGGCTTCAACCGCCTCTTCGCCGAATTTCTCGGCGGCTTTTTCGGGGCCTTTAGACAGGAGTTTTGCTGTCCAACTGCTTTGGGGATCGGCGCCTTTGCGGGCTTCAATCGTTTTCGCCAATTGGATCAGAATATCACTCATGTCAGCCTCATTGGAATGCCTGCCTTGGCCATATGCGCCTTGGCTTCGGCAATCGTATAGGTTCCGAAATGAAAAATCGAGGCGGCTAAAACCGCACTTGCCTTGCCGATGGTCACCCCTTCGACCAAGTGATCCAAATTCCCCACCCCGCCTGAGGCGATCACGGGCACATTCACCGCGTCAGAAACCGCGCGGGTGAGGGGCAGGTTAAAGCCCGATTTAGTGCCGTCCCGATCCATCGAGGTCAGCAAAATCTCGCCTGCGCCTTTTTGGGTGACCAGTTTTGCGAATTCCACCGCATCAATCCCCGTGGGTTTGCGCCCACCATGGGTAAAAATCTCCCATTTGCCTGGGCTGACGGTTTTGGCGTCAATGGCCACGACAATACATTGGCTGCCGAATTTATCTGCCGCGCGGGCCACCACATCGGGGTCTGCTACAGCCGCGGAATTAAAGCTGACCTTATCGGCGCCTGCCAGAAGCAGATTGCGGACATCTTCCACTGTGCGCACCCCACCACCTATGGTCAGTGGCATGAAACATTGCTCCGCGGTGCGGGTGGCCAGATCATACATGGTGCCGCGGTTTTCATGCGTGGCATGGATGTCTAGGAAACACAGCTCATCCGCGCCTGCCTCATCATAGGCGCGGGCTTGTTCGACAGGGTCGCCTGCATCAATCAAATCCACGAAATTCACACCTTTCACCACGCGGCCATCGGCCACGTCCAAGCAGGGGATGATCCGTGTCTTGAGCATTACGCGCCCTCACGCAACGCGGCCAAGGCCGCCGCTAGATCAATCGCGCCATCATAGAGCGCGCGGCCCGAAATCGAGCCTGCAATTACGCCTGTGTCGCGCAATGCGATGAGATCAGCCAATGATGACACACCGCCCGAGGCAATCACAGGCAGTGTGGTTGCGCGCGCCAAGGCCTCGGTCGCCTCGATATTTGGGCCAGCCATTGCGCCATCGCGATTAATGTCGGTGTAGATAATCGCGGCCACGCCTGCATCCTCAAAGGATTTGGCCAAATCGGTCACCATGATATCGGTTTCTTCGGCCCAACCACGGGTGGCCACACGGCCCTCGCGTGCGTCCAAACCCACAGCGATTTGATTGGGGAAGTGGCGCGCGGCTTCGCGCACCAAATCGGGGTTTTCCACGGCCACGGTGCCAAGAATGACCCGCGATATGCCGCGCGTAAGCCACATCTCTATCGTGGCCATGTCGCGGATACCCCCGCCAAGCTGCGTTGGCACATCGACATCCGCCAAAATTGCCTCAACCGCAGCGCCATTAATGGGCGTGCCTGCAAAAGCCCCATTAAGATCAACCAAATGCAGATATTGGCACCCCGCGTCCACAAAGGCGCGCGCTTGCGCGGCAGGGTTGTCGTTGAACACGGTCGCTTGTTCCATTTCGCCTTTGTAAAGGCGCACGGCCTGTCCATCTTTAAGGTCAATCGCGGGATAAAGGATCATCTTATCTATGGTCTTTCTAACCGAGGTTACGGCGCCCAATTGAGGAAATTTGCAATCAGGCGCAACCCCGCCTCTTGGCTTTTTTCCGGGTGAAACTGCGTGCCGATCACATTGGCATGGCCCACAATTGCGGTGACATCGCCGCCATAGTCACAATGGGCCAAACGATGGGCGGGGTCGCGCATCTCCATGTGATAGGAATGCACGAAATAGGCATGCGCGCCTGTGGCGATACCCTCTAAAACGGGGTGATGTTGGTCGATGACCAGATCATTCCACCCCATATGTGGCACTTTGAGGGCGAGATCATTAGGTGCGATCTTGCGCACATTGCCCGCGACCCAGCCAAAGCCTGTGACGGTTTCATATTCATGGCCCTCATTGGCCAACATTTGCATCCCCACGCAAATGCCCAAAAAGGGAATAGCGCGTTTGGTCACCGCTTCGACGATCGCCTCCTCCAGCCCGTCAATCGCGGCGAGGCCGCGGCGGCAGGCGGGAAACGCCCCATCGCCTGGCAAGACGATACGGCTGGCTGTTGCCACATCCTCGGGGCGGTTGCTGACCCGCACCACGCCTTGGCCCGTTTCGCGCGCCATGCGTTGAAAGGCTTTTTCCGCCGAATGCAGATTGCCGCTGTCGTAATCAATCAGAATGGTGGTCACGGAGATTACAGCTTGCCCTTGGTGGAGGGGATTGCGCCCGCACGGCGGGGGTCTTCTTCCACCGCTTCGCGCAGCGCACGGGCAACGGCCTTAAAGGCCGCCTCTGCAATGTGGTGGCTATTGACCCCGTCAAGCTGTGCAATATTCAGGGTGATCCCCCCATGGGTGGATAGCGCCTGAAAGAATTCGCGCAGAAGTTCGGTGTCGAATGTGCCGATTTTGGGGGCTGTCATGGCCACATTCCATACCAGATAGGGTCGCCCCGACAGATCAAGGGCCGCCCGCACCAAGGCATCATCCATCGGCAAAAGGCAGGCACCGTAGCGGCGAATCCCAGCCTTGTCGCCAACAGCCTCGGCAATTGCCTGACCAAGCGCGATCCCGCTATCCTCGACTGTGTGGTGGTCATCAATGTGCAAATCGCCCTGCGCGCGCAATGTGATATCGATCATCGAATGGCGAGCCAGTTGTTCGACCATGTGATCAAAAAAGCCGACCCCTGTTTTCACATCATAGGCACCAGTGCCATCGAGATTGATCTCAACCTCAATGGATGTCTCGGTCGTGCTGCGGCTGATCTTTGCGCGGCGCATGGGGCATATCCTTATCGTGTGCTGTGTCACAGGGGGCTTATAGGCGGATGTGGCTTTCGTGCCAAGCCCGCCAATGCGCGGGACAAATTTACGCGATGTGTCGGTTCTGACACGCAAATCTCGGGCAGATGCGTCCTTTTCCGCCCATTGGTTCGGGGCTCTCGGAAAACCAGAGCGAAATTAATATTTGATCACTTGCCCCATCACCTTAAATTACCCGCCATCACACCGTTAATTGTCTAGGGAGGACATCGAATGAAACACACGCACAAACTGGCCTTTGCCTTGGCCCTGCTCGCAAGCCCCGTTGCGGCGCAAGAGCAGCTTTCCATCGCCACAGGCGGCACGGGCGGCGTTTACTATCCCATGGGGGGTGGTTTGGCTGAGGTGATCAACAATTACGTTGATGGGTATTCTGCAACAGCCGAAGTGACCGGCGCATCAGTCGAAAATATGGGCCTTGTGGCCACAGGGGACGCGGATCTGGCGATTGGCTTGGCCGATACTGTGTTTCAGGCGCAATCAGGCACAGGTCGCTTTGAAGGTCAGCAGCTTGAGATGATCCGCGGCGTTGCGGTTCTTTACGCAAACCTCGTTCAGATCGTGACCTTGGCCGATAGCGGCATCACCACGCTTGATGATCTGGTGGGCAAGCGCGTGTCAGTCGGCGCGCCCGGTTCGGGCACCGAAGTTAACGCAGAGGCTATTTTGACCGCCAATGGCATTTCCTATGATGACATTGACGAGCAGCGCCTGAACTTTAACGAAACCGCAGATGCATTGGCTAATGGCGATATTGATGCAGGTTTCTTCTCGGTCGGTGCACCAACATCGTCAATTCTGAACCTTTCCACTACCAATTCGATCCGCATGATTGCCCTCAGCGAAGAAGAGATTGCTGCGGCACAAGCGGCTAATCCGATTTTCGCCAGCGCCGCACTGGCGAGCGGCATTTATGAGGGTGTTGATGAACCGGTACCCGGTCTGGGTATTCCCAACGTCTTGGTTGCTTCCTCTGAGATGAGTGATGACACTGTTTATGAGATCACCAAGGCGATGTTTGAAAACGTCGCAGATCTACGCGCCGTGCATCCTGCTGCAAATCAGACTGAGATCAGCTTCACATTGTCGGCCTCTCCGATCCCGCTGCATCCTGGTGCAATTCGGTATTACGAAGAAACAGGCGCAACAATTCCTGACCGTATGCGCCCCTAATGTTAGGGCGTAATGCAAAGGGGTGGCGCATCTGCGCTGCCCCTTTTTTCTCTTTGATCGCAGGGGTGGCGCTGTTCCTATTGCCGCAGACCAGTCGCGCTACATCGCTTGAGGTGAGTTTGGCCGAGACTGGCACTTTATTGGTCGAAATTGTCCTGCCTGACCCCGCAGAATGGTGCGTGTTGTGGCGGCATTCCGTCAAAGGGTTTGAAGTGCAAGATTGCTACGCGATGCAGAACGGGCAAATGGTGCTTGTTTGGTCGCATCTGCCAGATTTTGCCGCGGGTCTTGACCATATCATTGGCCGGGGTCGACAAATCTCTGACGGGCAGGGCGGTTATATCATTGAAGACATTAACGAGCCTGTAGCAGGCAATGCCTATATCTTGAGGCCGGGTTCGATGACGGTGGATCACCGTATCCACGCGGGCGCGACTGAAATCTCGCTCTCGCGCATGGCAGAACATCAGCGGGTGCGCATTGCGCTGATCCCGTAACGAAAAAAGGATTTGGGGTATGGCAGATCAAATCGACATCACGGATATTGGCCCAAAAGACGCGGCTGAACCAAAATTGATCCTGCGCTTAATCGCAGTGGTGGGCATCGCGTTGTCGCTGTTTCAGCTTTACGCCGCGGGTGTTCAGCCTTTGGGGCTGTTCTATCAAAGGCCCATCCATTTGGGTTTTATCCTTGTTCTGTGTTTCTTGATCTATCCGCCCCGTGGCCGCGCCAAAGGGCGCAGTCCCTCAGAATATGCGATAGACGGCCTTCTCATTCTCGCCTCCATAGCGGTTGGGGCTTGGGTGCCTGTGAACATTGACACAATCGCAAATCAAATCTTTCCCCGCGACATCGATGTTGCAATGGGGGTTTTGACCGTTCTTTTGGTGCTTGAGGCTGCGCGCCGCGCGGTGGGTTGGGTGATGATGGTGATCGCGGGCGTGTTCTTGCTCTATGCCTTTGCGGGATCGCGCGGAGAATTGCCGTTTTTGGCAGATTTCATGCCCGGTATCCTTAACCATCGTGGCTATTCCTTGGATCGCTTGGCCAGCCAGATGACTTTGGGGGCTGAAGGAATTTATGGCATCCCCTTAGGTGTGGCCGCGACATTTATTTTCGTATTCGTTCTCTTTGGCGCTTTCCTTGAGGTGACGGGCGCAGGCAAATTTTTTATTGATCTGGCCTATGCGACAACAGGCCGTCAGCGCGGCGGGCCTGCCAAGGCGGCGGTTGTCGCCTCTGCGGGTATGGGGTCTATCTCGGGATCGGCCATCGCCAATGTGGTCACAACTGGGGCCTTCACAATCCCCCTCATGAAAAAACTGGGCTATCGCCCTGCCCAAGCAGGCGGGGTAGAGGCCGCTGCCTCAACGGGCGGGCAGATCATGCCGCCATTGATGGGGGCAGGCGCCTTTTTGATGAGCGAATTTACCCAATTGCCCTATGTTCACATCGTGTTGGTGTCGATTTTCCCGGCCTTTCTCTATTTTGGGGCCGTCTACCTGCTTGTGCATATCGCGGCTGTCAAACAGGGGATGCGAGGCTTGACTGCGGCAGAACTCCCCAGCGTGCGCCAAGTGATGCGCGAAGGGTGGCATTTCATCTTCCCGCTTGTGGCGCTCATCTTTTTATTGGTGGCAGGATATTCACCGATGCGGGTGGGGTTCTACGCGATTGTGGCGGTAATGGCGGCGGCAGCGGCACGCGCGCTTTGGACATTTTCAAGGGACGCGCCCAGTGTCGAAGGCTTTTTCGCCCTGTGCAAACGTGGCGGGGCCTTGACCCTTGAGGCGCTTGAACTTGGGGCGCGCAACGCGGTTGCCGTTTCAGTCGCCTGCGCCGTGGCGGGGGTGATTGTGGGGGTTGTCGGGCTCACAGGGTTGGGTCTGAAATTCTCGGCCATGATGTTGGCCTTCTCAGGCGGTAATCTGTTCTTGGCGTTGATCCTCGTGATCTTGGCCTCCTTGATCCTTGGCATGGGCCTGCCTGTCACCGCGGCCTATATCGTTTTGATTATCTTGGTCGGCCCTGCCTTGACCACGGAATTTGGCGTTCCACTGTTGATCGCGCATTTGGTTGTGTTTTGGTATAGCCAAGACAGCAACGTCACCCCACCTGTCGCATTGGCAGGGTTTGCAGGCGCGGCCATTGCAGGATCAAAACCGATGGAGACCAGTTTTCAGGCGTGGAAATACGCCAAGGGCCTCTATCTGATCCCGCTCTTCATGGTCTATAATGATGAGATCATCCTTGGTGGCCCGCTGCATATGGTCATTTTTGCAGGCATCTTGGCGCTTGCGGGAATTGTGGCCTTTGCCGCCGTTCTCGAAGGGTTCCTTTTTACCTCAATGGCGCTTTGGCACCGTGCGGCGCTGATCCCTGCGATTGTTGCGGTCTTTTGGTCATCGGCCATGGTTGAGGCGCTCGGTCTTGTCGCGATCCTTGTCCTTTTGGGGCTTAACTGGTGGCAGGCCAAACAGCACCCCTATCAGGCAAAAACCTAAGCGGTTGGGTCTAATCATGACACAAGAAAAAATCCTCTCGAAATCGAGAGAAATTTTTTCTGAAATCTTCGATTTTGAAGATTGGAGCGGGCGATGAGATTCGAACTCACGACCCTTACCTTGGCAAGGTAATGCTCTACCCCTGAGCTACGCCCGCTCTTTGAAGAGGGGTTCTATGACCATGGATCGGGGTTTGCA
This sequence comes from Roseobacter sp. HKCCA0882, assembly GCF_037805225.1. Taxonomy (NCBI): domain Bacteria; kingdom Pseudomonadati; phylum Pseudomonadota; class Alphaproteobacteria; order Rhodobacterales; family Roseobacteraceae; genus Roseobacter; species Roseobacter sp. HKCCA0882. Next base: position 510,661 of record NZ_JBBLYI010000001.1, read on the forward strand.
AGGGGGAAAGTCCACAATGCGCGCGTTTTTTTTTACGCCATTTGACATGCGCATTTTTGATCTGATTTTAGGCTAGGAAAATCCCCGCCACAAGGCCGTGGCCACAGGGCGGGGGATGTTGCGGCACTATCCACAGCGCCGCAACAATCTCTTAGGCCTCGAACTCGATCAGCAGGTCTTTTGCGTCAATTTGTGCGCCGGGGGTGACATGCACAGATTTGATTCGACCATTGCGTTCCGCGTGCAGGCCTGTCTCCATTTTCATCGCCTCGATGGTCAGCAAAAGATCGCCTGCCTTGACCTCGGCCCCGTTTGACACGGCAATTGAGGCCACAACCCCCGGCATGGGCGCACCGATATGGGCAGGGTTGCCGCCTTCGGCCTTGGCGCGTTTGGTGCTGCTTGCGGCGGCTTTGCGGTTTGGCACGCGGATGGTGCGGGGTTGGCCGTTCAATTCAAAGAAGACTTTGGCCTCGCCTTCTTCGTTGGTGTCCCCGACCGCTTGCAACTGCACAACCAGCGTCACACCTGGGTCAATTTCGACTTCGATTTGCTCGCCAACATCCATCCCATAGAAAAAGGTTTTTGTAGGCAAGGTGCGCACAGGGCCGTAATCGGCGTGACGCATGGCGTAATCGGTAAAGACCTTGGGATACATCAAATAGCCGTTAAGGTCTTCATCATCGACCGCCTCATCAAGTGTAGCTTCCAATTCCTTGCGCGTGGCCTCTAGATCAACGGGGGGCAGATGCTTGCCGGGCCGTTCGAAATTTGGTGCCTCGCCTTTGAGAACCTTCGCCACAATTGCAGGGGGGAAGCCACCATGCGGTTGGCCCAAATTGCCGCGCATCATGTCGATCACACTATCGGGGAAGGAGACGTCTTTCTGCGGGTCTTCAACATCGGCGCGGCTCAGACCTTGGGACACCATCATAAGGGCCATATCCCCGACCACTTTGGAGGATGGCGTCACTTTGACAATGTCGCCGAACATTTGGTTCACATCCGCATACATCTGTGCCACTTCGTGCCAGCGTTCTTCAAGGCCCATGGAGCGCGCCTGTGCCTTGAGATTGGTGAATTGGCCACCTGGCATTTCGTGCAAATAGACCTCGGATGCAGGGGCCTGTAGCCCTGATTCAAAGGCCAAGTAATGGGCGCGCACCGCCTCCCAGTAATCCGAAATCTCGCGGATTGCCGCGATGTCCAGACCTGTGTCGCGTTCGGTATAGCGCAAGGATTCCACAATCGTGCCAAGGGTCGCTTGGCTGGTATTGCCCGATAGGGCATCCATGGCACAATCGACCGCATCAACACCTGCCGCACTGGCCGCCAGAATGGTGCCAGAGGCAACACCTGCCGTGTCATGGGTGTGGAAGTGGATGGGCAGATCAACCGCATCCTTCAAGGCGGGGATCAGCACCGATGCCGCGGCTGGCGTCAACAATCCCGCCATATCCTTAAGGCCCAAAACATGCGCCCCTGCGGCCTCAAGCGCGCGGGCCATATCGACATAATATGTGACGTCATATTTCGCGCGATTGGGGTCAAGGATGTTGCCCGTGTAGCAAATCGTGCCTTCACAGATTTTGCCCGTTTCACCGACCGCATCCATGGCCACGCGCATATTCTCAACCCAGTTGAGGCTGTCAAAGACGCGAAAGACATCGACACCCGACTGCGCCGCCTGTTTGACGAAACTTTGCACCACATTGTCAGGGTAATTCGTATAGCCCACACCATTCGAGGCGCGCAAAAGCATCTGCGTCATGATGTTGGGCATTTTCGCACGAATATCGCGCAGGCGCTGCCATGGGCATTCCTGCAAGAAACGATAGGCCACATCGAATGTCGCCCCGCCCCAACATTCTACGCTGAACAGCTGCGGCAGTTTCTCGGCATAGGCAGGGGCCACTTGAATCATATCATGCGAGCGCATCCGTGTCGCAAGCAGCGATTGGTGGCCATCGCGCATGGTTGTGTCGGTGATCAAAAGCCGTGTTTGATCTTTCATCCATTTGACAACCGCAAGCGGGCCTTCACGCTCAAGCAGCTGCCTTGTGCCATCGGTGACAGGGTCGGTTCCCACACGCGGCGCGCGCGGTGGTTTAAGATCAGCCGCAGGGCGGGGGCGGCCAACCGTTTCAGGATGCCCGTTCACCGTAATATCCGCGATATAGCGCAAGATTTTGGTTGCGCGGTCGCGGCGCGGCGCAAAGTCAAACAGTTCCGGCGTGGTGTCGATGAATTTCGTTGTATATTCGTAATTCAAAAATGTTGGGTGCTTGAGCAGGTTTTCGACAAAGGCGATATTGGTCGAAACCCCGCGAATACGAAATTCGCGCAAGGCCCGATCCATGCGCGCAATTGCGGCCTCGGGCGTGGGCGCCCATGCCGTCACCTTTTCCAAGAGGCTGTCATAATAGCGCGTAATGACCGCGCCCGAATAGGCCGTTCCGCCGTCAAGGCGGATGCCCATCCCTGTTGCCCCGCGATAAGCGGTGATGCGGCCATAATCGGGAATGAAATTGTTGGTTGGGTCTTCGGTTGTCACGCGGCACTGAATGGCATTGCCCGAAAGCGTGACCTCATCCTGCGCTGCCACGCCTGTGGCCTCAAGCAGGGTTTTGCCTTCGGCAATCAAAATCTGGGCGCGCACGATATCAATGCCCGTGACCTCCTCGGTCACAGTATGCTCCACTTGCACGCGCGGGTTTACTTCGATGAAGTAGAAATTCCCGCTGTCCATATCCATTAGGAATTCAACAGTGCCCGCGCATTCATAGCCCACATGGGCCGCAATCTTGCGACCAAGCTCGCAAATCTCGCTGCGCTGCGCCTCGCTCAGATAGGGGGCAGGGGCGCGTTCAACCACCTTTTGGTTGCGCCGCTGCACCGAACAATCGCGTTCATAGAGGTGATAGATATTGCCATGGCTGTCGCCCAAGATCTGCACCTCAACATGGCGCGCGCGGGTGATCATCTTTTCAAGATAGCCCTCGCCATTGCCAAAGGCGGCTTCTGCCTCGCGGCGGCCTTCGCGGATTTTTGTTTCAAGTTCGTCTTCGCCAAGGATGGGGCGCATTCCGCGCCCGCCGCCCCCCCATGAGGCCTTCAGCATCAATGGATATCCAATTTCGCGCGCGGCCTCGCGGGCGCGATCCATGTCATCGCTCAAAACTTCGGAGGCGGGGATCACGGGCACCCCTGCCGCAATCGCCACCTGCCGTGCGCTGGCCTTGTCACCCAAGGCGCGCATCGTGTCGGCTTTGGGGCCGATAAAGGTGATACCTGCCGCGGCGCAAGCCTCGACAAAATCGGGGTTCTCGGACAAAAGCCCGTAGCCTGGATGAATGGCATCAGCCCCTGCCATCTTGGCCACGCGAATAATTTCAGGGATCGACAGATAAGCCGCAACAGGCCCCAAACCTTCGCCCACCTTATAAGCCTCGTCTGCCTTAAAGCGGTGCAGCGACAGCTTATCTTCCTCGGCATAGATCGCCACGGTGCGTTTTCCCAATTCATTGGCCGCGCGCATGATGCGGATGGCAATCTCACCGCGGTTGGCGATCAGGATTTTCTTGAATTCGGGCATATCATGTCCTTGGGCTGTCAAAACGAAGGGAGGGGCAAGGAAACTTAGGTCGCGCGGTTCGGCCACCTGTCACAAAACTTTTTATAATCGGTTCTATCGTCATCGCTGCAAAGCAGCATTAACCGCAGTGTGGCAAGAGTCAATCAGCCGTGGAAATGGGGTTTTGTCTTTTTGATGTATAATTACTGAGCAGATCGTTTTCGATGTGGCTGCTGCGAAATGGCGCGGTGATTTGCAGACGGATCAGGAAATCCAAATCAATCACGCGGTAAGCCACGCCCGTGGCACGCGCTGCGGTTTCAACCTGAAATTCGGTTGGGTCTTCGCGCCCGTCCGTGTCGATCAAGATCACCATAGGCGCGCGATCCAAGAGCGCGCCGTAAAACAAGGCCTGTTGCAAACTGTCGAGGGACGAGCGGCGATCATCCAGCCCGATTTCGATGGCATGGGTGTCTGTGACGCAATCCACCCGCACATAATGGGCGCTGTCGTTCAAGCTATAGGGCAGGCGCAATTCGGCCTCGCCGCCAAGCAGCATCGCGCAAATAATCGGGATCAGGTCAGCCTCGGTCATGGAGGACATGTTAACATTTGTTAACAAACACGGCGAGGGCAATTGCGAGGGTTGGTTAAAGGGTTAACAGCCGCGCGGGCAAGTCGGCAAAGCGGCGCGCGCCAATTTGCGCCATGTTTGAAATCATATCTTTGCGCAAAAGGTCAACCAAATGGTCAGGGCCATCCGCGCCAAGCGCACCGAGCGCATAATGCCACGCACGGCCCATCATGACGAAATCTGCGCCAAGGGCCAAGGCGCGCAAAATATCCAATCCACCCTCAATTCCACTGTCAAAAATGAGGGGCAGGGTGGTGGCGGGGCGAATGGCGCGCAGGGCGTCAAGCGCCGCAGGCGCACCATCAAACTGACGCCCCGTATGGTTCGATACCCAAATCGCATCAGCCAGATCATCGGTTTGGGCTTGGGCCGCGACCTCAGCCTCCATCACGCCTTTCAGGATCAACGCGCCCTGCCATTCCTCGCGCAAAAAGCGCAGATAGTCCCAATCTGGGGCGGCGCGTAGAAGGTAACCAATATGCGCGGTTGAGGGCAGGGTGCCGCCCGTCATTTCTTTGGGCGCATAACCATCCATCAGCCGCATCCGTGGCATCCCGTGTTTTAGGGTGCCAAATGCCCAAGACGGGCAGCGCGCCACCTGTAGCGCAAGGCGTGGGGTGAGGCGCGGGGGCTGTGTCAGCCCGCCCCGCGTCTGCCTTTCTCGGCGGCTTGCGGCAGGCACATCCACAGTCAACACCAGCGTGTGAAACCCTGCTCCTTTTGCGCGCGCAAGCATATCGCGCCGAATGCCCGCATCGCGCGGCGGATACATCTGAAACCACCCTTGATCGCCAATGTGATCTGCCACTTCTTCGGGGGTGCGGGTGGCCACAGTCGAGAGGCAGTAGGGCATCTGCGCCCGCGCAGCGGATGCTGCCAAAATCTGCTCAGCATCGGGCCAGACAAGGCCTGACATTCCAACGGGCGAGATGCCAAAGGGCTGGGGATAGTCCCGCCCCAAGAGGCGGCAGGACAGGTCAGGTGTAATTTCCCCGCGCAAGGCTGCGGGCTGCATCAACACGGCATCAAGCGCGGCACGATTGCGCCGCAGCACGGACTCGCTGCCTGTGGCGCTGTCGAGATATTCCCACACGAAATGCGGAATGCGCGCACGGGCGCGCGATTTGAGATCCCTCAGGGCGGGATAGCGGCTGTGAAACTGTGTCATGGCGGCGATCCTGTGCGCAAAATTTAACCCTTGTAAACCCTGACATAAGGTTTTGCGAACAATTACAGAACATATCTTTTCGAGCCGCGCGAATATCGCTATGGTTCCGCTCATGAGCAGTTCTGAAAATAACACCCTTGCCGCCACCGTTCCCCTGTCGCAGAGGGCCGCGGCCCTGCGGCCCATGCCCTATTTGGAGGGGTTGAACCCAGAGCAGCGCAAGGCCGTAGAAACCTTGGACGGCCCCGTGTTGATGTTGGCGGGCGCAGGCACGGGTAAAACCCGCGCCTTGACCGCGCGGATTGCACATTTGATTTCCACAGGCCGCGCCACGCCGCGCAGTATTCTGGCCGTGACCTTCACCAATAAAGCCGCGCGCGAGATGCGCGAACGCGTCAGCGCGGCCCTTGGTCATCCAACCGAAGGCATGGCGTGGCTTGGAACGTTCCATTCGATCTGCGTTAAACTGTTGCGCCGCCATGCCGAATTGGTTGGGCTGAAATCCAATTTCACGATTTTGGACACGGATGATCAAATCCGCCTGCTGAAACAATTGATCGAGGCCGAGGGCATTGACGCGAAGCGCTGGCCGCCACGGATGTTGGCGGGGATCATCGATCATTGGAAAAACCGCGCATGGCGTCCCGATACGCTGCCCGCCGCCGAAAGTGGGGCCTTCAACGGCAAGGGGCCAAAGCTATATGCGCTTTATCAACAGCGGCTTGCGGCACTGAATGCCTGCGATTTTGGCGATTTGCTTTTGCATATGGTAACCATCTTTCAGGCGCATGACGATGTGTTGCAGCAATATCAGCGCCAATTCGCCTTTATTTTGGTTGATGAATATCAAGACACCAATGTGGCACAGTATTTATGGCTGCGTCTTTTGGCACAAGGGCATTCCAATCTTTGCGTGGTGGGGGATGATGACCAATCCATCTACGGATGGCGTGGGGCCGAGGTGGGTAATATTCTGCGCTTTGAGGCAGATTTCAAAGGGGCCGCCGTGATCCGCCTAGAGCAGAATTACCGCTCGACTGGCCATATCCTAAAAGCCGCCTCTGCGGTGATTGCGGGCAATTCGCAGCGCCTTGGCAAGGAGTTGTGGACAGAAGGCCAGGATGGCGCGCCTGTGCGTCTGATCGGCCACTGGGATGGCGAGGAGGAGGCGCGCTGGATCGGCGAGGAAATTGAGGCGCTTGGCATTGGCACGCGCGGATTGCGTGCAATTGGCCCCGAGGAAATCGCCATTCTCGTGCGCGCTTCGCATCAGATGCGCGCCTTTGAGGATCGTTTCCTCACCATTGGCCTGCCCTATCGCGTCATCGGTGGCCCGCGCTTTTACGAGCGGTTGGAAATTCGTGATGCCATGGCTTATTTCCGCCTCGTGATCAGCCCTGAGGATGATCTGGCCTTTGAGCGGATCGTGAACACCCCCAAACGCGGGCTTGGCGACAAAGCACAGGCCACCATCCATGAAATCGCCCGCCAAAAGGGTGTCAGCCTTTTGCAAGGGGCGGCGATGGCGGTGGAAAGTGGCGCGATTGGCGGCAAGGGGGGCAAGGAATTGGCCCGTTTCGTGCTGCAGATCGCCCATTGGCGCAATCTATTGCGCGAGGGTGTGGTTGCAGGCCCCGCCCCCGATGATCTGATCGAGCGCGAAAACCCCGAAGGGCTGAGCCATATCGAATTGGCCGAAACGATTTTGGAGGAGTCGGGCTACACCGCCATGTGGCAAAACGACAAAACCCCCGAGGCCCCGGGGCGGCTTGAGAACCTCAAGGAATTGGTCAAGGCGCTTGAGCAATTCGAAAACCTGCAAGGCTTTCTCGAACATGTCAGCCTGATCATGGATAATGAGCAAGATGATGGTCAGGCCAAGGTCACTTTGATGACTTTGCACGCGGCCAAAGGTCTGGAATATCCCGCAGTCTTTTTGCCAGGTTGGGAAGACGGCCTGTTCCCAAGCCAGCGTGCGATGGATGAAGAAGGGATCAAAGGATTAGAGGAGGAGCGCCGCTTGGCCTATGTGGGTATCACACGGGCCGAGGAGCTTTGCACAATTTCCTTTGCGGGCAATCGCCGTGTTTATGGCCAATGGCAAAGCCAGATGCCCTCGCGCTTTATCGATGAATTGCCCGAAGCCCATGTCGAGATTTTAACCCCGCCAGGCCTTTATGGTCATCAAAGCCACGGAATGGGGCAGTCTGCGTCACCTGTTTCTCAAATGCAGGTTGCCTCGAACCTGCTAGACCGCGCAGCGCAGGCCGATGCCTATAATTCACCTGGGTGGCGGCGCTTGCAGGCGCGGCAGGGGGAATATGGCCTTAGCCAACCCCGCGAAAGCAAGCGCGCGGGTTTTGACGAGGCGGCAACGGTTCCATTTGATCTAGGCGAGCGCGTCTTTCACCAAAAATTTGGCTATGGGGCAATTACCGCGATTGAGGGTGACAAGCTTGATGTGGCTTTTGACAAGGCAGGCGTGAAAAAAGTGGTGGCGCGCTTTGTTGTTGCGGCGGACAGCGCGGGCGATCAGCCCTTTTAAACGCAGCTGATCTTAGCATTTCGAAAATAAAAAAGCGGTGATGCCAAGGGAGGAGGAGGCATCACCGCTTCTTTTTTTTAACCACACCCCCAAGGGAGGAGGAAGAGGGCGCAGTTGTGGCGGCGCGGATCCTAAGGGAGGAGCGGATCCTTGCCGTGATACGGCCCCAAGGGAGGAGGAGGGGCGCGTCCTTGCGGGTCTTTTGACCCTTGTTCTTGCGAGAACCACTAAGGGAGGAGGAAGTGGTTCCCGCTAAATCCCGCGCTTCAAGGGAGGAGGAGAAGCGAGAGATGTTCCCGTGTTTCAGGCGTAACGCCCGTAAGCAGCCTCAAGGGCGATGTTGCGCAGGTTGCTGCGCGCGATGCCCAAATCGGCCAGCTCGCGGTCGCTCAGGCTATTCAGCTCATCAAATGTGCGCTGATAGACGCGGCGGGCTTTGATCGCTGCTGTCAGGTGGGATTTCATTTCCCCCAGACGTTCGGCGAAGCTCAAGCTCGGTGCGTGGCGTGTGGCAAGATAGGCCATTTCAGTTTTCCTTAGTTCATATTCATAACCGCTCGCGCTTTTGGGTTATCCGAAGCGCTTTGGTTCCAAGCCATGTTGGCCTGACACGGATGAATGTAGGTAATTGCTGCGATTGCACAATAGGCCTTCTTATCAATTCTGCTATGCAGCAAATGCATAGCAAATGCTGACCTATTTCATAATTTTGTCACTTTCGTGATTTTTGTTTATTTTATGAGCAAAAGAGGGGGTTGCAGCTGCGCATGCGCCGCGCGACATAAGGACGAGTGAGCCAAAACGTGGAGTTGCCACCCAATGTCGGACGGAAAGTCGCAGATCACCCGCGCAGAAGTTGATGCATTTTTGGCACAGTTTGCCCTTCCAGACGGCGGAAATCTGATTTCCCGCGATATGGTTCGGGCGTTGCGAGTCGAAGATGGCCGCATCACATTCATTATCGAAGCAGAAACGCCGCAGGCGGCGCGCGCTCTCGAGGGGTTTCGGGCCGCGTTGCAACAGGCCCTTGAAGCGCAGGCGGGGGTGACCGCCGTTTCAATAGCCCTGACCGCACCGACCCAAGCCCCTCAGCAAGCGCCGCACTCTGCGAAACCTGCGCCCGATGGCCCCCCAAGTCTGAAAATCGGGGGCCATGCCAAGCCGCAATCGGAGCCGATGAACCCCAAGGGCGTTGCGCGGATCATCGCGATTGGATCGGGAAAAGGGGGTGTTGGGAAATCGACATTATCTTCTAACCTCGCCGTGGCCCTTTCGCGGCAGGGGCGCAAAGTGGGCCTGTTGGATGCAGATATCTATGGGCCCTCACAGCCGCGGATGATGGGTTTGACCAAGCGCCCCGCTTCGCCTGATGGCAAAACCATCCTGCCTTTGCACAATCATGGCGTCACATTCATGTCGATTGGTCTGATGCTGCCCGAAGAAAAGGCGGTTGTTTGGCGCGGGCCGATGTTGATGGGAGCGTTGCAGCAAATGATGACCCAAGTTGATTGGGGCGAATTGGATGTTCTTTTGGTCGACCTGCCGCCTGGAACGGGGGATGTGGCGATGACGCTGTGCCAGCGATCAAAGCTGACAGGTGCGATTGTTGTCTCCACCCCGCAGGATGTGGCCCTTCTGGATGCGCGCAAGGCGCTTGATATGTTTGCCACTCTCAAGACCCCCGTTTTGGGTCTGGTCGAGAATATGTCGGGCTTTGTTTGCCCCGAATGTGGGCATGAGGCGCATATCTTCGGGCAGGGCGGCGTGGCGGCTGAGGCCGAAAAAATGGGGGTGCCGTTCTTGGGTGCTTTGCCGATCTCCCTTGAAACACGCTTGGCGGGGGATGCAGGCACGCCGATTGCCGCCAGCGAGGGCGCGGCCGCCGAGGCCTATGCACAATTGGCCGCCCGTCTTGTGGCGGGTGGTATGGCATAATCACCTAAAAACCAAAGGTGATTCGTGTAATTAGGTGCGAAAATGCGCTGATTTTGCGAGATCTGGCGCGGTTGGATGAAAATTTCCCCCCAAATCGAAGGCCACCCCGAAAATCAAGATATTGTGGTTGAGATTTTCCAAACCACCCCATGCAGGGGTGGTTTTTCCATTTTGGCACAAGATGCTGCAATTTTCAGACCTTTAGAGGCACATCTTGGGGAAAATTCCCAAAAAAAGGGATTGATTGGGAAATATTTCCATGAGACAAAGATGACACAGCAAAAGAGACGCGCTCAGAACCTGAAACAGGCGGGCGCATATAATAAAAAGAACTCTAGGCAGGTGTTCATACAGGCATCTCAATTGCTGAAGCGCCGTTGCGTAAGCGAGCAGACCATCCCCCCAGATGTGCTGCGCAATTGGCCCCCGATGATGGGATGAGGGCGGCGGATCGGGCATAAAACTGTCTCGGTCCGCCGTTGTCGTTTCACGGGTCGGGAAAGTTTGAAGATGTTACGGGGAAACGGCCATTGGGGCCATAACGAGGGCAGGGCAGTGGAGCGCAGGTTTCAGGGCGAGAGCCTGAACAAGGTGGACGGAAAGGGCCGAATTTCGATTCCGGTCAAGTTTCGCCGTGTGCTTGCCAATTCTGATGCCAAGGCTACGGCGGGCGCCTCTCCGCGCCTTTACATTGCCTATGGCGACAAATCGAAGAATTACCTTGAATGTCTGTCTGGTGACGCCTTCGACCAAATTGACGCGATGATCCGCCGCGCGCCCTTGGGCACGCCTGTGCGCCGCGCTTTGGAATTTCTCTATTATCAGAAATGTGATGAAACCACCGTGGATGACACGGGCCGTTTGGTTCTGCCTCAGGCCGCGCGCGACAAGATCGCGCTTGCCGATGAGGCGCTGTTCCAAGGCATGGGCGACAAGTTTCACATCCTCAACCCAAGCGATGCAAAAGACGCTGAGGCGCAAATTGATGCGTTGATTGATAGCCTTGCCCAAGGTGACGAGTTCTTTGATCCGCTGTCCCTCGTGGCTAGTGGTGTTGGAGCGATGGATCATGACGGGGGCGTATGATCATGGCGGCGGCCAAGCTCAACGAACCCGCGAGGGCAGAGGGGCCGCATATCCCTGTTCTATTGGATCGGATCTTGGCCGAGATAGCACCCGTGTCTGGGGACTGGCTCGATGGAACTTTCGGCGCTGGTGGCTACGCCCGTGGCTTGCTTGATCGGGGGGCGGCATCGGTGATTGGTGTCGACCGCGATCCTCTGGCGCTTGAGATGGCCGAAGCGTGGCGCGCTCAATATGGTGACCGTTTGAAATTGGTTGCAGGCGAGTTTGGCGCTCTTGATGATCATGCCCGTTCTGTGGGCTATGATGCGCTTGACGGCGTCGTGCTGGATCTGGGCGTTTCGTCTATGCAGCTTGATTTGGCCGAACGTGGCTTTTCATTCATGCGTGACGGCCCGCTTGATATGCGCATGAGCCAAGCAGGGATGTCCGCCGAAGATCTGGTGAACGAGGCGCCCGAGGCGCATTTGGCCGATATTTTGTATCATTACGGCGAAGAACGCGCCGCACGGCGCATTGCCCGCGCGATTGTCGCCGCCCGCAAAGGCGCGCGCATCACCACCACTGCCGCCCTTGCCAAAATCGTTGAGGGCTGCCTGCCGCGCCCCAAACCCAATCAAAGCCACCCCGCAACGCGCAGCTTTCAGGCCTTGCGCATCGCGGTGAATGATGAATTGGGCCAATTGGTTAAGGGCCTTTTGGCCGCAGAGCGTATCTTGCGCGAAGGCGGCATTTTGGCGGTGGTCACCTTTCATTCATTGGAGGATCGGGTGGTCAAACGCTTTATGCAATTGCGCAGTGATACGGGCGGCGGCGGGTCGCGCCACGCCCCAGAGCGCGCGCGCCAAACCCCCAGTTTCCTGCAAAATACCCGCAAAGCCATCGCACCAAGCCCCGAGGAAGCCGCGCAGAACCCCCGCGCGCGCTCTGCGAAATTGCGGTTGGCTGTGCGCGGTGGGGAAGCCGCTCCCGCCCCCCTTGATTTTAGTGCTTTGGGCCTGCCCCCGTTAGAGGTGACATAATGCGCGCTTTGATGTCCTTATTCACAGCAATTGCCGTTATTGGCCTTGGATTTTGGGCCTATCAGCAAAATATCCTAACCCAGCAAGCCGAACGCGAAGTGGCGCGCCTAGAGGCCGAGATTGCCGCCCATCATGAACGGCTTGCCATTTTGCGGTCGGAATGGGCCTTTCTCAATCGTCCTGATCGCTTGCGCGCATTGGTCGATATGAATTTTGATCGCTTGGGGCTGTTGCCGATGCAGCAAGATCAGTTTGCCACCATTCATGAAGTGTCTTTCCCTGATCCTCTGGCCGCGCTGACGGAGGCAAGCCTTGTGTCGGATGAGGCCGTGCTGGAGGATCAACCATGAGCGGTCAACGCATCCCCTTGCGCCCGTTGTCACGGGTGATTGAAGCGCGCCAAAAGGGTGAAAACCCCGATTACATCGAGCGCGAAAACCTGCGCCAACGCCACGAAGCCGAGCGGGACAAATTGCGCCTGCGGGCCGAGGGGCGGATTTTGGTCGTGGCTTTGTGCTTTTTGCTTGGCTTTGGCGCGGTTGGCGTGCGCATGGGCGCCTTGGCCGCCTCCGAACCGCAAGAGCCTGGTGTGACCTCTGTTGCAAGCGCAATTCAGACCGCCCGCGCGGATATTGTCGATCGGCAGGGGCGCATTTTGGCCACCAATCTTTTGACCAATGCGCTTTACGCCCACCCCCACGAGATGGTCGACCCGCTTGCTGCGGCTGAAGGTTTGGTCGAAATCTTCCCTGAGATGGATTATGACCGCTTGGTCGCGCAACTGACCTCTGAGCGCCGCTTCCTTTGGTTGCGCCGCTCCATCAGCCCCGAGCAGGAACAAGCTGTGCATGATCTGGGCGAGCCTGGCTTGCTCTTTGGCCCGCGCGAAATTCGGCTTTACCCTAATGGCGCGATTGCGGCGCATGTTTTGGGTGGCGCAGGGTTCGGGCAAGAGGCCGTGAATGCCGCAGAAATCGTAGGTGTTGCGGGGCTTGAGGCGCAGTTTGACGTCGAATTGCGCGATCCTGCCCGCGCACATACGCCGCTGCGCCTGTCGATGGATTTGGCCATCCAGTCCGCCACCGAGGAAGTTCTCGCGTCTGGCATGGGATTGATGAATGCGCGCGGCGCTTCGGCGGTGTTGATGGATGCCCATACGGGCGAGGTGATCTCCCTTGCAAACCTGCCTGATTTTGACCCCAATGCGCGGCCCCGTCCGCTGACATCGGGCAATGATCCGAGCCAAAGCCCGCTCTTTAACCGCGCGGTGCAGGGCGTGTATGAGCTTGGGTCTGTGTTCAAAATCTTCACCATGGCGCAGGCCTTGGAATTGGACATGGTGACGCCTGAGACATCAATCGACACAACAAGCCCGTTGCGGATTGCAGGGTTTAACATCCGCGACTTCCACAATTACGGGCCACGCCAAACCGCGACCGAAGTGATTGTGCATTCGTCAAATATCGGCACGGCGCGTATTGCTGATGAGATCGGGCCAGATCGCCAACGCCTGTTCCTCGAAGATTTGGGTTTGCTTGAACCAACCCCCCTTGAGATTGTCGAGGCCCCAACGGGCCGCCCGATGATCCCCGCGAGATGGGAACGCCTTTCAACTATGACTGTGTCCTACGGCCATGGTCTGTCGATATCGCCTTTGCATTTGGCGGCGGGATTTGCCGCGATGGTCAATGGTGGCACGCGGGTTGCGCCGACTTTGATCGCACAGCGGGGCGCGCCGCAGACGGGGGCGCGCATCATTTCCGAAGATACCTCTGCACAAATCCGTGCCATGATGCGTGCCGTGGTCGATGGTGGCACAGCCAGCCTTGCCGAGGTCGAAGGCTATGAAATGGGCGGGAAAACGGGCACGGCCGATAAGCCCAACCCATCGGGCGGCTATTATGAGGATCGCGTGATTGCGACCTTCGCAGGGGCCTTTCCAATGAGTGACCCGCAATATGTGATTATCGTAACTTTGGACGAACCTGAAATTGTCGCCCTCGGCGAGACGCGCCGCACTGCGGGATGGACGGCTGCGCCAGTGGCCGCAGAAATCCTACGCCGCGTAGGCCCTTTGCTGAATCTGCAGCCGCGTGGTGCAGCAGAGATTGCGCAAAGTGGGGTTTCTCAGCTATCGAGCCATATCGAGTGATTTTGCCAAACCGACCAAAGGATTAACCCATGCCTGCGTCCCATCGCGATGAGACAATCCGCCTTTCATCGCTTGGGTTGACCCCAACGCGGGGTGGGGATGTGGCGGTGACGGGTTTGTGTCTTGATAGCCGCAAGATCAAACAGGGCGAGGTCTTCGCGGCCCTTGCAGGCAGCCATGCCCATGGGGCCAGTTTTGCGCAAGCGGTGCTTGCCGCGGGGGCGGCGGCGATTTTAACCGACCCTGAGGGCGCAAAGATCATTGGTGATTTCGCCGCTGATCACAATGCCAGCCTGATTGTCGTGGCTGAGCCGCGCGCAGCATTGGCGCAGGCCGCTGCCCTGTGGTTTGGCGCGCAGCCCGATACCATGGTCGCAGTGACAGGCACCAATGGCAAAACTAGTGTCGCAAGCTTTACCCGTCAGATTTGGAACGCCTTGGGTTTTGATGCGGTGAATATCGGCACCACGGGCGTGGAGGGCAGTTTTGCCGCCGCAGGCACCCACACAACGCCCGATCCTTTGAGCTTACACGCCTTGTTGCGCGATATGGCCGAGGCGGGCGTCACCCATGCCGCGATGGAGGCCTCGTCACACGGGCTTGATCAATATCGCCTTGACGGTGTGCGCTTGGCTGCGGCGGGTTTTACCAATTTCACCCAAGATCACCTCGACTATCACTGCACGATGGAGGCCTATTTCGAGGCCAAAGCCCGCCTCTTTCGCCAAGTTTTGGATGAAAATGGCACTGTCGTGGTCAATCTCGATGATCCCAAAGGGGCGGCCATTGCCGCCATCGCCGAGGCGCGAGAGATTGAAGTGATCACCGTGGGTGAGAATGAGCCAAATGCACGCCTGCGTATTACGGCGCGGCGCTTGGATGAACGGGGTCAGGATTTACTCTTTACATGGCAAGATGACCCCTATCGCGCGCGGCTGTCCCTCATTGGTGGGTTTCAGGCCATGAATGTCTTGGTCGCGGCGGGTTTGGTGATTGCGGCAGGGGCCGCCCCTGACGCGGTTTTTGCTACGCTGCCGCGCCTACAAGGCGTGCGCGGGCGAATGCAGCTTGCAGCAACCCGTGCCAATGGCGCGCCTGTTTTTGTCGATTATGCGCATACGCCCGATGCGTTGCGCACGGCGCTTTTGGCGCTCAGGCCGCATGTTATGGGGCGGCTTCATCTCGTCTTTGGTGCAGGCGGGGATCGCGACCGCGCCAAGCGCCCTTTGATGGGGGGCGAGGCCGCCGCCAATGCAGATTGCATCACTGTCACCGATGATAACCCCCGCAGCGAAGACCCCGCCGCCATTCGGGCCGCCATTCTTGAGGCCTGCCCGCAAGCCCGCGAGGTCGGCGATCGCGCCGAAGCGATTTTGCGCGCCGTGGCCGATTTGGCGCCAGGCGATGCGCTTTTGATTGCGGGCAAAGGGCATGAAACAGGGCAGATTGTCGGTGACGTTACCTATCCGTTCGATGATCTCGAACAGGCAAGCCTTGCCGTGAGCGCATTGGAGGGTCAGCAATGAGCGCGCTTTGGACATCAGCCGAGATTGCCGCGGCCACCCTTGGCCGCACGCATGGGCCAGATTTTGAGGTCACAGGCATCTCGATTGACACCCGCAGCCTTATGGCAGGGGATTTCTTTGTGGCCTTGTCTGCCGCGCGCGATGGCCATGATTTTGTGGCGGATGCCTTGGCCAAAGGTGCCGCAGGCGCGTTGGTCAGCCGCATTCCTGACGGCGTTGCACAAGATGCGCCCATGATCCTTGTGGAGGATGTGCAAACCGCGCTTGAAGATTTGGGGCGCGCAGGGCGCGCACGTATGACGGGGCAGGTGGTCGCCATTACGGGGTCGGTTGGCAAAACCACCAGTAAAGAAATGATGCGCGCAGCCCTCGCACCCTTGGGGCGGGTGCATGCTTCGGTTGCCTCCTATAACAATCACTGGGGCGTGCCTTTGACCTTGGCGCGGATGCCGCGCGAGACAGATTTCGCGGTGATTGAAATCGGCATGAATGCGCCTGGCGAAATCGCTCCCTTGGCGCGCATGGTGCGGCCCCATTTGGCCATTGTGACCACCGTGGCCGCCGCCCATCTAGAGGCATTTGGCAGTCTTGAGGGGATCGCCCATGAAAAGGCGAGCATCTATGAGGGGCTTGAGACAGGTGGGATCGCCCTTGTTAATGCCGATGTTGAGACGAGCGCCATTTTGCAAGACAAAGCAACTGCCTGTGCCGCCCGCGTCCTTCGTTTTGGCGAGGCTGAAACCGCCGCGGCGTGCTTGGCTTCGGTTGAGATTATCGAGGATCGCACCATTGTCTCGATGGTCTTTGACGGTGACACGCATCTGTTCAAGCTGAACACCGCAGGGCGGCATTTGGCGCTGAATGCGGTGGCCGTTATGGCCAGTGTTGCTGCTTTGGGCGGGGATGTGGCGCTGGCGGCCCTTGGTCTGTCGGATTGGCAAGCCGTAACAGGGCGCGGCACCCGCGAGCGTTTGACCCTGTCAAATCGTCATGCCCATGCAGGCGAGATTGAAATGATAGATGATGCCTATAACGCCAATCCTGCCTCTATCGCAGCCGCGCTTGATGTTCTGGCTTCTGCAGAGGCACGCCGCCGTGTGGCGGTTTTGGGCGATATGTTGGAATTGGGCGCACAAGGCCCCTCGATGCACGCAGAATTGGCTGATCTTGCAAGCATCGCCAAGATCGAGCGCATTCATACAGTGGGCGGCTTGATGGAACATTTGCACGAAGCCCTGCCAAGCGATAAGCGCGGGCTGCATTGCGAAACCGCCGATGAGATGGCGCGCGCCCTGCCCAAAACCCTAGAGGAGGGCGATATAGTCCTTCTGAAAGGTTCAAACAGCGTAAAACTTGCGCGCGTGGTTGACGCATTGCGTAATCTCGGGCAATCCGTTCAGGAACGCTAAGGGGAGAACCGCCATATGTTGTATTGGCTCAGCGAATTGTCAGATGGCGGCGACCTCTTTAACCTGTTCCGCTATATCACCTTCCGTGCGGGTGCCGCGTTTTTTACGGCGCTGATCTTTGGTTTTATCTTTGGCCGCCCTCTGATCAACGCGCTGCGCCGCCGCTATGCCAAGGGACAACCCATTCGTGAAGATGGGCCTGCGCATCACATTGCAACCAAGGCAGGCACGCCCACAATGGGGGGCTTGCTGATCCTTGCGGCGCTGACGCTGTCCACGTTGCTTTGGGCGCGGCTTGATAATGGCTTTGTCTGGATTGTCTTGGGGGTGACTGTGGCCTTTGGCCTGATCGGTCTGGCGGATGATTGGGCCAAGGTCAGCCGCCAAACCACGGCGGGGCTTTCGGGCAAATTGCGCTTGGCGCTTGGCTTTGTGATCGCGGCTGTGGCCAGCATTTCAGCCTCAGCTTTGCACCCTGATGATCTGACGCTGCAACTGGCCGTGCCTGTGTTCAAAGATGTGCTGATCAATCTGGGCTATGTCTTTATCCCCTTTGCCATGATTGTGATTGTGGGCAGCGCCAATGCCGTCAACCTGACCGATGGTTTGGATGGCTTGGCCATCATGCCCGTGATGATCGCCGCAGCCGCGCTTGGCGTGATTGCCTATGCGGTGGGGCGGGTCGATTTCACGGAATATCTTGATGTGCATTACGTGCCGGGAACGGGCGAATTGCTGGTGTTTTGCGCGGGTCTGATCGGCGGCGGTCTTGGGTTCCTATGGTATAATGCCCCGCCCGCAGCCGTGTTTATGGGGGATACAGGCTCGCTCGCCTTGGGCGGGGCTTTGGGCGCCATCGCCGTTGCCACAAAGCACGAAATTGTTTTGGCCATCGTGGGCGGCTTGTTCGTGGCCGAAGCGATGAGCGTTATTATCCAAGTTCTCTATTTCAAACGCACAGGCAAACGCGTGTTCTTGATGGCCCCCATCCATCACCATTTTGAGAAAAAAGGCTGGGCTGAGCCGCAAGTGGTGATCCGCTTCTGGATCATTTCTCTTATCCTTGCGCTGATTGGCCTTGCGACATTGAAACTGCGCTAACAAAGCAAGGAGCGGTCAAATGATCCCCGTCACTGGGTTTTCAGGTCAAAAAATCGCTGTTTTGGGCTTGGGCCGTTCGGGTCTTGCCACAGCGCGGGCGCTGCAAGCAGGTGGGGCCATTGCGCTTGTTTGGGATGATGGGCAAGAGGCGCGCACGCGCGCCGAGGCGGATGGGTTTGTGGTCACTGATCTAACAAAGGCAGGCGCTTTTGAGGGCGTGTCGCGCCTGATCACCTCGCCCGGTATCCCCAATCTCTACCCCGCGCCGCATCCCGCAATTTTGGCCGCCTATCGCGCCAATGTGCCCGTTGATAATGATGTGGGCCTGTTTTTCGCGGCGCTTGGTCAGGCGGATTGGGCGCAATTTGACCGCCCCCCACGCGTGGTTGCGGTGACAGGGTCAAACGGAAAATCGACCACCTCGGCGCTAATCGCCCATATTTTGAATGTTGCGGGCGTATCTGTGCAGCTTGCGGGCAATATTGGGCGCGGTGTTTTGGATATTGATCCGCCCGAAGATGGAGGGGTGGTCGTGTTGGAATTATCCTCCTACCAAACCGAGCTTGCCCGCGCCCTGACGCCCGATATTGCGGTCTTTACCAACCTGTCAGCGGATCATTTGGATCGTCATGGTGGGATGGGGGGCTATTATGCGGCCAAGCGCAAGCTCTTTGCCGAAGGTGGCCCAGATCGCGCCGTGATCGGGATTGATGAGGTTGAAGGACTGTCCTTGTCCAATCAACTGACCCAAGGGGCAGGGGATGATCGGGTGATCCGCATCTCCTCTGCGCAGAAATTAGACGGCACGAATTGGGATGTCTTTGCACGTAAAGGCTGGCTGTCGGAATGGCGCAAGGGGCGGCAGGTGGCCTCTATTGATTTGCGCGATATCGCGGGGCTTGCAGGCGCGCATAACCATCAAAACGCCTGTGCGGCCTATGCGGTGGCGCGCGCGCTTGGCCTTGCGCCGCGCGTGATCGAGGACGCGTTGCATTCCTTCAAGGGCCTGCCGCATCGCAGTCAGGTTTTGGGCGAACTGGGCGGTGTGCGTTTCGTCAATGACAGCAAGGCCACCAATGCTGATGCCGCTGCCAAGGCGCTTGCCGCTTATCCTGCCATCCGTTGGATTTGTGGCGGGCTTGAGAAAGAGGGCGGGCTTGATGTGGCACGGCCACATTTCGGCTCGGTCAAAAAGGCCTATATCATCGGGCGCGAAGCTGCAAAATTTGCCTTGAATTTGGGGGATCTTCCCAAAGAGATTTGCACCGATATGGCCACCGCAGTGGCCCGCGCTGTCGCCGAGGCCGAGCCGGGCGATGTAGTTCTATTGGCCCCTGCCGCCGCTAGTTTTGATCAATACGACAATTTTGAGAAGCGGGGCGATGATTTTGCCGCCCAAGTTGCGCAAGTTCTTGCGCAATCGTAGGGCTGATGCGGCTTTCTCTGGCTTTCGGGAATAAATTTCGCTAATTTGCCAATGAGACCCGAAAAATCGGGCGGTTGAGGCAGTATCGGGCGGTATATCCCATGACAGAAATGGCGCATGGCACAGTTCTTGTGCAATCAGGCGAAGCGGTTTTGCCCCGTTGGTGGCGCACCGTTGATCGCGGCACAATAGGCTGCATTTTGGCACTTTTTGCGATTGGCCTGTTATTGGGCTTTGCCGCATCGCCACCTTTGGCCGAACGCAATGGTCACCCGCCCTTTCACTATGTAACACGCCAAGCCATCTTTGGCGGTGCGGCGATGATCGGGATGCTGTTAGTGTCGATGCTGCCGCCGCTCATGCTACGCCGCTTTGCGGTGGTGGGGTTTGGTGGCGCGTTTCTATCCCTTGCGGCGCTGCCGATTTTTGGCACTGATTTTGGGCAAGGCGCTGTGCGGTGGTATTCGCTTGGGTTTGCTTCGGTGCAGCCATCTGAATTTCTAAAACCCCTCTACATTGTCACAGTCGCTTGGATGGTCGCCGCAAGCCAAGAATTGGCAGGCCCGCCAGGCAAGCGCCTGTCCTTTGGATTGACCATTCTCATTGTTGGCATTTTGGTGATGCAGCCTGATTTCGGTCAGGCGGCCCTGATCTTGATGGGGTGGTGCGTGATCTATTTCGTTGCAGGCGCGCCCATTATTCTCATGGTCAGCGTTGTGGCGCTTGCAGGGGTCGGGGGCATCTTTGCCTATCATGCCTCCGAGCATTTTGCGCGCCGTATTGATGGGTTCCTCAGCGCCGAAGTAGCGCCAAACACCCAGCTTGCTTATGCGGCCAATGCAATCCGTGAAGGTGGGTTTTTTGGCGCAGGCTTGGGCGAGGGTGCCGTGAAATGGACATTGCCTGACGCGCATACCGATTTCATTATTGCGGTCGCTGCCGAAGAATATGGTGTGATCCTTGTGTTGATCATCATCGCCCTCTTCGCGGCAATCGCCTTTCGCAGTTTCCTGCGTTTGCTCAAAGAACGCGACCCGTTCATCCGCCTTGCAGGCACGGGTCTTGTGACCATGTTTGCGCTACAGGCCTTTATCAATATGGGCGTTGCGGTGCGGCTTTTGCCTGCAAAGGGCATGACCTTGCCCTTTGTGTCCTATGGCGGCTCTTCTATCCTTGCAACAGGTCTTGCGATGGGGATGATTTTGGCCTTTACCCGCGCGCGGCCACAGGGTGATTTGGCCGATATCTTTAGCAAGAGGGGGCGTTGATCCGATGGGGACTGGAGGCGCGCGTCACGCTATCATCGCGGCAGGGGGAACGGGGGGGCATATGTTCCCCGCCCAAGCTTTGGCCGAGGCCTTGGTGCGGCAGGGGTGGCAGGTGACGCTTTCGACAGATGCGCGCGGCGCGCGCTATGCGGGGGGATTTCCCCATGTGGTGTCTATGCAAACAGTGGCGGCGGCCACATTCGCCCAAGGGGGGCTGGCCGATAAACTTAAGGCGCCCTTTAAAATCTTGGGGGGTATTCTATCGGCCTTGCTGCTGCAGCGCCGCCTTCAGCCCGATATTGTCATAGGCTTTGGCGGGTATCCGACCATTCCCGCATTGGCCGCGGCGTGGATTGCGCGGCGTCCGCGGGCCTTGCATGAGCAAAATGGCGTCCTTGGTCGCGTCAATCATCTGTTTGCGCGGCGCGTGGATCGGGTGGCCTGTGGCACATGGCCCACGCGCCTGCCTGAGGGCGCACAGGCGGATCATATCGGCAACCCTGTGCGGGCTGCGGTGATGGCGCGCGCAGGCGCCGTTTATACACCGCCCGGCGATTGGCCCCTGTCACTTGTGATCATCGGTGGCAGCCAAGGCGCGCGTATCCTGTCTGAAATTGTGCCAAATGCGGTGGCGAAACTGCCCAAAGGAATTTTGGCGCGCTTGCGCGTGGCCCAACAGGCCCGCCCCGAGGATATTGATCGCGTCATCCGTGCCTATGATTATTTGGGTGTCACCGCCGAGGTGCAGCCGTTTTTCGATGATATCCCTCGCCGGATCGCTGAGGCGCAATTGGTAATCAGCCGCGCAGGCGCGTCCTCGGTTGCGGATATTTCGGTCATTGGGCGGCCTGCGATTTTCATCCCCTTTGCCGCCGCCACCGCAGATCATCAAACCGCCAATGCCGGCCCTATGGTCGCCGCAGGGGCAAGCCTTGCGATTGCGGAACATGAGCTGAACGCCGACAGCCTATCAGGAGCCATGCTTGAGGTTTTGGCCGACCCCGCACAGGCCCAAGCCATGGCAAATGCCGCGCTTGCGCAATCCGTGCCAGATGCCACCGATCGTCTTGTTTCGATGGTCGAGGAAATTGCAGCGAAAGGAAGATCATGAACGCCGCCGCCACAAAACTGCCCACACAGCTTGGGCCGATCCATTTCACAGGCATTGGCGGCATTGGCATGTCGGGTATTGCTGAGGTGCTGTTGAACCACGGCTATGCGGTGCAAGGATCTGACCTGAAGGAAAGCAAGATCACCGAACGTCTTGCGGCATTGGGCGCGCGGATCTTTATCGGGCAGGCGGCAGAAAATTTGGACGGGGCCGAGGTGGTTGTGATCTCCTCCGCCATCAAACCGGGCAATCCTGAATTTGACGCAGCGCGCGCGCGGGGCTTGCCGATGGTGCGCCGTGCCGAGATGTTGGCCGAATTGATGCGCCTGCGCTCGAATGTGGCGATTGCAGGCACGCATGGCAAAACCACCACCACCACCCTTGTGGCGACCCTGCTCGATGCGGGCGGCATTGACCCCACTGTGATCAATGGCGGCATCATCCACGCTTATGGCTCAAACGCCCGCGTGGGCCAAGGCGAATGGATGGTGGTCGAGGCCGATGAATCGGATGGCACCTTCAACCGCCTGCCCGCCACCATCGCTATCGTCACCAATATCGACCCCGAACATATGGAACATTGGGGCACGATCGAAAATCTCCGCAAAGGCTTTTACGATTTCGTCTCGAATATCCCCTTTTACGGGCTCGCGGTCTGCTGCACCGACCATGCCGAGGTGCAGGCACTGGTTGGGCGCGTCACGGATCGCCGCGTGGTGACATATGGGTTCAACGCGCAGGCCGATGTGCGCGCGGTGGGCTTGCATTACGTCAAGGGTGTCGCGCATTTCGACATCGCACTGCGCGGCGAGGATCGGGTGATTGCAGGCTGCACCCTGCCTATGCCCGGCGATCACAATGTCTCAAACGCGCTGGCCGCCGTTGCCGTGGCGCGCCATTTGGGCATGAAATCGGATGAAATCCGCGCGGCCCTTGCGGGCTTCAAGGGGGTCAACCGCCGCTTCACCAAATTGGGCGAGGTGGATGGCATCGCTATCATTGATGATTACGGCCACCACCCCGTGGAAATCGCGGCCGTTTTGCGCGCCGCAAGGCAGGCCAGCGAGGGGCGCGTGATCGCGGTGCATCAACCCCATCGCTATACGCGCCTCTCCTCCCTGTTCGAGGATTTTTGCAGCTGCTTTAACGATGCTGATGTGGTTGGCATTGCCGAGGTTTACGCCGCAGGCGAGGCGCCCATTGCGGGCGCATCCCGCGATGATCTGGTCGCGGGCCTCACCCGCCACGGCCACCGCAACGCGCATGTAGTCGACAGCGAAGACGCGCTCGAGGCGCTTGTGCGCGCCCAGGCCAAATCAGGCGATATCGTGGTCTGCCTCGGCGCAGGCACGATCAGCGCATGGGCGCATGGCCTTGTGGGGCGGTTGCAGAAATAGGTTTGCTATTTAGGTCTGAATTGGGCCACTCTTGACTCGGGTAACGGTGTCAGGGGTTTGGCTGCATGAAAGCGAAAGATATTCAATCGGCAGATGATCTGAGGGCTTGGTTGAAGGGCCTGCCTGAGGAGCAGGCATTGCGGGTAGCGCAGCTGATTGCTTGCCGCGCGGCCATGCGAGTTTTGCCTTTTTGGGCGCGGTCAAAACAAGATGATCTGGCTACTTAACTGTTTTTTGGTGCAGTCTATCAAACGTTGCTTCACATGAGAATCGCGCCACGATTAGAAAGTTTGGGCGTAGAGCCTCCAAACCCACCGCCGCCGACTCCTCCTCCGTTGCCTTGGTCGCCTGCGCCGCTGCCTCCAACGCCTACGCCTCCTCCGTCGCCTTGGCCGCCTACGCCGCTGCCTCCGCCGCCGACGCGGCTGTCGCCTTGGCCGCCAACGCGGCCGCCGCTTCCGTCGGCGCCACTTTCGTCACCGCCTCATCCTCATCCTCATCCTCGGCCTCCGCTTCCGCGTCCCTCGCCGCCATCGCCGCCGCCACCGCTGTCGAGCAGGGAGAGGACCTAACGAAGTTACCTCTCTTGCCTGATGGCGCAGACCCGCATTCCGAAGTTTGGGAAAACGCCACACCGCTTTTCCAACGTCACCCCGCATGGTCCGTGTTCAAAGACCTCTACGAAAACGCCCTTCACGCCCGCCCGCAGAACTGGCCGCTTCTGAACGAATTGGCGCAGAAGGACGAGGCGTTTTGGACGGGGACGGATACGGAGGTTCTGGATCGCATCGCGGGGGTGATGGAGGGGTTTGCTATCTCGCGTGCTATTCCATTTGATTATACCTTCGATCAGATAGCACGAATGATGCGCATCGTCGGCATTGACGATGACACCGCACACCTCCGCGACCCCCAAGCCAACAGGCGTTTTCTTGATGATGCAAGGGAAGCGCGGGATCTGCTTCAAGATTTTGTTGATTATACCGAGAGCATGGGTGGCGGCAGAAATACCGCAGGCGCAACCCGCGTTGCCGCCGAAAAATTGCTGAATGAGCTAAATCGCGTTGAGAACATAGATCACTTGCGGGTGCGGATACTGATGAACCGAGCCAAGTATCTTGAAATGTTCATGGGGGACCCGCAACACGCGGATGATCTGACTGAGTCATTAATTAAAATCTTGGCGGACGCTGTCACGAATTTGCGCGCCGTGTTTCGAACCCACTTCGGACCCGCCTTTGCTGCGCTTGCGCCGCTCTCACAGTTGTCATGGGACCAGTTAGACCGAGACGCCGTCTTAAGCTTATTCGACCAAAAGATCGATGAAATAAGGGGAATTTCTTCTGAGAAGGTTCCACTTGATCCAGAGGGGCAGGCGATCTTGGCTGATATGTTGCGCGAGTTATTCGAATGGCGCGCGCGCGTCTCTCAGGCGTCAGACGATCAAATGCGTGAAATTTTCGATCAGCGATTCGCAGAAGCAACGGGTGCCACGGGTTTGGCATTGTTGAGGTTTTGGCAGAAGCGGGCGCCTCAAATTGGGAAACTTGCTGATGGGACGGTGAAGATTGGAAACGCGGCTAATGCCCTTAGCGATATCGTTGAAAGTGTGACGAACTTGTCCAACTAAATGATCGTGGCAGCCTAACCACAAAACCCGCTCAAAGCGGGTTTTGTCGCGCACGACCCGCCCCCACGGGGCGGGCGCGGCAGTGCCGCTCCCACCCCTCGGGCCGTGCGCCACAAAACCCTTGACGGGGAAACGAGATGGCCCACCCCTCGGGCTGTGCGCGACAAAACCCTAAAGGGGGCGCAAACTCCTACCTCTCTGCCAAAACCCTTGCGCGGGGGAATCGCAACCGCTACTTCCCCTATATGACCCAAAGCCTTCCAATCCCGCGCGGCACTTTGACCCCAGATCGCCCTTTGGCAGATCTGACTTGGCTGCGTGTGGGTGGGCCTGCGGAGTATCTGTTTCAGCCTGCGGATCTTGACGATCTGCAATGCTTCCTTGCCGCGCTTGATCCCGCCATTCCTGTTTTTCCCATCGGTGTCGGCTCCAACCTCATCATCCGCGATGGCGGGATGCGCGGTGTGGTGATCCGTTTGGGGCGCGGGTTTAACGATATTCGCATCGAAGGGGATCAGGTCATTGCAGGGGCGGCGGCGCTTGATGCCCATGTCGCGCGGCGCGCGGGCGAGGCGGGGTTAGACCTGACCTTTCTGCGCACCATTCCTGGCACCATCGGCGGGGCCTGCCGCATGAATGCGGGCTGCTATGGGGCCTATGTGGCGGATCATTTGACCACGGCCCGCGCGGTGACGCGGGCGGGCAGGGTGGTCACGCTTGCCCCTGATGATTTCCAATTTGCCTATCGCCAGACGGGGCTTGACCCCGATCTGATCTTGATCGAGGCGCGGTTCACCGCTCCGCGCGCCAGACCCGATGAACTGGCCGCCAAGATGGACGACCAACTGGCGCGCCGCGATGCCAGCCAACCGACCAAAGACCGCACGGCAGGCTCGACCTTTCGCAACCCTGCGGGGTTTTCCTCGACTGGGCGCGCCGATGACAGCCACGAGATGAAAGCGTGGAAGCTGATCGAGGATGCAGGTCTGCGCGGGCATCGTCTGGGCGGCGCGGTGATGAATGAGAAACATCCTAACTTCCTGACCAATGCAGGCGGGGCCACCGCCAAGGACTTGGAAGATTTGGGCGAATATGTGCGAAAAAAGGTTTTCCAAAACAGCGGATTGCAGCTAGAATGGGAAATTATGCGCGTGGGTGGTCCGTAACGGATTGTAAGCGCGCCAATAACAGCCCGCCGCATAGATGCGGGCAACGCGGTGGCCAAGGGGCGCAAAGACCCTGAAGGCCGATTGAGGCAAGAGGCAAGATTTGGGCGGTTCTGCTGCAAAAGCATCCCCCCGTATTGTGTTATTGATGGGTGGCCCCTCGGCAGAGCGCGAGGTGTCTCTTTCATCGGGGCGCGAATGTGCCAAGGCACTGGCGGGCGAAGGCTATGAGGTGATCGAGGTCGATGCAGGCCCCGATTTGGCTATGCGTCTGTCTGAAATTTCCCCTGATGTTGTGTTCAACGCGCTTCATGGCCGCTTTGGCGAAGATGGCGTGGTGCAAGGCATGTTGGAGTGGATGCGTCTGCCCTACACCCATTCGGGCGTTTTGGCCTCTGCGCTTGCCATGGATAAACAGCGCACCAAAGATGTGTTGCGCGCCGCAAACCTGCCCGTCATGGACAGCCAGATCGTGGCGCGGGACGATGTCGCGCGCGCCCATGTGATGCCGCCGCCCTATGTGGTAAAGCCCAATAACGAGGGCAGTTCGGTCGGGGTGTATCTGGTGATGGACGGGGCCAATAGCCCCCCCGTGCTTGGCCCTGAGATGCCAGATCAGGTGATGGTGGAAACCTATGCGCCCGGTCGTGAATTGACCACCACAGTGATGGGGGATCGCGCCCTTGGCGTGACCGAGATTATCACGACAGGGTGGTATGATTACGATGCGAAATACAAGCCCGGCGGGTCGCGCCATGTGATCCCTGCCGATATTCCCGCTGAGATTACGCAAGCCTGCCTTGATATGGCGATTGCCGCGCATCGCGCGCTGGGTCTGCGGGGGGTCTCGCGCAGCGATTTCCGTTGGGACGATACGCGCGGCTTGGCTGGTTTGGTGATGCTTGAGGTCAATACGCAACCCGGCATGACCCCAACCTCACTGGCACCCGAACAGGCGCAGGCCGCAGGGATCAGTTTCGGCGCTCTGTGTCGTTGGATGGTGGAGGATGCCTCATGCGACCGCTAGGCCCTGCGCAGCGCCCAAGCGCGCCGCAACATGGCGCAAGCGCCTCAAGCCCGCGCCAAAAGCGCGACCCCGCCCCATCGGTGATGGCCTATCGTTTTCAGCGCCTTTGGCTGACGCCCGTCTTTCGCGTTTTTATGCGCTATGGTCTGCCTTTGATCATCATCGTTGGGGGCAGCGCCGCCTACCTGTCGAACCCGCGCAATATGGATCAGCTGACCGCGCAGGTGGAAGATCTGCGCCGCACCATTGAGGCGCGCCCAGAATTTCGAGTGACGCTGTTGTCAGTGAATGGTGCAAGTCCCGCTTTGGCGGATGAAATCCGCGGGCGTTTGTCGCTTGATTTCCCGCTCTCCTCCTTCGATCTCGATTTGCCCCAGATAAAGGCACAGATCGAAGAAATGCCCGCAGTGCGCAACGCCCAACTGCGCATCGCGGCAGATGGGGTCCTGCAATTGGATATTGAGGAGCGGCTGCCTGAATTGATCTGGCAAACGCGCGAGGCGTTCTTGTTGATTGATGGAGATGGCGTTGTCATTGATGATTTGATCAGCCGACCCATTTCGCAGGCCTTACCGTTGATCGGCGGGGAAGGGGCGGATCTTGCCGCGCGCGAGGCCTTGAACCTTGTGCGTATCGCGGCCCCTTTGGCCGATCAGTTGCGCGGTTTCGTGCGTGTGGGCGAGCGGCGCTGGGATGTCATCCTTTCTGATGGGCGCAAGATTATGCTGCCCGAGGAAAATGCCAGTTTTGTCTTAGATCGGGTGATCGCCTTGGATCAGGCGCAGGATATTCTGAGCCGCGATATCCTCAGTATAGATATGCGCAGGCCAGACCGGCCCACATTACGCCTCAGCGCAGGGGCCAAAGATAATTTCGACATGTTGCGTAGTCAGTTGGTGGTGAGTGGAGAACGGCAAGGATGATGAACAATCTGTATCATATGCAGCGCGCAATGCGCGCCAAACGCCAAGAGGCTCTCAAGCGCGGTGTCATGGCGGTTTTGGATGTGGGCAGTTATAAAATCTCCTGCCTCGTGCTGCGGTTTGATGAGACGGGCATGGCCTATTCCACAGATCGCCAAGCGGCCCTTGCGGGGCAGTCTGCCTTTCGGGTGATTGGCATGGGCACAACGCGCTCGCGCGGTGTGCGTTTTGGCGAGATCGACACGGTTCAAGAAACCGAACGCGCCATTCGCACCGCTGTCCAGACCGCGCAAAAAATGGCCCATACCCGCGTGGATCACGTCATGGTGGCTTTTGCAGGGGCGCGTCCGCGCTCCTATGGCATGGCGGGCGAGACGATTGTTCAAGACAAGACTGTGCAAGATGATGATGTGGCCCGCGCCTTGGCCAGTTGTGATTTGCCTGATTTGGGCGAAGGACGCGAGGTTTTGCACGCGCAGCCTGTCAATTTCTCATTGGATCATCGCACAGGCCTATCCGACCCCCGTGGTCAGGTTGGCGAACGTCTGGCGGTGGATATGCATTTTCTGTCGGTCGAGGCCAATGCCATTGAGGCGCTGCTCTACTGCGTGAAACGCTGTGATTTGGAGCTCGCAGGTCTGGCCTCTTCGCCCTATGTGGCGGGGGTGTCGAGCCTTGTCGAGGATGAACAGGAATTGGGCGCGGCTTGTGTGGATATGGGCGGCGGTGCCACGGGCCTGTCTATTTTCATGAAAAAGCATATGATCTATGCCGATACCGTGCGCATGGGCGGGGATCATGTCACCTCGGATATTTCGCAGGCGTTGCAAATTCCCATGACCCATGCCGAGCGGATCAAGACCCGCTTTGGGGGGCTTGTTGCCACGGGCATGGATGATCGCGAAATGATCGAATTGCAGGGCAATACAGGCGATTGGAATTACGACCGCCGTCATGTCAGCCGTGCGGAATTGATCGGTGTGATGCGCCCGCGCGTTGAGGAAATCCTTGAAGAGGTGCGCGCCCGCCTTGATGCCGCAGGGTTTGATCATCTGCCCAGTCAGCGCATTGTTTTGACAGGTGGGGGCAGTCAGGTGCCGGGTCTTGATGGTTTGGCTTCACGCATTTTGGGCAATCAGGTGCGGCTTGGCCGCCCGATGCGGGTGCAAGGTTTGCCGCAATCGGCCTGTGGCCCCGCGTTTTCAACATCGGTTGGTCTGTCGCTGTTTGCGGCCTATCCACAAGATGAATGGTGGGATTTCGACATTCCCGCCGAAAGCTATCCTGCCCGCTCGCTGAAGCGCGCGGTGCGTTGGTTCCGCGACAATTGGTGAGAAACCGCCCCGATTGACGCGTCAAACCCTAGCGAAATTGCCCCCTCGCACCACAGAATGCGGGGGGTGTCGGCAAGATCACGCCGAAGGTCACAGATAAGCCACTCTATTTTGTGGTAAATTCGCAATTTTCTGATGACGCGGCGCAGATTTATCGTTACCGTGATCCAAAAGAAACACGAGGCAGTCAAATCCCAAGATATCTGGCGCAAGATCAGGTCAGGGACGACAAAACAGGTGGACCGAGCAGATGACCTTGAACCTTTCCATGCCCGACACAGGGACAGAGCTAAAACCACGGATCACCGTTTTCGGTGTGGGTGGCGCAGGCGGCAATGCCGTGAACAACATGATTGAGCAGGCCCTTGATGGCTGCGAATTCGTTGTCGCGAATACCGATGCCCAAGCCTTGCAGCAATCCAAAGCACCGCAGCGCATCCAGATCGGTGCGCGCGTGACCGAGGGTCTTGGGGCAGGGGCGCGCCCTTCTGTTGGGGCAAGTGCGGCAGAAGAATCCATCGAAGAGATCGTGGATCAATTGGCAGGCTCACATATGTGCTTCATCACCGCGGGCATGGGCGGTGGCACAGGCACGGGTGCGGCGCCAATCATCGCGCAAGCGGCGCGTGAACTGGGCGTTTTGACAGTGGGTGTGGTGACAAAGCCCTTCCAATTCGAAGGCGCTAAGCGGATGCGCCAAGCCGAAGAGGGCATTGAGCAGCTGCAAAAGGTTGTTGATACGCTGATCATCATTCCGAACCAAAACCTGTTCCGTTTGGCCAATGAGAAAACCACCTTCACCGAGGCCTTCGCGATGGCGGATGATGTTCTCTATCAGGGCGTCAAAGGTGTGACGGATCTGATGGTGCGTCCGGGCCTGATCAACCTTGACTTCGCGGATGTGCGCGCCGTCATGAACGAGATGGGCAAGGCCATGATGGGCACGGGCGAAGCCGAAGGCGAAACACGCGCCATTCAGGCCGCTGAAAAGGCCATCGCCAACCCGCTCTTAGATGAAATCAGCCTCAAAGGTGCAAAAGGCGTCTTGATCAATATCACAGGCGGCTATGATCTGACCCTGTTTGAATTGGACGAGGCCGCAAACCGCATTCGTGAAGAGGTTGACCCTGACGCGAATATCATCGTCGGCTCGACCCTTGATACCTCGATGGAAGGTCGGATGCGTGTGTCTGTTGTGGCAACAGGTATCGATGTTTCTGAAATGCAGATGTACCAGCCAGAGCGCAGCTACACAGCCGCGCCTCAGCCTGTTGCAGAAGTTGTTGAAGAACAGCCTGCACCTGCCGAAGAATTCGCAGCAGATCAATCGCCTGAGCCGTTCTTGTTCGATGATCTTGAGCTTGAAGTTAACTCTGAGCCCGCCTCGATGATGGAGGTGGATCACAACGAGGTTCCCGCGCCTGTGTATGACAGCGCGATGAGCAGCCCCGCCCCTGTCGCGGCTGACCCTGAGCCTGTTTATGAACAAGAAGCGGCCAGCTTTACCGCCCCGATGCGTCCTGCAGCAGGCACGCCAAGCCCGCAGGCCTTGGATCGTCTGAAAAATGCAATCGCAATGCATAATGCAACGACAGCACGCCCAACTTCGCCGCGCCCCGCATTGACGGAGAAACCCGCCGCGCCCCGCCGTGCCTTTGGGATTAATTCGCTGCTTGAGCGGATGACGGGTCAAAGCAACACAGACGCCCCCGTGAATCGCAGTCGCCCTGACCTCAGCGCGCAGCATCAGCCGATGATGGAGGATGACGCAGTCGACCCAGAGCAGGAGCGCATCGAAGTTCCTGCATTCCTGCGCCGCCAAGCGAATTAAATTTTCGAAAATATGACAGCGAAAAGGCCGATCTTGTGTCGGCCTTTTTCGTTTTTAATCAAATGATTAGATGAGTATCCTGTGGTCTTTGGCAAGATTCTGCCGATGCGTTTTTGCATTGTTGCAGAGAGTCACAAAGCTTGAATTGTCTCGCCCCCGCTCAGTTTGTATCACAGACTTGCAGTCAGATGGGGTAGCTGTATTGGGGGCGCCCACGATTGTGGGCACATGACGACAGAAAGGTTTGCTGTGCAAGCAACGCTGAAAAAATCTGCAAGTTTCAAAGGTGTAGGCCTTCATGGGGGAAAGCCTGTTACCCTGACCATCCATCCAAGCGTGGCCGATAGTGGCATTTGGTTCAATCGGGTGGATGTGCGCGATGCTGATCCGCTGATCCCCGCGCGCTATGATGCGGTTCCAGAAAGCCGCCTTTGCACAAAGATTTGCAACGCTGATGGGGTTTCCGTTTCGACCATTGAACATTTGATGGCGGCACTGGCGGGCTGTGGTATCCACAATGCGCGTGTCGATATTGATGCCGAGGAAGTGCCCATTTTGGATGGCTCGGCGGTTGAATTTGTGCGCGGCCTTGTTGCTGCGGGTATCGCGCCGCAAGATCGCCCCATCTATGCGATTGAAATCCTGAAGAAAGTGACTGTGCGTGATGGCGATAGCGAAGCATCGCTTTCGCCTGCCTCGCATCTGACAATGGCGTTTTCGATTGATTTCCCTGACCCCGCGATTGGGGTGCAGCATCGCCACGCGGATTTGGCCAATGGGCGTTTCGTGCGCGAACTCTGTGACAGCCGCACATTCTGTCGCCAATCCGATGTTGAGGCGATGTGGAATGCGGGTCTGGCCCTTGGTGGATCCTATGACAACGCTGTGGTTGTGGATGGTGATGATGTGCTGTCCCCCGGTGGTTTCCGTCATGCGGATGAGGCTGTGCGCCACAAAATGCTTGATGCTCTTGGTGACTTGGCCTTGGCAGGCAATCCGATCCTTGGCCATTACGAAGGCGTGCGTGCAGGCCATATGTTGACCAATCGCCTGCTGCGCGCGCTATTTGCGATGCCTGATGCGATGCGTTTGGTGCAATGTGACGACAAGACGGCCGCCCATTTGCCCGGCATGGGGGTTGGCCAACATGATTTGGCGCATGTTGCCTGAGGCAATCTGACGTTTTGCCCTTCCGATTAATGTGCTAACACCCTAGGAATAAGATACCCAAGATTTGGGGTTGGGCGGATTTCTACAGGGTATATAGATGAACGACACGTCACGCGCGCATGGATTTTCACGAAAGCTTGGGCTTGGTCTGCTGATCCTTTCGCTTGGGGTGACGGCCTGTGGCCCGCGCGCCGATGGTGAGCCGCGCCGTGGTCTCTTTGGGCCGCGTGTGGTGGAACAGCCCCTTGAGGCCCTGACCGCTGAAGAAATTTACAACCGGGCCGAGTTTGAGCTTGAAAATAACGATGATCCAGAGGCAGCCGCGCCTTTGTTCCTAGAGGTTGAGCGCCTGCATCCCTATTCGGAATGGGCCAAGCGCGGGTTGATCATGGCCGCCTTCAGCCATCACGAGGCGCGCCAATACGAAGAGGCGCGGGTTGCCGCACAGCGCTTTATCGAATTTTACCCTGCCGATGATGATGCCGCCTATGCGCAATATCTTTTGGCGTTGAGCTATTATGATCAGATTGAACAGGTAGGCCGTGACCAAGGTGTGACCTTTCAAACCCTGCAAGCCTTGCGCGCGGTGATCGAACTTTACCCTGATAGCGAATTCGCCAATTCCGCCGCTTTGAAATTCGATTTGGCTTTTGATCATTTGGCAGCAAAAGAAATGGAAATTGGCCGCTACTATCTTGAGCGCCAACATTACATGGCGGCAATCAACCGCTTTCGTGTCGTTGTCGAAGAGTTCCAAACAACATCGCACACGCCTGAGGCGCTGATGCGCTTGGTTGAGGCCTATCTTTCTTCGGGTCTGACGGATGAGGCGCAAACCGCGGGCGCGATATTGGGCTATAACTTCCAATCTTCGCCCTTCTACGAAGATGCTTATCGTCAATTGCAGGGGCAGGGCCTCGAGCCTGAACCGCAAGGCGAGGGTTGGTTGCGCGGCATTTGGAACAACACGATCCGTGGGGCGTGGCTCTAGGTTACTGAACGGGGGCATGGCCGATGCTGCGGCATCTCGAAATTCGCGATCTTCTGTTGATTGATCATCTCAGCCTTGAGTTTCAGGCGGGGTTGAATGTTTTGACGGGGGAAACAGGCGCGGGGAAATCCATTCTTCTTGACGCGCTTGGCTTTGTCTTGGGCTGGCGCGGCCGTGCCGATTTGGTGCGCCAAGGTGCAGAACAGGGCGAGGTATCCGCCGTATTTGATCTGCCCATGGATCACCCTGTTCAGGCGATTTTGGTGGAGGCGGGTCTGCCCTCTGGCCCTGAATTGATCCTGCGCCGTATCAACACCCAAGACGGGCGCAAGACCGCATGGGTGAATGATCGCCGCGCAAGCGGTGATGTTCTGCGCGCCCTGTCGGATGTTTTGGTCGAATTGCACGGCCAGCATGATGATCGCGGTCTGCTTGACCCGCGCGGACATCGTGCGCTGCTCGATGAGTTCGGCGGCCATGGCGATGATTTGGCAGCGTTGAGCGCGCTGTGGCGGGCGCGTAGCAAGGCCGCATCTGCCCATAAAGCGGCGCTAGACGATCTCGAAAAAATTTGCGCTGAGGAAGATTTCCTGCGCCACGCTGTGGCCGAGTTCGAATCCCTTGCCCCCGTACCGGGTGAGGAAGATGCGCTTGATGCCAAGCGCCGCCTTATGCAAGGGGCCGAGCGGTTGCGTGAAGATGTGGCGCGGCTTGTCGCCACTTTGTCGGATCAGGGGGCAGAGGGGCAGATCGGCGATGCGCTGCGCCTTGTGGCTGGGTTGTCGGATCGTAGCGATGGCGCCTTGGACGAGGCACTGGCCGCCCTAGAGCGCGCCAATCTCGAATTGGGCGAAGCGCAACGCGTTGTGGGCGATTTTGCAGATCGTTTGATTTTCAATCCGCAGGATTTGGAAGAAACAGAAGATCGCCTTTTTGCCATGCGGGCTTTGGCCCGCAAATACGGCGTTCTATGTGATGCCTTGCCAGAGATGTGGCAGGATTTGCAAACCCGCCTGAGCGCGATTGAAGGGGGGGATGCGCATTTGGCAGCCCTTGCCGCCGCCGAGGCTGCCGCAGATCAGGCCTATCAAACGGCAGCCGCCGCCTTGCGCAGCAAGCGTGAGGCAGCGGCGCGCGCCCTTGATGCGGCGATTGCGGGGGAACTGGCCCCGTTGAAAATGGAACGCGCGGTCTTCACCACCGCGCTTACTGATGCCCCAGCAGGGCCAGAGGGGATTGATGCCGTGACCTTCACTGTGGCCACCAATCCTGGCGCGCCTGCAGGGCCCTTGAACAAGATCGCCTCGGGCGGGGAATTGTCACGGTTCCTCTTAGCGTTAAAGGTGTGCCTCACGCGTCAAGCATCTGATATAACGATGATTTTTGATGAAATAGACCGCGGTGTTGGAGGGGCGACCGCCGATGCCGTAGGGCGCCGTTTGGCCGCGTTGGCGCAAGGGGGGCAGGTCTTGGTTGTGACCCACAGCCCGCAGGTTGCGGCCCTTGGCGCGCATCATTGGCGCGTCTCAAAGGTGGTTGAAAATGAGACCACACTCAGCGCCGTGACGCCGCTTGATGCCGATGCCCGTGTCGATGAGATTGCGCGCATGATTTCTGGGGATGTCATTACAGACGCCGCGCGCGAGGCGGCGCGTGCCTTGGTGTTCCAGGCTCAGCGTTAGCGCGCTGCCCGCGCGCCAAGCCCCGCGCGCATCAAGATTTGGCGCACAGGTTTCACCGAGTAGAAACTGTTCAGCGCCTTCATCCGCAAATCGCGCAAGCCTTGATCATCGGCCATCGAGGCGCGATTGAGCGCATCCACCCCTGCCACGCGGGCGGCAATCTCGGCATGGCGTGCGCGTTCATATTTTTGCAACATGGCAGCCTCACCCACTCGGTCAGGCGCGGCCTTGGCCAGATCAAGCAGGGTCGCCATATCGGCAAGGCTCATATTGAGGCCCTGCGCGCCAATCGGGGGAACCACATGCGCGGCCTCGGCCACCAAGGCCAGACGCTCGCCTGTCAGGCGATGCGCCACTTGTGTAATGATCGGCCAGATCGTGCGCTGTGAAATCAGACGCAACGGCCCATAAAGCTCGGCAGAGCGCGTGCGCATTTCATCCTCAAACGCGGGTTGGGGGAGGGCATAGAGGCGTTCTGCCTCTGGCCCGCGCTCCATCCAAACCACGGCGGAGGAGGGTTTGCCTTCGTAATCTGGCAACGGCACAAGGGTAAATGGCCCGCCCGAGCGATGCACCTCGGTCGAGATATTATCATGCGGGTGGTCATGGCTGACAGCAAAGGCTAAGGCCTTTTGACCATAGCGCCAGGTCGTCACAGGAATGCCCGCCGCCTTACGCACGGGGGAATTGCGCCCGTCTGCCGCAATCACCAAACGGGCCCGCACACGGGTACCATCGGTGAGGGTGACGCGCGCCTCTGCGCTGCGGGTGAGTAAGGATTTTGTGCCAACGCCCGCCCGAAAGGTGACATGATCCAATTCAGAGATCCGTGCCAAACCTTCACGGCGCAACAGCCAATTGGGCAGGTTCCACCCAAATGGCAAATCCGAGATATCGCTTGCGTTGAAATCATGCGCGCTGCGCGCCACGGCCTCGACCCCGCCCGCGTCCACGATGCGCATGATCTGCAAGGGCATTGCATGCGGTGCAAAATGCCGCCACATTCCCGCCTGATCGAGAAAGTCGCGCGAGGGCTGTAAAAACGCGGTGCTGCGCAGATCGGAACCTTCTGCATCGCGGGTGGTAATCGGCGCGCTTGGGTCTACGCAAAGAACGGAAAAACCTGCCGCACCAAAGGCAGAGGCGGCAATCAGCCCTGCAATGCCGCCACCCGAAATCAGAATATCTGTGTCGATCATATCGCTCATGATCTCTTAAATAGGCCGCACCCTGCCGCGCGTCCAAGCGTCATTTTCGCGCGGCCCATCGTGCTGCCCGCGGATCCATCACCCGCCGCCAAAGCGGCGGCACCGTTGCCAAGGCGGCCATGACAGGAAGGCTGTAGGGCAAGCGCGGGTGATCTGGAGCATAGCTCAGTTCCACATAGCTGCGGGTGGGATTGAGGTGGTGGTATGAATGCAGCGGCGCGGCCAAGAGCATTTTGGTGCTAAAGGGGCGCGGTGCGTTCCAGTTGTCTTGCGCAGATTGCGGCGCGGTGCGGCCATCTGCGCCAATGGCGCGGCGCAGCCCGTAATGTTGGATGTAATCGGATAACATCACTTGGATATGGAAGAGGGCAGCCACCAACAGATATGCGGTCAAAGCCAAACCACCCCCTGCGGCGAAGGCATAGATCAGGAACAGCGCCGCAAGCGCGATATGCCACGGATAGGGATGCGCCCATGTGACACCGCCACGGCGCACAGTCTCGCGGGCAAGTGCACCGTGAAAGCAGCTCCACCATGCCCGCGGAAGATAAGCCCAAAACCCAAGCCCAAGCACGGGGCTATTTGGATCGTGCGCGGTTGCGACATGGGGGTGATGGATCAACAAATGGGCCGAGGCGTGATGCCCCATCCCAAGGCTTGCATAAAGACCATGCCCCAAGCGCCGCGCGGCACGGCTGGGGTGGTGGATCAATTCATGCGCATTGGGGTGTGTGATCTGTCCTACAAATGATGAAAGTGCAAGGGTGAAGATCAGGGACGCAAGCCCCCTCCTTGCACCACAAAAGGCAGGGCAAGGATAAGACCAATATGACCGATCCCCAAAATCCATTGCAGGGCCAGTGCCCCATGTCGGTTGGGGCGCGCAGATACGCCGCTTGGGCGAGAGAGCTGCGGACTGAGATGGTCAACCAGGCCCGCCACCACAGTCAGCACAATCAGTGCAAACAGCCCAAATGGGCCTCGTGCGAAAACCTTAAGCCACAATAGCCCAAAAGGCAGCAGCGTTGCGCCTGCGAATAGAACAATGGGCGGAAGTTTCATTCCCGCAAAACCCCGTCTGTGATCTGGCCAAATCAAGTGCTGAAAACTTACCCGCACGGGCCAATCAGTGCAAAGCCTTTGCAATGCCCCGCGCGGCGTATTAGGGGAAGAGCAGGAAGGTAAAAGGCGGTTTTTGAGCGAATGTCATTTTTCAAGAAAATGAAAGAGCGGCTCTTTAAGTCTTCGTCCAAGATTGACGAAGGGTTAGAGGCTTTGGTGGCCGAAGGCGCCACTGATGATACGGCCCCTGAGATAGTCGAAGAAACTGCCGAAGCAGCCGAGCGCGTAAGTGAGGGGCAGAAGGCACCAGAGCCAGAACCTGCGCTAGAACCTGAACCACAAGCCGAGCCAGAGCCAGAGCAAAGCCAAGACCCTGAGGGTGCCCCTGAGGATGCTGCAGAACCTGCCGCGGTGGAAGAACCGCACCCTCAACCAGTCGCCCGCCCCGCCATTGAGGGCGCGAAGGCCGAGGCGGCGAAAGCACCTAAGTCTGCTCCCGAACCTGTAGCGAAGCCAAGCCTGTTGCGCCGCTTGGTGGGGGGGGGCGCTGCGCCCGTTGCTAAGCGCGTGATTGATGATGAGATGATCGAGGAATTGGAAGAAATCCTCATCAGCGCAGATTTGGGGGTGGAAACCGCCCTTGCGCTTTCGTCAAATCTGGCCTCCGAACATTTTGGCCGCCGCATGAGCGCGGCCGAGATCAAAGCGGCGCTTGCCCGCGATGTGGCCCGCGTTATGGAAGCTGTGGCCAAGCCGATGCCGATTTACCCCAAGCGGCCGCAGGTGGTGTTGGTGGTTGGTGTGAACGGGTCTGGCAAGACCACAACCATCGGTAAATTGGCCAGTCAATTCAAAGCTGCGGGGAAATCCGTTGTCATTGCTGCCTGCGATACATTTCGTGCGGCAGCGGTAGAGCAGTTGGAGATTTGGGGCAATCGCGCGGGCGTGCCTGTGCTGCGTGCCGAAACGGGGGGCGATCCCGCGGCCTTGGCCTTTGATGCAATGGCACGGGCCGAAGCCGATGGGGCCGATTTGCTGCTTATTGATACGGCGGGGCGGTTACAGAACCGCGCGGATTTGATGGAAGAATTGGCCAAAATCGTGCGGGTGATCCGCAAAAAAGAGCCGGATGCGCCGCATAACACGCTGTTGGTTCTTGATGCGACCACGGGCCAAAACGCGCTCAGACAGGTCGAAGAATTCCGTAAGATATCGGATGTCAGCGGGCTTATCATGACCAAGCTTGACGGCACGGCCAAGGGCGGTATCCTTGTGGCATTGGCCGATAAATTTGGCCTGCCCATTCACGCCATTGGTTTGGGCGAGCAGATTGACGACCTCGCCCCTTTTGATCCCGAAGAATTTGCAAACGCGCTTATGGGGTTGGAGAGAAATGCGTAACAGGGTGGAGGGTCGCCCTTGGGGGATCTGATCATCGCCCTTGAGGGCACGGCGGCGGGCGAACAATTGGCCCTGATCTTGGCCTTATGCGCGGCGCTGCTGCATGCGATTTTTGGCTCGTTGCAAAAGGGGCGGCATGACCCCCTGTTGTCACGCGGTGCGATTGATGCGGCGATGGTGGTTTTGGCAGGGCCTGTTGCCCTGTTCATCGTGCCATGGCCCGAGCCGCATATGTGGCCGATTTTTGCGGGCATGTTCATCATCCATGCAGGCTATAAATGGGCGGTGCTGTCGGCCTATCGGCGTGGCGCCTATACGGTGGTTTATCCCGTGATGCGGGGCACAGGCCCACTCTTTACTGTGATCGGGGCGGGCATCTTGTTTGGCGAGGTCTTTACCCTTGGCCAATGGATCGGGGTGGGCGTTTTGATCTCGGGGCTTTATGGGCTTGCTGCCTATAATATCGCCACGGTGACGATTGACCGCGAAACGCTGATCCCCGCCTTGGGATTTGCAGTGCTGACAGGGTTATTTGTGGCGCTTTACACCAATTATGATGCCTATGGCATTCGCGCCACCGCCGACCCTTTTACCTTTCTGGCATGGTTTTTCTTTATTGATGGCTTTGCCATGCCCGGTTTTGCTTATGTCGCGTGGCGGCGTATGGCAAACCCGCCTGCGCCCTCAGGGCTGGCTTTGCGCGGGGTCATCGGGGCCTTGGTGGCATTCGGGTCTTTCGGGTCGGTCATGTTGGCCACGCGCCTTGATCATGTGGGCGAGGCGGCCGTGCTGCGCGAGACATCCACCGTGTTTGCCGCGCTGATTGGTTGGATTTTCCTCAAGGAAACCGTTGGCCCGCGGCGTTTGGCCCTTATGGGGTTGATTGCAGCGGGCGCCGTGATAGTTGAGGCAGCAGGCTAGAAAAGGAACAGACCCATGCAAAACGGAAAACCCATCGCGCCATGGTTGAAAACCACGCTAGAGCTTGGGCCTGTTCTGGGGTTTTTCGTTCTGTATCTGTGGATCAAAGACCAGACCTTCACCATTGCGGGGGTGGAGTATTCGGGCTTCATCATGGCGACCGCGCTGTTCATCCCTGTGATTGGGGCGGCAATCGCGGCCCTTTGGTATCTGACAGGGCATATCTCACGCATGCAGATGTTCACCTTGGTGATGGTAGTGTTCTTTGGGGGGCTGACCATCTGGTTCAATGACGAGCGGTTTTTCAAGATGAAAACCACGCTTGTTTACGCAGTGTTTGCGGCCTTGTTGGGGATTGGCCTTCTGCGCGGGCAAAGCTGGCTGAAGGTGTTGATGGGTGAATTTCTTAAGATGCGGGATGAAGGTTGGATGATCATCACCCGCCGTCTGACAGCCGTTTTCGCCGCAATGGCGGT
This sequence comes from Roseobacter sp. HKCCA0882, assembly GCF_037805225.1. Classification (NCBI taxonomy): domain Bacteria; kingdom Pseudomonadati; phylum Pseudomonadota; class Alphaproteobacteria; order Rhodobacterales; family Roseobacteraceae; genus Roseobacter; species Roseobacter sp. HKCCA0882. Next base: position 550,834 of record NZ_JBBLYI010000001.1, read on the forward strand.
TGCCAATGAGATCGTCTGGCGCAATTTTTCGGAACAGTTTTGGGTAACCTTTGAAACCTTCGCGCTGCCCGCCTTTTTGTTCGTGGCCTTTATGGCACAAGCCAAGGTGATTGAGCGCTTCAGCGAGCCTTCGGACGAGGCTTAAACCCGCCCCGTTTGGCCTTCCCACCATCGCGCGTGGGGCGCGCAGATTTTTTGGGCGGCGCTTTGCGCAGCTTTCCCGTTTTGGGGCCAGTTTTGGCCTTCGCGTGCCCCTCAACCCGCACTTCTAGGCCCAGTTGATCCGCCAAGACGCGCGGTTTGATCTCTTCAACCTCGCCCGCTTTGAGTTCGCCCAAGCGAAACGGGCCGTAAGAGATGCGGATCAGCCGGTTTACCTCAAAACCAATCGCCTCCATCGCACGGCGAATTTCGCGGTTCTTTCCCTCGCGCAGGCCAATGGTGAGCCATGCATTGGCCCCTTGTTGGCGATCCAGTGAGACGCTCATGGGTTGAAATGTCTCGCCCTCGATGCTCAGGCCCTTGCGCAGAGGGGCAAAGGCCTCGTCATTGGGTTTTCCCTTAATGCGCACGCGATATTTGCGAAGCCATCCCGTAGAAGGCAATTCAAGTTTGCGCTTTAGGCCGCCATCATTCGTCAATAAAAGCAGACCTTCGGAATTCAGGTCGAGCCGCCCCACGGACATCACCCGTGGTAGTGTATCTGGCAAAGCGTCAAAGACGGTCTTGCGCCCCTTTTCATCCGCGGCGCTTGTGATCAGCCCCGCAGGTTTGTGATAGAGCCACAGGCGCGGGGCGGAGATCTCGGGCAGGGGGGTGTTGTCCACCTCAATGCGATCTTGCGCGGTCACATTTAGGGCAGGGCTATCGATGAATTTGCCATTCACGCTGACGCGACCCTCGGCAATCATCCGCTCTGCCTCGCGGCGCGAGGCAATCCCTGCGCGGGACAGGCGTTTGGCGATCCGCTCGCCCTGTGGTGTGCTTGTGTTCATGTGCCCTCCCTAAGGGTTTGGCTTCTGCTTGGAAAGAGGCAGAAACTGAGGCATGAAGGGAATATGAACGAATTTCACAGCCATATGCCCCGCGCGCTTGATCTGGCGCGACAGGCCGCCTTGCAGGGTGAGGTGCCTGTTGGTGCCGTGATCATCAAGGATGGCGCGGTAATCGCCGAAGCCCGCAACGAGATGCGCGCGCGTCATGACCCGACCGCCCATGCCGAGATGCTCGCCATTCGTGCCGCTTGTGCCGCATTGGGGCAGGAACGCCTTACAGGATGCGATATTTGGGTCAGTCTTGAGCCTTGCCCTGCCTGCGCAGGGGCCATTGCCGCAGCGCGCCTGTCTCGCCTTTATTATGCGGCTTCTGATCCGAAATCGGGCGGCGTGGCGCAGGGGCCATGTGTCTTTGATCACCCCCAATCGCATTGGAAGCCTGAGATATATTCCGGCATTATGGAGAATGAGGCAGCCGCACTCTTGCGCGCGTTCTTCGCAGCCAAGCGAGACGGGTGATGGCCGACAGAATATGCGCGGAGGGCCTATAAGCCGGATTCTGTCTTGCCCCTTGCGGGGCATGGATGACCATTCCTCTGGGCGATCTGTTGCCAGATCACTCTAGCTGCCAACCCGGATCGCACAGGGCAGAAGCGGCCCTGAAAGGTTGCCCTTTCCAACGATCCCTATTTGGCATTGCTCCCGGTGGGGCTTGCCGTGCCGCCCGTGTCACCACGCGCGCGGTGGGCTCTTACCCCACCGTTTCACCTTTTCCCAAGGCCGAAGTCTTGGGTAGTTTCATTTCTGTGGCGCTTTCCGTCAGATTGCTCTGCCTAGGCGTTACCTAGCACCGTTGCCTCTTGGAGTCCGGACTTTCCTCGAACATTGCTGCCCGCAGTCATCCAGCCCTCCGCGCAAGAGGCGCTTTAGGTGACGCGGCCCGCGCGGTCAATGCCAAAGCGCGCCGCCAAATCAGCCGCAACCGCGCAATCCCATCCGTCAAGCGGCGCGGCTTTTGCCAAAGCATGGGGGCGATATCTACGCCGCAGCGTGTCGCGCATGAGGTCGAGATCATCCACATGATACCCAATTTGCGCGCAATCCCTCATAAAGCGCTGCGGGTCTATCGCCAAAGCCCCGCGCGCTTTTGGCATAATGGCGAGGCCATCATGCGCAAGCCGTGCCCAATCAAATCGTGGGCCTGGGTCAATCTTTCGCCCTGCAGCCAGATCAGAATGGCCGATAACGCCTTCGGGCGGAATATCCCAACGGGCCATGATCCCGCGCAGCAGATCACCGAGGCAGGCCATTTGTGGTTCGGAAAACGGGCTAAATCCGCAATTGTCCAATTCAATTCCGATGGAGTGGGAATTTACGTCCACGATCCCGCGCCAAGCCCCCGCGCCCGCATGCCATGCCCGCATCGCCTCATCCACCAAAGCGTGGCATCCGCCGTCACGCCCAATAAGATAATGCGCCGAAACCTCGCGGGATGGGTCGCAGAGAGCGCGCGCTGCCCCCTCGCAATCCTCCATCGCGGTATAATGGATCACGATCAAAGAGGGGGTTGCCCCCTCGCGCCTTGGCCCGAAATTAGGGCTTTGGCGGGGCAGGCTCATTGGGTCGCACGCGCGGCTTGGGCCGCCGCGCGATAGGGTGCAGGGTCCCATCCGCAGGCATAGCGGTCCCCATCAGGGTCAAGCACCATTGGGTCGCGATTGGGCCCGCCGCGCGCTAAGAAATCTTCTTGCGCGAGATCATCCCCGCGATAGGCCGCACAGTTTTCCGCATGTCGCCCCCGACCCAAGGGGGAACGGGCATAAACCCGTTGCCCCATCAGATGGCTCGTTGCCAAGGCGTAATTCAACACCGATGGCCCAACCGTTTGGGGGCGCTCAGGCACAGGTTCAGGTGCCACCACTACCAATTGTTGCTGCATCCGTGCGCGCCGTTCGGCGTCTGATTCAATCGTCTCACGTGCGGACACCGCGTTGAAATCCTGTTCGTCAGAAATCCCACGGGGTGTTGCAGATGTCGGGGGTGCAGATATGGGTGCCGCAGAGGCAATGGGTGTCACAGCGACAGGTGACGTAGATGCCGCAGGCGCGGGGGCGGCGATAGCGCGCGCGCCCTGTTGTGAGACCGCCTGTCGCGCGGCGGCCTCAATGGCCGCGCGGGCGCGGGCCGTTAAAATTTGATCTTGCGTCAAAACGGGTGCTGCGGGTGCGGCAGCATTGGCCACGATCGGCGCCGTTTGCGGCGCAGTGATTGCCTGTGGCGGTGTTCGCAAGGTCTCGCGCCGTGAAGCCTCGGCGGCGAGATAGCTTTGATAATCGTTGAACCCAACCCCTTGGGCGACATCATTGGGGGCAGAGACGCATCCACTCCCCCCAATTCCTACGGCCACAAGCAATGCCCCCACGCGCAACTTGTCCCGCAAATTTGCGGAATGCCCGACCTTAAACCCCATCACTGCCTCATAAGCTTTTTGCATATTTATGCAGAAAGCTTACCACCATTTATTGGGTTTGGCTACAAATCCCGCCGCAGTTTCCAGCGCGTAGGCGGTGTTGAGCAAATCACCCTCTTCAAAGGGGCGGCCGATCAATTGCAGACCCAAGGGCAGGCCCGCACTGCTCAACCCTGTGGGCAGGGCCACACCTGGCAGGCCCGCAAGGTTCACGGTGACTGTGAACACATCGTTGAGATACATCTCAACAGGGTCAGCCACCTCTTTCCCCAACTCAAACGCCGCGGATGGTGTGGCGGGTGTGAGGATTGCATCAACGCCTGCGGCAAATACCTCGTCAAAATCGCGTTTGATCAGGCTGCGCACACGGCGCGCGCGGTTGTAATAGGCATCGTAAAACCCTGCTGATAGCACATAGGTGCCGATCATGATCCGCCGCTTCACCTCGGCACCAAAGCCTTCGGCGCGGGTTTTCTCGTAGAGTTCTGTAATGCCGTCCCCTTGGGACAGTTCCGCGCGATAGCCAAAGCGCACCCCATCATAGCGCGCAAGGTTTGATGAGGCCTCGGCTGGTGCGATCACGTAATAGGCGGGCAGGGCGTATTTTGTATGCGGCAGCGAGATGTCGCGCAGTTCCGCACCTGCATCTTTCAGCATCGCAGCGCCATCGGCCCAAAGTTTCTCAATCTCTTCAGGCATCCCATCGACCCGATATTCGCGCGGGATGCCGATGGTTTTGCCCCGAATGTCGCCCGTCAGAAGTGCCTCGAAATCGGGAACGGGCAGATCGGCGGATGTGCTGTCTTTGGGGTCATGCCCCATCATCGCGGCCCCCATGATTGCGGCGTCCCGCACCGTTTTGGTCATTGGCCCTGCTTGATCAAGGCTCGAGGCAAAGGCGACAATCCCCCAGCGCGAGCAGCGCCCATAGGTGGGTTTCAGACCTACTGTGCCCGTGAAGGCGGCAGGTTGGCGGATTGACCCGCCTGTATCCGTGCCAGTGGCCCCAAGACAGAGGTCAGCCGCAACCGCGGCGGCCGATCCCCCAGAAGACCCACCGGGTGTCAGGTTTTGATCGCTGCCGTTCGCGCGCCACGGGTTGACCGCTGGCCCGTAAACAGAGGTTTCGTTGGACGACCCCATGGCAAACTCATCCATATTGAGTTTGCCCAACATGACCGCGCCTGCATCGCGCAATTGCGCTGAGACAGTCGATTCATATTCAGGCCGAAAGCCTGACAGAATTTTTGACGCGGCTTGGCTCTCGACCCCTTCGGTGCAGAACAGGTCTTTGATCCCAATAGGAATACCGCAAAGGGCGGGCGCATCGCCCGATTTGATCCGCTGATCCGCGGCCTCGGCGCGGGCAAGCGCAAGATCGGGGGTGTTGTGGACGACGGCGCCAAGCGCGCTGCTGACCTCAATCGCGCTGAGGCAGGCATTGGTCAGTTCAACTGCTGTGGTCTCGCCACGGCGCAGGGCATCGCGCGCCTCGGCAATGGTCAATTTGTTCAGATCAGACATCACTCAACCACCTTTGGCACGGCAAAAAATCCTTCGCGCGCATCAGGCGCGTTCGACAAAACCTTGGATTGTTGATTGCCATCCGTCACCTCATCTACACGCGCCTGAAGGCGTTGTGGCGTGACCGATGTCATCGGCTCAACATCGCTGACATCCAGTTCTGAGAGTTGCTCAATAAATCCCAAGATCGCGTTGAATTCGGACGCTAGGCTTGGCAATTCGGCAGGGTCAACCTTGATGCGGGCAAGTTTCGCCACGCGGGCTGCGGTGTCGGTGTCAATTGACATCGTAATATCCCTTCTGTTCTGTCAGGCGCGGGTTTAGCGGGGCAGGGGCAGCACTGCAAGCGGCCACGCACAGAAAACCCGTTAGGTAAACCGGACACTTGGCGGGTCGTCATCAGCCTGTCACAGTGTCACGCCATAGCCATGATCCGTAGTATAGGTGCGCCAGCATGAGCGAAAATCAACACCTCCCCAGTCTGAGCGCGCTTTTCGCGGTTTTTGCGCGCATTGGGGTTTTGTCCTTTGGCGGGCCTGCTGGGCAAATCGCCTTGATGCATCGTGAGTTGGTCGAGCAGCGCAATTGGTTGAGCGAACGACAATTTCTTGCGGCACTGTCCTTCACCATGCTTTTGCCCGGGCCAGAGGCTATGCAACTGGCCACTTATGCAGGGTGGCGCTTGCGCGGCACTTTGGGTGGCTTGATCGGTGGGGGGCTTTTCGTCTTACCGGGTGCTGCGGTGATCATGGCCTTAAACGCGCTTTATGTGGGCTTTGGTCAGCTGCCGCTTATGGCGGCGCTGTTCTTGGGCATCAAGGCAGCGGTGATTGTGATTGTCATCCAAGCCTTTTTGAACCTGTCAAAGCGCGCCTTAAAGGGGGCCGTTGCCGTGTGGATTGCGGGACTGGCATTTACGGCACTGTTCGTATTTGATCTGCCCTTTCCTTCGGTGATCGCAGGGGCGGCGCTGATTGGCTATTTGGGTTGGATCACGCCAATTGCGGCGGCGGCAGACCTGCCGCAAGGGCGCCCGTCCAACAGCCTTGCTCATCTGGCGATCTGGGGCGGGTTGTGGGCCGCGCCCTTGGGGCTTTTATACCTGATAGCGCCTGAGGGGCTATTGTTGGAGGTTGCGCTTTTCTTCTCGAAACTGGCGCTTGTGACCTTTGGCGGGGCTTACGCGGTCTTGGCCTACATGGTGCAGCAAGTTGTCGGGGATTTTGGATGGCTCACCACAGGGCAGATGATGGATGCTTTGGGCTTGGCTGAAACCACGCCTGGGCCGCTGATATTGGTGACGCAATTTGTTGGCTTCCTTACGGGGTTTGGTGCCTATGGGTGGGCAGGTGCGGTCACTGCCGCGGTTTTGACCCTTTGGGTGACGTTCATACCCTGCTTCTTGTGGATATTCCTATTCGCGCCACAAGTGGATCGCTTAGTTGCATGGCCCAAGCTAAAGGCCGCGCTTGACGGGGTTATGGCGGCGGTTGTTGGGGTTATTGCCAATTTGTCTGTGTGGTTCGCGCTGCATGTCTGGTTTGAAACGGTCACGCGCGACAACGGGCTGTGGCTGCCTGATTGGGCGAGCCTTGATTTGGCTGCCGTGATCTTGACCCTTCTCGCTGCAATCTTACTGCTGTGGCAGAAGATGGGCTTGATCCGCGTTCTTGTGATTATGGCAGGGGCGGGCGGGCTTATTTCCCCGTTTTTCGGTTGACACCTGCCGCTCCGTCAGTAAAAGCGCCCAAACAGGATTATCTCGCGCGCGGATTCTCGCGCCGATCAACGCCGTTCAAGGAGCAACGCCATGGCGAAGCCGACCACGATTAAAATCCGCCTGAACTCCACGGCGGGCACGGGCCACTTCTATGTGACCAAGAAAAACGCACGCACAATGACCGAGAAAATGACAGCGCGCAAATACGACCCAGTCGTGCGCAAGCATGTCGAATATAAAGAAGGCAAGATCAAATAAGATCTGCCTCTCTTGGGTATATATCAAAAAGCCGCGCCTGATTGCGCGGCTTTTTTATTGGCGTGATACAGCAATGAAAAAGGGCCGCACTGTTCATGCGGCCCTTCATTTTTGGATATGTGCCCTTCAGGCTTATTCGCGGTTGCCCAAGAATTGCAGCAGGAACATGAACATATTGATAAAGTCGAGATAGAGGCGCAACGCCCCCATAATTGCGGATTTGTTCAGCCATTCCTGATCGCCATCCACGGCATGGACGATATATTCTTGTTTGATGGACTGGGTGTCATAGGCAGTCAGACCTGCGAAGATCAACACGCCCAAGATGGTGATCGCGAAATGGATCGCGGGTGAGCCCAAGAAAATATTGATGATCGAGGCTACAATCAGGCCAATCACACCCATCATCAAGAATGTGCCCCAGCCGCTGAGATCCTTTTTGGTGGTATAGCCGTAAAGGCTAAGCCCCGCAAAGGCGATGGCGGTGATCAGGAAGGTCTGTGTAATGGACACGCCTGTGAACACAGCAAAGATCCACGAGATGGAGATACCCATCACGGCTGCGAAGGCATAGAAGAACAACTGTGCTGCTGCGGCAGACAAGCGGTTCACCGCCGCGCCAAAGGCAAAGACCATGATCAGCGGCGCGAACATGGCAATCCAGCCAAGGATATTGGGCTGCATCGTGATAGGGTCACGAAACAGGGCGTTCAGCGCAGGGTTGCTGCCGATTGCCCAAGCAGCGCCTGCGGTCATGACCATGCCTACGGACATGGTGCCGTAGACCTTGTTCATATGGGCGCGCAAGCCCTGATCAATCTGCGCTGCATTGGCCGAGGCCGCCGCCGAGCGCATCGTTTGATATGGTGCCATTGATCCCTCCTATAGAGATGGCTGTGACGATCAAAAAAGGGTGGCAAAGCCGACCCTTGGGGTCACAGGCGGCACTCTGCCGCCCGTCCTTGGCCTCAATATTGGCAAGAAGGGCTATTTTTTCAAGTGAAAGCTATGCAAAACACACTCAAAGGTTTGATAGTTTTTTCCTATCACGTAAGCCTGTGATAGGTATCAAAGCGTCTTTGCAATTTCGATCACCACTTTGCCCGTGGATTTGCGCGATCTAAGCGCGTCAAGTGCTGCAGGCAGGGCGTCAAACGGGTAAAGTGCACCAATATGAGGCTTGAGGCCGCCTTGTGTGTAAAGGCCAAAAACCTGCTCAAGGGAGTGTTGCAAGGCCTCTGGATTAAAGCGCAGATATCCGCCCCAATACAGGCCCATCACATCAAGATTTTTGACAAGCAGATGATTGGCGGGGATTTGCGGAATGGTACCGCTGGCAAAGCCGATGCTTAAAATCCGCCCTTCGGGCCGCATAGCGCGAAATCCGGCCTCAAATCCCGCGCCGCCAACCGCATCATAAAGCACATCAACACCGCCGAGGGCGCGCAATTGGTCGCGCAGATCGGGGGTGTCTGCGTCAATCACATGATCCGCGCCAGCGCGTTTGGCAATTTCAAGCTTGGCTTGCCCGCGCGCCACCGCGATGACCTTGGTCCCAAGGCTTGCGCCGATTTCCACCGCGGTCAGGCCGACCCCACCTGCCGCACCTAACACGGCAAGGGTTTCCCCCGCAGCCAAACGCGCACGCCGCGTCAATGCCAGATGCGAGGTGCCATAGGCGATCAAAAATCCTGCGGCCTCGGTCAAGGGCATGTGATCTGGCAGGCGCACGGCGCGCTGTGCGGGAAAGCATCCATATTCTGCCAAACCGCCTTGGCCCGCATAAACGGCCACAGGATCCCCCATCGCGTGGGTTGTCACCCCATCCCCAAGCGCATCCACCACGCCTGCCAATTCCAACCCCATTACGAAGGGCGGGGTTGGGGTATCTTGGTATTTTCCCTTAATCATAAGCAGATCGGCAAAGTTCAGACCACAGGCGCCAATGCGCACCCTGATCTCGCCTTTGTTTGGGCGTGGCATCGGAAGATCACGGATTTCTGGCGCGGTGTTAAAGGCGCTCAACTCCCATGCTTGCATGGCAAAATCCTTTCCCAATCATCCAAGCTCCTGATCTTGCACAGTTAAGACATCTCGCCAAGCCGTCAAAGCGCCGCGCGCTTTTTCGTTAGGAAAAATTCGCCTTGTGCGGTATCATGGGGCTCCGAACGCAGGTTGTGTGACCGGCTTTGGCGCGTGAATTATCGGGTCTGCCTCTCCCCTTTCTTGACCGATATTCGTTGCGCCCTATCTTGCAATCGGTGCCGCATGGGTTGAGTGATGTCTTGCGAACTCGCTTGGCTTTTGTGGTCGTTTGTTGCCAAACACCAATCGCAGTCGCAGGAGTAACCAAGTGACACATCCCGTAGACATTCATGTCGGCAAGCGCGTTCGTCATCGCCGTTGGATGGTGGGTATGACCCAGCAACAGCTCGCGGCCCATGTTGGGATTAAATTCCAACAGATCCAAAAATACGAAACTGGCATGAACCGCATCAGTGCCTCGCGCCTTTGGGATATTGCGGCAACGCTTGGCGTGCCTGTGCAGTATTTCTTTGACGGATTGGATGAAGCCAACACCACCGCCGCAAATCAGCCCGATGATCTTTTGGCGGATAAGGAAGCGTTGGATTTGATCCGCTCTTATTACGCGATCCCAGAAAATCAGCGCCGCCGTTTGTTTGATTTGGCGCGGGTTCTGTCGGACGCGGCCGCTTGACCTAGGGCGGTTTTGCGTGGCACTGCGCGGGGGCGGGGCAGAAGGCCCTGCTGCCACCAGTGAGATGCCATCATGACCGCGACCCGCAATTTGCCCAATGTGACCGATGTCGAAGCGGCCGAGCTGATTGCCTTGGCCCATGATCTGGCGGATGCTGCGCGCAAAGCGACCTTGGCCCGATTTCGTCAAGCGGGGCTTTCAACCGAAAACAAGGCCAGCGCGGGATTTGATCCCGTAACCGAAGCCGACCGCGAGGCCGAGGCAGCGATGCGCGCCTTAATCGAGGCACGCCGCCCACAAGATGCGATTTTGGGCGAGGAATTTGGCGCAAAATCGGGGCAATCGGGCCTGACATGGGTGCTAGACCCAATTGACGGGACGCGTGGATTTATGACGGGCACACCCAGTTGGGGGGTGTTGATTGCCCTGTTGAATGAGACGGGCCCAATTTTCGGCGTCATTGACCAACCCTATATCGGCGAGCGTTTTATCGGCGGTTTGGGGCAAAATTCCCTGACTGGCCCGCAAGGCGAAATGATCTTGCGGACAAGCGCGCGCAAAACTTTGGCTGAGGCGCGGCTGTTTTCGACTTTTCCAGAAATCGGCACGATCTCCGAGCGTCTCGCCTTTGAAGCGGTGCGCGATCAGGTACTTTTGACCCGTTATGGGATGGATTGCTACGCATATGGTTTGGTCGCCTTGGGCCAGGCAGATTTGGTGATTGAGGCGGGTCTGCAATCCTATGACATCGCCGCCCCGATTGCCGTGATTGAGGCGGCGGGGGGCATTGTCACCAATTGGCAAGGCGGCCCTGCCCATCAGGGGGGGCAGGTCTTGGCTGCTGCCAATCGCGATTTACATCAGGCGGCATTGGTGCTTTTGTATGAGCAATCTTGATCCTTTGTGGGGTGCGTCATGCATAAATTTCTTTCGCTTGGTCTTGTGGTTGCGGCCCTTACGGCCTGCGCGCCGAACGCGCCGCAAAACGGGCCTGATCAAGATGGCCGTCTCTCCCTGCGCCAATCCTCGGAAATCGGGCGTGTGGGCACCTATTTGGCCATCGCGCGCGCAGATGCAGGGCTGACCATTCCGCTGCGCCATTCACCGAAATTGCAAGGTGTCGCCGCCGCGCGTGCGGTTGATCTCGCCTCGGGTGGGCTTGCCCCCTTGTTGGATCGCATTGCGCAAGCGGGCTATTCTGCCTGTTTCAGTGCCGAGGCGGTGGCACGCGATGCAGCCGATTTGCGCACGGGCGTAGATCAAATGTTGGCAGATCCCGCCGCCCGCGCTGCGATCCTATCCGCAAGCCCAAGCGAGTTTGGGTTCCTGCGCAATGGGGCAGAGCAAATCTTGATCCTTGCGCGCCCCTGCTAAAAGGGTCAGGCGCGTGGGCCTAGGATACGGATCACGGTTTTCCACTGGCTGATTGCGACCCCGCACAAGATTAATCCAAGCGCCACAAAAAAGCGCAACGGCAGATCTTCTGACAGGATTAGCCAGCCAAAGAACACGGACCAGAGCGGCACTTGATAATTGACCAAGGTCATAAACACTGCGCCCGCGCTGCGGATCACCGATACCCGCAAAAGCGCGGCAAGCGCGGTGGGAAAGAGGCCAAGCACGATAATGGCCCCCCCTGAGCGAAGGCCTTGCCATTGGGGCAAACCTTCAACGATCAGCATCGCGGGCAGGATCAAAACCGCCCCAACAGCAAGGGTCGTTCCCGCAAGGCTGATGGGGTCAACCGCAGGGCAGGTGCGGGTCATCACCGAGGACACGGCGTAGGAAATGGTTGCCGCCAAACAGGCGAGGGGGGCCAATACCTCCCATCCTTGTGAGGTGCCCATCTGAAACGCCGCACCAATGTTTGGGCCCACCAAAGTCAGCGCGCCAAGAAAGCCCACTGTCACGCCAATCACGCGGCGGCGATCCATTTTTTCATCGCTAAAGACATGTGCCAAAGGCAGCACGAACAGGGGCAGCGCGGCCATGGAAATACCAGCAAAGGCCGAAGGCACATATTGCTGGCCCCACGACAGGAGTGAGAAGGGCAGCGCGGAATTGAGCGCACCAATGATCAGAATATAGGGCCATGCGGCGCGGGTGGGCAGGGGGCGGCCAAGGGCCACCATCAATCCAAGCAAGGCCAACGCCCCCAATGTGGTGCGCGCAGCCGCAACAGTGAGCGGGCCATAGCCGTCAAGCGCGATGGAGACGACCATAAATGTGCCGCCCCAGATCACGCCAAGCGCTGCGATTGAGGCCCAATTAGAGGCACTGGGACTGTCGGATATACGGATTTCGGTCATGATATTCTGTTCCTGCCAAGGCAGGTTCTGCCGCCTTCAGGGGGCATGTGCAATGGGGCGAAAGAAAAAAGGCCCGTCTTTGCGGACGGGCCTTTGATCGGTTGAGCTGCAAAGCGACTTAGTTCTTCGCTTTGTCCACCATCTTGCCTGCGGAAATCCAAGGCATCATGCCGCGCAGTTTTTCGCCCACTTCTTCGATCTGGTGTGCGTCATTGATGCGGCGTGTCCCTTTGAAGAAGGGCTGGCCCACGGTGTTTTCAGTCATGAAGTCACGAACGAATTTACCTGTCTGAATATCGGTCAGAACCTCTTTCATCCGTGCCTTGGTTTCATCGTAAGGCAGGATGCGGGGGCCCGAGACATATTCGCCATATTCGGCTGTGTTCGAGATCGAATAGTTCATGTTTGCGATGCCGCCTTCGTAGATCAGGTCAACGATCAGCTTTACCTCGTGCAAGCACTCGAAATAGGCCATCTCAGGGGCGTAGCCTGCTTCAACCAAAGTCTCAAAGCCCATGCGGATCAACTCAACCAAGCCACCGCACAACACGGCCTGTTCACCGAAGAGGTCGGTTTCGCACTCTTCCTTGAAATTGGTTTCGATGATGCCCGAACGGCCACCGCCAATGGCGGAGCAATAGGACAAGCCGATTTCCAAGGCTTTGCCGCTTGCATCATTGTGAACGGCCACAAGGCAAGGCACGCCGCCGCCTTTGGTGTATTCGCCGCGCACTGTATGGCCTGGGCCTTTGGGGGCCATCATGATCACATCAACGCCGGGCTTAGGCTCGATCAGGCCGAAATGCACGTTCAGGCCATGGGCAAAGGCAATCGCCGCGCCTTCGCGCAGATTGTCATGGACGTATTTCTTGTAGGTTTCAGCCTGCAATTCATCGGGCATGGTGAACATGATCAGGTCGCACCAAGCGGCGGCTTCTGCGATCCCCATAACCTTGAGGCCTTCGCCCTCGGCCTTCTTCGCAGAAGGGGAGCCCTCGCGCAGGGCCACAACAACATTCTTCGCCCCGCTGTCGCGGAGGTTCAGCGCATGTGCATGGCCTTGGCTTCCATAGCCCAAGATGGCAACTTTTTTGTCTTTGATTAGGTTCACATCACAATCGCGATCGTAATAGACGCGCATCGGCTTTCTCCTTGTTGGCTGCAAATTACATCTGCCGTTGGTATAAGCGCGGTTTGCTTCGAAGTGTGGATGAATATTTGATTATTTTGATCATTATATGATAAGATCATTCGCGAATATTAATTTTTGGATTATTTCATGCTCGATGATCTGGATCGCCGCATTTTGCGCCATCTACAGTCTGACCCTGACCAACCTGTGGCGCGGGTGGCCAAAGCGGCGGGTGTTCCTGTGGCGACCTGCTATAAACGGCTTGATCGCATGCAGGCGATGGGCGCGTTGCGCGGGACGCGCGCTGTTATTGATTGGCGGGCGCTTGGCTATGCGGTTCAGGTGTCGTTGCGGATCTCATTGGATAAAACAGATCCACGCGCCTTTGATGAATTTATCGCCGCCGCGCGCGCCGTGCCAGAGGTGACTGAAATTCAAACATTCTTGGGCCGTGTTGACGTGCGCCTTGAGGTGATTGCGCGCACCATGCCGCATTACCAAGAAATTTATCGCGACCGCATTCTAAGCCTGCCGCATATCGCGGATATCGAGGCCCTGATGCATGTCGCGGCAATCAAAGACAGCGAAAGCTTGCCCCTATGATTGATCTTGATCCGATTGACCGCCAAATTCTCCGCGCTTTGCAGGAGGACGCCACGCAAAAGGCCGCCGAGATCGGGCGGCGCTTTGGCTTAAGCCAACCCGCAGCATGGCGTCGCATTAAGCGCCTGTCTGATGCAGGTGTGATCACCACCCGTCGTCTTGATCTTGATGCTGAAAAGCTAGGCTTTGGCGTGACAGTGTTTCTGGGCGTGAAATTGGCCACCAAAGGGCGCGTCAGCCTTGAGGATTTCGAGCGCGCGGTGACCGCCATCCCCGAGGTGCAATTGGTGCAGCATGTTCTGGGCCTTTATGATTACAGGCTGCGCATTATTGCCCGTGATCTGCCAGATTTTGAGCGGGTGCTGCGCCGCCGTATCATGACCCTGCCTGGGGTTGGGAATGTCGAGGCGAATGTGCTGTTGTCAGAGGAACGCCGCCCTGGCCCCTTGGGGTAGGCGTGCTAAATTTCAGCCATGCCCAAAATGAAACGCAAATCAGACCTTCCTCAAAAAACCTGTGCCACCTGTGGTCGCGCCTTCGTGTGGCGGCGCAAATGGGCCAAGGATTGGGAGGAGGTGCGCTATTGCTCGGACAAATGCCGCGCGGCGCGCAAGTCGGTCAAAGCGTAATTTACCTTCCCTTGATAATTGGTCTGTTTATTTTACCAGATCGCTTGCCTCTCGTCTGATTTTTGGCTAACGCGAGGGAAGGGACGCGGGCTGCTTTTGTGCAGCATGAAGAGAGGAGACCCCGCAAATGACCAAACGTGTAGAGCGTGCAGGCCTGCAAGTGGCGCAGGTTTTGGCGGATTTCATAGAAACTCGGGCCTTGGATGGCACTGGCGTGACCGCTGATGCGTTTTGGACGGGGTTCTCCGATCTTTTGCATGGCAAGGCTGACAAGAACCGCGCCCTTTTGCAAAGGCGTGAAGATTTGCAGCGTCAGATTGATGAATGGCATATTGCACGCCGTGGTCAGCCCCATGATGGCGATGCCTATCAGGCCTTTTTGCGTGAGATCGGGTATCTCTTGCCTGAGGGGGAAGATTTCCAGATCGACACAGATCGCGTTGACCCTGAGATCGCCACAGTGGCAGGCCCGCAATTGGTGGTGCCCATCACCAATGCGCGATTTGCCTTGAACGCGGCCAATGCGCGTTGGGGCAGTTTCTATGATGCGCTTTATGGCACGGATGCTGTGGGCAACCTGCCCCCCAAAGGCGGCTATGATCGCGGCCGTGGATCGCGCGTTGTGGCGCGCGCGCGGGTTTTCCTTGATGACAGCTTCCCCATCGAGGGGGCAAGCCATGCCGATATCCGCCGCTACAGCGTGGATAAGGGGCAGTTGATGATGGATGACAAGCCCCTCGCAGATCCTGCGCAGTTCAAGGGCTATACGGGCAATGCAAAGGCGCCTGATACCATCCTTCTGCGCAACAACGGCCTGCATGTTGAATTGGTCTTTGACCGCGCCCATCCGATTGGCAGCCGTGACCAAGCCTTGCTTGCAGATATCCGTTTGGAATCTGCGGTTTCGGCTATCATGGACTGCGAAGATTCGGTGGCCTGTGTCGATGCCGAGGACAAGGTTTTGGCCTATTCCAATTGGCTTGGTTTGATGCAGGGCGATTTGGTGGAAAGCTTTGAGAAGGGCGGGCGAACCATGACCCGCCGCTTGGCCGCCGATAAAACCTTTACCGCGCCCGATGGTAGCACGTTTGACGTGAAAGGCCGCGCTTTGATGCTGGTGCGCAATGTGGGTCATTTGATGACCAACCCTGCGATTTTGCTCAAAGATGGCAGCGAGGCTTACGAGGGCATGATGGATGCGATGATCACCGCATTGATCGCCATGCATGACCTTAAGAAAGCGGATGGTCTGCGCAACAGCCATGCAGGGTCGGTCTATGTGGTGAAGCCTAAGATGCACGGGCCTGAAGAAGTTGCCTTTGCGGACGAGATTTTCACCCATGTTGAGGGCGTTTTGGGTCTGAAACCAAATACGGTCAAACTGGGTGTCATGGATGAAGAGCGCCGCACCTCGGTTAACCTCAAGGAATGTATCCGCGCGGCCAAACATCGCTTGTGCTTTATCAACACAGGCTTCCTTGATCGCACGGGGGATGAAATTCACACCTCCATGGAGGCAGGGCCATTCAGCCGCAAGGATTTCATCAAGCGCAAATCATGGATCACCGCCTATGAAAACCAGAATGTGGATATTGGTTTGGAATGCGGGTTGCGCGGTCGCGCGCAGATCGGCAAGGGGATGTGGGCCATGCCCGATGCCATGGCCGCGATGCTCGAGCAAAAGATCGAGCATCCGCGGGCGGGTGCAAATTGCGCTTGGGTTCCAAGCCCGACTGCTGCGACCCTGCACGCCACCCATTATCACCGCGTAAATGTGGCTGCGGTGCAGGAGAAACTGGCCGCAGGTGGTCGCCGTGCCTATGTGACGGGTCTGTTGGATATTCCAATGGCCAGCTATCGCCGTTGGTCGCAAGACCAGATCACCCGTGAATTGGACAATAACGCCCAAGGGATTTTGGGCTATGTTGTGCGTTGGGTGGATCAGGGTGTTGGCTGCTCGAAAGTGCCAGACATTAACAATGTGGGCCTGATGGAAGACCGCGCCACCTGCCGCATTAGCGCGCAGCATATCGCGAATTGGCTGCATCATGGTGTCGTCAGCGAGGATCAGGTCATGGCCGCCATGCGCCGTATGGCCGAGGTGGTTGATGGCCAAAATGCAGGCGACCCTGCCTATAGCCCAATGGCGCCCGGGTTTAACGGCATCGCCTTTGCGGCGGCTTGTGATCTGGTATTCAAGGGCCGTGTGCAACCCTCTGGCTATACTGAGCCAGTCTTACACGCCCGCCGCCTTGAATGGAAAGCGGCCTAACGCGACCCGATTTTATCGGTTTATCTCTGCCCCCCGTGCCTGTCTGATCGCTGGCGCGGGGGTTATTTTATCGTGGAACCCGCGCGAAAAAGGGGGGGGGCTTACCTGCCACAAGACGGGTGTCTTTACTTTCGATAGACCGCCGCGCGTCTTTTGAGGGGTCGTGATACCTCTGCGCGGCAGACCTAACCCTCCGCCCATCTACACAAAGCCCGAAAATGTCGTTGTCACTGTCAAACACTGTGTTTGAAGAGTGCAAGTCATTGATCGTCTTGCCTTTCAGCTAGAGGGGCTATCGGTGATGGAGGCGTTGAGTCTCTCGTGCGAAGAAACGGATTTGATTTTGAACTACGGCCTAGGCTCGGTCGTTTTATCAGGTCAGGCTGAGGCAGAGCTGACAGAAGACCATTTCCTCTTTGTTTGAACGTGCTATCTGAAGAGGCGGGGGCTATGGCCCCAAGATCAAGACAAGAGGGACAAGACCAAGATGATCACACTCGATCAG
The DNA here is from genome assembly GCF_037805225.1 of Roseobacter sp. HKCCA0882. Lineage (NCBI taxonomy): Bacteria > Pseudomonadati > Pseudomonadota > Alphaproteobacteria > Rhodobacterales > Roseobacteraceae > Roseobacter > Roseobacter sp. HKCCA0882. The sequence continues at coordinate 567,970 of NZ_JBBLYI010000001.1, forward strand.
GCACGCACAATCATTTCTGCAACCCGCGCCAAAGGCGGCGAGATGGGGCTAAAGCCCCTTTCGGTCGTTGTTCTCGATGCAGGCGGTAATATTCAAGCCTTTGAGCGCGAGGATGGCGCAAGCCCAGGTCGGTTTGAGATTGCGCGCGCCAAGGCCTATGGCGCGGTGATGTTGGGCATGGGCGGCAAGGCGCAAATGGCGCGGGCCGAGGCGCAGGCCTATTTCGTCAATGCGGTCAACGGGGCCTTTGGGGGCCGTGTCGTGCCTGTGCCCGGTGGTGTTCTGGTCAAGCGGGATGGCGTTGTGATCGGCGCAGTTGGGGTCACGGGTGACACATCCGATAATGACAGCGATGCGGCTGTGGCGGGTATTGCCGCAGCAGGGCTTGACGCAGAACCATGAGCGCGGATGCCCCATCAGGGCGGCGCCTGATTTCCTCAGGCTCGCCCTTTGAGGCCGAGATCGGATATGGTCGGGCAGTTGTGCAAGGTGATTGGATTTTCGTGTCGGGAACCACGGGATTTGATTACAGCACCATGCAAATTGATGCCAATATCGCGGCCCAAGCCGAGCAATGCTTTGCCAATATTGACACCGCCCTGCGGGCAGGTGGTGCGTCAATCTCCGATGTGGTGCGGGTGCATTACATTGTGAACGATGCCGCCCTTTGGCCCGCGTGCTGGCCTGTCACGCAAAAATGGCTTAGCGCAGTGCGCCCTGCGGCCACAATGTTTGTGGCAGGCCTGCAAGACCCACGCATGAAGATTGAGATCGAGGTGACAGCCTATCTTGGCTCAAAATGAGGATAAATTTATCGAAAGCAGCCCCGCTAAATTCTTGCGACGAGTTGGGCGAAGGCCTATAGATTTGAGGAACAGATTTTTCCTAACGGCGTCCCCAAAAGCCTGAAGGGGAGGATATCATGGCCCGCCCGGTCATTGGAATTATTGGAAATTTTCATCTGATCAATGATCAATACCCCGCGCATACAGTGGGGGCTATGGACTGTTGTGCTGTATCGGATGTCGCCAAATGCACGCCCTTGGCCATTCCTGCCAATCCAAATTTCGTCAATTACGAAGACCTGCTTGAGATTTGTGATGGGTTTTTGTTCACGGGCGGTCGCCCGAATGTTCATCCCGAGGAATATGGCGAGGAAGAAACAGAGGCGCATGGCGCCTTTGATCGCAACCGTGATGCTGTGACATTGCCCCTGATCCGCGCGGCGGTCGAGCGGGGCTTGCCTATCCTTGGTGTTTGCCGTGGGTTCCAAGAGGTGAACGTGGCCATGGGGGGCAGTCTTTACCCCGAAATCCGCGATTTACCCGGACGGATGAATCACCGCATGCCGCCCCATGGCACCTTGGAGGAAAAATTCGCACCGCGCCATGTCGTGCGCTTCACGCAAGGAGGGCCGTTTCAGCGGCTCTATAACAGCGCCGAGGTGACCACCAACAGCTTGCATGGTCAGGGGTTAAAGACCTTAGGCCGTGATGTGGTGGTTGATGGATGGGCCCCTGATGACACGCCTGAGGCCATCTACATCAAAGGCGCGCGGGGGTTTACCCTCTCGGTGCAATGGCATCCTGAATATCGCGCCGCAGAAGACCCTGTCTCGCGCCTATTATACGAGGCCTTTGGCCGCGCGGCTCATGCATGGCAGGCCGATGGCAAGCCCATGCCAGTCGCGGATGTGGCTTAATCGAGATCACCCAATATATGGCCTAAAAACCATGATAGATCGTGGGTCTGGTGATGGATGTGGGCACTTGGGCCCTCATGGCTACGCTCTTCGTCAATCAAGATCGTCCGCAGGCCCAATTCATGCGGCACGGCCAGATTGCGCGGGTCATCCTCGAACATCGCGGCGCGCGTTGGGCTGAGCCCGTCTTTGCCAAATATCATTGCAAAGGCATCAGGGTCTGGTTTTGGGCGATAATTGGCGTCTTCGACCCCGTAAATCGCGTCGAATAGGCCCGACAAACCCCGATGGTGCAAAACATTACGGGCATAATCAGCGGTGCCATTGGTGTAGACGATACGCCGCCCCCTCAGGCGCGTGATACGGTCTGCCAAAATCGGATCTGGTTTGAGGATGCTGAAATCTATCTCATGCACCTCGTCCAAATACGGATAGGGCGGGACATTATGCTGTGCCATCAGCCCCGCCAGGGTTGTGCCATGGGCGCGCCAATAGGTGTGGCGGATACGATCCGCCTCCTGCGCATCGACATTCAAGGCGCGCATGACAAACGCGGACATGCGGATATTGATCTGATCAAACAGCGCCATTGAGGCGGGATAAAGCGTGTGATCGAGATCGAACACCCATGTGTCGACATGTTGGAAATCTGCGTGTTTCATGGCCGCTACACTAGCCTTAGGTGCTTTTGCTTGCCAAGGGGGGCGGGGCTGCTTAGCTTTGGCAGCGTTAAGAATTGGAAAGATCCCACGCGATGCACAGCAAGCCACAGCAAAAAGACGCCTATGATATGATTTTGGATGCGATAGATGGCGGCATCTATCGCCCTGGATCGCGTTTGGTGGAATCGGAATTGGCCGAGCGGTTCGGTGTCAGCCGCACACCCGTGCGCGAGGCGTTGCAGCGGTTGGAAACCCAAAGCCTGCTCACCCGCGATGGGCGCAGTCTGATTGTGGCCTCATTGAATCATGCACAGATGGCCGAACTTTATGCCGTGCGCACCGAGTTAGAGGCCTTGGCCGCCCGTTTGGCCGCGCAACATGCCGCAACCGAGGAGGTGCGCGTCTTGCGCGAAATGGCACAGGCGGATCGCAAATTATTGAATGATCCGCAGGCGCTGAGCCGTGCAAACCGCCGCTTTCATAAGCAAATCCATCTTGCCAGCCATAATCGTTATTTGGTGCAGCAATTGGATCTTGTGCATCGCTCAATGGCGTTGATGGCCACCACATCCTTGGCCGCAAAAGGGCGGGGCGAAAAAGCCTTGGACGAGCATGATGATATCGTCAACGCCATTGCCGCGCGTGATGGGGATGCAGCGGCCGATGCATTGCGGCGACATCTTTCCATTGCCTTTGAGGTGCGCCTCAAGGAGGAGGCGGGCGCGGTCAGCTAGGTTTGCGTGTCACCACCGTGCCACCAAAAACCCCATGCTTTGTTTTCGCCCAATGAAGCGGGGGCCCGCACCCCTGATGGCCGACTTGAAATCTTCGCGTTTCAAGCCCCGTTAGGGAAGCGCTGCGATGGTTAACAAAATCCTAATCGCGGATAATTTTTTTACGAAAATTCAAAGATTTCCGCGTTATACAGCCTTGGGTTTAGGGGGTTTTTGCCCCCTTCAACTTTAGCGTGTTGCCATGGCGGCTGCGAAGCGCTCGAACAGGTAATAGCTGTCTTGAGGGCCGGGGCTGGCTTCGGGGTGGTGCTGAACGGAAAAGATCGGGCGATCCTTGACGCGGATGCCGCAATTTGACCCATCAAACAAGCTGACATGAGTTTCCAAAACATCATCAGGCAGGGTTTGGCTGTCGACAGTGAACCCGTGGTTCATCGAGGTGATTTCGACTTTGCCCGTTTCCAAATCTTTGACAGGGTGGTTTGCGCCATGATGCCCGTGGTTCATTTTCACGGTTTTCGCCCCAAGCGCCAAAGCCAGCATTTGGTGGCCAAGGCAAATCCCGAAAACAGGCAGGTCTTTTTCCAAAATCGCACGGATCATCGGCACGGCATATTCCCCCGTTGCGGCAGGGTCGCCTGGCCCGTTCGACAGAAATACACCATCGGGGTTTTGCGCAAGGATTTCTTCGGCGGTGGTTCTGGCGGGCATCACGGTGACATCACATCCGGCACTTGCGAGACAGCGCAGGATATTGCGCTTGGCACCGTAATCAATCGCCACCACTTTGGGGCCAGTGCCCGTGCGCTTGCTATAGCCCTCAGGCCATGACCAACCCATCTCGTTCCAACGATAGGATTGCGCGCAAGTCACCTCACGGGCGAGGTCGAGCCCCTCCAGACCCTGCCATGCGCGCGCCTCCTTCAGCATCGCCTCAATGTCGAAATTGCCCTTAGGATCATACGACAAGCAGACATGTGGCGCGCCTTGTTGGCGGATCGCGCGGGTGAGGCGGCGGGTGTCAACACCGCCCATTCCGATGCGGCCCCGTGCGGACAGCCATGTGGTCAGGTTCTGCTCCATCCGCCAATTGGAGGGCTCTGTTGGATCCCATTTCACAATCATCCCTGCCGCGACTGGATCGGCGGTCTCGTCATCCTCGGCAGTGATGCCTGTGTTGCCAATATGCGGGAAGGTGAAGGTTACGACCTGCCCAGCATAGGAGGGGTCGGTCATAATCTCTTGATAGCCCGTCATCGCGGTGTTGAAGCACAGCTCGGCAACGGTCTGGCCTGTGGCGCCAAAACCCTTGCCGTAGAACACGGTTCCATCAGCCAAAACAAGACATGCAGTAGGGCGTTCAGTCATGGCGCTGCTCCGATTACGGCGATGTTGAAATTCGCGGCAACCTAAGTGTCCAAGCGTGCAGGGTCAAGCACCTTGCGACACCAAGTTGCAACCACCAATCTGCCCCCTATTTCAAAGGTTGTTGCGCGGCAAAAAATGCCTTAAATGGGCGGTCTGGTGCGGGTCAGATGGCCCGTTGCAATCTGGGGATGAGACCATGAGTTTGCGAGAGCGTATCACCAACGGCCTAAAAGACGCGATGCGGGAAAAGGATGCTGCGCGTTTATCAACCCTGCGTTTGATCAATGCGGCGATCAAGGATCAGGACATTGCCGCGCGCGGCGCAGGCAAGACCGAGGGTGTCGATGAAGGTGAGATTCTCGCCATCCTTGCCAAAATGGTAAAACAACGGATCGACAGCGCCAATGTCTATGAAGAGGGCGGGCGCCTTGAATTGGCCGAAAAAGAGCGTGCAGAGATCAAAGTGATCGAAGGGTTCTTGCCGCGCCAACTGTCCGAGGCGGAAATCGCCGCAGCGATTGATGCCGCAATTGACCAGACAGGGGCGAGCAGCATTCGCGATATGGGCCGTGTGATGGGGGCGCTGAAAGCGGCCTATGCGGGGCAGATGGATTTCGGTGCCGCAGGGGCGCTGATCAAGGAGCGGTTGGCCTAAACCGCCCCTGGCCCTTAGGCCTTTGCCTGTGCCAAGGCCTCTTCCAATGCGAATTTCAGCTTGACTCTTTCGCTGGGCGTCAGAAACGCGCCAAGCTCGATTTCGCGTGTTGCCTTATCGCCGCGCAAGGTCAGGTAATTGGGCACAGGCCCACCCGTTTTATGCAAGGTCAGCCGCACCCAATAGGGGTTTGCTTCCCAGATTTTCGTTTCTTTGCGGGGCTCTTTGCGCTCAACCCTAATGTGATCGGGCCACAATGTCAGGGTTTCTGCGATTTCCTTATCGCGCCATGAGCGTTTCAGCGCGGCCCAAATGGCCCAAATCGCCGCCAATAGAAAGGGCAGCAGCGTCCAGAACACCGCCGTGCCTAGAATTCCGAAAAGCGGCAGGGCAATTAGCGCGGCGGTCGCACCGACAAACCAAACGAACCCTTCAGGTGTCAGCGATTTATGCGGCGTAATCCGCATCAGCATGTGAGGTGCGCCGCGATCAGGATGAGCAAAGGCCCCGAATTTCTCCGGGGCCTTCTCTATTTGCGGCGTCTCGATATGAAACGGCATATTTTCTCTCAACTGTTCAAAAAGCGGCCAGATTAGTGGCTTGGCTGTTTGTCCCACATTTCGCGTGTGGGCAGTTCCTCGAACGTGTGCTCGGGCGGTGGGTTTGGCAATGTCCATTCCAAGGTATCGGCATGCTCGCCCCAGTAGGCAGGTTCGCTCAGTTTGCGGCCTGCAAGCAGGGTGTAGGCGACAATGCCAAGGAAGAAGAGGAAGGACGCGAATGCGATGAACGCACCGATCGAGCTGACGTAGTTCCACGTTGCAAATGCATCAGGATAATCGATGTAGCGGCGTGGCATGCCCTGACGACCCAAAAAGTGCTGTGGGAAGAAGGTCAGGTTTGCGCCGATGAAGAACAACCAGAAATGCAGCTTGCCCGCCCATTCAGGGTATTGGCGACCTGACATTTTGCCGATCCAGTAATAGATGCCTGCGAAGATACCGAATACGGCACCCAAGCTCATTACGTAGTGGAAGTGCGCTACTACATAGTAGGTGTCGTGATAGGCACGGTCAACGCCGGCTTGGCTAAGTACAATCCCAGTTACACCGCCAACGGTGAAGAGAAAGATGAAGCCAATCGCAAACAGCATTGGTGCTTCAAAGGTTATCGAACCTTGCCACATCGTTGCAATCCATGAGAAGATTTTGATGCCTGTTGGCACCGCAATAACCATGGTTGCGACCATGAAATAGGCCTGCTGGTTCAGCGTCATGCCCGTTGTATACATGTGGTGTGCCCACACTACAAAGCCCAAGCCGCCAATCGCGATCAACGCCCAAACCATCGGCAGATAGCCAAAGACGGGCTTGCGCGAGAAGGTCGAGATCACATGGCTGACAATACCAAATGCGGGCAGGACCACGATGTAAACTTCGGGGTGGCCGAAGAACCAGAAGATGTGTTGGAACAACAGTGGATCACCGCCGCCTGCCACGTCAAAGAAAGTTGTGCCAAAATTACGGTCAGTGAGAAGCATGGTGATTGCACCCGCCAAAACGGGTAGCGACAAAAGCAGCAACCAAGCTGTCACGAAGATCGACCATGCAAACAAAGGCACTTTGAACAGGCTCATGCCAGGTGCACGCATGTTGAGGAAGGTCGTGATGATATTAATCGAGCCCAAGATGGAGCTTGCACCAGACACATGAACCGCGAAAATCGCGAAGTCTACAGCGCGACTAGTAGGGGCGTCTTGCCATGATATGGGCGGATAAAAGGTCCAACCCGGTCCGGCACCACCATCTACAAATACGGAGCAAAAGGCCAAACATGTGCCTGCAACATACAGCCAGTAGGACAAGTTGTTAAGGCGAGGGAAGGCCATATCAGGCGCGCCGATCATCAGCGGCATGAAGAAGTTACCAAAACCACCGAACAGGGCAGGAATGACGACAAAGAACATCATCAATACGCCATGGCCCGTGATCAACACGTTCCACAAATGCCCATCAGGGGTACATTCGCCCGCAGCAGCTTGGCTCAAGACGCGTGCGCCTTCGGCACACATGTATTGAACGCCAGGCTCCATCAACTCGAGGCGCATGTAAACGGTGAAAGCAACCGATACGAGACCCACCAAACCTGCAGTGATGAGGTAGAGAATCCCGATATCTTTATGGTTTGTGGACATGAACCAGCGGGTAAAGAAGCCCGGCCGTTCGTGATCATGTCCAGAAATGGCTGCATCGGCCATGTCTGTCTCCTGTTCATAATTATGAGGGGCAGGGGTCTGGCCACCTGTCCCTTTGACGTTCCACTGACCCCCGTTCTAGTGCGCCTCGCGCGTGCGATCAATTGCGATCACGCCTTTCAGGTGGGAAAAATTGCCTCATGCCAGATCAGCAAGTTTCGCGCCAAAATCTTACGAAAATGGAAAAGGGGGCGGTTGCAATGATCTTTAGGGGTTAGCTGGGTCAGCCAGATCCGCGTCCTGCGTTGGCCCAAAGCGCCGTTCAAATTCTTGGCGCAAAGCGACATCAAGGTCATCTAGGCTCACGGGCAGGCCTAAATCCACAAGGCTTGTCACGCCGTGATCACGGATCCCGCAAGGCACGATTCCCTCAAAATGGCTCAGTTCAGGATCGTGATTGATCGAAATGCCATGAAAGGACACCCATTTGCGCAAGCGAATCCCGATGGCTGCAATTTTGTCCTCACGCGGGCTGCCATCGGGCAGGGCGGCTTTGTCGGGCCGCGCAATCCAGACTCCAACGCGCCCCTCTCGAATTTCCCCGCGCAAGTTAAAGCTTGCAAGCGTGTCAATCACCCAATTTTCCAGATCTTCGACAAAACGGCGAACATCACGACCGCGTTTGTTGAGATCTAGCATGACGTATATAACCCGCTGACCTGGGCCGTGGTAGGTATATTGCCCCCCGCGGCGCGCCTCGTAGACAGGAAAGCGATCAGGGTCAGTTAAATCGTCGGGCTTGGCCGAAGTGCCTGCGGTGTAAATCGGTGGATGCTCCAGCAGCCAAATCGCTTCGGCTGCATCCCCTGAAGAAATTTTTGCGATGCGAGCCTCCATAACGCGAAGTGCATCCTCATAATCGGTCAGCTTATCTGATATTATCCAATCAACCAATTTAAGGCTCTTTAACTTAATAATTTCTTTGCAATGATGTATGCGGGAGACGAGAGGCACGGTCATCCCCTTTCAGTCATAACCTTGTGTTAATAGCAAGTAGGCGTTTCATACTAAACAGAAAAATCAGCTTGGCCAAAATCCACAATTTTAACCCTTGAGCACGGCGCCTGCTTGGTCTAGACAGCGCCATATTAAGCGTCAGACAGTGCGGTCGTGGCGGAATTGGTAGACGCGCAGCGTTGAGGTCGCTGTGGGGTAACTCCCGTGGAAGTTCGAGTCTTCTCGACCGCACCATTACCTTCAGAAGTTACCTAAAGATCGCGCCGCAATCATTTGATAAAATTTATAATTTTAAAAATTCATGCTTAAATTTTGTCGGGATTTTAATTGATACAAAGATTAAACGGCTTCTCCGTATGTATAAGTGTGGGGCCTTTTTTGCTACTTCCGTCGAGTTCAGCAACGCCTGCTTAAACAAAAATCGTGCGGCTGCATTGTTTAGCCTCATTCTATAAAAACTAGTCGTTCGTGCCCAGCGAATTTGCGCGTACGTAATAGCAGTAAGAAACGCCTCTGTGGCGGGGCTGGTACAAAGTCAACAAACCAAGGCCGCCAAAAGAAGGGCCCGAGCAAACAGCGTAAAATCAGCCTAAGGTGAAATCAGGCTGCGCGATCTAGATCGAAGGCGTCATGCAGGGCCTGCACAGCCAATTCCAGATATTTGCGATCCACAAGAACCGAAACTTTGATTTCGGATGTGGTGATGACTTTGATATTGATGCCTTCATCGCGCAAAGTTGCAAACATCTTCGCGGCCACGCCTGCATGGCTGCGCATCCCGATCCCTACGATTGACACTTTGCAAACATCGCTGTCGATCAGCAATTCGGAAAAGCCGATTTCATTGCGGGCTTTCGCCTCTTCAAGGGCCTTTTCAGCGCGTTTGACCTGATCAATCGGCAGCGAGAAGGTCATATCAGTTTTGCCTTCTTCCGAGATATTTTGCACGATCATGTCTACATTGACCGCGGCCTCGGCGAGGGGGCCGAAAATAGCGGCTGCAATGCCCGGGCGATCTTCGACCTCGGTCAGGGTCATTTTTGCTTCATCGCGCGAATAGGCCACGCCCGCCACAGCTTTGCTTTCCACGATTTCCTCCTCGTCACAGACCAATGTGCCCGCGCTGTCATCCATTTCTTCAAAACTCGACAAAACCCGTAAGCGCACCTTATAGCGCATCGCCAGTTCAACCGAGCGCGTTTGCAGAACCTTCGCACCGAGGCTTGCAAGCTCAAGCATCTCTTCAAACGAGATTTTCTCAAGTTTGCGAGCCTTGTTGGTGATGCGCGGGTCGGTCGTGTAGACCCCGTCAACATCTGTGTAGATATCGCAGCGCTCGGCATCGAAAGCGGCGGCAAAGGCCACGGCAGTCGTGTCTGACCCGCCACGGCCCAATGTTGTGATACGCCCTTCAGTGCTGATGCCTTGGAACCCCGCAACCACGGCAACCTTCATCCCTTCGCCAAATTTGGCCATGATGTTATCGGTTGGGATTTCTTCAATCCGCGCGCTTGCATGGGCAGAGGTGGTTTTGACGGGCACCTGCCATCCTTGCCATGACCGCGCGGGGATATCCATTTCTTGCAAGGTCAGCGCCATCAGGCCGGCTGTAACATTCTCGCCCGAGGAGACGACCGCATCATATTCGCGCGCGTCATAGAGCGGCGAGGTTTCGCCCACATATCCCACAAGTTTGTTGGTTTCGCCCGACATGGCCGAGACAATCACGATCAAATCATACCCATTGGCCACCTCGCGCCCCACACGTTTTGCGGCGCGGCGGATGCGATCAAGGGTGGCCACTGATGTGCCCCCGAATTTCATGACCAAAAGCGGCATAGCACTTCCCACTTATAAAGTTGCGCCGAGGCTTTACGCGCCAACGCAAGCGGGCGCAAGTGGAAGCGCTATTCCACCGTCACAGTTATAGGCAAGTTGCGACGCTGGTCACCCAAACTCATCAGAGGTTGAAATACCAAAACCATATTAACATTAGTTTCAATACTGAAATAATCGTTGTAAATCAGAAAAACATAAACAATATGCTAGATATTCACTGGTGTTTTTGAAGGTTAACAACATGATATTCGTTCGTAAATTAGATAAGTCTGATTTTAATTCTTGGTTAGATGTATATCGTTATTACGCTAATCATTACCAGACTGAACTTACTGATAACGGCATTGCAACGACTTGGGATTGGTTGATGGATACTCAACATCCATTGACGGGTATTGTTGCAGAGAGCAACAACGAGTTGATCGGTCTAGCACACTTCAGAGCAATACCAAGTCCGTTGAGGGGTGTAAACTTGGGTTTTCTGGATGATTTGGTGGTGAAACCCCAAGAAAGAGGTAGTAACGCCGCCAGACTATTATTGGATGAATTGAAATCTATTGGCAAAAAAGAGAACTGGGCAAAAATCCGCTGGATTACGGGGGATGATAATTATCGTGCCCGCTCTCTCTATGATAAAGTTGCAACAAAAACTAATTGGACAATGTATGAAATGGAAACTGAGGTTTGGCGTTAATCATTTAATTCAACCTAGATGGTAACCGCTTAGTTATTCTGGACTTGTGTCCAACAGAATCATTGATAACTTACCCATCTGTAATTCATAACGCTTATTCTGGCGTTCATCCCTCACCTTCTTCTTTTTCAAAATAGAAAAGACATGAGTATTTTTGAACTCATGTCCTCTTGGTGTGGTGTATCCATGTTCATTCAACCAGTAGGCAATCCTACGATAACCTATGCCTGAATCATGCATTGTCTTGATTAGATGGTGCAGTGATTCTTGGTAATCAGAATAGTGTGAATACCAAAGGTGAGATGCCCTCAAAGTCACTGTAAAACATAAGAAACCCTGTAGAAAATGTCGTCCGTTGGAAACTACTCCACGGTGACCGATTTCGCCAAATTGCGCGGTTGATCCACATCGGTGCCTTTGGCGATTGCGCTGTGATAGGCCAAAAGCTGCGCCGGCAGGGCATAGAGGATGGGCGCGCTCAGCGGCGTGGTTGCGGGCAGGGCCAATGTGGCAGCGGTGCCTTCAGCGGCGGCTTTGCGCCCCATCTCATCGGTGATTAGTGTCACTTGGCCGTGGCGCGCCATAACCTCCTGCATGTTTGATATGGTTTTATCAAACAGCGCATCATGCGGCGCGAATACCACCACAGGCAGGCTGCGATCAATTAGGGCGATCGGGCCATGTTTTAGTTCACCTGACGCATAAGCTTCGGCGTGTATATAACTGATTTCTTTTAATTTTAATGCTGCCTCAAGGGCTGTGGAATACATCACGCCACGGCCCAGAAACAGCGCGGATTTTGCATCACTCAAGCCTTCGGCTAGATCGGCAATCTCGCCCTCCATCGTCAGAACTTGGCGCATTTGATCAGGCAGTTTTTCCAAACTTTGGATGTGATCCCGCACCTCATGGGCGGACAGCGCGTCGCGCTGCGCCGCGGCCTGCACCGCCATCAGCGCAAGGATGGTCAATTGGTTCACATAGGCCTTGGTTGAGGCTACCGAGACCTCGACCCCTGCTAGAATGGCCAAGGCCAGATCGCTTTCGCGGGCGATGGAGGATGTGCCAACATTGACAAGGCTTGCCACCATGGCAGCGCGTCCGCGCATATATCGTAGGGCCGCCAATGTGTCAGCCGTCTCGCCAGATTGACTGACGAAAAGCGCAAGGGTGCGGGGCGCCACGGGCGGTTCACGATAACGGAATTCCGATGCCATATCGACATCGCAAGGCATCCCTGCCACCTGTTCGAACCAATATTTGGCGGTCAGGCAGGAATAATAACCTGTCCCGCAGGCCACCATCACAACGCGGTCGAATTGGGTGAAATCCAAGGCTTCGGGGAAGGCGGGCGCACCTTTGGGGGCATAGCGCCCCAAGGCCTCGCTCATGGTTTGGGGCTGTTCATGGATTTCTTTCGCCATGAAATGCTTATAACCCGCCTTGTCGATTACGGCGGCCCCTTGTTCAATGCGGGTTTTGGCGCGGCTGACAGCGTGGCCCGCCTCATCAAAAATCTTGATGCTGCTGCGGGTCAGGATGGCGCAATCGCCCTCCTCAAGATAGGTGATTTCATGGGTGAGGGGGCCAAGCGCGATTGCATCCGAACCTACATAGGTTTCACCATCGCCATGACCAATGGCCAAGGGCGACCCTTTGCGCGCGGCGATCATCAGATCATCTTCGCCCTCAAAGAGGAAACAAAGCGCAAACGCGCCTTCAAGCCGTGACAAGGTTTTTCGTGCGGCCTCAGCAGGGCTTAGACCTTGGGCAAGGTAATGCGCGCAAAGCTGAGAGACGGTTTCCGTATCGGTTTCGCTTTCAAAATTGCGGTCTTTTAATTCAGCGCGTAATTCGCGGAAATTCTCGATAATGCCATTATGCACCACCGCAACCTGCCCCGATTTATGCGGATGCGCATTGGTTACAGTCGGCGCGCCATGCGTGGCCCAACGGGTGTGCCCGATACCAGACTTGCCTGCCAAAGGGTGATGCACCAATTCATCCGACAGGTTCACAAGCTTACCCACCGCGCGGCGGCGATCAAGCGCACCATTTTGCACAGTCGCAATGCCTGCGCTGTCATAGCCGCGATATTCCAGACGTTTAAGCGCCTCAACCAATGTGGGCGCAACCTCGTGGCTGCCCAAAATGCCAACGATCCCGCACATAGCCCTTACCCCTTTTTGGTCTTTTCTTTCAGCGCCAGCAGCCGCGCACGCAGGCGTGTGGCAAGCCCCGCTTTGTTTTCTTGCCGTCCACGCGCCACCGCCAAAGCCCCCTCTGGCACGTTTTCGGTGATCACCGAACCTGATGCGGTCAGTGCATCCGCACCAATGGTAACAGGGGCCACAAGCATCGTGTTTGACCCAATAAAGGCCCGCGCGCCCACTTCGGTGTGATGTTTGAACACGCCATCATAATTGCAGGTGATGGTTCCTGCGCCGATATTGGCCCCTTCGCCGATGGTCGCATCCCCGATATAGGACAGGTGGTTGACCTTAGCCCCTTCTTGGATTTGCGCTGATTTTACCTCAACGAAATTACCTATCCGCGCGCCATTGTCGATTTCAGCACCAGGGCGCAGGCGGGCATAAGGCCCCACAACCGCCCCTTGCGAGACATGCGCGCCCTCAAGATGGCTGAAGGCGCGGATATGCGCGCCCGACTCAACAGTCACATTGGGGCCGAAGACCACATATGGCTCGATCACCGCATCGCGGCCAATATAGGTGTCATGGGCAAAATAGACTGTCTCAGGCGCGTGCATGGTGACGCCCAAGTCTAGCATCTCGGCGCGGCGGGTGGCTTGAAAAATCCCTTCGGCGCGCGCCAGTTCCGCACGGCTATTGATCCCCAAGGTTTCCGCTTCTGTGCACGTCACATAGCCTGCTTTCAGGCCCGCCTTATGCGCCAAAGCAGGCACATCTGTCAGGTAATACTCGCCCGCTGCATTTGCGTTATCGACCTGTTCCAAAAGGTCGAATAATTGCGCGGCGTCTGCGGCCATGAGGCCAGAATTACACAAGGTTATAGCAAGCTCGTCTGGGGTCGCATCCTTGGCCTCGACAATTTTATGCAAGGCCGTGCCCTTGGTCACCAAGCGGCCATAGCGCGCAGGGGTGTCTGCCTCAAATCCCAAAACGACCACATCATGATCAGCGCGGGCCGCGATCAATTTGGTCAGGCTGTCCTCGCTGACAAAAGGCGTATCGCCGAACAACACCACCGCATCGCCCGCGAAATCCGCCAAAGCGGCGCGGGCCTGCGCCACGGCATGACCTGTGCCCAATTGTTCATTTTGGCGAATGCAGATCACAGGGTGGTCGGCCAAGGCCGCCTCAACTTGATCCGCGCCATGACCTGTGATCACCACAACCCGCGCAGGCTCAAGGCTGAGGCCGCTGGCAAGGCTGTGTTCAATCATCGGAACGCCGCCCAAAGGATGCAGCACCTTGGGCAGGTCGGAATTCATCCGCGTCCCTTGGCCTGCGGCCAGAATGATCAGGGCAACGGGGCGTGTGCTCATGAGGGTGCCTTTTGGGATTTATGCCTGTTTGGTGTTCTCTTAACCTTCTTCACTTGATCTGCAAAGCCCGCAGGTGGTCACTTCCTCTTTCGATTTGTTACGATGTGCCATCGGCCCTTGGCGAAAATCCGCCTTTAGGTCATAAGCGGGGCACATCTCAGGCAAGAGGACGGAATGGGAGCGCATATTATCGTTTTCGATTTGGATGGCACTTTGGCCGATACCAGCGCCGATCTTCTTGCTGCGGCCAATCAAGCGGTGGCAGAGGCGGGATGGCCCCCGATGTTGTCTCATCCAAAAGACGCGCTTTGTGCCTTTCGGGGCGGGCGGGCGATGTTGAAGCTTTCCTATGCGCGGCTTGCGGCGCAGGGTGGGTCTGACCTGCCACAGGAGGAGGCCTTCATCGAGGCGGGCTATCCCCGTCTGCTTGCGGCCTATGGGGCCGCGATTGACACGCATACAAGGCTCTATGAGGGCGCAGTTCAGGCGGTGCAGGCGTTGCGTGTCGCAGGCTATGCAACGGCGATTTGCACCAATAAGCCCGAGGCGCTGGCCGTGGATTTGGTCGCGAAATTGGGTGTTTCTGATCTTTTTGATGCTTTGGTCGGGGCCGATACATTGCCCACACGAAAGCCAGATGTGGCCCCTTATCATGAAACGCTGCGCCGTGCGGCCAAGCGGCGCTTTGGCGTGGATTTGGGGGCGGATGTGCGCGATTTTCCGCAATCCTGTTTGATCGGGGATACAGTCACTGACCGCGAAACGGCGCGCGCGGCAGGGGTGCCTTCTATTCTCGTGGGCTTCGGGCCAGAGGGGGGCGATATTGCACGGCTCAGCCCTGAGGCGATTTTGGATCATTACAGCGATCTGCCTGCGCTGATTGAGCGGGTCTTATCGGCGTGAATTCAATTGACCTGCCGCGCGAGAACCCTAACCTGTGCGCTATGAGCGACAAACCCATTTTCACCCGGTCTTTCACCCAACAAGAGCCAATCCCAGCGGCGGCGATTGAGGCTGCCAATCGGGTTTTGCGAACGGGCAGGTTGCACCGCTATAACACCGCCCCTGATGAGATTGCCGAAGCCGCCCTTTTGGAGGAGGAATTCGCGGCGATGACAGGGGCGAAATATGCGCTTGCCGTGGCATCGGGTGGCTATGCAATGGGGGCGGCCTTTCGTGCAATTGGCGTGGGGCAGGGGGATTTGGTTCTCTCAAACGGATTTACGCTTGCGCCTGTACCGGGTGCCATCGCCTCGGTGGGCGCTGTGCCTGTCTTTGTCGAGGTGACCGAAAACTTAACCATTGATCTTGAAGATTTGAACACCAAAGCCCAAGCTAGCGGTGCGCGAGTGTTGCTGTTGTCGCACATGCGCGGGCATATCTGCGATATGGGCCGCCTCATGGCAATATGCGATGCGGCGAGCATCACCGTGATTGAGGATTGCGCCCATACCATGGGGGCCGCATGGAATGGTCTGGCCTCAGGGCGGCATGGCAAAATCGCCTGCTATTCCACCCAGACCTATAAACATATCAACTCAGGCGAAGGTGGTTTCCTTACCAGTGATGATGCCGATGTGATGGCGCGGGCCATTCTGCTGTCGGGCAGTTACATGCTTTACGCGCGCCACCGCGCCGCCCCCCCGCCTGAGGCTTTTGCCCAAGCGCGTTTTGAGACGCCCAATGTTTCGGGGCGGATGGATAATTTGCGCGCCGCCATCCTGCGCCCGCAATTGGCCGGTTTGCCGCGCCAAGTGGCACGTTGGCGCGAGCTTTACGAGCGGATGGAGGCGGGGCTTGCCAATCTGCCCCATCTGCGCTTGACCGAGCGCGATCCGCGCGAGGATTACGTTGGATCCTCGTTTCAATTCCTTTTGCCCGATTGGTCGCCCGATAAAATCACGGCATTTGTCCAAGCGGCCGCGCGGCGGGGTGTTGAACTGAAATGGTTCGGCGCGGCAGAACCTGTTGCCTTTACCTCGCGCTATGACAGTTGGCGCTATGCACCTGCGCAAACCCTGCCCAAAACGGATCACATTTTGGCGGGGTTGATTGACTTAAGGCTGCCTTTGACCTTTGCGCCCGAAGATGTGGATCTTCTCGCCGAGATTCTGCGCGATGAGGTGATCGCGCATGCCCCCTGATGTCTCAGGCGGGTTTGGCAAGGCTTGTGCGATTTCGACCATCGTGTAAGATCACAGTATCATCGCGCTTTTAACCTCTATCTTTGTGGAGTTGCTGACAGTCTTCGTGCTCATCCCCTAAAATGTGGCATACGGTATTGCCTTAAGCTCTGCATGGCCGAATTGACATCTGAAGTCATACAAGAGGAATGGCTAATAATGTCTCTAGATACGCCCGGAATGCTTGGAATGAAGAAAAAAATCGCACAGGAAAAGGCGATTGCAGCCCTCGTGTGGCTTTCGTCCGATGACGCGCTGACGGGGCAGTTCTTGGGCGCATCTGGCCTGTCGGTCGAAGATATGCGGGCCGCTATCGCCAAAGGTGATCACGGGTTCTTATCCGCCGTGGTTGAATTTATCTCGCAAGACGATGCTTGGGTGGTTGATGCTGCGGAGGCAATTGGCCTTACGCCAGATGAATTTGTTACCTTGCGGCAGGTGATGCTTGGGCGCTCTGCTACCCATTGGACATAAGTTTATCGTCGTCCTTGAGGGTTATAAAAATATGCAACAAAATTACTTTAAATTGCTAATTTTTGACAAAGACGGAACACTCTTTGACTTTTCTAGATCTTGGAACAATTGGGCGAAATCGGCTCTATTGGCGTTAGCGGACGGCGATGAAACATTATTTCGCACCCTCGCTGATCGCTTGTCCTTTGATCCCGATCGGGGCGTTTTTTTGCCCGATAGTATAGCTATTGCGGGCACGCTTGATGAGACTGCTCACCACCTGGCCCCGCTTTTCGGAGCCGATTTTACCCCGCAGCAGATCGCAGCACTGCTGCATCAGCTTGCACAATCTGCTGTCATGGTCGAGGCGGCCCCGTTGGCGCCGCTGCTTACGGGTTTGCAGAAGGCGGGCTATCTTTTGGCAGTGGCGACCAACGGGCAAAAGGACGAGGCCGAGGCCCATTTGGCGGCACATGAGATCCGCCCCTATTTTGCCGAAGTCATCGGGTGCGACAGTGGGCATGGTGCAAAACCTGACCCTGCCATGTGCGCCCATATCGCACAGGCCTGTGGTGTTGCGCCTGCTCGCGCTGTGATGGTGGGCGATAGCCTGCATGATCTACGGGCGGGCCGCGCCGCTGGGATGGCGACAGTGGGCGTTCTCACGGGCCTTGCCGTTCATGGCGCGCTCATGCCGCATGCTGACGCCGTGTTGCCAGACATTGGCCATCTTCCCGCTTGGCTGGGGCATTGAAGCTGCGTTTGTCTATTCGCGTCAAAATGGCGGGGGGTTTGGTCGGAATTTGTCGGGTTTTTCTCGCCCGCGCGCGGGCAGTCTAAAGGGGCTTTGATCTCCCTTTTTGTAAGACCTGATCCTATGACCGAAACCACAGTTGATCCAAAACGCCGCCGTTCCGGGGGCGCGCGCGCCAAGCATCAAGGTGTCAGCCAACATGCGATTGCGCAAATGCCGTGGCGTATTCCGCAAAACATAGATCAACCAACCGAACCCTTGCCGCCTGAGGGTGTCTTGGCCATCCACAACAACGCTATGCGGATTCTGTCCGAGCTCGGGCTTGAGATGCTGCACCCTGAGGCGCGGCAAATATTGGTGCAAGCGGGCTGTCGCCAAGAGGGCGAGACGATCTTTTTTGATCATGATTTTGTGACCGAGATGGTCGCGCGTGCGCCTCAAAGCTTTACAGTGACGCCGCGAAACCCTGCGCGTCAGCTGACCATTGGCGAGGGGCATATTCTCTTTGGCAATGTGTCCTCCCCCCCCAATGCATGGGATATGGCACGCGGCAAACGGGCGGGCGATTTTGAGACATTTCGCGAATTCATCAAATTGACGCAATATTTTAACTGTATCCACTTTGCAGGTGGCTACCCCGTTGAGCCGATAGATATTCATCCTTCAATCCGCCATTTGGATTGCTTGCATGAAAAGCTCATCGCGACTGACAAGGTCGTGCACACATACTGCCTTGGCAAAGAGCGGGTCGAAGACGCTATGGAGATGGTGCGGATCGCCGCAGGCCTAAGCCATGAGGAATTCGAGGAGACACCGCGGTTTTACACCAATATCAACTCGGTCAGCCCGCTGAAACATGACTATCCAATGTTGGACGGGGCGATGCGTATGGCGCGGCGCGGGCAGCCTGTGGTGGTTACACCCTTCACCTTGGCGGGGGCGATGGCGCCTGTGACCCTTGCGGGGGCTGTGTCCTTGTCCATCGCCGAGGCTTTGGGGGCGATTGCCTTGTTGCAATATATCGCGCCGCACGCGCCTGTGGTGATTGGCACGTTCACCTCAAATGTCGATATGAAATCAGGTGCGCCTGCCTTTGGTACACCTGAATATATTCGTGCCACCCAGATGACAGGGCAGATGGCTCGCTTTTATGGGCTGCCTCTGCGCTCCAGCGGGGTTTGCGCCGCCAATGTGCCCGATGGGCAGGCACAAGCCGAAACTCTACAAAGCCTTTGGGCGGCGGTGCAATCTGGCACAAATATGGTCTATCATGCCGCGGGTTGGCTGGAAGGTGGGCTGATTGCAAGCCCCGAGAAATTCGTGATGGATTGCGAATTGCTGCAACAATTCCAACGCTATTTTGACCCCGTTTTGACCCAGACCAGTGATGACGAACTTGCCTTTGATGCGATGCGAGATGTTGGGGCTGGTGGCCACTATTTTGGCACTTCACATACCCAAGCCCGCTATAGCACTGCCTTTTATCAGCCGTTTCATTCTGATTGGCGCAATTTTGAGGCTTGGGAAAAAGATGGGGCCGTTTGGAGCGCCGAGCGCGCGCATGGGATTTACAAGGCAATCTTGGCCGAAGCAAAAGATCCGCCGATTGATCCTGCAATTCGCGAGGGATTGGACACGTTTGTCGCCAAGCGCAAGGAGGAGGGCGGCGCGCCAACCGATTTCTAGCGCGGGTACCCGTTTGGCCTGATCTGCGTGTTCCTTTTGCAATATGTGGTGCATTTTGAACACGAGGTGTCGGCTCAATCTGGAAAGGTTTGCTCATGGCACAGCCCGAGAATCCAAATGTCACCCAACCATGCTGCAAGGTCATTCTTATTTCTCCGCAATAATAGGCAAACCGCTTTGAATGGCTTCGCGCAAGCTTAGGCGCTCTAGGTGGCGGTGTGATGCAAAACAATCTCGTCCAGTAGTGGCGATATATCTTCGATCTGCTCGGCGATGATATGGGTGATGCCCGCCTGCCGTTGCAGCCGCCCCGTCACGCGCACTAGCCGCGCTGCGATGACCGCACGGCGAAATTGCTGATATATTTTCTGCCAGATGATCACATTGCAGGCGCCAAACTCATCTTCCAAGGTGATGAAAATCACACCTTTGGCCGTGCCTGGTCTTTGGCGCAGCACCACCAAGCCCGCCACCGCAACCTGCGCCCCCTCAGGGGGCAGATGCAGCAAATGATGGGGCAGGCAATCGGGCGGTTTGGGCCAAAAGCGTGGGGCGAGATCGGGTTCCATGGCAGATATCCTATTTGAGAACAAAAATAGAACACTTGCCTTGAGATGCAAGTGCGCCTGCATGACATAAATTTCGGGGCTAGAAAGTGGCATCAGGGAACGCTACCTAGGCAGGATCCGAGGTTAACAGCAAGAAAGTGCGCGTTTATGGCTAAGATCACCTATATCGAACATAACGGAACCGAGCACGTCGTTGATGTGCCAAACGGGCTGACCGTGATGGAAGGCGCGCGCGACAATGGCATTCCTGGCATTGAGGCTGATTGCGGCGGCGCCTGCGCCTGTTCAACATGCCATGTTTATGTGCATCCTGATTGGGCAGCAAAACTGCCAAGCATGGACGCGATGGAACAGGACATGCTGGAATTCGCCTATAAACCAGACGAGGGGCGTTCGCGCCTGACCTGCCAGTTGAAGGTGACAGATGCGCTTGATGGTCTGGTTGTGCAGATGCCAGAAAAACAAATTTGACCTAACAGGCCTCAAAATGACACCAAAGCCCGCGCTGTGCAGTCGCGGGCTTTTCGCTGCTTGGGGTTGACTTCGCGCCCCGCTCAATGTGTATCGGCGGCACAGAGATGACAGGCCAAAAACAAGGCCAATATATGGGATATTTCGTGATGCACGCTTTCCGCAGCCATACCTGCGCAGACTTGACTAAGGAAAATGTCGGTCAAACGATCCGCCTCTCGGGCTGGATTCATCGGGTGCGCGATCATGGTGGGGTTTTGTTCATTGACCTACGCGACCATTATGGGATGACACAAGTGCTCTGTGATCCCGACAGCGCTGTGTTTGCCGAGGTTGAAAAACTGCGTGCGGAATGGTGTATCCGCATTGATGGCGAGGTGAAGGCCCGTGATGCCAGCCTCGTGAACCCAAAAATTCCTACAGGCGAAATCGAAGTTTTTATTCGGGATCTCGAGGTTCTGGGTGCGGCGAATGAATTGCCCCTGACGGTCTTTGGCGATCAGGAATATCCTGAGGAAACCCGCCTGCGCTATCGCTATCTCGATTTGCGCCGCGAGGTGATGCAAAAAAATATGACCTTGCGTTCTGATGTTGTGGCCTCAATTCGCAAGCGGATGTGGGACAAAGGCTTTCGCGAATTCCAGACCCCAATTATCACGGCCTCTAGCCCTGAGGGCGCCCGCGATTTCCTTGTGCCTTCGCGTCTGCATCCTGGCAAGTTTTACGCGCTGCCACAGGCACCGCAGCAGTTTAAGCAGCTGTTGATGGTGTCGGGCTTTGATAAATATTTCCAAATCGCCCCTTGTTTCCGCGATGAAGACCCGCGCGCGGATCGCTCGCCGACTGATTTCTATCAGCTCGATATGGAAATGAGCTTTGTGACACAGCAAGATGTGTTTGATACGATCCAACCCGTGCTCAAAGGCCTGTTTGAGGAATTTGGTGGCGGCAAGAAGGTCGATCAAGACTGGCCGCTGATTTCCTATAAAGATGCCGCGCTGTGGTACGGCACCGATAAGCCAGACCTGCGCAACCCGATCAAAATGGAAGTTGTGAGCGAGCATTTCAAAGACTCGGGCTTTGCAATTTTCGCAAAAATCCTTGAGCAGGACGGCACCGAAGTGCGCGCCATTCCTGCCCCCACAGGCGGCAGCCGTAAATTCTGTGACCGCATGAATTCATGGGCGCAAGGTCAAGGCCTGCCTGGAATGGGCTATATGTTCTGGCGCGAAGGCGAGGATGGCACGATGGAGGCCGCAGGCCCCTTGGCCAAAAACATTGGCCCTGAACGGACCGAAGCCATCCGCACGCAATTGGGTCTTAGTGTCGGTGATGCGGTGTTCTTTATGGCAGGCAAGCCCGCGGATTTCGAGGCCGTTGCAGGGCGCGCGCGCACCGAAGTGGGCCGCGAATTGGGGCTGATTGATGAGAACCGCTTCGCCTTTGCATGGATCGTGGATTTCCCGATGTATGAAAAGGACGAGGAAACGGGCAAAATTGATTTCAGCCATAACCCGTTCTCGATGCCCCAAGGCGGGATTGACGCACTTGCGGGTGACCCGCTTGAGGTCTTGGGATATCAATATGACCTGGCCTGTAACGGCTATGAATTGGTGTCGGGTGCGATCCGAAACCACAAGCTTGAGATCATGTTCAAGGCGTTTGAACTTGCAGGTTATGGTGAGGACGAAGTCCGCCGCCGTTTTGGTGGTATGGTCAATGCGTTCCAATTCGGCGCGCCGCCTCATGGCGGCTGTGCGGCGGGGATTGACCGCATCGTGATGCTCTTGGCGGAAACGGCGAATATCCGCGAGGTGATCCTCTTCCCGATGAACCAACGCGCGGAAGATGTGATGATGAATGCACCCTCCGAGCCGATGCCAGATCAGCTGATGGAATTGGGTCTGCGGGTTTTGCCGCGCGACTGATCCCGTTTCACCCTTGCCAATTTTTGCGGCCTCTGCCCTGATGGGCGGGGGCCTTTACGCGTTTTGATGGGGGTTACGATGCAGGATTTGTCAAAATATGTGCCGCCCGCGCGGCCCGAATTCCAACACCGGCAAGGGCGCTATGCGCGGCTTGAACGGCTCAGGGCGCATTTACACGCGGATGAGCTGTTTCGGGCCTATGACGGCGCGGAAGATTTGTGGCAGTTTCTGCCCTATGGCCCTTTCATTTCTGCCGCCGCCTATCATCGCTTTTTGCGCGGCTTTGAGGTGGGCGAAGATCCTGTGTTTTACGCAATCCGCGACATGGCGCGGGGGCAGGTGATGGGCGTGGTCTCTTATTTGCGTATCGCGCCTGAGAAAGGATCGATTGAATTGGGGCATATATGCCTTGGCCCCGCCTTGCAAAAAAGCCCCGCCGCGACCGAAGCATTTTTTATGATGATGTCATGGGCCTTTGAGGCGGGGTATCGGCGTTTTGAGTGGAAATGCGATGCGCGCAACCTGCCCTCGCGCCGCGCGGCGCAGCGTTTGGGGCTGAGTTACGAAGGGGTGTTTCGCCAAGACAATATCGTCAAAGGCAAAAATCGTGACACCGCATGGTTTGCCGCCATTGATGCGGAATATCCCGCGCTGAAAGAGGCCTTTATCGCATGGCTTTTACCGCAGAATTTCGATGCGACAGGGCGCCAGATCGAACGTCTTTCTGACCTGACGGGATTGGTGCGGGTGGCGCGCGACCCCGCGCTTGGCTCATAGTCGTGGGCTGATTTCCGCGATTTTTTGTGTTAGCGCATGGCGCAGCGCCGCGCGGGTGTCACGCATCAGACCGCGCGCGGCTTCGGCCAATTCACGATCGCCAGCCTCCTGCGCGATGCCCATCAAGAAGGGGTGCAGATAGGGCAGGTGTGGGTCTGGCTGATCCAAGAGATCAATCGCATGGGTCAAATCCTCGCGATAGGCAATAGGGTTAGGGATCACGGTGTCGCCTGCCACAGCATGGGGGGTTTTAGGGGCCAAATCGCGGGGCAAATGGCGCAAGATTGTTTTTTGGAAATGCGCTAGGGTTTCGATGGGTTTGGTCAAAAAACCATCGGCACCTGCGGCCTTTGCCTCGGCGGCGCTGTCATGGGGGTCAGCGGCGGAACAAGCCAAGATCACGGGCAAGCGGGGGCTTGCCATGGCCAAATCTTGGATCAAATCCAAGCCAGACCCATCTGGTAGACCGAGGTCGATAATGGCCACGCTGGGGCGATAGACCTGCAGGTGACGCCGCGCGGAGGACAGGCAATCGGCGCGCCTTATCCGCGCGCCCGAACGCAGGCTCAGCAATCGCAGCGATTCCGAGGCGTATCGGCTATCCTCAACGATTAAAATGGTCAGCCCCATCAGCGGATTTAGCGCCTGCATTTTCGCCTGACGGGTTGGCGGCAATTTGAACTCATCCATTTCAGGCACCTCGAATTTGTGATTCCCTTCCCCGATTACAGCCTGTCGCGGTTACCGAAGGGTAAACAGGGCGCGACCACACGCCTCTTGCCCACAGGATTTTGCGCAGGCATATCGTGGGGCGAGTGACCGAAGGAGATGAAAATGATCGGTAGATTGAACCATGTGGCCATTGCTGTGCCTGATCTCGAGGCCGCGTCAGCGCAATATCGTGATACGCTCGGCGCAAAAGTTGGCGCGCCGCAGGACGAACCTGATCACGGGGTGACGGTAGTCTTCATCGAATTGCCCAATACCAAGATCGAGTTGCTCTATCCTTTGGGCGAAAATTCCCCCATCACGGGCTTTCTTGAGAAAAACCCCTCGGGCGGCATTCACCATATTTGCTACGAGGTCGAAGACATTTTGGCGGCGCGCGATAGGCTTCAGGAAAGTGGCGCGCGCGTTTTGGGCAAGGGGGAGCCGAAAATTGGGGCACATGGCAAGCCCGTGTTATTCCTCCACCCCAAAGATTTCACAGGCACCTTGGTCGAATTGGAGCAGGTCTAATGGGTATTGTCACAGGCCTCGTGGTTTATGCCATTGTATGGTTCATGTCGCTGTTTCTGACATTGCCGTTTTTCGTGCGCACCCAAGGGGATGAGGGCGAGGCTGCGCGCGGCACATCGCAATCTGCCCCCGCCTCAAGCTTTAATCTGCGCCGCAACCTGTTGATCAACACAGCCATTGCCACGCTGATCTGGGCCGTGATCGCGGGGATCATTTTATCGGGTCGTGTCTCTATCGAAGATATTAATCTCTTTGCCCTCTTTGGCATGGGCGACAGCACTTATTGACGTGCCCCCGTCAGGCCCACCCGATGGGCCATATGGGTAAAGGTCGCAGCCCCCAAGATGGGCACGATGAGGTTCAAGATTGGTACGCTTAAGGGGAGTGCCATCATGACCCCGCCTGCAAAAAATGTCAGGCGATTTTTGCGCCGAAATTCAATCGCCGATACGCGATCGAGGCGGCGCTGTGCCACCATCTGCGAATATTCACGCCCCAAGAGAAACCCGTTCAACCCCCAGAACACAAAGGGGGCGAAGGGCGTGAAATAAAGAACCAAGGCCAATGTGTTGGCCAATAGGATCACGCCCAAAAATCGTAGGCTGTCACCGATGGCTTCGGCCAATTTCACATGGCGGGCGGGCGGCAACTGGGGATAATGTTCTGCTTCAACCGCGTCTGCGATTTCGTCTAAGAACAACCCCGTAAAAGCCGATGCCACAGGCACCATCATCACCGATGACAGCAAGATCAAAAATGGCACGGCCGCCCATGAGAGTGCCGCCCCAAAGAAACTGATTGTGCCAATCCAAGGTAGGGTGATTGCATCAGGCAATAGCCATCCCAAAAAGATCAGAACCGCCGCTGAGATCGCAACCAGCAAAGCAATGGTCAACGCCACGCCGATCAACAAAACGCGCAAAAAGCGCCTGTCGCGGAATTGCAAAACGGATTTTAGGAAATCAGCAAGTAATGCGGCCATGTTGAGATGGCTCCTTTTGGGGCAGGTCTGTGCTTAGGTGGGGCAGGCCCCATCATGGCGCAAGGGCAAGGTCACGCCCTAATCGCGATATGTGACGATATCGCCCATCTCGGGGCGGGGGCGTTCTGGGGCCTTGGCGCTTGGCGTTCCAAGATGGATGAACCCTGCCACGAATTGCGGCGCCGTAATGCCATAGGCACGGGATAAAAATTCGGGATCAAAGGCCATCCATCCGCTCAGCCAATTTGCGCCAAAGCCGTGGGCCATCGCGGCATGCATCATTTCAAGACAAACCGCACCTGCCGACAACTGCTGTTCCAACAGGGGGATCGCGTCATGCGCAACGGGGTGAGACAGAACCGCGACCACAAGAGGGGACTGGTCAAATGCCGTGGCGGATTTTTCGACCTTTTCGGGCACGCGGCCTGCGCCATGGCCCAATTCGCGGGTGAGCGCGGCTAAGCCCGCGCGGCTTTCTGGCCCATGAACAACAAAGCGCCACGGGGCCAATTTTCCGTGATCTGGCACCCGCATGGCGGATGTGAGGATATCTTCCAACACCGCCCCCTCAGGGGCGGGGGCATTGAGCAGCTGCGCAGGGGTAGATCTGCGCAGGCGCAAAAATTCCGCCAATTGTGGCCAATGCGGGGGCTGATAGGGGGCGTCCGTCATGAATTTTTCGCCGCAGCCTTGCGCGAGGTTTTTCCGCCTTTGGCGGCCTTGGCCGCGATCAGCGCCAAGGCCTCCTCCATCGTGACGGCTTCGGGTTCGGTGCCCTTGGGCAGGGTCGCATTGATTTTGGCCCATTTCACATAAGGCCCATAGCGGCCATTCATCACCTGAACCGCCCCGCCATCAGGATGCTCGCCCAACTCTTTGAGAGGGGCGACCGTGGCCCCACGGCCTGCACCGCGCGAAGCGGCCTTGGCGGCCAAAACCTCAACCGCGCGGTTCATGCCGATCTCGAACACCTCATCCACGTCGGGCAGGTTGGCGTAAAGGCTGCCATGCTTGACATAAGGCCCGTAACGGCCAATGCCCGCCTCGACCAAAACGCCATCCTCAGGATGCGCACCAATCGCGCGGGGCAATGACAAGAGACGCAGTCCTTTCTCCAAATCCATGCCCGCAGGGGGCCATGTTTTGGGCAGTGAGGCGCGCGGGGGTTTGGGGCTGTCTTCAGTCGCTTCGCCCAATTGAACATAAGGGCCAAACCGCCCTGCTTTCAGCCACACGGCCTGTCCGCTTTCGGGTTCAACCCCCAGCATTTTATCGCCCTCGCTTTCCTCGCCATTGGGGGCGAGGGGGCGGGTATAGCGACATTCAGGGTAATTGGAGCAGCCGATAAACGCCCCACCAGAGCGCGCTGTGCGCAAGGATAGACGCCCTTCACCACAAGCCTGACATTGGCGTGGATCACCACCATCGGGGCGCTGTGGGAAGAGGTGCGGTTCCAACACCTCGTTGATTTTTTCCAAAACATCGGTGATCCGCAGCTCGGCGGTTTCATCGACCGCCGCTTTGAAATCGCGCCAGAAACGGGTCAGCAAATCGCGCCAATTGCGCGCACCTGCACTGACCTCATCCAGTTGGTTTTCCAAATCCGCAGTGAAATCATAGCCCACATATTTCTGGAAATAATTGCTGAGGAATATTGTGACCAAGCGCCCCTTATCCTCGGGGATCAGGCGCCCCTTATCTTTCAGCACATAGCCGCGATCTTGGATTGTGGTGACGATCGAGGCATAGGTGGACGGGCGGCCAATGCCCAATTCTTCCATGCGCTTGACCAAAGTGGCCTCGGTGTAGCGGGGGGGCGGTTGGGTGAAGTGGCGCTGTCCAAATACTGCGCCTGAATTGTCGATGATGCCCCCTTCCGAGAGGCGCAAGCCGCCGCTTTCGCTGGCTGTGGCCCCGTCCAAGGCCTTGGTGAAATCACCCATCAAACTGCTTTGATCAAAGCCAAGCTTGTCGCCAACCGCCATATTGGGCAGGCGATTTGCGTCTTCCTCATCGCTGTCATCGCGCCCTTCTACATAAACCTTGAGGAAACCCTCAAACTGGATCACCTGACCGCTTGCGCGCAGCACGACATTCTCATCGTTTGAGGAAATATCAACCGTGGTGCGTTCAAGGCGGGCGGCCTCCATCTGGCTTGCGATGGTGCGTTTCCAGATCAGTTCATAGAGTTTTTTCTGATCCGCATCCGTGATGCGCAGCTTTTCTGGCCCCATGGACATATCGGTGGGGCGGATACATTCATGCGCCTCTTGGGCGTTTTTGGCCTTGTTCTTATACATCCGCGGCGATTTTGGCAGGAAGTCTTCGCCAAATCGCGCGCGGATTGTGTCGCGGGCGGACATCACCGCCTCGGGGGCCATATCGATCCCGTCTGTTCGCATATAGGTGATATGCCCCGCCTCATAAAGGCGCTGAGCCGCGCTCATGGTTTGGCGCGCGCCCATGCCAAATTTGCGGCTGGCCTCTTGTTGCAGGGTTGAGGTCATAAAGGGCGGGCTTGGATTGCGGGTGGCGGGTTTCGCCTCGACACTGGCCACAGTGAGCGCACGACTTGCCACCGCACTGACCGCCATCTGGGTCGAGGATTGCGTGGCCAAGTCGAATTTATCCAACTTCTTGCCACCAAAATGGGTCAAACGCGCCTCAAAGGATTGTCCACGCGGTGTCACAAGGCCCGCGCGCACTGACCAATATTCTTGGGCGCGGAAGGCTTCGATTTCCATTTCGCGCTCCACGATCAGACGCAGGCAGACGGATTGCACACGGCCTGCTGATTTTGATCCGGGCAATTTGCGCCACAAAACAGGGCTGAGGGTGAACCCCACCAAATAATCCAACGCTCGCCGTGCCAAATAGGCATCGACCAATTCCATATCGACCTCGCGCGGGGCTTCCATCGCTTGGGTCACGGCGGTTTTCGTGATTGCGTTGAACACAACGCGGCGCACGGGCGTGTCTTTCTTAAGTGCCTTTTTCTGCGTCAGCGCCTCAAGCAAGTGCCAAGAAATCGCTTCACCCTCGCGGTCAGGGTCGGTGGCAAGGATCAAATCGGGGTCAGATTTCAGCGCATCCACAATCGCCTTGATGTGCTTTTTGCTGTCTGTAGCGACCTCCCATTTCATCTCAAACCCCGCGTCAGGATCGACTGAGCCATCCTTGGGGGGCAGGTCGCGCACATGGCCGTAAGAGGCCAAAACCGTATAATTCGCGCCCAGATATTTATTGATCGTCTTGGCCTTGGCGGGCGATTCGACAACGACAACGGGCATGAGTGGCAACCTAACTTTTTATGGAAATGTAATCGGTCTTAGGTCGCGCAACATTTGGTCTTGTGCAGGGTTTGTCAATGCACCCCTGTCACAATCACCCTATTTTTGTGGCATCTAGGCAGCGGTTTGGTGCCTCTGTGCGGCAGGGTCTGCGGCGCAATGATCACTGCGCGCCACCATGCCGCCTGCGCTGCGGGTGATCTCACCTGCAAGCTCCAACTCGGTCAAATGGCGAGCGAGATCGGCGCTGGACAGGGCGCTAACGCGCGCTGTTGTAGGGTCGGGCGGCTCTGCGCTGGCAGGGGCGCGGGCAAAAGCCCCCTCCAGATCAAGCGCTACGAGGACATCGCGCGCCTCGCGGATGAGATGCGCCCCTTCGCGCAGCAAAAAATTACACCCCGATGCGCGAGTGTCGAGCGGATGCCCCGGCACGGCCATCACCTCGCGCCCCTGTTCAGCAGCCATGCGCGCGGTGATCATCGACCCTGATCTTAATGCGGCCTCAATCACCAGAATACCGCGCGACAGCCCTGAAATGATGCGATTGCGCCTTGGGAAATGGCGCTCTTGGGGCGCGCGGCCCATCGGCATCTCAGACAGACGCAAACCGATTTGCGCGGCAAGTTCGGCGTTTTCGGGCGGATAGATCACATCCACCCCGCCTGCCATGACCGCGACCGTGCCTGTGCTGAGGCTTGCTTGATGCACGGCTGTATCAATGCCGCGGGCAAGGCCTGAGGCGGTCACAATCCCCGCTTGGCCCAAGTCGCGTGCCACAGCGCGCGCCGTCCGCAACCCAAGGGCTGACGCATTGCGCGTGCCGACCATGCCAACAATGGGGCGGGTGAGCAGGTCAAGATCGCCAATGGCCCACAGAAAAGGCGGGGCATCGGACAGTGCGGCAAGGGTTGCAGGTAGGCCGCCTCACCCAAAAACAGGGCGCGGGCCGCACAGCTTTGCGCCGCGCGAATTTCGGCCTGTGCCGCAGATTTGGAATAGACCGCATAGCCTGACACACCCGCCTTGGCCGCAATCTGTGGCAGGGCCGCCAAGGCATCGGCCCCCGATCCATATTCGGCAATCAATCGCCGATAGGTCACAGGCCCAACTTTTGGCGAGCGGATCAACCGCAGCCGCGCCAGGCGTTCGGCCGTGTCATCGGACGGGGCAGGGAGAGGGGCAGAAGGGGCGGCATGATCTGTCATGCCGCAACCCTAGACGCAGCTTGGTTGAGAAGGCGTTAATGCAGGATCAGGCCGAACCGCCGACTGTCAGACCGCCAATCATTAATGTAGGTTGACCGACCCCCACAGGCACCCATTGCCCCGCTTTGCCGCAATTCCCCATGCCCGGATCTAGGGCCATATCATTGCCAATCGCGCGGATTTGCTTCAGCGCAGTGGCCCCATCTCCGATGAGCGTAGCCCCTTTGACAGGCGCCCCGATCTGGCCGTTTTGCACGCGATAGGCCTCGGTGCAGGAAAAAACGAATTTGCCATTGGTGATGTCAACCTGCCCGCCGCCAAAGCCAACCGCATAAATCCCGTCTTTCAAATCCGCCAAAATATCGGCAGGCGCGTTGTCGCCGCCAAGCATATATGTGTTGGTCATCCGCGTCATCGGGGGGTGGGCATAAGATTCGCGCCGCCCATTTCCTGTCGCAGCCACACCCATCAGGCGGGCAGATTGGCGGTCTTGCATGTAGCCAACCAAAATTCCGTCCTCAATGAGCGGGGTGGCTTGGCTTTGCGTGCCCTCATCATCAATCGAAATGGATCCACGCCGATCAGGCAGCGTGCCATCGTCCAAAACAGTCACGCCTTTGGCCGCCACTTGCTGCCCCATCAGACCTGCGAAGGCGGATTGGCCTTTGCGGTTGAAATCCCCCTCTAGACCATGCCCCACAGCCTCGTGCAGTAGGATACCTGGCCAGCCTGGCCCCAGCACCACATCAATCACGCCCGCAGGGGCAGGGACGCTGTCGAGGTTCACGCAGGCTACGCGCAGGGCCTCACGTGCAACCGATTGCCAATGCGCAGGGGCCATGACGCGGCCAATCGCAAACCGCCCCCCACCGCCTGCCGAGCCACTTTCACGGCGGCCTTTTGCCTCGACAATGACCGATATGTTCAAGCGCACCAAAGGCCGTGCATCGCGCAACACCTGTCCCTCAGGGCGGAGGATTTCGACCTCTTGATGCGAGGCGGCAAGCGATACAGACACTTGCACAACGCGCGGATCAAGGGCGCGGGTATAGGCGTCAATCTCGCCCAATAGATCAATGCGGGCCTCAAAGCTGCTGCCATCCATTGGGTCATTGGGCATATAGAGGTGGCGGTTGGTGCCTTGTGGGGGGGCGGCCATGATCCCGCCGCTTTGGCGAATGGCCATGCGGGCAGTGTCACTGGCGCGGGACAGGGCCGCTTCGCTTAACTCGGTCGCATGGGCATAGGCTGAAACCTCCCCCAAGACCGCGCGCAGCCCGAATCCCTCGCTTGCGTCATAGGAGGCGGTCTTGATCCGCCCATCATCAAAAACCAAGGCCTCAGATCGTTTTCTTTCAAGAAATAACTCTCCGTCTTCGGCCCCTGTCAGGGTTGCGCGCAACAGTCGCAGGGCGGCCTCTTGGTCGAGGGATGTCTCGAAGGGACGGAAGCTACTGGCACGATCAGACACGCAAATTCCTTTCAAAATTGGGCACTTGGCCCGCATTCCGCCGCCGCGGCGGCAGCATAACCACCCCATGTGAGCCGTGAAAATGATCCAAATCAACATTCCCAAGGGTGAGACATTTTTATCCAATGTCTTGTAATGTAACCCTCTATATGGTTGTTGCAGCTTTGAACGCAACGGGATGTCACAGACCTTAAACGGGCATCACGAAAAAACAGGACGACATGACAATGGCACTTCGTACCAAGCTCTCAAGCTTTTGGGCCGCAGCAGCGGCAACATTTGCCCTGACGGGTGGTGCATCTGCGCAGGCGTTGCGCGATGGTTTGGAGATTATCGGCGCACCCCATCTGGGTGGTGTAAATATGCAAACAGGCGTGACCGAATTGGCGCATGACGTTCGCATGTTGGATAGTCTGCTTTTGGTGATTATCACCGCGATTGTTATCTTCGTGACCGCATTGATGGTCTATTCCATCGTGCGCCACAATCGCCGTGCGAACCCAAAACCTGCAACCTTCACCCATAACCGCAAGATCGAGATCATCTGGACAGTCGTGCCAATGATCATCTTGTTTGTGATCGGCGGCTTCTCGTTGCCTGTGTTGTTCAAGCAGCAGTCCATTCCTGATGGCGAAGTGGTGATCAAGGCAACAGGCTATCAGTGGTATTGGGGCTACGAATACCCGCAGCATGACATTGTTTTTGACAGCTTCATGTTAGCCGAAGATGAATTGGCCGAATACGGCTACACGCGCGATGAATATTTGCTCGCCACCAACACGGCAATGGTTGTGCCAACAGGCCGCGATGTTGTGGTTCAGGTCACGGGCGCGGATGTGATCCATTCTTGGACAATTCCCGCCTTCGGTGTGAAGCAGGACGGAATCCCGGGTCGCCTTGCGCAGCTGTGGTTCAATGTTGAGCCTGGCCGTGAAGGCATCTATTTCGGGCAGTGTTCTGAGCTGTGCGGCGTGAACCACGCCTACATGCCGATCACCGTCTTCGCAGTGACCCCTGAGGAATATGACGCATGGACACGCGGCGAAATCAGCGACTTCGCCTCTGTAGATGCGCGTGCGCCACAGGTTGTGGAACTGGCCGAGGCGCAATAAGCGCAGCAAAGCTTCTGCCAAGCCACCCGCGCAATCAGGTGGCTTGGCGATTTCGCAAATAACCCCCCTAAGGACGCGCCCGCAGATGAGCGATGCATCCATTGATATCACGACCAAATCGGCGAAACCCGCTGAACTGGAACCCAAAGAAGCAAGCTTTGGGGATTATGTGCTGCTGCTTAAGCCGCGCGTGATGTCTTTGGTGGTGTTCACCGCCTTTGTTGGCATTGTCGCGGCCCCTGTGGCGCAGCCTTTGTTCATCTCTTTCTGTGCCATTTTGTTCGTCGCCATTGGTGCGGGGGCGTCTGGCGCGCTGAATATGTGGTATGATGCCGATATTGACCGCGTCATGAAACGCACCGCCTCGCGCCCTGTGCCGTCTGGGCGTGTCACCGCGCAAGAGGCGTTTCAGATCGGTCTTGCGCTCTCGGTCATGTCGGTTGTGTTCCTTGGCCTTGCGACCAATTGGGTTGCGGCGGGGCTCTTGGCCTTTACCATCTTTTTCTACGTTGTGATTTACACGATGTGGCTGAAACGCGCGACCCCGCAGAATATCGTCATTGGTGGCGCGGCAGGGGCCTTTCCCCCAATGGTGGGATGGGCCGCTGTAACGGGGGATGTTTCGCTGGCCTCTACGCTAATGTTCGGCTTGATCTTCATGTGGACGCCGCCGCATTTCTGGGCCTTGGCCTTGTTTATGAAGTCGGATTACCACAAGGCCGATGTGCCGATGCTGACGGTGACCCATGGGCGCGCGGCGACCCGCCGCCATATCTGGATTTACACTGTGCTCTTGGCGCCTGTGGCGCTTGGCATTGGTGTGACGCAAATCGGCGGCCCGCTCTACATGGCGGCAGCGGTGGTTTTGAACCTGATCTTCTTGAAAGGCGCGTGGGATATCCGTGCCCGCAGCGAAGATGTGGCAGAGGCCGATGGCTATGCGACTGAAAAGAAATTCTTCCGCTTTTCCCTGTATTACCTTTTCCTGCATTTCTGCGCGATCTTGGGCGATATTGCCCTGCGCGCCGCGGGTCTGTCATTGGGGGGGTGGTAAGCTATGGCGATCCGTGAACAAAGCGATATGCACAAGCGCCGCCTGAGCCGCAATATCGGCGTAGGGCTGAGCCTTGTTGCCTTTTGCGTGATCGTCTTTGGGATGACGGTGGCAAAAATCCGTGAAGGCTCGAAGATGGAGGCCTTTGATCATCAACCGCGCGTGTCGATGACCCCTGCGCAAGAGGGGCAATCAGGAGGCACGCAGCAATGACGCAAAACCGTAAAACTGTTTACAGCCTGTTTGGTGTCATCGTCTTTATGGGGGCGATGGCATGGGCGGCTGTGCCGCTTTACGATCTTTTTTGCCGTGTCACGGGCTATGGCGGCACCACGCAAGTTGCGGATACTGAAAGCGCGGTGGTGTCCGATCGCATCATTACTGTGCGCTTTGATGCAAGCACCGCGCGCGACATGCCGTGGGAATTCCGCCCCATGCAGCGCGAAATTGATGTCCGCCTAGGCGAAACAGCCTTGGTGTTTTACGAGGCCTATAACCCGACCGATCAAGTGGTGGCAGGCACTGCGAGTTATAACGTGCTGCCCTATACGGCGGGCGCGTATTTTGCAAAAATCGCCTGCTTCTGTTTCACCGAGCAGGTGCTGCAACCAGGTGAGCGGGTCGAAATGCCTGTGACCTTTTTCGTAGACCCCGAAATCCTTGAGGATGAAGAGGCCTATGACACACAAGAAATTACCCTGTCCTATACATTTCATGTTATGGATATAACCGAAGAACTTGCCGCCCTGAGCGGCACAACTGAATGACCGAAAGCGAAGGACCAAAACAGATGTCCCATGCAAAGAACCACGATTATCATATCATTTCGCCCTCGCTCTGGCCGTTGATTGGCGCCGTTGGGGCTTTTGTAATGCTCACGGGCGGCGTGCTGTGGATGCATGGCTCTGGCCCGTGGATGTTCCTGATGGGCCTTGTGGCTGTCCTTTACGTGATGTTCGGCTGGTGGTCGGATGTGGTCGCGGAAAGCAACCAAGGCGATCACACCCCCGTTGTGCGGATCGGCCTGCGCTATGGCTTTATAATGTTCATTATGTCCGAAGCCATGTTCTTCGTTGCATGGTTCTGGGCGTTCTTTAAGCACGCGATATACCCGATGAACGAATATCTCGGGTCGCAATATGTGCAGCCAAGTTTCTATCAGATGGATGTCTGGCACCTACCTCTGATTAACACGCTTGTTTTGCTGTTGTCGGGTGCGGCGGTGACATGGGCGCACCACGCGTTGGTGCACAATGAAAGCCGTAAGGATGTTGAATGGGGCCTTTTGATCGGCGTCGCGCTTGGCTTGTTCTTTACGGGGCTGCAAGCCTTTGAATATTGGGAGTTGCTAGCGCACAAAGACTGGACATTCGGTGGCGATAAGTTTTTCTCTACCTTCTTCCTTGCGACCGGTTTCCACGGGATGCACGTGATCATCGGAACAA
This sequence comes from Roseobacter sp. HKCCA0882, assembly GCF_037805225.1. Taxonomy (NCBI): domain Bacteria; kingdom Pseudomonadati; phylum Pseudomonadota; class Alphaproteobacteria; order Rhodobacterales; family Roseobacteraceae; genus Roseobacter; species Roseobacter sp. HKCCA0882. The sequence goes on from NZ_JBBLYI010000001.1 coordinate 602,983, forward strand.
TCTTCTTGTTCATCTGCTATTTGCGCGTGCGAAGTGGCCATTTCACCGCCGAGAAACATATCGGCTTTGAGGCGGCCGCATGGTACTGGCACTTTGTTGATGTGGTCTGGTTGTTCTTGTTTGCCGCAGTCTATATTTGGGGCATTGGCGGCTGAGCTGGTCCCGCGTGATCACCTGATTTCGGAACGGCCCGCCACCACAAAGGCGGGCCGTTTCTCGTTCGACCCGCCATCGATGAGAGGTGCTATGACACATTCGCGTTTTGCGATTTTCTCGGTTCTGTCATTCGGGGTTGCGGGGGCCGCTATCCTGATTGCGCTTGGCGTGTGGCAGACCCAACGTTTGTCTTGGAAACAGGGCGTGTTGGCCGATATCGAGGCGCGGATTGTTGCTGAAGCGGTGACCTTGCCTGACGCGCCAGATGCGATCCGTGATCGGTATTTGCCTGTGATGCTTGAGGGGCCGTTTATCCGCGAGGCAGAAGACACGCTGCGCGTCTTGGTCAGCCGCAAGGGCGTGGGGGCGGGCTATCGCCTGATCTCAGGGTTTGAGGATGATCTGACGGGGCGCCGTATCCTTGTGGATCGTGGGTTTTTACCCGTGGCCGATGAGATGCGTTCTGCGCCAGAAGGCCGCTTTGCCCTCACGGGCAACCTGCATTGGCCAGATGATCGCAACAGTTCGACCCCCGATAATGACCGCGCCGCAAATATCTGGTTCGCGCGCGATTTGGCGGATATGGCCGCGGTGCTTGGCACAGACCCCTATCTTGTGGTGCTGCGTGATGGCACCCCGCCAGAGGCAGACCTGACACCGATGCCCGTGGACACATCCGCCATCCCCAATGACCATTTGCAATATGCGGTGACATGGTTTTCGCTTGCAGCGGTATGGTTGGGGATGACAGCCTATCTTCTGTGGCGTATCAGGCACAGAACGCTTTGAAGGGACAATAACCATGCGCTACATCTCGACACGCGGCACAGCGCCTGAACTGACATTTGAGGACGCCATGTTGACGGGGCTTGCCCGTGATGGGGGGCTGTATGTGCCTGCAAGCGTCCCGCAGTTGAGCCATGCTGAGATCGCCGCAATGGCGGGTCTGCCTTATGAGGAGGTCGCTTTTCGCGTGATGCGCCCCTTTGTGGGCGATACATTCAGCGATAGTGAATTTGGCGATATCATCACCCGCGCTTATCAGGGCTTTCGCCACGCAAGCCGCGCCCCGCTCAAGGAATTGGCACCCAATCATTTCCTGATGGAATTGTTCCACGGCCCCACCTTGGCGTTCAAAGATTTTGCGATGCAGCTGATTGGGCAAATGTTTGAGCATAGCCTGACCAAACGCGGGCAGCATGTGACCATTGTGGGGGCAACGTCAGGCGATACAGGCTCTGCCGCGATGGAGGCATTTCGCGGGCTTGATGCGGTGTCGGTGTTCATCCTGTTCCCCCATGGCCGTGTGTCCGAGGTGCAGCGCCGCCAAATGACCACGGTCACCGAGGCCAACGCCCATGCTTTGGCCATTGACGGCACATTTGACGATGCGCAGGCGCGGCTCAAAGATATGTTCAATGATCTCACCTTTCGCGATGAGGTGCGCTTGGCAGGGGTGAACTCGATCAACTGGGCACGTGTCATGGCGCAGGTTGTTTATTATTTTACCGCCGCAGTCAGCCTTGGCGCCCCACATCGTGCCGTCAGCTTTACCGTGCCGACTGGTAATTTCGGTGATGTTTTTGCGGGCTATATCGCGCGCCAAATGGGTCTGCCGATTGATCGTCTTGTGGTGGCGACCAACAGCAATGACATTTTGGATCGCGCCTTGCGCACGGGCGGCTATCATATGGGCGGTGTGCAGGCCACAATCAGCCCTTCGATGGATATCGAAGTGTCGTCCAACTTTGAGCGGGCATTGTTTGATGCGTATGGTCGTGACGCAGGCGCGGTTGTGCAATCCATGGCTGCGTTGAAATCCGAAGGCGGGTTTGACATCAGCCAAGGCGCGCTTGAGGCTCTGCGGGACATCTTTGCCTCGGGTCGTGCAAGCGAGGATGAGACATCCGCGATGATCACATCTTGCCTGTCAACATCGGGCGAGCTGCTTTGCCCCCATACCGCAGTCGGGGTTCATGTAGCCCAAGATCACCTTGGGGCGACCCCGATGGTTACATTGGCCACAGCGCATCCTGCGAAATTCCCCGATGCGGTCGAGGCGGCAACGGGCATCCGCCCTGCATTGCCGCCCCATATGGCAGATTTGTTCGAGCGTTCCGAACGGGTGCAGCGCGTGCCAAATGACCTTGCCGCACTTGAGGCTTTGATCCGCGAAAAGGTGGCCGCATGAGTGTTGAGATGCACCAACTCTCCAACGGGTTGCGGGTGATCACCGAACGGATGGAGGGGCTTCAATCCGCAGCAATCGGGGTTTGGGTGTCCGCAGGGGGCCGCCATGAGCGGGTCGAGCAAAACGGCATCGCGCATTTCCTTGAACATATGGCGTTTAAGGGCACGAAACGGCGCAGCGCGCTGCGAATCGCCGAGGAGATCGAAGATGTAGGCGGCTATATCAACGCCTATACCTCGCGCGAAGTCACCGCCTATTACGCGCGCGTGCTGGAACAAGATGTGCCCCTTGCCCTTGATATGATTGCCGATATCGTGCTGAACCCTGTGTTTGATCCGCGCGAGATTGAGGTTGAACGGGGCGTCATCCTGCAAGAAATCGGTCAGGCGAATGACACGCCTGATGATGTGATTTTCGACTGGCTTCAGGAAACGGCCTATCCCAACCAACCGCTTGGGCGCACCATTCTTGGCCCCAGTGAGCGGGTGCGCAGCTTTGGTCGCGAGGATTTCAGCCAATTCGTGACCGAACATTATGGCCCCGATCAGATGATCCTATCGGCCGCAGGGGCGGTGGATCACGCGCAGATCGTGCGACTGGCCGAAGAGAATTTTGGCCATTTGCCCTCACGCCGCGCGGCCCCGGCACCGTTGGCGCAATTTGCAGGCGGAGAATTCCGCAAGGTCAAGAAACTGGAACAGGCCCATATTGCGATGGCCTTTGAAACACCAGGATATCGGTCCGACGACATCTACACCGCGCAGATTTACGCAAGCGCGCTTGGCGGGGGCATGTCCTCGCGCCTTTTCCAAGAACTGCGCGAAAAGCGTGGCCTGTGCTATTCGATTTTTGCCCAAGTGGGGGCCTTTGATGAAACGGGCCTTCTCACCATTTACGCAGGCACGGGCGGCAAGGATGTGGGGGATTTGGCGCTTTTGAGCATGGATGAGATCAAGCGCGCCGCAAGTGATTTGAACCAAGCCGAGCTTGATCGCGCGCGCGCGCAGATGAAAGCGGGGCTTTTGATGGGGCTGGAAAGCCCATCTTCCCGCGCCGAGCGTCTGGCACGGGTTTTGGCTATCTGGGATCGTGTGCCGCCCTTAGAGGAAACTGTGGCGCGGATTGATGCGGTCAGCCTTGCGCATATTCGTGACTTTGGCGCAGGGATTGCCGAAAGCGGTGCGCTTGCCTTGGCGCTTTATGGGCCCGTCAGCAAAGCGCCTGATTACGCGCAATTGACGCAGCGTTTGGCGGCTTGATGCTGAGGCGGCGGCCGAAACTTGCCATCGAAACCGAGCGCATGACCCTGCGCCTGCCTCTGCATGAGGATTATCGCCATTGGGCGGGATTGCGCGAAGCGTCAGCCGCCTTTCTGCAGCCATGGGAGCCTGCTTGGTCATCGGATCATCTGACCCGCAAAAGCTTTTCCGCGCGGGTCTATTGGGCACAGCGTGCCTCATCGGAGGAAAGCGCGCTGCCGCTGTTTTTGATCCGCCGCGAAGACCAACGCCTGCTTGGCGCGGTCACATTGGACAATATTCGCCGTGGCCCCGCGCAGGCGGGAACGATTGGCTATTGGATTGGGCAGCCATATGCGCGCAACGGATATATGCGCGAGGCGGTGGTGGCCTTGATCCACTATGCTTTTACCCGTCTTGATCTGTCCCGTATTGAAAGCGCCTGTTTGCCTGAAAACACCCCCTCCCGTGGTCTTTTGGAGAAATGCGGCTATAAATATGAGGGGGTCGCGCAAAGTTATTTGCAGATCAATGGGCGCTGGCGCAATCATGTGCTTTACGCCAATTTGCGCAGTGACCGCCGTGGCCGCACCGAAGTGGGCTAAGGCTTTGTGGGTGTAAGGGGGACAGGCGTGACAGCTTCATCAAAACTTGAAGCGTTGAAGGGCGATTTGCCTGCGGATATTTGGCGCGAGGCGACCCCGAACTATCTCGAAGAACCGCGCGGACGCTGGCAGGGCAAAGCTGCGGCGGTTTTGGCACCGCGCTCTACCGAAGAGGTTGCTTTGGCCCTGCGCGCCTGTGCGGCCCATCGGGTGGCGGTGATCCCCTATGGCGGCGGCACGGGCTTGGTCGGTGGGCAGCTGTCTGAAAATTTTGATCATGGCGTGATTGTATCTCTCGAGCGGATGCGCGCGATCCGCGCGATGGACGAAGATGGGCGCAGCCTAACCGTTGAGGCGGGTGTCATCTTGGCCGATATTCACGCGACCGCGCAAAAGGCGGGGCTGCTTTTCCCCTTAAGCCTTGCGAGCCAAGGATCGGCGCGCATAGGCGGCCTTTTGGCGACCAATGCGGGCGGGGTGAATGTTCTGCGTTATGGCAATGCACGGGATTTGGTCTTGGGCATTGAGGCGGTGATGCCCGATGGCAGCATTTTTCACGGGCTATCGCCTCTACGCAAAAACAACACGGGCTATGATCTGCGCCATTTGCTGATCGGCTCAGAGGGCACATTGGGCATCATCACAGCGGCCAGTTTGCGGCTTTTTCCTGAGCCTGCGGCGCAAGGCGCGGCCCTGATGGCTGTGCCTGATCCTAGCGCGGCCCTGTCTCTGTTGCGAATGACGCAGGATGTGGTGGGCGAGGGGCTTTCGGCCTTTGAATTGATGCACCGCCAAGGGTTTGATTTCTTGGCCGAGGTTGGGCCAGATTTGCGCCAACCTTTTGATGAAATCCCCGAGTGGTGCGTGCTGATCGATTTGGGCCTTGGTGTGGGTCAAGATCCCGCCGCGCTATTAGAGGGACTTTTTGCCCGCGCCTTTGAGGCAGATTTGGTCAGTGACGGGGTGATTGCCCAATCCATGGCGCAGCGGGATGATTTCTGGGCCCTGCGCGAAAATATCCCTGAAACAAATCGGCGCATCGGCTCAGTGAGTTCGCATGATATTTCCTTGCCCGTGGGGTTGGTACCTCAGTTTATCGCGGACATTCCCGCTCGCATCGCCCAGATCGGGGAATTCCGCCATAACTGCTTTGGCCATATGGGGGATGGGAATTTGCATTACAACATCTTCCCCATGCCAGGCAAAACCCGGGCGGATCATCTGGCAGAGCGGGATGTGATCAAGCGCGCCATGCATGATTTGGTACATGAGATGGGCGGATCCGTATCTGCCGAACATGGGATCGGGCGGCTTAAGGTGGATGACCTTGAACGCTATGGCGACCCTGCCAAATTGGCCGCGATGCGAGCGATTAAGGCCGCTCTTGATCCGCACGGCATCATGAACCCAGGCGCAGTATTGCGCGGCAGATAGTTTCAACTGAAAATTCAAATACTCTGGTAAAACTGTGCGCTTACTATAACGTTTGGCTCATCGATCAGTTTTTTATTGAGGTGTTGTTTATGGCGAAGATTGTAAGTGTCTTACCCCGCCTTTTCCGGTTGCCGTTGGCAGAAGTATTGTCTGATGCGAAGCACGGAGACCACACCCATTTTGAGTTGATTACGGCTACTGTGAAGTTGGATGACGGTAGTGAAGGTACTGGGTATTCTTATACCGGCGGATGGGGTGGTCACGCGATCAAGGCCATGATTGAGCATGATTTGACGCCGTTTTTGATTGGCAAAGATGCTACTCAAATTGAGCAATTACATGACCAAATGCGTTGGCATATTCACTATGTGGGACGAGGTGGTGTTTCTGCCTTTGCAATTGCAGCAGTTGATGTCGCCTTGTGGGATATTCGTGGCAAACGAAGTAATTTATCTCTGTGTGAAATGGCTGGTGGTGTAAGCCGAACCTGTAAGGCCTACGTGGGTGGCATCGATCTAAATTTCCCCCTTGAAAAACTTTTGTCCAATATGGACCAGGCCATTCAAAGCGGGTTCAATGGCGTAAAAATTAAGATTGGTCGTGAGAACCTGGAAGAAGACATCGAGAGAATATATGCGGTGCGAGAGCGAATTGGTTCAGACACGACCTTTATGGTTGATGCAAATTATGGCATGTCTGTCGACCAAGCAATTTCTGCCATCCGGCAGTTTGAAAATGCCAATATTACCTGGTTTGAGGAACCGATCGATCCTGATGACTTAAACGGATACAGGATTATAAGTGAACAAACTGGCTTCCCGCTGGCAATTGGCGAGAACTGTCACTCAATTCACGACTTTGAACTTTTAGAGAAAACTAAGGCATTCAAGTTTTTTCAACCAGATGTGGCCACTTGCGGTGGTATCACAACGTGGTTGCGTGCGGCGGCTTTTGCCGAGCGTAACGGAATAAGTGTTTGTACTCATGGAATGCAGGAACTTCACGTTAGTCTGTTGTGTGGACGCGAAAATGCAGGCTGGTTGGAAGTTCATGCCTTTCCCATCGATACGTACACGCATCAGCCGTTAAAGCTTAATCAAGAACACATGGCTGTTGCGCCACAGCTCCCTGGCATCGGTGTGACTTTTGATTGGGACAAACTTGAAGCTGAGAATAGCTTAGTATCCTAGTGGCATGTGGTCAGGAAATCTTGCTTACGCTCGATGACAGCGTAGCCCTTTGGTTGAACATTAATTTTTGGAATACTGGATCTGGCAGAAGAGAGCTCAGACGCATTATTAAGTAGCTAAACCCAAAAGCGAAAATTGCTCTCACCAGCAAAATCGTAGTTAAAGATGGTCCAAGCAGCATCATGAGGCCTACATCCTCGAATACCGAGTGAAATAAATTTATCAAAACCAACGCGCCGACGACGGATCGTATCGGGATTGCCCCTTGTTTAACTTCTTTGATCATGAGCCCGCCTCCGAACCCTAGCCCAAGAGTGAGGCCCACTATGACAATAGTTGCGGCGTTCGTTCCGATGTCTAATATTTTGAGAAAGGGCGATAGTATCAGCTGGATAATTTTTTCAACGCCGACTGATCTTAAAATTTCAATTGCAATCATCAATACGATGATAATGGCTTGGATAAAGAGCAGCCCAAAAATTTGGTCCAAAATCCATTGCTGCAGCGTAGGATCAGACACCATTGTTGGGAGGTGAAGGCTCGCTTGGTTTTGAAATAGCCCTAAATTTAAGAAGGATACGTGTAGGAGGTAACAAAAAATGAATCCTCCTCCCACGCGGATCAGAACAGTTGGTAGAATGCGCAAGCCTGCGTTTCGCGAGATTAGCGCCTCCACGATTAGCCCATGAGTGAAGAGCATAAATGAAGCAATAATGGTTGTTTGTGCTACAGTTAGGTTCAGTGCTTCAGGCGTGGAAGATAAGACCAATAGTCCTGCGTAGGGGTTAGTCAGCAATGTAGTGGTAATTGCTAGTGCAACTTCTGCCGGTAGCCCTATGACTCCAAGCAAAGGAGCAACCTGAATAGTCAACCATGACGTTGCACCAAAACTATCGAGGACTTTAATAACAATTATAGTCGGTATCATGACCTTAAATAGCTCAAATGATACAATATATATGTCTTTAATTAAATTATTTATTTTATTTTTAACTGAATTCGTCATGGGGGGCCTAAATATTTCAATAGACAGGGAGCCAATTCTTTATACGTTTAGATAAAGGCATCTTTGTTCAAAGGTAAAACAATGACTTCATTTAATGTTAATTTTTCAGAATTCGAGGGCAAGAAAATCCTGATAACAGGTGCATCGACCGGAATAGGAGCTGAGTTAGCGAAAGCGTTTGCGCAGCAAGGTGCAAGAGTGGGCTTGCACTATTTTTCTTCTGAAGATGCGGCCAATCAGCTGGCCGCAGATATTCGTAAATCTGGTGGTTCAGTTGAATTGGTAAGGGCTAATGCCAGTAACTCTAAAGAACTGGCTGCCGCCGTGAAAGATGTCGCAGAGCGTCTGGGCGGAATAAACGGTTTGATTAACAACGCAGGCGGTATGGTGCGCCGCGTGCCGTATGCTGAGGCAAGTGATAAGGACTATGACGAAATAATGGATCTCAATGCACGATCCATAATCGTCGCGTCAAAGGCTGCATTGCCTTATCTTAAAGCGGAGGGAGGGTTCGTAATTAATACGACTTCAATCGCAGCGCGCAATGGAGCAAGTGGAGGTGCCGGTCTGTATGGTTCGTCGAAGGCATTCGTATCTAACGTTACCCGCGGCATGGCCAAGGAGTGGATTGAGTACGGTGTCCGTGTAAACGCCGTCGCTCCAGGTGTGATTACAACGCCCTTCCATGAACGCTATTCAACCCAAGCCCAACTTGACGCGATGCTGAAAACTGTTCCGCAAGGGCGCCTTGGTCAGGCACAAGATTGTGTGGGGGCGTTCCTATTTTTAGCTTCACAGGCTCTTTCTGGGTACGTTATCGGACAAACAATAGAGGTCAATGGCGGACAACTGATGCCATGATTTCAAGTGCTGGCATGGCGCTACGATCAAGGGAAGAGGAACACTGTTCAATGCCATGCCAGCCTGTGAATGCTACCACAAGTTGTGGCGATGTTCAAGTCAGCAACTATATGATGTTTCTAAAGTGCATTCACTCATTTTTGTGAAGCTGTAAAAGTTCAACCAACGAAATGAAGCTGTGAAACTTTTCTAAAAGACTCATCAGCCTGAGAAGCGCATTAGTCACAAAACAGTATCAGGGGTTCGAAATTTTTTGTGCCGTCCAACAATGGTTTAGATGCGGCCAAATTCGTTCAATAAATCCTCAACAGTTTTTCCTTGCGCAACCCATTCTCGTGTTCTGGCTTCACGATCAGCTTGCTCTTGGGCAAGACGCACGGTTTCCTCCGCAATTTCTAGAGGGATGACGACGACACCCATAAGGTCAGCAACGATAAAGTCACCTGGGTTAACTACTACTCCACCGCACGCAATTGAGACGTTAATTGAAAGCTCTTCTTTGCGTTCAGAGAACATCGTGTGTGTTCCGCGTGGGGTGATCGCGCGGGTCCAGATTGGCCAATTAATGTCCTCCAGTTCATCGGTGTCCCGGCCAGCTCCATCAACAATCATGCCGCGGATGCCACGGTTTTGTGCAAGTCCGCCCATCAGCCCGCCACAGACCGAAGTTTGTAAATCGCCTCCAGCATCAACTACAATTACGTCATTCGGCTGAGCGATTTCCAAAGCCCTGAGAGGATCAACAAGATCGCCTTTTGACAATTGGACTGTTACTGCCTGACCGGTGATCTTTGCGCGAAAGGCTGGCTTGATTGCGCTATCCATCACGCCAGTTCGGTATTGCACATCTGCGAAGATGGCGGCTGCGGAATAGGACTCTAGTACCGCATCGAATTTTTTGAGTAGGTTTGGATTGCGCTCAAAGTCGTTGAAGATCCTGAGACTTGTACTTGTATCTGGCATCTTTATCTCCTGTTATCAGGGTGTTTTTGCCAATGCGTCTGCATTGACCGTATATTTTGGTTTTTGGTTGGTTAGCACCAATGCCACCTGGGTAGCCGCCGTAACCCGAGCGGCGATGATGGATTCCTCGGAGTAGTAGGCCGAATGTGGCGTCACTAATACGTTTGGAAGTTTGAAGAGGGGATTGTTGTCTGGCGACCAATTTTTCCGTTTGGCCGGTTCTTCTTCTGGATCATCAAGTCCTGCCGCCGCGAGATTGCCTTCGCTTAATGCGCGAAAAAGCGCGGTATTATCGATTGTTGGACCGCGCCCAGTGTTAACAAGGATGGCCCCAGGCTTCATAGCTGCAAATTCAGCATCCGACAGAAAATGATATGTTTCAGGTGTCATCGGAGCTTGCATCAATAGGTAGTCGGAACGGGCTAGCAATTCGGCCTTGTCTACCAACTCAACGCCTAAACTTGTGGCGACGTCGGGGAGCACAAAGGGATCGTAGGCGATTATTGTCACGCCAAAGGCACGCGCCCGTTCCGCGATAGCTTGTCCAATCTTGCCAAGTGATACGATACCAAGCGTGCGTCCACGCACTCGATAAACTGGCTGTCCACTTTGCCATCTCCAGATGCCTGCATGGGTTGCCCGATTGTATTCAGATAATTTTCTGGCGAGTGCCAGCCAAAGAGCAATTGCATGATCAGCGACCTCTTCAGTGCAATAGTCTTGCACATTAGTCACGAGGATTCCTTTTTCGGTCGCAGCGTCTACATCTACAATATCTACGCCAACACCATATCGAGCGATTACTTCACAGCGAGTCATTCGATTTATCGTTTCGCGCCCGATTTTTGCGTACTGATTCATCATAGCTGCGCAACTTGGTGCGACTTCGAAGAGATCGCTTTCCTGTTTTGCCTGTAGAGAAACTACCTTGGCCCCTGCGGCTTCCAGGATGTTTGTTTCGATCTCCACATCCGCAAAGTCATAGTCGGTGATGACGACAAGGGGGCGATCAGCGCGTGGTGTAAAACTATTTGTTTTTGCCATTTCGGGCTTCTCCAAATGCATATCTGATATCTGATATTCCAGATTGCAACTGCAGTTTTATCAGATACTCTAGTTTTCGCAACTGTTTTGGAGTGATTTCGCATGGCGTTACAGCGACCAAAATCGCTTAGAGAATTGGCGCTAGAATTCCTTCGCGAGCGGATAATAGATGGCACATTTCAGATGGGTCAGGTTCTTTCGGAGAGAAAGATTTCTGAAGAGCTTGGTGTATCAAAATCTCCAGTCCGAGAGGCGCTTGCGCAGTTGCGTGACGAGGGCTTAGTGCACATTGAACCTCAGAAAGGTGCACGAGTTTTCAACTTAACAGAGAATGAGGTCGTTCAAATATGTGACTTTCGTCAGGCAATTGAATCGGCATCCTTCGAGCTTGCTCTACAACGAAATCGTGCAGGTCTTGCTGCAGATATGGAAAATGTCGTGGAGATGATGGCTATTAGCAAAGCCAAAAACGACGACGATGCCTACATTGCATTAGACAACCAATTTCACCAACTTATTTTCGAACATGCGGACAATTATTACCTGGCAGCTAGTTACAGTCGCTATGCAGGTAAAATTGCGGCGCTTCGCAAACTTCTTTCGCGGCTCCCGAAACACACAGACTTATCCTTCAATGAACACAAAGCGATTATCAGAGCTGTGCACAGCGGAGACCTTTCCACAATCAAGAAATTACTTGCCGAGCACATTGATCGCACTCGAAAAGCCTACAGTATGGCTTTAAGTTCACTGCACGCTTCTGATGATAAGTAACCGCGGCGGTCTGGCGTACTTGACGGAGTAATCATAAATGCCCAAGCTGATCGCCTTTCTATGTGTAACGATCAGCAGAGGATATTTGATATGTCAAAAGGGTACTTGGTGGCCAATATCAGGGTCATAGATGCCGAAAAGTTTCAAACATTCTCAGGAATGGCTGCGCCGGCTATTAAGAAGTACGGTGGGAAGGTTTTGGCTAAAGGTCCAGCAGCCGACAGACATGAGGGTCAACTTACCGGCACAGTAATGATGATTGAGTTTGACAGCAAGGAAGTTGCAGAGACATTTTACTTTAGTGCCGAGTATCAAGCCGCGAAGGCAGTACGAGAAGAATGTGCAGATACAGACCTCATGATTATTGAGGGTACTGAGTAGTGTGACCATACCATGTGCTTCATGGATGTAATTTTCGCGATCACTTACTAAAAAATAGCTGTTCAGAATTTCGCATGAAAATTGGATTGCAGCTGTATCAACTCGTTACTGATTTGATACAGCTGCGCCAAGTTACTGCGCTCCAATTAATTCAACTTCCAATATTCGGAAAATAGTCTTCGCAGGAGCCTTCACGATAAACGTCTGCAGTGCAGCAGTGGAGCCCGCCACCAAAGGCATAAGCATCGCGTAGTTCAACTTCCACCACCTCCATGCCCAGACGATCCATTTGTTCAGCTTGGTAAACTTCAGATTTTTCGACACAAACTGTTTTTGGATCCAAAACTAAGACGTTCATCGACAACCAAACTGATGAATAGCAGAGTGGTGGGGGTGTGTTGTGTGCCGGTTGGGCGGCATCTACAATTTCCCAGTCATTATCAAAGAACATTTTTCTCTGTTCTTCTGGAAGTCTGCGCTGGGGGTTGTTCAAAATTAGACCAGGACGTAGAGGCGTAAAAGTCGCATCTATGTGGATTGGATATGGATCACCTGGAAAATTAACAGTGTGCACTCGGTGTTCTGGAAAATGGCGCCTCAGCCATTCAATGCCTTTCAGATTGGTTGTAAATCCGTGTTGTACAACCAAGTCTTTTCCGAACCGCAATACATCTGCAGCGTCAAATAGTGGTTCCTCTTCAGTAGTGACAAAGAATTTCTTTGCGGCCCACTCTAACCTTTTCGTATCGCCAATTTTTTCCGACAAATAATCTGGATGATAATCAGCGTCCGTTAGGCGCGGCTTTGGAGCGGCCTCATGCCTGAAATTTGGGTCCTCTTCCCAATATTTTTTTAGTAGTGGGCGATAATTTAAATATTCGAACCATCTACAGCGATAGGACATTGTCGCCTCTAGAATTTCCGATCCGACAGTCAGCAATACATCCCTAGGAGGCATGCAGCCGAACTGACTGTCTGTGTGGAAATCTGGCGTAGTAACTGGAAGAGAGTGATCAATCGGTGACGGCCGATCGACGCGTATGCCTCGAGCTTTTAATTGTCCAGCGAAGTTGTCCAGTAGCTCATTGGCTCTATCGATTGTTTCTTGAGGGCGACGGCCCCATTGGCCGCGCATGTCGCTGTCTTCAGGAACTTTCGCGTCAAGTGCGGGCTCTTCTGGCGGGATGTGACAATCATCAGCTCTTCCGACAATCACATGTTTCAGTGGATCCCATTCATTCCAGCTATTTACGACGGTGTTTTTCATTTTTGTTTCACTTCGTTGATTTATGCTTATGGATTACTGCATAGAAATTTTCAGTCCAGTGTTACCTGCGAAAGCACAGGTAACCAAAGAGCCAACTCTCCGCCGGAGCGGTTTATGTTTTCAAGACCACTGAAAGCCACCTGTTGAGTCAATGACAGTTCCAGAGAGATACTGTACTTTATCTGAACACAACATGACGGCCATGTTTGCTATCTCTTCAGGGTTCTGCAGGCGCCCAAATGGCAATGTCTCCGTGTTTATGAAATTTTTCCAGTTTTCTTCATTGCCAGTTTCACGCTTAGCACGTTGTTTTAGAAGCTCAATTGTTCTGTCTGTAGCAGTTGCAGACGGATTTATTCCGTAGGTACGCACACCGTTCTTCGCAGTTTCTGCCCCCAAAGCTTGTGTGAAAGCTATTAATGCAGCGTTGCCTCCGGCGCCGCAGATATAGGATGGGGTGGTGTGTCTGCCGCCTATTCCGATGATATTAACTATGACACCACTCTTTCGAGCCATCATCGCTGCAGAAAAGAGCTTGCATAAATGGATATATCCAAAGACTTTCAAATCCCATGCTTTACGCCATTCATCCATGCTGAGATCTTGTATGCCGCCGCTGGGAATAGCGCCTGCATTATTGACCACGATATCGAAGTCGTCGCGCGAGGAGTATAGCGCTTCTCTTTGTTCCTCGCATGAGAGGTCTGCGCTTACAGTGCTAACACCACGTGAAACTGCTTCTAGTTGAGTTCTCGCTTTTTCGAGGTTTGTCTCACTTCGGCCGACTATAGTGACAGTAGCGCCTTCCTCTAAAAAAATTTTTGCTGTAGCCAGCCCAATGCCGCGGGATCCGCCAGTAATGAGTACTTTTTTATTCTTAAGGTTTAAATCCAAGTCGTTTCTCCAGCTGACAGAGGCGCTTAATGCATCCTACACTATTAATCTGCATCATGATTTAGAGCCAAACAACTGATCAGAGATATTTCCGAAATACATTTCGTGTAGACTAAGCATGAACAAAAAGACCCAGCCTATTTCGGATGGGCCCCATATTTCTAAAAGATGATAGCCATCTTCAGAAGTTGTGCTTTAAATCAACCGAAAACACGCTTAAAAATCGTCTCCACGTGCTTGGTGTGATATCCTAGGTCGAATTTTTCTTCGATTTCAGCGGCGCTGAGTGCATCGGTCACCTCGGTATCTGCAAGAAGTTCGGTTTTGAAATCAGCCCCTTGCTCCCACACCTTCATAGCGTTGCGTTGTACAAGGCGATAGGCGTCTTCGCGACTGACGCCGGCTTGGGTCAATGCCAAAAGCACGCGCTGCGACATCACCAAACCCTTAAACTTGTTCATATTGGCAAGCATAGTTTGAGGATAGATCACGAGTTTTTCGACAACGCCTGCCAAGCGATTTAATGCAAAATCCAAGGTGATGGTGGCATCAGGCGCAATCCCGCGCTCAACCGAACTGTGCGAGATATCCCGCTCATGCCAAAGCGCTACGTTCTCCATCGCGGGGATCACCGCCATACGCACAAGCCGCGCAAGACCAGTCAGGTTTTCAGTTAAAACTGGGTTGCGCTTGTGTGGCATTGCGGAGGAACCTTTTTGCCCCGCTGAAAAGAATTCTTCAGCCTCAAGCACTTCGGTCCGTTGCATATGACGAATTTCGATCGCGATATTCTCAATGCTGCTTGCAATAACGCCAAGTGTGGCAAAGAACATCGCGTGACGATCGCGGGGGATCACTTGGGTCGAAATCGGCTCAGGCGAGAGGCCCATCATTTTGCAGACATGCTCTTCAACGGCGGGGTCGATGTTGGCGAACGTTCCAACCGCGCCTGAAATGGCACCGGTGGCGATTTCGGTACGTGCAGCTTGTAGGCGGGCCTTGTTGCGATCCATTTCGGCATAGAACCGGGCGAAGGTTAGGCCCATTGTAGTGGGTTCTGCGTGAATTCCATGGCTGCGGCCAATCCGAACTGTGTCTTTATGCTCAATCGCTCGGGTTTTCAGCGCAGCCAAGACCTTATCGAGATCCGCCAGCAGGATATCCGCCGCGCGTACTAGCTGCACGTTGAGGGTGGTATCCAAAACATCCGATGAGGTCATGCCCTGATGCACAAAACGCGCATCTTCGGCCCCGATATGCTCGGCCAGATGGGTGAGAAAGGCGATCACATCATGCTTGGTGACGGCTTCAATCTCGTCAATGCGCTCCACATCGAACTCTACATCTTTCGCCTTCCAAACGGCTTCGGCGTTTTCGCGGGGGATCACACCAAGCTCGGCCTGCGCATCGCACGCATGGGCTTCGATCTCATACCAGATACGGAATTTGGTTTCAGGCGACCAGATGGCAACCATTTCGGGGCGGGCATAGCGGGGGATCATTGGCGAACCTTCTGTGATGCGGTTTCAAGGGGTTGCGCGCCTTCTAATCTAAATGTCACAGAAGAGGAAACCGCTTTTCGACTACCTGCGACCATGAGGAATGCCAAATTGGATCATATCTCCTCCATACCAGAGAGCGACGCGCTGGCAGGTGCGTGGCGGGTAGCGCGCGACATCCACGATCACTGCGCAGAGTTGAAAGGTCATTTCGAAGGGCACGCGCGGTTCACCCCCGCCGAGGGTGATGTCCTGCAGTATCAAGAGGAAGGGCGTTTAACCTATGGTGCGGGTCAAATCTTTGATGCAGAGCGGCGTTATATTTGGCGGCGTGTCCCAGAGGGTTGGCAAGTGGATTTTGACGACAACCGTCCCTTTCACCTCATTCGCGCCGCAGACCACCCTGCGCGCCATGACTGCGCCCCTGATCTATATATCTTGCGCTATCAGTTTGATGCGCTTCCGCGGCAGTGGCAGTGCCAATGTCGTATCACGGGGCCGCGCAAAGATTTGGATTTGGTGACCACGTACTATCGAGACTGATCGCGATTGACGCTCGGATTTCTTGCGCGCCAACAAGCTGTGAAGATTATGCATCACCAAAACCAAGTGATGGGTGAAATCTTCGAGATCTTCATCATGGGCGCGGGATTGCGCCCAAGGTGCCGCCCGCAACAGGCGCTTGCGGCGCTGCTGCGGGAGAGGGATTAGGGTTATTTCATGCCTGCGCAGAATCGTTGAATGCGGCTGCATGCCTCGCGCAGATTTTCGTCTGATGTTGCATAGGATACGCGGAAATTGGGCGATAGGCCAAAGGCGCCACCAAACACCACAGCTACGCCTTCTTCTTCAAGAAGGGCTGTCGCGAAATCCTCGTCTGAGTCGATTTTTTTGCCATCAGGGCTAGTCTTTCCGATGCAGCCTGCGATGGACGGATAGACGTAAAATGCCCCGTCTGGTGTTGGGCAAGTGATGCCCTCTGCCGCGTTCAGCATTTCAACCACTAGATTGCGGCGGCGCAAGAACAAGGCTACGTTATCCGCCAGGAAATCTTGCGGCCCATTGAGTGCCTCAACGGCGGCCCATTGGCTTACTGATGAGGGGTTCGAGGTGGACTGGCTTTGGATTTTGCGCATCGCACCAATCAAGTTCTCGGGCCCTGCCGCATAGCCGATCCGCCACCCAGTCATCGCATATGCTTTGGAGACGCCATTGCAGGTCAAGGTGCGCTCGTAAAGGGCGGGCTCTACCTCGGCAGGGGTGCAGAATTCAAAGCCATCAAAGACCAGATGCTCATACATATCATCGGACATGATCCAGACATGTGGATGGCGTAGCAAAACATCGGTCAACGCTTTCAACTCGGCGCGGGTATACCCTGCGCCTGTGGGGTTGGAAGGGCTGTTGAAAATGAACCATTTGGTCTTAGGGGTGATGGCCGCCTCAAGCGCCTCGGGTGTGAGTTTGAAATTCGTTTCAATCGTGGCCGTTGCAATCACGGGGGTGCCGCCTGCGAGTAAAACCATATCGGGGTAGCTCACCCAGTATGGGGCAGGGATGATCACCTCGTCGCCAGGGTTTAGGGTGGCCATGAGCGCATTGTAAAGAATTTGCTTGCCGCCCGTGCCAACCGATACTTGGGAGGGTTTATAAGCCAGGCCATTTTCCCGCTCAAATTTTTTGCAAATCGCTTGCTTGAGTTCCGCAATGCCATCAACCGCGGTGTATTTCGTCCGACCCGCATCAAGCGCAGCTTTGGCCGCGTCTTTGATATTTTGTGGGGTATCAAAATCAGGCTCACCCGCACCAAGCCCGATCACATCCTTGCCTTGCGCCTTGAGGTCAGCGGCGAGGTTGGAGACGGCGATTGTGGGGGAGGGTTTGACCCGTGAAAGCGTGTCGGACAAAAAGGCCATTGGATTTCTCCAGTTTTGCGGCGCACGCATCAAAGGCGGGGGCCTGCGGTTTACTTCACTGCGGCACAGCTTTAGGGTTTGGCGCAAGGCTGTTCAAGCGCGGAATTGTTGGGCGAAGTGCCGCATATATGCATTTCCTGCGCTTTTGTTCCTTTTAGGTTGAACAGTGGGAGCTGCGCGCTGTGCAGCATGAAAACAAGTTGGCCGATTTGAAAAGGAGCCTCCGCGATGAGCGATGATGTAATCACCCATGAACAGCAGACAGATGCAAGCTGGTATGACGAAGATACAGCCACATTTGGAGATCGTATGGCGGGCGCGCGTGAGGCTGCTAATATAGGCCAAGCTGAACTTGCACGGCGCATGGGTGTCAAAGCCAAGACCATCCGCTCATGGGAAAATGATCAGGCCGAACCGCGCGCCAACAAGTTACAAATGTTGGCTGGAGTTTTAGGCGTGTCGATTATGTGGTTGTTGACAGGTCGCGGTGATGGAATTGATGGCCCATTTGTGGCATCTGCGATAAGCGAAGACACAAGTGCAATCCTGAAAGACCTAAGGCGCATTCGCGCGGAGCAAGCTCAGCTATCCGATGCTTTGGGCCGGCTCGAAAAAAGATTGCGCCAAACTCTGGTAGAAGAGGCGGGCGGGCAGTAGAGAATAGCAAAATCGCCGCAAGCTGAGAGGCTGTCTATGTCACAATCTGCTCACCAAGAGACACGCGAAATCCGTCTCAAGCGTCTTAGGATGCGGGCATGGCATCGTGGTATCAAAGAAATGGATTTGATTTTGGGCGGATGGGCAGACGCGCATTTGGCCTCCGCTGATGATGCCACGCTCGATCAGTTTGAGGCGGTGCTTGAGGAGGCGGATCAAGACCTCTATCAGTGGATATCTGGTCAAAAATCGGCGCCTGATGAAATAGCAGGTTTCCTTCAAATCATTGGCAAGCAATTTGGCCAAAAGTTTCACAATGACAACCAGTAACTGGCGTTGTTATATTGGTTGAAGTGGTATTCAGCGTTCATGGGTTTGAAGTAAATGGAAACTGACGCAATTAGACGCGCATCTCAATTGCTGGTTTCAACTTGGCAGTCGGGCTCTACGATTTCTGCTCTTCCCCCTCATTATAGGCCATCAACGCGGATGGATGGGTACGCGATCCAAGAGATACTGGAACATGAGTCTCAGGCTGCACTATTCGGATGGAAGATTGCAGCGACGAGCTCAGCAGGACAAAACCACATTGGTGTAAATGGCCCGATGGCGGGCCGTCTTATTGAGTCAATGGTATCCTATGATGGTGATGTTCTTCCGCTTGTTGGCAACAACATGCAAGTTGCAGAACCAGAATTCGCTTTCAAACTGGGACACAGCTTACCTCCAAGGACATCGGCGTACAGTTTGGAAGAAGTTATGAGTTCGGTGTCAGAGCTTTTTTTGGCTCTGGAAATGCCTGCGTCTCGCTTTACAGATTTCGCACGAGCTGGGGAAGAACAGTTGATTGCCGATAATGCGTGTGGTCATCAATTTATCTTGGGCCCCAAAGCGCCCGATCTGTGGCGAGGCTTAGATCTTTCTGAACACCATGTTACTGGCAGAGTTGGAGATCATATAATCAGAGATGGTGTTGGTAAGAATGTTCTTGGAGATCCTCGGCTAGCCCTAACTTGGATCGCAAATGAGCTTTCAAAAATAGGAGTAGGTTTGCAGTCTGGTCAAATTATAACCACTGGCACCTGCATGCTTCCGCTTGAGATATCTCATGGAGATACTGTTTTTGCTGATTTCGGAGTTCTGGGCCAAATCAGCTGTTCTTTTGAATAATGTAACCCCAGCCATATGGGTTAATTTCAAACGGACACTCACCGTGTTCTGGATTATAAGTTTGTGTTTTTCGTATCCGAGGTTGGTCAACTTAGGTTTAAACAAGCTCTTCCCTTTAGTTGATGTAACTCCGTAACACCTAGAAGAGCCATACTGGTATCGAGTTCCTGCCTAAGAATTTCGATAGCTTTTAATATGCCTGTCTGGCCATCTGTTGCTAATCCCCACAAGCATGAGCGGCCGATCATGCAAGCGCTTGCTCCCAAAGACAGAGCAATTGCAATATCGGTGCCTCGAGTCACGCCACTGTCGAGTATAATTTCTGCGTGTCCTGCCACTGCCTCTGCGATTTTGGGTAGGGCTGAGATGCTTGATGGAACTTGATCAAGTTGCCTTCCTCCATGGTTCGACACAACGATTGCATGTGCTCCGGCTTGGATGGCTAATTTAGCATCTTCTGGATCTAGGATCCCTTTAATGACAACGGGTCCGCTCCATTCTTCGATGACTTCGCGAATGGTATCCCAGTCTGCAGAAGCATCACACAACTCCGCAATAAGTTGCGCATTAGTTTTATACTTACTAATTTTGAGATGGCCTTCAAAATTTCCAAATGAAATTTTTTGTTTTCGTATCAATGCATCTTTTAAAAAATTCCAGGTCCAATTTGGGCGCGCCAACACTTCAATAAGCGTTGAAGGATTTAGTTTCAAAGGAATGGTAAACCCATTTCGGATATCTTGGTCACGTTTTCCTTGAATTGGGACATCCAATGTAATGCAGAGTACGCGATATCCATTTTCCTTGGCCCGAGTGAGCATGGAAGACATCAGGCCTTTGTCTTTCAGAAAGTACAATTGAAACCATTTTTCCGAAGATGGAACTGCATCAGAAATGGTTTCCATAGACGCAACAGAATTTGTCGATAGACAAAAAGGTATGCCTGTTTGATGTGCCGCTTTAGCCGTAAGTATTTCACCCTTTGGATAGTACAGGCCTGAGAGACCGGTCGGGGCTAGGATAAGTGGCATACTGCTCGACACGCCCAATATACGCTGGCTTAAGTCTCTTTTGGACACATCAACGCCGACACGAGGAAGTAGCGTATATTTTTCAAAATCTTGTTGATTGGCGCGCCTGGTGTGGCCTGCGCCCGCGCCGTCATCAATAAAGTCAAAAACAGATCTAGGAAGGCGTTTACGTGCTCGCTCTCTAAGGTCAGATATAGATGCAATGCGTTGAAGTTTGGTCATTTAAAAATAAAAATCCTGACGAAATGACTGTGTAGGCTTCCAATCATACATAGAAGAACACTGATTTACACGCACAGTATGTTGGCCAGATTGCCTATTGAGACAACATTAACGTGTGACCTGCGTCATCAAGAGCTGGAAGAATCTGGTTTCTCAATACGCGATCAGTGATCGGTCCACGGAAATGCAAAACCACCAAACCTTCGGAATTGATAAAGAAGGTTTCGGGCATCGCAACCACGCCCCAATCGCGCCCATTTCGCGCTTCTTCATCGCGACCGATGCGGTCATAGGGATTGCCCAATTCAGATAAAAAAGCACGCGCTTGGCCCAATTGATCGCGATAGTTCACGCCAAATAGCGGGTTTCCCGCTTCGGCCAATGCGGTAAGGGTCGGATGCTCGGCGCGGCAGGGTGGGCACCAACTGGCAAAGAAATTCAGAATGATAAGCCCGTTGCCCTCAAGATCGGCACGGGTCAGAAGCGGCGTGTCGTCAAGCACCGCTAGATCAAGATGCGGGGCCACGCGGCCTTCACGCGTGGAGGGAAGGGCGGCCGTGTCAACGCCGATACTGCGCGCGTCCTCCGTGCGGCTCAGTTGCACCGCCGCAAGCCCGAAAAACCCAAGCGTCACGGCCAAAGGCACAATCATCATCGGACGAAATTTCATCACAGGTTTTCCGTAGATTTTTGACGCTTGGTCGTGCGGCGCGCTTCGAATTCTTCAAGCCTGATCCGCGTTTTGCGCCCCTGCCAAACAGAACCTGCCACCAAGATCAACAAAAGCGCCAATGTCCCTGCATAGGCAGATAAGATCTCGACCGCATATGGCCCCAGATCGGGAAAGATGAAAGGTGTCATGCCATCCGCTCCTGCGCGATCAGGGCGCTGAGGCGGCGGGCGCGAATTTCAGTGCGTGTGCGCAACAGCACAAGGCAGATAAACAAAAGGCCGAAGCCGATAATGCAAATCCAAAGCGGATAGGCAAAGACATCGGCGACATTTTCCTCGGCATCCATCGACAGCGATGCGCCTTGATGCAGGCCTTGGTTCCAGAACAAAATCGCATAGCGCGAAATCACCGCAAAGACCGTGCCAACAAGGCAAAGAACGGCGGTCAGGTCTGCGGCCGTATCGGGGTTTTCGACCGCCGCCCACAGCGCCATATAGCCCAGATAGAACAGAAACAGGATCAAAAATGCGGTCAATCTTGGGTCCCATTCCCACCATGTGCCCCACATGGGTTGCCCCCAGACCGCGCCTGTGAACAGGCCGATCAGCGTAAATACCATCCCAACGGGTGCAGCGGCCTTGGCCGCGAGGGCGCTGACATGGTGGCGGCGAATGACCCAAACCAGCGAGGCGGCCAACATCATAAACCACGTGCCCGAACCCATGATCGCGGCGGGCACGTGAATATAGATGATTTTCACAGTCGAGCCTTGGCGAAAATCATTCGGGGTGAAGAAAAACCCCCAGATCAGCCCACCCACCACCATCGCAACGGCAAGGGCCGTCACCCATGGCAGAACCGCGCCCGACAGCGACATAAATTTTCGCGGATTTGCGTATTCCCAGATGCTCATAAGCGCAGAGATTAGTCGCAGCGCCGCAGGGCCACAAGGGGCTGAAATAGCGGCAGCCTAGCGCAGATTGACGCGGAGGGCAGAGGCCGAAGCAAATGGTAAAATCGCCAAACTGCCCAGACTGATGGCCGCCAATAGGGCCAAAGGGGTGCCAACCGCCTCGCCAGAGGCCCCATTTGAGACGACCATCGACCCAAAGAGCAAACTGGGCACATAGAGCGGCAGAACCAATAGCGACAGCAACAATCCGCCCCGCCGCATCCCCACCGTCAAAGCCGCGCCAAATGTGCCAATGGCCGAAAGGGCGGGCGTTCCCACCAAAAGCGAGACGACAAGCCACAGAAACCCGTCTTCGGGCAAATTCAACAACAGACCCAAAAGCGGCGCCACCAAGGCCAAGGGCAGCCCCGTGGTGATCCAATGCGCCGCAGATTTGGTGATTGCGACCATCTCAAGGGGCAGGGGGGAGGTTGCCAGAAGTTCAAGACTGCCATCTTCCCAATCAAGGGCAAAGATCCGATCCAGTGATAAGAGGCAGGCCAAAAGCGCGCCAAGCCACAAAACGCCCCCCGACACCTCGCGCAGCAAGCCCGTTTCTGGCCCGATCCCGAACGGCACCAGAACGGAAACGATCAAGAAAAAAGCAAGCGCAAGGCCAAAGCCGCCCCCCGCTTTCATGGCCAACCGCAAGTCGCGTATCAAAAGACCGATCATGCCGCCCCCCAATCCGAAAACGGGTCAGTCTCGGTCAGCTTTTTGCACATGAACGGTTTGATGTCGAAAATTCGCGCCTCGGCCAGCCCGAGATCAATATGAGTGGCAATCAATGCGGCCCCGCCACGGGCCAAATGCGCCTGCACGGCGGCAGCAAAGCGCGCGACATTTTCTTGGTCCAGCGACACTGTCGGCTCATCAAGGCACCAAATGGGGCGCCCCGTCACCAAGAGCCGCGCAAGGCTGAGGCGGCGTTTTTGACCCGCACTCATTTCGCCTGCAGGGCGGTCACGCAGATCATGCAGATCAAACGCATCAAGCGCAGGCGTGATATCACGTTGTCCAAAAACACCTGCCCAAAAATTCAGGTTTTGCGCCACGGTTAGACTGGTTTTGATCCCGTCTGCGTGACCGCTATAGGCGATGCTATCGCTGGCGCAACTGATCTGCCCCGACAGGGCGGGGGCCAGCCCCGCGATGATCCGCAACAGCGTGGTTTTACCTGCCCCATTCGGCCCGCGCAACACCACGGCTTCGCCCGCAGAGAGGGTGAGGTCAACATTTTGCAACACTTGCATAGCGCCGCGCGCGCAGGCCAGAGAGGTGATTTCCAACATCATAGCTTCACAGCTAAACGGAATTTAAGAATTTGGAAAGCGTGCAAACAGGAATGCTTGCGCCTGCCTGTGAAAAAATGTATGCAACGGCATACAAACGCGGCCAGCCCCCATTGCCACTTCAAAAAGCAAGGGCTAAGGCCGTGACCGTTCAACCCGTTTTTTCGATGAGGGAGGCAAATATGCCCATCACCGTAGGCCACGATAGCGCCGCGACCCGCAAGACCCTGACGGCAGGGGGAAAAACCTATGCCTATTATTCCATCGCCGCCGCTGAGGCCGCGGGGCTTGGCGATTTCTCAAAATTGCCTGCCGCGTTGAAAGTGGTGCTGGAGAATATGCTGCGATTCGAAGATGGTAAGACGGTCAGTGTCGATGACATCAAGGCCTTTGCTGAATGGGCCAAGTTGGGTGGTCAAAACCCGCGCGAGATCGCCTATCGCCCCGCCCGCGTTTTGATGCAGGATTTCACAGGCGTGCCTGCGGTGGTGGATCTGGCCGCGATGCGGGACGGGATCAAGGCGCTTGGCGGCAACCCTGACAAGATCAACCCGCTGAACCCCGTGGATTTGGTCATTGACCACTCCGTGATGATTGACGAATTTGGCAATCCGCGCGCCTTCCAGGTGAATGTGGATCGCGAATATGAGCGCAACATGGAGCGTTACACCTTCCTCAAATGGGGCCAGAACGCATTCAACAATTTCCGCGTTGTGCCTCCTGGCACGGGGATTTGTCACCAAGTGAACCTTGAATATCTGGCCAAAACGGTTTGGTCGGATGTGGATCAGAACGGCGATTTGGTCGCCTATCCTGATACGCTTGTTGGCACAGACAGCCACACCACCATGGTCAATGGCGCGGCTGTATTGGGATGGGGCGTTGGCGGTATCGAGGCAGAGGCCGCAATGCTTGGTCAACCGATCTCGATGCTGATCCCCGAAGTGATTGGCTTTAAATTGACGGGCGCAATGGTGGAAGGCACGACAGGCACTGACCTTGTGCTGAAAGTTGTGGAAATGCTGCGCAAGAAAGGCGTGGTTGGCAAATTCGTTGAATTCTACGGCGAAGGTTTGGATCGCCTGCCTTTGGCGGATCGCGCGACCATCGCCAACATGGCGCCTGAATATGGCGCGACATGTGGCTTCTTCCCAATTGATGATGAAACCCTGCGTTATCTGCGCAACACGGGCCGCGAGGAAGAGGTTATCGCCTTGGTCGAAACCTATGCCAAGGAAAACGGGTTCTGGCGCGATGCGAATTACGCGCCCGTTTATACCGACACGTTGGAATTGGACATGGGCACGATCGTGCCTGCCATTTCTGGCCCAAAACGCCCACAAGATTATGTGGTGCTGTCGAGCGCAAAATCCGCCTTCCGCAAGGAAATGGAAGAGACGTTCAAGCGTCCTTTGGGCAAGCAGGTCGCCGTCAAAGGCGAAGATTACAGTATGGAATCAGGCAAGGTTGTAATTGCCTCGATCACCTCCTGCACCAACACATCGAACCCTTATGTGATGATTGGCGCAGGTCTTGTGGCGCGCAAGGCCGCTGAATTGGGCCTGACCCGTAAACCATGGGTCAAGACATCGCTTGCGCCAGGCAGCCAGGTTGTATCTGCCTATCTTGAGGCCGCAGGCCTGCAAGAAGATCTTGATAAGGTCGGCTTTAACCTTGTGGGGTATGGCTGCACCACCTGTATCGGTAACTCTGGCCCGCTGCAGAAAGAGATTTCTGAGGCAATTGCCGAGGGCGATTTGGTCGCCACCGCGGTGCTGTCAGGGAACCGTAATTTCGAGGGTCGTATCAGCCCCGATGTGCGCGCAAACTATCTCGCCTCGCCGCCGCTGGTCGTGGCTTATGCGATTGCGGGCACGATGGATATTGATCTGGCCAATGACCCGATTGCCCAGACCCCAGATGGTCGTGATGTTTATCTCAAGGATATTTGGCCAACCACGCAAGAAGTGGCAGAAACAGTTGAGCGCACTGTGACGCGCGAAGCGTTCCAAGCCAAATACGCCGATGTGTTCAAAGGCGATGAGAAATGGCAGGGGGTCAAAACCACTGATCAGCAGACCTATGATTGGCCTGCGACCTCGACCTATGTTCAGAACCCGCCTTATTTCCAAGGCATCACGATGGACACCAAAAAGATCGAGAATATCGAAGGGGCCAAGGTTCTGGCGCTTTTGGGCGATATGATCACCACAGACCACATTAGCCCTGCAGGGTCGTTCAAGGACACCACACCTGCGGGTCAATATCTGATCGAGCGTCAGGTGCCTGTGCGCGAGTTCAACTCTTATGGCGCGCGCCGTGGCAACCACGAGATCATGATGCGCGGCACATTCGCCAATATCCGCATCAAGAATGAGATGTTGGATGGCGTTGAAGGCGGCTATACCAAAGGCCAAGATGGCGCGCAGACCTCGATCTTTGACGCGGCAATGGCCTATCAAGAGCAAGGCACGCCCTTGGTGATCTTTGGGGGCGAGCAATATGGCGCGGGCTCAAGCCGTGACTGGGCTGCAAAAGGCACCGCCCTTTTGGGTGTCAAGGCCGTGATCGCGGAAAGCTTTGAGCGTATCCACCGCTCCAACCTCGTTGGTATGGGGGTGATCCCGTTCGAATTCACAGGCGGCGACACCCGCAAGACCTTGGGTCTGACGGGCGATGAAACCGTGGCAATCAAGGGCTTGGATACAATCACAGCCTTGGCCGAAGTGCCCTGTGATATCACCTATGCCGATGGCAGCGTGAAAACGATCACGCTGAAATGTCGGATCGATACGGCGGTTGAGATCGAATATATCGAGAATGGCGGCGTCTTGCATTACGTTCTGCGCAACCTCGCCCGCGCAGCGTAAGCCTCGCCACAGTGAAACCAAAAGCCCCGCGCATCGCGCGGGGCTTTTTTATTTGGGTGGGTTTTCGGCGAAACCTACCTCTACAATCCGCGCTTGCCCCGTGGCCCATTGCCAGATTTGGCGGGGGGCTTGGTTGATTTCGGCGCTGCCGCGTTTGAGTTTGCGCCATGTTTTGGCCCATCCTTTGGGGCGCACTGCTTTGCCAAGGCCTGAGATATCAGAATTATAGGCATAGGCACGCTGTGTCGCCATCGCGGGCACAATGATGCTAGCGGCCAAAGTGCGGCGAATGGGGCTGACCGTGTCATTGAACAGGAAATGGTCAATCGGCACCCGCATCTTGCCGCGCCAAGACAGGGCCAATTCCGCCCCCCGCCGCGACAGGATATAGGCCCCACCCCCCACATGACGCGAACGCATCGGGTGGATTGCGCGGCCTAAGGGGGTTTGACCAATTTGCGCGCCAAGTAAAAGTTTGGATATGCCTTCGTTGAATTTCTCAAGTTTGACCGCCTCGGTGCCGCGCGGGACCCAATCGGAGGTCATCACCGCAGAGGCCAGATCAGCGGCGAGATAGATGTCATCCTCTAAAAAGAGGGCGAACTGCGCGTCTGTTTGCAGAAAGGCGGCCCAAGCCTCGGTATGGCTGACTGTGCAGGCGCGGTCACCCAAACCAAGCCGCCCCAAGGGGCCATATTCCGCAATCACAGCATCTATGCGGGCGGCATCCGCGCTTTGTGCATCACAGGCGGAATGACGAATGAAGGTCACGCCGCGCGCGCGCAGGTGATCCCCGATCCGCTCGAGCCGATCGGGGCGGCGGTCGAGATTAATGACATAGATTGGGATATTTTGCGCCATGCGCGCCTCTGGGGTGGTTTCTGCTTGCGGCGCATTTGTCATGAAAGCGGCTGTTGGGGCAAGCAATGATGCGCGGCGCTTGTGTTCAAACCCGTGGCTGGGCTATGCCATTCTCAAGGATAAAGGAGCGGCGCGCGTGCAAGACTGGCCTGTTTACGTCATCAATATGGACAGCAATGAAACGCGGCTCGCCCGTGTTGGCGCAGAGTTGGACGGTGCGGGTGTCGCATGGACTCGCCTGCCTGCGGTGAATGGTCGGGCGCTGTCCGAAGGCGACTTGGCCCGCGTCTATGATGTGCGCGCCAATCGCCGCTACGCGCGGCATGATTTGGTGCCTCCCGAAATTGGCTGTTACCTCAGCCACATCAAGGCCGCTGAATGGCTGTTGGAAAGCGGGGCTGAGGCCGCGGTGGTTCTAGAGGATGACCTGCGCATCACGGGTGACTTTGCCGCGACCCTATCCGCGTTGCAGGATGATTTGCAAAAGCGCCCCGCGGCATGGGATATGGTAAAGCTCTTTTCGTTCAAGCCTGTGCGCCTTGATCAGGCGCAGACGATTGGGCAGGGCTTTACGCTGGGTCGCCCTGATCGCGTTCCCTCTACCACTTTGGGCTATGTTCTGACGCGGGCGGGGGCCGAAAAAATATTGGCCAAAGTGCCGCCGATTTTCCGCCCTGTCGATGAAGATCATAAGCATTTTTGGGAGTTTGATTTGCGCGTGGCGATGATTGCGCCGCAAACGATTGCCATCGGCGCGCAAGAGACGAGCGATGGCACAGTCGGCGATAGCCGCAAAAAAATGGCGCACAAGGACCCGATTTGGGTCAGGCTGTGGCGCTTTGGGCGGTATCGCGTGAATTACCGCCTGCACTTGGCGCGCGCACGGGCCAAGGGATTATAGGCGCGTGGTCAAACGGATCTTCCATATCATGATGGGGCGCGATGGTGGCACAGAGCGGTTCTTCCTTCGCCTAACCCAAGGGTTTCATGAGGCAGTAATCGCGCAATATGTAACCCTTTTTCAAAATCTGGCCGAAGAAAAGGCGCAGCGATGACCGGACGCCGAGTGATCCATATGCATTTTGGCACCGATGGTGGGGCGGAGCGGTTCTTTGTCAATCTGTGTCAGGCTTTGGCTGAAGCGGGGGTTGAGCAGCGTTTTGTGATCCGCCCCAATCGGGCTTGGGCCGAGGATCTTCGCCCGCTTGGCGCGATTTATGAAACCAATTTTCGGCTTCTCAGCCCTCAATCCCTTTGGCTGCGGTGGCACTTGCGCCAGATGCGCGCGGCGTGGCGGCCAGATGCGACATTCGCATGGATGTCGCGCGCCTCGAAACTCTTGCCCCAATCGGGTGGCGGGGTGCGGATCACGCGCTTGGGGGATTATCCGCGCCATTTGAAAAACTTCGCACGCAATGATGTGATCGTTGCCAATACGCCCGGTATTGCGCAGGCTTGCCGCGGTTTGGGCTGGCAGCGTCCCCTTGGGGTGATTTCCAATTTCGTGCGCGAGGTGACACCGCGTGGTATTGCGCGCACCACCTATGACACGCCTGACGATGCCTTTTTGATTGTCGGGTCGGGGCGGTTTATCCACCGCAAGGGGTTTGACACGCTGATCCGTGCCTTCGCACAGGTGGAGGGCGCGTATTTATGGCTCGCGGGTGAGGGCGAAAAACGCCCTGCGCTTGAGGCGCTTGCCCGTGATCTTGGGGTGATAGATCGCGTTCGCTTTTTGGGTTGGGTCGAGGAGCCGATGCATCTTGTGGCCAGCGCAGATGCCTATGTCATGCCTTCGCGCCATGAACCGCTTGGGAATGTCATTCTCGAGGCATGGCGCAGTGCCACCCCTGTTGTCGCCACGCGCAGCGAGGGGCCGTCATGGTTTTGTGAGGATGGCAAGGATGCGCTGCTTGTTGATATTGACGATGTTGATGCAATGGCACAGGCGCTCTTGCGATTGCGGGCCAAGCCAGACTTGGCCGCGCAATTGGTGACAGCGGGCCAAGCGCAATTATCCGAGAAATTCACCAAATCCCGCGTTGTGGCGCAATATTTGGCGCTGATTGACGGGGATTTGTCTGCAATGGATTTTGGCCGATGAGGGTGTTGATCATCAATATGGCAACGGCCAAGGATCGTATGGCCTTTATGGCCGCGCAGATGGATCATTTCGGTCTGGACTGGGCGCGGATTGAGGCGATTACCCCCGACACGTTAACCCCGCCTGCCGATGATCCTGTATGGCATCGGTGGCAGCGACCCTTGCGGGTGACAGAAATGGCGCTTTGCGCTTCGCATATGGCCGCGTGGCGCGCTGTGATTGCGGCGGATGTCCCGCATTTGATTTTAGAGGATGACGCGACCTTGGCTGCGGATTTGCCCGCCTTTCTCGCGGATGTTGCTGGGTTGACCGATGTCGATCACATCTCGCTTGAGACGCGCGGTCGCAAAAAGGTTTTGGGCCGCGTCTTGCATTCTGCGGCCCCGATGCTGCGCCTGTGGCAGGATCGAACGGGTTCTGCGGCCTATATCGCCTATCCTAAGGGGGCAAAGCTAATGCTTGATCACGCGCTGCGTGTGGGTGGGCCATCGGATGCGATTATTTCCTCCACATATGGGATGCGCAGCTATCAGGCTGTGCCTGCTTTGGCGGTGCAATTGGATATTTGCGCGCAATATGGGGTGCCGCAGGCGCTTGAAACCCGATCTTTGATTGATGCCGTCGAAAAGCCGCGCTTGCCGGTGTCGGGCATGGCGGCGCTTGGGTTTCGGGCGCGGCGGATTTGGGGGCAGATCGTCATGGGGTGGCGTCAGTTGCGGCACCCGGGCACAAGGCTGCATGTTGCGCCTGCGCGCGATTGGCCAAAGATCACGCTATGAGGGCGTTACGGGCCTATATTGATATTCCACCGATATGGCTGTTCCTTGCCGCAGCGGTGGTGTGGATCTTGGCGCGAGAATTGCCCCTGATCATGGCCTTTGGCCCCGTGTTTCGTGTGGGCGGGTGTCTGACCATCGCTGTGGGGGTCGCCGTGATCTTATGGGCGGCTTGGTTTTTCTATCGGGCCAAAACACCGATTGAACCGCGCCATACCCCAAAGGCTTTGATCACATCTGGTCCGTTCAAATATAGCCGCAACCCGATCTATTTAGGCATGGTGTTGATTTTAATCGGGTGGGTATTGGTTTTGGGTGCGCTATCGCCTGTCTTGATCCCCTATCTCTATTTTTGGATGGTGGATCAACGATTTGCTGCCCCTGAGGAGGAGGGGCTACGCCACGCGTTCGGCGTTGAGGGCCTGCGCTATATTCAAACCACGCCGCGTTGGATTTAACGCTTCTTTGGTTCCCTTCGATAACAATCGCGGCCATAGTTGTGGCATGGGTGGAATATTACCGTGGCTCGCAAAGGCTTGATTGGCGCAGTCGCGAAAAGCGGCCTATGTGAAAGGGGACAGTGCAAGAGGGATGATGATGACAGGCTCGCTGCTGCAAATGGTTCTAGGTCGGATGGTCATTGGCCTGCGCCCCATGGTGCAGGCGCTTTGTTTTGCGGTTTTAGCCATCATGGCCCTTTCCCCCAAAATGGCCGAGGCGCAATTATCCGCAACAGGCCCTGTTGTTGTGGAGTTGTTTACCTCGCAAGGCTGTTCCTCTTGCCCGCCAGCGGATGCGTTGCTCAATGAATTGGTCACGCGGGGCGATGTTTTGCCCTTGGGTCTGCATGTGGATTATTGGGATTATATCGGTTGGCCCGACACATTCGCCCAACCTCAATTCTCGCGCCGCCAAGAGGCCTATGTGCGCGCCGCAGGGGGACGGCGGGTTTATACGCCGCATATGGTCGTGGGGGGGCATGATCATCTGGTGGGGGCCCAGCCGATGGAATTGGCCGATTTGATCCGCGCCCATGCCGCGCAGGGATATCCTGTTGCGGTCGAGCTTATTCGCAGTGCAGACGGCTATCGCCTGATGGCGCAAACCACGCAGACTGCGCCAATGGTGGTGCAGGTGATCCGCTATACCCCGCGTGCTGAGGTGGATATCACCCGTGGCGAGAATGCGGGGCGTGATGCTCATTACAGCAATGTGGTGCGGGGTTTGGAAATCTTGGGCGATTGGGATGGCCGCGCCCCGTTTGTGCGCACGATCACGGCAGAGGCAGAGATGGATTTGGCCGTGGTGGTGCAGGCCCGCCTTGGCGCTGGTGCGCTTGGGCCTGTGATGGGGGCTGCACGGGCGCCTCAATAAACGGGGCGCTATAAATCGCGGCGCAGCGCTTCTTCCTCTTCGGCATCTAGATCAAAATAACGCAATTGGCGTTCCGGCTTCCAGCGGCGATGCACCCACAGCCATTGTTCGGGTGTTTCGCGGATGCGCCGCGATATTGCATCTGAAATGGCCTGCGTCATGGCCTCGGCTGTGCCATGTGGGATGGGCGCATCGACCAGAATGTCGAAATCCAAGCCATTTTCACAGCGGCGTGCAAAAATTGG
Organism: Roseobacter sp. HKCCA0882; assembly: GCF_037805225.1. Taxonomy (NCBI): domain Bacteria; kingdom Pseudomonadati; phylum Pseudomonadota; class Alphaproteobacteria; order Rhodobacterales; family Roseobacteraceae; genus Roseobacter; species Roseobacter sp. HKCCA0882. Next base: position 634,629 of record NZ_JBBLYI010000001.1, read on the forward strand.
CACAACCAGCGCGTCATGGCGCAACGCCATTTCCGCCCCCGTCAGGGCCGTTGGTGCAGGTTTGCCTAAGAAATCAATGCGCACCCCGTCTGCAAAATATTGATCCAACAAGATGGCGCATTGCCCACCCCCTTTGATATGGCGCAGGAATTGCGCCACGCCCCGCCGCCCGCGGGGAAAGGCGGGGCCGCCGAATGCGCGCATAGTATCTTCGTAATGGGCATTCACATAGCCATTGTTCATTGGGCGATAGAGCCCGCCCATGTGATAGCCGCGTTGGTTCATGGCGCTACGAAAGGCTTGGTAATTGCCGAAATGGCCTGAGACAAACAGGATCGGGCGCCCCGCCTGTCGCGCGGCCTCGGCCGCCTGCCATCCCGTGCCATGAGGCTGCCAGTGCCTTGCACGAGCAATCAGGTCGGGTGCGGAATATTGCTCGATTACCGAACGGCCCAGATTATCTAAACTGGCATTGGCAATATCTGCGCGCCGTTTCTCGGGCAGATCAGGCCAGATATAGGCCAGATGCCCCATTGCGCGGCGGCGAAACCCCGCAAGCGGCCCCAACACGCGCCGCGTCAGCCATCCGATCAAGGCCACACGCTGCGCATAGGGCAGGGCGCGTGCCGCCGACAGAACCGCTTGGAACAGGGCGTTTACGACCCAATCAAAAGGGGTGCGGCGATCTAGGTCATAGGCGGCCATGGCGGCTGTATCTTTCCCTCAGCCATCTGCGCGGGCGGATGCTACATGGTCAATCTGCGGGGCAAGATGTGGCATCGGATAGCCCGCAGTGGCAATCGCGTCCAAAATTTCATCCCGCGCCATGGTGCCTGCAAGGGCAAAGGCCGACAAAACCGCCGAACGCGTGCCAGAGGCACAATAGGCCAAGATCTTGCCGCTGCTGCCCTCAATCGCATCTGCCTGTTCGTCAATCATGTCCATGCTTAACCCCGCAGCCCCCATTGGGTTATATACAAATTCCAAGCCCGCCGCTTCGGCTGCGGTCTCAAATGCCGCTGCTTGGAGGGGTTCGGGGTTCTCGGCATCGGGGCGGTTGCAGATCAAGGCTGTGAACCCTTCTGCTTTGAGGGCGGCCAAATCCTTGGGCGCGACTTGCGGCGAGACAAAGATTTTATCGGTGATTTGGCGCAGTTCCATTTCGGGGCATCCTTTGGTTGGGCGGCTGTCTCGCCCAATCTAGGCAGGGTTGGGGCCAAGGGCAATTGCAGAAGTTGACACAAATCAAAGCGGGGCTGCCTGCCTCGCGGCACTGTTCGGGGGTGAACAGGCAAGATTTAGGAAAGGATAGGGTTATGAGTGGCCATCTGAGTAAAACTGCGATTGCCGCAAAGCGTGATCAATTACAGACACGTTTGGCGCAATTGGATCAGCGCATCCACACTGTGGAGGATGCGCTTGACGCCCCCCATTCGCGCGATTGGCCCGAAGCCGCCAAAGAGCGCGAAGATGACGAGGCCCTGGAGGCGCTTGGCCTTGAAGCACAGCATGAGATTGCGATGATAAACGCGGCAATCGCGCGCATAGATGCGGGGCAATATGGGATATGCACCTCTTGCGATTTACCAATAGCCGAAGACAGGCTAGAGGTTCTGCCCTTTACGCCGTTTTGCCGTGATTGTGCCGCACAGGCTGCCCATTGAGCCGCGCGTTTCACGCGAGGAAAATTCCAACCACCACGGACATCAGCCCGAGCGCTGAGAGCAAAAGCGCGCCCATATTGATCACCACGATCCGTTGCAATTTTGCGCGCAACTCAGCCTCGGGCAGGCCCGCGCGTTTGGCGGCCATGGCCGCGAAAATGCAATAGGCCAAAAAGCCAAGACCGATCAGTGTCAGCCCCGTCCCGATCCAAACAAGCCATTCCATCGCGCATATTCCCTTGGGCTTAGAATTCACCGCCTGCGGGCTAACGCGATTGCGGCCTTCGCGCAATCCTTTTGCGCCAAACGCGCTTGCGAAAGCCAATGACGGGCGCTAGGTCATGGGCCGTAGAATTTTGCTGATCCGCCCGAAGGAGACATGTTTCATGGATGACCAAATTGCCCAAAGCCCCGCTGGCCCCTCTTCCTCGGATGCGACTTATCGGGTCACCGCAGATGAGCTGCGTGCCTTTATCGAGCGGTTTGAGCGTCTCGAGGCTGAGAAAAAGGACATTGCCGATCAACAAAAAGAGGTAATGGCCGAGGCCAAAGGACGCGGTTATGACACCAAAGTCATCCGTAAGCTGATCACATTGCGCAAGCGCGAACCTGACGACATCGCCGAGGAAGAAGCCGTGCTTGAAATGTATAAAGAGGCGCTGGGTATGCGTTGAAGCGCAATGATACGTGTCCCGCTGATTTGCGTAATTCAAGCATCCTAAAGTCGCTAGAGAATGCGCGCGTTTCATCGAAAATTTTTCAATCCAGCCTCTTGCGTCTGCCGCCTTAAAGTCCTATCTGGCCAAGCAGTGCCCCTATAGCTCAGCTGGTAGAGCATCTGATTTGTAATCAGAGGGTCCGCGGTTCGAGTCCGTGTGGGGGCACCATATCCTTACATAAAATCGTTATAAATTAACGTATTAAGTGATTTTGTTCTGAAATAATCCACCCTTTTATCCACCTTTTTTGTTGTGCGCCCCACACGCGCGCGTGGCTGCATGTTTGCTCCCGCGCGCGTGCGCGTTGCTCCCGACCGATGAGCTATCCTACTCTCCTGCTTGATCGACCTATGGGCAAGGGTCCAAGGATGATCTGGACCATCGCTGGTGCGACGTCGCAGCTTTTTCAATAGCGTTGTCCAGCGTGACTTCTTCCGTAAACCCATAGCCCATCAAGGTTAGTTTTAGACTGCCACAGCGTTCATCAACAACGCCAACCAGATAACACTCAAGATCGCTCCAGATCATGTAGCGATGAAAATCCCCGGGTTTTCCCACAGGCGACACGCATGTGTCGCGCCTATTCCGCCGCTTTTGTCTGTGCCATGGCCTCGCGCTGGGCGTTCTGCCAATCGGGCGCAATCCAAGGATCGAGGTTCTCGGACGCCAGAGGCGCGCGGCCAAGGATGTGATCGGCCGCCTTTTCGCCCACCATGATCGAAGGCGCGTTGAGGTTGCCATTGGTGATCTGGGGAAATACCGAACTGTCGGCCAGGCGCAGCCCATCGACGCCGATCACCCGCGCCTCCGGGTCGACGACCGCCAAAGGGTCGTCGGCACGCCCCATGCGACAGGTGCCGCAAGGGTGATAGGCGCTTTCGGCATGGTCGCGGATGACGGCATCGAGGGCTTCATCGCTTTGCGCCTCCGCCCCCGGCTGGATCTCGTGATCGACGAAACCCGCCATCGGTTCGGTCGCGAAAATCTCGCGCGTCAGCCGTATGGCGGTGCGGAACTCATCCCAATCCTCGGGGTGGGACATGTAGTTGAACAAGATGCGCGGGGCTTCGCGCGGATCGGCCGAGCGCAAGCTGACCGCGCCCCGGCTTTTCGAGCGCATGGGCCCGACATGGGCCTGAAACCCGTGGCCTTGGGCCGCCGTCTTGCCGTCATAGCGCACGGCGATGGGCAGGAAGTGATACTGGATATCGGGGTAGGAAATGCCCGCGCGCGACCGGATGAAGCCGCAAGCCTCGAAATTGTTCGACGCGCCCAAGCCCTTGCGGAAGAACAGCCATTGCGCACCGACCAGCGCCTTGCCCCAGAGCGACCAATATGGCGCAAGGCTGACGGGTTTTGTCGCGGCGAACTGGATGTAAAGCTCCAGATGGTCTTGCAGGTTTTGGCCCACGCCCGCGCGGTCGGCGATCACGGGGATGCCGTGGTCTGCCAGATGCTGGGCAGGGCCGATCCCGCTTTGCATCAGGATCTTGGGGGAGTTGATCGCACCTGCCGACAAGATCACCTCGGCACGCGCGCCGATCACCTGACCGCCGACAAGCCGCACGCCGGTGGCGCGGCCATCTGCGATTTCGATCCGGTCCACTAGCCCGCGCGCAACGCTGCATTTTCCCGTCTTGAGCGCAGGCCGCAGATAGGCCTTGGCGGCTGACCAGCGTTCGCCCTGCCAGACCGTCATCTCGAAGGCGCCGAAGCCTTCTTGCCGCGCGCCGTTATAGTCGTCGGTCGCGCCATAGCCCGCATTGGCGCCCGCTTGGATGAAGGCATCGAACAGCGGGTTCTTGCGCGGCCCCCGCGTGATGTGAAGCGGGCCGTCATGGCCGCGATAGGCCGCATCGCCCGCATCGCCATGCCAGGTTTCCGCGCGTTTGAAATAGGGCAGCACATCGGCGTAAGACCAGCCGTCCGCTCCCATTTCCGCCCATGTGTCATAGTCATGGGCATGGCCGCGCACATAGATCATGCCATTGATCGAGGAGGACCCGCCCAGCACCTTGCCGCGCGGGCAGGCCATGACGCGGCCGCCCATATGCGGCTCTGGCTCGGTCACATAGCCCCAATCGTAGCGGGAAATGCCCATCGGGTAGGACAGGGCCGCGGGCATATTGATGAAGGGGCCCCAATCGCTGCCGCCATGTTCGACGACGATCACGGATTTGCCCGCTTCGGCCAGCCTGTAGGCGATGGCGCAGCCCGCGCTGCCCGCGCCGATGACGACGTAATCGGCTTGCATCGTTTCCGCCATCAATAGGCCGCCTCCACCGGGGTCATGCCGACATAGACGGTCTTGAGCTGGGAATAGGCCTCGATCGCGGCACGGCTGTTTTCGCGCCCCACGCCCGAGCCCTTGACGCCGCCGAAGGGCACTTCGACCGGCGTCAGGTTGTATTGGTTGATCCAGACCGATCCCGCCTCGATCGCGTGAACGACGCGGTGGCCGCGCGCGAGGTCACGGGTAAAGACCGCGCCTGACAGGCCCAGATCGGTGGCATTGGCGCGCGTGATGACCTTTTCCTCGGTTTCGAAGTCGAGGACGGACATGACAGGGCCGAAAATCTCTTCGCGCGCGATGGTCATCTCGTCGGTGACATCGGCGAAAACCGTGGGCGCAACGAAGGCACCGGGCCGGTCGAGCCGCGCGCCGCCCGTAATCAGCCGCGCGCCCTCGGCCTTGCCGATCTCGATGTAGCGCAGGACGATGACAAGCTGTTCCTCGCTGACCATGGGGCCGAAAGTCGTGGCCTCCTCGCGCGGGTCGCCGATGATGGCGCGGGCCAGACGGGCGGTCAGACGCGCTAGGAATGCGTCCTTGATCCCCCTGTGCACGAAGACGCGCGTGCCGTTGGAGCAGACTTGGCCGGTGGCGAAGAAATTGGCGTTGATCGCGGCCGACACGGCACTTTCCAGATCGGCATCGTCGAAGATGATCAGGGGCGACTTGCCGCCCAGTTCCATCGTGACATGCTTCATCTGCGCCGCCGCCCCGGCATAGACCTTTTTGCCTGTCTCGGCCGATCCGGTGAGTGAAACCTTGGCGACGCGGGCATCCTCGACCAGCGCGCGGCCCACGATTCCCGCCCCTTGGATCACGTTGAAGACACCGGGCGGTGCGCCCGCCTCGATCAGGATCTCGGCCAGTTTCAAGGCAGATAGCGGGGTTTGTTCGCTGGGCTTGAAAACCATCGTGTTGCCGCAGACAAGTGCTGGCGCCGCTTTCCATGCCGCGACTTGGGTGGGGTAATTCCACGCGCCCAGCCCCACGCAGACGCCCAAGGGGATGCGCATCGTATAGGCCCAATCGGCCCCGAGCGGCACATGCTCGCCCGTCAGCGTGCCCGCCAGACCGCCGAAATATTCCAGCGCATCGGCGGCCGATGTGGCATCGGCCACAAGCGTTTCCGAGATCGGCTTGCCGGTGTCGAGTGTCTCAAGCTCCGACAATGCGCGGTTGCGGTCGCGGATGATGTCGGCCGCGCGGCGCAGGATGCGGCCACGTTCCACGGGCATCAGCGCCGCCCATGGCCCTTGGGCCGCTTTGGCGGCGGCAAGGGCCGCTTCGATCACCGCCGGTGTCGCCTCGTGCAGCTTTGCGATGGTGTCGCCCGTGCCGGGAAAGATCACGGGTAGGGCGGTGCCCTCGGTATCCTCGAGATAGGCGCCGTTCACGAAATGGCTGGCTTTGGGTTGGGCTTGCATCATTCCCTCCCTTTCTTTTGGTTCGGGGGCTATTCGCCCCGGGGGTAGCGTTGATTTTCTTCAAGGACATTCAGGTCCATATGGTTGCGCATGAAGCGTTCGGAGGCGGCGCGCAGCGGCTGGAAATCCCAAGGATAATAGGCGCCGTTGCGCAAGCTTTCGTAAACGACCCAGCGGCGCGCCTGGCTTTCGCGGACGGCGGCGTCGAAGGCTTCGAGATCCCAGCGGCCGGCGGCCATGACGCGAAACCGTTCCAGCGTAGCGGCATGGGCGGGGTCATCGGCAAGGTTCACGCGTTCCTGCGGGTCGGCCCCAAGGTCAAACAGCTGCTCGGGGTCGGCGGCGCAGTTGGTGTATTTCCAGCGGTCTTGGCGCAGCCCCACCAGCGGCGTGATGCTGGCCTCGGCGGCGTATTCCATCGCGACGGGGCTGGTCCGGCGGCGGCCTTGGGTCAGCGGCAACAGGCTTTCGCCATCCGTCCAGGGCATGACATCGGCCATCGACACGCCCGCCAGATCACACAGCGTTGGGCACAGGTCGATGGTCGAAACCGGGTCATCGACGCGGCGCGGGTCAAGACCGGGGGCCGCGATCATCAAGGGCACGCGGGCCGAACCCTCGTAGAAGTTCATCTTGAACCACAGGCCGCGTTCCCCAAGCATATCCCCATGGTCAGAGACAAAGACCACGATCGCCTCTTGCCGGGTCCGTTCCAGCACGTCCAGCAAGCCGCCGATCTTGTCGTCGAGATAGGAGATATTGGCGAAATAGGCGCGGCGGGACCGGGCGATGTCATCCTCGGCGATCTCGAAATTTCGCCAATCATTCGCATCGAAAATGCGCTGGGCGTGGGGGTCGTGATCCTCATAGGGCAGGGCGGGCACATCTGGCATCAGATGCGCGCAATCTTCGTATAGATCCCAGTATTTGCGCCGGGCGACGTAGGGGTCATGCGGATGGGTGAAGCTGACGGTCAGGCACCAGGGCCGGTCGTCACGCCCCCGCGCAATGTCATAGAGCTTTTGCTCGGCGGCAAAGGCGACCTCGTCGTCATATTCCATCTGGTTGGTGATCTCGGCCACGCCTGCGCCGGTCACGCTGCCCATGTTGTGATACCACCAGTCGATCCGCTCGCCCGGTTTGCGGTAATCGGGTGTCCAGCCGAAATCGGCGGGGTAGATGTCGGTGGTCAGGCGCTCTTCGAACCCGTGCAGCTGATCGGGGCCGACGAAATGCATCTTGCCCGACAGGCAGGTCTGATAGCCCGCCCGGCGCAGGTGATGCGCATAGGTGGGGATGGAGGAGGCGAATTCCGCCGCATTATCATAGACCCCCGTGCGCGACGGAAGCTGGCCGGACATAAAGCTGGCGCGGGCGGGCGCGCAAAGGGGGCTTGCGGTGTAGCTGTTGGCGAAGCGTAGCGAGCGGGCGGCCAAGGCCTTGAGGTGCGGGGCGTGCAGCCAATCGGCCGGGCCGTCGGGAAAGAGCGTCCCGTTCAGCTGGTCGACCATCACGATCAGGATATTGGGGCGGCTCATGGGCGCTGTCCCGTGGCAAGGTCGAGATAGGTCTCGAGCGTGGCGATGGCCGCACCCGCGTCGGGTGGTCCGGCATCGGCCAAGGCGTGGCGGATATAAAGCCCGTCGATCAGCGCCGCTGCCGTGCGCGCCAAGCCGACCGGATCATCGCAAAGCGGGCGCGCGGCATGGATCAAATTGGCGACAAGGCGCTGTTGATAAATGCGCAAAAGCCGCGCGGCCTGTGGTTGGGTTTGGGCCAGTACGTAGAAATTCAACCATGCCGCCACCACCTCGGGCTGGAAATTGCGTCCGCCGAAGCTTGCCTGCACCAGCGCCGAAAGCCGCGCGCGGGGGGTGTGGGCGGCGGCAAGGGCGCGCCGCGCCTCCAGCCCGAATTCGGAAAGAATCGCCCGCATCGCGGCAAGGAACAGATCATCCTTGGAGCCGAAATAATGATGCGCCAGAGCCGAAGAGACCCCAGCCGCCCGCGCGATCTGGCCCATGGTCACATCCAGCGACCCTTTTCGCCCGATCTCGCCAATCGTCGCCTTGACAAGCGCGTCTTTCCGAAGTGCCATCATACCCGTTCGCGGCATGGGGTTTCCTTATTGATTGCATCGCCGCAAGAAACATGATTTTAATTGACTGGTCAATCAACAAAAAGACCAAGTGGTTTGCTAAGGTTGATCCGATCACTGAGGCTCCCGGCGACGGCAATTCGCTACCAACCGACATGCAAGTGATCGGTGCGGTCCAACGTGCCGCGGGTGACAACACGGTCGCTATGTGTGCGGCTGGCACTATGCCGGGCGAGTTGCACAAGCTATGGAAGGCAGGGCGGCCGGGATCGTACCACATGGAATATGGATTCAGCTGTATGGGGTATGAGATTGCAGGCGCCATGGGCATCAAGATGGCCGATCCTGAGCGCGACGTGATCTGCTTCACTGGCGACGGCACCTACATGATGGCGAATTCTGAGATGGCGACTGCGGCAATGCTCGGGATTTCTTTCACAGTAGTAGTGACTGATAACCGCGGTTACGGCTGTATTAACCGGCTGCAGATGGGCACCGGCGGTGCCGAGTTCAACAATCTCCTGGACCATGCAATCGGGGGTGAAAATTCAAATATAGATTTTGCTAAACACGCCGAAGCAATGGGCGCGACTTCGATTAAGGTTGCATCTATTTCCGAACTGGAAGTGGCGCTTTCTAAGCGGAGCAGTATTAAGGGTCCTTTTGTAGTCGTCATCGACACCGATCCTTATCCGTCCACAGAGCCTGGCGGGACGTGGTGGGATGTTGGAGTTCCAGAAGTATCAGAACGGGCCCAAGTGAAAGCCGCCTACGCGAGTTATGTTGAGAACAAGAAGTCTCAACGAATGGACTAGGTCGAAAAGGAACAACACCATGACTAACCTTCTGAAAAAACCCTTCGGCAACCGTGGAAAAGTTCACCAGATTACGCCGGAAAGTGCGGGTTGGCGTTACGTTGGCTTCTCACTTTACCGGCTCAACGCAGGAGATACTGCTGCCGAGGCAACCGATGATCGAGAGGTAATTCTTGTAATGGTTGAAGGTAAAGCCAGGATCCATGGTATGGGACAGGATTGGGGTGTACTGGGGGAGCGGATGAACGTTTTTGAGAAAACCCCGCCGCATTGTCTCTATTTACCGAATGGCACTGATTGGGAGGCCAAAGCCGAGACTGACTGTGTAATCGCGGTCTGTACCGCGCCTGGGCATGGTGGTCATAAGGCGCGCCGCATTGGCCCGGACGGCATAACTTTGACTGAACGCGGCAAGGGCACCAACACTCGCTATATCAACAATATCGCAATGGAGAATGAAGACTTCTGTGATAGCTTGTTGGTGACGGAGGTGTTTACGCCTGCAGGGCATTGGTCATCCTATCCCAGCCACCGCCACGATGAAGATGATTTTCCGCGCATCACGTATCTAGAAGAGACGTACTATCACCGACTTAACCCGGCCTCAGGTTTTGGGATCCAGCGCGTTTACACAGATGACGGATGCCTGGATGAAACGATGGCGGTAAACGATGGCGATGTTGTCCTTGTCCCGCGCGGCCACCACCCCTGCGGCGCGCCCTATGGCTTCGAGTTGTACTACCTCAATGTTATGGCTGGACCATTGCGGAAATGGCGCTTTGTTCCCGCACCAGAGGTCGAGTGGATCATGGATCGGGACGCATAAGAGCACCTAGCGCCCCAGGCGCGCACGACTTCATATTAGTTGCCGTGCATATCTCCTGATTATTGGGGTCGAGTGCTTCTATGCCTTGACACATTTTAGTTAGGATGATTGCTTTTCTCGAATGCAACACTTCTTGGCAACCGTACTGATCGCCGCAGCGCTCGCTTCCCCTTTAGGGGCAGAGGTCGCCTCGATAGAATGTAAATGGCCTGATGGGGAACTGGCCACGTTTCAGTTGGATTTAGAGAATGAAATAGTCTCTGACACCAGCTCTGAAGGTGATTGGAGCACAACTATTTTAATTTGGAATAATCGGTTCATAGGATGGGCTGATGTTCAAGGCCCAAGGTATGGGAGCAATACCATTAAAAGTTTTCTTTTAGACCGTCAGTTTTTGTCTTTGCAAACAAGGGTCATTAGCACTGGCTTTCGTGACATTTCTTCGCTTGATACAACGCTTCAATGCATAAGGTCATAATAAAATACGGTGTAATAAGCGTGTTAGCAGCCACAGCACTGACTTCACCGGTGAGGGCGGAAGCGGTTGTACCGTTAACTGTACAGCAGTTTTTTGAAGTCTGTCAGCCCACTCGATTAACGGACTTTGTTGATGACAATGATTATATACAGTTTGGTCTTTGCATGGGTGTGATTGTAGGTTTGTCCAGTTTGATGGATTTAAACTGTCAGCTGGATCGCAACGATACTCCCAATCATTTAAAGGCAAACCTATCAGGCGGAAACACTTCACTTACCGCCTACAGACAAACAATGTGGAATTACGCTAACGAAAATCCAAGTCTTCGTAGCCTTCCCGTCGGCATGCTAGCCGCGTCGCTTGCTGAGGAGTGGCCGTGTATTGAACCGCTATGAACCCACCATCAAAATCCTGTTAACAAGCGTGCGCTATGTAATCATTTGGCTCTTAACTTTTGTATTTTCGACCGCTTTTGTGCTGGACGATGTGAAAATATCTGATGCAAACGCATGGCAAGTGGCAGCGTTAATCATTTTGCCGACAGCAGCCTGCTTGTTTAGCTGGTTTTTTTACAGTGCAAAAAAATAGCTAGCACCTAAAACTAGAATTTTCTAGCGAGCACACAGTGTTGGCGTAGGCTACTCCTTTCCTGGAGTTTTATAACTTGATTTTACTGCTTTAATTGCGGCCAGACCTTTATCTAGGTCAAATTCAGGCAACATTACCATATCTTCCCAAGCCCCGGAGTCGGTCACTGCTTTTAATAATCCACTGGCCGCTTCAAGGCTCGGTAATTCCATAAGAGCTGCCATATCGTAATCGCCTTGCAGATACATCAAATCAAGGAGCTCTCCTCCCGCTGCTTTTGCGATTGATGCCGCGGCTTCTTTGCGGTTTGCGAAGTTGCTGTTCTCTAAACCTTCGAGCCCCTCTTCGCTGTACATTCCAATATACAAAACTCTCATTTTCCTATCTCCTATGTCGCAATTTCAGAATTACATAAAAATTTTAAAATAACAAAAAATAAGTAAGACGAGGATGTTTTCCTTGGCTTACACCAGGTCGGCTTGTACTCACTAATTGAAGTATTGTTTGGGTCTGAAACTGGAAATTTCCCCCGACAATCATGGTTTTTTGACTTTAGTGCCGTGATATATTCAACTGGTTGCGTTGCCACTGGTACGTTGAAAATCGTTATTTTAGCTTGACGTGAACCTGACCCAGTGCGCTGATTGTCGTTATATCAATGACGTTATGCGTGGATTTTTTTTTGAGGTAAAAAATTGAGTATTTACTCCGGCATTTGGCCTGTTGCTCCCACACCTTTCAACGAAGATGGGAGCTTAGATCGTCATGGTATGAAGCGTGTTTTAGACTGTTTGATTGATCAAGGCGCCGATGGCATTTGTATTCTTGCCAATTTTTCAGAGCAATTTCTGATCTCTGACGCAGAGCGCGAGGAGTTAGCTCGACTTAGTGTCGAGCACGTCGCTGGACGGGTGCCCGTGATAGTGACGATTAGTCATTATGCAACTCAGATAGCTGTCCAGAGAGCTCAGTTTGCGAAGGACCTGGGAGCAGATGTGGTCATGATGATGCCGCCATATCACGGGGCACTGTTAAAAGGCACTCCTGAGCAAAGCTTTGAGCAATTTGCGGCTGTGGGCAAAGTGGGTATCGATATTATGGTGCAAGATGCGCCTTTGTCTGGCGTTGAACTCTCTGTTCCGCTCTTGGTTAAAATGGCAAAAGAAATAGAAGCAGTTAAGCTTTTCAAAATTGAATGCTCAAGAGCAGCAAACAAAATTCGAAGTTTGATTGAGCATGGTGGCGACGCAATAGAGGCCCCCTTCGACGGAGAAGAGGGTATTACGTTGTTAGCTGACCTTGATGCTGGTGCGACTGGTTCTATGACGAGTGGTATGATCGTTGACCAAATCAAGCCCGTAATTGTTAAGCATCTAGCCGGAGAAATTAAATCAGCTACAGACTGTTATGAACGCATTGCAATGGCAATAAATCATGAAAATCGCCAATGTGGCTGGCAAGCATGTAAAGTTGCGATGGTAGAAGGTGGTGTCATCAAATCGGATTTTTGTCGTCATCCAATCCCTCAACTTCACCCTAAGATTAAATCTCGATTGATAGATCTATTAAAGCCGTTAGATCCAGTAGTATTGCGATGGGGACGTTGAATATATCCAAGTAGTTTGCCGAGCTGCGAAGACTTTATGCTTTTAAAATAGAGATGGGCATTACCGTCAGTGCGTGACCTAAAAAACGCCGTATTTTTTATAAGCGTCGACAGGGTCCATCCCGCTCATTAGAGCGGCCCGCATTTCTGTTTCTGTACTTGCTTTCTCTTCTGTTGCTTTGACGACATCTTCAGCAATCATGCGGGGGATAATAACTACTCCGTCAAGATCAGCGATTACGTAATCTCCCGAATTTATTGAGACACCACCGATCTCAATGGGTTCGCCCATAGTTTTTGCCACCCACCTTCCGACGATGTCCTTTGGCGTGTTGAAGCGACAAAAAGTCGGAAACTTATTTTCGAGTATAAATGACACGTCTCTTGTGGCCCCATCTACGATGTATCCCTTAACACCTTTGTTCTTAAGCACCTCAGAAGACAGCTCTCCCATTAATGCAACTTCGTAAGTGTTAGGTTGGCAGATTAGGACCTTCCCAGACGGTGCTTTTGATAGAACAGTCGACCAACTCAGCAGTGTTGAATGAGGATCCTGACCTACTTCGTAATGCCCATCGATTGTGAAAATTTCGCCGGCTAGTTTCTGCCCAGGTATCAGGGCGCTGATACCATGGGGCAAAACACAATTGTCGTGCCCTAGCGCACGCAAAGCATCGTAAACTGCGCTTGAGTACAGTCGCTCCAAACGTGTTGTTAAGTCATGCATGCGTCGTTTCCTTTATCACGATATTCCGTTCCCAACACACGCGATAAACCTCAATCATGTCAATACAGCTAACAGGGTAAAAGAGATTGCGCGGTTTGGCGCCCCTAGATTGGGCGATGTACGTTATGTTGCAGCTTTGATCGGCAAGGGGGGAGAAATGGATATCATACTACGACCCTGAATGTTGCATTGCTCACGAAGACCGTAACTGCTCATATGCGTTTCCGTGGCTTAGATATCGGCAAGGAGAACGGGTTGACCCGTTTTCGCGGACTTTGTTGCCGCCTCGGCCATTGCGAGGGCCAGAACCCCGTCTGACAAGGTGACGGGCAGGGCGGCTCCTTCGGTGATCGCTGCGACAAAGGCAGACCATTCAGCCTTGTAGGCCTGCATGTAGCGCTCAAGGAAGAAATAGGTGGGCTTAGCCCCCGTTACGCCATGTATTCCGGATTTAACAACAGTATTTTCGAGCATATTTTGCGCTTGCAAAAGGCCTTTTGATCCAAGGAGTTCCACACGCTGATCATAGCCATAAACCGCACGGCGCGAGTTTTTGATGACGGCCAATTCGCCACCTGCATAGTGCAAAGTAACAATCGCCGTATCAAAATCACCTGCCGCACCAATCTCTGGATCTACGATTGAGGAAGCCGTTGCAGTGATCGAAACAGGAGCAGAGCCCATAACAAAATTTGCCATATCAAAATCATGGATCATCATATCGCGGAAAATCCCGCCAGAAACTTTGATATATGCGACAGGCGGTGGAGCGGGGTCAAAGGAGGTGATCGACAGCAATTCCGCCTTGCCAATCTCGCCTGCCGTGAGCGCTTGTTTGAGCGCGCCAAAATTGGTGTCAAAGCGGCGGTTGAACCCGATCATCACAGGGCGGCCCGTGGCATCGACGACATTTTGGCAGGCGCGCGCGCGCTCAAGGCTCAGGTCAACGGGCTTTTCGCACAGTACGGCCTTGCCGGCGCGGGTGGCGGCCTCCATCAAATCGGAATGGGTATCGGTCGAGGTTGCAATCAATACCGCTTCAATCTCGGGATCTGCGATGATCTCATCCGTGCTGCGCGCCACGGCGCCATATTGCGCCGCCAATTTTTCAGCTGCCTCAGGATAGAAATCCGATACAGCGGTCAATTCGCTTTGGGGGTGTGAGGTGATGGCCGTGGCATGAACGCCCGCGATGCGGCCTGCGCCGAGAAGTCCAACTTTCAACATGCTCTATACCTTTTCTTCGGGCCAAAACCCGTGGTGATGTGTCTCTCAACTGTTAGCGCCAAATGTGAGAATGCTTGCGCCCGCGTCAAGCGCCGAAGTGACGGGTCATCTCATCGGTGTCTGCAATGATGGAATTGATGGAGAAGCGTTTCATGTCAGGTCATTTTCCAAAGGGGTGAGCGTCCATGTGTCAGTCGAGAGGCGCATCATACGTTGCAAGGGCACCTGTCTATAGCTGAGGCCGATCAGCGCGGCAGGTGTCGACGTTGCGGCGCACAAGGCATCGACAAGGGAGATGCCGACATCTTCAGCCATCACCTTCACCGCTCGGGTTAAGTCTAAATCCGCGCCTGCAAGCGTGCCATCGGCCAAGGTCAAAATCCCGTCTTTTCGGGTGATTTGCCGCCCGCATAAGTCAAATTCAGTAATGTCGCTGCCTGCCACCGCCATTGCATCGGTGACAAGGAATAGCCCACATGGCCCCTTTTTTGCGTCCCATGCCGCGCGTAAGGATTGTGGATGCACATGCAACCCATCCGCGATCACGCCTGCGCTGACGCTTCCCGTGCCCAAGGTCGCCCCGACCAAGCCAGGCGCACGGCTGTTGAGCTGGCTCATGGCATTGAACAAATGCGTTGTGGCCCGAACCCCCGCCTTAAAATAGCGCAGGCAGGTATCGTAATCTGCATCCGTGTGGCCCAAGGATAAAATGACGCCTGCGCGCGCCAATCGGGCCACTTGGTCTTCTGTGACGTTTTCAGGGGCTATCGTCAGTTTCAAACAGGGCAGGGATGCCGCCGCGGCAAGATAGACTGCCAGATCCTGCTCGGTCATAGGGCGTATCAGGCCGCCCGCATGCGCCCCTTTGCGCGCCAGTGACAGATGCGGCCCCTCAAGGTGCAAGCCCGCAATCCCATCGACCTGTGCCGCGACCGCATCTTGGGTGGCGGCGATGGCCGCACGGGTGACTTCGGGGGTATCGGTGATGAGGGTCGGCAAGAAGGCAGTGGTGCCCAAGCGGCGATGCGCCTTGGCCATGCGCCGCAAGCCGTCACAGTGAGGGGCAGAATTAAACAAGATCCCATCCCCGCCATTGACCTGCAAATCGACATAGCCCGCAAATAAAATATCGCCGCCCAGATCAATCTCTGCGGCCCCTTGCAGGTGGTAATCCGTGCCAAACGCCCCTGCAAAATCATCGCCGTCAAACTGCGCTGTGGCGGGGCTCGTCAGGGTGGCGCCATCAAAATAGCGGGCGTTGCGGATCAGGTGGTGTCGCGCGCTCATGCAACCCCCTCGCGCGCAAAATCCGAGGCAAGGGCGAGGGCACCTATAATGGGTGCGGCCGCAGGCGCGGTGATGCGGGCCTGTAAGGCAGGTGGCAAATAGGGGCGATACTGGCCGCCAAGCCCCCCTGTGAGGCAAAGATCTAGCCCCTCATGCCATCCCAAGTCCGTTAGGCTTTGCGTGATTTCTTGCGCCCCTGCCTGCATCAGGGCGAGGGCGAGAGGGTCATCTTGGGCGGCGGCGCTGCACACCAAGGGCGCAAGCGCCGCGACCTCATCAGGGCGGGCATGGGTGGCAAAGCGCACAATCCCTGCCGCCCCATCATATTGGGCGAGCAGGGATTGCGAAAAATCAGTGGTGCGCCGCCGCCTGTCCACGGTTTCTAGTGTGGCGCTGAGGGCCGCGCGCCCCAACCAATGGCCCGAGGCCTCATCCCCCAAAACATAGCCCCAACCGCCTGCGAATTTTTGCGTGCCGCCCAGTTGAACCCCCCAAAATGATCCTGTGCCACAATGGGCAATCGCGCCATCTTTTGCCCCAAGAGCGCCGCGCAGGGCAGGGGGGCGGTCATCGGTCACTTGGACATGAGAAAAGGGCAGCGCCTTTCGCAGGCGCGCGGCCATCTGTGGCCCACTCACCCCTGCAACCCCGATATAACAGGGGCAATCGATAAGATCCGCAACGGGCATTTGCAATTTGGCACAAAGCGCCTCAACCCCGCCAAGGATCGTGTTCAATGCGCCCTCAAAATCACTCGACACATTGGCCGCGCCCATATCTACCAAGCTGTGATTTTCACAGCTGCCATAGGCGATGCGGCAATGCGTGCCGCCACCATCAATGGCCAGAACATTCGCGTCAGGGTCATTTTTCATAACGTCTGCGATAGCATAGGATTTGCAACTCAAGAAAGCTTATTCCTGCTTCTGAGTCAGTTTGGTCGACTATGCTGAAATAAGTAGCCCTGTCGCTATGGCCCACATGATGCCGCCAATGACTGCCTCCAGGATACGCCAAGCTTTGGCTGACTGAAAAATGGGCCGCGCTAGCCGTGCGCCGTAGCCAAGACTGAAGAAAAAGAAAAAAGAGGCCAGAATGGCTCCTGCTGCAAAAATGGGTTTCTCCTCAGTGAATTGGGCGGAAACAGCACCCAAAAGAACCATTGTGTCGAGATAAACATGCGGGTTGAGCCATGTGATGGCCAAACAGGCGGTCAGACTTGCCCAAAGACGTGTCGGCGGGGTTACCTCGCTGAGGTTGATTGCATCCGCGCCTGCAAATGCGGCTCGAAATCGCAGCGCGCCATAGCTGAAGAGAAAGAGCGCGCCGCCATAGGTTAGCGCAGGCGCAATCCAAGGCAGCGCTGCGGTCGCCCGCTCAAACCCGGCCACCCCAAGACTTATCAAAATCGCGTCGGACAGCGCACAGCTCAGGCAGACCCAAAACACATGTCGCGCCAATAGCCCCGTGCGCAGTACAAAAGCATTTTGTGCACCAATGGCCAAAATCAGCGAAAGGCTTGTAAAAAATCCAGTTATGAAGGCTGTGATGATCTAAATCCCTTCAAACCTATATCCTTCATTTGCGCGGGTGATGCGGCCAATCCCCCCATTGGGCAAGTGATAGCCGACTATCGTTATGTCGTCAGTAGCGCATTGATCCATGAGACTGGCGCGGGTCACAGCCCCGAGTACCTCGTCTTGATCTGATCCAGAAGCCCACCCAGGCTTCACGAAGCCGACATGATCATTGGTAACAACATCGCCAATGATCATGAGCTGTTGCGATTCTGAGGCAATTTCAAAGGCCATGTGGCCAGGGCTATGGCCTGGCGTTAGTTTGGCGCGAAGGCCAGAAACAATTTCGACCCCATCACTGATCCGCGTGATCTGTTCGCCTAACATGCCAAGACGGCGCGAAGCCCCTGCGGCAAAGGCAGCACGGGCTTCGCCAATAGAATTAACTGTGCTGGGATCCATCCAATAGTCATATTCAATCTCGCCCATCAAATGCTCGGCATTGAAGAATGTCGCCTCGTCAAAATCATCTAGCACACCCCAAAGATGGTCAGGGTGGCCATGGGTAAAGAGAACATGGGTGATGTCATCTGCCGCAATGCCCGCCGCGTTGAGTGCATCAAGCAATTGCCCCGCGCTGTCTTGAAAAGCAAAACCTGCGCCCGTGTCGATCAGGATTGTTGCATCGCCCTTTCGCAGAAGCGTGACATTGCAGGGCTGCGTCAGCGGCGCGTTTCGATCTACGCCCGCCTCGGCCAAAATGGGTGCAAGGGCCGCGTCATCCATTGGGCCAAAGATGAAATCTGCGGGCAAGGTGAGGCTGCCATCTGAGAGGGTCATCACCTCAAAATCACCCATATTTAGCGTGGTCTGCGCCCATAGTTTGCGCGGCAGGGCAAGGCCTGACAGGGTGGCTGCAGCACTTGATAAGATCAAATTGCGTCTGGTGATTTGCATGGTCATTCCTCCCAAATTTCGGGAGAAGGATAGCCAAGCAAAACATATTCGAAAAGTCTAATATTTACGACTCGGCCTCGAAGCCAAGGATCAATTGGCGCAGGCCGACCCATGCCCCAAGCCAGATTGCTGCCGTGACAAGGGGGGCGGTGATAGAGAGGCTGGACATGGCTGATAGCCCCTGACCGATGCTGCATCCCGCGGCCAATACGGCGCCAAAGCCCATTAAAACTGCCCCAAACAATTGGCGCTTCAATTCACGCGGGTCTTCGCAGGCCTCCCACCGAAAGCCCCCTTTGATCAAGCTGCCTAAAAAACCGCCCGAGATCACGCCGATGACGGAGCCAATTCCAAATTTCGCGGCGATCCCTGAGGAGAACATCGCGTAATGGATGGTCTCACCGATAGATGCAGCAAAGGTTTGTGAGACAACAGGCCAAGCCTGCCAGCCGTTTTGCCCCACCCAATAGGTGCCGAAAAAGCCCCATGTCACCGCGACCCCAACCGCCATACCCCAGAATGTGTTGCGCAAGAGCCGCGCCTTTGGTGTTTTGACAATAGCGATTAAAAACACAGTTAATCCAAGGGCCATTCCTAAAACCGAAGGGGCCACCAAATCACCTGCAAGAAAGGCAAGGCTTGTTGGGGTGCCATGCGCAGGGGTAGAGTCAAAGAATAAGATCCGCAGCGGGGCCAGAATGCCCGATAGGGCGATCAGGGCTGCAACGCCCATGACCAAAGCAATGACCATCGCGCGCAAATCGCCACCACCAAAGCGGGCCAAGGCCGTAAAGCCGCAATTGCCCGCCTGCGCCATGCCATAGCCAAAAATCAGTCCGCCGATAATGGCGCCCGCTATTGTATAGCTGTTTTGCAGGTAAACCACGCGGCCCAAATCAAGATAGCCCAAATGATGCAACGCGTGGTTGAGGAAAATGGCGATGCCAAGTGCCGCAAGCCACAGGCAAACGCGGCCTGTGTTCTCACCATAATGGACATCTTCGATCATGCCTAAGGTGCAAAATCCCGCCAAACGCGCGGCAAGGCCCAAGATCACACCACCTGTAAGGCCGATCAGCACAATGGCCAATGGCTCACCCAATACTTCGAGCACGTCCCCTCCCTTCCGCCGGAACAGGGGTGACCGATTTGCCCGATCTTACCCTTTGGCGCAGAACAACTCGTAAACCAGTTCGATGATCCGCGCTGCGCGGTCATCTGTCAAACGATAATATATTTGCTTTCCATCGCGCCGTGCGGTCACCAACCCCTCAAGACGCAGGCGCGCAAGCTGTTGAGACACAGCCGCCTGACGTTGCGATAAGAGCGTTTCAATCTCGGTCACAGATTTTTCACCGCGCGTTAATGCGCACAAGATCATCAAGCGGCCCTCATGACTGATTGCCTTGAGGAAATCGCTTGCAGCCTGTGCCTCGCAGCGCAGTTTTTCCCAATGAACTTTGTCCATCGGGACAGTGATGTCAGGCAATATTGTTGGCCTGTCTTCGTTAAGCATGGTCCATCCTGCCGAGATCGGGTGGGGCATCTCATTTTGAGCCAGGGTTTAGCTTAACCTGCAGCATCAATCAACTGGCTGAGCAAAAACCAAAAGAATTCTTCGCCTGGATAGCCTTCTATGCGACCTGTTTCCGCACCATCTTTGAGCAGAACAAACGTGGGTGTGTAAACCGCTCGCTGCGCAAGTGTTACGCTATCTGGCAGGGCATCAATATCCGCTTGACGCAAAGGGGCTGTTTGCCCCTCTGGGGTAATCGGAAATTCCGGGCCGATCTCGGCATGCCAGAGAGCGCAATACACACATCCCTCATCTTCAATCATCAGCAATTCCAAATTTTGTGCCGAGGCCACTGTGGTTGCGCACAACCCAAGCGCAAAAAACAGCATTGTTGTACGTGCAAAGATTGACTTGCCCAAATTTGTAAACGCAATATGAATATTTGAATATGAAACGATAGGAGGCGTCATGTTCGATGTAACTCTGGGCGGTGCCTTTGTTGCGGGACTGTTGTCGTTTCTATCGCCATGCATTTTGCCGATGGTGCCATTCTACCTTAGTTACCTTGCTGGTGTAAGCCTAAATCAGGTTGCCGAGGGCGGTGGCATCACGCGTGAAATCCGTCTGCGTGCGGTTCTTGCGGCGATGTTCTTTGCCGCGGGCATCGTGACGGTCTTTGTTGGGCTGGGGGCTTCGGCCTCGGTGTTTGGACAATTGCTGCGCGATTGGTTTGATATTCTGCGTTGGATTGCAGCCGCGCTGATTATTGCAATGGGTCTACATTTCCTAGGCGTGATCCGAATTGGCATCTTGTATCGCCAGTTTCGTGCAGAGGCGGGATCGGTCAGCAATATGTCATATGGCGGGGCTTATGTGATCGGTCTTGCCTTTGCCTTTGGGTGGACGCCTTGTGTGGGCCCTGTTTTGGCTGCGATTTTGTTCACCGCTGCTGGCACTGACACGGCCAGTCAAGGGGCCACATTGCTGTTGGCCTATGGTCTAGGCATGACCTTGCCCTTTGTTTTGGCGGCAGGATTTGTGGGGCCGTTTATGCGCATGATGGGGCGGTTCCGCCGTCATTTGGGGCTGGTCGAAAAAATCATGGGCGCGCTTTTGATCATCTTTGGTGTGCTGATTGCGACCAATGCCCTCAATTACATTGGCCAATGGCTGATCGAGAATTTCGAGATTTTCCGCCAATTGGGTTAAGGCGGCAAAAGGGGAGGATGCGATATGAACCTAAGAACCATGATCGTTGCCGCAGGTCTTGCGCTGCTACCACTGTCGGCTGTGGCGGTGGAATTGGATGGCGATGGGCTGCACCGCGCCGATTGGATTATGGATACGTTCCGTGATCTGCGCGAGGATTTGGACGAGGCCAATGCGATGGGCAAGCGTCTGGTCGTGATGATCGAACAGCGCGGCTGCATCTACTGCACGCAGATGCACGAAGAGGTCTATGTGATCCCCGAAATTGAACAGATGCTCACCGATGATTTCTTTGTGGTGCGTGTCAATATGTATGGCAGCACCGAGATGGTTGATTTTGACGGCACCACGTTGTGGGAGGGCGATATGGTGCGGCGGTGGCGGGTGATGTTTACGCCCACAATCTTGTTTTTCCCCGAGGATGTGCCAGAAGGTGCCACTGCGCCTGATGCCGCGGTTGCGATGATCCCGGGCGCTTTTGGCCGGTGGACGACCTTCAATATGCTCAATTGGGTATTGGAAAAGGGCTATGAGAGCGAGGAGGGCTTTCAGGCTTATCATGCCCGCATGCTGCGTGATCAGCTGCCGCAATAGGAAATCTTTGGTTTTGCAGCAGTATTAAGTGCAAGTAATTTCAGTGACTTGCATTACAACCTATTCAAAAAAGTAAATATGTTCTTGCAATCTAAGGGTGCACTTGTTTACCGTTGTATACAGAGGCGCATGAATCGCCCTAGGGAGGAAAAATGTTTACACGCCATATAATTTTGGC
Source organism: Roseobacter sp. HKCCA0882 (assembly GCF_037805225.1). Lineage (NCBI taxonomy): Bacteria > Pseudomonadati > Pseudomonadota > Alphaproteobacteria > Rhodobacterales > Roseobacteraceae > Roseobacter > Roseobacter sp. HKCCA0882. Next base: position 656,352 of record NZ_JBBLYI010000001.1, read on the forward strand.
GGCTCTCTTAGGAGTGTCCGCAGGTGCAACACAAGCTGAGGTTGTGTCACCATCGGCCGTTGTGGCCAATGAATACGGAGAAATTGCCCAGTCATTGACCGGAATTGCGGGGGACCCTGCTCGCGGCCAAGAGGTTATGACCACTCGTGGACTTGGGAACTGTATTGCATGCCATCAGGTAACTGCGTTGCAAGAATATCCATTCCACGGTGAAGTTGGCCCATCTCTGGATGGTGTTGGCGCACGCTGGGATGAGGCCGGGTTGCGAGGGATCATAGTCAACGCCAAGGCGATGTTTCCTGAGTCAGTGATGCCAAGCTTCTATAAAATTGATGGCTACATACGGCCAGGAGATGCTTACACAGGAAAGGCTGCGGAAGGGGCTCTTGATCCTCTATTGGCAGCGCAAGATATCGAAGATGTGGTGGCCTATCTTTTGACCCTCACTGAATACTAAATTGAGCGTTTATGGGAGATAAATTCATGTCACTTACGCGCAGAAAGTTTGTTGGTACAACTGTTACCTCCGCTGCCGCTTTGACAGTGTTGCCTAATTTGTCATTAGCAGAAGGAGCTGGTGAAGCTATTTCCGCTTACACTGGCGGTGCAGCTACATCAGATACTGGCCTCACGCTTATAGCGCCTGAGATCGCAGAGAACGGTAATACGGTTCAAATCGAAGTGAGCGCACCTGGCGCTGAGGAGATCGTAATATTTGCCGATGGAAATCCAAACCCGAACGTAGCGACTTTTAAGTTTGGCCCGGCCGCAGGCTCGCAAGCTGCCACAACCCGTATTCGTCTTGCGGGTGAGCAAGACGTCATAGCCATCGCTAAGATGTCTGATGGGACCTTCGCGAAGGCTGTGTCTAACGTAAAGGTTACAATCGGCGGCTGCGGCGGCTGAGAAACGGAGATTAAAATGGCAGAGAATGTAACAGCACGTGTTCGTGCGCCTCGTGAGGCCTCGGTAGGCGAGGTTGTATCCGTACGCACGCTTATTAGCCATCCGATGGAAAGCGGTATGCGTCGAAATGGAGATGGTGAAGTAATACCACGCTCAATTATCAACCGATTTGTATGCACCCTAAACAATGAAGTGGTTGTCGATATTACTTTGGAACCATCGATATCTACAAATCCTTACCTCCAATTCGAAGCAAAGGTTACTGAGTCTGGAACCTTTAACTTCACTTGGTATGACGACGATGGATCGGTTTATGAAGAGAGTTCTGAGATTTCAGTAAGCTGATTATTGTCAGCACGAGGGAGGAAGCAACGAATGAACACTAAGTCCAAAATCGCGACTATCGCCGTTGCATTAGGGATGGCAGCATCATCGAGCATTTTGCATGCTGACGAAGATGCAGATCTCGTGGTGAATGGTGAAATCGAAATGGTGGTGCGAACCGCAGCGCCTGCTCATTTGGAGGGAGCAGTTTCCACCATTTACTCCGGCTGGGTATTCCGTGCTGATGAAACCCAAGCTATGCAAGCGGATGATTTTGACAACCCTGGGATGTTGTTTGTTGAAAACGGCGAACAGCTTTTCAACACGGCTATGGGTGCTGATGGGCAGAGCTGCGCTTCATGTCATCAATCTTCCGATTTGACGAATGTTCGTGCCACATATCCTAAATGGGATGCAGAGCACGGTGCAGTCCAAACAGTGGAAATTCAAGTCCGGGAATGCCAAACTGAACAAATGGGTATGGAAGAGCCTTGGGGCATTAATTCTGGTGATATGCTTGATATTACTGCGTTCATTGCATCCGTTGGACGCGGTCAAATAGTCGACGTGGCAATCGACGGCCCTGCCCATGAAACTTGGGAGTTAGGACGTGAAATATACTATACACGGTTTGGGCAGCTGGAATTAAGTTGTGCTAATTGCCATGAAGAAAATTATGGAAATCGTATTCGTGCCGATCACCTAAGTCAGGGCCAGATTAATGGTTTTCCGACGTATCGTTTGAAGAATGCGAGACTTAATGGTGTCCAAAACCGTTTCCGTGGGTGTGTACGTGATACACGCGCAGAAACCTATGCGATCGGCAGTGATGAATTTGTTGCGCTGGAACTTTACGTTGCATCGCGTGGCAATGGTCTGACGGTCGAGGGGCCGTCGGTTCGAAACTGATTTACTGTTTGCCCGCCTCAGGAATCCTGAGGCGGGCATTTTGTATCTAAATATATGCAATTTTTAGAATGTGAGTGACAGAACATGATCGCACGCCGTCATTTCCTTCAAGCTGCTTTGGCCACGACTGCGCTTTATGGCGCATCGGGCTTTGGCAATTGGGCCAAACTTGCCGCGCAACAAGCTCTGACACAGGAAGATCTGATTGGCACAGGCGGGGCAGGGAATGTCACCTTGGTGCATATCACTGACATTCATGCGCAAACCCAACCGATTTATTTCCGCGAGCCCGAGTTCAACTTGGGCGTAGGCTCTGCCTTGGGGCAGGTTCCGCATTTGACGGGCGTGGATTTTCGCGCGGCCTATGGCATCTCTCAGGGCAGTCATCTGGATTATGCGCTGACCTATAGTGACTTCGCCGCCCTTGCCCAAGGTTATGGCCGCATGGGCGGGCTTGACCGCATCGCGACTGTGGTCAACGCCATTCGCGCCGAACGGCCTGATGCGATTGTCTTGGACGGGGGCGATACATGGCAGGGGTCTTTGCCCGCTTTGCGCACCAATGGCCAAGATATGGTGGATCTTTTCAACGCGCTTGGCGTGGATGCCATGACCTCGCATTGGGAATTCACGCTGGGCTCTGACCGCGTGCATGAGATTGTCGAAAATTCGCTGCAACCTGCCTTCTTGGGCGCGAATATTTTTGACGCTGAGTGGGATGAACCCGTTTTTGACGATTACAAATTGTTCGAGCGCGGCGGCACCATGGTTGCGGTGATTGGGCAAGCCTTCCCTTATATGCCAATCGCCAATCCAGGTTGGATGTTCCCTGAATATAGTTTCGGGCTGCGCCGTGAACGCATCGCCGAAGTGGTCGAGGAGGTGCGCGGCCTTGGTGCTGAGGTGGTCGTTCTACTGTCGCACAATGGCTTTGACACAGACCGCCAATTCGCCCGCGATATACCTGGAATTGATGTGATCCTGACAGGTCACACCCATGATGCGCTGCCTGACGCGGTTCAGGTGGGCAATACATTCCTCATCGCCTCGGGCAGTCATGGCAAATTCGTCAGCCGTGTTGATTTGGACGTGCGCGATGGCGCGCTGCAAGGCCTGACACATCGGTTGATCCCGATTTTCTCAGATGTGATTGCGCCTGATCCTGACATGGCGGCCTTGATTGCGCAGACCCGCGCGCCCTTTGAGGCCGAGATGGGTGAGGTGATCGGCACCGCGGGGTCGCTATTGTATCGCCGCGGTAACTTTAACGGCACATGGGATGATGTGATCTGTAACGCCCTGATCAGTCAACGGGACGCACAGATCGCCCTATCCCCCGGTTTCCGTTGGGGGCCAAGCGTGCTGCCGGGTCAAGAGATCAAGCGCGAAGATATCTATAACGCGACCGCCATGAGCTATCCGCAGGCCTATCGCACTGAGATGACCGGCGAATTCCTAAAAGTCGTGATGGAAGATGTGGCCGATAACATTTTTAACCCCGACCCCTATTACCAACAGGGCGGCGATATGGTTCGCGTGGGCGGTATGGGATATCGGATTGATGTCAACGCGCCAGCGGGCAGCCGTATTTCCGAGATGACCCTGCTCGAAACAGGCGAACGCATCGACCCTGCTGCCTCCTATGTCGTGGCGGGTTGGGCCAGCGTGAATGAAGGAACCGAAGGGCCTGCGATTTGGGATGTGGTCGAAGACCATATCCGTGCGCAAGGCACCGTCACAGTTAACCCCAACACCAGCGTGGATGTTGTTGCGGGCTAAGCCTCGCCCGCATTGATTATTGAAGGAGCTGACATGGCTAAAGACGATGGTTTCACCCCTTCGCGGCGGCAATTCCTGAAAGGGGCCGCAGTTACAGGTGGCGCTCTTGCTGCAGGCAAGGTTTACGCGCAGGCGGCCCCCGATCCATTGATCACGGAAATGCAGCCTTGGACACAGTATCTCGGGCCCGGCGTGGATGCCGCGCCCTATGGTATGCCATCCCCGCATGAGGCCCATGTGATGCGCCGCAATGTGCCATGGCTGACCGCCGATAGCGTGTCATCGGTCAATTTCACGCCGCTGCATGAGCTTGATGGGATCATCACCCCCAATGGCCTGTGCTTTGAGCGCCATCACGGCGGGGTGGCCGAAATCGCCCCCGAAGATCATCGCCTGATGATCAACGGTTTGGTCGATAATCCGCTTGTCTTTACCATGCAGGACATCATGCGCTTCCCGCGTGAGAACCGCGTTTATTTCCTCGAATGCGCGGCCAATTCAGGGATGGAATGGCGTGGCGCGCAGTTGAACGGGTGCCAATTCACCCATGGGATGATCCATAACGTGGTCTATACAGGCGTGCCCTTGCGCCTGCTGCTTGAAGAGGCAGGGGTGAAAACAAATGGCACATGGATCCTGCCAGAAGGGGCGGATGCCTCGGGCATGACCCGTTCCATCCCTATGGAAAAGGCGCTTGATGATTGTCTTGTCGCCTTCAAGATGAACGGCGAGGCACTGCGCCCTGAACAGGGCTATCCGCTGCGTCTTGTCGTGCCGGGTTGGGAAGGGAATATGTGGGTGAAATGGTTGCGCCGCATCGAAGTGGGCGATCAACCATGGCATCACCGCGAGGAAACCTCGAAATATACTGACCTTCTCGAAAATGGTCAGGCGCGGCGCTTTACATGGGAGATGGATGCAAAATCTGTCATCACCAACCCAAGCCCCCAGGCCCCCATCACCCATGGGACTGGCCCAACTGTTTTGACGGGGGTAGCTTGGTCGGGTCGCGGCACAATTCCGCGTGTTGATGTGACGCTGGACGGTGGCATTAATTGGCACCAAGCGCGCATGTCAGGGCCATCCTTAGACAAGTCCATGCATCGCTTCTATTTCGAATTTGATTGGGATGGGCGGCCCTTGCTGTTGCAAAGCCGGGCCCATGACAGCACGGGCTATGTGCAGCCCACCAAGGAAATGCTGCGCCATGTGCGCGGCGAGAACTCCATCTACCACAATAACGGGATCCAGACTTGGGCGGTGGATGAAAACGGCAATGCGGAAAATGTGGAGGTTGGATAAGATGAATAAGGTAATCAGTCTTTCCGCAGCCCTGTTGATGGGGGGCGCAACCTTTGCGCTTGCTGAGAATGCGGCCCCCTCTCGGGATGGCGGCTATGGTTTGGGTCGCACCGCTTTGCCCGAAGAAATCGCGGCATGGGATATTGATGTGCGCCCCGATGGTCTGGGCCTGCCCGTTGGGTCGGGTGATGTGTTCACGGGCGAAGAATTATGGATTGATAATTGCTCGGCTTGCCATGGTGACTTTGGCGAGGCCCGTGGCCGTTGGCCCGTGATTGCAGGTGGTTTTGGCACTTTGCAAGGCGAAGACCCCAACAAGACAGTCGGGTCATATTGGCCTTATCTGTCCACTGTGTGGGATTATGTCCACCGCGCGATGCCCTATGGTAATGCTCAGAGCCTCAGCAATGATGAGGTCTACGCGATTGTGGCCTATATCATGTATTCCAACGATCTCGTGGATGACGATTTCGAATTGTCGAATGACAATTTCCTCGAGGTGCGTTTGCCCAATGAAGAGAATTTCTTCATGGATGACCGCGCCGAGGTGGAATTGCCCATGTTCAGCGAAGCGGTCTGTATGGAAAACTGCGCCGAGAGTGTCGAGATCACGGCACGCGCGGCGGTTTTGGATGTAACCCCAGAAACCGAGAGCGATGCCGCCGCCGCTGAGGTGGTTGAGGTTGCCGCCGCCGCCGAAGAGGCCGCGCCCGCAGATACAGGCCCAAGCCCAGAATTGATTGCCGCAGGTGAGGAAGCCTTCCGCGCCTGTCGCTCTTGCCACCAAGTGGGCGAGGGCGCGCGCAATGGTGCGGGGCCGCAGCTTAACGGCATCTATATGGCAACCGCGGCCCATGCCGAAGGGTTCCGCTATTCCCCTGCCTTTGAACAGGCCCGCGCCGATGGTCTGGTGTGGGATGATGAGGCACTGACTGCCTATCTGATGGATCCGCGCGGATATCTTCCAAATAACCGCATGGCCTTCCGTGGATTGCGGGATGCGGCAGATGCCGAGGCCATTATCGCCTATCTGCGCACCGAAGGTGGGGAGTAGGCGATGGGGAAACAAGGGCTCTTTGCCTTTGCTTTGATGTCTTGGGCAATGCAATCCTCCCCCGCAATGCCCGAGGGTGACCCGGCTGCGGGGCAGGCGGCGTTTCGCCCCTGCGCCGCATGTCACATGATTGGGGATGGTGCAATCAATCGCGTGGGCCCGCATCTGGATGGTTTGATGGGTCGCCCCGTTGGGGGGCTTTCGGATTACCGCTATTCTGATACGCTGACCGAGGCGGGCAATGAGGGCGAGCTTTGGACAGAAGACCGCCTCAACCGCTTTCTTGAAGATCCTCAAGGGTACTATCGTGGCACTCGTATGGTGTTTCGCGGGATCAGCGACCCCGACAGCCGTGCAAATTTGGTAGCCTATATCGTAGCGGAGGCGGGTAATTATGACAGTACGGCCACTCCAACAAGCACAGAGGATGTGCCCCCAGAAATCGCAGCGATTTTGGCGATTGAGGGCGATTATGCCTATGGTGAGTATCTGTCATCAGAATGCACCGCCTGTCATGCGGCGCAATCGGGCGGCGATATTCCGTCAATTGTTGGCCTTGCGCCCTCAACATTCGTACATTCGCTAATGAGCTACAAAATTGGTCAGCGTGAGCATCAAGTAATGACCATGATTGCCAATAGGTTGGGAGATGAAGAGATCGCTGCTCTGGCAGCATACTTTACGACCGTTGAATAGTAATGTTCAACTAAACCGGTGACCAAAAGGGAGGAATTTGGAATGCCACTTGATAGAAGACAGTTTTTAGGTAGCGCAGCTGCGGTTTCTGCTACCTTGGCTGCGCCGATGCTCGCTCGAGCGCAAGCTGCACCCAACGTTGTTGTGATTGGTGGTGGTGCAGGTGGTGCCACAGCTGCTCGCTACATTGCGAATGGCAGCCAGGGCGCTATTAACGTGACATTGGTTGAGCCAACTCGCAGTTACTACACCTGCTTTTTCTCGAATTTGTACTTAGGTGGGTTCAGAGAAATTGATAGCCTAGGCCACAGTTACGGCACTTTGGCTGCCGATTATGGAATCAATGTCGTACATGATTGGGCAGTAGATGTAGATCGACAGGCGAAAACGGTAACACTTGCCGGTGGTGCATCGCTGAGTTACGACCGTTTGGTTTTGAGCCCTGGCATCGATTTCATTGAAGACAGTGTCCCAGGTTGGTCCTTAGCGTCTCAAAACGCTATGCCTCATGCCTACAAAGCGGGCAGCCAAACCGAGCTATTGAAGGCTCAACTGGCCAACATGCGCGAAGGCGGCGTATTTGCAATGGTAGCGCCGCCCAACCCATACCGCTGCCCTCCAGGGCCATACGAGCGAGTGTCAATGGTCGCTCATATGCTGAAGGAAACAAATCCAACAGCTAAGATCTTGATCGTCGACCCAAAAGACAAGTTTTCAAAACAGGGTTTGTTCGAAGACGGTTGGCAACGCCATTATAATGGAATGATCGAAAGGATTGGCCCTGATTTTGGGGGAGCAAACGTGTCCGTCGATCCAAGCGCGATGACTGTTTCAATTGATGGCCAAGTGGAACAAGTTGACGTTTGCAACGTGATACCTGCGATGCGTGCGGGCCGGATCGCGGAAATAGCGGGTGTTACTGATGGTAACTGGGCGCCTGTCTCAGCATATAATCTAGCATCTAGAATTGATGAAAATGTTCATGTTCTGGGCGATGCCGCTGCACAAGGTGATATGCCGAAGTCAGGTTTTTCTGCAAACAGCCAGGCAAAAGTTTGTGCCAATTCTATTGTTGCTGATCTTGCAGGCGGCCGAGCGTTCCCCGCACGTTTTGCGAATACCTGCTGGTCTCTGATTGATACAAATGATGGTATCAAAGTTGGTGCAACCTACGAAGCGACCGATGAAAAAATCGCAAAAATTGACGGGTTCGTTAGCCAAGTGGATGAGGACGCTGCCACCCGCGAGGCTACCTATCGGGAAAGCCTTGGTTGGTATGACGCGATTACTGAAGATATGTTTGGCACTGCCTGACATAACACCATCAGAAGGGCAGGGGCGTAGAGCGCCCCTGCCTGCCATTTGTTAAAGGACTACGGCTTATGTCGTGCTGCACTGCCCCCCGTCTCTTTGTTGGTCTTATGACTGGCCTTGTTGCAGCTCTGGCTGCACAAGAGGCCTGCGCGCAAGAGGCGGTGTTTTTCGATTATTACGGCAATTTCGAAGATGCTACCTTTGCGGTGGAGAACACCATTATAGGGCGCGGCTTGGTCATTGATTATCGCTCATATACGGGCGATATGCTGAACCGTACCGCCGCTGATATCGGCAGCGATGTGGTGATTTTTGATAAGGCAGATATTTTCTTATTTTGCTCCGCAGCTGTGTCGCGCCGCGTGATGGAGGCGGATCCTGCGAATATCGCGCATTGCCCTTATAATATCTTTGTCACTTCAAAGGATGGTGTCGTGCAAATTGGTCACCGCACCTATCCCGATGGGCCAATGCAAGAGGTCGAGGCATTGTTGGACGCGATCATCCTAGAGGCGCGCGACCAATGAGCGCCTATGATTACGATAAATTTTTTGCGACCAAAATCGACAGGCTGCGCAGCGAAGGCAATTACCGCTATTTCGCGGATATTGAACGCAAGCGGGGCGCTTTTCCCCATGCCCAAAACCACCACAAGGGCGGCACGCGAGACATCACGGTGTGGTGTTCAAATGATTACTTAGGTATGGGTCAACACCCCGATGTGATTGCCGCGATGCAAGACGCGCTTGAGCGTACGGGCGCGGGTGCGGGCGGCACGCGCAATATCTCGGGCACAACCCACGCCCATGTTGCGCTTGAGGCGGAATTAGCCGATCTGCACGGCAAACAGGCCGCGCTGTTGTTCACCTCAGGCTATGTGTCAAATTGGGCGGCCCTTGGGACATTGGCAGCGCAGATACCTGATTGTGTTGTTCTGTCAGATGCAGGCAATCATGCCTCAATGATTGAAGGCATCCGTCATTCGCGCGCGCAAAAGATCATATGGGCGCATAATGATTTGGCAGATCTTGAGGCGAAATTGGCGGCCCTGCCGCTGGAGCAGCCTAAATTAATCGCCTTTGAATCAGTTTATTCGATGGATGGTGATGTTGCCCCCATTGCCGCGATTTGTGATTTGGCAGATCGCTATGGCGCGATGACCTATCTCGACGAGGTGCATGCCGTGGGTCTTTACGGGCCAAGAGGCGGCGGGATTGCTGAAGCGCTGGGGTTGATGGATCGTCTGACCGTGATTGAGGGCACGCTTGGCAAGGCCTATGGCGTGATGGGGGGCTATATTGCCGCCAGCGCCGCACTAGTCGATTTTATACGCAGTTTTGCCAGTGGCTTTATCTTTACCACCGCTTTGCCGCCCGCGGTTGCGGCTGGGGCCTGCGCCGCTGTACGCCACCTTAAAACAAGCCAGACGGAACGCGCGGCTCATCAGGAGCGGGTATCAGACTTGCGCGTGCGCCTGGATGCAGCGGGCATTCCCCATCTTGCCAATGACAGTCATATCATTCCCGTCATGGTTGGTGATCCTGTGAAATGCCGCTATATCTCAGACAGGCTCTTGGATGAGCATGGCATCTATATCCAGCCGATCAACTATCCTACAGTCCCCAAAGGCACAGAGCGCCTGCGCATCACCCCAAGCCCTGTTCACGACGCAGATGCGATGAATCATTTGGTCAAGGCCCTGTCTGATCTTTGGGCGGAGTGTAAATTAGCGCAAACCGCGCGCGCCGCGCAATAGATTGACATAGATCATCGAGGCAGGGCAAAACTGCCCCGCTATGAATTAATTTACTTAATCATGTTGCATCTGTGGGCGCACCAAAGCCCGATAGATATCTTCCATCTTCACCTTGCCGATGATCTTGGTGGAATCGTTTGGGTCAGAGACGGCAAAGGTGCCATCAATGCGGCCCTTATGGGCGTTGATGACCGCCTCTAGCGTATCATCACCCTGCACGACATCACCGCAGCCGCGCTTTGTCTTGGCGGGGCTCATGATGGATTTCACCTTCAAAACGCGGGCGCGGTTGATGTCTTGGATGAATTCCTCAATGTAGCGTGCAGCGGGGCGCAGTAATATCTCCTGCGGGTCGCCCTGCTGTACGATATAGCCGTCTTTCAAAACTACCAAGTGATCGGCCAGTTTCAACGCCTCGTCCAAATCATGGGTGATGAAGATGATGGTCTTGTGCAGGTCACGTTGCAATTCCAACAGCAAATCTTGCATCGAGGTGCGGATCAGCGGGTCAAGCGCGGAAAATGCCTCGTCCATCAGCATCACATCGGCGTTTGAGGTTAAAGCGCGGGCCAGACCGACGCGCTGCTGCATACCGCCTGAAAGCTGGCTTGGATAGCTGTCTTCCATCCCTTCAAGACCCACACGGGCCAACCATTTGCGCGCCTCATCCTCGGCTTGTTTGATATTCTCGCCGCGCGCCTCGGGCGCAAGGATTGTATTGGCCAATACGGTGCGGTGGGGCAAAAGCGCGAATTTCTGGAACACCATCGACATAGACCGCCGCCGCAAATTGCGCAGCGCCTCCTCATCCATGGCCAAAACATCTGTGCCATCGAGAAAGATCTGCCCTGAGGTCGGTTCGATCAATCGGTTGAGATGGCGGATCAGCGTGGATTTGCCAGAGCCAGACAGGCCCATCACCACGGTAATTTTCCCCTCGCGCATGTCCACGTTGATATTATTCAACGCCAGAACATGCCCCGTTTCCTGCATGAAGGCGGATTTGTCGATGCCATCATACACCTTGTCCTGCACGGCGCGCGGATTGTGGCCGTAGATTTTGAATAGGTTTTGCACCGAGATTTTTACGTCACCCAAAGCCATGGTTTCTTAGTCCCTTCTGCGGTGCTTATGATTTGTTCGACTTGTCGATACGTGCCAAGGCGGCCTTGGAGACGCGATCAAGCATAATCGCGATCAACACGATGCCAAAACCCGCCAAAAATCCAACACCAAGGCGTAGGTTGTTGATGCCATCGAGAACCAATGTTCCCAGACCCGGGGCTGACACGAGCGAGGCAATCACCACCATCGCAAGGCTCATCATGATCGTTTGGTTCACACCCGCCATGATGTTGGGCAGGGCAAGCGGGATTTGTACGCGATAGAGTTTCTGGCGATCCGTTAAACCAAAGGCTGTGACCGCCTCCATTACATCGCGATCCACAAGGCGAATGCCCAAATTGGTCAGGCGAACCACAGGCACAATCGCATAGAGGATAATCGCAAGACCATAGAGCTTGGGTTCGGTGATATTGAACAAGAAAATGAGGGGGATCAGATATACAAAGGTCGGCAAGGTTTGCAGCATATCCAAAATCGGGATTATTGCGTTTTGGAACCTGTCTGAGCGCGACATGGCAATTCCAAGCGGCACCCCGAAGGCTACGCACAACACCGTACAAACAAATATGATCGACAGGGTTTGGATGGCGAATTCATAGTAATCGACGAAGAGCAAAAACAAGAAAGACGTCGCCACGATGCTCGCGACCTTGTAGGAATTCGACAAAAGCTTGGCCACCAAGATTAAAAGCGGCACCAAAATCCACCACGGCATTTCCACAAACAGCGTTAAAGCGCCATCTAGCGCCCATGACAGGGGCTGGGTCAGCGGATCAAGAATAGTGCGCAGGGCGGGGCGTATGTAGAGGAAACCATCTTCTAATGCGGCGGTGAAGTCCCGTGTTTTTGGAAAGGCGGCACAGGCCTCGTTAAGTGTATCAAGCGAAGGAAAGGGTAAATCCCATGGGTTTGGCGCTTCGTTGCGCAAAGATGACAACGATAAAAGTGGCCCGCTATCGGTTTTGCAGGCGTCTGTCATGCCAAGCGCGCTGAATATCCAATCATACGCCATAAGTTACCCTCCTTGCGAAATGAGAGAGGCCAGCGCCCTGCGGCGCTGACCTTTGTCATTGGTTTTGGATTATTGCAGAAGTGCCGAAACGCGCGTAGCTGCATCCTCTGACATCCAGCCCAGGATCATGTCGCTGTGGTTGGTCAAAACCCAGGCTGCAGCTTCATCAGCAGACGCGCCATTTTCTTCTGCCCATGCTAGCATCGAGCTGACAATGTTGTTGGGCATTTCCATATTACGCATAAAATTGGCAACGTCTGGCTCACGTTCGGCCAAATCTGCAGTGACAGCGTTAACAACGGTTGCAGCAGGGAAATCTGATGGCCCCCAAGTGGCAGGGTCTGCGTCTGCGTTTTGATTGATTGCATGCTGTGCCCCGTCAATTGGACCTAGGTCCACCTTGGTCAGATCATATTTCCCCAAAATTGCAGTCGGGCCCCAGTAATAGCCGAACCACGGTTCGCCAGCTTCGTCTGCTGCTGCGATTGATGCAGCGAGGTTTGCGCCAGAGCCGTGATCAAATACTTCGATCCCGTTTCCTTCAAGATCAAATACAACTTTCAACGCATCGTTCACGATGCGGCAGCCCCAACCGACGGGGCAATTGTTAAAGCGCCCACCGACCAATTCGGCATTGGCCAAGACACCTTCGATCGTGGCAAGTTCCGGATTAGCTTCAACAGCCGCGGTGGAAACCCACCAACCCTCTTCTCCACCGTTTGAGAATGTGTTCGAGGCTGTGATGACTTTACCCTCAGCTTCAAGACCAGCATACACAGTGGCTGAGTTTACCCAAACCTCGGGAACAATGTCCGGCTGACCATTTTCGGCCAAAGATGTCACCGCAGGCACGGTGTCTGTTGGCACGATGGTTACCTCGCAGCCATAGCCTTGTTCGAGGACAAAGCCCGTCAGCGCCGCCAAGGCCTCGCCCGAGGCCCAACCCATTGCGCCAACGCTGACCTGACCACAGGCAAATGCGCCGCTTGTGGACAGCATGAGGGCCGCCACGGATGTATAAGCAAACTTCTTCATCTTTAATTACCTCCCAGATGGTGTTTCAAGTTCACAACGAACTTGTAGGTTTTCAGGTTCTTCAACCGACACTTCGCATGCGATAGCGACATTGGCGGTTTTAGTTTTCGACTTCGGTACAAAATCTGCGCCTAAGTCGAGTTCTGGCATGAAATTGCATGCCGGTCTCGGCACGAAGGTCAACGATGTGAGGCTGAACCTTGCGTGCAAACTGTATTTTTTGCCGAGAGCCCAAAGGTCGCGCCATACTGTTTTAGCGGAGGGCTCTTCGGGTTCGTTATGTTTAGTCATTATCGCTCAGGCCTGCGCCTGCCCCCGTCTCGCGTGATTGCGTAGTTGCGGGCACCGTTGTCTCCAGCGCAAAGCGATCCAAATCTGCGTAGGTCTCGGGAGTTATCGTTTGGAGATATGGCGCGCGCGGTACAGATGCGCCATAACGGCTTGGCTTGGCACAGAGGGTTAGGGTCGCGTCGCGCGCGTGATCTGCAAATTGGGTGATTTCGTTGGTGTCCAATGGGAAAAGGCCTCCAAAAACAAGTGCCGCTTTTGGTGTCGAAATTTGCACTGCGCGGCCTTCGCGGGCCGCTAGCCCGTCCAAAAATGGCAGCAGCATCAGCGGCTCGGCCACAGCGGCAAGCGTCAAGGGGTGTGGCCCAAAAAGGCCTTGGGGGCTATGTCCCAGGTCACAAATCAGTGCGCCTGTTGCAACAGGGCAAAGCGGTGCGCCAGCTTGCCCCCAAACGCCTCCGTTAATCTCGGTCATCTGTGGCAGACCCAAAACCGCCTGCGCGGCACATAACGCAAGGGCAGGGCCTGCGCCGTTGATGCCCCATTGCTCTAAAGTCGCCAAACTTGCGCCGAATTCCTCGGCCAAGCCCCAAGAATAGCCCGCGCCGCGCGCGGCCTTAATGCCCAAGCTGGCCCATTCCCCCGCGCTAAGCTGCATCTGCTCCCCCATGCGCGGGTGCGCAGATATGTTCAGGGAAAAATTGCCCCGCAAAGAGGCTGATGCGCAGCCATTTATCCGAGCGCGGATCAAAGTGATTAGCCCCAAAAAAGGCCAGCTTATAGCGCATCATGTCAATGGGCAGGATGTCAGCGCCGATGAGGTTTTCGCGAATCTCGCCATAATCGCGCCCCGCCAACCATTGTAGGCGGCGCAGAATTTGGCGGTGTTCGGGATGGGCCAAAAGAAACGCATAGGCGGGCGTGGCATCAGGGTAGGCGGCCATCGCGTCATAGGCCTGACGGATCAAATAGGCGATGCCAAGCGGGGCTTCACGGGTTGCGCCCTCTTCCTCGAAGCGCGCGCCGAGGCGGGGTTCAAGCTTTTCTTCCGAGACATACCAGAACCGCGCTCGTGCTTCTTGGGTTGAGAAGTCATAGGACAAGGCCCAGTCGTAACGGCCCTCAATCGCGCGGCGCAGATCGCCAAGCCGCGCTTGCCCCTCAATCGGGGGGGCGGGTGGCTCGTCTGCGCGCAGCGACATTTCCAAATCGTCAATCACCGCGCCGCAGGGTTCAAGCAGGATCGACAAGAGCATTTCTTGCCCCTCAAGGCTAAGATGCGCTTCCCCCCAATGCCATATCGCATTCCATGGCAGGTCTTTCACACAATGTCCGCGGCCTGTGGTTAGATGATGATGGAGCTTTTCTAAATCCCCCCGCAGATCTGCCAATTTGGCCAGTTGCACAGGGTGATTTGAACGCCATGTCGCGCCCGTGTCGCGCGCGGCCTCGCAGCCCGCGATCAGCGAGCGCAAATCGGCCTCTGACATCCGTCTTTGGCCGCGCACCCGTGCAAGCGCCGTTTCGCGCACCCGCACCCAAGCGTCCAAAAGGGCAGGGTGACGCACCAAGAACGGGGCCATGCCAAGACCTGTAGAATTTCCCACCCCAAGACTGCGGGCCAATGCAGGCGCAAGCGTTGTGGCCTCTGCCCCGCCTTTGGCGCGGGCCAGATGATTTACAAGGTCGATGGTAAAGCTGCGGGTCAGCCAAACCGACATCATCTCGGCTTGGAACGGCGCGCATAATTCTGGCCGCGTGGCAATATCGGCATTTTCCGCCGCCCCGAATTTGGACGAGCCATAAACGGCGGTTGTGCGCATTAAATAGCCCACCTCATCAAGCGCATCGCGTTCTGGCTGTTGGCCCGTGGCCAAGCGGGCCACTACATGATCAAACAACCTGACCGACCGATTGGCGCGGCTGAGGGATAATTCCCGCGGGCTGATGCGCCCTGCCTCTTGCAGGGGCACATTGGCGCTTAGCCGCGTGATATCATCTGCGGTGGGGATACCATCAAAGAGGGTAAAGGTGGCATCCCACGCAGTCGCAATCACCCGATCCGAGCGTTGATCTGCGGGCAGATCATGGGCAAAGGCCACAAGGCTATAACTGCGTTTAGGCCCGTGAAGGCAATAGACGGCATACCCAACACCGTTTTCGTCAAGATCAAAGATACGCCGCTCGAACCGCCACCCTTCGGTTTCAATGCGGCGCAGCAATATGCGCAGAAATGACAGCCGCGTGGGGTGGGCTGATCCCATCCGCGCGAGGCGCATGACCGTATCAGGCGCCCGCAGCGCAATCGGCGCAAGGCCCATGATATGGGGCGCCGCCCGATCCATCATTGCGCGGCCTTTGTATTGGGGACAGCCTGCACAGCGGGTGTGAAACTTTCGCCGAAAAAGCGCTGCCAATTTCCACCCATGATTGCTGCGACATTGCCCGCGTCAAACCCCACTGCGCGCAGGCCTGCGGCCAAACGGCCAAAATCGCGATTGTCGGCAAAGAAATCAGGCATTGGCGGGAACCCCGCCTGCGCGGCACTGCCTTCGCCATAGTCGATATTTTTCGTCCAACGCCCGACCCGCATCCATTCGACCACGCTGTCGGGTTGATCTTGGCATAGATCCGTTCCAATGCCGATCTGTGAGACGCCCATCAAATCGGCGGCCCGCGCAACCATGTCGCAGAAACTTTGCAAGCTACAGGCAGACCCGCCCTTCAGGTGATGGGGATAGATCGAAAAACCAAGCATCCCTCCCGACTGGCCAAGCGCGCGCAAGAGATCATCGGATTTATTGCGCAAGGCAGGGTGCCAACTGGCCAGATTTGCATGGGTGATTGCAATCGGGCGAGTGGAGTGTTCCATCGCCTCAAAAGTCGAGCGCTCGCCCGAATGGCTCATGTCGATGACCAGACCCACGCGGTTCATCTCGGCCACCACCTCGCGCCCCATGCGAGTGAGGCCTGTATCCTCGGCCTCATAGCAGCCCGTGGCAAGCAGGGATTGGTTGTTATAGGTCAATTGCATGAACCGCAGACCTAAGCGATGCAGCACCTCGACTAACCCAATGTCATCTTCGATGCAGGAGGGATTTTGCGAGCCAAAGAAAATTGCCGTGCGTCTTGAGGCCCGCGCGCGGGCAATATCGCTTGCATCAAAGCCTTGAAAAATCAGGTCTGGATAGGTTTCGAACCAGCGGTTCCATTTTTCGATATTGAGAACCGTTTCACGGAAATTCTCGTGATAGGTGATGGTGACATGCACCGCATCCACCCCGCCTTCGCGCATCTGGCGAAAGACTTTTTCCGACCAATTGGCATATTGCAGCCCGTCAATCAGTGGGTTTTGCACGGGATGCATCGCACCTGTTTCACTCATTCCAAATCCCCCGTGACCCCAAGGTACGAGGTTTTGACTGTCGTGTAAAACTCTGCGGCATAGCGGCCTTGTTCGCGTGGCCCGTAAGAGGATGCCCCCCGTCCCCCGAAAGGCACATGGTAATCTGTGCCTGCGGTGGGAAGGTTCACCATCACGCAGCCCGCCCGCATGTGCGCGCGGAAATGGGCGGCGCGGGCAAGGCTTTTGGTCATGATCCCTGCGGTGAGACCAAATTCGCTGTCATTGGCAACGTCTAGCCCTTCGGCATAGCTGCCCACCTTAATCGCCGATGTGATGGGGGCAAACATTTCTTCGCGGTTGATCCGCATATCATTGCGGGTCTTGGCAAAGACCGCAGGGCGCATGAAATAGCCTGTGGTTTCCGCATCAGCGCGGGTTCCGCCACATAAAAGCTCGGCCCCTTCGGATTGGCCTAGGGCGATATAATCAAGATTGCTGTTAAGCTGGGCTTCGCTCACCACAGGGCCGATTTGCGTAGCGCTGTCTAGGGCGGGGCCAACCACGAGCTTATTTGTGGCCGCGACCAATTTTTCGACAAAAGCATCGTGGATTTTCTCGTGCACAATCAAACGCGAGGCGGCGGTGCATTTTTGACCCGTGCCCCCGAAAGCCGCATTCACACTATGGGCCACAGCCAGATCAAGGTCGCAATCCTCCATCACGAGCATAGGGTTCTTTGATCCCATTTCCATTTGCAGCTTGGTCATATTGGGAATGGCTGATGCGGCAATGGCACGGCCCACGGGAACCGAGCCTGTAAAGCTTATGGCATCCAACGCGGTACTTTCCACCAAAGCCTGTCCAATCGTGCCCCCTGCGCCCATAACCAAGTTGAACAGGCCTTTGGGAATGTTTTGGCGGGCGATGATCTCGGTCAGCATCACGGCGCTTGCAGGGGTCAGGTTGGCAGGCTTCCAGATCACGGCATTGCCAAAGGCCAATGCAGGTGCGATTTTCCACGCGGGCGTTGCAATTGGAAAGTTCCAGGGGCTGATGATCGCCACAACGCCTACAGGTTCGCGGCGCACATCCACCTCAATGCCGCCGCGCACACTTTCGGCATGGTCGCCTTGATTGCGCAGCGCCTCTGCTGCGAAATAGGTAAAGAATTGGCCTGCGCGATAGGCCTCACCGCGACCTTCAGCGCGCGGTTTTCCCTCCTCGCGGGAAATTATCTCGCCCAGTTCATCGGCCCGTGCCATCATCTCTGTGCCGATTGCCATCAACACATTGTGCCGTGCCTCAATGCCCATGGCCCACCATTCGGCCTGTGCACGCCGCGCCGCGGCCATGCTTTCGGTCAAATCTTCATGACTGGCTTGGGCGAAATGGCCAATCACATCGCTGGTGTCAGATGGGTTGATATTCGCAATCTGCGCTACGCCATCGCGCCACATGCCATCGATGAAATTCTGACCCTGCATAAACCTGTCCCTTGTTACCGCGCGTTCAGCCTAGACAGGGGGATATACTTCAGGCAATCTCAAATTATTGAAATAAATTTCAAGAATTCTGAACTATGATCAAGTTAGAGATGTTGCGCGTGTTTTTGGCCGTGGCCGAAGAGGGGGCCTTGGCGCTTGCGGCCCAGAAATTGGGGCGCACGCCATCGGCCCTGTCGATGGCTCTGTCACAGCTTGAGGCCCAAGTGGGCGCGCCCCTCTTTGAAACGGATCGCAAAAATCGCCTCACCCCTTTGGGACGTTTGGTGTTGGAGGAGGCGCGGCGCGCCGCCAATTCCTATACCCGCAGTCTCGATGCCATAGCGCGCCATGCGCGATCTTTGGCGGGAACTGTGCGGGTCATGGCGGTGCCTTCTGCGACCATCACGCTTTTGCCGCGCGCGGTTTTGGCCTTTTCGCAGGCCCGTCCTGATGTACGCCTTGATATTCGCGACAGCGACACCGCCAGTGTGATTGCACAAGTGGCAATGGGCGAGGTGGATATTGGGATAATCTCGCAATCCCCGCGTGCCAATGCCGCGCCATCCGTTGAGGCGGAGCTCCTTTTGAGCGACCCTTTGGGGATTGTCGCGCGCCATGACGGGCGATTTGCGCAGAAGACCAAGGGGCGCGGCGTGCAATGGCAAGATTTGATCCACGAGCCGCTGATTGCCAACCCGCTTTGCGATCTGGTGGATCACCCCAGCGTGACCGAAGGATTGCAAGATTGCCGCATTGAGGCGCGCAATACCACGGCACTTTTGGCATTTGTGCGGGCGGGTATCGGGATCACGATTTTGCCCCAAACCGCAATGGCCGAAGCCGACCCCGCCTTGCGCTTCTTTGCCCCTAATGATCCGCATAGCCGCCGTGAGCTGTGTAAAATAAGGAACTGCGCCGCCCATCTTAGCCCTGTGGCGCAGTCATTTTGGGACTTGCTTGCACCCCCTGCGCCAAGCCCTTAGCCTTTGACAAAACGACCATAGGGAGGGCGGCCATGGCGCAAGTGGCGATCAGCGAGATTGAAACCGTGACCAAAGCCGCGCTCATGGCCCATGGGGCGGGCGCATGGCAGGCGGGGGAGGTGGCCCGCGCCACTGCCCATTCCGAGGCGCATGGCAATGTGATTTGCGGCCTGCAATATGTCGAAAGCTATTGTGTGCAATTGTCCTCTGGGCGTGTTGATGGGCAGGTCATGCCTGTTGTTAGCCGTCCAAAGGCGGCTGCGATCTTGTCGGATGCGCGGCTTGGTTTTGCCCAACCCGCCTTTGCCGCGGCCAAAGATCAATTCTGCGATCTGGTGGATGAAACAGGCGTGGCCATGCTGGCCGTGGCGCAAAGCCATACCTGCACCTCGCTTGGTTATTTTACCGAACAAATCGCGCAAGCGGGCAAGCTGTGCATCGGCTTTACCAACGCCTCGCCCGTTGTGGCGGCGCCAAATGGCAAGCGGCGCGTCATCGGCACCAACCCCATCGCCATGTCCGTGCCTGATGGGCAAGGGGGGCTGTCGGTGCATTTTGATTTCTCAACCTCGGCCGTGGCTTTGGGGAAAATCACCATGGCGAAATATGCAGGGGAGGAGATCCCATTGGGTTGGGCCGTAGATGCCGAAGGCCGCCCAACAACCGATCCCGAAGCGGCCTTGCAAGGCGCATTGTTGAGTGCGGGCGGCTATAAGGGGTGGGGGTTTGGCATTATGGCCGAGGTCTTGGCCGCTGCGATGACGGGCTCGGTCAATTCGTTGGATGTCGGGGGGCTGAAATTGCCAGATGGGCCGCCGCATAGATTGGGGCAATTCTATTTTGCGATGGATGCGAGCACATTTAGCGATCAGTTTGGCGCGCGGATCGCGCGACTGTTGGAGGCTGTGGCCGAAGAAGAGGGCGCGCGTGTTCCAGGCCAAGGGCGGGTGCGGGAGACATCGGTGGATGTGCCTCAGGCCCTTTGGGATAAGATCACAGGATTGGCAGCCTAGCGCGCCACGAGACAGGAAGAGAACCCATGGATTTAACAGTTTACCTTTCGGGCGAGATTCACACGACATGGCGCGAGGAGATCATCGCCGCCTGTGCCGAAGCGGGCCTGTCTGTTCGCTTTACCGCGCCCGTGACCGATCACGCCGCTAGTGATGATTGCGGCGTGGCCATTTTGGGAGCTGAGGATCAGAAATTCTGGCACGATCACAAAGGCGCAAAGATAAATGCCATTCGCACCCGTAAGGCGATTGCAGATGCCGATATCGTGGTTGTGCGCTTTGGTGAGAAATACAAACAATGGAACGCCGCCTTTGACGCGGGATATGCTGCGGCCTTGGGCAAGTCGCTGATTGTGGTGCATGGAGCAGATCATCAACACGCGCTAAAAGAGGTTGATGCGGCGGCCTTTGCCGTTACTGAGACGCCCGCACAGGTTGCGAAAATTCTGGCCTACGTGATTGACGGCACCCTTTAGATGCTTTTCTACGCTTGGCAGCGCCACGGTGCTTTCGTATATGGGCTCCAAAGTGACGCTCGTGCCGTGCACATTCCGTGACGGGGGCTGCGCATTTTCTGGAGTGAATAAATGGATTTCATGACGGCGGAATTCGCCATCGTGGCGGTAATGCTGCTTGCAGCGGGTGCAGTGACGGGCGTGCTCGCGGGGCTATTCGGCGTAGGTGGGGGCGCGATGATTGTGCCTGTGCTTTATGAGGTGTTTGGCTTCTTGGGCCTCTCAGATGAGGTGCGGATGCCGTTGGCGGTTGGCACCTCACTCGCCATTATCATTCCTACCTCAATCCGCTCTTATATGGGCCACCGGGCACGCGGAGCGGTAGACGAGGCGCTGTTGAAATCATGGGCGCTGCCCATTCTGGCAGGTGTGCTGATTGGCGCGGGTTTGGCCCGTTTTGCACCGCCATTCATCTTTCAGATCGTTTTTGTCGTGGTGGCGGGGGCCAATGCGATCAAGATGATCTCTGGTGCAAAGAAATGGGATTTGGGCGCTGATTTGCCCACGGGGGCCGGGCTTTATTCCTATGGTGGTTTGATTGGCCTTTTGTCGGCCCTGATGGGGATCGGTGGGGGTCAGATTTCGAATATGATCATGACATTGCATGGCCGCCCCATTCATCAGGCGGTGGCCACATCGGCAGGGATTGGGGTTTTGATCTCGGTCCCCGGCGCGATTGGCTATATGATCGCGGGCCTCGGCCAAGAGGGTTTACCGATGGATGCCATCGGATATGTCTCTTTCTTGGGGATGATCCTGTTTGTGCCAACCACCTTTCTGACTGCTAATTTGGGTGTGAAATTGGCACATAGCCTGTCGCGGCGGCATTTGGAATTGGCCTTTGGCCTCTTCCTTGCGTTGGTCTGTTTGCGCTTTGTTTATGCGATTGTAACGGGCTAATCGGGTACCACCAAGGGTAGCAGCAATGCAGCATAAATACGCTTCTATAAGATAGGTTGCAGATCTCATGCCCCTTGGCAGTGTTGAAAACGCTATCATATTCATAGAGTTGCGTATGGATGATTTCACTTGATAAGAAAATTCTATCTTGGTCTTTCTTATTGCATGGGTGACTTGGCCTAAGGGGCAAAAGCGGCGCAAATAGGCCATTAGAGGTCGCAGGGCGTGCATGATTTATCACAAAACCCCCGCAGCATAGATGGTAATCGCGATCACGCATGGGGCCCTTGGCCATGGAAGATGTGTTTGACTACACTATTGCACCTATTTTGGGGCGGCGTGCCGTGTTGGGCATGGTTGTGTTGCAATCCGATGAAACGCTAGAACACGATCTGCGCCGTATCTTGCCTCAAGAGGAAGTGGCCCTGTATATCAGCCGTGTCCCCAGTGCTGAAACCGTCAGTTCAGACAGTCTTGCTGCGATGGAGGGGCATCTAAGCGATGCCGCCGCCCTTATGCCGCCCGCTTTGGATTTTGATGTATTGGGATATGGTTGCACCTCGGCGACATCGGTGATCGGGGCGGGGCGGGTGGCTGAATTGCTGCGCAAAGGATGCCCCGCAACCCATGTGACCGACCCGCTTTCGGCGCTCGTGGCGGCCTGCCGTCATATGGGGATCATGCGCTTGGCGTTTTTGTCGCCCTATGTGCCCGAGGTCTCAAGCCGCCTGCGCGCCGCAGTCGCGGCACAAGGGATAAAAAGCCCCGTGTTCGGAACCTTTAACGAGGCGCGCGAACATGCAGTTGCGCTCATCGATGGCCCGTCTGTCACCCGCGCGGCAACGGCGCTGCTGCAACGGGGTGGGGCCGAAGCGGTATTTTTATCCTGCACGAATTTGCGCACCTTAGATGTCATTGATGCCATCGAGGCCGAGACAGGTGCCGTTGCCCTGTCGTCCAACCAAGTGATGGCATGGCATATGTGCCAATTGGCGGGGATTAGGCCCGCCTTGCGCGTGGGGCGCTTAATGGCTGAGCCCCTATTCGCCCGAAGTGCCGAATAGGGTGATCGCCCCACCCAGGAGGGCCATCGCAAAAAAGAACAGGCGCTTTGGCCAATTGCCCGCGCCTGCCGCCGCAATCGCGGCTTGCAGCGCGTAATAAAAGGCAAAGGCGCGGGAGGCATAGCCGATGATGGAAAACACATCGCCCACCCATGTAAGGATCAGCGCAACTGCGCCCAAAATGACATAGCCGTGGCGCGCACCGATGCGGTCGCGGGTCAATTCTGCCAGCAGCCCGCCTGATCCGCCCGTATCGGCCAAGGCGGCGCTGAACTGGGCACTCAGCGCTGCAATCATCAAAAGCGGAGCAAGGATTGGGGCCAAACGGCCCATCATGTCGATAATGGCTGTTTCAATGACAGCTTGCGGGGCGGGCGTAAAGATTAGGCTGAGGGGCAGAAGATAGGCCATATAGATCAGCGTGGCGATAAGCAGCGCCATATGCATGGCGCGGATCCGTAACGCGGGGGCATACTCTGCCCCCATATACCGCACCGTTTCGAAACCTTGCACGGTCACAATCAGCCCAAACACCAAAAACAGGGCTGCGGGGCCCGTTTCTGTCGCGGGGGATAGGATCACACCCTGCCCATCGAGCATATCTGTGCCAAGCGCCAACAATAGCGCGCCAGAGGGTCGATTTTGCCAAGGGTGGCCAGATCAACAGACCCGCAACAGCCAAAGCAATGATCAGTATAAGTGCCGTTTGCATGCGCCTAGGGCTAGCAGGCAGGTCTGGTCTGTAAAAGATAAAAAACGCGCGCCCTTTTGGGGCGCGCGCCTGTCTTTTCTTACCTGCCTGCTTTATGCGGCCGCGTCAAAGCGGTCTGCATTCATCACCTTTGTCCACGCAGCGGCGAAATCATGCACGAATTTCGCGGCATTATCGTCTTGTGCGTAAAGTTCGGCATAAGCGCGCAGGATTGAGTTTGAGCCAAAAACCAAATCCACACGGGTGGCTGTCCATTTTGTTTCGCCTGTTTTGCGAGACACGATGTTGTAGAGGTTCGACCCTGCAGGTTCCCACTTATAGGCCATGTCGGTCAGCGCCGCGAAGAAATCGGTCGACAATGTGCCAACACGATCCGTAAACACCCCATGCGCGCTGCCGCCATGGTTGGTGCCAAGCACACGCATACCGCCAATCAATGCGGTCATTTGGGGCGCTGTCAGACCCAAAAGCTGCGCACGATCCAACATCAGCTCCTCTGGTTGCACGGTGTAATCCGCTTTCAACCAGTTGCGGAACGCGTCATGGACGGGCTCTAGCACTTCGAAGCTGTCGATATCGGTTTGCTCTTGGTTGGCGTCACCACGGCCTGGCGTGAAGGGCAGGGTGATCTCGACACCTGCCGCTTTGGCCGCCTGTTCGACACCGACATTACCCGCCAGAACGATCACATCCGCAAGGCTTGCGCCCGTTTCCGTGGCGATGGGTTCCAATGCGGTCAGCACCTTTTGCAGGCGGGCAGGCTCGTTACCTTCCCAATCCTTTTGTGGGGCCAGACGAATGCGCGAGCCATTGGCACCGCCGCGCATATCAGACCCACGGAAGGTGCGCGCGCTGTCCCATGCGGTCGCGACCATCTCGGAGATGGACAGGCCCGTTGCCGCGATTTTCGCCTTGACCGCATCCACATCATAAGTCGTGGAGCCCGCAGGGATCGGGTCTTGCCAGATCAAATCTTCGGCAGGCACATCTGGCCCGAAATAACGCGCCTTTGGCCCCATATCGCGGTGGGTCAGCTTGAACCATGCGCGGGCGAAGGTTTCCGAGAAATATTCAGGATCGGCATAGAACTTTTCCGAAATCTTGCGATATTCGGGATCCATCTTCATCGCCATATCCGCATCCGTCATGATCGGGTTGTAGCGGATAGATGGGTCTTCGACATCAACGGGCTTGTCCTCTTCCTTGATGTTAACAGGTTCCCATTGCCATGCCCCTGCGGGGGATTTCTTCAATTCCCAGTCATAGTTCAGCAGCAAATGGAAATAGCCGTTATCCCATTTGGTGGGGTGGGTGGTCCAAGCACCTTCGATGCCCGAGGTGACAGTGTCGCGGCCCACGCCACGGGTGGTGTGGTTGTTCCAGCCAAGGCCCTGCTCATGCACATCGGCACCTTCAGGGTCAGCACCCAAATTGGCCGCATCGCCATTGCCATGCGCCTTGCCCACTGTGTGACCGCCTGCGGTCAGGGCCACGGTTTCTTCATCATTCATCGCCATACGGGCAAAGGTCACGCGCACATCATGCGCGGTGCGCAGCGGATCGGGCTGACCATTCACACCTTCTGGGTTCACATAGATGAGGCCCATTTGAACCGCCGCAAGCGGGTTTTCCAATGTCTCAGACCCGCGATCTTCGGCATAACGCTCAGACCCCAGCCAATCTTTTTCTGCGCCCCAATAGATGTCTTTTTCAGGATGCCAAATATCGGCGCGGCCAAAGGAATAGCCAAAGGTTTTGAGGCCCATGGATTCATAAGCAATGTTGCCTGCGAGGATAAACAAATCCGCCCAAGATACTGAATTTCCGTATTTTTTCTTGATTGGCCACAGCAGGCGGCGGGCTTTGTCGAGGTTGGTGTTGTCGGGCCAAGAGTTCAAAGGCGCGAAACGCTGGTTGCCAGTGCCGCCGCCGCCGCGACCGTCAGCGGTGCGATAGCTGCCCGCCGCGTGCCAGGCCATGCGGATCATCAAGCCACCATAATGGCCCCAATCTGCAGGCCACCAATCTTGGCTGTCGGTCATCAGCGCGTGCATGTCTTTCTTCAGCGCATCGATATCGAGCTTTTCCAATTGCTTGCGGTAATCAAAAGCCTCGCCCATCGGATCGGTCTTGCGATCATGTTGGTGCAAAATGTCGAGGTTCAACGCATTTGGCCACCAATCGGTAACAGTTGTGCCAAGCGCGGTTTGCGCGCCATGCATCATGGGGCATTTGCCAATGTTATTTCCATCCATGGGGGCAGTCTCCTTTTGGGTTGTCTCATGCAGGCCCCATCATCGGGGTGCGGTTCTTGGTGATCAGAGGGCCGTTGCACGGATTCGCATGCAAACGGCGCTTAGGCTTGTTTTAGCATCAGTGAGCGATTAGTTTAATTTTGATTTTCTGATGTAGGCGATCAGGTTTTGTTATGGCTAATATCACCTTGAAACAGTTGCGATATGCGGTCGCGGTGGCCGAGCATGGTCATTTTGGACATGCGGCCGCCGCATCCGCGATCTCGCAGCCCGCTTTGTCCATGCAAATTCAAGCCTTAGAGGATGGTTTGGGTCTGGCCCTGTTCGAGCGCGCCGCCCGCCATGTGCGACCCACCCCGTTTGGGGTTGGGTTCTTGGCGCGTGCGCAGCGGATATTGGCCGAGGTTGACGATTTGGGCGATAGCGCGCGTGCGGCGCGCGGTGATGATTTGGGCCGCCTGCGTCTTGGTGTGATCCCCACCATTGCGCCATATCTTTTGCCCCGTGTGGTGGGCTTGATGGGGCAGTATTACCCGCAGGCCAATTTGGCGTTGCGTGAAACGATCACCCCGCGCTTGATCTCGGGATTGTCCGAAGGGCGGTTGGACGCGGCGATTGTGGCCCTGCCCATATCTGAGCCCAGCTTTGAGGAGGTGGAGGTGTTTCAAGAAGATTTCATTCTTGTGCGGCCGCCCGAAGATGCGGGCAAGCCTGTGCCCGATGCCAATTCCCTGCGGGAAATGAAACTGCTTTTGTTGGAGGAGGGGCATTGCTTCCGCGATCAAGCCCTGTCTTTTTGCGCGCTTGGCGCAAATACCCCGCGCGAGGTGATGGATGGCTCATCACTGTCAACGCTTGTGCAGATGGTGGGGGCGGGGATTGGCGTGACGCTTATCCCTGAAATGGCTGTGCCTGTTGAGACACGCTCTGCGAGCGTGGCCTTGGCGCGGTTTCGCACCCCTGCGCCTGCGCGCAAAATCGGGGTTATTTGGCGGCGCACAAGCCCGCTTTCCAATCAGTTGCGCAAATTGGCCAATGTGGTGCGCGAGGCGGCAGAAACGGGCGCGTCCGAGGCCATGACAGGCGGGCTTATGCTCAAAATCGTATAACCAAAAAGAAAAAGGCGGGCCAAAGCCCACCTTTTCCAATCCAAACTGGATGAGGCTTATGCCTTAAACCAGCGTGATATTTACGGCGCTTTCGCGGCCATCACGGCCTTTTTCCAGCTCGTAAGTCACTTTCTGGTTGTCGTTGAGGCCTTTGAGGCCAGAACGCTCAACACCAGAGATGTGAACGAATACGTCTTTGCCGCCTTCATCAGGTGCGATGAAGCCGAAACCTTTGGTTGCATTGAACCATTTCACGGTGCCATTGGCCATTTCCGTGTCTCCTGTCATTATGCTGCCCACACCATGCGGCAGCTTGGCAATCGTCATGCGAGATAGGCTGCACTGTTGCCTTTAAAGAGGGACAGAAGAGCGATATCAGATAACTAGCGCGGCCCGTGTCGCATGAAATGGGCTTCGCGTAAAGATAAATCGTTGGGGGTAAAAGATGCTGTTCAAATTGTTCATATCCGTTGCAACGCTTTTTGGTATCGTAATTTTTGCGGCGGTGGCCTTTCGCGTGATGCCAATGGATGCCGCGCGCTATCATATTCGCCCCGCTTTGGCTGTGCCGCCATCAACCCCCAATTTCGCCCTAATGGTGGGGGATGAGGCCTTGGTGTTGCCGCGCAATCTGGCGGATGTGGCGGCAGATGTCGCGCTGAAGGCCGCCAGCGATGGCGCCGTTCTGTTGGCAGGCCAACCAGAGGATGGCTTTGTCACTTATGTCTATCGCAGCCGTTTGATGGGCTTTCCTGACGCGCTCAGCCTAACGCTTGATCCCACCGATGAGGGGGGGACGCGGGTTCAGATCTTCTCGCGGTCTAGCTTTGGTTATAGCGATTTGGGGGTGAATGCGGCACGCGTGGCCGATTGGGTCGCTGCGTTGCAGGCCGCGCGCTGATCAATCAGGCTTGACGCGCCCGCGCCGCTTCGCCAAACCCTGCCTATGTTGCCAGCAGAACCCCTTCGCCAAATTGTCGAGCGCTTCGAGTATCTCGAGGCGCAATTAAACGCAGGCCCCGCCGCTGATGCGATTGCCGCAATCAGTCGCGAATATGCGCAGCTGAAACCTGTCGTCACGCAGATTGACGAATATCAGCAGATCAAATCTGACCTTCAGGAGGCCGAGGCGATGTTGGCTGATCCTGAGATGCGCGCCTTGGCCGAAGAAGAATTGGCATGCCTGAAAATCGCGCTGCCTGAGGTTGAATATGCTTTGCGCATTGCGCTTTTGCCCAAAGATGCGGCCGATGCCCGCCCTGCCATTCTTGAAATTCGCCCTGGAACTGGCGGCGATGAGGCGGCCCTTTTTGCGGGCGACTTGCTGCGGATGTATCAACGTTACGCCGAGGCGCGGGAGTGGCAATTTGAATTGATCGAGCAGCAGCTCTCCGAGCTTGGCGGTGTGCGTGAAGTGACCGCACGGATAGTGGGCGAGGGAGTTTTTGCACGAATGAAATACGAGTCTGGCGTTCATCGCGTGCAGCGGGTGCCAGAAACGGAATCAGGCGGGCGTATCCATACATCCGCCGCGACTGTGGCTGTTCTGCCCGAAGCCGAAGATGTTGATATCAATATCCCCGCAACCGATATCCGTATTGATACAATGCGCGCCTCAGGCGCGGGTGGTCAGCATGTGAACACCACAGACAGCGCCGTGCGCATCACCCATTTGCCCACGGGGATCATCGTCACCTCATCGGAGAAGTCACAACACCGCAACCGCGAGATTGCAATGCAGGTCTTGCGCGCGCGGCTTTATGATCTGGAGCGGCAAAAGGCCGATGATGCCCGCGCTGCTTCGCGCAAAAGTCAGGTGGGAACGGGCGATCGTTCCGAGCGTATCCGCACCTATAATTTCCCCCAAGGGCGCATGACAGATCATCGGATCAATCTGACCTTGTATAAGTTGGATCAGGTCTTGTCGGGTGATTTGGACGAGATCATTGACGCGCTGACCGCCCATGATCAAGCCGCCCTATTGGCTGAGATGGACGGGTGAGCGCGCGCTATCGGGATCTTTACGCCGCCGCGCGCGCGCGTTTGTCTCAGCGCTTGCCCCAAGATGAGGCTGAGCGCGATGCACGCCTTTTATTGGCGCATGCCGCAGGCCTGTCAGGGGCGGGGTTGTCAGCCTGTCTCAATGATCTGGCCGCCCAAAATCACATCACTGATTTTGAGGCAGTGGTGGAGGCCCGCCTTGCTGGACAATCTGTGGCCCATATCATTGGGAAATCTGCATTCATGGGATTGGATTTCGCGGTTGGGGCAGGAGATTTGGCCCCGCGGCCTGATACGGAAACCTTGGTAGAGGCCGCACTCTCGCATGGCTTTACGCGTTTTCTTGATCTGGGCACAGGCACGGGTGTGATTGCAATCAGCCTGCTTGCCGCGCGGCCAGAGGCGCAAGGTGTTGCAACCGATTTGGACGGGGGGGCATTGGCCCGCGCGCGACAAAATGCAAAGACCCATGGCGTGGCGGGGCGTTTGCAGTTCTTCACGGGCCCATGGTTCGCGGCGCTGCCAGAGCCCGCGATGTTTGATCTGATCCTATCCAATCCGCCCTATATTGATCAGGCAACTTATGCAGGTCTACCCGAAGAGCTGCGCTTGCATGAGCGCGCTGCGGCGCTGACCGATGGTCATGATGGGCTGAGCGCATATCGCGTGATCGCTTCGCAGGCAGGCGCCTATCTTGCGCGCGATGGGGGGGTCATGGTCGAAATCGGCTATGATCAAGGCGAAACGGTGCTGCAAATCTTTGCTCAAGCAGGGTTTCGGTCTGTGCGCGTCATCCATGACTTGGCAGGCAAGCCGCGTGTTGTGGTGGCGCAAGCAATGCGTTCCTAGGCGAAAAAGCCGATAATTTCGCCGTTTTTGCAACTTTCCGCTTGTAAGCGCCCCTCAGCCATGGCAAGCGGGGATTACGGGAGAGGAATTATTAAGACATTCCCCCGAAATAACAGCCACGATATTCTGGACAAAGGCACAGATTGCACAGGCTGATCGTGGATATTGGCACGGACTTGGCATTAGGCCGCCTGACACCCTGCCGTGGATGGCTTCAACACTGGACTATATAAGAACAATGAGATCATCAAAGAACCGCTCGCGGTCAAAGGGCAATCGCAACCGCTCTGTTGGCAATATCATCAATCGGGTGTTTGACAGCTCTGGCCCAGAGGGCAAGGTGCGCGGCACACCGCAGCAGATCATCGACAAATATCAGCAATTGGCCCGTGATGCCCAGTTGAGCAATGACCGCGTGGCCGCTGAGAATTTCTTGCAGCACTCCGAGCATTATTCCCGCCTCCTAAGCGAGGCGCAGCGCGAGATGGACGCGCGCCGCGAAGAGCAGCAAAGCCATAATGGCGGCCAGAATGGCCATGATCGCCGTGGGTATTCGAACGAGTACGAGGCCGAGACTTCGCAGGATGCAGGCCACGAGGTCATGCCCAGTGAGACGGATGGTTTGGCGATGGCCGCCGATGGCGATGGGGAGGAGGCCAGCATCTTGGTCGACACGCCCGAAAGCAAACCTCGCGCGAAACGCGCGCCGCGTGGCCCCCGCCGCCCGCGCAAATCTGACGAGGCAGGCAGCGATGCCGCCCCAATGGTTGCAGCCCCAAGCGAGGCGCAAGGCGAATAATCGCGCGTGACCTTGTTGCATGACATTGCCCCCGTGCCATCCTTGGTGCGGGGGTTTTTCTTGCCTTAATCGGCCGCGACAGCGCGGGCGAGGGCGCAAAACCCCTCAAGGCTGACTGTTTCTGCGCGGTCAGTCGGGCGCAGCCCTGCGGCCAAGATGCGATCCTCAATATCTGGGCAAAGCCCCTTCAGCGCGGCGCGCAGCATTTTGCGGCGTTGATTAAAGGCTTTAGCAACCACGCGCTCCAGCACCTTTTGATCGGCGGGAAATTTCGGTGCCTCAAGTGCTGTTAAATGCACCACCGCAGAGCTGACCTTTGGCGGCGGGGTAAAGGCCTCGGGTGGCAGGTTCAGCGCAATCCGCGCCTCACAGCGCCATTGCGCCAAGACGGCCAAGCGGCCATAGGCCTTGCTGCCCTCGCGCGCCACAATACGTTCGGCCACTTCGCGTTGGAACATCAAGGTCAGGCTTGACCATTGTGGTGGCCAGACAGGCGGGATCAGCCAACGGATGAGCAATTCGGTGCCCACATTATAGGGCAGATTGGCGATGATACGGATCGGCGGTTTCAGATGCGCCGCCCAATCCACGGCCAAAGCATCGTCATTGAGAACGCTCAGGCGGTCGGGATAGGCGGCGGTGATTTCTGCCAACGCAGGAAGGCAACGCGCGTCTTTTTCAATCGCCACCACGCGCCGCGCCCCTTCGGCCAAAAGGCCACGGGTCAAACCACCAGGGCCAGGGCCGATTTCCAGAACATCACATTCGCTTAAATCCCCCGCGATGCGGGCGATTTTTGCGGTTAGGTTCAGATCAAGCAGGAAATTCTGCCCCAAGGATTTCTTGGCGCGCAGATCATGGGTTGCGATCACCTCGCGCAGGGGGGGGAGGGGATCAATCATGCCGCGCGCACCTGTGCCATTTGATCCGCCATGCGCAACGCCGCGACCAAGCTTGTGGCATCTGCGCGGCCCGTGCCCGCGATGTCAAAGGCTGTGCCATGATCGGGCGAGGTGCGGATAAAGGGCAGGCCAAGCGTCACATTCACCCCCCCTGAGAAATCAAGCGTCTTGATCGGGATCAGCGCCTGATCATGATAGGCGCAGATGGCCACATCATACCGCGCGCGCGCCTCAGGGTGGAACATCGTATCTGCGGAGAGCGGCCCCGCGATCTGGTAACCTTCGCCGCGCAACCCCTCCAGACAGGGGATCATCCATGCGATTTCCTCGCGCCCCATGGCGCCATTTTCGCCCGCATGGGGGTTGAGGCCCGCCACCGCAAAACGTGGGGACTGCAGACCGATATCACGCTGCATTGCGTCCGAGGTCACGCGGATCACATCGCGCAATAGATCGGGGGTAAAAGTCGCAGGAACCGCGCTGAGGGGGATGTGGATGGTGGCAGGCACAACGCGTAATTCTGCGCAGGCCAACATCATGACTACCTTCACCCCACCCGCCAAGGCCGCGAGATATTCCGTATGGCCTGGATAGGCAAAACCCGCGCCTTGTTGCAGGGCGTGTTTATGGATGGGCAGGGTGCAAATTGCGCGCGCCGCACCCGATTGGGCAAGCTCTACGGCCTCCGCGATTGCGTCAATGACGCCTTGCGCATGGGCGGCTTGGGGGTGGCCTGCCACACGGGCGGGGCCAAAGTCGCGGTGCAGAACTGGCAACCCATCGCCACAGGCGGCAAAGGCGGCACTTGCCTGAGATATTTTGATGATAGGTGCGCCATGCCCGTTGAAATGATCCGCATCCCCGATGACAAAAAAAGGAACCGCCCCCCGCAATTCATGCCACGCTTTTGCGGCAATCTCGGGGCCAATCCCCGCAGGCTCCCCACAGCTGAGCGCAATGGGGCCGGTCGTGCCCGCACCCATGGGATCAGTCCAAATCACGGATGATGGCGTCCGCGCGCAATTCCTCAAGATAGCCAGAAGCATAAGTCTCAAGGCGCTGCGAGAACAAGGCTTGGCGAATTTCCTCGCGCGCGCCATCTTCAAGCTCAACTGTGCGATTGCACAGCCAAACCATCAGAAGGTCGGCGCCATTGTTGCGGCGCAGGGCGGTCGAGCTTTCATTCGGGTCAAGCTTAGCAAGCTCTGCCGCAATATCTGCGGGCACTTCGGCGCGCGGGGCGCTGATCCGTTCAAACTGACCTTCTAGGGTGCCATAAAGATCATCGCAGCGGTCATTTTGCGCGGCGATCTCAGCGGCGCGCGCGGCGGCATCTGGCCCTGAAAGCAGAATGGTCGCGTAATCATAACTGCTCGGCGTTGGGAACTGATATCCCGCCTCTTCAAAGCCCAGCATTTGAAAAATCCCAATCCCAGGCCCCAAAGGGACGGGTTCGGTGACGTCACCTACATCCAAGGTGATCAACATGGCACTCAGGCCTTGGGGCAGGGATGACAAGGGGCGCCAATCCAACGCACCGCCATCCACCGCGGTAGGGGCGGCTGAACGGGCGCGGGCGGCATCAGCAAAAGCCGTCAGATTTCCATCCACATCTTCGGCAATCGTCAGCAATTCTGCGCGCAGTGTGTCAATATCGTTGCCTTCAATCGGCAGGATCAATTCCGCCAAACGAATTTGCGCCCCGCCCCCACTGGAGCCAAGCGCAAGTGCGCGGTTAATCTCAGCCTCAGAAACTTGGGCGCGTGCCCCAAACCGACTGCGCAATATCTCGCGCCATAAAAGGCCTGCATTGATAAAATCGCGTAGGGTCTCATAGGCGACCCCCTCGTTCTCAAGCGCATCAATCAACCCTTGGCCGTCCAAATTTGCGCGGGCGGCAAATTCGTCAATTCCGATCATCAACTGGTCTTGGGTGATTGTGATCCCCGCTGCTTGGGCGGCGGCCATTTGCAAGCGTTCCTTCACCAAAACATCGCGCGCGTGGGCCTGTAGGTCACCTGGTGCATTCAAGATGCCCAAAAATGTGGCGCGTTGATCCACCTCATATTGGGTGATCACGGTATCATTAACCGCAATTACAGGCGTGAAATCGAGCGATTGCGCGCGCATTTGTGCAGGTGCAAGCGCCAAGGCGCATCCCATGATCACACCAAAACACTGGTTGCGCGCGGCACGCGCGCCCAAGAATTTACCCAAGATTGGGGAAGATACGTGATGTGAACTCATCTTGTCCTTCTTCGGTCACTCTTGCGAGGGGCGGCGTGAGAGCGCCCGTTTTATATTTGTGCCAAGCCTACAAGAGGCGGGCAAGCGAAGCGAGGGGAAATTCATGCCCCCCGATGTATTGGGCCGATCCATCACTGTCTTAGCCATCTTCCATATGCAAAATCACCCCAAGCGCCAAAAGCGACCCCGCAAGGGGCGGTGTCCATGCAACGATAAAGGCGGAAAGCTGACCATTCTCACCCAAAACTTGGGCAAAGCTGCGCAGAAAATAGAGGCCAAAACCCAACAAAATAGCGGCGAGCACCAAAGGCCCCGTGCGGCCAAAACGGGTGTGACGCATCGTGAGGCTTGCACCGATCAAGACCATGCTCATCAGCATCAATGGGTTTGCCAACTGCATCTGGAACCAGACCCGATGCGACAGGCCCGCAAATCCCGCCTCCTGCAACTGCGTAATGAAATCGGGAAGGGCGTAAATCGAGATATTGCTCGGATCCCCAAAGGAATCGAGAATTTGTTCCCGCGTCAGCGTTGAAGGAACGGCATAGCTCTCAAAACTTTCTGCACTGGCCTCGGGGTTGGTTTGGGTTAAGTCCCAGATCTTGGTGCGGGTAAGATCCCATGATTGCAGTCCAAGGCGCGCTTCATCTGCGTCAATGCGCTGTTCAATTCGGCCAAATGTATCGAAATTATAGAAGGTGACGTCAAATAACTGCGTGCCATTGCTATTGGCGCGCAGCGCGTTGATGACGGTTTGCTTATCGCGCGTGCCTTGGCGCAGCCAAAGCCCTTCTTGCGTGATGGCCAATGTGCGTTCCTGTGCGCCACGCACCTGCGCCAACCTACGCTCATGCGCGATCTGTGTGTCGGCCACGATTGGGTTGATCACCAAAAGACCGATGATCCCGATGAGGGCGGCCACGCCAATTGGGGCCATCGTGGCCCGCAAAGCCGAGCGCCCCGATGCACGCACCACCACCAATTCCGAACTGCGTGCCAGTGACAGGAAAAAGACCAAGGTCGCCAGCATGACAACCAGCGGAAAGAGGGAATAAAGCGCTGACGGCATATTAAGCAGCGCAAGCGTGAGCGCATCGCCCAAATCCCCGCCGTTGAGCGCGATTTTTCGCATCTGTTCGGTCAAATCCACGACCATGTGGATCACCGCAAAGATCGCCAACACGGTGAGGAAGTTTTTGAAATAACGCTGCGCGAGGTAAAGTTGCAGGATCATGCGCCGCCCTCAACCAGATCAGGCTGCCGCATCAGGCGCCAATGTGCGGTTTTATATACGGCCAACAGCACCGCCCCGAACACCACGGCGCAGAGCAGTGGCTGCACATAGGCCAATGGTGCCAAATGCGGCGCGTTGATGACCTGAGCGCTCAAAAGGTTCTTGCTCATCTGCAACGGAATCACCAACCCTACGGCCAGCATGATCTGCGCCCATAACCCAAGCCGCGAAAAATTGCGCAGCATCAGGCAACTGGCCGCAATCAAAGGCACAAAAAACGCGAACATCGCCTGTGCGAAACGATAATGCAGTTGCCATTTGATACGATCTAGGGGAATGCCCGCGCGGTTGGCAAGATCTTGATCCGCCGCAATCAGCGCAGGCGTGGACATCCCGCGCTCGTTCTCGGGCTCTTCGTTACTGCCTGATCCAGTCGGGCTTTGTGCCTGTGTGATATCATAGTTCAATCGCTCAAAGCTGAGATCGCTCAGGCGGTTTGTGACCCGATCCAAGCTGATACTGCGCCCTGATAACAAGATCATCCGCGCGTTTTCCGCATCGCGCAAAAGATACCCGCGATCCGCGCGATAGGTCACTTCGCGGGTCTCGCTGCGCCGATCATGGATAAACAGACCCTGCAACTCACCTTCGGGTGAAATATCGCTGATGTAAATCGTGATGCCCGAGATCGGGGATTGGAACACCCCCGCGCGCATCAACTGAGCGACCAGATCATTGCCCAAAATGTTTG
Source organism: Roseobacter sp. HKCCA0882 (assembly GCF_037805225.1). Lineage (NCBI taxonomy): Bacteria > Pseudomonadati > Pseudomonadota > Alphaproteobacteria > Rhodobacterales > Roseobacteraceae > Roseobacter > Roseobacter sp. HKCCA0882. Next base: position 692,016 of record NZ_JBBLYI010000001.1, read on the forward strand.
ATCTTTTGCGAAATTGTGCTTCGGCCTGCGGGGCCAAACCATTGCTAAGGCCCGCAACCAAAAACGCCATAATCGCCCCGAAATAGAAAACGGGCCGTAACAGGCGCAGCGGCGAGATGCCGGCGGTCTGCAAAATCACCAATTCACTATCGGTGATCAGGCGGTTGAACACATAAAGGGTCGCCACAAACCCCGCCACAGGCAGCACCATCATGATAATCGGCGGCAGCGCCAATGTGGTCAGTTCGAGGAAGGCCAAAATGGTTTGGCCGTCTGAGATTAATTGTCCGAACAAATCAACCCCTTGGTTGATCCAATAGACGGACACCAAAACAAGCGCGAAGAAGCCAAAGAAACTGAGGCACATGAGCAAGATATAACGATCATATCGTGTCAAATTCGCAGCCTTTGTAAATTTGGCCCAATATCTTTGGGGTGCAAGCGGGCCTGATTGCCCACAAGTTCTTTTGGTTTTGGGGGTTTTTGGGGCTTAATGCAAGGCTTCCGCGCGAAGGGCACGGGTTCGTGTAATCGTCCATCTGGTCAAGCCGCAGTTTGCGCCCTAGTGTTGCCGGTAAATGACGCTTTCAACCAATGTGAGGATCTTCATGACCCGTCCATCCGCGACACAGTTTTGCGAAATTGATCTTGATGCGCTTAAGGGGCTTTCGGGAAAGATTGCCTGTTTGGCCACGCCAGAGGGTGGTTTGGATGCGGCGGGGCGGCGGTTGAACCGCCTGAGCAAAGGCGCAGTGGATCGGGCGCTTGGCAGCCCTGCATGGGAGGGATTAAACGCGGGCGATGTCATGGTCTTGGCCTATCCCGCGGGCATGTCAGCAGAGGCCGTGTTGCTCCTCAAAACAGAGCGCCGCGTCACCGCACAAGCGGCACGCCGCGCGGGCGCTAAATTGCGGGTCGCGGCGGGCAAATCAGAGTTGCATATATGTGCGGGCAATTTCGCACGCAGCGCGGATTTGGCGCTTGGGGTGGTCTTGCGGGGCTATGAATTTGGCGATCACAAATCCAAAACCCCCGAAAGCTATGGCAGCGTCACGCTCTATTGCAGTAAACCTGATGAGATTACCGCAAAGGCCGCGCCGCTTTTGGCGGTGGCGGAAGGGGTGTTTTTCACCCGTGATCTGGTCAACGCCCCTGCCAATGTTCTGACGACCACCAGTTTTGCCGAACAGCTCAGCGATTTGGCCGCGCTGGGCGTCAAGGTCGAGGTTCTTGATGAACCCGCGCTCGAAAAATTGGGAATGCGCGCCCTTTTGGGGGTTGGGCAAGGCTCGGAAAGCCCGTCCAAGGTTGTGGTGATGGAATGGATGGGCGCAGGTGATGCGCAGCCCTTTGCCCTCGTGGGCAAGGGGGTTGTGTTTGACACAGGCGGCATCAGCCTAAAACCCGCCGCAGGCATGGAAGATATGACCATGGATATGGGCGGCGCAGGTGTTGTTGCAGGGGTGATGAAAGGCCTTGCCTTACGCAAGGCGCGCGCCAACGTGGTTGGTCTGGTTGGCTTGGTTGAAAACATGCCCGATGGTCGCGCGCAGCGTCCTGGCGATGTTGTGGTATCAATGAAAGGGGACACAATCGAGGTTATCAATACCGATGCCGAAGGGCGCCTCGTTCTGGCGGATGTGCTGTGGTATGCCCAAGAACGCTTTGCCCCACGCGCGATGATAAATTTGGCCACGCTGACAGGCGCAATTATCATTGGTCTGGGCCATGACAATGCAGGCGTTTTTGCAAATGATGATGCGCTTTGCGCAGCCTTCCTAACGGCCGCGAAAGCCGAAGATGAAGGCGCATGGCCGATGCCATTGGATGACAGCTATGATGACCTGATCAAAAGCCGCACAGCCGATATTAAAAACACAGGCGGGCGGCCTGCGGGCTCGATCACAGCGGCCAAATTCCTGCAGCGTTTTGTCAAGAAAGGCATGCCTTGGATTCACCTCGATATTGCTGGCGTTGCTTCGATGGCAAAGGACAGCAAATACGCCCCTGCAGGGGCAACAGGCTGGGGCGTTTTGGCACTGGATCGGTTGATCCAAGATATGTTTGACGAAGGCTGATGTCCGAACTGTGGTTCTACCATCTGACCCGCTCGCGGCTTGAGCAAGTTTTGCCCATGCTGATTGAGCGCGCTTTGGCGCAAGGGTGGCGCGTGGCCTTGCGCGCGCCCGATGCGCAAAGCGTGGCGCGGATGGATGACCTTTTATGGGCTGCGCATCCGCCCGAGCGTTTTCTGCCCCACGGGGTTGAGGGCGGGGCGGATGCCGAGCTTCAACCCATTCTCATTGGCACAGGCGATCTGCGCGCCAATCGCCCCGATTATCTGGTGGCGATTGGCGGGGCCACGATCACACCTGAGGACTGCGCAGGCCTGACCCGCGCTGTTTTGGTTTTTGACGGCCAAGATGAGGCATCCGTCACCCATGCGCGCAACCATTGGCGCAGTTTTGCCGAGGCGGGCCTGCGTCTTCAATATTGGTCGCAGGCCTCAGGTGCGTGGAAAATCGAACGCGAACATCCACAACCTTCGACAAAAGATTGATGTTTCGATGAAAAACCAAATTGCTTTGACGAATTATTAGGACTCTATCCTCTAGAACCCTCGTCACCTTGGGCCATGATTGCGCGCCCATCAGTCGTTGAGGAGAGGGTCTGGCCCATGGTTGCCTATGAATTTGATCAACATCTGCCCGAATTCAATTTGGTCGGGGACGACCTAAACCTATTGGCCAATGTGGGCACGCTTATTGTGCCCGAGATTGATGCCGTTCTCTCGGAATTCTAAGCCCATGCCGCGGGTCAGCGCGACAAAGATCGGCGCCAAACCGATGGGATCAATAATGACAAAAAGCGCCACAAAAACGGGGATGAGGGTTGCGAATTCCATGCCCTATCCCTGACCTTTGAGGGGGCAAAGGTCAAATGAAATCGGGGGGAGGCGCTATTCTTGCAACGCCGCGTCAAGCCGCGCCTGTGCTGCGACCCAAAGCGCCTCGGCGCGCGCTAAACCTTCTTCGACTTCAGTGAACTTCGCTTGCCATTGTGCCAATTCAGATGCTTTGGCAGCCTCATAGAGCGCAGGATCAGCCAGTTTCACCGAAAGTTTCTCATGCATCTCCATAATCTTTTCGACCCGCGCTTCGGCACGGCGCAATTCGGCGCGTATATCTTTGATTTCATCATGGCTTGGGCGGGGCGCAGTTGGCGCGGGCTTGTCTTTGCTGGGTTTGTCTGGCCGCGCCCGCAAGAGGGTGGCGCGATATCTGTCCAAATCGCCCTCATAGGGGGCAACCCGCCCGTTTGCGACCAGCCACAACCGATCGGCCACTAGCCCCAAAAGGTGCATATCATGGCTGACCAAGATCACTGCCCCCGAATACGCCGAAAGTGCCTCGACCAAGGCCTCGCGGCTTTCGATATCCAGATGGTTGGTCGGCTCGTCCAAGATGAGCATATGCGGCGCGTCCAAAGTCGCGAGCAACAAGGATAAGCGCGCCTTTTGCCCGCCCGATAATTGGCCAACTTTGGTTTCGGCTTGCGCCGCCGCCAGACCAAACCCCGCAAGTCGTGCGCGGTGGCGTGTCGGCGTTTCCTCGGCGCGCGCGCGGCGCAGGTGGTCAAGCGGGGTTTCGTCCAAATGCAATTCGTCAACCTGATGCTGCGCGAAATACCCGACCCGCAACTTGGAGGAGGCGGTCACACTGCCTGCCATTGCCGCCAATTTGCCTGCAATCAATTTGGACAGGGTCGATTTGCCCTCGCCGTTGCGCCCAAGCAGAGCGATGCGATCATCTAGGTCAATGCGCAAATCCAGCTTTGACAGCACTGTACGCCCCTCATAGCCAACACTTGCCCCGTCCAGCCGCAAAATAGGCGGCGAGAGCGTCTCAGGTTCGGGGAAGGTGAAGACGGTGCGGGCTGCGTCTTCGGGGGCGCGGATGGGTTCCATCCGTTCCAGCATCTTAAGCCGTGCCTGTGCCTGCTTTGCTTTCGAGGCTTTGGCGCGGAAGCGATCCACGAAACTTTGCAAATGCGCGCGCCGCGCCTCTTGTTTTTTGGCTTCTGCCGATTGCAGCGCCCGCTGCGCCGTGCGGGTTTTGATGAAATCATCATAGCCGCCCGCGTAAAGGGTCAATTTTTGATCGCTTAAATGCAAGATATGCCCCACCGCGCGATTGAGCAGTCCGCGATCATGGCTGATGACAAGGACAGTGTGCGGATATTTGGCCAGATAGGCCTCAAGCCAGAGCGCCCCCTCAAGGTCGAGATAGTTGGTGGGTTCGTCTAAGAGCAGGAAATCAGGTTGCGAGAACAGAACGGCGGCCAAGGCCACGCGCATCCGCCACCCGCCCGAAAAATCGGAACAGGGGCGGGCGGTTTCCGCATCGGTAAAGCCCAAACCCCGCAGGATCGTGGCGGCGCGCGCCTCGGCCGACCAAGCATCAATATCGGCAAGCCGTGTTTGCACCTCGGCCATACGTTCGCCCGTTGCGGTTTCCGCCTCGGCCATGAGGGCGGCGCGCTCTGTATCGGCGGCCAAGACAGTGTCGAGCAGCGACACCGCGCTGCCAGGCACTTCTTGGCTGACGCCGCCGATGCGCGCGCGCGCGGGGATCTCAATCCTCCCCCCATCAAGCGATAATTCCCCCTTGATCAGGCGAAACAGCGTAGTCTTGCCCGCGCCATTGCGCCCGACAATGCCCACCTTATGCCCCGTGGGGATGGTCGCGCTGGCCCCATCAAACAGGGGACGACCCGCCATAGAAAAAGAGAGATCAGATATGCGCAACATGCGCGGCTCATGCACGGCTTGGCGCGTGCTGTCAATCGCGGCTTCCCTATTCTGATCCCTCATGTTATGGCCGCGCCAAATTCACCTTCCCATGGAGAGATCAATGGCCGTGCAACGCACATTTTCCATCATTAAACCCGATGCAACCAAGCGTAACTTGACGGGTGCAATCAACGCAAAGATCGAAGCAGCGGGCCTGCGCATCATCGCGCAAAAGCGCATTCACCTGACCCCCGCGCAGGCAGGCGTGTTCTATGCCGTGCATAAAGAGCGCCCTTTCTACGGCGAGCTGTGCGAATTCATGGCGTCTGAGCCCGTTGTTGTGCAGGTTCTGGAAGGCGAAAACGCGATTGCGAAATATCGCGAAGTCATGGGCGCCACTGATCCTGCTGAAGCGGCAGACGGCACAATCCGCAAAGATTTCGCGCTGTCTAAAGGCGAAAACTCCGTTCACGGGTCAGATGCCCCTGAAACTGCCGCGGAAGAGATTGCCTATTTCTTTGCAGGCTTGGAATTGGTCGGCTAAGCCGATCACCACAGTCCTTGAATGAGGGCCGCATAGCCAATCGGCTGTGCGGCTTTTATTTTGCGCGCAAGCCGAGAATATCCATTTGGCGTTCAAATTCGCTGTGGTCTGGATTGTGGTGGTCATTGCAAATCTGATTAAAACTTGCGCGCAATTTGACTTTTTCAGCCCCTTTGCAATCGTTCCAAGCGCGACCTTGAAGTGCCATATGCAGAACGTTATACATGATAAAATGGGGTGATACCCCTGAGTGTAACAGCGCGATATAGGCCTGATCTGCCCCCAGTTCGCGCAAATTTGAGGCGCTTTTGATCCCAGCCTTGCGCAGGCTTTGCGCCATATCGAAGACCGTCCCGCAGATCACAAAGCCCCCGTGCGCCCCGTGCCACGCGGCGCAGCCGGCCGCCGCTTGGTCGAACGCCACATCCGCAATCAAAAAGAATTGGTCATGCGCGCATAGGCTTGGGCACGGCTTTAGAACGCCGCCCTGCAACGCGTCTGCCAATTTAAATTTCAGGAAAAATTGGCTCCGGCGGTAGGGATCGAACCTACGACCAATTGATTAACAGTCAACTGCTCTACCGCTGAGCTACGCCGGAACACGATGGGCCGTATAGCAAGACGAATTTTGCGCGTCCAGTGCTTTGGGGCGAAAAAATCGTTCTTTGGATCAAATTCTGGAAAAACCTGACTCGGCGCTGAGGGGGCTGTCTGCTTTTGCCTGGTTTTCTTCAATCAATCCAATGAGATGCGCCAAAATGTTGCGCTCAGCCATCGGGTGTAGCAGGGTCTGAAGATCGGGGTAGATTTCCGCGCGCAGGCTGTTGAGACTGCGCGGGGTTGCTGTGAGGGCTGAAAGAATCTGGCCATGTCGCATCGCGCGATGGGCGCGCAACTCGGCACAGCGCGCGCGGGGGCTCTCAATCGCGGCCCCATGGGCGGGCAAAAGCCGCTTTGGCCCGCGCGCCTCGATCGCGGCGAGCGAGGTCAAATAGGCCCCCAAATGACCATCAGGCGGGGAAATCAAGGTGCTTGACCAATCCATGACGATATCGCCGCAAAATTCGACATCTTGCCATGCGACATTCATATGATTGCTCATATGGCCGGGGCTGTGATGGGCAGTGATGCGCCAGTCTTCTGTCTCGATCACGGCCCCATCGGGCAGGGCAATGTCGGGGATGAAGCCGTGATCGACCCCCTCGCCACCGCCCAGATCAGGCAGTGTGCTGCGCCCCATATCCCATGGGCCTGCCGCCAAAATGGGCGCCTGTGTCGCCGCGGCCAAGGGGCGGGCGAGGGCGCTGTGATCTAAATGCGCATGGGTGACAAAAATATGGGTGATCCGCCCGCCCTGCGGCACGGCTGCGAGGATCGCGGCCAGATGCTGATCTGATGCGGGCCCGGGGTCAATCACGGCGATAGAGGTTTCCCCCAGCATATAGGTCAATGTGCCCTCTGCCGTCATGGGCGAAGGGTTTGGGGCGCAGATGCTGCGCAAAAGTGAGCCATGCTCGGTCATCATCGGGCGTGTTTTTCCTTTGGCGCTTTGCGCGGGCCGCGGCTATAGATGGCCTATGTTTACGCGATTGATCAAGAAAATGCTGCCACGCGGCCTTTATGGGCGGGCTGCGCTGATCATGCTTGTGCCGATTTTGACGATCCAGCTTGTGGTTTCTGCGGCGTTTTTGCAGCGCCATTTTGACGGGGTGACGCGTCAGATGATGGAGGGGTTGGCGGTTGAGCTGCGCTTTATCATCCAAGAGATTGAGCGCGGTGGGATTTGGGCAGGTCGCAGTGTGGCCGCCCCGCTTGAGATCAGCCTTTTTGAGGGTGGGGACAAGCCATTTGAGGGCGACGGACTGGAGGCGCGCGCCTTTTATGACCTATCGGGGCGCAGTGTGATTGAGGTTTTGCGCCGTGCGGTGCCTGAGGTGACATGGATTGATCTGATCACCGATGATAGCAAAGTGATGATCGGGCTGCGTCTTGCCGATGGCACGCGCGTGGATGCCGAGATTGCACGGCGGCGTGTATCGGCCTCGAACCCGCATCAATTGTTGGTCTTGATGGTGTTTACGGGCATTTTGATGACCACTGTGGCGTTTCTCTTTCTGCGCAACCAACTGCGCCCCATTCGCCGCTTGGCGCGGGCGGCTGAGGATTTCGGCAAAGGCCGCATCGTGGATTACAGCCCCGCAGGGGCATTGGAGGTGCGCAGTGCGGGCCGCGCCTTCCTCGATATGCGCAATCGCATCGAAAACCAGATCGAGCAGCGCACCATGATGCTCTCAGGTGTCAGTCACGATTTGCGCACCCCGCTGACGCGGATGAAATTGGGTCTCAGTGTCATGGAGGAAAGCGAAGATGTGACGGCCCTGCGCCGTGATGTCGAGGAGATGGAAACCCTGCTCGAGGCGTTTCTTGATTTCGCCCGTGGCGATGCGTTGGATGATTTGGCGGAATTGGATATTGATAAATTCCTGCGCGAGATTGTCTCGGATGCCACGCGGTCAGGGGCGCAGATCAGCTTTGCCCATTCTTCGAACAGTGGGATGCTTCAGGATTATACGGCCACATTCCGACCTGCGGTGCTGCGTCGTGCGCTTGGCAATTTGATTTCAAACGCGCAGCGATATGGCAGCGAGGCGCGTGTGACCTTGTCGCTTACGCCGCGTCAATGGCGCATTTCTGTGGAAGATGACGGGCCAGGCATCCCCGCAGATCAGCGCGAGGAGGCGATGCGCCCCTTCGTGCGGTTGGATGTGGCGCGAAACCAAAATCGCGGCTCGGGCGTTGGATTGGGTTTGGCAATTGCGCAAGATATCGCACGGCGGCATGGCGGGCGGCTGACTTTGGGGCAAAGCGCCGATCTGGGCGGATTAAAGGCAGACATTATTCTGCCGCGATAGCCGTGCTGGGGGGAAATGGTAGGCCCGGCAGGACTTGAACCCGCAACCAAAGCGTTATGAGCGCTCTGCTCTAACCAATTGAGCTACAGGCCCCCGTAGGGCTTGAGTTACTGCGCCAATGCGAGGGGGTCAAGTATTGGATCACTCGCTTATGGACGAAGGCGGCGAAGATCGGTATCAGGGCGGAAAATCACGCCCCCTGAGGAAAGGCCCGATCAATGCCCGCAGATGCGCAAGCGCCCAAAAACAGTCTCACCTATGCCCAAGCGGGTGTTGATATTGATGCGGGCAATGCGCTTGTTGATCGGATCAAACCTGCCGCTGCCGCAACTGCGCGGGTGGGGACGATGTCGGGACTGGGCGGTTTTGGGGCTTTGTTTGATCTCAAGGCCGCAGGATATCATGACCCGATTTTGGTCGCCGCCACCGATGGGGTTGGCACCAAGCTGCGCATCGCGATTGATACGGGCGCGGTGGACACCATCGGCATTGATCTGGTGGCGATGTGCGTGAATGATCTGGTCTGCCAAGGGGCGGAGCCTTTGTTCTTCCTTGACTATTTTGCCACGGGCAAATTGGCGGTGGATCAGGCTGCGCGGATCATCGAAGGGATTGCCGAGGGCTGTGCGCAATCGGGCTGTGCTTTGGTTGGGGGGGAAACCGCCGAAATGCCTGGTATGTATGACGCAGGCGATTTCGACCTTGCGGGCTTTGCCGTTGGCGCGATGGAGCGTGGCGCAAGCCTGCCTGCCAATGTCACGGCGGGCGATGTGATCCTTGGCTTGGCCTCCGATGGGGTGCATTCAAACGGCTATTCTTTGGTGCGCCGCATTGTTGATCTGTCGGGTCTGGCATGGTCTGACCCCGCGCCCTTCGCCCCTGAGACAAGCCTTGGCGCCGCGCTTTTGGCCCCAACACGGCTTTATGTGAAGCCTATTCTTGAGGCGATCCGCGCAGGCGGGGTGCATGGGTTGGCCCATATCACGGGCGGTGGTTTGACCGAGAACCTGCCCCGTGTCCTGCCTCAGGGGCTTGGCGCGCGGATTGATTTGGGCGCTTGGGGTCTGCCACCCGTGTTCCAGTGGTTGGCCGAAACAGGCGGGATAGCGACGCGCGAGATGCTCAAGACCTTTAACGCAGGGATTGGGATGTGCGTGGTAGTCGATGCGGCTGAGGCCGATGCCATTGCGCGGCTCTTGGTGGCTGCGGGTGAAACCGTGACACGGCTTGGCGTGGTTGAGGCGGGCTCTGGCGTGACCTATGAGGGGGCGCTTTCGTGAAACGGGTCGCCATCCCGATTTCAGGGGGCGGTTCCAATATGGTGGAACTGCTCAAGTCAATGACGGGGGATCACCCTGCGCGGGCCTGTGTGGTTTTGTCGAATATCCCTGATGCGGGCGGTCTGGCCAAGGCAGAGGCTGCAGGCGTGCCAACAGTGGTGGTGGATCACAAACCTTTTGGGGCTGATCGCGCGGCTTTTGAGGCTGAGATGGCCAAGGCGCTTGACCAATATCAGCCTGATATCATCGCGCTTGCGGGTTTTATGCGGGTTTTGACGGCTGAATTTGTGGCCCGCTATCAGGGGCGGATGCTGAATATTCATCCCTCGCTATTGCCCAAATATCGCGGCCTGCATACCCATGCCCGCGCGATTGAGGCAGGGGATGACATCGCAGGCTGCACAGTGCATGAGGTGACCGCGGATTTGGATGATGGCCCGATCTTGGGGCAGGCACGCGTCCCAGTGGTGGCGGGGGATACGCCCGAAACCTTGGCCGCGCGGGTTTTGGTGCAGGAGCATCGCCTTTACCCTGCCGTATTACGCCGCTTTGCTGCGGGGGATCGCAGCCCGCTGATCTTTGAGGATGCTGAGCCCTGATCTAGAGGGGGGCTTTCCTTTTCCTGCGCCTTTTCGTAAATCCGTGTATCGCGGAAAAATTGAAGAAGTAACGCCCTTGCCGAAGACGCTGACAACCACATCCGAATTGGCCGAATTTTGCGAGGCCGCCGCACAGCACCCTTATGTGACCGTTGACACCGAATTCCTGCGCGAGCGCACCTATTACGCGCAGCTGTGTCTTGTTCAATTGGCGATGCCGGGCACGGATGACAGTGGCGCGGTTTTGGTTGACCCGCTGGCCGAAGGCATGTCGCTTGAGCCGCTTTATGAGCTGTTCCGCAATCCTGATGTGGTCAAGGTGTTCCATGCTGCGCGGCAGGATCTCGAGATCTTTCATGTCGAGGGCGGGCTCGTGCCTGCGCCACTCTTTGATACGCAAGTGGCCGCAATGGTCTGCGGATTTGGCGATCAAGTAGGATATGAAACTTTGGTGCGCAAAATTGCCAAGGCCGCGCTTGATAAATCCTCACGCTTTACCGATTGGTCGCGGCGTCCTCTATCCGATGCGCAAAAAACCTATGCCTTGGCCGATGTCACGCATCTGCGCCAGATTTATGAATATCTGTCCGCGCAACTGGCCCGATCTGGGCGCAGTGCATGGATGGAGGAAGAATTGGCGCAGCTGACCAATGCGGACAGCTATATCGTAAATCCAGATCACGCGTGGATGCGGATCAAAATGCGCTCAAGCTCGGGAAGGCTTTTGGCGGTTGTGCGCGAATTGGCCACATTCCGTGAGGCCTATGCGCAGGAACGTAACATCCCGCGCTCGCGCGTCTTCAAGGATGATGCCTTGATGGAATTGGCCTCGACCAAGCCGCGCTCTTTGGCGGATTTGTCGAAATCGCGCCTATTGCTGCGCGAGGCGCGGCGGGGCGATATTGCGGAAGGTATTATTGCGGCGGTCAATCGCGGCATGGACACGCCGCCCGAAAAATTCCCCAAATTGCCAAATGGGCCAGATCGCAGCGACCTTAACCCTGCCTTGGCGGATTTGCTGCGTGTCTTGCTCAAGGCCAAGGCCGATGAGGCGGGCGTTGCACAAAAGCTGATCGCGTCCAGCGCGGATTTGGACAATATCGCTTCTGGCCATTTGGATGGCCTGTGGTGCGAAGGTTGGCGCGGCAAGGTCTTTGGCGAGGACGCATTGCGCCTTGTTCAAGGCGATGTGGGCCTTGGTGTCAAAGGCAGCAAAGTGGTTTTGTTCGAACTTTAACGCGACACTGTGCGGCGATTATTGGCCCCATGCACGCTGATCCGTGTGACACCGCGCAGTTCATTCGCGCTGCGGAACGTGCCGACCAGAATTTCGCGAGTGCGCGGCGCACCTTCTGCCGTGTCATCCCGCGGGGGAACCAAGCGGAATTCGAACAGCATGAGCCCGTCCTCATTGGAAATCTCGACCAGTTCGGCCTCCCAATATCCTTGACGTTCTGCGCGTCCTACGGCGCGGATGATGGCGCCGCCGTCAACTTGATCCGCTTCAAGCGAGATGACATCTGCGACAAGCGGGCGTGGATCGACAAATTCCTCGACCTGCACAACCTCGATCCGCTGCTCTTGGCGGTCATTTCCGAACCAGTTGAAGGGGTTCAGCCGCGTGGAACAGCCCGCAAGCCCCAAGATCATCGCAGCAAAAATGGCAGTGCGCAGCATATTGGCCCCTCTTGGCAAAGCATCACCCTTTGAGTGCTACCCTATCAGGGCGGTTTTGAAAAGCGCCTCTGGACGAATGGGGGGCTGCGCTTTAGGTCAGGGGGAGGTGACAAAAGGATGAGGGCAGAATGGCCAGCGAACGCTTTGAGGAAATCGCAGACACATTCGAATTTTTGGACGATTGGGAAGACCGCTATCGCCATGTGATCGAATTGGGCAAAGCGATGGAGACCTTACCCGAGGCGATGCGCGTTCCCGCCACCAAGGTGGATGGTTGCGCCTCGCAGGTCTGGATCATGCCGCGGATCGAAGGGCAGGGGCCAGAGGCGCGGTTCGACTTTCAAGGTGAAAGTGACGCGATGATTGTGCGCGGCTTGATTGCGGTTTTGCACGCGCTTTATGCGGGCCTGAGCATTGCCGAGGTTCTGGCGGTTGATCCACGGGCAGAATTGGCGCGGTTGGGGTTGAATGACCACCTCTCCGCGCAGCGCTCAAACGGGTTGCGGGCCATGGTCGAACGCATCCACTTATTGGCGGCAGAAGCGCGGAGTTAATCCCCCCATTTTTTCAGGGCCGTTTCAAGATCACCATAGCCCGTAAAGCGGCGTTCAAAAGCAAGGCCGAGAAAATCGGCACAGGCCTTGGCTTTTTCGGTTAGGGCGGCGTCATCTGTCTGCGCCTGATAAACCAGCTTTTCGTAATTGCCAAAATAGATATCCCGCAATTCGGGGTGTTTATCGAGGCCAAGAGGGCGGGTGACAAAAGCGTCAAACTGACGGGTAAGGAAATCCGTCAGGTAAAAGGCAGTGACCTCGCCCAAGTCTTCAAAGCGGGCATTGCCCTCGAAAAAGCTGTAGCAATGTGGGCCTTCGAGCATTTCAAGGCCAAGCGCGGCGCAGCGCGCGGCCAAAGCCCCGCCTGTGCCGCAATCGGCATAAAGCACATAGATACTGTCGTAATCCCCACGCACCCGCGTGGCCGCAGCTTCAACCGCGTCAGGGATCAATTCGGGGCGATTGTGCAGAATGGCGGGAAGGCATTGCAGGTCGAGATGGTCAAACCCATTGGCCGCCTTGATCGCCAAAACCTCATGCGCCAAAGCCCCGCAGGCCAAAAGCAAAACCCGCCCCCTGCCAGATGCTGAAACGCCGCTATCGCGTAACGTGTCGTCATCTGGTAGATGCAGGGCGGGCTTTGTCATAATCGCTTAATGCGCGGCCATTTGGTTGTGTTTGCGCAGAACGAACTCCTTGGCGGTTTCCACGGCCACGGCCGCGTCACGGCAATAAGCGTCTGCGCCAATCGCGCGGCCAAATTCTTCGTTCAAAGGTGCGCCACCGACCAACACGATGTAATCATCGCGGATGCCTTGCTCTTTCATCGTGTCGATCACGACCTTCATATAGGGCATGGTCGTTGTCAAAAGTGCGGACATCCCCAGAATGTCGGGGGTCTCTTTTTCCAAGGCTTCAAGATAGGCTTCGACCGCGTTGTTGATGCCAAGGTCAACCACTTCAAAACCTGCGCCTTCCATCATCATGGTGACGAGGTTCTTGCCGATATCATGGATATCGCCCTTTACCGTGCCAATCACCATTTTGCCGATACGGGGGGCGCCTGTTTCCGCCAAAAGCGGCTTAAGGATGGCCATGCCACCTTTCATCGCGTTTGCGGCCATCAGAACCTCGGGCACAAACAAAATGCCGTCACGGAAATCGTGACCCACAATGGTCATACCACCCACCAAGGCCTTGGTCAGGATGTCGTAGGGGGCCCATCCGCGCTCAAGCAGAATGTTAACCGCCTCTTCGATTTCTTCTTTTAGACCATCGTAGAGGTCATCGAACATTTGTTGGACAAGTTCGTCATCGTCCAGTTCTGAGAGGATGATTTCATCATTTTCGTCAGACATCTCAAGCGTCTCCTGAAGCGGCACTCAGCCAATAGCGTTTGGACGATTACCTAAGCTCTTCGCGCCACCAGACGCGCAAATTTACGACATCACGACCGCCGCAGGCGACCTTTGCCCATGCGATTGCATACCAAATTAGCTGCGGCGGCGGCCTTTGCGCTCGCGGCGCTGCGGGCCATTGCCATCCGTGCCATCCGATCCTGAGGAAAAGCCGCCCAATGCTTCGGCGATCTGTTCAAGGCTTGGAACCGCGCCGCGCGGGGTCTCTTCCAGCGCCTTGCGCATTGCCGCAAGATGGACAGGTTGGGTGCCGCAACAGCCCCCGATGATCTTGGCCCCTGCATCGCGGGCCAGAACCGCGTAACGGGCCATCAACTCGGGGGTGCCATCGTAACGGATATGGCCATCAACGTATTTGGGGATGCCTGCATTGCCCTTGGCAATCACGGGGCGCTCGTTGCCCGAGGCACGAAAGCCCAGAACCGTGCGCATCAAATCTGAGGCCCCAACACCGCAATTTGCACCATAGGCCAAAGGTTTGTGATCCAGTTTCTCAACCAAATCCGACATCGCGGCGGAGGTGACACCCATCATCGTGCGCCCTGCCGTGTCAAAGCTCATGGTGCCGCACCATGGCATACCTGCTAGTTTGCAAGCTTCGGCTGCGGCGGCGTATTCTTCGGGGGCTGAGATCGTCTCAACCCAACATACATCCGCACCGCCTGCCTTAAGCCCTTCGGCCTGTTCATGGAACATCTCCACGGCGGCCTCGTGGGTCAAAGGCCCCATTGGCACCATGATCTCACCCGTTGGCCCCATGGACCCTGCAACGACCACCTCGCGGCCAGAGGCATCAGCGACTTCGCGGCCAATCTCTGCGGCAATTCGATTTAGGTCAAAGGCGCGATCTTGGGCATCATGCAATTTCAGCCGTGCGCGCGTGCCACCAAAGGAATTGGTCAAGAAGACATCGGAACCCGCATTGACGGCCCCGCGATAGAGTTCGGCAATGCGGTCAGGGTGATCTTCGTTCCACAATTCTGGCGCATCGCCCGATTGCAGCCCCATGTTAAAGAGGGTCGTGCCCGTTGCGCCATCGGCCATCAGCCAATCGCGGGTTTCCAAAAGGGTCTGCAAACGGTTCGACATAATAAAATTCCTTGTGTCACATCAGCTGCGACATGGCCCCTCTGGGGCAATGATGCAAGCCCGAAAATCCACATGATCTTTATGAAAAATCTGCGAGGTCAAAAAAGAAACACCCCGCGCAACAGATGAACGGGGCGCGCAGAATTGGGGCAGGGGTGGTGATTAATTCTCGTTCACCAATTGGGTCTTGGCCTCGATCAAGAGCGCGTCAAATTTTGCGCGCAGCTCATCTTCCGAAACTTTATCGCCCAAATCCGCCTTCAGCTTGCCGATGACATCCTCGTGGCCTGCTTCTTCGAAATCAGCGCGGATCACCCCTTTTGCATAGGCCTCGGCCTCATCGCCCGTTTTGCCCAAGATTTCGGCGGCCCATAGGCCCACCAGTTTATTGCGGCGCGCTTCAAGCTTGAACTTAATTTCTTCATCATGCGCGAATTTTGCTTCGAACGCGTGTTCACGGTCGTCAAATGTGCTCATTAATCTGTCTCCTTGGACGGTGAGCTTGCGGTTTATCCCTGTGATAGCCTTAGCAGGGTTTTGGCCGCAAGCGGTGATTGGCAATCCAACTTGCGACACAGCGCGCTTTGGTCTATTGCGCGGACAAGAGAGAGCGGGGCGCAGCATTGGTTTGGGCCAGATGCGGCGTTGCAGCACGCCCCCGATCTCAGACCACCACCTGCCTCCCGCAGATCAGGGATTGGAGACATCATGGCACGGCGCAAAAAAATCTACGAAGGCAAGGCGAAAATCCTATATGAAGGCCCCGAGCCAGGCACATTGGTGCAATATTTCAAGGATGACGCGACCGCCTTTAATGCGGAAAAGCGCGCCACGATTGACGGGAAAGGCGTGTTGAACAATCGTCTGTCCGAATTTTTCATGTCGGGTCTGAATGCAATTGGCGTTCCAACCCATTTCATTCGCCGCCTGAATATGCGCGAACAGCTGATCCGCAGCGTTGAGATCATCCCGCTTGAGGTGGTGATCCGCAATGTCGCCGCGGGTTCGATTTCCAAGCGATTGGGGATTGAGGAGGGCACAGCCCTGCCGCGCCCGATTGTTGAATTTTACTACAAGGATGACACGCTGGGTGATCCTTTGGTGGCTGAAGAACATGTCATTACCTTTGGCTGGGCCAGTCAGCAAGATTTGGACGATATGGTCGCCTTGGGCTTGAGGGTGAATGATTTCCTGTCTGGCCTGATGATGGGTGTCGGCATCAAATTGGTGGATTTCAAAATCGAAATTGGCCGCATTTGGGAGGGCGATTATATGCGCCTGATCGTGGCCGATGAAATCAGCCCCGATAGCTGCCGCCTGTGGGATATGAAAACGGGCCAGAAGTTGGACAAAGACGTCTTCCGCCGTGATTTGGGCGATTTGGCAGATGCCTATACCGAGGTGGCCAAGCGCCTTGGCGTTTTGCCTGATCAGGGCACGGTGTCAGGCCCGACATTGGTGAATTAAGCGAAGCCCCGCTTCGCAGATAGAACGTAGACAGAAAGGCAAAAGTAATGCGCGCAACCGTGACCGTGATGTTGAAGCAGGGGGTTCTTGATCCACAAGGCGAGGCGGTGCGCCATGCGCTGGGCGCTTTGGGCTTTGAGGGTGTTTCGGGTGTGCGTCAGGGTAAAGTGATCGAACTTGATCTGGCCGATGGCACAACCGAAGACCAAATCCGCGAGATGTGCGAAAAGCTTTTGGCCAATACCGTGATCGAAAGCTACCAAATCGCGATCAGCTAAAGGGGTTTGTCGATGCGTGCTGCCATCCTGCGTGAATATAACAAAGACCTGTCGATTGAGACTGTGTCAGACCCTCAATGCCCCGAAGACGGGGTGATCCTCAAAGTTCTGGCTTGTGGCGTTTGTCGCTCTGACTGGCATGGTTGGGTGGGGGAACACCCACGCATCAAACCCGGTCAAATCGGCGGGCATGAATATTGTGGCGAAGTGATCGAAACAGGACCGCGCGCCACCTATAAAAAGGGGGATCGTTTGGTTGCCCCCTTTATTCTCTCCTGCGGCTCTTGCCCGACCTGTCAATCTGGCGCGGGTCATACCTGCCCTAATCAACGCTTGCCGGGCTTTACTGAGCCGGGCGCCTTTGCCGAATATGTCGCCGTTCCATTTGATCATAATCTTGCGCGCTTGCCCGAAACTCTGTCACCGACTGTTGCGGCGGGGCTAGGGTGTCGTGTGACCACATCATGGCACGCGCTAACGGGGCGCGCGGCCGTGCAGGCGGGGGAATGGGTCGCGGTGCATGGCACGGGCGGCATTGGCCTTTCCGCCGCGATTTTGGCCAAGGCGCTTGGGGCTTTTGTGGTTGTCGTAGATGTCGTGCAGGAAAAGATCGACCATGCCCTGTCTTTGGGCATTGATGCAGGGGTGAACGCCCGTGACGGCGATGTCGCAGCCAAGATCATCGAAATCACCAAGGGCGGCGCGCATGTCAGCATCGAGGCCCTCGGGATCGAGGCTACGGTTGCGGGCTCTATTGGATGTTTGCGCCCCTTGGGGCGTCATGTGCAGGTGGGCATGCCCGTTGGGCATACGGCCCAGATGCAGATTGATATGAACACGGTCTATATGCGCAATCTGGCCCTTTACGGAACGCGCGGCATGCCCTCTTGGCGGTATCCAAGCCTGTTGGGTCTGATCGAGGCGGGGCGGGTGGATATGTCCCCCCTGATTGCGCGGGAAATCCCGCTTTCGCAAACAGGGGCCGAGCTTGCCGCATTCAATGGCCCAACACCGCCCGGTGTGGCGGTCATCACTGATTTTACGTCCTGACGAAAGGAACCCCCAAAGATGAAAGCCGCCGTTCTTGTGTTTCCCGGATCGAATTGTGACCGCGATCTGAAGCGCGCCTTTGAACAGGCGGGCTTTTCCGTGGATATGGTTTGGCACAAGGACACCAAACTGCCTGAAGGGGTGGATTTGGTCGGTGTTCCGGGTGGGTTTTCTTATGGCGATTATTTGCGTTGCGGCGCGATTGCCGCGCAATCGCCCATCTCAGGCGCGTTAAAATCCCATGCGGATCGGGGCGGGTATGTGTTTGGGGTTTGCAACGGGTTCCAAATTTTGACGGAAACCAAATTGCTGCCCGGTGCGCTGCTGCAAAATATGTCGACCCGCTATATTTGCAAAACAGTTGGGTTGCGCGTGGAAAACACGCAAAGCGCCTTCACCACCGCCTATGAACAGGGCGCTGTGATCGAGGTGCCAATCGCGCATCATGAGGGAAATTATCAAGCCGATTCAGAGACGCTTGCGCGCTTGAACGGCGAGGGGCGGGTGGCATTTCGCTATGTCGAAAACCCCAATGGCGCGGTCGAGGATATTGCCGGCATCCTATCAGAAAACCGCCGCGTTTTGGGGATGATGCCGCATCCCGAGCGCGCCTGCGAGCCATTGCATGGCGGCACGGATGGTGCGGGCGTTTTTGCTGGTTTGGCACAGGCCTTGGTTGCGGCCTAGCGCGGCTCTGCCATCGGCAAGACATCGCGCAAGCGTGATCTAATCTTCTTGTCTGGCCTGCAGGGCGCGCGTAGGTTTGCGCCATGAGCCTAAACACACGCCCCACTCTTGAACCCCGCCGCTTGCGTGCCTTACCACGCCTGAGTGGCGTTTGGGTTTTACGCCTGTTCTTGGCGCTGTTCTTGGTGGGCTTTATCGTCACGATCTGGGCGACAAACCTGTTTTTGACCGAGCGCCTGACCGAAAGCACCCGCAACCGCGCAGAAATTCGATTGGCGCTCTATTCTGGCACGATCATGTCAGAGCTACAGCGCAGCTCTGTCGTGCCGCTGTTGTTATCGCGCGACCCTGTCCTCATCACCGCGTTGCGCGAGGGGGAATTTACGGCCACCTCACAACGCCTGATTTCTTATTTGGATGAAATCGGGGCGGCCTCTTTTGTGCTGCTGAACCGCTCGGGCCGTGTTGTTGCTGCGACCGACCGCGCGCGGCTTGGGGAATTGCGCGCAAGCGAGCCCTTTTTTGTGCAAGCGGTGCGCAGCGCAGATACGGTCTTTACCTCAAACGAACCTGCCACTGGGCGGTATGACTTTACCTTTTCGCGCCATATCACTGATAACAATCAGCTTTTAGGCGTGATCATGGTCGAGGTGAACTTGGCCCGTGTGGTCGAACAATGGCGCGGGGCATCCGAGGCTGTGTTCATCACCCAAGGGTCAGGCGAGATCATTTTGGCAACCGAACCCCGTTGGCGTGGCTTGATTGAGGCGGATGCCTTGGCCCGCCAAGATGCCCCATCGGCCATTCGCCGCGCCATTGAGAATGCGGGCGATTGGGCCTTTGGCGAGGAGGGTTATGTGTTTGGTGATGACACGCTGCGCCTTGCCCAAGATATGCCCTTTCGCGGGTGGGAAATCGTGTCCTACACTGCCTATGCATCGGTGCGTGAGCGGGTGAACGGGGTATTGGCCCTTTTGACAATGGGCTTTGCCCTTGTGCTTGCGGGCGCGTTTTACCTGTTGTCGCGCCGCGCGCGGTTGCAAACGGCCGTGTTTCAGCGCGAAAGTGCGGAATTGCGCCGCTTGAATGATCGCCTCAGCCGCGAGATTGCCGAGCGCGAAAAAGCGCAGCGCGATTTGGAGCAGGCCGAATTGTCGCTAGCGCAGAGCCAGAAATTGGCCGCTTTGGGGGAAATGTCCGCTGCTGTCAGCCATGAGTTGAACCAACCGCTTGCGGCCATGAAAACCTATCTGGCAGGGGCGAAATTGCTGTTGCAGCGCCGCCGCCCTGATGAGGCGATGTCCTCCTTTCAGCGCATTGACGATCTGATTGAACGTATGGGGGCGATCACGCGGCAGCTCAAATCCTATGCCCGCAAAGGCGGCGACAGTTTTGCCCCCGTTGATCTGCGCGATGCGATCACAGGCGCGATGACCATGATAGAGCCGCAAATGCGGCAGATGAAGGTGGAAATTGCACAAATCATCCCCAACCAGCCTGTGATGATCTTGGGCGATATCGTGCGGCTGGAACAGGTGATCATCAATCTGTTGCGCAACGCCCTTGATGCGATGAAAGGCCAAGAGACGCGGCGCATTGAAATCCTTTTGGCCGAAGGGGATGAGGCGGTTCTCTCGGTGCGTGACAACGGGGCAGGGATCGAAGATTTAGATCAACTCTTCGAGCCGTTTTACACCACCAAGAAGCCCGGTGAAGGGGTGGGGCTTGGCCTTGCGATTTCTTCGGGCATTGTCACTGATTTTGGGGGCCGCTTGCGCGCACGCAACAGCGACACAGGCGGCGCGGTATTTGAAATCAGGCTACCGTGTCATCAGATAAAGGGTGCCGCAGAATAGGCGGCGAAAGGATCGGGTTGGAATGAAAGTTGTGATTGTCGATGACGAGCGGGATATGCGCCAATCGATCAGCCAATGGTTGGCCCTTTCTGGGTTTGAAACCGAAACCTATGGCAGCGCGGAAGAGGCGCTCAAAGAGATCACATCCGATTTTGCGG
Source organism: Roseobacter sp. HKCCA0882 (assembly GCF_037805225.1). Lineage (NCBI taxonomy): Bacteria > Pseudomonadati > Pseudomonadota > Alphaproteobacteria > Rhodobacterales > Roseobacteraceae > Roseobacter > Roseobacter sp. HKCCA0882. Next base: position 712,377 of record NZ_JBBLYI010000001.1, read on the forward strand.
GTATTGTTATCAGTGACATTCGTATGCCGGGCATGGATGGGATGGCGTTTCTTAAACGGCTGAATTCTATCGATCACAGCCTGCCTGTGATCATGATCACGGGCCATGGCGATGTGCCAATGGCGGTCGAGGCGATGCGCATCGGCGCTTTTGATTTTCTCGAAAAACCCTTCGATCCCGAAAAGATGAGCAGCCTTGCCAAACGCGCGATCCAAGCGCGGCGTTTGACCCTTGATAATCGCTCGCTCAGGCGAGAACTCAGCGATGGCACAGGGATCATGCGCCGCTTGGTGGGCACAAGCCCCGCGATGGAACGGCTGCGCGAGGATATTCTCGACCTTGGCCAAGCCGATGGTCATGTCCTGATCACGGGCGAGACGGGCACGGGCAAAACCCTTGTCGCCCATGCCCTGCACGCGGTCGGCCCCCGTGCGGGCAAACCCTTTGTCACCGTCACCTGTGGCGCGCAGGACGAGGCGCAGTTGCGCAGCCTGATCTTTGGCGCAGAAGAAAACGATCTGGCCCGCCCCGCCCTAGAGGCCGCACGCGGCGGCACATTGGTGCTTGAGGATGTCGAAACCCTCAGCGATGCGCTGCAGGCGCGGCTGCTGTCGGCTTTGGACGAGGCGCAAAGCGCGGGCCGCGATCTGCGCATCATTGCCATTTGTAACGGGGCCGAAGGGGCCGCGGGGTGTGAGGCGGCGCTCAGGCCCGATCTGTTTTTCCGCTTGGCCGCGATGCGCATCGCGCTGCCCCCCTTGCGGCAGCGGGGCGAGGATGTGCTGACACTGTTCGCACAATTCGCTGAAAATTACGCCGAAGAATACGGCACCGAGCCAATCCACCCCAATGCCCAAGAGGCCGCGCAAATGTTGCAGGCCCCATGGCCTGGAAACCTGCGTCAATTGCTGAACTTGGCTGAACGCTCCACGCTGCAAGCCCGCCGTGGCGCGGCTTCGATCACGGCACTGTTGATGAACGACACAACCGAGGTGGTGCCGCAGGATATGGGCGAGGGTAAACCCCTCAAAGAATATGTCGAGGCGTTTGAGCGGATGCTGATCGACAACACCATGCGCCGCCACCGCGGCTCCATCGCCGCCGTGATGGAAGAACTCAGCCTACCAAGACGCACCCTGAACGAGAAAATGGCGAAATACGGGTTGAGTAGGTCGGATTATTTGTGAGGGGGGGCAAAGGGCTCTATGGGCGGATTGCAGCCATGCGGCGGCGCTGCATGGAAAGCTCGGGGGTGGAGAAAGCGGTCATTCTTAGCGCGTGTTCGGGCGCCATGCCTTCGGACGCGAAAATCCCATAGACGAAGCCGCTCGCGGCATTGCAGAGTGCGGGTGGCAAGTTGTCCACCTTCGGACGACCTGATCCAAGCCGCAGTTGATGTTGTAGGCGCAACTTTGCGCGTATACGTGGCGATCTAATTTTTTTGTTTACACTCCGTTGGCTAAGCTCACATAGTGAAGCCCGGAGGCAGAGAGGAGCACGGGATGACACAGGTAGCAATATCTCCTGACGTCCTAGAGTGGGCGCGAGAGCGCGCAGGCATGCCGCTTGAAACCCTAGCTAAGCGATTCAAGAAACATCCATTTTAGCTGGACGGGCGAGGCGGCCCGACGTTCCAGCAGCTCGAAACCCTTGCCAGCATCCTACACTTACCGATGGGGATGTTTTTCCTCCCCGAGCGACCGGAGGAGGAGATGCCTCTTCCAGACTTCAGGCGCATGGCGGACGGCGGGGTTCGAAAACCTAGCCCTGAGTTGATTGATACGATCCAAATCTGCCAGCAGCGACAGAGGTGGTACCGCGAATATGTTGTTGGTTCTCGTAGCGACACTCTTCCCTTCGTCGGCGCAGCCGATGTGGGTGATCAACCCGCGGTAGTAGCTGGGCAGATCCGGACAGTCTTGAAGCTCGAAGTCGGAAGCCGCAACGAAGCGGCGACCTGGGAGGAGTTCTTACGTCAGTTCATCGCACTCGCGCGCGAGGCAGGCGTTCTGGTGATGATCAACGGGGTGGTTGGAAATAACACGCATCGTCCCTTGAACCCCCGAGAGTTCAGGGGATTTGCGATTGCTGATCCCTTCGCCCCGATGGTGTTAATCAATGGTGCCGATACCAAGTCCGGGCAAATCTTCACGCTCGCGCACGAGCTGGCCCATATCTGGATCGGCAAGGACGGCGTGAGCAATAGCGCCGCCGACGACCTGCCTGAGCAGCTTGGTCCCGACTTCAAGGTGGAACGCTTCTGCAATGCGGTTGCGGCTGAGGTTCTTGTTCCGATGGCGCAGCTATCCAACATGGAGCTGCCGCAAGATGTCGACCAGGCAAAGGCGATGATTGCCCGGTCCTTTAGAGTAAGCACGCTAGTTGCACTTCGCCGCATAAAGGATATTGGACGGCTGTCTTATGATGATTTCCAGGGTGCCTATTACGCCGAGCTGGACTTTCTCAAGAGGAAAGCCAAACAGAAGAAATCCTGCGGCGGAGATTTCTACAATACGATGGGCGCGCGAGTTGACCCCCATTTCGCATCTGCGGCGCTCGAAGGTCAGACGCTCATGGGCGATGCCTTCGAACTTCTCAATATCAAGAATTCGACCACCTTCCGGAAGGAAGCTCGGCACCTTGGAGTGGCAAGTTGACCCTGCTTCTGGACTCCAACGCGTTCCTAACACCCGCAATGACGTATTATGCTTTCGATATTTAAGGCAGCTACTGGTCGTGGATCGCTAGTGCGGCAGCCAAGCGTGACGTTAAAAGCATTTCACCGGTGAAGCGGGAGCTTCGAAAGAAGGACGATCAAATCCGGAACTGGATCGACTTGCATGGTTCCGACATTTTCATGCCTGATAACTCTGCGGTTAGAAACACTATGGCGCAGGTCGCGACATGGGCAGGCTCCAATGGGTATACCACTGCGGCGGCCGCTGAGTTCCTGGGCAAGGCCGACTCCTATCTGGTGGCGAACGCTATGCTTGGAGGTCATCAAATAGTTACGCTCGAAGTCGGAGCTCCGGCGGCGAAAACCGCGATAAAGATCCCAGACGCTGCCAACGAGCGTGGGATTTCGACGATAAGTCCCTATCAGATGCTCCGGCAGCACGACGTAAAGTTCTGAGCGGAATTCAAAAAGACGTCGGGTTCATCTGGTCATCGCCGAGCCGGATTGTCGCGGTGCCGGCATCGTCAAACACGCCCTGTGTGTGCATGGTTGCCGCGTTGCCGCACTTCTGACATCTGTCCGCTGATCTTGCTGCGCCAGAAAATAACCGGCCGCTTCAAGAAAGCTGCGCTGCGGCATGGACGCGATCACGATTGGCGGCCTTGGGCCGATCGCCGACCAAAATGATTTCATCTAAATACATCGTTGCCCATCCCCCCCCAAAAAAACCCATTGCCCTCTTCCCCGCTCTGCCTCTATGGTAAACGCGATGATCTGGCGGTTTGAGCCAGCTGGACATCTGCAAAGTTTATCTGCCCCCTTCTTGAAGCGCGTCCGAAAACCCGCGCGGGAGAGAGGGCAGGATGCCAAAGCCTGACCGCCGCCCTTGTGCTGCCCTCAGGCCCATCTAACCCCCGCGCAAGCGGGACATAATGGGAGAGGCGCGGGCGAGTGCACGCGCAGCTTCGGAGATAAATCGCGATGAAACGCGTGCAGATCAGCCAAGTGAGTGACGGGTTGGCCCATGCCGCGCCCGCCCATCCTGCTGTCCGCGTCATCGCCCTTTCAGGACAATATCCCCCTCTCACGCGACCCTCTGGGGTGCGCGCAGCGCAGGGATGTGCAAGGAAACCATGGCAAAGAAAATGCTTATCGATGCCACCCACGCGGAGGAAACCCGCGTTGTTGTGGCAGATGGAAACAAGGTCGAGGAATTCGATTTCGAGTCGCTGAATAAGCGACAACTGGCAGGAAATATCTATTTGGCAAAGGTGACGCGGGTTGAGCCCTCGTTACAGGCGGCCTTTGTGGATTATGGCGGCAATCGTCATGGTTTCTTGGCCTTCTCGGAAATTCATCCCGATTATTACCAAATCCCCAAAGCGGATCGTGAGGCGCTTTTGGCCGAGGAGCGGGAGTTGGCCGCTGAGGCCGAAGCCGATGAGGAGGAGAAATCCGCTCCCAAACGCCGCCGCTCGCGCCGCCGCAAATCCTCGGGCACTCGTGCAGAGGCCGCCGCAGGTGATGCGATTGCCACAGGCGAGGTTAGCACGCCCTCGGGTATGGATTTGATTGATCTGGACGCTGAGGCTGAATCTGAGGCGGAGGCGGAGGCAGATGAGGCGCTTGATGCGGCCCTCACTGACACGGCCGCCCCTGAGAGCGCTGCCGATACTGAGGTTGAGGCCGATATCGAAGATTGCGCATCTGACGAGGACGCCACCGCCCCCGCCGAGGCCGAAACCATCGCCGATGATGATGATCACGAAGATATTCGTCCTGCCCGCGAACCGCGCGCGCGCAAATATAAAATCCAAGAAGTGATCAAAGTGCGCCAGATTATTCTGGTGCAGGTCGTCAAAGAGGAACGCGGCAATAAAGGCGCGGCCCTGACCACCTATCTCAGCCTTGCTGGGCGCTATTGTGTTTTGATGCCCAATACCGCGCGCGGTGGCGGGATCAGCCGCAAGATTACCAATATTGCGGATCGCAAAAAGCTAAAGGAAATCGCGCAATCGATGGAGGTGCCGCAGGGCGCGGGTCTGATCATCCGCACCGCGGGCAGCCAACGCACTAAGGCCGAGATCAAGCGCGATTACGAATATTTGCAGCGCCAATGGGAACAGGTGCGCGAATTGACCCTGCGCTCGATTGCGCCTGCGCCAATTTATGAGGAAGGTAATCTGATCCACCGCTCGATCCGCGATCTCTATAATCGCGATATTGACGAGGTGCTGGTTGAAGGCGAGGCGGGGTATCGCCAAGCCAAGGACTTCATGAAAATGATCATGCCGTCCCATGCCAAAAACGTGAAACATTATGCGGACAGTCTGCCGCTTTTTGCGCGCTATCAGGTCGAGGGTTACTTGGCCGATATGTTCAACCCTGTCGTGCAGCTCAAATCGGGCGGCTATATCGTCATCGGCATCACCGAGGCTTTGGTTGCGGTTGATGTGAACTCGGGGCGCGCGACCAAGGAAGGCTCGATTGAGGAAACCGCGCTCAAGACCAATCTTGAGGCTGCCGAAGAGGTGGCGCGCCAAGTGCGTCTGCGCGATTTGGCGGGTCTGATTGTGATCGACTTCATCGATATGGATGATCGGCGCAACAATCTGGCAGTGGAAAAGCGGCTGAAAGATCGCCTCAAAACCGACCGCGCGCGCATTCAAGTTGGGCGTATCTCAGGCTTTGGCCTGTTGGAAATGTCGCGCCAACGTCTGCGCCCTGGGATGTTGGAGGCCACGACACAGCCCTGCCATCACTGCCACGGCACGGGGCTTGTGCGTTCTGATGACAGTCAGGGCCTATCGATCCTGCGCCAGTTGGAAGAGGAAAGCACCCGCCGCCGCTCGCGCGAGTTGTTGTTGACTGCGCCCGTGGGCATTGTGAATTTCATTATGAACCAAAAGCGCGAATATCTCGCTGATCTCGAGGCGCGCTATGGGGTTTCGATCCGTGTCGAGGCCGATCCTTCGATGATCACGCCCGATTATCGGATTGAAAAATTCAAAACAGCCACCCGCCGCATCGCTCCTGCAAGCCCTGTTGTTTCGATGGATGCAGGGCTGATGGAGGAAATTGAAGCCGCTGAAGCCGAGGCTGTGGATGAGATTGATATCACCGAGGCACCTGAGGCAGACCGCCCCGAGGCACAAGGCGAAGAGGGCGAGGGCAAGAAACGCCGCCGCCGCCGCCGTGGTGGCCGTGGCCGCCGCCGCAATCGGGGCGAGGGGGACGAGGCCCGCATAACCGAGGAGGGCACTGAGGCCCCAGAGGTTGCAGAACAGAGTGCAGGCGCGTCTGAGGCTGATGCCTTGCCCGCAGCGGAGGCAGACGCCACCCCCAAAGTTGAGGAAAAGCCAAAGCGCCGCCGCAGTCGCAAGCCGACCAAATCTGACGCATCGGCGGAGACGGTAGCCGCGCCAGAACCATCTGATCCCACTGCAGAAGCACCTGCAGAAGCAGCGGCAGATGCAGCGGTGGAAGAGGCCCCAAAACCAAAGCGCCGTGGTCGCAAAACCAAGGCCGAAAAAGCCGCTGAAGAGGCCGCTGCGGTAACGGGATCGGTGGCTGAGGCCGAAAAGGCCCCAGAGCCTGCGGAAGAGGCACCGAAGCCCAAGCGGGCCACGCGCAGCCGTAAAACCCCTGCGAAAAAGGCCGAACCTGTGGCTGAGGTGCCATCTGCGCCAGATGTGGATGTCGCGGCGGTGTCTGCGCCACAGGCCGCAGAACCTGCGCCTGAGGGACCAAAGAAGCGCGGGTGGTGGTCACGCGGCTAACCGACCCGATCAAGATAAAACGGGCAGGGAAAACCCTGCCCGTTTTTCATTTTCAGGCTAAGCGTTTGTTCAGTTTGCGTTGCGCTCAGTTGCAATCGCCGCCTCAATCTGGTCGCGCGGCAAGGCCCCGCGCAAGAGCCCCGTTTCCAGCACAAAGGTTGGCGTGCCAGAAATATTCAGCGCACGGGCCAATTCGTAATTGAGGCTGATTGTTGCATCGATTTGCGGGTTGTTGATTTCGGCCACGATGGCCGCGTGATCAAGACCCAGCCCTTCGGCGGTGGCCTGCAATGACCCTTCGCTGACCTCGGCCCGCATCACCATCATCGCATCATGAAGCGCGCGATAGGCTTCATCCCCCAATGCGATTTTGGCCGCAATCGCATAGCGTGAGGCCAAGAGCGAGGCATCGCCCAAAATCGGAAACTCTTTGACGATAAAGCGGATGTTCCCATCTGCCTCAAGCATGGCTTCGATATCGGGGAAGGCACGTTTACAATAGCCACAGCGATAATCAAGAAACTCGACTAGGGTCACATCACCCTCGGGGTTGCCGCCAACATAATCATAGGTTGAGGCGAAAATCGCGCCAGAATTGGCCGCGATAATCTGGAATTCAGCCTGCGCCTCTGCGGCCGCTTGACGCTCGTCTAGAATGTCGAAGGCCTCCATCAGCACTTCGGGATTATCCAGCAGATAGGCGCGCATTTCCGCGCGAAACGCTGCGCGTTCTGTCTCGCTCATGGCATCGATGTCAAATGCTGTAGCGGGATTGAGGGCGCCAAGTGTTAGGCCAAGCGCCAAGATCAGGCTTTTCGGGGAAGGGGTCATCGCGCATCCTGTCAGTCGTTTTTCGTTTCAGCCACACGTAACACATCTTGCGCCCGAAGCCACCCGCTTGACCCTTGGGGCAAGAGGCCTGTGGCACGGCGGGCATGAAGGGCGGCGGTTTCAAAATCTCCCTCTAAGGCCGCGCGTTCTGCGGTGGCCCATGCGGCCATACCATCTTGGCCATCGCGCGCATAGGCCATAGCCAAATCTCGCATAAGCCGCGCGTTGCGCCGTTCGCGGTCCAAGGCGGCCTCTAGCGCCGCCAAGGCCTCGGCATTGCGCGCGGGGCTGTCGGGCGCAAGAAGGGCACGACCATATCCCGCTAAAATCAGACCTGCATCAGGGGAAATCTGGATGGCCCGTTCATAGGCCACAATCGCCGCGTCATACCGGCGGTTTTCAAATAGAACCTGTGCATATAGCTCTTGGTAATAGGGGTCTGCGGGGTGGTTTAGGATCAACCGCTCTAACTCACGCAAGGCGGCATCGCCTTCGGAATTTCGGTGATAGGCCACTGCGCGGCGCATTGTTGCGATCTCTGAGGGGTCACTTCCCACCTGCGCAAATGTCCAAGAGGGTGGGTTCAGAAAGGCTGCTAATTTCCCCTTGCTACGATCAAACCAATATTGCGCTTCGCTGTCAGGGGGTGGGGCCGTGCCGCCGTCAAAATTTGCGACCAATCGCAGACGATCACGGGTCAGCGGGTGGGTGCGCACATAGGGGTCTTGGCGGTCAGTTGAGAGTAACTCTTGGCCTGCAAAGCGATCTAGGACGCGCGCCATTGCGGTGGGGTCAACGCCTGCGCGCTCGAGATATCTAAGGGCGGCGGCATCCGCGCTCGCCTCTTCGGCGCGGGTATGTGAGAAAAAGACGCGCTGCGCGCTTGAGGCCATACCTGCCGCAACGCCCGCGCCTGCACCCGCATCCCCCGTGACGCCTGCGGCCAGCAGACCTGCCACCAAACCCAGCCGCGATGCACCGCTCATCGTGTCGGCATTCTCGGGGCGGCGGGCCAAATGCCCGTTGGCAATATGCGCGGCCTCATGGGCCAAAACGGCCCGCAATTCGGCAGGCTCGTCCAAGGCCATCATCAGCCCCGAAGTGACAAAAATCGTGCGTGCATCGCGAACAAAGGCGTTCATCCGCGGATCATTGAGCAAAATCACGCGGATAGATTGCCCCAATCCTGCCGCCTCGAGAATGGGCATCAGCAGGTTGCGTAAACTTGCCTCAATCTCGGCATCGCGGATCGTGGATTGCGCCAAGGCCCCTTTGGGCGCAAGGCCAAGGCACAGGCCCAAGATCACGGCAAAAAGAAAGGATCGCATCTGTGATTGACCTTTTCGGGCTGGGCTGTTTCAAACCGATGCATCCAGTCTAGCGAGGAAGCAATGCGTTATTCAAGCCGTGGTCAGGTTGATCCCTTTATTGTGATGGACGTCATGGAGGCCGCCCGCCGTCTTGAGGAGGAGGGGCGCCACATCATCCATATGGAGGTCGGCCAACCCGGCACAGGCGCGCCACGCGCCGCGCGCGAGAGGCTGGCGCGCGCAATGGAAGAAGACACGCTAGGCTATACTGTGGCGCTCGGGCGTCCTGATCTGCGCGCGGGGATCGCAGCCCTTTATGGCGAATGGTATGATATCGACCTTGATCCTGCGCGCGTGGTGATCACCGCGGGGGCATCGGGCGGGTTTTTATTGGCATTTTCCGCGCTTTTTGATGCGGGCCAAAAGGTTGGTATGGGGCTTCCCTGTTACCCGTCTTATCGGCAAATCCTTAAGGCAATGAGTTTGGACGTTGCGGGATTGCGCACCGATGCCAGCAGTGGGTTTCAGCCGCGCCCCGACCAGATCACCGAAGATCTCGCAGGTCTGATCTTGGCAAGCCCTGCAAACCCGACAGGCACGATGATCCAAAAGCCCGCACTTGCGGAACTGGCGGCTGCCTGCGCCGCGCGGGATGTGGCCTTGATCAGTGACGAAATCTATCACGGGCTGCATTACGAGGCGCGCGCCGTCAGCGCGCTTGAGGTGACCGATCAGGCCTATATTATCAACTCCTTTTCTAAATATTTCTCGATGACAGGATGGCGATTGGGGTGGATGGTCGTGCCCGAAGATCACCTGCGCGTGGTCGAGCGTTTGGCGCAAAATATGTTTATTTGCGCGCCACATGCGGCACAAATCGCAGCCCTAGGGGCCTTGTCGCCTGAAGGGCGTGCGGAACTGGATGAGAACCGCGCGATCTATGCCAAAAACCGCATGATCTTGTTGCATGGGCTGCGCGCGGCGGGATTTGAGCACCTCGCGCCCGCAGATGGTGCGTTCTATGTCTATGCCGATATCAGCGCCTTTGATTGGCCCGCGCAAGATATGGCGCGCGCAATGTTGGAGGAGGCAGGGGTTGCCGTCACCCCAGGCTTTGATTTTGATCCCGAAGAAGGCACGCGCGCCTTGCGGTTCTCCTATGCCCGCAGCACGGCCGATATCGAAGAAGGGGTTGCACGTATCACGGCCTTTATGGCTGTACATACAAAATAGATTGTAAATCTAAATATAGATTTTGTATCTTTATGACGCGGATAAGAGCAGAAAGACAACCCTATGCCGCAGGTCGTGTTTCGCAGTATTTTTGCGATTCTGTTTTTGTGGATTGGCCCCATGGTTTGGGCCGAAACACCTGTGCGCCTTGATCTAGGCGAAAGCTATGTCACGGATCGAGGCCAAGGGATTGAGGTGCAGCTTCGCCTTAATCGTGCCACCGCCTATGGGCTGCGTTTGCGCGACAATCCGATGCGGTTGATTGTTGATTTGGCAGGGGTAGAGGCGCAAAATCTGCCCAATGGGTTTGATCGAGCGGATCGCGCACAGGCGGTCACGCTTGGCCCCGCACCGCGTGCAGGTTGGGGGCGGTTGAGCCTGAATTTGACCGCGCCCATGGTGATAGAGCGCGCGGTGATGGATACAGGGCATCCTGACGCGGTGCGTCTCACCTTGCTGCTGCGCCCCGCAACGGCGCAAGAATTTGCTACCCATCTCACCCCAGCAAGCGCAGATGAGCCACCTGAAGCGGTGATTGCTGAACCCGCGCCGCCACTGCGCACACGGCCCTTGATTGCCCTTGATCCGGGCCATGGTGGGATTGATCCGGGCGCAGAGCGCGATGGCTATAGCGAAGCGGATTTGGTTTTGCTCTTCGCGTTAGAGTTGCGCGAGATGCTGTTGCGTGATGGAATCGTGGATGTGTTCATGACGCGCGAGCGGGATGAATTTATCCCCCTGCCTTATCGGATGTCGCGCGCGCATGGCGGGGGCTGATCTTTTCATTTCAATTCATGCCGATGCCTTGGCCGCAGGCGATGGCATGGCGCCTGGGGTGACTGTTTATACCTTGTCCGAGACAGGCTCTGATGCGGCCTCAGCGGCGCTTGCCGCGCAGCATGACCGCGCCGATCTATTGGCGGGCGTGGATTTGGGCCAATCCGATGATGTTGTCGCAGATTTGCTCATGCATTTGGCGCGTCTTGAAACCGATCCGCGCAGTGATGCCTTGGCCGATGCCTTGGTGACGGGCCTTGAGGGAGCAGGGGTTGAATTGCACAGCCGCCCGCGTCTTGAGGCAAATTTTACGGTGCTGAGCGCGCCTGATTACCCCTCTGTCCTCTTGGAAATCGGTTTTATGTCCGAAGGTGGGGATTTGGAAAATATCCTTGACCCTGTTTGGCGGTCGCGGGCGCAAGGCGGGATTGCGCGGGCCATCGAGGCATGGTTGGCCGAAGACAATCTGCGCCGCAGCCTTATGCGGCGATAATCTTGTGTGATCTCACTATGAAGTGAAGGTTTAAGCTTTTGACGCGCGCGCGGCTGCGCCCTATAAGCGGACACGCGCTTGGGGTAAGGCTTTTTGGGGAAGTGACACGCATGAGCCAGATCATCCGTTTTGTGATGGGTATTTTCGGCGGGCTCTTTGCCTCGGCGATCATGGCGGTAGTGTTTGGTGCCATTATTGTTGGCGGCGTGATTTGGGTTTTTGCGCGCGATTTGCCCAATTACGAAACGCTGTCGCAATATACCCCTGCCACAATCAGCCGTATCTATTCGCGCGAAGGCCGTATCATTGACGAATTCGCGCAAGAGCGCCGTGTTTTCGTGCCAGCCGAAGAAATCCCTGATCTGGTGGCTCATGCCTTTATCAGCGCCGAAGATCGCAATTTCTATCAGCATGCGGGCTATGATCCGCGCGCGATTGCATCGGCCCTTGTGGATGCGGTGCGTTCGCGCGGGCAGGATGTGCGTGGCGCCTCCACCATCACGCAGCAGGTGATGAAGAATTTCCTTCTCGATGGCAGCCGCACGATTGAGCGCAAGGTGCAGGAAATCATTTTGGCCGCACGGATTGAGCGATCCATGAGCAAGGAACGTATCCTTGAGCTGTATCTGAACGAGATTTTCCTTGGTCAAAATTCCTATGGTGTTGCCGCCGCTGCGCAGACCTATTTCAACACGGCGCTGTCCGATTTGACCCCTGCGCAAGCTGCCTATTTGGCCGCTCTGCCGCAACGGCCTGCGCGTCTGCATCCTGTGCGCGATTACGATGATGCGGTTGAGCGGCGCAATTATGTGCTGCGCGAGATGTTCGAGAATGGCTATATCACGCGCGAGGTGATGGAAGATAGCCAAGCCTCAGAGCTTGAGACGGTGCAGCGGGGGGATATTGCGCCTTTCCGCTCTAGCCTGCCGCCACGGGGCTATTTTACGGATGAAATTCGCCGCCAATTGTCGACCCAGTTTGGCGAAGAAGAATTCTTCACAGGCGGGTATGCCGTGCGCGCAACGATGGATGAAAATCTTCAAATCGTGGCACAGCGCGCGTTGCGCAGCGCGCTTGAAACCTATGATCGCGGGCGCGGAGTTTGGCGGGGGGCCTTGGCGCAACTGGATGTAGCGGCCCTTGAGGATGCGGCCAGTTTGGCCGAGGCGCTTTCGGTTGCGGAAATTCCGCGCGATGTGGATCAGTGGCATGTGGCTGCTGTGACGGGGTTCGAGGGCGGTGATGCGCTGATTGCCTTTGAGGATGGCGAAACGGGTCGCATCTTGGCGGAGGATGTCAATTGGGCGCGCCCTTTGCGCGAAGATGGCACAACAGGCAGCGCGGCCAATTCTGCCGATGACCTGCTTGCGCGCGGGGATGTGATCCATGTTCTGCCTGTTGAGGATGACACAGGGGCAGGGCATTATTCCTTGCGCCAAATCCCCGAGGTGCAAGGGGCCTTTATGGCGATGGATGTGAACACGGGCCGCGTTTTGGCGATGCAAGGCGGCTTTTCCTATCAATATTCGGTGTTTAACCGCGCCACCCAAGCTACGCGGCAGCCCGGCTCAAGCTTTAAGCCATTTGTGTACGCGGCGGCGTTGGACAGTGGCTATAGCCCCAACACCATTGTGATCGATGCGCCCATTCAGGTGGAAACGCCCGAGGGTCTTTGGCGTCCAACCAATGCCTCGGATCGGTTTTATGGCCCTGCGCCCATTCGCACAGGGATTGAACAATCGCGCAACTTGATGACCATCCGCTTGGCCCAAGATGTGGGGATGGAGACCGTTGCGCGCTATGCTGAACGCTTTGGCGTTTATGATGAGATGCAGCCATTTTTGGCCAATTCCTTGGGGGCGCAAGAAAGCACGCTTTACAAAATGGTCGCGGCCTATGCGATGTTTGCCAATGGCGGTGAGCGGGTGGAGCCTACCCTTGTTGACCGTGTCCAAGATCGGTTTGGACAAACTGTGTATCGCCATGATCAGCGTATTTGCGAAGATTGTTTGAGCGACACATTGCCCGCAGGCTTGGGGCCGCGGATCGTATCCAACCGCGCCCGTGTTATGGATCCAATTACCGCCTTTCAACTCACCTCGATGCTTGAGGGGGTTGTCGAGCGCGGAACAGCCGCGCGCGCGGTGAACCTGCCTGTGCCTGCTGCTGGGAAGACGGGCACAACCAATGACGCCCGCGATGTTTGGTTTGTTGGCTTTACCTCCAATATCGTGGCGGGGTGCTATATCGGCTATGACCAACCGCGGTCGCTTGGCCGCGCCTCCGGCGGTGGGACTTGTGCGCCCGTGTTCCAAGAATTTATGCAAGAGGCCGTGGCCGAATATGGCGGCGGCCCGTTCCGTGTGCCCGAGGGCGGTGTGTTCGTGCCAATTGATCGCTTCTCTGGCGAACGTCTGGCCGATGGGGAAAGCGGCGAAAACGTGGTTTATGAATATTTCCGCGCCGCAGAAGTGCCCGCTGTTGGTGCGCGTTCGGCCATTGTGGATGGTGGGTTTGCTATGGCCTCGGATTTGCCCGTCTTTGGGCCGGGTGAGGTTGATGGCGCATTGCAGGAAGAGGGCGCAGATGTGCGCACCTCGTCAGGCGAAACAGTGCGGGTTCCCACCGATACGGGCTTTGGCACGATCAGCTCAGGTGGGCTCTATTAAACCCCATCGGGGATTGCAGCCACGCCGCCGCTGGTCTAGATCACCGCGACCAGATGATTTCTTGATGCAATTGGAGCAGGTATCCGATGCGGGCCGAAACCCAATCCAATATCGACAAAATTCGCCGTTCTCTTGATTTGCTCGGGCAGCGAATGGATTTGACCACCGCCAAGCACCGCTTGGAGGAGTTCAACGCCCGTGTCGAGGATCCAGACCTGTGGAACGATCCCGAAAAGGCGCAAAAGCTGATGCGCGATCGTCAGGTGTTGCTTGATAAAATCGGCACCTATGACGCGATCAAATCGGGACTGGACGATAATATTGGCCTCATCGAATTGGGCGAGGAAGAAGGTGACAGCGCCATCGTGACAGAGGCGGAAGCCGCCCTGTCTGCCTTGGTCGAGACCGCCGCCGCAAAAGAGCTTGAAGCCCTATTGAACGGCGAGGCGGACGCCAATGACAGCTTCCTGGAGATCAATGCGGGCGCAGGCGGCACGGAAAGCTGTGATTGGGCCTCTATGTTGGCACGCATGTATGTGCGTTGGGCCGAAAAACAGGGACATGAGGTTGATCTTCAATCCGTCTCTTACGGGGAAGAAGCGGGGATCAAATCCGCCGTTTACAAAATCTCTGGCCATAATGCCTATGGCTGGTTGAAATCGGAATCGGGCGTGCATCGTTTGGTGCGCATCTCGCCTTATGACAGTTCGGCGCGGCGGCATACGTCCTTTTCTTCGGTTTGGGTCTATCCTGTGGTTGATGACAATATTGAAATCGAAGTGGCCCCAAATGAGATCCGCATCGACACCTATCGCTCGTCAGGGGCGGGGGGGCAGCACGTCAACACCACCGACTCTGCCGTGCGTATCACCCATATTCCAACGGGGATCGTGGTCACGAGTTCGGAAAAATCTCAGCACCAAAACCGCGATATCGCGATGAAGGCGCTGAAATCGCGCCTCTATCAGATGGAGCTTGACCGCCGCAATGCCGAGATCAACGCAGCCCATGAGGCCAAAGGTGAGGCGGGTTGGGGCAATCAAATTCGCTCTTATGTTTTGCAGCCCTATCAAATGGTTAAAGACCTGCGCACAGGGTTTGAGACCTCTGACACCCAAGGTGTTTTGGATGGTGAAATTGATGAGTTGATGGCCTCGGTTTTGGCGCTGGATGTCTCTGGCAAAAGCCGTGCCGATGCACAGGCCGAAGATTGACGCCTGAGACGCAAGCACGCAGCGATGCGGCGCATTCGCGTCTTGCACTGCAGCCTTTGGTTGATTACTTCTACTGACATTCTCGGGGCGGGGTGAAATTCCCCACCGGCGGTGACAGCCCGCGAGCGCCTTGGTTTCACGACCAAGGGTCAGCAGATTTGGTGAAATTCCAAAGCCGACGGTTATAGTCCGGATGAAAGAGAATGAGCCGTGTTTCGCGGTTGCGCGGGGGCGTGTCCCTAGTGCAGGCGCGGGCGCGTGTTCACGATCGCCTTGGGCACCTTGGTCTTTAGAAAGGATGACCCAAATGACGAAAACACTGAATATCGCTTTTATTAAAGCAAATTGGCACAGCGACATTGTCAACCAAGCCTTGGTTGGCTTCGAAGCGGATATGAAAGCATCAGGTCAGGCGTATAACCTGATGACCTATGATGTGCCCGGCGCCTTTGAAATGCCGCTCTTGGCAAAGAAACTGGGCGCGTCTGGTAAGGTTGATGCGATTGTCTGCGCCGCATTGGTGGTGGATGGGGGCATTTACCGCCATGATTTTGTGGCCGCTACTGTGGTTGATGGTCTGATGCAAGCACAGTTGGACACAGGGATTCCCACCTATTCCGTATCACTGACCCCGCATCATTTCCACGAGCATGCGGTGCATCACGATTTCTATCATGATCATTTCGTCAAGAAAGGCGCAGAAGCAGCGCAAGCCTTGCGCATGGTCGCAAGTATCGAGGTTTGATCCTGATGGCGCACGCCCTGAGCTTTGAGTTTCTCACCGCAGGTCATATTCAATTTGGTCGCGGGAAGGTCGGGGCGGGGCTTGCGCCGCAGATTATGACTTTGGGGGTGCCCGTGATGGTGATCACGGGCGGCTCTGGTCTGCGTCACACAGGAACGCGTGCTTTGGTTGATGCTCTTGCGCCCGTGCTGCAGGTGGCGATTGCGGCTGAACCCGATTTGAAAACCATCGAGGGCGCGGTGATGCGCGCGCGCGGGGCAGGGGTTGCCTGCGTTGTGGCGATTGGCGGGGGGGCTGTCATTGATGCAGGCAAGGCCATAGCCGCCTTGATCCCTGCACCGCATCCCGCCCTTCGTTATCTTGAGGTTGTCGGTGAGGGGCGCGCGCTTGATGCCGCGCCTTTGCCTTTTGTGGCCATTCCCACCACAGCGGGCACAGGGGCCGAGGTCACCAAAAACGCGGTGATTTCTGTGCCCGAACACCAGCGCAAAGTATCTTTGCGTGATGCGAGGATGCTGCCAGATTTGGCCATTATTGACCCAAGTTTATGTGACGGGATGGGGCGCGCGCAAACCATGATGAGCGGGCTTGATGCCCTGACCCAAGTGATCGAGCCTTATCTGTGCACCCGCGCCAACCCGTTCACCGATGCGCTGTGCAGGGATGCCATTCCGCGGGCCGTGTCGGGGCTGCGCCGCCTATCTGATGCCTTTGATCGGGGCGGCGATGATCCGATGGCGCGCGATGATATGGCCTTGGCATCGGTGATTGGCGGTCTTGCCTTGGCCAATGCGGGTTTGGGGGCGGTGCATGGCTTGGCGGGGCCTGCAGGCGGCTATCTGGCGCAACATGGCCTGATTTGCGCCCGTTTATTGGTGCCTGTTCTTTTGGCCAATGAGGCTCGCGCCGAAAGCCCCGCATTGCGTGGACGCTTTTCTGATCTGCGCGCTTGGATGGGCGATGCCTTTGGCGTCAGCGCCGAGATGGCCTTTGAGGCCTTGGCGCGATTTATCGAGGGGCAAAACCTGCTGCGATTGGGGCAAGCGGGTCTGCCTGCCGACAAGATCGACCAGATTGCACAAGCGGCGGCAAGCTCGTCTTCGATGAAGGCGAATCCAGTCGATTTGACCGCGTCTGATTTGACCGAAATTCTGCGCGCAGCCTTATAACCCGAGCCCCAATATACCCGTTGCAATTGCAGCAATGGCCTCGATTCCCACCAAAGTTCTTAAGATCTCTTTAATACCTTGAGCTGAGCTTTAGAGAGCGTGAACCAGATTATCGGGCCCTGGTGGCCGATATTGCCGATAGCGTGGCTTCCTTGGCACCCCATATCGACACAGGCGCATCTGATCTGCGGGTATGAAAAAAGCGGCGGGCCTATGGCCCCGCCGCTTTTCAAAATCGGTATGAACTTGCCTTAAAGAATGGTTTGGCCCGTTGCGGCCCAATCTTTGGTGAATTGCTCAAGGCCCTTATCGGTCAAGACGTGCTTGGCAAGACCCTTGATCACTGCGGGTGGAATGGTCGCCACATCTGCACCAACCATCGCGGCATCTTTCACATGGTTTGCCGTCCGAATTGACGCCGCCAGAATTTCAGTCTCAAATCCATAATTGTCGTAAATCTCGCGGATTTCTGCGATCAATTCCATGCCATCGAGGTTGAGGTCATCCAAGCGCCCGATGAAGGGGCTGATATAGGTTGCACCCGCCTTGGCCGCCAAAAGCGCCTGATTGGCCGAGAAGCACAAGGTCACATTGGTCTTTATGCCTTTATTGGTGAAATGGCGGCAGGCCTTTAGGCCATCCAAGGTCAAAGGCAGCTTGATCACGACATTATCGGCGATTTTTGCCAAATGCTCGCCCTCGGCCACCATGCCCGCAAAATCGGTTGCGGCGACTTCGGCGGATACGGGCCCATCGACCAACGCGCAAATTTCAGCGATGACCTCTTTGAAATCGCGGCCTGATTTTGCGATCAGCGAGGGGTTCGTGGTGACCCCGTCCAACAGACCATAATCGTGCAATTCACGGATTTCATCGACCACGGCAGTATCGACAAAGAATTTCATAGATAGCTCTCCTTGATGTTTATTCGCGCGGGGCAGGCGAGGCCTGATACGAATGGGTTGCTTGGCGCTTCGATAACCTTGTGAGACGAATTCTGCAAATTGCAATTTTCTTACGACCGCTTGAAAATAGTCTGCGGCACGGGGATTCGCGTGGCGATCTCCGCAAACAAGGTGCGCGGTATTCGCGCCGCACAGACCCATGACACCTATTCAGCTGAGCGTGCCGCGCTGTCGAATAATGCGCAGATCATCACGATGGGCGCGCGGGTGATTGGCGCAGAATTGGCGAAATCCATTGCCGAGGCCTATTTGCCACAAAGTTTTGACCCCAATGGCCGCAGCGCCAGCAATTTTGCCGCGATTGATGCGCTAGGCGGATAGCGCGGTCTGCCAAATTTCCCTTGGCGGCGCGTGGATCGGGGGCTTAACCTATTCCTGACGGAAGAAGGGAGGGCGCAATATGAACGACCGCGTGCAGCTCGAGTGGCCATCGCCCCTGCCGCCATTGGCAAAATGGGATTGGGCGATATTTGGGCGGCATTTGGCGCAGGGTGGTGCGATTTTCGCCAAAAGCCGATGATGGGCCTGTTCTTTGCCCATATCTATGTGGTGGGGGGGCTGGTTGATCTATGGCAGCCTTTCGATCCTGGATATGGGGTGGTTGGCTATTCCGATTACGGTTGGCTTTCCCCTCATAGGGCCTTTCTTGGCGGTTGGCCTTTATGAGGTTTCCCGCCGTCTTGAGGCTGGGGATCGGGACTTTCGCCGCAATGATATCTTCAGCGTGATCTGGCGGCAAAGATTGCGCCAATTGCCGTCTATGGCATGGGTGATCATCGTGTATTTTCTATTTTGGTCTTTCTTTGCGCATATGTTGTTCGCCCTGTTTATGGGGCCATCTGCGCTGATGAATGTGACCTCAAGCTATGCCTATCTGCTTCAGCCCGAAGGCTTGATTATGCTGTTGGTGGGCTCAGGCTTTGGTGCGGTTTTTGCGTTGGTGTTATTTTGCCTCACGGTGATTTCGCTGCCCCTTTTGTTGGATAAAGAAGTGGATTTTGTCACCGCCATGCTCAAAAGCATTGCGGTGGTCAAAGCCAACCCGAAGGTGATGCTGATCTGGGGCGCGCTGATCGCAAGCCTGACCTTTTTGGCGATGCTGCCTGCACTGTTGGGGTTGTTTTTGGTCTTGCCCGTTTTGGGTCATGCCTCATGGCATATTTATCGCCGCGCCTTTGTGCATGAGGCGATATGATGACAAAGAAAAACCCCCGCGCGCGGATGCGGGCGGGGGTGCATTTTAAGTAAATCGCGCCTGCGCTTATTTCTTTTCTGGCTCTGCGGTGGCTGCGGCAGGTTTTGCGGCTGGGGCAGGGGCCGATTTCGCACCGCTAGACAGCGGGTCTTCTTGACGCTGAACCGTGCCTTCAAAATGCGCACCAGATTCAATCGCGATGGTCTTATGAATGATGTCGCCCTCAACTCGCGCGCTTGAGGTGAGGCGCACTTTCAAGCCACGAACGCGGCCTTTGACATAGCCGTTCACGACCACATCATCGGCAAGAACCTCGCCATCAATGCGTGCGCTTTCACCAACAGTCAGTGAATGTGCGCGGATGTCACCCTTGACGGTGCCTTCGATTTGAATGTCGCCTGAGGTTTTCAGATTGCCCGTAATCACCAAATCCGAGCTCAGCAAAGACGCAGGCGGCTTTGGCTTGGCAGGGGCAGCAGATGTGCTGGGGGCCACCGGTGCCGAAGGCGCGCTTGGCGCTGTCGCGGCAGGGGCCGCGCTTGGCACTGTTGTTTCTTTTGGTCCAGGTTCGTTGATTTTTGATTTAGAAAACATTTCGTCCTGCCGTGATAAAAGTCATCGGGTTGGTTGGGTTGCCATTCTGACGCACTTCGTAATGCAAATGGGACCCGGTCGAGCGTCCAGTATTTCCCATATCACCAATTCTGTCGCCGCGCGACACTCTTTCGCCCCGTGTCACGCGAATACGCGATAAATGTGCGTAGCGTGTTGTATATCCCATAGCGTGGCGAATTTCTATCATATTGCCATAGGCGCCGCGGCGGCCCGCGAAAACCACAGTGCCATCTGCGGCAGCAACAATCGGGGTTCCAACGGGGCCCGCAAAATCTTGGCCCTCATGCATCCGCCGCCCCCCTTGGATCGGATCATTGCGATAGCCATAGCCCGAGGTGCGCCGCGCAGCGCCCTGCACAGGATAGCTGAAGGGCAGGCTCTCTGCGGCAATACGATAGAGGTTCACCGCATCGAGATCTTCCAACACCTCATTGGCGCGCAGCGAAACAGGGTCGGGTTGGCCGTTGGAGGTGGAAAAGGTAATTGGCGTCAAAGGCCCACCTTGGCCTGAATAGCCACGGCGCACCGTCTCAAGAATGCTGTCGGTGGGCAGGCCTGCCGCACGGAACATCGCATCAAGTGGCTCAAGCGACATCGCGACCGCGTCTTCGATTTGAGTAAAGATGCGTTCATTGCGCTCGGCGGAAAGGGCAGCTTGGAATTCCAAGTCTTGAATCTGCGCGCGCGCCTCGGCGATCAGATCATGGGTTGTATCGCGCCCTTCGGCTGTTTCATGCAGCGCCTCGGTCAATAGCGCCAAAACCTGCTCTAGATCTCGTTGACGGCTTGCGGCGGATTGCAGGCTGCCATTCTCATCGGTCATCTCGGCGGTCAATTGTGCCACCTCTTCAAGCGCGTCATCGCGTTCACTGATGGTGCGGCGCAAGGTGCTTTGGATCACGTTGACCGCGGTTTCCAATTCGCGGCGGCGTTCTTCTGATGCCAGAAGCTGCGATTGCATGGCAGAGACTTGGGCCATCGCAACGCCAAATCGTTCATGGGCGGCTTGTGCCTCAAGGGCGCGGCTGTCGCGTTCGCTGGACATTGCATTGAGGCGATGTTGATAGGCCTGCGAGGCGCGCGCGACCTGATCGCGATGAGAGCCTGCATTGATGGCATCGATGAAAAACACCGCTGAAACAATCGCCGTCCATGTGACCAGAAGCCCTGTCGTGGCAATGATAGCGGCCTGCGTCAGGGGCCTCAGGCGCACAAAGCGCGTGCTTGTATCGGATTTCAGAAACAGCCGTTTTTCAGGCAAATGCCGATCCAATGCGTGGTTTGTGCGCTCAATCAATCGCGATTTCAATGCCAAGTCCCCTGTTTTGTCGTTCGGGCGCTTTGCTCTGCGCCTCTCGTCACCACCCCATCACAGCGTCCCCAGACCAATTGGGGGGCGCGAGGATTGGATAGGACATTGAGCGGGGCGGCTCAATATTTTTTGCGCCATTTAGACGGAAAATTGAGGTCCTCCCCGCAATTTGGGCGAGATTTCGCCGATAGATGGCCTAGCGTTCAGAGAGAGGCCAGTAAAAATCGGGTGGAAGGCCCGCTTCGGCGCGCTTTTCTTCGTTAAAGGGTGGCTTCAATGCGCCGTGGAAATAGCGTTGCACCAGTTCGTGAAACGCATCCTTTGGATCAAGGTTTTCGCGGCCACAGAGGAAATGAAACCATTTGCTGCCATAGGCCACGTGATGCACCTCTTCGGCATAGATCACGTTTAGCGCATCGACTGCTGCACTGGCGGCAGGGTCATTTTTCGGGCGTTTGAAAATCTCGATCATGGAGGGCGTGACATCAAGACCGCGCGCCTCGAGAACCATTGGCACCACCGCCAAGCGGCCCATGAAATCAGTGGCCGTATCTTCGGCGGCGCGCCACATCCCCGAATGTGCGGCAAGCGCGCCATAATGACAGCCCATTTGTTCAAGGCAATCTGACAATAGGTTGAAATGTTTGGATTCTTCGTCGGCCGATTTGACCCAATCATCGTAGAATCCGATGGGCATGGGCGTCTCGGCAAAGCGGGGGATAATGTCCCAATGTAAATCCACCGCATTAAGTTCGATATGCGCCACCGCGTGCAAAATCGCGATCCGACCCTCGGCTGTGCCACGTTTACGCTTTGGCACCTCGCGCGGATCAAGCAATGCGGGTTGTGCAGGGCGCGCGGGTTGATCGGGCGGTGTGGCGCGGCCAAGGGGCAAGGGCCTGCCTGCTGCCCGCGCCGCAAACCATTTCTTGGCACAAGCGCGCGAAAGTGCGCATTTCTCCTTGGCATTGGCGGTGGTCAAAACCGCCACCGCCATTTCGGCCAAGGTCTCGGGTATTTGTAAATCACTCATGGGGCGGTGAATTAGTCCAAGGATTTCACCGCGTCCAGCACGGCATCAACATGGCCTGGCACCTTTACCTTGCGCCAAATCTGGGAAATTTTCCCATCGCCATCAATAAGATAGGTGCAGCGTTCGATGCCCATGTACTTCGTGCCATACATGGATTTCTCCACCCATGCGCCATAGCGTTCGCAGACATCACTGGTTTCATCCGAGGCAAGGACCACCCCAAGATCATATTTGGCGATGAATTTATCGTGCTTGGCCACGCTATCTTTGGAGACACCAATCACCACAGTGCCTGCTGCGGCAAAGGCGTCTGCCGCTTCGGTGAAGCCCTGCGCCTCTTTGGTGCAGCCTGATGTGTCATCTTTGGGATAGAAATAGAGAACCACTTTCTTGGGCTTTTGAGCAGATAGCGTCACTTCGCCACCGCCATCGCGGGGAAGGGTGAAATCTGGGGCGGGGCTGCCGATCTCAAGCATGGGCTTCATCCTTTATTCATTCATTTGCGCGGAAACTCGCCACATCGTGATCCAATGCGGCGAATATTTGCGCGGGGCCAGTTGCAGGGTTTTGTTATGTGTGATTGCAAGCTAGGGGATTTACGGCAAAGATAAAGGGCGGCATCCGAAATCGCTACTCTCTTCGTGCCGCGCCCGACCCGTAAACAGCCCCGTGACCAACCTCGTGACCAGACAGATTATAGATTGACCGCTTCCCGTGACCTCCAAAGAAAACGCCGAGTCCAAACCTAAACCACAGCCTGCCAAATCGCGCAGAGGGCGGTGGGTCTTGGCTGTGGTTTTGGGCCTGTTTGTGACCATTTCAGCGGTGCTTGGTGGGTTTTACCTGCGACTGTCTCAGGGGCCCGTTTCGCTGCCTACCGCATGGCAGGCGCGTATTATTGCGCAGATGCAGGCGGGTATGGTGCGCGATGAGTTAAGCATTGCAGATATGTCCATTGCCCTTGATGAGACGGGGCGCCAAGCCCTTTTGGTCATCACCGATGTCACGGTGCGCGATGAAACTGGCCTGCGTGCGGCGTTTCCGCAGCTTGGCTTTGCCTTCGATGCAGGCGCCTTGCTGATGGGGCAAATATCCCCCATCCGCGCCGAAATGCGCGGCGCCAGTCTCTTGCTTGAACGGGACACAACTGGTGGTATCGATTTGGCTTTCACAACCAATCAAGACGCCGCGCGCGCTGATTTGGCCCAAACCATGGCCGCCTTTGACAGAATGTTTGCCGATCCGCGTTTTGCCAATTTTCAAGAGGCCATTGGCCGCGAGATTACGATTTCTCTGCGCGATGCCACCACAGGACGGGCCTTATCTATTGAAAACGGGCAAATGCGTCTGGCCCGTCAGGGCCAAGATTTGGTTTTGGCGGTTACCGCAGGTCTAGAGGCCCACGCGGAGGGGGCGGCAGATCAGGCGGGGCGTCTTTCCTTTGTGGCGACCCGCACCGATGCCGCGCGTGAGACCGAATTACGCTTCCAATTTCAAGGGATACCTGCAAATAACCTTTCTGTTGCATCGCCTGCCTTCCGGTGGCTTGATCTGATCTCTGCGCCATTGTCGGGCAGTCTCAGCACGAAATTGCGCGATGCCGAAGGCGTTGGTGATCTTGAAGCCCGCCTTGATTTGGGGCCAGGGGAATTGGCCCTTGAAGGCGCAGAGCGCCCCCTAAGCTTTAGCGAGATCTCAGCGCGATTTCGGTATGAGGCCGCCACAGGGCGCGCGGCGCTGGATGAGCTGTTGGTTGATGCGCGCAACCTAGATTTTACCGCAACGGGTGATGCGCTGATTTCGCCCGATGGCACGCAAATTGACGCCACGCTTGATCTTAATGATCTATTGGTGAACCCCAATGCGATGTTCGAGGCGCCCTTGCTGTTCTCGCAGGGGTGGTCTGAGTTTCGGATCAGTTTGGGGGAGGAGCCGCGCCTCGATCTTGATCGTGTTTTGATCCGCACAGATGCGTATGAGCTGACCCTTTCAGGCTATGGGGTTGCGCGCTCTGATGGCACGGAACTGGCGATTGATGGGAGTATTGCGCAAATGGTGCTGCGCGATGCCCTGATTTATTGGCCAAATGAGTTTGTCTCTAAAACGCGTGACTGGATTGATCGCAATCTGCACGAAGGGCAGGCGCAAAACCTCGTTCTGAGCTTGCGTAAGGCGCCGCAAGATGCCCGTGCGCAGGCGGCCTTGGGGTTTGATTTTAGCGCGCTCGCGCTCAGCCCCATTAGCGATGTGCCGCCTTTGCGGGATCTGCAGGGCCAACTGCGCCTAGAGGGGCCGCGGCTGACCATTGTGGCGCAAGATGGTTTGATGCGCGCGCCCACGGGCCAAGATATCGTGATGCATGAAGGCAGGCTCACTGTGCCCAATGTGGCGATGCGTGGCCCTGCCGCCACCCTTGACTTGGATGTGTCTGGAGAAATCCCTGATCTTTTGACCCTATTTGCAGGGCCGCCCCTAAACCTATTTCCCGAAGACGGGCGTCTTGACCCCGCCACCTTGGCCACAGGGCAAGCAGAGCTGTCAGGGCAAATCGGTCTGAATTTGGTGCAGCGCCCACCCATTGGTGAGATGAGCCTCGATATCACGGGCCGTCTGACAGATGTGCGCTCAGACACATTGGTTCCCAATCGCGATCTGCGTGCAGAGGCGCTTGATTTGGCGATTACCTCCGAGGCAGGCGTGATGATTTCTGGCGCTGCCACAATGTCAGGTCAGCCCCTCACGGGCCGTTGGGTTCGGCCTGATCTTAACCGTGATGCCCCGCAATCTTATGTCGAAGGGCAGGCGCGTTTGACCCCTGAAAGCCTTGCGGCCTTTGGTGTCATTTTGCCTGATGGCATGGTGCAGGGCGATGCAGGACTGGATCTGCGGCTTGATCTTGCGGGGCGCGGTGCAGCCCCAGAATTGCGTCTCACATCACCGCTTGAGGGCGTTGCGCTGTCCTTTGCCGCGTTGGCGTGGACGAAACCCGCAGCGGCAGCAGGGGATTTAGACGTCACGCTGATCCTTGGGCCTGACCCAAGCCTGCGCGCATTCCGCCTATCAGGGGCGGGCCTATCTGCACAGGGTTCGGGGGATCTCGGCCCCGAGGGCCGTCTTGAGCTGTTGCGCATAGAAGGCTTTACCATTGATGACTGGTTAGATGTGACAGGCACGCTGACGCCGCGTGGGGAGGGTTTGGCACCTGCACTTGCGATTGCTTCGGGGCGGTTGGATGTGCGGGGCCTGCCGCAGGGCGGCGCACAGGCGCAAACGGCACGCGCCCCCCTGTCGGTCAATTTGGACGAGCTGCGCATTGGCGCCACGATTGCGCTCAGCGATCTGCGCGCGGATCTCAGTTCTGGCGGTGGCGGGTTGGCGGGGGCGTTTCGCGGCAATCTTAACGGCGCCGTTCCGCTAGAGGGCGCGATTGCCCCGCGTGAGGGCGGGGGCATTGATATTCGACTTCATGCTGATGATGGCGGGGCCGCCATGCGCAGCGCGGGCATCATGCGCAACCTTTATGGTGGCGCGCTGACCCTTCAATTGCAGGGCGCGACTGGCGCGCGCAGCTATGAGGGCCAGTTGCAAATCACCAACCCCAGACTACGCGATGCCCCCGTTATGGCCGAATTGCTCAACGCTGTCTCCGTGATTGGATTGATTGAACAATTGTCGGGGGACGGGATCAATATGGGCGAGGTGAATGCGCGCTTCACGCTCGATCCGTCACAGATCACTGTGCATCAAGGCACCGCCATTGGCCCGTCTTTGGGGATCAGCATGGATGGGTTCTATAACACATCTGCGCGGAATTTGGACTTTCGTGGTGTGCTGACGCCCATTTATGCGCTCAACGGCGTTGTCGGGCGGCTGTTTGCGCGGCGTGATGAGGGGTTGTTTGGGTTTAATTTCACCCTGAACGGCCCGCCCGATACGCCGCAGGTGCGGGTCAATCCGCTCTCCATCCTTGTGCCAGGCATTCTGCGCGACTTGATGCGTCCGCAGCTTGATACAAATTCCCAATAATCCGCCCGTTTCTGTTAGGTTTACGATGCGTCTTGATGATTTCGATTTTCACCTTCCCGAAACCCTTATTGCGACCCGTCCGGCAAAGCCGCGTTCTTCGGCGCGGCTGCTATATGCGCAGGGGGGGCAGATCACCGATGCGATCGTGCGCGATCTGCCGCAATTCTTGCGCAAGGGGGATCGGTTGATCCTGAACGACACCCGCGTCATTCCCGCCCGTCTGCACGGCCAAAGGTGGCGTGACAGCGCGCAAGGCCGCGTGAGCGCACAGATTGAGGTGACCCTTCTCGAGTCACAGGCCGATGGCACATGGTCGGCCCTTGCCAAGCCGATGAGGAAACTGGCCTTGAGCGAGGTGGTGGAGTTTACCCCTAATTTTCACGCCGAGGTGGCAAGCCTTGAAGGGGGGCTGCGTCTGCGGTTTAATCTTGGGGGGGATGATTTTGACGCGGCATTGAATGCCGCAGGTGCGATGCCCCTGCCGCCCTATATTGAGGCCAAGCGCCCCTCCGATGCCCAAGATCGGGAAGATTACCAAACCATTTGGGCCAAGCGCCAAGGGGCGGTGGCCGCCGCAACCGCAAGCTTGCATTTTGACGAGGGGCTGATGGCAGATTTGCGCGCCCATGGGGTGACGTTCAGCTTTGTCACCTTGCACGTTGGTGCAGGCACGTTTCTGCCCGTGACGGTGGAAGATGTCACCACCCACAAAATGCATGCCGAATGGGGCGAGGTTTCGCAAAGCGCGGCGGATGAAATCAACGCCACCCGCGCCGCAGGCGGGCGGATTATCCCCGTGGGCACAACAGCATTGCGGTTGATTGAAACTGCGGCAAACGAAACTGGCGAGATGCGCCCCTTTGAGGGGGATACCGATATTTTCATCTACCCCGGGTATCGCTTTAAAATCACTGATGGGTTGATGACTAATTTCCACCTGCCCAAATCGACCCTGATGATGCTGGTTTCGGCCCTGATGGGGGCAGATCAAATTCGCACGATCTATGACCATGCAATCACGCAGAACTATCGTTTTTTCTCCTACGGGGATGCTTCGCTATTAATCGGGTCGCAGACGTGACAGGATAGGGCGTGAACGCGGCATTAGTTTGGTGCCGTGCAGCGTAAGGATCGCGCATGTTATTGGTGTTGCGAAATTCATGGGCCTTGCTTTTGGGTATCATGCTTCTGATGGTCGGGAATGGCCTTCAGGGCACGCTTCTGGGTGTGCGCGGCGAAATTGAGGGTTTTTCAACCTTTGAGATGTCCGTGGTGATGTCTGCCTATTTTGCGGGGTTCCTGATCGGCTCGCGTATGGGGTCTGAAATGATCCGCCGCGTGGGCCATATCCGCACCTTTGCTGCGCTGGGCTCGGTCATATCGGCGGTGCTGATCCTCTATCCTGTGCTGACGGATCCCATTGCATGGACAGTGTTGCGCCTGATTATTGGGGCCTGTTTTGCCGCCGTCTATGTCACGGCAGAATCATGGCTGAACAATGCCGCGACCAATGAAACCCGTGGTCAGACGCTATCAGTCTATCTGGTGGTGCAGATGGTCGGCATTGTTGCCGCGCAAATGCTGCTGAACCTTGGGGATCCGTCCGACTATTTCCTCTTTGTGGTGCTGTCGGTTCTGGTTTCGCTAAGTTTCGCGCCGATTTTGCTGTCGGTTACCCCCACGCCGGCATTTGAAACCGCCAAGCCGATGAGCCTGATGGAGGTCTTAAAAATCTCGCCATTGGGTGTGATTGGCACATTCCTTATGGGCGGTGTCTATTCGGCCATGTTCGGCATGGCGGCCGTTTTCGCAACGCAGGCAGGGCTGCCTATTGCGCAATTGTCCATTTTTGTATCGGCCTTTTACGTGGGCGGCTTGGTTCTGCAATTCCCCATCGGATGGATTTCTGATCGGATGGATCGCCGTCTGTTGATCATGATCTTGGCGGCCATTTGTGGCGCAGCCGGCCTGTTGGGTGCGCTCAGTTCTGGCATCTTTTCGATCTTGGTGATTTCGGCCTTCTTCATAGGTGGCATGGCCAACCCGCTTTATGCGTTGTTGATTGCCTATGTGAACGACTTTCTTGAGGTCGAACAAATGCCTGCCGCAGGGGGGCGTCTGTTGTTTGTGAACGGGGTCGGGGCGATTTTCGGCCCGATTGTCGTGGGCGGCATGATCCAGGCCATTGGCCCCTTGGGGTATTTCTATTTCATCGGCGGCTTGGTCACGGTTTTGGCACTGTATGCGGCCTATCGTATGACGGTGCGCCCCGCACCTACAGTGGAAGATACAGGCAGCTATGCGCCTGTTTTGCCCTCAGCCTCGCCCGTTGTGGTGGGCTTGGCGCAAGAGGTTTTCGCGGATGCGGCCTCTAATGATGGGGATGACGTGCAAGGAACGCTTCCTCCTGCCGCGTGATCGTGGAAGTCTCTCTTTGACAATGGTCTAAAGGGGGAAGATCGGATGACAGACCCACTGGCGCAAGAAATCACAGAGTTCTGGATCGGGGCAGGGCCCGAGGCGTGGTATCGCCGCGATGATGATTTTGACGCTGAAATTCGCGCCCGTTTTGGCGCGGCATGGCAGAGGGCGGCAGCAGGCGCGATGGATCATTGGATCAATGCCGCCCCGACCGCCTTGGCGCTGATGATCCTGTTGGATCAATTCCCGCGCAATATGTTTCGCGCCGACCCGCGGGCCTTTGCCACCGATGCAAAGGTTTTGGGATTGGCCAAGGACGCGCTAGAGATGGGCCATGATCTGAGCGTCCCAGAGCCTGAACGTCAGTTTTTCTACTTGCCCTTCATGCATTCTGAGGATTTGGCAGATCAAACCCGCGCGATTGAATTGATCGAAACGCGGATGCCGCAGACGGGGCAGGGCAATGTGACCCATGCCCGCGCCCATGCTGAAATCATCCGCCGATTTGGCCGCTTTCCCTATCGAAACGCGGATTTGGGGCGGGATATGACCGCAGAAGAACAGGCGTTTCTAGGCGCGGGCGGTTATGGTTCTGTGCTGCGCAGTCTGCAGGAATCTTAGATAGATTGCAGCGCGATCAGAGATGGTTTAGAGATAGTTTAACGTTGAACAATTCCGAATCCCGCCGCCCCTGCGTGGCCCGAATTGCAGGAGAACTGCTATGTCCAACCAAGATTTCGATGTAATCGTCATAGGTGCAGGCCCCGGGGGCTATGTGGCCGCGATCCGCGCCAGCCAATTGGGGCTGAAAGTTGCGATTGTCGAGCGAGAACATATGGGCGGGATTTGTCTCAATTGGGGCTGTATCCCAACCAAGGCCATGCTGCGCTCGTCCGAAGTTTTCCACCTGATGCACCGCGCTAAGGAATTTGGTCTGTCTGCGAACGGGATTTCTTATGATTTGGATTCGGTCGTGAAACGCTCGCGCAATGTGGCCAAACAGCTGAATTCGGGCGTGGGCCATCTGATGAAAAAGAACAAGGTCACAGTTGTGATGGGCGCGGCCACAATTCCCGCGAAAGGCAAGGTCGAGGTGAAGGCGGAGGATGGTGTGAAAACCCTGACCGCCAAACATATCATTCTGGCCACAGGCGCCCGTGCCCGCGAACTGCCGGGCCTAGAGGCGGATGGCAAGCGCGTATGGGCCTATAAATCGGCGCTCACCCCCCCGCATATGCCTAAGAAATTGCTTGTCATTGGGTCGGGTGCGATTGGGATTGAATTCGCAAGTTTCTACAACACGCTGGGCGCTGAGACGACAGTTGTCGAAGTGATGGATCGCATCCTGCCTGTGGAAGATGCCGAGATTTCCGCCTTTGCCAAAAAGGCCTTTGAAAAGCAGGGGATGAAAATTCTGCAAAAGGCGGTGGTCAAGAAACTGGATCGTGCGGCTGATAAGGTCACAGCGCATATCGAAATGGGCGGCAAGGTTGAGACGCAAGAATTCGACACAGTCATTTCCGCCGTTGGTATTGTCGGCAATGTCGAAGGCTTGGGCCTAGAGGGGCTTGGGGTCAAAATAGACCGCACCCATGTTGTGACGGATGAATATTGCCGCACAGGCGTGGACGGGCTTTATGCAATTGGCGATGTCGCAGGCGCGCCATGGCTTGCGCATAAGGCCAGCCACGAAGGCGTGATGGTTGCCGAGATGATTGCAGGGCGCAAGGTTCACGCGGTGAAACCTGAAAGCATTGCAGGCTGCACCTATTGCCACCCGCAAATTGCCTCGGTCGGTTTGACCGAAGAAAAGGCAAAAGCCGCAGGCTATGCCGTAAAAGTGGGCCGCTTCCCCTTTATTGGCAATGGCAAGGCCATCGCCTTGGGCGAGCCTGAAGGGCTGATCAAAACTGTGTTTGATGCCAAAACGGGTGAGCTTTTGGGCGCGCATATGGTGGGCGCGGAAGTGACCGAACTGATCCAAGGCTATGTGGTGGGCCGCAAGCTTGAAACCACTGAAGAAGACCTGATGGAGACCGTTTTCCCGCATCCAACCTTGTCAGAGATGATGCATGAGGCGGTTCTTGATGCCTACGGGCGAGCGATCCATATCTAGAGGGCGCGCGTCTCAGGTGTCTGGGTTATGGGGGCAGGGGCAACCTTGCCCCTTTTGCCGTTCTGGCGCCATGCTTGACAGGTTTGCGCGTTTCGGTTTTGTTCTCGCCATCCTGACCCTTGCTTTGTGGCACTGGCGCAGGCACAGGATCGCCCTAGCTTGTGGCGCATCAATATAGGATCGGGCGGTCAGATGGCGGAGTTAAAGAAAATCGAAGTGCGCGGCGCACGCGAGCATAATTTGAAGAATATCGATGTCGACATTCCCCGCGACCAACTGACTGTGATAACGGGCCTATCGGGATCAGGGAAATCGTCACTGGCCTTTGACACGATCTATGCCGAAGGGCAGCGCCGCTATGTCGAAAGCCTCAGCGCCTATGCGCGGCAATTCCTTGACATGATGCAAAAGCCCGACATGGATCACATCTCGGGGCTGTCGCCCGCGATTTCCATTGAGCAGAAAACCACCTCGAAAAACCCCCGTTCCACGGTGGGAACCGTGACCGAGATTTACGACTATATGCGCTTGTTGTTTGCGCGGGTCGGCACGCCCTATAGCCCCGTAACAGGTCTGCCCATTGAGGCGCAGCAGGTTCAGGACATGGTCGACCGCATTATGGGCATGGAGGAGGGAACCCGCGCCTATCTCTTGGCCCCGATTGTGCGCGACCGCAAAGGTGAATATCGCAAAGAGATGTTGGAACTGCGCAAGCAGGGGTTTCAGCGGGTCAAGGTAGATGGGGCGTTTTACGAATTAGAAAACCCGCCAAGCTTGGACAAGAAATTTCGCCACGATATTGACGTTGTGGTGGATCGCATTGTTGTGCGTGCGGGCAGTGAGACGCGTCTGGCCGATAGTTTGCGCACGGCGCTTGATCTGGCCGATGGGATTGCCATTCTGGAGACTGCGCCAAAGGACGGCGACCCCGAGCGGATTACGTTTTCCGAGAATTTCGCCTGTCCTGTCTCGGGCTTTACCATTCCCGAAATTGAGCCGCGCTTGTTCTCGTTCAATGCGCCCTTTGGGGCGTGCCCGTCTTGTGATGGGTTGGGGCATGAGCTGTTTTTTGATGAACGGCTGATGGTGCCTGATGTCACGCTTAGCCTTGCCGATGGGGCCATTGCGCCATGGCGCAAGGGGAAGTCACCCTATTTCCTGCAAACCATCGAAGCGATCGCCCGTCACTACGGTTTTGATCCTAAGGCGCAATGGAAAGACCTGCCTGAGGCAGTGCAAGATGTGTTCTTGCGCGGCTCTGGCGAGGAAGAAATCGCCTTTCGTTATGACGAGGGCGGACGAGTTTATCAGGTTTCCCGCGTGTTTGAGGGGGTGATCCCCAATATGGAACGCCGCTATCGCGAAACCGATAGCGCGTGGATTCGCGAGGAATTTGAACGCTATCAGAACAATCGCCCCTGTGGTGCGTGTGGCGGGCACCGCCTGCGGGCTGAGGCGTTAGCGGTGAAAATCGGCGGCCTTCATGTGGGCGAGGTGGTGCAAATGTCCATCCGTCAGGCCTATGATTGGATCGACACTGTGCCAGCTGCCTTGAGTGCCCAAAAAAATGAAATCGCCCGCGCAATTCTGAAAGAGATCCGCGAACGCCTCGGGTTTCTGAACAATGTGGGCTTGGATTACCTGACGCTGTCACGCAATGCAGGCACCTTGTCAGGTGGTGAAAGCCAACGTATCCGTTTGGCAAGCCAGATCGGCTCGGGCCTCACGGGGGTGCTTTATGTTCTTGATGAACCCTCAATTGGTTTGCATCAGCGCGATAATTCCCGCCTTCTGGATACGCTGAAAAATCTGCGCGATCAGGGCAATACCGTCATCGTGGTTGAACATGACGAAGAAGCCATTCGGGAGGCGGATTACGTTCTAGATATCGGCCCCGGTGCAGGGGTGCATGGCGGCCAAGTTGTGGCCTCTGGCACGCCGCGTGAGATCATGGAAAACCCCGCCTCAATCACGGGGCAATATCTGTCGGGCAGCCGCGAGATTGCTGTGCCCCAAGAGCGGCGCAAGGGCAAAAAGGGCGGCAAGTCCGTTACCGTGGTCAATGCGACGGGCAACAACCTGCAGGGGGTGACAGTGGATTTCCCGCTCGGGAAATTTGTCTGCGTCACGGGTGTTTCGGGGGGGGGCAAATCCACCCTGACGATTGAAACCCTGTTCAAAACAGCCTCAGCGCGGCTGAATGGGGCGCGCCAGACACCTGCGCCTTGCGAGACGATCAAAGGGCTAGAGCATCTCGATAAGGTGATCGATATTGACCAACGCCCAATTGGGCGCACGCCCCGCTCGAACCCTGCGACCTATACAGGCGCCTTTACCCCAATCCGTGATTGGTTTGCAGGCCTGCCCGAGGCCAAGGCGCGCGGCTACAAGCCTGGGAGGTTCAGCTTTAACGTCAAAGGCGGTCGCTGCGAGGCCTGCCAAGGCGATGGGGTCATCAAGATCGAGATGCATTTCTTGCCCGATGTTTATGTGGAATGTGAAACCTGCAAAGGAAAGCGCTATAACCGCGAAACCCTTGAGGTGACGTTCAAAGGTAAAAGCATTGCCGATGTATTGGACATGACTGTCGAAGACGCGCAGGAGTTTTTCAAAGCGGTGCCATCCATTCGCGAGAAGATGGACGCGCTGATGCGCGTGGGGCTCGGCTATATCAAGGTGGGCCAGCAAGCGACCACCTTGTCGGGTGGCGAGGCGCAGCGTGTGAAACTGTCCAAGGAATTGAGCAAACGCGCCACGGGCCGAACCCTCTATATTCTGGATGAACCCACCACGGGCCTGCATTTCGAAGATGTGCGCAAATTGTTGGAAGT
The DNA here is from genome assembly GCF_037805225.1 of Roseobacter sp. HKCCA0882. Classification (NCBI taxonomy): domain Bacteria; kingdom Pseudomonadati; phylum Pseudomonadota; class Alphaproteobacteria; order Rhodobacterales; family Roseobacteraceae; genus Roseobacter; species Roseobacter sp. HKCCA0882. Next base: position 745,788 of record NZ_JBBLYI010000001.1, read on the forward strand.
GCTGCATGAATTGGTTGATCAGGGCAACTCAGTTGTAGTGATTGAGCATAATCTTGATGTGATCAAAACCGCCGATTGGCTGATCGACATTGGCCCCGAAGGCGGTGATGGCGGGGGGCAGGTCGTGGCGACAGGCACGCCCGAGGATGTCGCGGGCGTTGCCGCATCGCATACGGGACGTTATTTGGCCCCGATGCTGCCCGCGGCCCGCGTTACGGCTGCGCAATAGATTTGCCCCCTCACGCAAATTTTTTCCCGTTCGGCGCTGATTGCGTCTAAGCTTGGCGTGACGGATGCAGCATAAATAGGGGTTGACCAATGTCGGCACGTATGTCTTTTGCCTTGTCACTGGGGCTGTTTGCGGCAAGCAGCCCTGCCTTTGCGCAGGATTTTTGTGGGGGAATGGGGGCCATGGGTCTTTGGGCCAATGGCACCGAGGCCGCCTCTGACCTCAGCCAAGCAAGCACGGCCTTTGATCTGACGGGTCTTGGCCTGTCTGCGGGCAATCAGGCGGTCGGGCTGTTCACATTATCGCAATCTGCAAATCTGCGCGTTGAGGCGGTGGGGCAGGGTGGGGTTGATCCCGTTTTAGACCTCTATGACGAAACGGGCCGTTTGATCTTGAATGATGACGATAGCGGCGGAAACCTTGCTGCGCGCGGTGAGATCAACTTGGCGGCGGGGCGCTATTGCGTTGCGGTGCGCGATTTTAGTGGAACCGCTGGCGCAGTTGACCTGCGTATTGGCCTCAGTGATCGCGATCCTGCGCTGACGATGGGTTTGGATGCAGGAACAGGCAGCTTTGCAGGGGTTACGCCCTGCACGGCGGATACGCCCGCCACGGTTTTGGGGGCGGGGGCCTTGAGCCAAGCTGAGCTGAGCGCAGGTATCAGCCAAACAGGCAGCGTGGCAAGCACGCCCTATTATCGCTTTGGCCTTTCGACCCCAACGGCGGTGACCATTCAAGCCGAAAACAGTGCGGCTGATCCCTATATCTATCTCTATGGGCCAGATGGGCGGCTCTTGGCGGAAAATGACGACCATATGGGTCTTGATAGCCAGATTGACATGGCTGACCCGCTGCCTGCAGGCAGCTATTGTATCGCGATGCGCGCCTTGTCAGATCAAAACGCGCCTGTGACAGTGACCTTGCGCGATTACGACCCAATGCGTGCCATGCAGCAGATGTATGAGGCGCTAGAGGCCAGCCCCCCTATCGGTGGCAGCTATCCTATCACGGATTTGGGCGCAATTTCGGGGCAGTTCGTGCGCGATGTCAGCGTATCAGGCAAGGCGCAATGGTTCCTCGTGTCTATGCAAGAGGATGGGCTTTTGCTGATTGATGCGGTTGGCATGGGCAATTCTGACCCAATTCTGGCCCTTTACGATCCAGTGGGCCGTGAGCTTGCCTATAATGACGATAGCGGGTCTGGATATGACAGCCAAATCGCGCAGCCTCTTGGCGGGGGCAGCTATTTGGTGGGCTTGCGGCAATATGATAACAGCGCAGGCATGGTGCGTCTGGTGATCCAGCGCTTTGTGGCGGCCAATTAAGCGCGTTCAGGCCCCGTCTGATGCGGCCAATGCCGTGATGATGGGGCCAAAATCCTGCGCCTTCAGAGAGGCCCCCCCCACCAAAGCACCATCGACATTTTCCAATGCGAAAATCTCGGCGGCATTGGTTGGCTTGACTGATCCGCCATAGAGCAGCGGCACGCTTTTTGCGGCATCCGCGCCGTAGCGGGCAGCCAGATTAGCGCGCATGGCATCATGGATTTCGGCAATATCACCCAGTTCAGGAACAAGCCCCGTGCCAATCGCCCAAATCGGTTCATAGGCTATTACAAACGCGCCTTGATCGGGGAGTGAGGCGTCAAGCTGTGCTTCAACAACCGCGCGGGCATGGCCCGCGCGCCGTTCTGCCTCGCTTTCACCTAAGCAGATAATGGGATTCAGCCCCGCCTCCAATGCCGCTTCTGCCTGCGCGCGCACTTGGGCGTTGGTTTCGCCGTGATCAGCGCGCCGCTCGGAATGGCCCACAATCACATAATCCGCCCCTGCGTCCTTCAGCATGGGTGCGGAAATATCGCCCGTATGCGCCCCTGCCGTTGCGGTATGGCAATATTGCCCCCCGAGCGCGATGGCGCTGTCGCGGCACTGTGCGGCAATGGCACCCAGCAAGGTCGCGGGCGGACAGATCAAAATATCGACTGGCTGCGGTGCAGGGAATGCCGCAATCAGGCTTTGCACTTCGGCCATATTCGCCAAAAGCCCGTTCATCTTCCAATTTCCTGCGGCAAGTTTTCTGCGCATCGCGCTCTCCTCTTTATCTTTGGTTTTATGGGTGGCAAGGATGCAGTCAAGGGTCAAGCCAATATGGGGTAAGAATCGTGATGATACCGCGAATTGATTTTCAGAAAATGATCGCAGGTGATGCCGAGACCCTTGAGACTATCGCTTATGGCGCGCGTGACGTTGGGTTTTTGACGCTTCAGAATACACCGATTTCGGGCGAGGCTGTTCAAGAGTTAATCGCGCTCTATCGCCGTTTTTTCAAAATGGATGATGCGGCCAAAGCGGCCGTGGATATGGTGCGCACAGGGGCCAATCGCGGGTGGGGTGCCTCCAAATCCGAACAGGTCGATCCCAAGGCAAACCCTGATTACAAACAAGTGTTCGACTGTGGCTTGCCGGTGCCCGATGGCGATCCAATGGCGCATTTGCCTGTTTATGCGCCAAATCTTTGGCCCGAAGCCCCTGAAGGTTTTCAAGAAACAGTCGAGCAGTATTTTGCGCAAGCGCGTGCTGTGTCCTTGGCCCTGCTTGCGGCGATTGCACGGGCAATTGGCAAGGACGGGGATTATTTTGCCGATAAATTCGACCGCCCCATGGCGCTGTTGCGGGCAAATTTCTATCCACCCCGTCCAGATTGGGCGGGTGAAAAGGATTTCGGCATCGCGGCCCATACCGATTATGGCTGCCTCACCCTTTTGGCCACGGATGGGCAGGCAGGCCTTGAGGTGGAGATGCGGGATGGTTCATGGCTGCCTGTCGCGGTTGAGCCGGGTGTCTTTGTCATCAATTTTGGCGAAATGCTCGAGATGTGGAGCGAGGGCGGGGTGAAGGCCACATTGCACCGCGTCTCAGGCGGTGCGGAGGAGCGCATTTCCATCCCGCTGTTTTTCAACCCTAATTATGATGCCAATGTCGCACCCGCAGGATCAGATCAGGTGATCCGTGCAGGCGATCACCTCAGCCGCCGCTACGCAGAAACCTATCTGCATATGAAAACCGCCTAAGCGGCCATCAGCGCGGCAAAGATTTCTGCGCGGCTTTCCTCAATCTTTTGCGGGGTTTTTGTGGTTGAGTGGCCGCTTGTTGTCGTGCCCCATAACTGTCTGCAAAACGGGTGCTCGGGGCCCTCATAGCGCCATCCGCGGAAATGTTCCGGCACGAACATATAGGCGGGATACACATAAAGGCCCCGCGCCAAATCCCGATGCCGCTTGAAAAACTGTCGCAACCTAAAATTTCCTGATCCTTTCCATGGCTTTGGCAAAGTGGCTGGATCTGATTGTGACAGTTCTTCGATCAAAGCGGCGAGAATTGGATGGCCCTTGGGGCTGCCCAGAATGGGGCAAAGCAGGCCCTTTTTGCGCGGCATTCCGTGGGTATCGCATACTTCATTTTCCACCTCACGGCAGGTGAACGGGCCTTGATGGTGAAGAAGGTCATGGACGGGGCGCAGGTAGATGGAATCCGTTTCAGGAATGATCCCGCCAAATTCATAGAGAATTTCATAGCGCATCAAATCTGATACGCCCGCATATTCCCCTTGCCGAAAATATTCAGTGATCTGCGCATGGCATTTGAATTTGCGTCCCGTCAAAAACTGATTGTCATATAGGGTATAGTCCCAGTCAGGGTGCATATCGCGCCAAGTTTTCATCCACTGAAGCGGTGGATCAAGCGGGCCAATCCAGATTTGCCCAAGCCGTTTGTCGACCGTTTGCGAAGCAGACATCAGAGGCCTTTCATCTCTCAGTGACCCATTTTATCGCGTCATGGATTATTCGGGCGCGGCTGTGATTTTATTATCCTTGTGGTGAAACAGATAATCAGTGCGGCCAAACCGATAGGCCAGTTCATATCCGATTTCCTTCAAAGCCTCGGTCGCAGGGGCCACTTCGTCAAAGCGGGGGATCAATTCGATCCACATCGGAGGTTTGAACCTGTCCAAGGTTTTATGCGCCCTCGCAATCACCTCAAGGGCCATGCCTTCGACATCAATTTTGATGAAATCAATCGTCTTGAGTTTGGCTTTGGCGCAATAGGAATCCAGTGACTGCACCTCAAATGTTCCGCCGTCAGACAGTTCAAATCGGGTTGCACCGTAATTATTGGGATCAAACCGCGTGATTTGCATTTTCGCGGCTGCGCGTCCAAGGCCCATCAACTCAAAGCGCACACCGCTGAGATTGTTTTCTTGAACATTGCGTTCGAAAATACGCTGGCAATGGGGTTGAGGATTAAAGGCGATGACCTTTGTGGCCTTCATCACTTTTGCAAAAAATAGGCTTTGATTTCCGATATTGCAGCCAATATCCAGAACCGTGCCGCCCGCGGGGATCAGTTTGTCATGATACACACCCGTCAGATGGTTCATTTCGAAAAAGCTGCCTGTGGTGGCGATCAGGCCTTGGATCACATCTTGGGCCACATCAGGCAAATACATTCGGATCGTCTCGCCAAAGGCGTTGAATGTGAAAATGCCCTCTGCATCCAACAGCGCCTTGCGCCCCTGCGCCGCAATTTGCGCATTGAGCGAAATCAAGCTGTCGATTTTTTTCGACAGCGCCTCAAATTCTTCTGATTGCACGGATCAACCCCTTGTGCCCGTCCCAAGTTTAGCGGGTTCACTATAGGGGGCAGAAATCGCGCTTCGCAAGCGATGCGGTGCGTCAGCCCTCGCGTTCTGCGTTGAGTTCTGAGACATCCTTGAACTTGATCGATTCACCACAACCACAGGCATCGGCCACATTGGGGTTGTTGAATTTGAACCCTGCCTCAAGAAGCGAGGTTTGATAATCGATCTCTGTGCCAAAGAGGAACATTTGCGCCATGGGCGCAATCATAACGCGCGCGCCTTCGACCTCGACCACCTCGTCATGGGGGTCAATCTCCGCAGCGTAATCCATCGTATATTCCATGCCCGCGCAGCCGCCCTTTTTCACCCCGATGCGCAGCCCCTGATGCCCGTCACGCGTCATCAGTTTCTTGATCTGCCCAATCGCAGCGGGGGTAAGGGTTACTGCCGCTTTTCCTGGAATGCCGAACATCTTACATGAACCCTAGCTCAAGCCGGGCTTCATCGCTCATCATATCCATGCCCCATGGGGGTTCCCATGTCAGCTTGACATCGACCTGCTTGATCCCTTCGAGCGGCTCGATTGCATCTGCCACCCATCCAGGCATCTCGCCCGCAACCGGACAGCCCGGTGCGGTTAGGGTCATGATTACCTCGACTGCGTTCTCAGCATCGATATTGATCGTATAGACCAAGCCCAGATCATAAATATTCACTGGAATTTCAGGGTCGTAAACAGTGCGACAGGCCTCGACCACCGTGTCGTAAAGCGGGTGGTCCGTGCTAGAGGGCGCAATCAAAGGCGCCCCTTCAAGCGTTTCTTGCGGCATCGGATCGGGAGTGCTGGTCATCTTGGGCCATATCCTTTGCGGGACGAATTCCTGACTAAACATATAAGGAAAGGGTGGGCCAAGGGCAAGGGTAAGTGACGCTCATCACCGCGGCGGGCGGCGTTTGATGGGGGCAGGGCGCACATGTTTTTCGATGGCGCTATAAAGATGGGCAGCGATGTTTTTGCCAGTGACCTCCTCGATGTCCTCAAAGCCCGGCGAAGAGTTGACCTCAAGCACCTTAGGCCCGTCAGCGCCACGCAGCATATCGACCCCCGCAATCCCAAGGCCAAAGGCGCGCGCAGATCGAATGGCGGTTTCGCGTTCCTCGCGGGTGATGCGCACGCTGACCGCCGTGCCGCCACGATGCAAGTTCGAGCGGAAATAATCCGCCGCCCCCACACGTTTCATCGCAGCCACCACTTTGCCATCAATGACAAGGCAGCGAATATCCTCGCCTGCGGCCTCTTTGACAAAATTTTGCACAAGGAAATTCGCAGATAGGCCGCGAAAGGCATTGATCACTGATTGCGCGGCTTTCTTGGTTTTGGCCAAGACCACGCCCTTGCCTTGGCTCGATTCCAACAATTTCACCACCAACGGGGCATTGCCCACCAAGGTGATGAGGTTGTTGGTGTCCTTTGGGCTTGCCGCAAAGGCCGTTTGGGGCATGCTAATGCGGTGGCGCGACAGAATTTGGTGGGCGTGCAGCTTGTCACGGCTTGCGGTGATGGCGGCGCTGCCATTCAGGCAATAGACGCCAAGCGTTTCAAATTGCCGTAAAATCGCCGCACCATAGGCCGTAATCGAAGGGCCGATGCGGGGAATAACCGCATCATATTTTGGCAATTCTTGCCCGTTATAATAAACCGCAGGCGTCATGGCATTTAGCGCCATATAAAAACGGGTTGTGTTGATCACTTCAACGACATGACTGCGCGCCTCGCCCTCGGCCTGCAATTTTTGTGTGGTGTAGTTTTGTTCGCGACTCAGAACGGCAATGCGCAGCGCGCGTTTGGGCGCGGTCTCTTTGACCGCAGCGGTGTGATAGACCTCGTAACTGCGTTGCGGCTGACAGAAACTTTCTGAGGGGGTGATGATCCAATCTGCCCCAATCGCCTGCCGCCCCAGAAGCATCCGATAGCTCATATTCGCGCGATCGGTGAGCGTGATTTCAATTTCTTGCCGCAACGGGCCGATCTCGAGCGGGCTGAGGATCACATAGCGCGCCTCTGTATCACCATTGGAACTGGTCACATTGCGGCGGTCATGGATGGTTGCAGAACAGGCAATCGCCAAATCGGGGCGGGCAGGAATTGGATTGATCAAAAACCGCACTTTCGGCTTAGTAGCGGGGCCAAAGAGTTCGATATCAAAGGCGTGCAGCGCCGAGGTGCGTGCGCCTGTGTCCACCTTAGCCTTCAGCGCAGGCAGCCCCAATTGCGGCAAGCCAACCCATTCTTCCCAACCAAGTTTAAAGACTTGATCCATGCGATACCCCATCTGGTGAAATCATTCTCGGGCCTTGGCATTGGCGTAGAATCGCCTATGAACAGAGGCCCAATCTGAGCGAGGCTTTATCCCGTGCCCAAAGAGTTTGCATTTGAATTATTACACCAAGATGGCAAGGCGCGCCGTGGCGTGATTTCGACCCCGCGTGGGCAAATCCGCACGCCCGCCTTCATGCCTGTAGGCACGGCTGCAACGGTCAAGGCAATGATGCCCGAAAGTGTTGCAGCCACAGGTGCAGATATTCTTTTGGGCAACACCTATCACCTCATGCTGCGCCCCACCGCTGAGCGGGTTGCGCGTTTCGGGGGCCTGCACAAATTCATGAATTGGCAGAAGCCTATCCTTACCGATAGCGGCGGGTTTCAAGTGATGAGCCTGGCAGATCTGCGCAAGCTGACGGAGGAAGGGGTTGCCTTCCGCTCGCATGTGGATGGGTCAAAACATATGTTGACGCCCGAGCGCAGTATGGAAATTCAGGCGCTGCTGGGGTCGGATATTGTCATGTGTTTCGATGAATGCCCCGCTTTGCCTGCGGATCGACATCGCATTGCGGCCTCGATGGAGTTGTCCATGCGATGGGCAGCGCGCTCGAAAGCTGCGTTTGGCGAGAGGCCGGGTCATGCGCTTTTTGGTATCATGCAAGGCGGGCTAGAGCGCGATTTGCGACAGGCAAGCGCCGAAGCGCTTTGTGATATTGGCTTTGACGGTTATGCGGTCGGTGGTCTCGCCGTTGGCGAGGGGCAGGCGGCCATGTTTGATTGCCTCGATTACGCCCCTGATTTCTTGCCCCAAGATCGCCCCCGTTATCTGATGGGGGTGGGCAAGCCCGATGATATCGTGGGGGCTGTGGCGCGTGGGATTGATATGATGGATTGCGTGCTGCCTTCGCGCTCGGGGCGCACGGGGCAAGCATGGACGCGGCGGGGGCAGGTGAATATCAAAAATGCCCGCCACCAAGATGATCCGCGCCCCTTGGATGAAAATTGCACCTGTCCCGCCTGTCGCAATTATTCGCGCGGCTATCTGCATCATGTGTTCCGCGCGGGCGAGATTATTTCTTCGATGCTGCTGACATGGCATAATTTGCATTACTACCAAGAACTTATGGAAGGGATGCGCGGGGCCATCGAGGCGGGGCAATTCGCCCAGTTTAAGGCGGGCTTCCACGCTGCCCGCGCAGAGGGCGATATCGAGCCGATATAACCCTGATTTTCGGCTTGTCACTGCCCGCGCCCTAGTGCAGCATTGCATGAAATGCAGCCGCAAGACGCGTCAAGATTGGCAGGGGCGCAATATGGCACGCAGATTGAAGGCGCGGCCCTGATGCGTAAACCATAGATTAACTTCCCCGCTTGAAATGCGTCTCAAGGCTGCCCAAATGTAGCTGCTCCATGAGGAGAGAGCCAAATGATTGCCAAAGATGGGATCGCGCGCTCTCTTGCCACGAAGAAAAGGAAGGCATGATGCCAGAAATTCACGAAACCTATCCAGTTCTGCCGCTGCGCGACATTGTCGTGTTTCCCCATATGATTGTGCCGCTTTTTGTGGGGCGCGAAAAATCGGTGCGCGCGCTGGAAGAGGTGATGCAGGATGATCGCCAGATCCTGCTGTCCAGTCAAATTGACCCCGCCATTGATGACCCTGAACCAGAAGGAATTTATTCGGTGGGTGTCTTGGCCTCGGTTCTGCAATTGCTGAAATTGCCCGATGGCACAGTCAAAGTATTGGTCGAAGGAAAATCCCGCGTCAAAATCAAGAAATTCACCAAAACGGACGAGTTTTTTGAGGCAGAGGCCGCGCCGCTTGAAGAAAAATTGGGCGATGAGGCGGCAACAACGGCCTTGTTGCGGTCGGTGGCAGACGAGTTTGAGCGCTATGCCAAGATCAAGAAAAACATCCCCGAAGATGCGCTGACCTCGGTTTCTGAAACCCAAGCGCCACAAAAACTGGCCGATCTGGTCGCGGGGCATCTCGGCGTTGATGTCGCGCAAAAGCAAGATTTGCTTGAAACGATTGACGTCTCCGAGCGCCTTGAAAAGGTCTATGGCCTGATGCAGGGCGAAATGTCCGTGCTGCAGGTTGAGAAAAAGATCAAAACCCGCGTGAAGTCGCAGATGGAGCGCACGCAGCGCGAATATTATCTGAACGAACAGATGAAGGCCATTCAGCGCGAGTTGGGGGATGGCGAAGACGGCGCCAATGAGGTGGCCGAACTAGAAGAAAAAATCGCCGCCACCAAACTGTCAAAAGAGGCGCGCGACAAGGCCGATGCAGAGCTGAAAAAGCTGAAAAATATGTCGCCTATGTCCGCCGAGGCGACTGTGGTGCGCAATTATCTCGATTGGATCGTCTCGCTGCCTTGGGGCGTGAAAAGCCGTGTGAAAAAGAACCTCACCCGCGCCGAAGAGGTTTTGGATGCGGATCATTACGGGCTTGAAAAGGTCAAAGAGCGCATTGTCGAATATCTTGCGGTGCAGGCGCGTTCGACCAAGGTGAAGGGGCCTATCCTTTGTCTTGTGGGCCCTCCGGGTGTTGGGAAAACCTCGCTTGGGAAATCGGTGGCGAAGGCCACGGGGCGCGAGTTTATTCGCATCAGTCTGGGTGGTGTGCGGGACGAGTCCGAAATTCGGGGCCATCGCCGCACCTATATCGGGTCGATGCCTGGCAAGATCATTCAGGCGATGAAAAAGGCGAAAACCACCAATCCGCTGATCCTGCTCGATGAGATCGACAAGATGGGTCAAGATTTCCGTGGGGATCCTGCCAGTGCGATGTTGGAGGTTCTCGACCCCGAACAAAACGCCACATTTGTGGATCACTATTTGGAGGTTGAATATGATCTCTCGAACGTGATGTTCCTGACCACGGCGAACAGTTATAACATGCCTGCGCCGCTGTTGGATCGCATGGAGATCATTTCGCTCTCGGGTTACACCGAAGATGAAAAACTGGAAATTGCGACACGGCATCTGCTGCCAAAGCAGGTGAAAAACCACAATCTCAAGGCGCGGGAATTCGCGGTCGAGCCTGAGGCGCTGACCGATGTGATCCGCTATTATACCCGTGAGGCGGGTGTGCGGAACCTAGAGCGCGAAGTTGCGAAACTTGCCCGCAAGGCCCTGACCGCGATCCTCAAGGGCGGCGAGAAATCGGTGACAGTCACCCGTGAGCGCCTTGAAGAGATGCTTGGTGTGCGCCGCTATCGCTTTGGTCTGGCGGAATCGGATGATCAAATCGGTGTTGTCACAGGGCTGGCTTGGACAAGTGTGGGCGGTGACCTGTTGTCGATTGAGGCGCTGCGCCTGCCGGGTAAGGGGCGTATGAAAACCACGGGTAAGCTTGGCGATGTGATGAAGGAATCCATCGATGCGGCCAGTTCCTATGTGCGTTCTATCGCGCCCAAAATCGGCGTGCAGCCCCCGAAACTGGACGGTTGGGATATCCATGTCCACGTTCCAGAAGGGGCAACCCCGAAAGATGGCCCCAGTGCAGGGATTGCGATGGTGACGTCTATCGTGTCGGTTCTGACCCAAACGCCCGTGCGCCGTGATATTGCTATGACGGGCGAGGTGACGCTGCGCGGCAATGTCTTGGCCATCGGTGGCCTTAAGGAGAAGCTGTTGGCCGCGTTGCGGGGGGGGATCAAAACCGTGTTGATCCCGCAGGAAAATGAAAAAGACCTGCCCGAAATCCCTGACAATGTGAAAGAGGGATTGGAAATTATCCCTGTGTCCCATGTCAGCGAGGTTCTCGCGAAGGCCTTGACGCGTCAGCCCGAACCGATTGATTGGGATGAGGATGCAGAGGCCGCCGCCGCCGCACAGCGCGCGCTTGAGGCTGCAAAAGACAGCAGCGCCACAACCCATTAACGTGGCGCATTCCGCGAAATTGCCCCCGTCATATTCATGGCGGGGGTTTTGCGGGTGCTGGAAAATAAAAATATATATCTTTCATACATAATATGTCCCGATACTATGCGGCTTAGGTAGGATTGGCCAAATGGGGCGCACATGGCACCAAAATCACCAAGATCCACAACGGATAAGGCGGCAGCGAAACCAAAACCTGCGGTGGCCTCGGTCGCGGCGGTGATCGCGCCCAAATCAAAGGCGGCGGCAAAAGCAACAGCAAAGCCGTCTGACAAGCCTGCGCTCAAGGCCGTGACCGCCCCCAAATCTGACAGCAAACCCAAAGCGAAGATTGAGGCTCTGAAGCGCCGCGCCCTGCTTGAGGCGGTTGCGATGCGCGTGGGTTTCAAACGTACGGATGCGCGCGACGTCATGGATGCGGTTCTGGTCGAGATGGCCGAAGCCCTAGATCAAGGGCGCGACCTGATCCTGCCGCCATTTGGCAAGGTCATGTTGCGCAAAGATAAGGATGGTCAGGATGGGCGCCCGATGGTGGCGCGGATAAAACTGATCGAGGCTGATAAACGCGGCGCAAGCGCCGAGGAAACCGACCAAGACTAAACCCTTGCGCAGTGGGGCGCGGCTGACTAGAAGAACCCCGCGCAGAACGGGTGATTAGCTCAGTGGTAGAGCGCTTCGTTCACATCGAAGATGTCGGGGGTTCAAATCCCTCATCACCCACCATCTGGCCTATTATTGAGGCAGGGCCGGTCTGTGACCCACGGGCGAGGTGATCTTTGTGATGCGGCGAAATTTTCCGATATATTTGCTGCGCCATGGGGAAACCGAATGGAACAACGAACATCGGTTTCAAGGTTGGCTCGACTCTGCGCTTACCCCCAATGGGGTTGCGCAGGCGCAGACGCAAGGTCGTTTGTTGCAGGAAATGATTACCCGTCAAGGCTATGACGCGGTGACAGATTTCCGAACCAGTCCACTTGGGCGCGCGGCACGCAGCGCGCAGTTGATTGCGCGGGCCTATCCCGATTTGCCGACCCTCGTGCAAGACGCGCGTCTGCGCGAGGTGAATATGGGGCAATGGCATGGGCTTACGCGGGCCGAGGTGCAGGCGAATTGGCCTGTGTGCTTTGACACCGAGGCACAGGTCTATCGTCATTCTCTCTTGACCCAAGGGGGCGAAACGCGCGCGGCCCTTGAGGCGCGTCTGCAGGATCTTGTGGCTGATTTGAAGGGGCCAAGCCTATTGGTCAGCCATGGTGTTGTGATCCAAACCTTGCGCGGCCTTTTGCGCGGGCTAGACCCTGACCAAACGGCACGTTTGGGCCATGCGCAGGGCGGGGTTTATGTGATTACCGCCAATGGGGGTGAGATGAAGATTGGGTTTTGAGAAAACTTTGCGCCTTTGGGGCAAAATTCTTTGCAGATCGGGCTTGCATATCCCCGCATCATGCGGCTAATACGCCTTCACGCGTTGGCGAGGGTGATTAGCTCAGTTGGTAGAGCGCTTCGTTTACACCGAAGATGTCGGGAGTTCGAGTCTCTCATCACCCACCACGCGCTTCCCTCCCCAATCCTCAATCTGATTGATGCAAAGGGCGCACGCGATCATTTCGCCGTGTAAAGCAGGGCCGTAATGCGGTCGCGGATATTGCCCGCGTCACCAGTATCCCCAATCCGATGCACATGGATGAAATACAGCTGATTGTTGTAACATTTCATGGTCACAAAAATATTGCCGTTGATTTGATACCACAAATATTCCGCGCCATCGCCGCCCGAAAAATCGACCCAAGAGACGACTTGGTTCACGGCGCGGTCAGAGGCGGTGACGCAGGCATAATTGCTGCTAAAGCTGCGTTCATCCACGGCAAAAGCCACCTCATCGGCCCGGGCAATAGGGGCAAGGCTGCATAGGGCAAGAGCGGCAAGAATTGATTTACGGGTCAATGGGCACTCATCATATTCATCGGTCATATGAATTGGCCGCACAATCATCACTGTGCGGCCAAATTTGATCAGAAACTTTCGATTTCCAAACGGGCGTTGCAATAGGCCCCATCATAGGTGCCAACCCAAATATCAATCGGCCCGTCTTGCGGGTTGGTTAGGATGATACGGGGGTCAAGATTTCCGTTATCGTCATCATCATAATACCAAGTTGCCGATGCGGTATTGATCAAAAGGGCCGCGTCACATTCGCTGACCACGCGAATATGCAACTCGTAAGCCGCCATGCCCGTGACGTTGAATCGGAAATCTGGTCGATCTGGGAAAAATCCCGGACCGACATCTGTGGCCGGTCGGATATGGCTGCATTTCGAGAGCGAATAATCACCCCCAGCGACAATATTATAATAGCGAGGCGTGTAAAAATAGCTTCCGCTGCCGCTATATTGCTCTGCCGCTTGAAAGTTCCAATTTGGACACGCGTCCGCTGATGTGGTGAAGAATGACCCCGCGACAAGCGCCGCTGAAAGCAAGATTTTTCGCATCTGTTTGTCCCTTATTTCCTTTATTTATTGGAATAAACCTAGCTCAAAATATAAATTTGTCTAATGTTTTGCGGATAAAGTGAATATCGACATTGCAGTGGAACGGGTGCAGGATAACTTGGGATGAGCGAGAGGCAGATGAATGACAGGTGATCCAAGTTTGGACGGGTTTCTGGCGACCTATGCGATTGTGATTGTCGCAGCGTTCTTCTTTCCAACCCTCGTTGCGATCCTCCGTGGCCATAAGCGCACCATTGGTGTCTTCATTCTGAACATCGTGGTGGGATGGACGGGATTGGGCTGGATTTTACTGCTGGCCTACGCGTTATTGAGCGAGGCAAAAGCGCAGCCAAGGTAAGGTCGGAACTTTCCCTGCGCATATGCGGTCAAACGCAAATTTGCTTTTGCGCATTTTTTGCGTCAATCGCGCCAAAGGAGGCCTTGACGGGGCAGGGCGCGCAGCATAGACACCCTGCACGCTACAGGGTTGCCTGTGGCCGATGGTGAGCGGTTGTAGCTCAGTTGGTTAGAGTACCGGCCTGTCACGCCGGGGGTCGCGGGTTCGAGCCCCGTCAACCGCGCCACCACCATCGCGCCCCAAAGCTCCTGTTCGTCTGCGCGGTTGTAGCTCAGTTGGTTAGAGTACCGGCCTGTCACGCCGGGGGTCGCGGGTTCGAGCCCCGTCAACCGCGCCACTTCTTCCCTAGATCCACGAAAAATGCGCGGGCTGTTTACCCTTTATGGATCCATCCACCGCCAAAGATTCGACTGCTGTTCTCATCATAAAAGACACAGGCTTGACCTGGGCTGACACCTTCCTCAGCGGTCAGCAATTCCACCATCGCCGTTGTCGGGGATGTCGGATGGATCAGGGCCGCGCGTGGCGGGCGGGTTGAGCGGATTTTGACCGCAACCTCGCGGGTTTTTTTGCTGTCAAAGCGCGTATCACCCAACCAGTTGATTTCGCGCACGGGGATATGGCGGGTCGCCAAGGCCTCCTTGGGGCCGACCACGACATGACGCGCCTCTGGATCAAGTTTGACCACATATAACGGGTCAGCCAGCCCCCCAATACCAAGGCCGCGGCGTTGGCCGATTGTGTAATGGATCACGCCACTATGTTGGCCCAAAACACGGCCTTCCATATCCACGATATCGCCCGGATCCGCCGCGCCGGGGCGCAATTTTTCAATCACACTGGCATAGTCGCCATTTGGCACAAAGCAGATATCTTGGCTGTCTGGCTTATCAGCCACGGGCAGCCCATATTTATGGGCCAGTTTGCGGGTTTCTTCCTTAGACGACAGATGACCAAGAGGAAAGCGCAGGAAATCCAATTGCGCTTGCGTGGTCGAAAACAAGAAATAGGACTGATCGCGTGTTGCATCCGCGGCGCAATGAAGCTCTGCTTTCTCAGCCCCCATTTTGCGCTGAATATAATGCCCCGTGGCCATGCAATCGGCCTCGAGTTCTTGGGCGGTGGCAAGCAGATCTTTGAATTTCACGCGCTCGTTGCAGCGGATGCAGGGCACAGGCGTGGCCCCTGCGAGATAGGCATCGGCGAATTCGTCAATCACCGCATCCTTAAAGATATTTTCGTAATCAAGGACATAATGCGGAAAGCCCATATTTTCGGCCACACGGCGCGCATCGTGAATATCGCGCCCTGCACAGCAGGCCCCTTTTTTTGCCAAGGCCGCACCGTGATCATAAAGTTGCAGGGTGACGCCCACCACATCATAGCCTTCTTCGGCCAATTGGGCCGCCACAACCGAGCTATCCACCCCCCCAGACATAGCCACAACAACCCGCGTCTCCTGCGGGGGTTTGGCAAAGCCAAGCGAGTTGAGCGGCGCATTGGGGCGGTCAAGGGGCATGTCGATCTCCAGATGATAGGGCGGAATATAGGAAAATCTTATCTATTCACAAGGGGCTGAAGGCTTGGACGCTTACCTTGCCTTAAGGCTCGGGGGTTAGCCCTAGGCCTGCGTTCGTGAATAAGGATAAGGTTATGTATATCCGCAAACCCAAAGGCCCTGTCAGTGTCACGCTGCCTAATGGTCAGCAGATGACCCGTGCAGATTTGCCTCCCGCAGATACCACCCGCTGGGTCGCAAGCCGAAAGGCCTGCGTTTTGCGGGCGATTGCCACGGGCCTTATTTCACGGGACGAGGCACTCAGCCGTTGGGATCTTTCGGCGGAGGAATTGGACACTTGGCTTGCCAAGGCCAGCCGCTATGGTGAGGCGGCACTGAAGGCCACAGCGGTGCAAAACTATCCACGCGAGCAGGGCGAAAAATCACCCACCGCTGGCTCTGCCGCGCGCCCGCCATCAGGCGAGCAAAGATTGAGTTGGCCGCAGTCAAAATAAATAATATATGTAATTTATACATATTTTGCATTAAAGCTAAATTAACCTTTTGACGCGATTGTCCTCTTTAAGCGAGTATTAGGAGGTTAGAAAATGCGGCTTCTCTTGGTTGAAGATGATCCAACCACCGCGAAAAGCATCGAAAGGATGCTGCGGCATGCCAATCTGAATGTCTACTGCACCGATTTGGGTGAGGAAGGCATCGATCTGGCCAAGTTATATGATTACGATCTGATCCTTTTGGATCTGAACCTGCCTGATATGACGGGCCTAGAGGTGCTGCGCCAATTGCGTATGGCGCGGGTTGATACGCCGATCCTGATCCTGACAGGGGCAGATGATACGGATAGCAAACTCAAAGGATTCGGGTTTGGCGCTGATGATTACCTCACCAAACTCTTCCATCGTGAGGAACTGGTGGCGCGCATCCATGCTATTATCCGCCGCTCAAAGGGGCATGCGCAATCGATGATCAAAACCGGTGAGATTTGCGTCAACCTTGATGCCAAAACGGTCGAGGTGGCGGGGCGCGCGGTGCATTTGACGGGCAAAGAATACCAAATGCTTGAGCTGCTATCGCTGCGCAAAGGCACGACATTAACCAAAGAGATGTTCCTCAATCATCTTTATGGCGGCATGGATGAGCCAGAATTGAAGATCATTGACGTTTTTATCTGTAAATTGCGCAAAAAACTGTCTGAGGCTTCGGGCGGTCAGAACCATATTGAAACGGTTTGGGTCGTGGTTACGTGCTGCGTGACCCGCATCCAAAGGCCGCTTTGGCTGCTACGGCTTGATCTGCGCTAGACCTCTGCCGCTGCTGCCCATATCTATAGGGCAGCAGTCAGGCGAGGCGGTCTATGTCAGAAGAAGATCAAAACACGGGCGCAGGGGTATCCCTCTTAGGGCGCGATCAGGCGGCACAGCGTTTGGCCGAATTGGCCGATATTTTGGCGCGCGCCAATAAGGATTATTTCCAAGAAGACGCGCCCACCCTCAGCGATGCGGAATATGACCGCCTGAAACGCGAAAACGCGGATCTTGAGGCGCGGTTTCCCGATCTAATCCGCGGCGATAGTCCAAGCGCACAAATCGGCGCCAGCCCTGCCGAGGGCTTCGGCAAAATCACCCATGCCGAACGTATGATGTCCTTGGCCAATGCCTTTGACGAGGCCGATGTCGCGGAATTTATCGCGGGCATTCAGCGCTATTTGGGCCTGTCTGATACCACGCCCTTGGTCTTTACCGCCGAGCCAAAAATCGATGGGCTGTCCCTGTCTTTGCGCTATGAAAACGGCGTTTTGGTGCATGCCGCCACGCGCGGCGATGGGGAGACGGGCGAAAACGTCACTGCCAACGCCCGCACGATTGCCGATATTCCGCAGGCCATCCACCACCGCGATTGTCCCGATATTCTCGAAGTGCGCGGTGAAGTTTACATGAGCCACGCAGATTTCGCCGCGCTCAACGCGCGCGTCGAGCAGGCAGGGGGCAAAACCTTTGCCAATCCACGCAATGCGGCCGCAGGATCGCTGCGCCAATTGGATGCTGAGATCACCCGCGCGCGCCCGCTGCGGTTTTTTGCCTATGCGCTTGGGGTTGTCTCCGCTCCGCTTGCAGACACGCAATCTGGACTGATTGCGAAATTGCGTGATTTTGGATTTCAGACCAATCCCTTGACCATTCGCTGCGAGAGCCGTGAGGCGATTATCGCCCATTATCAGGCAATTGCCCATGATCGCGCGGGTCTGGGCTATGATATTGATGGGGTGGTCTACAAACTCGATGATCTGGCCTTGCAACGCCGCTTGGGGTTGCGCGCCACCACCCCGCGTTGGGCCATTGCGCATAAATTCCCCGCTGAACTGGCATGGACGCGGATCGAGGCGATTGACATTCAAGTGGGGCGCACAGGCGCGTTGTCGCCCGTGGCGCGGCTTGCCCCCGTGACAGTGGGCGGTGTGGTTGTCTCGAATGCAACGCTGCATAATGAGGATTACATCGCAGGCCGCAACAACACAGGCGAGGCGATCCGTGCCGGGCGCGATATTCGGGTGGGTGATTTGGTTCAGGTCTATCGCGCGGGTGATGTGATCCCCAAAATCGCAGATGTGGATGTCACTCAGCGCCCCGCGGGTGCGCAGCCCTATATCTTTCCCACCACATGCCCCGAATGCGGATCAGAGGCGCATCGTGAGGAGGGCGATTCCGTGCGCCGCTGCACGGGCGGGCTGATCTGCCCTGCCCAAGCGGTCGAGCGCCTCAAGCATTTCGTCTCGCGCGCGGCCTTTGACATCGAGGGTTTAGGGGCGAAGCAAGTCGAACAATTCAACAAAGACGGATGGATCACCGAGCCTGCCGATATTTTCACGCTTGAGGCACGCTATGGCAGCGGTATCCAGCAGCTGAAAAACCGCGAGGGGTGGGGGGATAAATCTGCGCAAAATCTTTTCGCGGCGATTGCAGAGAAACGTCAAATCCCCCTTGGCCGTCTGATCTTTGCCTTGGGCATCCGCCATGTGGGCGAAGTGGCGGCCAAGGATTTGGCCGAACATTTCCGCAGTTGGGCCGCCTTTAATGCAGCCATTCATGCCGCCCGCCTTGAGCCTGCCGCAACAGCGCCTGACGCCAAATCGCGCAAAAAATTGCTTGAGGACAGTCCCGCATGGGCCGAAATCACGGGGATTGATGGCATCGGGGATACAGTTGCCACAGCGCTCTGCGAGGCATGGGCGCAGCCGCGTGAATATGCGTCAATCGAACGGCTTGTGGCCCATCTTGAGATCCAATCGCCCGCTATTCGTGATGTGTCGGGCAGCCCCGTCATGGGCAAGACAGTGGTATTCACGGGCAGTCTCGAAAAGATGACCCGCGCAGAGGCCAAATCGCGCGCCGAAAGTTTGGGGGCCAAGGTCGCAGGTTCGGTTTCTGCCAAAACCGACCTTTTGGTTGCAGGGCCTGGGGCAGGATCAAAGGCCAAAAAGGCCGCAGAATTGGGCATTGAAACCATTGACGAAGATGCGTGGTTGGCCCTCATCGGGGATCTTTAACCCATGGCCGCGCAGGGCCGACCAGAGGTTTTGTTCGGGCTCTTCTCGCGCCTTGAGGGCCTATCTGGTATCGGCCCCAAAGCTGCGCAGGCCTTAGGGCATCTTCATATCGAAACCCCGAAAGATCTGATTTACACCTTGCCCGTGGGGGTGGTGGATCGCCGCCCCGTAACGCGCCTCGCCGAAATCACCCCACCGCGCATTGCCACGTTAGAGGTTGAGGTGATCCGTCACCGCCCACCCCCGTCCCGCGGGCGTGGGCCCTATCGGGTCACGGTCACCGACAGTCAAACCGCCTTTGATCTGGTATTTTTTCACGCGCGCGCGCCCTATCTGGAAAAGCTCTTGCCCATAGGCGCGCGGCGTCTGATCTCAGGCAAGGTAGAGCTTTTCGATGGGATTGCGCAAATCGTGCATCCCGATCACATCCTGCCTGTTGAGGAGGCGGAAACCCTCCCTAAATTCGAGGCGATTTATCCGCTTGGGCAAGGGTTGACGCAAAAGATCATGGCGCGCGCGATTGCTGATGCCGTGCAAGCCGTGCCTGACCTGCCCGAATGGATTGATCCCGCCCTCAAGGCGCGCGAGGGGTGGCCCGATTGGGCCACTGCGATGCGGGCACAGCACCATGTGCAATCGCCCAGTGAGGCCGCCCCCAATGCCAAGCCACGGCTGCGTCTAGCCTATGACGAATTGTTTGCCCATCAATTGACCCTTGCCCTTGCGCGGGCGCGGGCCAAGCGGCGCAAAGGGCGGATCAGCCATGGTGATGGTGCGCTGCGGGCCAAGGTTCTGCAAAGCTTGCCCTACAGCCCCACGGGCGCACAGACCCGCGCGATTGCGGAAATCGTGGCCGATATGGCCGCGCCTGAACGGATGAGCCGCCTGTTGCAGGGCGATGTTGGGGCGGGCAAAACCCTTGTTGCCTTGATGGCGCTTTTGGCTGCGGTCGAGGCGGGTGGGCAGGGGGTGATGATGGCGCCCACCTCGATCCTTGCGCAACAGCACGCCGCCAATCTGCGCCCGTTGGCCGAAGCGGCAGGTGTCGTGCTTGAGGTTCTCACTGGGGCGGATAAGGGGCGCGAGCGGGCCGCAAAACTGGCCGCCCTTGCGCGCGGCGATATCGCGATCTTGGTCGGCACTCATGCCGTGTTTCAAGAGGATGTTGAATTTGCCGATCTGCGTTTGGCGATTGTGGACGAGCAGCACCGCTTTGGCGTGCGCGAACGCCTGCGATTGGGGGAAAAGGGCGCTTTGGCGGATATGTTGGTGATGACGGCCACGCCCATTCCCCGCACGCTGAGCCTTGCGCAATATGGCGATATGGATCTGTCGATCTTGGATGAAAAACCCGCCAATCGTCAAAAGATCACCACGGCCTTGGTGTCCGAGGCGCGGATGGATGAGGTGGTGGCACATCTGCAAAAGGCGGTGGCAGAGGGTCAGCAAGCCTATTGGATTTGCCCATTGGTTGAGGAATCCGAAGTTTACGAGGCCACCGCCGCTGAAGAACGCTTTAAATCCTTGCGCGCACGACTGGGCGAGGGGGTGGTGGGCCTTGTCCATGGGCAAATGAGCAGCCCTGAAAAAGATGCGGCCATGACCGAATTCAATGAAAATCGCACCAAGGTTCTGGTGGCCACCACGGTGGTTGAGGTGGGGGTGGATGTGCCAAATGCCAGCATTATGGTGATTGAACAGGCCGATCTTTTTGGCATGGCGCAGCTCCATCAATTGCGGGGGCGGGTGGGGCGCGGCAGCCGTGCATCGACTTGTGTGCTGCTTTATCGCAATGGCCTGACAGAAGCGGCCAAGCGCCGTTTGCATGTCCTGCGCGATACGGACGATGGCTTTGTCATCGCAGAAGAAGATTTGGCCATTCGCGGCGCAGGCGATGTGATTGGCACGGCGCAATCTGGTCTGCCGCGGTTTCGCGTGGCCGATCTGGAACAACATGGCGGCTTGATGGCGATGGCGCAAAGCGATGCGCGCGCGCTTTTGGCGCTTGATCCATCGCTAGAGGGGCCGCGCGGTCAGGCCGCACGCACCCTGTTATGGTTGCTTGAGCAAGATAAGGCTATTCGCCTGATTTCGGCGGGCTGACCCGTTTTGTTCACAAATGTTCTTAAAAAGTTCTTGACGATTCGCGTCAGGGTATGAGAACAATCAGGCAACATTAACGGGAGATGACCCATGTTGTCAGATGTAAAAACGATTATCACGCGTTCATCCACCACGCTTTTGGCCGATCTGTGCGGGGCGATGTCCCTTGTTGTTTTGGCGATGGGGCTGCTGCATCTGCCGCAATTTTTCTAAGTTTTCTGCCTGCGGTTCAGGTTTCGGGGGTATGCGCCCCCTTGGCATCATGATCCTTGCCTCGGATCTGTCCCCAATGCCGATAGGCCGCGCGATCCCCCAATCGCACGTTTGAAACGATACACCGCATCACTATGACCGCCCCTTTGCATTGCCCTGCAGGGGCGTTTTTTTAGGGATCTTCGGCGCGCTCTATCGCCTCAAGGGTCGCTTCGAGTGACAGCATGATAGAGGCGTGGCGATTGCGATAATCGCGGGCGGGGGTCAGCACCTCATAACCCTCAAATGGGGCCTCTGGCCCGTTCCCCTCACCTTTGAGCATGGCGGCAAGCGCGTCTCGGGCGGCGGCAATTTCGGCGCGGCTGCGGCCCAGAATATGGGCACCCATCAATGCCGCGGAGGCCTGACCGAGCGCGCAGGCCTTTACATCTTGGGCAAAGCGGCTGATCCGCCCCTCGGCGACATCCAAATCCACTGTAACGGTTGATCCGCAGAGCGGGGCGCGCCGCTTTACACTGGCCTGAGGCGCCTCAAGCCGCCCGTGATGCGGAATATCCGCCGCCAATGCCAGAATTCGCTGCGAATATAGCTGCACCAAATCGGATTTTGTGTCGCTCATCTCAGCCATGCGCGTCTCGGCCCCTTCCATGATCTCCCCCCAAGAGCTAGTGTGAATATGACCATTTGGAAAGGGCGGGATGTGGAAATGACGGGTGCTGCGGAATTTGACCCAGATAGCCTGCGCTATAATGAGGCGGGTCTGATCCCTGCGATTGCGCAATGCGCCGAGACGGGCGATGTGCTGATGATGGCATGGATGAACCGCGCCTCTCTCGTAAAAACCCTAGAAACAGGCAAAGTCACCTATTGGAGCCGCTCGCGCGCGGCCTTTTGGGTTAAGGGTGAAAGCTCGGGCCATGTGCAGGATCTTGTTGATCTGCGTGTGGATTGTGACCGCGATTGTCTTTTGCTCGTGGTTCGGCAAACGGGGCCTGCCTGCCACACCAATCGCCGCAGTTGCTTTTACACCGCGATCCGCGAGGGGGACGAGGTCGAATTGATGCAACCCGAGGGCTAAAGCCCGACCATTGCACGAATATCAGCAGGGGTTTTTCCTGCATCCCGATAAAGGGCAATAGCGCGCGCATCATCGCGCTTGGCCAGACGTTTGCCCTGCTCATCACGGATCAAGGCGTGATGATGATATTGCGGCACGGGGTAGGCCAACAGATTTTGCAAAATCACATGGATTGCGGTTGCCTCAAATAAATCTTCACCGCGAATGACATGGGTTACGCCTTGGGCCGCGTCATCAACCACCACGCTGAGGTGGTAAGAGCTGCCCATGTCTGGCCGCGCCAATACAGGGTCGCCAATATGGGCCAGCGCGGTATCGCGCGTGATCTCATGCCGCCCCTGATGGCGCGGCCCTGTTTCTGTGAAACGCATTTGCGCAAGGCGCTCGAAGGCGCGCGCCAGATCAAGGCGTAAGGCCGCCCCTTCGGCCTCGGCGACACTGGTCACAGACTGGCCGCGACAGGTGCCAGGATAGATGCGCCCATCTGGCCCGAATGTGGGGGCCCCTTCCTGCGGGGCGGCACTGGCCGCCTCGATATCCCGCCTGCGGCAGGTGCAGCGATAAATCAGGCCCTGTTGCGCCAATTGATCCAAAGCGGCGCGATAGCGGGCCATCTGCTCGGATTGCCGCATCGCGGGCAGGGGCCAAGACAGCCCCAACCATGTCAGATCATCATAAATTTGCGCCTCCCATTGCGGGCGGGCGCGGGATTGGTCGATATCCTCAATCCTGAGCAGAAATTGCCCCTGCGTCATTCGCGCCATGTCATGGGCCAGACACGCACTATAGGCATGGCCCAAATGCAAAGGCCCCGTGGGGGACGGGGCAAATCGGGTGACACAGCCCTTAGGCAGGGAAGGCATCAAGCCATGCGCGCCAATCGGTCTTGGCGCGATCCGTATAGGCCTTATAGCGGTCTTTGCGTCCACGCCGCCCCGATTTCAGGCCTTCGACCGGGGGAAAAAGACCGAAATTCACATTCATCGGCTGAAAGGTTTTCGCCTCCGCCCCGCCTGTGACGTGATGGATCAAGGCCCCCATCGCGGTGGTATTGGGCAAATCGGGCGGGGTGAGGCCGCGTAATTCTACCACCGCGTAGCGCCCCGCAAGCAGCCCCATTGCCGCCGATTCAACATAGCCCTCAACCCCCGTGATTTGGCCCGCAAAACGGATATGCGGCATGGATTTCAACCGCATTTGCGCATCGAGAAGCGTGGGGGAATTGATGAAGGTGTTGCGATGAATGCCGCCAAGACGAGCAAATCGTGCCTCCTCCAAACCCGGGATCATACGCAACACTTCGGTCTGTGCGCCGTATTTCATTTTGGTTTGAAAGCCCACGATATTGTAAAGCGTGCCCAGTTTATTGTCGCGGCGCAGCTGCACCACAGCCCAAGGTTTCACATCGGGCTGATGCGGGTTGGTTAAGCCCACAGGTTTCATAGGCCCGTGGCGCAGGGTTTCGCGGCCCCGTTCTGCCATAACCTCAATCGGCAGGCATCCATCGAAATAGCCCGCCGTTTCGCCTTCGTGAAACTCGGTTTTTTCGGCAGCCAGCAGGGCATCGATAAAGGCCTCATACTGGTCGCGCGTCATGGGGCAGTTTAGATAAGCGCGCTGCTCTTCCTCGGTTTCGCCCTTGTCGTAGCGCGACTGCATCCACGCCCGCGACATGTCGATACTCTCGGCATAAACGATGGGGGCGATGGCATCGAAAAAGGCAAGGCTGTCTTGACCTGCCTCTTGGGCAATGGCCTGTGCCAACGCGCCTGATGTCAACGGGCCTGTTGCTATGATCCAATGGCCTGTTTCGGGCAGGGTGCTGATTTCGCCTTCCTCAATCGTAATGTTGGGATGCGCGTGCAGCCGCGCTGTGACGGCTTGGGCAAAAGCATCACGATCCACCGCCAATGCGCCCCCTGCTGGCAGGCGGTGGTGATAGGCCATTTCCATAATGAGGCCACCTGCCGCGCGCATTTCCCAATGCAAAAGGCCGACCGCGTTTTGTTCGTGATCATCCGAGCGGAAGGAGTTGGAACATACCATTTCCGCCAAATGCCCAGTTTGATGGGCAAATGTGCCAATCTTTGGGCGCATCTCATGGATGACGACCTGTTGACCAAGCTCTGCGGCCTGCCAAGCGGCCTCAGAGCCCGCCATGCCGCCGCCAATGATGTGAAGCGCGTTATCTAACATGGGCGCTTCTTAGATCAAAAGCGGGGCAGGGTGAAACGGGTTTTTTGGGAGGCGTTACAGGCCGCGAGCCACCACAGGCAGGAATGGGTCTGCAAAGGGCAGGGGCGTGTAAACAGGGCGTTTTCCCAAGGCGATCTCGACCCCAAGACGGAACTGGCCTCTATCGCGCAAAGCGGGGTTGGAGAATTCTTCAAAACCATAGCTTGCCGTCACCGCAACTGCACCGCTGTGATCCAGCCATTGCACACCAATTTCGCCAGTGATCTGAGTTGTGGACAGGCGCAATTCGTCAAATTCGGCAAGTCCGATTTGCGCAAAGCCCTGCCATGAGGGGCCTAGATCAAGACGGATCTCACCACCTACAAAAAGCACATCTGCATCCCCAAGGGGGCGTGTCGCCATGGCGCTGTCGCGCAGGCCAAACCCGCCATAAGCCCCTAACGTAAGCCCTGCAATTGCACGGCGCCCTTGAATGCCAATCCCACCCCAGCGTCTGCTTTCATTGTTGAGATCGGCCTAATAGGCAAAAAGACCATAGCCCCGATCAGCGGCGGGGCTGAGGTGTAGGCCTGCCCGAACGGTGCCAATGGTGCCGATTTCGGTATCCGCCAGATCAAAATTCACCTCAAACCCGTGATGCGCGGTAATCGCGTAATCAAGATTGAGATGCGCCCCATTTTGGTCAGCACCAGTGCTGTTAAGCCCAAGCGTTGCGGCACGCAGGCCCAAATTATTGGCGTGTGCCATATCCGCAGCCAAAGAGGCCAGACCGAGGCAAAGGCAAAATTGCGAGATTGGTGCAGCCATCAGAACGCGCTTTCAACAAAGGTTCCTTTGCAAATGGCGCATGGTGAAGAAAAATATATATGAATTTTATCATATGGTTAATGGCTGCAATTTATCTAAAATCTTAAGGGCCGCACGCGCCTTGGCGGTGCGGCCCTTGATGTGGGTCGTAAATTTTTGGTTTGAGCGGGCCTGAGATTTAGGTGTCTGCGTTGGCCTCGGCCGCATCTGCATCCGCCGTGGCGGTGTCCTCGTCATCACCTTCAACGATGCGCGCGACTGACACAACGGTTTCGCCTGCCTTGGTGTTAAACACCTTCACCCCACCTGCCGAGCGTGAGCGGAATGAGATGCCCTCAACAGGCACGCGAATAGATTGACCCGTTGATGAGGCGAGCATGATCTGATCGGTCATCTCGACAGGGAAGGCTGCCACCAATGGCCCGCCGCGCATCGCCTTGTCGATGGCCATAACCCCCATGCCGCCACGGCCCCTGACAGGGTAATCATGGCTTGAAGATAATTTTCCAGACCCGCTTTCTGTGATGGTTAGGATCAAATCCTCTGAGGCACGCATTTCGGCAAAGCGTTCAGGGCTAAGGGTGCTTTCGGCCACCACGCCCTCATCCTCGTCCGTTTCAACCTCATCTTCGGGCGCACCTGCCAAGGCGCGGCGCTTTTTGAGATAGGCGGCGCGCTCAGCAGGGTCAGCGGTGAAATGGCGGATCACGGCCATAGAAACCACAGATTCCCCATCACCCAAACGGATGCCGCGCACGCCTGTGCTGTCGCGGCCCTTAAAGACGCGGACATCGGTGCAAGAGAAGCGGATCGCGCGACCCCCTTCGGTGACCAACATCACATCGTATTCCTCGGTGCAGATGCGCGCATTCACGAGGCTGACTGACCCATCTTCGGGCAATTTCATTGCAATCTTGCCGTTTGATTTCACATTGGTGAAATCCGACAATTGGTTGCGGCGCACATCGCCTGCGGATGTGGCAAAGATGATTTGTAGATCGCCCCAATCTTCCTCGGGGCGGTCAACGGGCATGATCGCCGCAATCGTAACCCCCACAGGAATGGGCAGGATATTCACAATGGCCTTGCCTTTTGATGTGCGGCTGCCAAGCGGCAAACGCCATGTCTTGAGCTTGTAGACCATCCCATCTGTGGTGAAGAACAAAAGCTGGGTGTGGGTATTAGCCACAAAGAGCGATGTTACGACATCGTCTTCCTTGAGGCTGCCGCCCGATAGCCCTTTGCCGCCGCGTTTTTGTGCGCGGAATTCAGCCAAGGCCGTGCGCTTGATATAGCCACCTGCGGTGACGGTCACGACCATGTCTTCGCGTTCGATCAGGTCTTCGTCATCCATGTCGCCAGACCAATCGACAATCTCGGTGCGGCGCGGCACGGCGAAGGCTGTTTTCACCTCGGCCAATTCTTCCGAGATGATCGCCATGATCCGATCACGGCTGGCGAGGATGGCAAGATATTCTTTGATCTTACCTGCGAGTTCCTCCAACTCATCCGTCACTTCCTTTACGCCAATCTGGGTCAGGCGTTGCAGGCGTAGTTCCAAAATCGCGCGCGCCTGCGCCTCGGAGAGGTTATAGGTGCCGTCCTCGTTCATCGTATGGGTCGGGTCGTCAATCAGACGGATATAGGCGGCAATATCCGCCGCAGGCCAGCGCCGTGTCATCAAGGCTTCGCGCGCCGCGGCCGCATCTGCGGAGGCGCGGATCGTGGCCACAACCTCATCGACATTGGAGACGGCAACCGCCAAACCACACAGAATGTGACTGCGTTCGCGTGCTTTGTTCAACTCAAACGCGGTGCGGCGCGCCACGACCTCCTCGCGGAAGGCGATAAAGGCGGTCAAAAAGCCCCGTAAATCCAACTGCTCGGGCCGCCCGCCATTCAGCGCCAACATATTGCAGCCAAAGGAGGTCTGCATCTGGCTAAAGCGGAACAATTGGTTCAGCACCACATCAGGGGTGGCATCGCGTTTCAACTCGATCACAACGCGCACGCCGTTGCGATCAGATTCGTCCGCCACGCCTGAGATGCCTTCGACCTTTTTCTCGCGCACCAATTCTGCAATGCGTTCGATCATCGAGGCCTTGTTCACCTGATAGGGGATCTCATCAATAATGATGGCAAAGCGGTCTTTGCGGATTTCCTCAACATGGGTGCGCGCGCGAATGACCACGCTGCCGCGTCCCTCGGTATAGGCCCGCCTTGCGCCAGAGCGGCCCAAGATGATCCCGCCTGTGGGAAAATCGGGGGCAGGGATAAACTCGATTAACTGTTCCGAACTGAGGTCGGGATCTTGGATCAAGGCCTGACAGGCATCAATCACCTCGCCCAAATTATGGGGTGGGATATTGGTGGCCATGCCAACCGCAATGCCGCCCGCACCATTGACCAACATATTGGGAAAGCGCGCAGGCAGAACGGTGGGTTCCTTTTGCTTGCCATCATAATTGTCTTGGAAAGTGACCGTGTCCTTGTCGATATCGGCCAAAAGATAGGCGGCGGGTTTGTCCATGCGCACTTCGGTATAGCGCATGGCGGCGGGGTTATCGCCATCCATAGAGCCGAAATTGCCCTGACCATCTAGCAGGGGCAGGGACATCGAAAAGGGCTGCGCCATCCGCACAAGCGCGTCATAGATCGCACTGTCGCCATGCGGGTGATATTGGCCCATCACATCGCCCACGGGGCGCGCAGATTTCCGATAGGCCTTTTCATGCGTGTTGCCCGTTTCATGCATCGCAAACAAAATGCGGCGATGCACAGGTTTGAGGCCATCGCGCAAATCGGGGATCGCGCGGCTGATGATCACCGACATCGCATAATCGATGAAGGATGTTTTCATCTCATCGGCGATATCAATCGAAGGGCCAGAATGCGGGTGCCGCGCGGGGGGCGTGGCGGGGTCATTCTCGGGGGTTTCGGGCGTATCTGTCACTGTGCGGGCCTGCTGTCTTTTCGATCTTGTTCTGCGATGATATGCTGCACCCCTTGGCACAGCTATATTTTGTTATTCAACACTATAGACCCCCGCGATATAGGGCGCAATGCTCCTGTCAGGTGAATTGGGCGCTTACCGCCTGCCGCCTGTTGTCAGCCGCAGCAATATGCTGCTAATGCATTGTTTTTGTTGACTTTTAATTTGCATTTGCAATCATCAGGCACCATGAACCAAGCAAGGGTAGGTGCAGATGACTTGGGGGTCTCGCAACAGTGATGAAACCGCAACGGGGCTGATGCTTGAGGGGTATGGGCTGACCACGGCGGAATTTTACTATCGGATGCCTGATTTTCGTAATGTTATCAACGTGTTCATCTGGCAGGATTACGATCTCGCACCAGATTATCCGCGCATTTTCGGCTTTATTGATTTCTGGAAGCGCGAGATTGAGGCGCCGTTGCATTCTGTGCGTTTTGCACATCGGCGGCTGATTTCTGACGGGTCATGGCGCAATGTCGTTGAGGAGATTTCCTATCCCTAGCCCGCGGGACAGGCGTGGGGCTACAGTTTGGCCGCTGCGGCCTTGGCCCAGATTAGGAATAGGGCCAAGCAAATCAGGCCATTCCATGAGGCCATCGACAGGCCCGCAAAGGCCCATGCCACCTCGTCACACATAACAATCGCAGGCGCGGTGTCTGTTGACAGCAGCTCATTCGCCGAAAGCGACAGAATATCTTCTGCGCCCCCCGTGCAGGAGGTGGGGCCTTGCCACCACCCGCGCTCAACCCCTGTGTGATACAGCGCGATCCCTGCATTCATCAGCATCGCGCCCGCCCCGATCAGGGTCAAACCGCGCGCCAATTTGGGGGCAATGGCGGCAATGATTACGATGAACAGCGCACCCAGTGCAGCGCCCGCATGGGGCCATCGTTGCCACAGGCACATGGCGCAGGGCGCAAGCCCGCCAAGATACTGAAACCCAAAAGCGCCCGCCAATGTCGCGGCAGACCCAAGACCCGCGAGGGCCGATAATTTTGGCAAATCCAGATCCCGCATCATCCCATGAACCTCACAGCATAAAACCCGCCAAGCAAGATGACGATGAACAATGTAAACATCAGCCCCAGACGGCGCTCGATGAAATCGCGTAAAGGGGCACCGAATTGGCGCAGCAATGCCGCGATGACAAAGAAGCGAATCCCCCGCGCGATGATCGAGGTGACAATGAATGTCCCCAAAGGCAGGCCTGTCCACCCCGACATGATGGTGATGACCTTATAGGGGAAGGGGGTTAGCCCCGCGATCAATACGGGCCAAAAGCCAAGATCATTGAAGCGCGCGTTAAACTCGGCCATTGCATCGGCCTTGCCAAGGGCCGCCAAAATCGGCGCGCCGATTTGGTCATAGAACAGCGCCCCAATCGCATAGCCTGCAATCCCCCCCAAAACTGAGGCGATTAAGCAGACAGAGGCAATTAAAAAAGCCCGATTGGGCCGCGCAAGGAGCATTGGGATCATCAAAATATCTGGGGGAATGGGAAAGATTGAACTTTCCGCAAAGGACACAATCGCCAAGGCCCACAGGGCGTGTCGATGACCCGCCAAACCCATTGTCCAATTATAGAGCCCGCGCAGCATCGCATTTATCCTAATATCGCCCCAATGCCAGAGGCGATGCCCGACAGGGCGGAAAAGGTCAAGCCAAAGCCAGGTGACATGAGTGTGACAAAACTCTTGACGGATCGTTGCAAATGATAAAGTGTCGCAGGCACATTGAATACGCGCGAGCCCCGAAAGGGAGTTTCACGTCGCGTTGAGGCTCAAGCGGAGGGGAGGCCGCTTGAGCCTTTTTCATTTTACGCCGTGCCACAGCACGTGAAAATCTGCCCCGCCGCTTTGCCAAATCGTCAGGCTCTGCTAGACTTTGGGTTCGAGATTGGCTAAGCCCGCCTCAGCTTTCGTTAGCGCTAACGTAAATCGCGGCCAAAGGCGGCAATAACCTGTGAATTTCCCAAAGAATTTGGGTCAGATGCAGGGCAAAGGAGAGAAAATGGTTTCGCGCGTCATTCCAGTTGAAGATTTTGATCTGGTAATTTTTGGGGCGACAGGGGATCTGGCGCGGCGCAAAATCCTGCCTGGACTTTATCGGCGCTTTCATGACGGGCAAATGCCGCCCGAGGCGCGGATCATCGGCGCGGCGCGCACATCCCAAGATGATGCTGCCTTTCGTGATTTTGTCCGCGCGGCTATTGCCGAATTTACCCCCGAAGCCAGACGCGATGAAACCAGCCTTGCCGCGTTTTTACAGCGTTTGAGCTATGTTGCCATTGATGCGCGCGGCACGGATGGATGGGCCGATCTCGAGGGCACAATGCGCGATGGTGTCGTGCAGGCCTTTTATTTCTCGGTCGCGCCAGCCTTGTTTGGCGATCTGGCCGAACGTCTGCACACCCATAAAGTTGCGCGCTCTGATGCGCGGATTGTGGTGGAAAAGCCCTTTGGTCATGATCTGGCCACCGCCAAGGCCTTGAACGCAACACTGGCCGAGCATTTTGACGAAAGCCAGATTTACCGCATCGACCATTATTTGGGTAAAGAAACGGTGCAAAATCTGATGGCGATCCGCTTTGCGAATATCCTGTTCGAGCCGCTGTGGAACGCCCAATATGTCGACAATGTGCAAATCACTGTGGCCGAAGAGGTCGGTGTTGGCGGGCGGGGGGGCTATTACGATAAATCAGGCGCGATGCGTGATATGGTGCAAAACCATTTGATGCAGCTTCTGTGTTTGACCGCGATGGAGCCGCCCAATCATTTTGACCCTGACGCCGTGCGCGATGAAAAGCTTAAGGTGATCCGCGCGCTTGATCCTGTGCGCCCCGAGGATATTGTGCGCGGCCAGTATAAAGCAGGCGATAAGACCGCGTCTTATTTGGACGATGTCGAAGACCCCAAAAGCCGCACAGAAAGTTTTGTGGCCATGAAGGTGCATATCGCCAATTGGCGTTGGAATGGCACGCCATTCTATTTGCGCACAGGCAAACGGATGCGCGCGCGGATGTCCGAGATTGTGATCCATTTCAAAGAGCCGCCCCATTCCATTTTTGATGAGGATGCAGGGACGAAGCCCAATGTTTTGTCTATTCGCCTGCAACCTGATGAGGGCATTGATCTCAGCGTCACGATCAAAGAGCCAGGCCCAGGGGGGATGCGTTTGGTCGATGTGCCGCTTGATATGACCTTTGCCGAGGCGCTTGGGGCGGATGCGGCCGATGCACCCGATGCCTATGAGCGGCTGATCATGGATGTGATCCGTGGCAATCAAACGCTGTTCATGCGCGGCGATGAGGTTGAGGCAGCTTGGCGTTGGACGGATCCAATCATCCAAGGGTGGCAATCGCGCAATGAACGCCCCGTGCCCTATCAGGCCTTTAGCACAGGGCCAGAAGATGCGCTGATGTTGTTGCATCGCGATGGGCGCCGTTGGCGTGAGGTGGGCTGATCCCATGGAATTGATCACCTATCCCGACCGCGATTTATTGATGATGTCCTTGGCGGATCGTACCGCCTCGGAATTAGGGCAGGCCTTGCGCGTGGCGGGGCGCGCCTCGCTCTGCGTTCCGGGCGGCACGACACCGGGCCCTGTGTTCAAAACCTTGGCCGAAGTGGATTTGGCGTGGCGTGATATTGCAGTCTTTCTCAATGATGAACGCTGGCTTGGCGAGGATAGCCCGCGCTCTAACACAAGGCTTTTGAAAGAAAAACTATTACAATCAAAGGCATCGGAGGCAAAGTTAATACCCCTATTTAACGGCGCCAACACGCCAGAGGAGGGCATCCCCGATCTGACAGACGGGCTGTTGCCGCATTTGCCGATCACGGTTTTGCTGTTGGGGATGGGCGCAGATATGCATACCGCAAGCCTTTTTCCCGATGGGGATAATCTCAACGCAGCCCTCAGCGCAGATGCGCCGCCCCTGATGGCGATGCGGGCCGCAAACGCGGGCGAGCCGCGGATCACCTTGACCGCCCCTGTGCTGAAAGCCGCGCTGCATTGCCATATCTTGATCACAGGGCGTGAAAAGCGCGCGGCACTTGAGCGGGCCGCAGACTTGCCTGAAGATCAAGCACCAATTGCCACTGTTTTAAAGACCGCCACCATTCATTGGGCTGAGTAAATCATGACCATCTGGACAGAGCTTTCCACCGCGTGGGATCACCTGCGCAGCACCCCTATGTCGCAGCTTTTTGATAATGATCCTGCCCGCGCTACGCGGTTTTCGGCCAAGACGGGCGATATGATGTTCGATTTTTCTAAGACACATATCACCAATGAGGTGCTGTCACTCTTGGTGGAATTAGCCCGCAAGGCGAATGTCGAAGAAAAACGCACGGCGATGTTCGCGGGCGAAAAGATCAATGAAACCGAAGGTCGCGCGGTGCTGCATACCGCCTTGCGTGCGCCCTCTGGCCCGATCATGGTGGATGGGGTGGATGTTCTGCCTGCCGTTCAAGAAACCCGCGCCCGTATGGCACTGTTCGCCGATGATCTGCGCGCAGGCCGCTATCAGGGGCAGGGCGGCAAGATCACGGATGTGATCAATATCGGGATTGGCGGGTCTGATCTGGGCCCCGCGATGGCCACGCTTGCGCTGGCACCTTATCACGATGGGCCGCGGGTGCATTATGTGTCAAACGTGGATGGGGCACATATCAACGACACGCTGCAAGGGCTTGATCCAAGAACAACTTTGGTCATTGTTGCCTCGAAAACCTTTACCACGATTGAAACCATGACCAATGCGCAAACGGCGCGCGATTGGATGGCGCATGCGGTCAGTGAGCCTGCCGCGCAATTCGTGGCCTTGTCCTCTGCAACGGATAAAACAGCGGCCTATGGTATTGATCCGTCCCGCGTGTTTGGGTTCGAGGATTGGGTCGGTGGGCGCTATTCCCTCTGGGGGCCAATTGGCCTTGGGGTGATGCTGGCCATTGGGCCAAAACAGTTTGAGGCATTCCTCGCGGGTGCGGCGGCCATGGATGCCCATTTCCGCGAGGCTGATCTTCCCGAGAATATGCCGGTATTATTGGCCTTGATCGGGCTGTGGCACAATCAGGTTTGCGGTCATGCGACCCGCGCGGTGTTGCCCTATGACCAACGCCTGTCGCGTCTGCCCGCCTATTTGCAGCAATTGGAAATGGAATCGAACGGCAAGGGCGTGTCTATGGACGGGCAGGATTTGCCCTATCATTCAGGCCCGATTGTTTGGGGGGAGCCGGGCACGAATGGGCAACACGCGTTTTATCAGCTGATCCATCAGGGCACGCGTGTTGTTCCGTGCGAATTTATGGTGGCCGCCGCAGGGCATGAGCCTGAATTGGCGCATCACCATACCTTGCTCTTGTCGAATTGCTTGGCGCAATCTCAGGCCTTGATGCAGGGCCGTAGCCTTGAGGTGGCGCGCGGCATGATGGCTGCAAAAGGCCTGTCTGGTGCGGAATTGGAACGCCAAGCGCGGCATCGCGTTTTCACGGGCAATCGTCCGTCAACCACGCTGATCTATCCGCGCCTGACCCCGTTCACATTGGGGCAGATCATCGCCCTTTATGAGCATCGGGTTTTTGTGGAAGGGGTGATCTTGGGGATCAATTCCTATGACCAATGGGGTGTGGAATTGGGCAAAGAACTGGCTTTGGCCCTGCAACCCGCCGTTGAGGGCGCGGCGGGGGCAGAGGGGTTAGACCCCTCTACCGCAAGCCTGTTGCGCTATATCCACGCGCATCGTTAACCAAGCGCCACCGCGCCCACCCACATTCCAAGGCCAAAGACAGTGTGGGCCATAAGGCCTAAAACCCGCCCCTTCCATGGGGCGGCGGTTTTCGCAAGCGCCCATCCAAGCCCGAGGCCAGGATGCAACAAAAACCATCCCGCCCCGATGGTCAGGATCGAGAAAATCCAAAGCGGCAGGAAATTGGGCGCGCTTAACCACGCTTGGCCCATGATCCCCAAAAACAGCGCGCCATAGACCGCACCGACCGCATAGTGGAAAACCCAACCAATCATTCGTTCGCGGGCCACAGGGGCGCTGGTATTGATATCAGCGTGAAACACTGTCCCGCGCCCCAAATGGGCAACCCAACGGCCCACATTGCCCCAATTGGGCGTAGGGATGCCCGCAATCCGTGTCAGGATCACCGCCCAGATATCCATCGCAACAGTGCCACAGATGCCCATGATGAGTCCCAGTGTGATGACGCTCATTTTATCTTCTCCCCTGCTTGCAGGTTCAGGTCACGCGGACGCTCAATGTGCCCAGACCTGCAACCTTTCCTTCCATCACATCGCCGCGCGCCACGGGGCCAACCCCCGCAGGCGTGCCCGTCAGGATCACATCCCCTGCCGCCAATTCAAAATATTGCGACAGATAGCGGATGATTTCAGGCGTTTTCCAAATCATTTGCGCCAAATCCCCCTCTTGGCGCAGCGCCCCATTCACATGCAGCGTGATCTCTCCTGTGCTGGGATGGCCCACTTGGGATACGGGCAAAAGTGGGCTTATGGGGGCGGAGTGCTCAAAGGATTTACCGATCTCCCAAGGGCGGCCTAATTTCTTGGCCTCGCCCTGCAAATCGCGCCGTGTCATATCAAGCGCCACGCCATAGCCCCATACATGGGACAGCGCATCTTCAAGTGCGATATCGCGCCCGCCTGATTTCAGCGCCACCATCATTTCGATCTCATGATGCAAGTCAGATGTGCCAACAGGGTAGGGCATCTCGCCGGACGCATCCAAGCTATCTGGATTTTTCTGAAAGAAGAACGGCGGCTCGCGGTCGGGATCATGACCCATTTCAATCGCATGGGCGGCATAATTGCGCCCGATGCAATACACACGGCGGACTGGAAATACGCCCCCTCCCTCCACGGGAATCATGGGGTGCGGGGGGGCAGAGATCACAAAATTATCTTGGTTCATTTGGGTTATTTTCTTTTTCGGCTCTCACGCGACTGCCACGCTAGGGGCTTGGGGTTCGCTTGGCAATTGGAGAAAAATTTAAGGAGATTTTACAAATTCTTCATCTATCAGCTTCGCGGTTTGCTTTTTTTCTAGGCAAAATTTCTGGATCTGCCTAATCTTTAACAGGCCTTCGTCATGGCGCGCCGTCTTGCCCATGCCGCGGATTGACCGCAGGCGGGTGGGATCATGAGGTGGCCTCACAGTGCCGCATTGGATTGGAGAATAAGCCGTGCTTCATAAAACACTACCACTGATCGCCGCAGGGATGATTGCAACCACCCCTGCCTTCGCCCAAACCGACATCCCCTTTACGCTCGATTGGCGGTTTGAGGGGCCATCTGCACCTTACTTCTTGGCAATTGATAATGGCCATTTCGCAGATGCAGGCCTTGATGTTGAGATTTCTGCAGGTGAAGGGTCGCTCGATGCGATCCCTAAGGTTGCCACGGGTGCATTTCCCATTGGGTTTGCTGATATCAACTCATTGATCCGCTTCCTAGATCAAAACCCTGGCGCCCCTGTGACTGCCGTTATGATGATCTATGACAGCCCACCTTTCTCGATTGTGGGTCGTAAAAGCCTTGGGATTAACGGGATTGAAGATCTCGAAGGCTCTACCCTTGGTGCACCGCCCCCTGACGGGGCATGGGCGCAATTCCCGATTTTGGCAGCCGTAAATGGTATCGATGTCAGCACAATTACGGTCGAGCCTGTTGGCTTCCCCACGCGCGAGCCGTCTTTGGCCGAAGGCACAGTGGACAGTGTGACGGGCTTCAACTTTAGCTCCTATCTCAGCGCCGCACGTTTGGGCGTGCCTGAGGATGATCTGACCACGATCCTTTTTGCGGATCACGGCGTAAAGCTTTATGGCAACGCAATCATCGTGAACACGGATTACGCTGCCGCGAACCCCGAGGTTGTGACCGCGTTCTTGGGTGCGGTTGTTGATGGTGTGCGCGATGCTCTGGCTGACCCTGCCGCAGGGGCGGCTGCCGTAATTGCGCGCAACCCCGCAGGCGATGTTGATTTGGAAACGCGGCGTCTGCAAATGGCACTCGATGCAAATATCGCAACCGCTTATGCGCTTGAAAACGGCATGGGCGATATTGACCCTGCCCGCATGGCTGAGGCGCTTGAGCAGATGACCATCGTTTACGATTTCCAAAACGCGCCTGACGCATCGCTTTATTTCACCGATGCCTATCTGCCCCCCGCTGAGGAGCGCAGCTTGGCCCAATAAAGCCAAACGATAAGACAATAAGGGCCAGCGCGACCTGATCTCGCTGGCCCAATTTTTCGAGGATAGAGGCACAGATGGCGTTTCAAATAGAATTAAAAGGGGTCACCCATACCTATCGCACGGCATCGGGGCCTTTGCCTGTTCTTGATGATCTGTCCTTGCAGATCGAAGAACATTCATTTTGCGCGGTGGTTGGGCCTTCGGGCTGTGGGAAATCCACGCTGACGCGATTGGTGTCGGGGCTGATGCGCCCTGACCAAGGCGAGGTCTGGTTGTCAGGTCAAAAGGTAACAGGGCCACGCCCCACAGTGGGGATGGCGTTTCAAAACCCCGTTCTGTTGGAATGGCGCACGATTTTGGAAAACGTGCTTCTGCCCTTGGAGATTGTCAAAACCCCAATGACCCGCGCCGAGGGCGAGGCCCGCGCGCGCCATTTGTTGGAATTGGTGGGGCTCAAAGGGTTTGAGGGCAAGAAACCCTCCGAGCTTTCAGGGGGAATGCGCCAACGGGCCTCCTTGTGTCGCTCTATCATCCATAAGCCCGATGTGCTGATCTTGGATGAACCCTTTGGTGCGCTTGATGCCTTCACTCGCGAAGACCTGTGGTGCACCATGCATGATCTGCGCGCGGAAGAGCCCTTTACCTGCCTGTTGATCACCCATGATCTGCGCGAAAGCGTGTTTTTGGCAGATCAAGTGGTGGTTCTCTCGGGTCGTCCCGCCCATGCCCAGCACATTTTGCAGGTTGATTTGCAGGGCAAGCGCAGTCTCGAAGACCTCTACAGCAAAAAAGCGGTCGATATGCTGGCCGTGCTGCGCCACCAAATTCAACTAGCGCAAGGTCGCGTTCCTCAGGAGGGCGCAGCATGAATGATAAGTTTCTTAAAATCGGCGTGCCGATCCTGTTCATTGCGGCTGTGATTGCCATCTGGGAATGGTTGGTCTGGTTCTATCAACTGCCCAATTATCGCATGGCTTCACCTTCGGATTTGATCCCAAAATTTTGGCAATTCCGCGAGTTATTCGTTGTGGCCTCGTGGGAAACGCTTTGGCGCACAGTGGTGGGTTTGGCCTTGGCTGTGGTGTTTGGCACAGGGTTGGGGATGATCATGGGCTTTTCGCGCATCGCGCGCGAGGGGTTATACCCGCTCTTGGTTGGCTTCAACGCAATCCCCAAGGCGACAGTGGTGCCGATTGTGGCGCTGATCTTCCTGGGTCAGCATGATTTCAACACCGTGCTCATTGCCTTTATGATCTCGTTTTTCCCGATTGCGGTCTCTGTCTCAATCGGATTGTCCACACTAGAACCTGAATATCGCGATATTTTGCGCGCGCTTGGTGCCTCGAAATTCACGATTTTCTGGAAAATCGCATTGCCAAAAACCCTGCCCGAATTTTTTGGGGCGTTGAAGGTTGCCGTCACCTTGGCCTTTATTGGCACAAATTTGATGGAAATCGTCAGCCCGCATGGTCGCGGCCTTGGGGCATTGTTCGATTCAGGGCGAATTAGCGCAGATTATCCATTGATGTTTGCGGTGCTGTTCATGTTGGCCGCCCTTGGTATCTTGCTGTTCTATGTGGTTGTGGCGCTTGAGCGTATCTTTGCAGGATGGGCAGAGCGCGCGCCAAACTGATCCGAGGGATTTGGCCCCCGCAGACACGCGCCGTGGGGGCTTTTCATTTCGCGCTATTTTTGAGCGCGGATAAAAATTTCGATTAAAATTTAATCAATCATCCGCAGGGGCCAGTTGGGGCCAAGCGCGCCTCTTTTCCTTGCTGCCCCAGAGGGAAATCGTGGGCGTGACGTGCAATCCACCATCAAGGCCGCCTCCGCGTGACTGAAACTTTGCCCATATCGCCACCATGCGCCCCCC
Organism: Roseobacter sp. HKCCA0882; assembly: GCF_037805225.1. NCBI lineage: Bacteria > Pseudomonadati > Pseudomonadota > Alphaproteobacteria > Rhodobacterales > Roseobacteraceae > Roseobacter > Roseobacter sp. HKCCA0882. The sequence goes on from NZ_JBBLYI010000001.1 coordinate 784,263, forward strand.
CGCGTGCAAAGGGGGCTTTGCATGTGGCCTTGGGGCCCTCGGGGCGATTACAGAATTTTCGGGCCGAAGGATCATTGCGCGCGCTGTTTCCGCGCCGCGAAGGCACCGTTGAGGCGGTGATGATCAACACCGCAGGCGGCATCACAGGCGGGGATCGCTTCGCTATTATGGGCGATGTGGCGGGCGGGCATCTGACCCTGACCACGCAATCGGCCGAACGCATCTATCGCGCTGCAACGGGCCGTGGTCAGGTCAGCACGCAGTTAACCATTGCAGCGGGGGCTGCGCTGTCATGGCTGCCGCAAGAGGTGATCTTGTTTGATGGCGGCGCGCTGCGGCGGCGCCTCTGCGTAGAGATGGCCGAAGACGCGTATCTATTGGCCGCCGAAAGCGTTATCCTTGGTCGCGCCGCGATGGGCGAGGTGGTGCGAGAGGGCTATCTGCAGGATCACATCAGCATCACCCGCGCAGGGCGCCCCCTCTATCGCGATGCGCTGCGGATGGAGGGTGATCTTCACGCCCATCTTGCGCGTGCGGCCATCGGGCAGGGTGCTGCGGGATTTTCCACAGTGACATGTGCTGCGCCTGACGCCTGCGCCAAGCTTGAGATGATCCGCACCCTGTTGCCCCAAACCGCTGCCGTCTCAGCCCCGCAAGCGGATTTATTGCTCGTGCGCATTCTTGCCGAAGATGGGTTTGGTCTGCGCCGCGCCTTGGTGCCCGTTTTGTGCGCCTTGTCCCCCCATGATCTTCCCCGTTCTTGGAGCCTGTAAGAGATGAACCTCACCCCCCGTGAAAAAGATAAACTGCTAATCTCGATGGCCGCTGAGGTGGCCCGCCGCCGCCTTGCGCGGGGGGTGAAGCTGAACCATCCCGAGGCGATCGCGCTGATCACCGATGCGGTGGTCGAAGGGGCCCGTGATGGCCGCAGCGTGGCGGATTTGATGCAGGCAGGCGGCCATGTCATCACGCGCGATCAATGTATGGAAGGCGTGGCTGAGATGATCCACGAGGTGCAGGTCGAGGCCACATTTCCCGATGGCACAAAGCTGGTCACTGTCCATAACCCTATTCGTTGAACATAAAGGAATAAATTTATGAAAAATATGATCCTTTCCGCCCTGTCCCTCATGCTTGCTGGCCCCGCAATTGCGCATGACGGTCTGCATCTTCACCCGCATGGGGTCGAACCTTGGGCGGTGGCGCTTGGCGCGCTTGGCGCAATTGGATTGGCCGCTTTGATCATTGCGGAGCAGCGGAAATGATCCCGGGCGAGGTGTTTGTTGCAGAAGGGGATTTGACCCTGAATGCGGGTGCCGCGGCGGTGTCGGTCATGGTTGCCAATACGGGCGACAGGCCTGTGCAAGTGGGCAGTCATTATCATTTCGCTGAAACCAACCCCGCGCTAGAGTTTGACCGTGTGGCCGCCCACGGAATGCGCCTTGATATTGCCTCAGGCACATCGGTGCGGTTCGAGCCCGGTCAGCGCCGCGAGGTCACTCTGATCCCGATTTCTGGGGCGCGGAGGGTCTTTGGCTTTAACGCCGCAATCATGGGGGATTTGTGATGCCTGCCTCAATTTCGCGCCGCGATCATGCAGGGATGTTTGGGCCGACCACAGGCGACCGACTGCGCCTTGCCGATACAGATTTGATTATCGAGGTCGAGCGTGATCTCACAGGCCCCCATGGGGAGGAGGTCAAATTCGGCGGCGGTAAGGTGATCCGTGATGGCATGGGCCAATCGCAACTGACCCGCGCTGAAGGGGTGATGGACACAGTCATCACCAACGCCTTGGTGGTGGATTACACAGGGATTTATAAAGCGGATATTGGGCTGAAGGACGGGCGCATCGCCGCCATCGGCAAGGCGGGCAATCCCGATACGCAACCCAATATCACCATCCCCATCGGCGCAGGCACCGAGATCATCGCGGGCGAGGGGCGCATCCTGACCGCAGGCGGGTTTGACAGCCATATCCATTACATCTGCCCGCAGCAAATCGAAGATGCGCTGCATTCGGGCCTGACCACGATGCTGGGCGGGGGCACGGGTCCAGCGCATGGGACGCTTGCCACCACCTGCACGCCTGGGCCTTGGCATTTGGGGCGGATGTTGCAGGCGGCGGATGCCTTTCCCATGAACCTTGCTTTCGCGGGCAAGGGCAATGCCAGCCTGCCCGCCGCCCTTGAGGAACAGATTTTGGGCGGGGCTTGCGCGCTGAAACTGCACGAAGATTGGGGCACCACGCCCGCGGCGATTGATTGCTGCCTCAGCGTGGCCGATGCGATGGATGTGCAGGTGATGATCCATACCGACACGCTCAACGAGTCGGGCTTTGTCGAACATACGATCAAGGCGCTGAAGGGCCGCACGATCCATGCCTTTCATACCGAAGGGGCGGGGGGCGGTCATGCGCCTGACATCATCAAAATCTGCGGCGAGGCCCATGTGATCCCGTCCTCGACCAACCCCACACGGCCCTTCACAGTGAATACGGTCGAGGAACATCTAGATATGTTGATGGTCTGCCACCATCTGGACAAATCCATCCCCGAAGATATCGCCTTCGCCGAAAGCCGCATCCGCCGCGAAACCATCGCCGCCGAAGACATCCTGCACGATATGGGCGCGTTTTCGATCATTGCGTCTGACAGTCAGGCAATGGGGCGGGTGGGCGAAGTGATCATCCGCACATGGCAGACCGCCGATAAGATGCGCAAACAACGCGGCCGCCTGCTCGAGGAGACGGGCGAAAATGACAATTTCCGCGTCCGCCGCTATGTCGCGAAATACACTATCAACCCCGCCATTGCGCATGGAATTTCGCATGAGATTGGCTCGATTGAAGTCGACAAGCGCGCCGATCTGGTGCTGTGGTCACCTGCCTTTTTTGGGGTCAAGCCTGAGATGGTCTTAATCGGCGGCACGATTGCCATGGCGCAAATGGGCGATCCCAATGCCTCAATCCCGACCCCGCAGCCCGTCTATTCGCGGCCCATGTGGGGGGCTTATGGGCGTTCGGTTGAACGGGGGTCGGTCAGTTTCGTATCCGAGGCCGCGCAATCGCGCGACATCAAATCCGCGCTTGGTCTTGCCAAAGCGACCCTTGCTGTGCGCAACACCCGCGCCATCGGCAAGGCAGATATGAAGCTGAACACCGCCACCCCAAAGGTCGAGGTGGACCCTGAAACCTATGAGGTGCGCGCAGATGGCGAATTGTTGATCTGCGAACCTGCCGAGGTGCTGCCAATGGCACAGCGCTATTTCCTATTCTGAAAAAAGGGGGGGAAGGATGACTGATCTACCCTTGTGCCATGAGGTGATGCGCGGGCCCGTCACGGGCGTGGCCCTTTCCTTTGACACGATCACGCTGGACTACGAGGCGCGGTTTCTACGCCGCAAGCGCCTCATCAGCGATGGTGGACGGGCGTTTTTATTGGCTTTGGCGCAGACCACATCGCTGGACGCGGGGGATGTTTTGGTGCTGACCGATGGCCGCCGCATTGCGGTGCGCGCCGCCCCTGAGGCGGTGTTGGTCATCCGTGGTGAAAACTTAGCGCGGCTCGCGTGGCACATTGGCAATCGCCACACCCCTTGCGAGATTGGGCAGGGCTGTCTGATCATCCGCCGCGACCCCGTGATCGCACACATGTTGGGGCAACTTGGGGCGGATTTGGTGGAAGAAACCCGCCCCTTCACCCCCGAGGGTGGGGCCTATGGTCATGGGCGCACCCATGCCCATGAACATGGCGCAAGCGCGCATATGCCCCATGCGCATTGATGCCGATTATATCACACTGGCGCAGTGGGTTTCGCCTGCGTTCCCTGTGGGGGGCTTTGCCTTTAGTCATGGGATTGAGGCCGCCATTCAAGACGGGCTGATCACATCTGCCGCTGATCTTGAGGATTGGTTATGTGACCTGCTGCATCATGGAACGGGGCGCAATGATACGATTTGGATCGGGCTTGGCGCTAAGGCCGAGGGGCATGACACCTTGATCGCACTCCAAGATGAGGCCCGCGCATGGCAGTTCGCGGCCCCCCGTCTGCGCGAGGCGCAAAATATGGGGGCCAGTTTCAGCGCCTTGATGCGCGATGTTTGGGGGCAGGAGGGCCTGCCTGATCTGTTTGTGCCAATCGCGCTAGGCTTTGTGGCCGCACAGCGCGGGATTGCGCCCGCCGATGCGGCGGCCCTCTATCTTCAGGGGTTCTTCGCAAATCTTGTCGCTGCGGCGCAACGCTTGATGCCCTTGGGGCAGGTGGCGGCACAAGGGATATTGGCGCGACTTTCGTCCCAGATTGCCGCCCTTGCCCCGATTGCTGAAACCGCAAGTTTGGATGATTTGCACAGCACCGCCTTTCTTTCTGACATTGCCGCCGCACACCACGGGTTGGCCCCTGCGAGGATGTTTCAATCATGACCAATCTTTCCCCAAATGGCCCGCTTCGAATTGGGATCGGTGGCCCTGTTGGCGCGGGTAAAACCACGCTGACCGCAAGGCTCGCAGCGCGTCTGAAAACCCAGTTTTCCATCGGTGTCATCACCAATGACATTTACACCCAAGAAGATGCAGAGGCGCTGATGCGGATGCAGATCCTGCCCCTTGATCGGATCATTGGGGTTGAGACGGGGGGGTGCCCCCATACGGCCATCCGCGAGGATGCCAGCATCAATTTGGCCGCAATTGCGCAAATGCAGGCGCGCCACCCTGACCTTGAGATCGTGTTGATCGAAAGCGGCGGCGATAACCTATCGGCGACCTTCAGCCCTGAATTGGCGGATTTGACGATTTATGTGATTGATACGGCATCGGGCGAGGATATTCCGCGCAAAGGCGGGCCTGCACTGACACGCTCGGATATCTTGGTGATCAACAAAACTGATCTCGCGCCTTATGTCGGGGCGCGGCTTGAGGTGATGGAGGCTGATGCCAGCCGCGCACGCGCAGGGCGGCCTTTCGTGATGGCGCAATTGCGCAATGAGCAAGGCGTGGAGAAGATCGTTGATCTGATCCTTGAGATGGGCGGCTTGCCTAAGGTGCAGTCTGCAAAAATTGCCTAATAGAGTGCTGTGATTATCAAAGAAACCCGAAAACTGCCTTCGTGCTTTTTGGGTGCGACAGCGTCGCAACAAGCGCCTATCATAGCCTCAGTTTTCAATGTGAGTTGCCCTTTATGAGCCCCAAATATTTCGCCCCCACAGGCGGCCATCCCCCGCAGGAACAGCTTTTGACAGATCGCGCGGTCTTTACCGAGGCCTATGCCGTGATCCCACGCGGCACGATGCGCGATATTACCACCAGTTTCCTGCCCTTTTGGGAGAAAACCCGCCTTTGGGTGATTGCGCGGCCCCTGTCGGGCTTTGCTGAAACCTTTTCGCATTACATCATGGAAGTCGCGCCCGAAGGTGGCAGCGCGCGCCCTGAAACCGATGAGGAGGCCGAGGCGGTTCTTTTTGTGGTGGAGGGCCAAGCAAGCCTGACAGTGGATGGTCAAACCCATCTGTTGGAGGAGGGCGGTTACGCCTATCTGCCGCCTGCCCATGCATGGGAATTATATAACCCTGGGCAGTCGCCTTTGCGGTTTCATTGGATCAGAAAGGCCTATCAAGAGGTTGAAGGTCTTGATCACCCTGATGTTCTAATCTTGAACGAGCGCGATATCGCGCCCACGCCAATGGCGGGCACAGAAGGGAAATGGGCCACCACGCGCTTTGTTGACCCTGCTGACCTGCGCCATGATATGCATGTGACCATCGTGACATTTGAACCGGGCGCGGTGATCCCGTTTCTGGAAACCCATGTGATGGAGCATGGTCTTTATGTGCTAGAGGGCAAGGCCGTCTATCGCCTCAACACGGATTGGGTCGAGGTTGAGGCGGGAGATTATATGTGGCTGCGCGCTTTTTGCCCGCAAGCCTGCTATGCAGGGGGGCCGGGCAAGTTCCGCTATCTGCTTTACAAAGATGTGAACCGCCATATGCCCCTATGAAGGGGCGATAATCACCTCATCAGGCAGCCAATATTCTTCTAAATTGGGGCCTTCGCCGATGCGGTCGATGACCGCGAAAAGACCCGGGTCATGAAGCGGCGTCAGCACCCCGTGCCAGACGCCGCGATGAATATTGATCGCTTGCCCTGCCTCGGTCAGGAAGGCGCGGATGTTCTGCGGTGTGCCGTTTTGATCTTCTGCCACGACCACCAAAAACGGCTGGTGGCTCATCGGAACAAAGGCCTGAGATCCGTCAGGGTGCCGCTCGACCAGATCAAGCTTTAAGGGCAAATCGCGCTTTTCTGCGTGAAAGATACTGATCCCTGCACGCCCATCCGAAAAATCCATCCGCGCGCGGTCGTGGAAACGGCCACATAGGCCTTGATTTATGATCTTATCTGGCGTGCCCTTCGCCTCAAGCAGATCGCCAAACGGGGCGAAGGCATCGGCGGTCATGGGTTCGATGATGATTTTCATTGTGCGAACCGATCTATCAGACGCAATTCTGCGATACGCTCGACCTGACGGCAGGCTTCGGTGAATTCCACATCGCGCGATTGCGTCACACGGCGCTTGAAGGCCTCCAAGATACTGGCCTTGGTGTTGTCGCGCACGGCGATAATAAAGGGAAATCCGAAGGCTTCGGTATAGCGGTCATTCAAGGCGGTGAACTCCGCGCGTTCTGCATCTGTCAGGCTATCAAGCCCGACTGAGGCTTGCTCGGCGGTGGAGTCTGCCGTCAGACGCTTTGCTGCGGCCAGTTTCCCTGCCAGATCAGGGTGGGCTTGCAATACCCCAAGCCGTTCCGCCGCGCTGGCGCTGCGAAAGGCGCGGGCGAGAACCGAATGAACCCCCGCCGCGCAATCATGTGCGGCACCAAGTTCCATCTCAAAGGCACGTTCAGCAATCCACGGGCTATGCTCAAACATCCCGCCAAATTCGGCGACAAATTCCTCTCGTGTCATTTGCGAGGGGGTCATGCGCGCGGTCACGGGGTGGGTCGCGGCCCAATGATCGGCAATCTCCGCTCGGGTGGCGAACCAAACGCCCTCATGTGCTTGGAAATGCGCAAGCGCGCGTTTCAGCGCCAGCGCACGGGCAGGGCGCCCTGCAAGGCGGCAATGCAGACCGATCGACATCATCTTGGGCGCGCCTGCCGCCCCTTCGGCGTAAAGCTGATCAAAGGTGTCGATCAAGCTGCGCTCGAATTGCGCGCCTTCGGTGAAACCTGCTTGGATTGCAAAGCGCATATCGTTGCAATCCATCGTATAGGGCACGATCAACTGATCCTTGCCGCCCGCCTTGACCCAATAGGGTAGGTCATCGGCATAGCTGTCTGCGATATAGGCCAGATCCCCCTCTTGCGCGGCAAGATCCACAGTGTTCATGGAACAGCGCCCCGTATACCACCCGCGTGGCGGGGTTCCGGTCACCTCGGTATGCAGGCGGATGGCCTCGCGGATTTGCGCGCGCTCCTCTTCGGGGGGCATATCTTTGTGTTCCACCCATTTCAGGCCATGGCTGGCAATTTCCCAACGCGCCTGTTTCATTGCCGCCACCTGTTCGGGGCTGCGAGCAAGGGCCGTGGCCACACCATAAACTGTCACGGGCAGGTCGGACATCATGGAATAAAGCCGCCAAAACCCTGCACGCGCGCCATATTCGTAGATCGACTCCATATTCCAATGACGCATCCCAACCCATGGTTGCGCGCCTGTAATCTCGGATAAAAAGGCCTCGGATGCAGCATCGCCGTGCAGGATATTGTTTTCGCCACCTTCCTCGTAATTCAGCACGATCTGCACAGCGATTTTCGCGCCATTGGGCCAAGCGGCAAGGGGCGCGTCTGGCCCGTGGCCGCGTAAATCTCGGGGGTAGCGTGTCATATCAGCCTCGTTTGTTTTTCTATGGCATAATGCAGATAATCACAGATGATTTTAAAAAAAATATATAAGCACTCTTTTGATCGCTCTACACTGTATCAGGCGCATAATCTCGCCTATCATGGGCGCAAGTTTTGAGATTTTCTAGGGTTCATTTACAGGCAAAAGGACGCGCGCCATGGCGGGATATTTGACCACCCATGTTTTGGATACGGCAACGGGCCGCCCTGCGGCAGGCATGAAAATTGATCTTTATCGCATCAGCGATGCTGGGGCGGAGTTGATCAAAACTGTTGAAACCAACGCAGACGGGCGCACCGATGCGCAGATTTTACCAAGCGCGGAATTTGCGCGCGGGGTTTATGAGCTCTGCTTTCACGCAGGCGCCTATCTTGACGCGCAAGGCGTGCCAAAAGAAAGCACCCGTTTCTTGGATATGATCCCAATCCGCTTTGGCATGTCAAAAGACACGCATTACCACGTGCCGCTTTTGCTGTCGCCTTTTGGCTATTCCACCTATCGCGGCAGTTAATCGCGCGCGCTGTTGCGGATCACATCCCCCACGCGGTCGATCATGAATTCCATGAAAAGCCGCGTTTTGGGGTCTTGTCTGCGCCGGTGGGTGAAAAGACAGGCCATTTGAATAGGGGCGGGCGGGGCTTCTGTTGCCACAGGCACAAGCGCGCCTGAGCTCAGATGCTCGGCCACCTCAAAGATGGGTTTCATCACAATGCCATGCCCCGCCAAAGCCCAGTCTGTCAGGACATCGCCATCATCGGATTCGTATCGCCCTGCCACGCGGAACCGCTCAAACCCTGCTTTGGTTTGCAACCGCCATTTAAATTCCTTTGCCCCTGGAAAGCGCAGGTTGAGGCATTCATGCCGCTCGGTCACGAGGTCAGCCCCTGATTTGGGCATCCCCCGCGCGGCGATATAGGCAGGCGCTGCACACAACACCCGCGCGACATCCGCAATCTTGCGGATGCGCAGATTGCTATCCTCGGGTTCCCCAAGGAAAAACGCCAGATCAAGCCCTTCGGTGGTTAGATCAATCTTGCGATCTGACAGGCGCAGACGCACATGAATTTCAGGGTATTGCGCAATGAAATCTGGCACATGAGGCGCGATCAAGCGCCGACCCACCCCCAAAGGTGCGGCCACGTAGAGACTGCCTTTGAGGTTCTCAGTGATGTTAACGATCTGCGCTTCGGCGTCCTCGACCGACTCCAAAATCCGCGTTGCCCCCCGATAAAAGGCTTGGCCCTGCTCGGTCGGGGTGAGGTTGCGGGTTGTGCGCTGAAACAGACGCACGCCCAAATGTTCCTCTAATTGCGAAATCCGCGAAGATGTCACGGCAGGTGAGATGCGCAAATCGCGCCCTGCCGCCGACATTGACCCAAGCTCGTAGACACGGACAAAGGTTCGGATATTATCAATATAGGACATTGTTTTGCTTTTTTTGATACTGCTTGGCGTTTGCTCGTAATAGCAGAATAAACCTCAGCCGCCTAGTATGCAGGAAACACAAGTAACAACAGGGAGATGCCGGTATGTATGATCTGGCCATCATTTGGGATTGGATCGCGTTTTCCGTCAGGTGGCTGCATGTCATCACGGCGATGGCGTGGATTGGCGCATCCTTGTTTTTCATTGCCTTGGATTTGGGGCTGCGGCCTGTGCCGAATATGCCCAAAGGGGCCTATGGCGAAGAATGGCAGGTGCATGGCGGTGGCTTTTATCACATTCAGAAATATCTGGTCGCCCCTGAAAACATGCCCGAGCATCTGATCTGGCACAAATGGCAAAGCTATATGACTTGGGTCTCAGGTGCAGCTTTGTTGATGATTGTCTATTGGGTCGGGGGCGAGTTGTTCTTGCTTGACCCGACAAAGGCCAATCTGGCGCTGTGGCAGGGGATTTTGATCTCGGGCGGCTCGCTGGCCTTGGGGTGGGTTCTATATGACCAATTGTGCAAATCGCCTTTGGGTGAGAACCCCACGACCTTGATGTTGATCCTGTTTGTAATCCTTTTGGTGATGTCTTGGGGGTATCATCAGGTCTTTACGGGGCGGGCGGCGCTGCTGCATTTGGGGGCCTTTACCGCGACCATTATGACGGGGAACGTGTTTTTCCAGATCATGCCAAACCAACGCATTGTGGTGGCAGATCTCAAGGCGGGGCGCACGCCTGATGCGAAATATGGCAAGATCGCCAAGCTGCGCTCGACCCATAACAATTACCTCACGCTGCCCGTTATTTTTCTGATGCTGTCCAATCATTATCCGCTCGCCTTTGCGACCGAATATTCGTGGATCATTGCAAGCTTGATCTTCCTGACGGGTGTGACCATTCGCCATTATTTCAACACGATGCACGCCACGGGCAAGGGGCCGCATTGGACATGGGCGGTTACGGTCTTGCTGATGATTATCATCGCTTGGCTATCAATCCCGCGCATGGCGGAAACCTACGAGGCCGCCGCAAGCCGCGCCTTAACGCCCTATGAGGCCGAGATGGTTGCGGCAGACGGGTTTGAAGAGGCCTATTATGCCGTGATCGGCAATTGCTCGATGTGCCATGCCCGCCAACCCGCATGGGATGGTATCCGTTGGGCACCAAAAAATGTCTATCTCGAAACCGAGGCGGATGTGGCCCGTCATGCCAGCCAGATTTATACACAGGCGGGCGTTTCCCATGCGATGCCGCCCCCAAATGCCTTTGCAATGGATGAGGAGGCGCGCCGCGCCATCGTGGCATGGGTGCAAGCCGCGCGCTAGGGCGCTTTAGGGGCAGCGCCCCCCAATAGCGGCGGTGACCTGATCGGCGGCTTCGCGCACCATACTGCCAAAATCCATTGAACGGGTCAGAGACAGTCGAAATGCGGGGCCAGAGATTGAGATGCCCGCCACAGGTTCGCCATGCACATTGAAGATCGGGGCTGCAATGCAGCGCATTCCCTCGGCGCGCTCTTGGTCATCAATGGCAAATCCGCGCGCGCGGGCCTGATCAAGATCGGCGCGCAAGGCTGCCTCATCTGTTAGGCTATGCGGGGTAAAGGCCGACAAGCCCCGTTTGAGGATGATTGACTGCACATGGGCGGGCGGAAGCCATGCCAATAGCGCCTTGCCAATTCCAGAGACATGCATCGGCGCGCGGGTTCCAGGTGGAAAAAAGGCGCGGATCGCCTCGTGGGTTTCGACTTGGGTCAGGAATAAAACCTCATCCTGCATTTCGACACCCAAATTTGCAGTCTCGCCCGTTTCGCGCATCAGCCGCGTCATGCCTGCGCGGGATCGTTCCACAACATTGGTGCGGCGCAAAAAAGCAGACCCGATTTGAAAGGCGCCTGCGCCGATATGCCAGACCTGCTGCATCTCATCGCATTCGACCATCCCGCGCGTCTGCAATGTGGTCAGCGCACGATAGAGCGTTGCGGTGGCCTGACCTGTTTCCTCGGCCAGTTCAGAAAGCCGCAAACCAGGTTTTTGTGCCACCACCTCCATCACCGCCAGCGCGCGATCTAGGGCCTGCACCGTGTTTTGTTCGGTCTTATCATGAAAGGCCTTCGGACGGCCCCTTTGACGCGTGGTTGATGTCATATTTGCGGCCCTTTCATCTGCAAAGAGAGAATTGAAAAACTGCAACACTCTGAAATTTAACATGAAAAAGTATTTTTTCACCTATTAAAAAATTATTTCGAAAAAATTGCGAGCTGTAAAGCCCCCCTGCTAATCTGCATCCAACCTTTGAAGGGAGGGCCGCACGAAATGTCGTTTCAACATCCAGTTTTCATTCCTGGGCCAACCAATATCCCAGAGAGCATTCGCAAAGCCTGTGATATGCCCACGCTTGACCACCGCAGTCCCGCTTTTAGCGCGATGTTCAAGCCTGCCGTGGCGGGGGTGCGCCGCGTGTTGAAGATGACCGAGGGCGAAGTGATCTTGCTGCCCTCGACAGGCACAGGCGGGTGGGAGGCGGCCATCACCAATACATTGAGTGCGGGTGACACTGTCCTTGCCGCGCGGTTTGGCATGTTCAGCCATCGCTGGATTGATATGTGCCAACGCCACGGTCTGAACGTCCAGATCATTGATGTGCCATGGGGGCAGGCGGCCCCGATTGCGCAGATTGAGGCGGCATTGCGTGCGGATGTTCAGGGTAAGATCAAAGTCGTTCTTGCCACCCATAACGAAACCGCGACAGGGGTGCGCTCCGATATTGCGGGGATACGCGCGGCCCTTGATGCCGCAGGTCATGATGCGATGCTGTTTGTCGATGGCGTGTCGTCCATTGCGTCTATGCCGTTTGAGTTTGACGCATGGGGGGTCGATATTGCCGTGGCAGGTAGCCAGAAAGGCTTCATGCTGCCTGCAGGTCTTGCGATTTTGGGCGTCAGCCCCAAGGCCTTGGCGGCAATGGACAGTGCCACCTTGCCGCGTTGTTTCTTTGATTTCCGCGATATGCTTAAATCCTACGCGGCGGGGGGATACCCCTATACCCCTTCTGTTGGTCTGATCGCGGGCCTGTCTCACTCTATCGCACTTCTTGAGGGCGAGGGGTTAGAGGCTGTTTATGCCCGCCATCATCGACTGGCCGAAGGGGTGCGCCGCGCTGTTGCGGCATGGGGTTTGCAGATTTGTGCAACTGATCCTGCCTCGGCCTCTGACACAGTGACGGCGGTGATGGTGCCTGCGGGGAAATGTGGCACCGAACTCGCGCAGCTTGCCGCCACCAAATACGGCGTGGCCTTTGGTGTGGGGCTGGGCGAGGTCGCAGGCAAGGTGTTTCGCATCGGCCATTTGGGGATGCTGACCGATGTTATGGTTCTTTCTGGTCTGGCCACTGCCGAAATGTGCATGGCCGATCTGGGATGGGACATTCCGCTTGGTTCGGGGGTTGCCGCTGCGCAGGATTATTTCCGCGCGGATCAGACCGCCCTTCGCCAAGCCGCTGAATGAAAGGGTAAAAATATGAACGACCTTAGCCCAATTTCCGTGCCAAGTTATCAAGACAGCCTTGATGCCTACGCACGGATCACGCCGCATATCCACCGCACGCCCATTCTGACCTCGCGCTTCTTGAACGAGTTGGTCGGGGGTGAGATGTTCTTTAAATGTGAGAACTTTCAGAAGGCAGGCGCCTTCAAGGTGCGCGGTGCGTGTAATGCGGTGTTTGGCCTGTCCGATGCCGAGGCCGCGCAAGGTGTTTGCACCCATTCGAGCGGCAATCACGCCTTGTCTTTGTCCTACGCTGCAGGGCGGCGGGGCATCCCGTGCCATGTGGTGATGCCGCATAGCGCGCCGCAGGCCAAAAAAGATGCAGTGCGGGGCTATGGCGGGATCATCACGGAATGCGAACCTTCGACAACCTCGCGCGAGGCGGTCTTTGCCGAGGTGCAGGCCAAAACAGGCGGCAATTTTGTGCATCCCTATAATGATCCGCGCGTGATTGCAGGCCAAGCCACCTGTTCGCGCGAATTGATCGAAGATGTGCCCAATCTTGACGCTGTGGTGGCCCCAATTGGCGGGGGTGGTATGATCTCTGGCACCTGTTTGACGCTGTCAAATATCGCCCCTGAAATCAAAATATATGCCGCCGAACCAGATCAAGCGGATGATGCCGCGCGCAGTTTTCGGGCAGGCCATATCATCGCGGATGACGCGCCCCAGACCATCGCGGATGGATTGAAAGTGCCGCTGAAAGACCTGACTTGGCATTTTGTGAAATCCCATGTCACCGATATTCTGATCGCAAGCGAAGATGAAATCGTGGATGCGATGAAACTGACTTGGGCGCGCATGAAAATTGTGATCGAGCCAAGCTGTGCTGTGCCCTTGGCGGTGATTTTGAAGAACAAACATCTTTTTGCGGGCAAGCGCACTGGGGTGATTATTACAGGCGGCAATGTCGATTTAGACCGTTTGCCATGGATGAAAGGCTAAGAGCATGAACACCCATACAAGTTTTGAAAATCTGGAAGTTGGCTATGACATTCCCGCGCTGCCTGGCATGGCGGAGGCGGATATCCAGACCCCGTGCTTGATCCTTGATCTCGATGCGCTTGAGCGCAACATCAAGAAAATGGGCGACTATGCTGCCGCCCATGGCATGCGTCACCGCGTGCATGGCAAGATGCATAAATCGGTCGATGTGGCGAAGTTGCAAGAAAGCCTGGGCGGGGCCTGTGGTGTCTGTTGCCAAAAGGTGAGCGAGGCCGAGGTCTTTGCCCGCGGCGGTATTCGGGATGTCTTGGTCAGCAATCAGGTGCGCGACCCGCAAAAAATTGATCGCTTGGCCCGTATCCCGCTTTTGAGCGCGCGCGCGATTTGCTGTGTCGATGATCTGAGCAACATCGCCGATCTTTCTGCGGCTGCCATGCGTCATGGCACGGTCATCGAATGTCTGGTTGAGATTGACTGCGGGGCAGGGCGCTGTGGTGTCACCACCACCCCCGAAGTTATGGCCTTAGCCCGCGTCATTGATGCGGCCGAGGGGCTGAAATTTGCGGGCATTCAGGCCTATCAGGGCGCAATGCAGCATCTTGATCACTATGAAGACCGCAAAGCGAAAAATGCGGTTGCCGTGGCCATGGTCAAGGACGCGGTCGATACATTGGCCGCAGAAGGGATCACCTGCGATATCGTGGGCGGTGGCGGCACAGGCAGCTATTATTTCGAAAGCACATCAGGCGTCTATAACGAGCTTCAATGTGGCTCTTACGCTTTCATGGATGCGGATTATGGCCGCATTCTAGATGAAAGCGGCAACCGCATTGACCGCGGCGAATGGGAAAATGCCCTGTTCATCCTGACCTCAGTGATGAGCCATGCCAAGGCCGATAAGGCGATTGTCGATGCTGGGCTCAAGGCGCAATCAGTCGATAGTGGCCTGCCCGTGATTTATGGGCGCGATGATGTCGAATATGTCAAATGCAGCGATGAACATGGCGTGGTGGCCGACCCTAAAGGTGTTTTGGCCATCAATGAAAAGCTGCGCCTTGTGCCAGGTCACTGTGACCCGACCTGCAATGTCCATGATTGGTATGTCGGCGTGCGGGGCGGCAAGGTTGAGGTGGTTTGGCCCATCTCGGCCCGTGGCAAGGCCTATTGAGGCGGCGGGACGATGTATATCATTCCAGAACGTTTGATTGCCGATCTTGTCAGTGCCGAAGATGCGTTTGATGCGATGCGCGGGTGTTTCGCCGCGATGGCCGATGGGGATGCCTATAATTTCCCCGTGATCCGCGAGGCCTTGGGCGAGGGGCGTCAATACGGGTTCAAGTCGGGCTTTGATCGTGCGGGCGCGGTGATGGGTGTGAAATCGGGCGGGTATTTCCCCGGAAATGCCGCGCGCAGTTTGATCAATCATCAATCCTGCGTGCTGTTATTTGATCCTGAAACAGGCCGCCCCACCGCGATGGTGGGGGGGAACCTGTTGACGGCCCTGCGCACCGCCGCCGCATCGGCCCTGTCGATTGATCAATTGGCGCGTCCCGATGCCCAAGTCTTGGGCATGGTGGGCGCGGGGCATCAGTCGGCGTTTCAATTGCGCGCGGCCTTGCGGGTGCGCAAATTCACCCGCGTTTTGGGATGGAACCGCAATCCTGACCGCCTGTCCCGCTTGGCGGAGGTCTGTGCCGAAGCGGGGGTTGAGTTCACCCCCGTTGATTTGGCCGCGATGCAGGAGGCCGATGTGATCATCACCATCACCTCATCCAATGCCGCAAGCCTGCTTGCGGATCATGTTAGTGCGGGCTGCCATATCTCTGCGATGGGAACCGATACAATCGGCAAGCAGGAGATTGATCCTGCACTCTTTGCGCGCGCTGCGGTCTTTACCGATGAGGTGGCACAATCTGTCACCATCGGCGAGGCGCAACACGCCGTGGCGCAAGGCTTGATTGGGCGCGAGGATATCACCCCCTTGGGGGCGGTGGTCACAGGGGCGGCCGAGGGCCGTGTCTCGCCCGATCAGATCACAATTTTCGATGGCACGGGTGTCGGGCTTCAGGATTTGGCCGTAGCCCAAACTGCCCTCAGCCGTGCCCGCGCGCAGGGTCTTGGGGCAGAGGTCGTGTTTTAGGGCAAGACATAAGGCTGGAGCGGGTAGCGGGAATCGAACCCGCGCCAAGAGCTTGGGAAGCTCGTGTGATACCATTTCACCATACCCGCGCATGGCCTTGATGCGCCAGTCGATACGATAAGGCAGGGGTTTCGTCAACCTCTGCCTTTCGCTCCGTCAGCCCCGCCGTCTGCGCCGCCGCCCGTCATCATTGCCCCCACCGCCAGAGGCGCCGAAATTCACATCGGGCAGGCTGACCACAGTGGCCAGATTGGGCATGGAGGCGGTTTTATGCGGGATTGCGTTTGCGGCCACGAAATGTTCCTGAAACCTTGGCTCAATCGCGGTTTCAACCTTTTGGATAGCGCGCACGCCCCCCTCAATGCGCTTGCGCGCTGCACGGTTGCACAGCGCAATGCGCGCGCCATGGCCTGCGGCATTGCCTGCGCTTGTGACTTTCTCAAGCGGGGCATCGGGGATCATTCCCAAAATCATAGCGTGTTTTGGGCTGATATGTGCGCCGAAGGCCCCCGCCAAAACCACGCGGTCGACCGCGTCTACATCCATCTGATCCATCAACAAACGCGCGCCTGCATAAAGCGCGGATTTCGCTAATTGAATGGCGCGAATATCGCCTTGAGTGACCGTGATGCGTGGCCCGCCCGTGGCGGTGCCGTCAAAGATCAGATATTCATGGGTGCGCCCTGTGGGGATAGACCGCGGGGTTCCTGTCTGCTCGGCACTGCCAATCAGACCTGACCCGTCCAATAGGCCCGCGGCGCGCATTTCCGCCACAGCCTCGATGATGCCAGAGCCGCAAATGCCCGTAATGCCTGTCTGCGCGGTGGCCTCGGCAAACCCTGCCTCGTCAGACCACAGATCACAGCCAATGACGCGGAACCGCGGTTCTTTGGTGGCGGGGTCGATTTCGATATGCTCAATCGCACCAGGCGCGGCCCGTTGCCCTGACGAGATTTGCGCTCCCTCAAAGGCAGGCCCCGTGGGCGAGGAGCAGGCGAGAACCTTGGTCTTATTCCCAAGCAGGATTTCAGCATTGGTTCCGACATCCACGATCAGCACCAAATCCTCAGATTGTTCTGGGGCCTCAGATAGGGCCACGGCGGCGGCATCGGCCCCCACATGGCCCGCGATACAGGGCAGCAGGTAAATCTGCGCTTGTGGGTTCAATGTAGACAGCCCCAAGTCAGGCGCACTGAGACGCAAGGCATCCGAGGTTGCCAGCGCAAAGGGCGCTTGGCCCAATTCCACAGGATCAATCCCCAAGAGCAAATGGTGCATCACAGGGTTGCAGACGGCTACGGTTTCCAAGATCAGCTTGGGGTCAATGCCCGCATCCTCGGCAATTTGCCCCGCTAATGTGTTCATGGCCTCGCGCACCGCGCGGGTCATCTCAGTGGCACCGCCTTCTTGCATCATGGCATAAGAGACGCGGCTCATCAGATCCTCACCAAAACGGATTTGTGGGTTCATGATCCCCGCAGAGCCCATCACCGCGCCCGTGGTCAAATCGCACAGATGCGCCGCGATTGTGGTCGAGCCAAGATCAATCGCAAGGCCGTAAATTCCGCCCTCATGAAGATTTGGCCAAATCTCAAGAATTTGCGCCACGCCGCCCTCATCGGGTTGAAAGAGGGCAACTGAAATTTGCCATTTGCCTTTGCGCAAAACGGTTTGCAGCTTGGCCAAAACGGGCAGGGCGGCGCTGACCTGATGCACATCCCATTGGTGTGCGAGGGCATCTTTCAAGCGTTCAAAATCGCCCGAGGGTTCATGCATATCAGGCTCGGCCACCTCGACCATGACAATCCGCGTGGCAGGGTCCATGGTAATAGGCTTGGTTGAGGCCTCTTTGCGCACGACCTGACGATGCACCTGACTGGTTTCAGGCACATCAATCACAACATCGCCCAATACCTTGGCCTGACAGCCCAAACGGCGGCCTGAAATTAGACCTTTCACGCGGTCATAGCGGGCTTCAACCTCGTTCCATTCGGAAAGGGCATCTTCGCGCACTGTGACGCCATGTTTGGCAAATTCACCAAAACTGGGGGTGATCTGGCATTTTGAACAAATGCCGCGCCCGCCACAGACACTATCCAAATCCACCCCAAGCGCGCGCGCCGCCTGCAGCACGGGCGTGCCTTTGGCAAAGCGACCGCGTTTGCCAGAAGGGGTAAAAATCACCAAAGGGTCTTTGTCATCTGTGCTTGCGCTGCCCATCGGGAAGGATCCTGTTTTGGTCTTTCATTGCTTTTATTGGCGTAAAAGCCAGAGCATAAGGTTAAATATGCTCTGGCCCGCGATTTTCAAAAAATGGTGCCTTAGCCGCGGCGGCGACCCCCTGCGCGGCGGTTGGCGCGGCCCCCTTGCACGGCGGCATCTGGATCTTTGTTGAAATTGATCCAAGCAGCCCCGCCGTCATCTTGGTTAAGCAGCAGGTTGGCGGCGCGGATCGCCTCCATCTCCTTGCCCGCGCGCGGCTTGGTCGAGCCCATGCCGAACAATTTGACGAAGGTTTCATCGTCCAGATCTGCGGGCAGGATAATTCCTGCGGCTTCAATCGCGGCTTTCTTTTCGGCAATCGCTTTGGGGCCAACGGGCAGGGCGACTGGGTTCATGATCGCACTGGTCATGCCTGCTGCATAGGCCATGGGCAAAAACGCGTTATTCACGCCGTGGCGGTTGGGCAAGCCAAAGCTGATATTGGATGCGCCGCAGGTGGTGTTCACGCCCAATTCCTCGCGCAAGCGGCGCACAAGGGTAAAGACCTGATGGCCCGCTGTGGCCATTGCGCCAATGGGCATGACCAATGGGTCAACCACGATATCATGGGCGGGAATGCCATAATCAGCCGCGCGTTCTACAATCTTCTTGGCAACGGCAAAGCGCACTTCGGGGTCTTCAGAAATGCCTGTGTCATCGTTAGAAATCGCAACAACGGGCACATTGTATTTCTTGACCAAGGGCAAAACCATCTCAAGGCGTTCTTCTTCGCCTGTGACCGAGTTCAAAAGTGGGCGACCCTTAGCAGCGGCCAAACCATTTTCCAACGCACCCGGAACCGAGCTGTCGATGCACAAGGGGCAATCGGTCACTACCTGCACGCATTCGACCAAGGCCTTCATCAAGGCAGGCTCAACAAAGTTATTGTCAGCATAGCGGGGGTCTTCGGCCATTTTGTTCGAGAACACTGCGCCAGAGTTGATGTCCAACACGGTCGCACCCGCCGCCACCTGTGCAATAGCATCCGCTTGCACGCGTGAGAAGTCACCGCGTTCTAGCTCCTCGTTCAAGATTTTGCGCCCTGTGGGGTTGATCCGTTCGCCAATCACGCAAAACGGTTCGTCAAAACCGATCACAGTGGTTTTGGTTTGGGATTCAATGATGGTGCGGGTCATGCTGGCTTATACTCCTTCAACGGCTCGACGCGTGGATGCGCCGCCATGGTCGATGGCCCATTGGGCATTTGTCTTGATCCCGCCAAGCGGGAAGAAATGGACGGATTCAATTCCGAAATCAGGATTTGCGGCCTTATGCGCGGCGAGTTCTGCGATGATCTCGTCAGGCTCAAACGGCAAAAGAAGTTTCGAGACATCCTTGGCGCGTTTTTGCAAAACCGACAGAGATGGGCCAACGCCGCAGGCAATGGCGAATTTGATCAAGGTTTGCAGCTTGGCGGGGCCTGCAATACCGATATGGACGGGCAGATCAATCCCCGTGGCCTGCAAGGCATTCACCCACGCAATCACGGGCTTGGCTTCAAAGCAGAACTGCGTGGCAAGAGCCATTTTTGCATCTGTGCGCGCGCTAAAGGCCTGTTTCCAACGCAACGCCTCCATCACATTGGCATCGCTGCCATCTGGGTCGATGTCGCGGTTGCCTTCGGGGTGGCCTGCCACATGCAAGCGTTTGAACCCTGCCTGATCAAACAGCCCCGTTTCCAACAGCTGCATCGAGCTTTCAAATTCACCATGGGCCTGTGGGATGCCGCCCGCCAAGATGAGGCCAGAGGTGACACCTGCCTCGCCTTGATAGCGGGCGATCCAATCGCCAAGCGTGGCCTTGTCTTTGATCGAGCGGGCGGGGAAATGCGGCATCACCTCGAACCCGTCACGGGCAAGGCGCGCTGCGGTCGCGACCATGTCATCAATCTCGGTGCCATGAATATGGGCGATATAGACGCGGGTGCCCTCGGGCAAAAGGGCGCGGAAATCTTCCACCTTTTCGGCGGTGCGCGGCATCACCTCAATCGAATAGCCTTGAAGAAAGGCCTCAACCTGAGGGGAATGGGGCGCGACTGGCGCGCTTGGTTTTTTAAAGTTTAACAAGGCCATAATCTGATCCCTCACGCGCTCAAGCCTCATCAGGCTGCCTCAACCCCATCGCCCGCGATCAAACGCTTGAGGCGGTCGGTGTCATAGTCGGCATCCAAACGATCTGCATAGACGCGCGCGATGTCGGATGGGTCACCTTCGACCTCGGCCTCTACCACGCGGCGCCACTCGGCGAGATAGGCTTCGTCATCTTTTGCCCCAACCTTCATCGCGCAGCGGTCGATTGCCTGCTCGAACCGTTCGGGTAGAGGCAATTTGGCTGCAGCGCGGCCTTTGCCCACAATCACTTGGGCAGGGATGTCGCGCCAGTAAACGATGGTCACAGATGGCATTGGATGCGATTCCTTTCTCGTAAGGCGCACCATATGGGCGTAACCCCCGCGCAATGGGACTAATTTCGACACTAAAATCGGCGCAACCGACCTTGTATGAGGCACATAGCCCGCGCATACGCACATTGCGAGTGGCCGAACATCCCAAAATTTTCATGATGATCATGTGCCAAAGCGCCGAACTGCCCCCGAATGCCACGCAAAAGCAGTTGTCGCTTTTTCATGGGGGCGCTACCATGCCCATGAAGGAGGGGCAGAAATGGCCCGCAAACGGCGCAACCCAAACCGACCGAAAGACGCAAAAGAGGGCGGGGTGAACCCTGCGCCTGTGGCGCATATCTCTGATCCAAGCGGCCTTGATTCGAATATGGGGCAGGGGCAGCGCAGATTCTATAGCAAACCCAAACCTGCCGCCCCCGCACAGATCGAAAAAGCAGACCCGGCTGATCTTTACGCCGCCCTTGATTTG
Source organism: Roseobacter sp. HKCCA0882 (assembly GCF_037805225.1). Taxonomy (NCBI): domain Bacteria; kingdom Pseudomonadati; phylum Pseudomonadota; class Alphaproteobacteria; order Rhodobacterales; family Roseobacteraceae; genus Roseobacter; species Roseobacter sp. HKCCA0882. The sequence goes on from NZ_JBBLYI010000001.1 coordinate 805,357, forward strand.
GGCACGAATTCCTGCCGAATGTTGATTGCACAGCCGAAAGGCACGCATCTGCATATCGTTGATAGTTTCTCGAAATCGGTGCAACTGGGGCAGGGGCTAGAGGCCTCGGGTCGCTTGTCGCGCGCCTCGATGGCGCGGGCGGTTGGGGCGTTGAAAATCTGTCAGCGCAAACTGGCCCAACACCAAGTGCGCCATATGCGTATCGTAGCCACCGAGGCCTGCCGCCGTGCCACCAACGGGGGCGAGTTCCTCAACCTTGTGAAGCGCGAAACGGGCTTGCAGATGGAAATCATCAAGCCCGAAGAAGAGGCGCAACTGGCGGTGATCTCCTGCGCGCCATTGGTGTCAGCGAAAACCGAACAGCTTTTGGTGGTCGATATCGGGGGGGGATCAACCGAATTGGTTTGGATCGACCTGTCTCGGGTTGCGCCCTCGGAACGCGCCCGCGCGATCATGCGCCTGCATCAAGGGTTTGGGCATCAGGAAACCATTTTTCCCCGCGCGAAAGTCGTGGATTGGATTTCTGTGCCTTTGGGCGTGGCAACGCTGAAAGACCTTTATCACGATGTCGAAGATGACGGGGCGCGGTTCGCGCTGATGTCATGGTATTTCGAAGAACAGCTTGCCAAATTCTCACCCTATGTCGATGCGGCAGATCAAGCGCGCGAAGGGTTCCAGATCATCGGCACTTCTGGCACTGTCACAACCGTTGCGGCCAGTCATTTGGGCCTCAAGCGCTATGACCGCAACAAGGTCGATGGTCTGCGGATGACATCGGATCAGATTGACACTGTGATCCAAACCTATCTTGTCTTGGGGCCAGAGGGGCGGCGCAATGACCCGCGGATCGGGCGGGATCGGCACAGTCTGATTATGTCGGGCTCTGCGATTTTGCAGGCGTTGTTGCGCGCATGGCCAACGGATCGGTTATCTGTGGCAGATCGTGGCCTGCGCGAGGGCTTGCTCTATGCGCAGATGTGCCGCGATGGGGTGATGGAAGACGGGCTGCTGTAACAACCACCCGTCTTGAAAACGGCCGTTACGCGGCCTTTTGCAGTTCAAGCCGAACAAGGGTTTGGTTCAGCAGCATATAGGCGATTTCCCCAAAGGTCATTGGGCCTGTGAACCCTGACACTGATTTGCCCTCCATCTCGCCGTAGAGATAGTTCAAGATGTAATTACAGCTGTAATCAGCGCCTGTGACCTTATCGCTGAGCGAGGCGCCAACGGTTTGGCACAGCTCATCGGTCAGGCGTTCATCCCCCGTTTCTTGCGCGACACGCAGGGCCTCTTGGGCCAAGGCATCTGCGATTTCTTCGGCAAGACGGTTGCTCATCGTGGATTACCGCGTGTTTTCCGTCAGGCGCCGCTTCACATAGGCCTTAACCATGTCGATCATGGGGTTCATCTGTGTCTCTTCATCTTCAAAGAAGTGACCCGCCCCCTCCATCTCCTCATGGGTGATGGTGATGCCTTTTTGCTCGTGCAGCTTATCGACCAAAATACGGGTGTCTTGGGGTTTGGCCACGCGGTCGGCGGTGCCGTTCACGATCAAACCTGACGCGGGGCAGGGCGCAAGGAAGCTGAAATCATACATATTCGCGGGCGGTGCGACCGAGATAAAGCCCGTGATCTCAGGGCGCCGCATCAGAAGTTGCATCCCGATCCATGCACCAAAAGAAAACCCCGCAACCCAACAATGTTTCGAGTTGGGGTTCATCGTTTGCAGATAGTCCAAGGCCGATGCCGCATCAGACAATTCGCCCTGACCTTGGTCATATTCGCCCTGACTGCGCCCGACACCGCGGAAGTTAAAGCGCAGAACGGTGAAGCCCATGTTGTAGAAGGCGTAATGCAGATTATAGACCACACGGTTGTTCATCGTGCCGCCAAATTGCGGATGCGGATGCAGGACAATGGCAATCGGGGCATCCTTTGCCTTTTGTGGATGATAACGGCCTTCAAGCCGCCCTTCTGGGCCTTGGAATATCACCTCGGGCATGTCGTTCCCCTTGTCGCTTTCTGGCGCATGCGCGTCATGCTTGACCTGCGCAATCGCCCTACCTAGAACCTGTATCACCGCGATGCTGCGGTTTTGCCCCTAAACGCGGGGCGCGCGTGTGTGCCTGCGGTTTGCACCACGTATTGCAGTTAAGCGTGACGGATCAAAAGGTCAATCACGGGCTTGGTCTGAATAAGGGCGCGCGGCAAAGTTTCTGTGAAACATGGCCGCCAAAATGGCACAATTCGGGGGGCAAGATGAAGCTCAGTACAAAAGGCCGATACGCGATGGTGGCTATGGCCGATCTTGCCTTGCAAGAGGAGGGCGCGTTGACCTCTCTTGCGGATATTGCCAAGCGGCAGGATATTTCTTTGCCCTATCTTGAGCAGCTGTTTGTAAAATTGCGCCGCGAGGGTTTGGTGGTGTCTGTGCGCGGGCCCGGCGGGGGGTATAAACTGGCCAAAGCGCCCGCAGAAATTCGCGTGGTCGATATTTTCTCGGCGGTCGAGGAAACGGTGTCAGCGCTGCATAAAGGGGCGGGCGCCTCTGGCGGCATGTCGGGCAGTCGCGCGCAGAGCATGACCAATCGTCTGTGGGAAAGCCTCAGCGCCCATGTCTATGTCTATCTGCATCAAACACGGCTTTCGGATGTGATCCGCAATGATCTGACGCCATGCCCTGCGGTTCCGACCCTCTTTACAGTGGTGGATGGGGCCTGATGGCGCGCGTCTATCTGGATCACAACGCCACAATGCCGCTTCGGCCCGAGGCGCGCGCGGCGATGATCGCTGCAATGGATGTGGTGGGTAACCCGTCCTCCGTTCATCAAGAGGGGCGTGCGGCCAAGGCTTTGATGGAACGTGCGCGCAGTCAAATTGCCAGTGCCATCGGCGCAGAGGCCGCCGATATCGTGTTCGTGTCTGGTGCGACCGAGGGCGCCGCATTGGCCCTTTCTGGGCGCAATCTTAAAGGAGCCGCGATTGAACATGACGCTGTGCGCGCGTGGATCCGTGAGGAGTTAGAGGTCGATGCGCAAGGTCAGGTACATGTAACAGATCCCGCAGACGCGACCCTGCAACTTGCGAATTCCGAAACGGGGATCATCCAATCCCTGCCCGAAGGTTTGGCCGTATCTGATTGGACGCAAGGCTTTGGCAAGCTGCCGCTTGCCTTTGATTGGTCGGGGGTCGATATGGCGTTTATCTCAGCGCATAAAATTGGTGGGCCAAAGGGAATCGGCGCGCTGATCTTGCGGCGTGGCCTTGATGTGGCGGCGCAAATTCGTGGCGGAGGTCAAGAAATGGGGCGCCGATCTGGAACCGAGAATTTAATTGGCATTGCAGGATTTGGTGGTGCTGCGCAGGCCGCCATACAAGATATTGAAAATGGCCTGTCGAAAAAGCTGGAAAAACTTAGAAATATTCTAGAAAAGACACTGGAACATCGCGCCAAAGATACTATTTTTGTCGGGAAAGATGTCGCGCGGCTTCCCAATACCAGCCTGATGGTCACGGAGGGGTGGAAAGGGGAAAGCCAAGTGATGGCAATGGATCTGGCAGGATTCGCGATTTCCGCAGGCTCTGCGTGTTCCAGTGGCAAGGTCAAATCCAGCGCCGTTTTGCAGGCGATGGGGCTGACGCCAGAGATGGCAAGATGCGCGATCCGTGTCTCTCTTGGGCCACAAACGCAGGAGGCCGATGTAATGGCCTTCGCGGAAGCTTGGGCCGATGCCTATGACAGGCGCAAGGCGCGGGCAGGGTTAAACCGCTAGGGGGCCGCATCATTATAAGATGCGGCAGGGCCACCGCGCCGCACCCCTTGCGATCGAATAGATGCACGAGGGGGTGGGTGGTCTATACGCACCCATCAGGAAGAAACAGGAGTTGATCCCATGACCGCACTCGACAGCGATATCCGCGAAGGTGTCGATCGCGAAACCGTTGAAACCGTCAAGGCAATGGGTGGCGCGTATAAATACGGTTGGGAAACCGACATTGAGATGGAGTTCGCCCCAAAGGGCCTGAACGAGGACATTGTGCGCCTCATCTCGGAGAAAAATAACGAGCCCAAATGGATGCTTGATTGGCGTCTGCAGGCGTTCAAACGCTGGAAGCAGATGGCTGAACCTGATTGGGCGATGCTGAATTACACGGCGATTGATTACCAAGACCAATATTACTACGCCAAACCCAAAAGCATGACCGAAAAGCCCAAAAGTTTGGACGAGGTCGACCCAAAGCTTTTGGCGACTTATGAGAAACTGGGCATCCCCCTGAAGGAGCAGATGTTGCTCGCAGGGGTTGAGGGCGCAGATGCCGAGGCCGCACCGCGCAAAGTGGCGGTTGATGCGGTGTTTGACAGTGTCTCGGTCGGCACGACATTCAAGGATGAATTGGAAAAGGCAGGGGTCATCTTCTGCTCCATCTCCGAGGCGATCCAAAAGCACCCAGATCTGGTGAAGAAATATCTCGGCTCGGTCGTGCCTATTTCGGATAATTTCTTTGCCACTTTGAACTCTGCTGTGTTTTCGGATGGCTCCTTCGTTTATGTGCCGCCAGGCGTGCGCTGCCCTATGGAATTGTCCACCTATTTCCGCATCAATGCGGAAAATACGGGCCAATTTGAGCGCACGTTGATCATTGCGGATAAAGACGCCTATGTGTCCTACCTTGAGGGCTGCACCGCGCCAATGCGCGACACCCACCAATTGCACGCCGCAGTTGTGGAATTGGTCGCCCATGATGATGCTGAGATCAAATATTCCACAGTGCAAAACTGGTATCCGGGCGATGAAAACGGCAAGGGTGGGATCTACAATTTCGTGACCAAACGCGCCGATTGTCGTGGGGATCGCTCTAAGGTGATGTGGACCCAAGTGGAAACTGGGTCGGCCATTACATGGAAATACCCGTCCTGCATCCTGCGCGGTGATGACAGTCAGGGGGAATTCTACTCCATCGCCATCGCCAATAATGCGCAGCAGGCCGATACAGGCACCAAGATGATCCATTTGGGCAAGAACACCAAATCGCGAATTGTCTCCAAAGGTATCAGCGCAGGGCGCGCGCAAAATACCTATCGCGGTCAGGTCTCGATGCATCCAAAGGCGAAAAATAGCCGCAATTACACCCAATGCGACAGTTTGCTGATTGGCGATAAATGCGGTGCGCATACTGTGCCCTATATTGAGGTCAAGAATAACTCCTCGCGGGTTGAGCATGAGGCCACCACTTCGAAAGTGGATGATGATCAGCTGTTCTATTGCCGCTCCCGCGGGATGGATGAGGAAGAAGCGGTGGCCTTGGTGGTCAACGGCTTCTGCCGCGAGGTGTTACAGGCGCTGCCGATGGAATTTGCCATGGAAGCGCAGCAATTGGTTGCAATCAGTCTTGAGGGGAGTGTCGGCTGATGAACTGGAAATATTGGCTCTCAGCAGGGGAACCACGCCCGCGTTATGCGCTGTTGGTTGCCATTGGTGTGGTTGTGATGATGGCCTTGACCTATTCCATCTGGCATCCAGGTGGGCCAGGTCTGGCGGCCTTCGCCGCCGTGGCGGCCACCATTATCAGCCATGTGTCGGCAAAAATGATCATGCGGAAATAAGCCCATGTTGCCAGAGCTGTTGCATCAAACCGCGGGGATCGGTGTTGGCACCTTTCTTGGGGCGCTGATCGGCCTGTCCGTGCGGGCGCGCCAAGGCAAGCGCGGTGGATTGGTGCGCGGATCGGTCTTTTTGACCTCGGTTCTGGTGGGCATGGCGGCTTGGGTTGCAATGGCCGTGCTGCGCGGCGTTATGGGGTGAGGCGGATGATCGTTACAACAACACAATCTATCGAAGGTCGAAAAATCACGGACTATCGCGGTATCGTGGTGGGTGAGGCGATTTTGGGCGCAAATGTGTTTCGCGATATTTTCGCAAGCATCACCGATATTATCGGCGGGCGCTCAGGGGCCTATGAGGGCGAATTGGCCCGTGCGCGCGAAACCGCGCTGGCCGAAATGCAAGATCGCGCGCGCGAGCAGGGCGCAAATGCGGTGGTCGGTGTCGATCTGGATTACGAAGTTATCAATAATATGCTGATGGTCAGTGCCTCAGGCACGGCTGTCACGGTGGAATAAGGGAAAGGGCCTGCGCCCTTGAAGGAGAAGATAATGCTTGAGATCAAGAACTTACATGTCGAACTTGAGGAAGAAGGAAAGCAAATCCTCAAAGGTGTCGATCTGACCGTAGAGGCGGGCAAGGTTCATGCGATCATGGGGCCAAATGGCTCGGGCAAATCGACCTTGTCCTATGTGCTGTCGGGGCGCGATGGGTATAGCGTCACGGATGGTTCTGCCACTTTGCTGGGCGAAGACATCCTTGAGATGGAACCCGAAGAGCGCGCCGCCGCAGGCCTGTTCTTAGCATTCCAATATCCCGTTGAGATCCCCGGTGTTGGCAATATGACCTTCCTGCGCACAGCACTGAATGCGCAGCGTAAACTGCGCGGCGAGGATGAGGTGAGCGCGGCAGAGTTTCTGAAACTGGTGCGCGAAAAGGCCAAGACCCTCAAGATTGACACAGAAATGCTCAAGCGTCCCGTCAATGTGGGCTTCTCGGGCGGTGAGAAGAAGCGCAATGAAATCCTGCAAATGGCGATGCTAGAGCCCAAGATGTGCATCTTGGACGAAACCGATAGTGGCCTTGATGTGGATGCGATGAAACTGGTCTCGGATGGCGTAAACGCGCTGCGGGATGCGGGGCGCGGGTTCCTTGTGATCACTCACTATCAACGCCTGCTTGACCATATCAAACCTGATGTTGTGCATATCATGTCGGATGGCCGTATCATCAAAACGGGCGGGCCAGAATTGGCCTTGGAAGTTGAGAAAAACGGCTACGCGGATCTGTTGGCGGAGGTTGCGTGATGGCCTTGGCGCAGGCACGCATTGACTTGACCGAGGCGCGGATTGCGGCGCTTGAGTTGCCGCACGGGGCCAATTGGGCCAATGAGGCGCGCCACACAGCCCTCACACGGCTGCGCGCCATGGGTTTGCCGACCGCGCGGGATGAATATTGGAAATACACAAACCCCGCCGAGTTGACCGTGGCCGATGCGCCGGCAGCGGCGCTGTTTGATCCGGGCCAAGATCGCCGCGTCTTTGAAGACATTGACCGCCTCAAGATTGTCTTTGTGGATGGTGTTTTTGATGCGGCTCAATCAGATGATCTCAGCCTAGAGGGGCTGGAAATCTCGCGCCTGACGGATGTTTTGAAAACCGACATCCACTGGGCGATGGAGCTTTATGGTCATCTCGAAACCCATGGCCAAGACCCCGTTGCACGCCCCTTGGCCGCGCTGAACACGGCCTTTGCCACGGATGGCATTGTGATCCGTGCCACGGGGCGGGTGTCCAAGCCCGTCAGCCTCATCTATCTGCATCAGTCTGAAACCTCCGATGCCTTGCTGCACCATGTGATCCGCGTTGAGGAAGGCGCAGAGATGACCTTGCTTGAACAGGGCCCTGCGGCGGCGCGGTTCAATAAATGTACTGAGGTTGATCTGGCCCCAACCGCACGCTTTCATCACATCCGCGCACAGGGGCGCGATCACGCCCGCCGCGCCGTGACCCATAGCTTTGTGCGCGTGGCCGAGGCGGCGCATTACAAAAGCTTTACCCTCACCTGCAACGGCGTTCTGACCCGCAACGAGCATGTGATTGATATCGTTGGGGATAATGCAGTTGCCCATGTGGCGGGTGCGGCACTTGGCGATGGCAAGCGGGCCGAGTTCCATCATGACGACACGGTCTTTGTGACCCATCGGGGTGAGGATTGCGAAAGCCGTCAGGTGTTCAAAAAGGTGTTGCGCAACGGGGCCTCTGGCGTGTTTCAGGGGAAAATCCTTGTGACGCCCGGTGCGCAAAAGACCGATGGCTATCAAATCAGCCAAGCCCTGCTTTTGGATGATGACAGCACGTTCTTGGCCAAGCCTGAGCTTGAGATTTACGCCGATGATGTGAAATGCAGCCACGGCTCGACCACTGGCGCGATTGATGAAGAGGCGTTGTTCTATCTGCGCTCTCGCGGGGTGGACCACTCAACAGCCACCGATCTTTTGGTTCTGGCCTTTTTGGCCGAGGCGATTGATGAGATCGAAGATGAGACGCTGCGCGCAGATATACTGGCCCAGCTGGAGCTGTGGTTGGCACGGCGGCGCGGCTAAAGGGTAGGGTCTGCAATGTCAGTCAGCCGCGATATTGTCGCCTCTTGGCGTCGCCCGCGACAGGTGCTGCGGTCTATGCTGAACCATGGCCGCCGCGAGGATCGGGCGATTGCCTTTGTCATGATCGCGTGTTTCCTAATGTTTGTGGGGCAATGGCCCAAACTCAGCCGTGAGGCGTTTTTGGATCCATCGGTGCCACTGCAGGCGCGCCTTGCCATTACATTTTTCGCAATGATGATGGTGATGCCTTTGATGCTCTATGTCTTTGCAGGGATTTCGCATCTGGTGGCGAAATTGTTTCGCGGGCGCGGTACGTTTTATTCTGCGCGGCTGGCGCTGTTTTGGTCGCTTTTGGTGACGGCACCGCTATTTTTGTTGAACGGGCTTGTGGCAGGGTTCATTGGACAGGGGCCTGCATCCGATACCACGGGTTTGGTGACATTGCTTGGCTTTTTGGTGATTTGGCTGGCGTGCCTAATTGAGGCAGAACGCGCACCAGAGGCCGTAACAGAAGGGGTTTAGGCGCGTGAACCTGTCAGAGATTCTCACCCTATCGGGTCTGTGGCGTCACACGCGCGACTCGATCCGTGCCCCGCAAGAGGCGGCGCAGGCGGTTCTTGCCCTTAATCTGCCGCGCAATGTTTTGTGGTTGGGCTTGGCCTTGGTCATTACCCTATCAACCCTGTTGGCAAGTGCGGTGTTGTTGATGGTGCCGATGCCAGAGGCGGGCGCAGGCGTGCCGATGCCTGTCGTGATGGGCATTGTTCAGGCGGTTTTCCTTGTTTTGGTGTCCCTTGGCATTGCGGTGATTGGCGCGCGCTTTGGGGGCAAGGGCGATTTTGACGGCGCGCTTGCATTGATGGTCTGGTTGCAGGCCGTGTTTCTGGTCGTGCAGGCCTTTCAAATCGCGGCCATTGCCATCGGTTTGTCGGTTCTTGCCGATATTGTTAGTCTTGCCTCTATCCCACTATTCTTTTGGCTCATGGCGCAGTTTGTCACTGTTTTGCATGGGTTTTCGTCCGTTTGGAAAACCTTTTGGGCGATTATCATGTTTCTCATCGCCTTTGCCTTTCTTCTTTCGCTAGTCGTGACAAGTTTCGGCTTTGTCCCAATGATGCCGTAAAGGGTTTCCATGTTTGATGTTGATAAAATCCGCGCTGATTTCCCGATCCTCTCCCGTGAGGTGAACGGAAAGCCATTGGTCTATCTCGACAATGGGGCGAGTGCGCAAAAGCCGCGCGCGGTGATTGATGCGATGACCCATGCCTATGAGGCGGAATATGCCAATGTGCATCGTGGGCTGCATCATCTCTCTATGGTGGCGACCGAGGCCTATGAGGGGGTGCGCGGCAAGATTGCGCGCTTCCTAGGCGTGGGGGACGAGCGCGAGATTGTCTTTACCTCAGGGGCCACCGAAGGGATCAATCTTGTTTCCTATGGTTGGGCCGCGCCGCGCCTGCAAGCGGGGGATGAGATCATCCTGACCATTGCCGAACATCACGCCAATATCGTGCCGTGGCATTTTCTGCGCGAACGTCTTGGCGTGAAATTGGTCTGGGTCGAGACAGATGTGAGCGGGGATTTGGATCCGCAAGCGATGATTGATGCGATCACCCCGCGCACGCGGCTGATTGCGATGTCGCATATGTCAAATGTGCTTGGCACAGTATTTGACGTCAAAACTGTGATTGATGCCGCCCATGCCCGCGATATCCCCGTGTTGGTGGATGGGTCGCAGGCGGCTGTGCATATGCCACTGAACCTTGATGCGCTTGGCGCGGATTTTTATGCAATTACAGGGCACAAACTCTATGGCCCGTCAGGATCAGGTGCGATCTATATCAAATCGGCGCGCATGGCTGAGATGCAGCCCTTCTTGGGCGGGGGGGACATGATCCGCGAAGTGCATCGTGATGAGATCACATGGAATGCCCCCCCAATGAAATTCGAGGCGGGGACACCGGGCATCGTGCAGCAAATCGGTCTTGGCGTTGCCCTTGATTACATGAGCGCCGTGGGTATGGAGGCGATTGCCGCCCATGAGGCCGATCTGACCCAATATGCGCGCACCCGCCTTGCGGGGCTGAATTGGCTGAATGTTCAGGGGAATTCTGCGCATAAAGGCGCGATCTTTTCCTTCACCATAGATGGGGCTGCGCATGCCCACGATATTTCCACTGTGCTTGATAAAAAAGGTGTGGCCGTGCGCGCAGGCCATCATTGTGCCCAGCCTTTGATGGACCATATGGGGGTGACGGCCACCTGCCGCGCCTCCTTTGCAGTGTATAACACCCGTGCCGAAGTAGATGCCTTGGTCGAAGCCTTGGAACTGTGCCACGATCTTTTCGCCTAAGGTCACATGGATTGATGATTGCGAAACCGCGCCCGCGCGGCTAAAAGCGGGCTCAGGCACCCGTAGCTCAGCTGGATAGAGCGCTGCCCTCCGAAGGCAGAGGCCAGAGGTTCGAATCCTCTCGGGTGCGCCAGTTTTCTTTTTCATCTGGAATGCCGCCCCACCGATCCTATAGCATATCGGCAGATATGATTGTGGAGGGCGCGAGATATGGGCAAGATTGCGATTGTGGGGGCAGGGCTGATTGGTCAGGCATGGGGGGCTGTGTTTGTAGCAGCGGGCCATGATGTTGTGCTTTATGATCCTATCGCGGGTGTTGCCGATGGCGCGGCGCCAAAGGTTTTGGCGCGTTTGCAGGATTTGGCCGATCACGGCCTGATTGCCGCACAAGAGTATCGCAGTCAGATCAGTGTGGCTGCGAGCTTGGCCGCGGCGCTTGAGGGGGTGATATATGTCCAAGAAAGTGGCCCAGAAAAACGCGATGTAAAGGCGGCCCTGACTGTGGAGATGGATGCAATTCTGCCGCCCGATGTGCCGATTGGCAGTTCAACCTCGGGCATTCCTGCCTCGTCCTATGCGGCTGATGTCGCGGGGCGCGCGCGCTGCTTGGTCGTGCATCCGATCAATCCCCCCCATCTGGTGCCCGCCGTTGAGATTGTGCCTGCCCCTTTTACCGCATCTGAGGTCACCCAAAAAGTGCGCGATTTGATTGCACAGACAGGGCAAATTCCCATTACATTGAAGCGCGAGATTGACGGGTTTGTGGTTAACCGATTGCAAGGTGCGCTGCTGATTGAGGCGTTTAAGCTGCTGCAAAATGATGTGGCTGCGCCCGAGGATATTGACCGCGCCATTTGTGATGGTTTGGGGATGCGATGGTCGTTTATGGGGCCGTTTGAAACGATCCACCTGAATGCACCGGGGGGCGTGTCGGATTATGTCACGCGCTTTGCGGGCATGTATCAGACCATGTTTGAGGGCGACACAAAGATCAGCGATTGGTCGGCTGCCTTAGACCAAGGACTGACGTCTTATTTGGATGCTCTGCACCCGCAAGACAGCCTGCCCAAGGCGCACCGCGCGCGCGATCTAAAGCTTATGGATCTTTTGCGCGCGCGGCGTGCGGGGGGGCGCAGGGGATAAGCCTGTTAGCTTGCCCCTGCCTTTGCCATGTCGCGCAGTTGGAATTTCTGGATTTTACCCGTGCTTGTGCGCGGGATCTCCGTGAAAATAAAATCACGCGGGCATTTATAATGGGCAAGGCGGTCGCGGCACCATTCGCGCAGATCATCGGCGCTTGCGCTTTCCCCTGATTTCAATTCGATAAAGGCGCAAGGCGTCTCGCCCCATTTCTCGTCTGGCTTGGCCACCACGGCCACGACAGCCACGGCAGGGTGTGCATAAAGCACCTCCTCCACCTCGATTGAGGAAATATTCTCGCCGCCCGAGATGATGATATCCTTTGAGCGGTCTTTCAGCTGAATATACCCATCTGGGTGGATCACCGCCAAATCGCCCGAATGGAACCAACCGTCCGCAAAGGTTTTTTCGGTGGCGCTTGGGTTGCGGAAATATCCTTTCATCACGACATTGCCGCGGAACATGACCTCGCCCAAAGTTTCCCCATCGCGCGGGACGGGCTGCAATGTATCGGGATCAAGCACATCCAACTGTTCCAGCGGCGTGTACTTTACGCCCTGACGCGATTTAAGCCGCGCTTGTTCGGGCAGGGGCAAATCTGACCATTCCTGATGCCATTCATTGACCACGGCGGGGCCATAGGTTTCGGTCAGGCCGTAAAGATGGGTCACATCAAACCCCGCCTGTTGCATATCGGCCAAGACCCGCTCAGGCGGCGGGGCTGCGGCGGTAAAGAAATTCACCTGTGATGGCAGTTGCTCTCGCTCGGGCGCATCCAAGATCACTGACATCACAATTGGCGCGCCGCATAGATGGGTTACGCCATCCTCGGTCAGGGCGCGCCAAATCGGCGCGCTGCGCACTTGGCGCAGGCAGACATGGGTGCCGATAATGGCGGAAATTGTCCAAGGAAAGCACCAACCGTTGCAGTGAAACATCGGCAAGGTCCACAGATAGACCGCGTGTTTCTGCATCGAAGTGATCAGCGCATTCCCCTGTGCCAGCAAATAAGCCCCACGATGGTGATAAACCACACCTTTGGGATCGCCCGTGGTGCCGGAGGTGTAGTTAAGCGCAATCGCATCCCATTCATCATCGGGCAGGGCCCATTGATAGTCAGGATCGCCTTTGGCTAGATAGGCTTCGTAATCTTCGGCTATTACATCGCTGCGCGGGCCGTCATATTCGGGGTCATCATATTGCACCAACTCCGGCTTGGATTTCGCCAGTTGTAGCGCCTCTTGGGCCAGTGGAATGAATTCCGCATCTACGATCAGAATTTTGCTTTCGGCATGGTCGATCTGAAAGGCGATGATGGCCGCATCAAGCCGCGTGTTAATAGAATGCAGAACAGCGCCGCACATTGGCACGCCGTAATGGCATTCCAACATGGCGGGTGTATTGGCAAGGATCACCGATACATTATCGCCCTTGCGCACCCCGTCTTGTGTCAGGCGAGACGCCAATTGCCGCGCGCGCGCATAGAAATCGCGGTAACTGCGGCGCAAGGGGCCATGAATAATGGCCACATGATCCGGGTAACTGCCTGCAGCGCGCTCAAGAAAACTCAGCGGGCTGAGGGGTTGATGATTGGCCGCGCGCCGCACAAGGCTTGGGTCATCGTGATAAATCTGGTTCATTTGTCCTGCCATTGTGGATGACGTTTTTCGATAAAGGCCCCTATCCCTTCTTCGGCATCATGGGTCAGCATATTATCCACCATAACCTGCGCGGCATAATTATAGGCTTCGGACAGCCCCATTTCAGCTTGGCGATAGAAGGCCGATTTTCCAGTGGCGAGGGTCATTGTGGATTTTCCGGCGATTTTGGCGGCCATCTCCTCGGTTGTGGCGCTGAGTTCTGCCTCAGGGACGGCCTTGTTCACCAACCCCATCTCAACCGCACGCGGGGCCGCGATCATATCGCCCGTCAACAGCATCTCCATCGCGTGTTTATTGCTGACATTGCGCGACAAAGCGACCATGGGGGTCGAGCAAAATAGCCCAATATGCACCCCTGGTGTGCCAAAGCGCGCGCCGTCTTCGGCCACCGCCAAATCACAGGTCGCAACCAATTGGCACCCCGCCGCCGTGGCCACGCCCCGCACCTCGGCAATCACGGGCTTGGGGCAGGCCACAATCGCCTGCATTACGGATGCGCAAAGCGCCATGATTTTGGTGAAATAGGCGCGCCCCCCATCGCCCTCAGCGCGGGCGGCGGTCAATTCCTTTAGATCATGACCCGCACAAAAAGCGGGGCCACGAGAGGCAAGAATGACCACCCGCACCTCAGGATCATCGCCTGCCGCATGGATCGCCTCAAGAAGGCGATTCAGCATCGCCTCAGACAGCGCATTGCGGCGTTTTTCGTCATTTAGGGTCAGACGTAAAATCCCCCGCGCATCAAGCGCGCTGTCTAGGATATTGGTTTGGCTGGCTATGGTCATGGCATCCTCTCCCAGATTAGGGGCTTAGCTGATCGTCACCTCAACATAGTCGGCGATGGAATTTGCAACAAAGCAATAACGATGGGCGCGGTGCTGCATCTCGTCAAGCGTTTCCTGATCCATCGAAAAGCCCGTATCAAATGTCACTTTGGGGTGCAGATCAATATGGGTCACGGCTATGCGGCCTTTTGGGCTTTTGCCCAAATGGGCCACGGCATGGTCTCTGTAGCTTGCCACAGGCCAACCTGCTTTCGCGGCAAGGGCCAGAAAGGTCATCATATGGCAACTCGACATCGCAGCGGCCAAGGCCTGTTCTGGATTGGTATAGGCGGCATTCCCGCCCCAATCGGGCGCGGCATCCCCCATCACCTTAGTGTCATCAGTATAGGTGATCTGATGGGCGTTGCTGTATTTCTGCGGGGTCAGCGTGGCCTCTTGGCGCTGCCAGTTTAGGGTGATGGATAGGCTCATGACGCGGCAACCTTTCTCTCGTTACAATCAGATAAATTTGGTTTTGAAATCGGTGTCATACCCCTCAGGGGCGAGGGATTGGCCTGTGGCCGCCAAAGCCCCCAGGCGACCGATTTCATCACAGCTTTTCGCGGCGGCCCCATTGCCCCCTGTCAGAATGGTCAGGTGATCATCGAGCCGCTCGATATAGGGGTATCCTGTAGCGGTGAAACTGATGACGCATGTATCGGTGTGATAGGATTGCACTGGCAGATCAGGTAAAATTGCCGTCAAATAGCCTTGCAAACGCGCAGCGGCCTCTGCGCTGCCCTGAGAGCGGAACCATGCGGTCATCTCAGCCTGAGTGGTCAGGCTTGGCGAGGCAGGTTCGCCCCCGATTTTCAGATAATATTTCCCATCGGGATATTGGATCGGGGGCAGCAGATACAGGTCTTCATCCATGCGCCCATCTTCGGGCATGGAAATCAGCGTGGGCATCTCGGCCAAGCGCGCCACATCATTGGGCGCGATTTCGGCCAAAAGCACGGTGCGTGCCATCACGTTCATATCGGGGCGGGCGGGCAAAAGCCTGTCAGTGCGCGCATAGCCCCCCGTGGCGATGACGACATGCCCCGCATCCACTGTTTCGCCCGTTGTAAGGGCGACTGTGCCCTGATCCTGGGCCACGGCGGCGGCGTCAATCACTATGCCCCCCGCCTGTTCCATCGCGCGTTCCTCTGCGGCGCGGAATAAGCGGGGGTTGATCCAACCGCCTGCGGCCTCCCATGCGGCGGCTGTTCCTACGGGAAACCGCATAAAGGGAAAGCGCGCGGCAAGCCCTGCATCATCAAGCCGCTCATGGGGAATGGCCAAGGCCTCAGCAGCCTGCAGAAAGGCGCGCGTAAAATCCGCAGCGGGCCCTGCGATTGGCCCTGCCATCATCACCCCGCATGGGGTGTAAAACCTTTGCCCTAATGCCGCCTCAAGTTCACGGTATCGCGCCATTGAACGCAAGGCGAGGCGGGACCAATCCGCCTTTTCAGCAAGGCCGCGCGTGATCCTGCCTGCGTCATGGTGGCTGCCAAAGGGGCCATCATGGGTTGCACGGTTTTGCGGCTCGGAGGGGCCGATTAGGGCCACGCGATGACCCATTTGCGCCAGATACCGCGCGGCGGCTGTGCCCATCAGGCCACGACCGACCACCGCGATATCAAAGCGCCCCGTCACAGCGACAATCCTGTTGTCTTGATCAGTTCGGCAAAGCTTGCTTGGGTAACAGGGTCAAGGGGGATGCCCTTTTGAGCGCGTAAGGCTGCCACATCCCATTCGCGATCCCCAGGCGCCATGACGCGCGCGCCTGTGCGGGGCGTGCTGGTGCGTAGCTTGGTCAGGTAATGCTCCATGCCCGCAATGAACATCTGGCCTGTCAAAAAGGCCTCAGGGTCAATCGCAATCACAAATCCCCCCACGCCCCGCGGACGGGTCATGTCACCGCCCACCATCGCATCGAGATCGGGCGAGATTTTCATGCCCGTGAAAACCGCCGAAAAGATTTCTGCAACGCCCCCCAATGCGGCCCCCTTAAACCCGAATTCGCCCCCGAGCGGGGCCAACATTTCAGCTTTATTAGGGTCGGTTGTGTTCACACCTGCGGCGTCAGATGCGACATCTTCGGGCAAGGCCACGCCAAGGGAGGCATAAAGTTGCACGCGGTTATAGGGCACGGAACTGGTCGCCATATCCAGAAGCCAAGGGTTGCCTGCGGTGGGAAAGGCGATGGAGATCGGATTGGTGCCGTGAAACCGTTCGGCCCCGTCATGCAGGCGCACAAGACTGTCTGAATTTCCAAAGACCATCCCACCCATCCCGCGCTTGGCCAAGGCCATGGTATAGGCCCCCGCAGCGCCGTAATGCGAGCTGTTCATCACCCCAACCGCACCAATGCCCGCCTCACGGGCTAAATCGGCGGCATGATCCGCTGCAGCATAAAGTGCGCGCGCACCATGCGCATCATCCGCGTCCAACATGCCCGTGCCTGCACGGGTTTTGGTGAATTTGAGATTGGGGTGCGGGTTGACACGCCCGCCGCGCATCACCGCCTGATAATGCGGCAAAAGGCGGAAGCCGTGGCTGTCTACGCCATGCAGGCTGGCATGCATCATGGCATCTGTAGTGGTGGTGGCCGTGGCCTCATCTGCGCCCGCAGCGCGCAATATGGCGTGGCTGAAATTTGTTATTGCCTCGGCACTGACCCAAATTTGATTATCATCCTGCCCTTGCGCTGTCATTTTATCCTCCCGCCAGCTTACAATTTCGCGCATGTTGCCTCAGCGCCACGGGCGATGCCAGTTAAGAATTTATCTCTCAATCCAATGCGGCAATCAGCTGGGGGATTTTCTGTTTTACCTTGAAGAAACCCGCCGTGGCATGGGGCCATATCCTTTGATCCCAAGGGTCGCACCATTCGGCGAAGGCGATATTTGCGGCCTCAAGGGGCCTGCGCGCCTTGGTCATCCAATCGAATAACGGCCCTTGCGGGATATAGGGAGTGGCGATTTGCACGGCCCCAAGCCGCGTGGCCATTTGCGCCAAGAGTTTTGGATCGCGCGCCTCGACCATTTCAGCGGTCAGGCCAAGCTGATTTGCACAATCGCGAATGGCCTCGGCCTCGAAGGCGGCGACATCTGGGCTTGCAAGGCGTAAATGCGATTGGGTCAACCCCACCACGGCAACGACATCAAGGCCCGCGATATCCGCGCCTGTGATCCCGCAGTCTTCATCAGTGATCAGCAAAAGGGTTTTCGCCCCTGCCTGTGGCGCAACGGGGCGGCGCAGCGGTAGGGTTGGGGGCAGACCATCAGGTTCGGTCGCTTCAAGCCCTTCTGTCACCACGGCCAAATCTACATCGCGCGGGTTAAATCGGTTTTGCGTGAATTTTGCGATGTTCCACGCCTCCGCCGCGTAGAATTTGCCCCGCGTATGTAGGCCCGCGACCCATCGCCAGCCCAAGGTATTAGAAGCTGCATCCCCATCCATAAGATGACGATAAAAGAAATCCGCGCCAAGCCGCCATGGCAATCGCAGCGTGAATATCCAGATCGAGGCAAACCACATCCGCGCGTGATTGTGCAGATAGCCTGTTTCAACCAATTCGCGCGCCCAATGGTCAAAGCAGTCTATCCCCGTGCGCCCTTCGATGGCGCGGGTATAGGCGCGGGACAAGTTGCGATCTTGGTCGAGCGCGCCCATATCGGCCTCAAGACCTGATACGTAACTGCGCCATATGGCGGGGCGCATCTCAAGCCAGCCCTTGAAATAGCTGCGCCAAATCACCTCTTGAATGAATTTTTCAGCGGAAACCGCGCCATGTGTGCCAAGCGCGGTTTTGACAACCTCTGCTTCGCGGATCAGGCGGCGGCGGATATAAGGCGACAGGCGCGACACAGATTTATGTGCGCCATGTCCCAGATCGTAATTGCGGCCATTGGCATAGGCCTTGCCCATTTTGGGAGTAAATTCTACTAGACGTGCCTCTGCCTCTGCCCGTGTGGCCTGCATGTTTTTGCCTCGCTTGGATGTGCTTTGCGCATCTAGCTAAGGCAGCAGGGGGCGAGGTCAACTGCGCCTAAGCGCCCTCAAACGGCGTTTCGCGCAGCTCGCGCGCGACCGCCTCATCCAGCGGTGGGGGGAAGGAGTTAAGGATAAAACCAAGCGTGCTGTAAAAGCCCACTGTGGCAATCAAATCAAAAATGCCCTCTTTGCCAATTTCCGCCTCAAGCGGCCCCTGCATCTGGGGGGGGATCGCGCGCGTGGTCATCAGGGCATCGACTGCGCGGGCGATGGTTTGATCTTGACCTGTGATCTCGTCAATTGGGCCTGCGAGACGCGCGATGCGGTGATCTTCAAACCCAAGGGCGCGCGCACGGCTGACATGATGCGCCCATTCATAATCCGAGCCCATCCAATGCGCGGCACGAAGGATCACCACCTCGCTCAATTCGGGGCCAAGCGCGGTTTTGACCACCACATGATCCCGCAAATCCGCCCAAGCCCGTAATAATGCAGGGTGATGTGCCATCACCCGATAGACATTCAACCGCCCCGCAAACCCCGCTTGCATATCCGCGATTTCGGCGGGCCAATGGGTGTTGTCTAGGGGCGGGTAGCGGGTCATTTTTGGGCTCTTTCCTTAGAGGCTGCGCGCAAGGCGCAACCCATCATAAATTGCGGCATGAGTGTTGCGCGGTGAGACTGCATCACCAATGCGGTAGAGGTCAAACTGCCCGTCTGGATTTCTGATAATCTTTTGGGACTGCCCTGTAAGAAAGGCATGGTAATCCATCTCGCCCAGATTGCGCGACTGTGGTTTGAGCGCAAAATAAAGATCATCAAGCGGCGTTGTGCCTTGATTGACCACGACCTGATCCACCTCGCGGGTTTCGATTTTGTCGCTATAGTCACTGATTAAATGCGCGGTCAGGCGATTGCCTGTGCGCGTTACATGGCTGAGATACCATGTGATGGTCATCTGCGCGCCTGAGTGTTGCAGCGCACGAATATAGGGGGTGAGGTTCATGCCCATCACCTCGGGCGCGATGGCGCGGTCGCGGGTGACGATCTCAATGCTGCGGGCATGGGGGGCTGCAAATTCCGCGGCCTGCAACCCCGCGTGATCGCCTGCCTCATCAAAGATCAGCATATCGCCTTCGGGTTTGACATCGCCCGATAAAATATCCCATGCGCTGCAAATGAGGTCGCTGCCCGTCTCTAACCCCCCTTCGCGGGCCATCCCGCCTGTGGCCACAATCACCACATCGGGCGCAGTCGCCAAAACATCTTCGGGTTCGGCATAGGTGTTATATTGCAGGCGCACGCCCAGCTTTTCGCATTGTGCAACCCGCCATTCGGTGATCGCCAGCATCTCGCGGCGGCGGGGCGATTGCGCGGTGAGGCGAATTTGCCCGCCTGCCTGCGGGGCGGCCTCAAGGAGATGCACCTGATGCCCGCGCGTGGCCGCAACCCGCGCGGCCTCAAGGCCCGCAGGGCCCGCGCCGATAATGGTGACGCGGGTCGGGGTGTCCGTTCGGGCAATCTTATGCGGTTGGCTTAATTCCCGCCCCGTTGAGGGGTTATGCAAACACAGCGCCTTTTCGCCCTGATAGATGCGGTCGATACAGTAATTTGCCCCCACGCAGGGGCGAATATCCTCCTCGCGTCCTTCGAGAAGTTTTGCCATGATATGCGGGTCGGCAATATGTGCCCGCGTCATCCCCACCATATCCAACTTGCCCGCAGCAATGGCATGGCGCGCGGTCGATAAATCGGGAATACGCGCGGCGTGAAAGATCGGGATGCCCGTTTGCGCGCGTAACTCGCCCGCAAAATCCAGATGCGGGGCCGAGGCCATGCCCTGCAACGGGATCACGCGGGTCAGGCTTGCATCGGTGTCGATATTGCCCCGAATGACGTTTAGGAAATCGACCAACCCGCTGTCGCGCAGGCGGCGGGCAATCTCTTGGCCTTCGGTGGCAGAAATACCGCCCTTGATATCTTCATCGGCCACAAAACGGACGCCAACGATGAAATCATCCCCAACGCGGGCACGAATGGCGCGCAGGACATTCATCGAAAAGGCCATGCGCGTCTCAAGCGTTTCAGCCCCGTATCGCCCGTCTAGGTGATTGAGGCGGGGCGACCAAAACGCATCCATCAAATGGCCGTAGGATTCCAATTCGATCCCATCTAGCCCTGCATCCCTCATCCGTTCAGCCGCATCGGCATAATCACTGATGATCCGCGCGATGTCCCAATCCTCAAGCACTTTGGGATAGGCGCGATGTGCGGGTTCGCGCAGCGCACTTGGCGAGAGGACAGGCAGCCAATCGCCTGTGTCCCACCGCGTGCGCCGCCCCAGATGGGTGAGTTGGATCATCACAGCCGCGCCCTCGTCATGCACCTCGCGGGCAAGACGGGCCATATGCGGGGTAATCTCGTCCCGATATGCCAAGAGATTGCCAAAGGCGGGTGGGCTGTCGCGGCTGACCACGGCAGAGCCCGCCGTCATGGTCAGCGCAATGCCAGCACGGGCGCGCTCCACATGATAGGCGCGATAGGCATCGGTGGGCAGGCCATCCTCGCTATAGGCGGGCTCGTGGCTGGTGATCATGACCCGATTGCGCAAGGTCAGATGTCTCAGCTGAAACGGCTGCAAGATCGGGTCTGCCATAGGATGCCTCTTAGCGGTTCGCGACTGTGTCAGCCTAGGCTGGCCGTGACGGGCTCTGCTTGTCAAGGAAGGGGCGCGTCAAGACAAGGCGCGTTTGCGCCATTTGCGCCTAGGCGGCCTCTGCCATGACCCAATCTGCCGGCAGGGCATTGGCCAAGACCAATTCGGCATTTGGCAGGTCATTCGCATCGCGCCTTGCGCGGGCCGCTTCGGGTGTGTGGCCGTGATCAATCCATCTCTGCAACAGCCGCGCCTCGATTTCCGCGCGTGGAGGCATCAACATAATTGCGCTGTCCCAAAACTTGCGCAAATCACGCCATCCGTCTTGATCCAAAAGCAGATAATTGCCTTCGACAATGACAAATTCCGCGGAGCGGGGCAGGGTGGCTGTCCGCGCGGCACTGCTCAATGGATCAGATGTTATGGCCGATCCTGCCCCCCCCCTCAGATGCAGGATCATGGGACGAAGCAGGCGCCAGAAAAGCCCGAGATCATCCCCACACCGCAACGCCCGTATCTGCAACGTGAGGCCAGCACGGGCGGTGTTGTTTGGGAAGATTTTTAAACTTGATGGAACCGCAGAACGCAAAAATGGGCCAGCGATTTGGCCCATTTTTTGATCTAATCGGTTGTCTTTTAGGCTCGCTTTGGCAAGACCCAATCAGGGCGCGGGAAATGACAGGTATACCCATTGGGAAGGCGCTCAAGATAATCTTGATGTTCAGGTTCTGCCTCCCAAAACGGGCCCACAGGCGCCAATTCAGTCACAACCTTTCCAGGCCAAAGCCCCGATGCGTTGACATCTGCGATAACCTCTAACGCGGTTTCGCGTTGTGCTTCATCGACATAAAAAATCGCAGACCGATAGGACATCCCAATATCATTTCCCTGACGGTTCAATGTGGTGGGATCATGAATTTGAAAGAAAAACGCCAACAGATCACGATAGGTTAAGCGCTCGGGATCAAAGAAAATTTCAATGGCCTCGGCATGGGTGCCATGGTTGCGATAGGTGGCATTTTGAACATCGCCCCCCGAATAGCCAACACGGGTTGCACACACCCCATCCATGCGGCGGATCAATTGTTGCATCCCCCAAAAGCATCCACCTGCTAAAACCGCCCGTTCTTGCGCCATTGTTTACGCCTCCAACATCATCAGATAATCGCCATACCCTTCGGCCTGCATATCTGCTTCGGGAATGAAACGTAAAGCGGCTGAATTGATACAATAGCGCAAGCCCCCGCGATCCTGCGGCCCATCGGGAAAAACATGGCCCAAATGGCTGTCGCCATATTTCGAACGCACCTCAACGCGCACCATCCCATGGCTGAGGTCGCGCTTTTCGACTACCATTTCATCGCTGACGGGCTTTGTGAATGAGGGCCAACCACAGCCAGAATGAAATTTGTCATTCGACAAAAACAGCGGCTCGCCAGATACGATATCCACATAAATCCCGCGCGCCTCTAAATCGGTATAGGCCCCCGTAAAGGGGCGCTCGGTGCCATTTTCTTGGGTAATGTGGTATTGCTCGGGCGTCAGTGCCGCGATGGCCTGCGGCGTCTTTTGATATTTCGTCATGAGGAACGGCTCACTCCTTGTGGGGTTCGAGCCATAATGTGGGGGTGCTGCGCAAATTATCCAGTGAGAATGGCAAGTGACACAAAGACGTTACGCCGAAACGAGCACGTCTTTTGCCGAATTGGGCCGAATATTGGCTGACTTACCCGCCCCAATGGCGGACATCGCCGCAATCCATATGCACAAAGTTCGAGCGCGAATACCGCCCAACCCCACCTGCGGCGCAGCTTTCGGCCGCGCGCGCAATTTGACTGACGCTGCGGGAGGTGAGGCGCAAATCAGCCGCCTCGCCAACCATATGGAGTGAGTTGCGCGCAACACCTGACGAGCGTTGACGCAGCATCGCGTTGGTTGCAGGCGAGCGATAGCCAGACAACAACAGATACGGTTCATTCGTATCCAAAAGGTTATGAGAGGCCGCCATGATGTCGAGGGTGCGCGGGTCAATCGCATGCACCTCATTTTGGCGCCAGTCGCGCATGAAGTAGCTGATTTCTTCAATTGCGGGGCGAATATAGTCGCCATCAATCCAGTAAATCATATCCAGCGTTTCGCCCGTGCGGCCATTATGCATGCGCAATTTGCGAAAATCGCCTGCGCCGCGCAAAATCCCAAAGGCGTTGGCCGATACAGGTGCCGCCGCGATCGTTGTCGCAGCAAATGCCCGCAATAAACCCCGACGGCTAATCAATTTCATTCCAGTCCCCATGCTTCTGCCCTGATTACCACTACACTTCCTACGGGTGCCTCTGTCCCTGAGCTGGACGGATCCAGCGTGAATGGCAGCGGGCGGTTTTTTATTCGCACGTTACATCACAAAATATGACACAGGTGAAATGATTGTGAAAGTATTGATTAACCTCTTGGCGGAAAGGGTCTTTCGATTCGGCGGAAATTTGCCAATCGGTGTAATGTGCTGTTTTTGCGTAAAAATTCACCTGCCCCTACTCGGGTTTGGCCTCCTGGCGGCCATCAGACCCTCGTGAAGGGTGAAAAACATCTGTTGCAACGCTGCATAGGCGTGACGCCTGAGCGATCGTGCGGCCGCGATTGAACATGGACGGCGCGGGCCTTCTTCCCCATATTTGGCGTAGGGGTTCGTTTGAAGATAGGTATTATCGTGAGTGTTGAAAGAACTGGTTTTTGGGTTGAGTTGGTGGCTGGGGCGGGCTTAGGCCTGATCATCTCGGGCGCTGCTGTGGCGCAAAGCCTGCCTGCCACGGTGGTCACCTCACCGCCATCATCGGCGCAGTTCTGGCAAGATGTCGCCGCGCGCGAGGCAATGGCGGCCCGCTTTGCCAATAATCCTGAGGTATTCGCCTTTTATGCCGCACGCGACTTTGCGCCAATTTGGACGGGCGAGGGGCCTGAATTTGAGCTGCGCCGTGCTGCGCTGCTTGCGGCCCTTGAGGCATCTGGCGATCACGGCCTGCCGCGCGCGACTTATGACATCGCAGGTTTGCGCGCGGGCTTTGCAACTGGGGCGGATATTGCAACCGAGTTGCGCGCGGCTTTGACCTATCTGGACTATGCACAAGATATCAGCGCGGGGGTCCTAGAGCCTGCGACCTTGGCCGAAGACATTTATAAAACCACCCCACGCCAAAGCAGTGAGGCCTTACTTTCAGGTTTTGCTTCGGCCGATAATCCAATGATATATTTGTCAAATTTGACGCCGCAGCACCCGCAATATGCCCGTCTTCAGCGCGCAATGTTTGATTTGGCGCGCGTGGTTGAAGCGGGCGGATGGGGGGCGCCTGTGGTGGCGGAAAGACTGGAATTGGGCGACCAAGGACCCGCTGTCGCGGCCTTGATCACGCGGTTGCAAGCGATGGGATATCTCGCCGAAGAGCCCAGTTCTGCATCCGTAACCCCATCAACCGCCAATGATGCGCAAACGGCGACCGAAGCGCCCGCGCCAGCCCGGTTCGATGATAGGCTGGTCGGGGCGGTGATACGCTTCCAAGCGGATAACGGGTTAACCCAAGATGGAATTGTTGGCGCCAATACATTGGTCGCGATCAATGTGGATGCCGAAACGCGCCTTAAAGATGTGATCTTGGCCATGGAGCGGCAACGTTGGATGAATTTTGACCGCGGTGAGCGCCATGTTTTGGTCAATATCCCTGACTTCCATGCGACTGTGGTGGATCAAGATGTCGTGACCTTCTCAACCCGTTCGGTTGTTGGCCACCCCGACCCACGCCGTCACACGCCCGAATTCTCGGACGTTATGGAATATATGGTCATTAACCCCAGTTGGACGGTGCCCCGTTCAATCACCACACGCGAATATCTGCCGCAATTGCAAGAAGACCCCACCGCGCAAAGTCAGTTGGAATTGTGGAGCGGGGGGCAAGTTGTCGATCGCGCGCAGGTGGATTTCACCCAATACACGGCAAGCACCTTCCCCTATACGTTGCGCCAAGCCCCCTCAACGAGCAATGCCTTGGGGTTGGTAAAATTCATGTTCCCCAATCCGTGGAACATTTACCTGCATGACACACCTGCAAAAAACCTCTTCGCGCGCGAAACGCGGGCCTACAGCCATGGCTGCGTGCGGCTGCAGGATCCGTTTGATTTCGCCTATCATCTTTTGGCCCCTCAAGTGGACGATCCCGAAGCCTATTTCGCGCATATGATTGCAACGGGCCGCGAAACAACGGTGCGGCTCGAAACGCCGATCCCCGTGCATTTGGTCTATTGGACATCCTTTGTGGACCCCGATGGGCGACTGCAGTATCGCGCCGATATTTACGGGCGCAATGCCGATTTGTGGCAGGCCCTTGAGGCGGCGGGGGTTTCCGTTGCGGCAATCTCAAGTTAAAGGCAAAGGGTGGCCCCGTGGTTGGGCCATAGCAAGAATAAGGCGCATCCCACATGGCTGGCAGCAGCATTGAGCATATCGCCAAAGAATTGGGCGCAAAAGCCGAAGGCGCGGTTGGATTGGTCGTCTCGCGCCTGTCCGAGCCCGCCACTGCGGCCGCTGATCATCTGGCCTTGGCGATGTCAGAAAAATATCTTCCCGATTTGGCCAAAGGACAGGCCAAGGCCGCGATTGTGGCCGAGGGCACGGATTGGAAGGCCCTTGGATTAGAGGCTGCGATTTTAATCGCCCGCCCGCGCTACGCGATGGCGGGTGTCACGGCCCTCATGGATCAAGGGCCACATATTGTGGCCGGAATTCACCCCAGCGCGGTGATTGACCCAAGCGCCCAAATTGGCGCGGATGCCGCCATCGGGCCTTTTGTGGTCATCGGGGCGGGCACCATCATCGGGCCCCGCGCCCGCATCGCCCCGCATGTCAGCATTGCCGAAGGCGCGGAAATTGGTGCTGATGCGTTGATCCATGCGGGTGTGCGCATCGCGCATCATGTGCAAATTGGGGATCGTGTGATCATTCAACCCAATGTGGTGATTGGGGGGGATGGGTTCTCTTTCGTCACCCCAGAAAAATCCCAAGTCGAAATTGCCCGCCAATCCTTGGGGAAATCAGACGCGGCGCAGACCCCGCAATCTTGGGCGCGCATTCACTCCTTGGGGCGTGTCGTCATCGGGGATGATGTCGAAATTGGCGCGGGCGCTGCGATTGACCGCGGCACAGTGGCCAATACGGAAATCGGATCAGGCACAAAGATCGATAATTTGGTTCATATCGGCCACAATTGCCGCATTGGTCGCGATTGCCTGCTCTGCGGGCAGGTCGGGTTTGCGGGATCTTGTAGTGTGGGCGATCGCGTGGTTTTGGGCGGACAGTGCGGTGTCTCTGATAATATCGAGATCGGCTCTGATGTGGTCGCCGCAGGGGCCAC
This sequence comes from Roseobacter sp. HKCCA0882, assembly GCF_037805225.1. NCBI lineage: Bacteria > Pseudomonadati > Pseudomonadota > Alphaproteobacteria > Rhodobacterales > Roseobacteraceae > Roseobacter > Roseobacter sp. HKCCA0882. The sequence continues at coordinate 831,576 of NZ_JBBLYI010000001.1, forward strand.
CAAGATTTATTCTAGCCTTCCATCGGGCAGAATGGTGATGGGCAGCCCGGCTGTCAAAATGGAGACACATATCGAGATGTATAAGGCGCTAAGGCGATTGCCGCGTCTTGCAAAAACTGTGGCGGCGCTTGAGAAGAAATTGACCAATCCGAAAGGCTAGGCCTTTGGATATGCTGATGGAGGCAAGGTTTTATGTCTGGAGATATTTCTGAGCGGATCATCAAGATCATTGCAGAGCAAGCGGTGCTTGAGACAAGCGATGTCTCGCCTGAAAAAACACTCGAAGATTTGGGGGTCGACTCGTTAGGGTTGGTCGAAGCCATCTTTGCCATCGAAGAAGAATTCGACATTCAGGTGCCGTTCAACGCCAATGAGCCTGACAAAAGTGATTTTGATATCTCATCGCTTGCGGCCATTGTGGCGGCAGTAGAAAAACTCGTGGCCGAGCAGCACGGATGAGACGTGTTGTTATCACGGGTCAGGGCACAATTAATGCATTAGGGCATGATGTGCCGACCACTTTGGCGGCGATGCGCGAAGGCAAATGCGGGATAGGCCCGCTTGATTTGCGCGATGTGGATCGGCTGTCCGTCAAAATTGGGGCGCAAGTGACGGGCTATGATCCAGAGGCGCTGTTCAACCGCCAGCAAATAGCATTCTATGACCGCTTTACGCAATTCACCTTAATCGCTGCGCATCAAGCCTTGGATCATTCTGGCCTTGTCTTTGGCGGCGAGGCGGCCACGCGGGCGGGCGTGGTTCTGGGCACGGCAGGGGGCGGTGTTAATACATGGGACGAGAATTACCGCACTGTCTATGAAGAGGGGAAAAATCGCGTTCACCCCTTTGTTGTTCCCAAGCTGATGAACAATGCCGCAGCCAGCCATGTGTCGATGGAATGGAACCTTAAGGGGCCATCCTTTTCGGTGGCTACCGCCTGCGCCTCGTCAAACCATGCGATGGGTTTGGCCTTTCAATTGATCCGCGGCAGGGCCTGTGACGTGATGGTCACGGGCGGGTCTGAGGCGATGCTCTCCTTTGGTGGGGTGAAAGCTTGGGAAGGGTTGCGGGTCATGTCCAAAGATGCCTGTCGCCCGTTTTCGGCCAACCGCAATGGGATGGTGCAGGGCGAAGGGGCGGCGGTGTTTGTGTTCGAAGAATATGATCACGCCAAACGGCGTGGCGCCGAGATTTTGGCCGAAGTGGTGGGGTTTGCCATGACATCGGATGCGGCGGATATCGTTATGCCGTCCAAACAAGGGGCAGGTCGTGCGATTTCAGGCGCGCTAAAGGATGCGCGGCTGAACCCTGAGGATATTTGCTATATCAATGCGCATGGCACGGGCACGGCGGCCAATGACAAGGTGGAATGCGCGGCTGTTGCCGATGTCTTTGGCCATCACGCCGATGATCTGATGATATCCTCCACCAAATCGATGCACGGGCATTTAATCGGTGGCACGGGCGCGGTCGAGCTGTTGGCCTGTATCATGGCGCTGCGCGATGGGGTGATTGCGCCCACCATCGGCTATGAGGAGCCCGACCCTGAATGCGCCCTTGATGTTGTCCCCAATGAGGCACGAGAGGCCAAGGTTGATGCGGTTCTCTCCAACGCCTTTGCCTTTGGCGGGTTAAACGCGGTTTTGGCGTTAAAAGCAGCGCCCTAAGCGGGGCGCTGCTCATGATGGTTTATTCAGGTTGAAGGCTGGCAAAGGCTGCGGTGAACCCGTCAAAAGACAGGGTTAGGGCAACCTCTGCATCGGGCGCTGGAATTGGCACAATGGTGACAGCCGCCGCCGTGGCCCCCTCGAAGGCGTCAATATTGTCTTGGGTCAGACCGATTTGCACCACGCATCCACCGGGTTGGCAGAAATTGAACGGTAGGCGGTTTTCATCGAATTCATCGACCTTGAACCGAACACCTGGCAAAAGCAGCGTATCAATCGGGGTTGCGATGCTGATCGCGCCCACCGTATCGCCGCCGTCAATGACATCGGCAATACTGACCTCGGCCACGTTATTGCCATCCGTATCTTGCAGCACCTGCGAAATCAGACAGGTTTGCGCGTCGCCTTCGCCGCTGCAAATTTTTGTCCATGCGCCAAAGGTTTCAGTGTCTTGCGCGATTGCCTGTGGGGCCACGCCCCCGCAAAGCGCCAGAGCCAGAACCGTGTGCGAAAGGTGACGTGAAAATCGGGTCATAATATCCTCATATGCCATATGACCCCTGCGCTAACATAGCATGGCACCATTGTCAGCGGGTGCAGCGCGATGTGATCTAAATTCTTGGCCGGCGGGGCAGAATTGCCATGTTTTCCACGCCGCGCATTCCAAATAAAAAAGAGCCTCAAAACGAGGCCCTTTTTTGTTCAGTCTTTGCCACTGATTTATCGCTCCCTGTCGGACCGGCCGACTTATTGAGACGAACGCTATGTCAGGATTTTCATTCCGTCAACAGGGTTTTTTTTATGAAACTGCGATTTTTTGCTGCGGGCCGATGGGGCACAAAAAAGCCGCGCCAGCAGAGAGGCGTGGCGCGGCCAGTCCACAGGTAGAACAATGATGCCAACACCCAAGAGGAGGATACAAAACACACTAGCATCAGCATCACTGCAAATCATACTGGCACAAAAGCATTAAGAATGTATTGTTTGGGCAGGGTTACGAAATTTTGGGGTTACTTATGTCGGATGAGGCCATTTTTATCGGTGGCGGCGGGACGAATTATGCCACGGCGCAGCAGTTGCTTTTGAAATACGCCAATCGCCACGGGCTGATTGCGGGCGCAACGGGAACGGGAAAAACCGTCACCCTTCAAATCATGGCTCAGGCCTTCTCCACGCAAGGCGTGCCTGTGTTTCTCTCCGATGTGAAAGGGGATCTGTCGGGTCTGGCCGAGGCGGGCAGCGCCGGGTTCAAATTGCATGATGCCTTCATGTCGCGCGCGCAGAAAATCGGTCTTGCGCCCCATGAATATCGCGCCTTTCCCGTCAGCTTTTGGGATATTTTTGGCGAAAAGGGCCATCCTATCCGCGCCACGGTGACCGAGATGGGGCCTGTCCTTCTGTCGCGTCTGTTGGAATTGACCGAGGCGCAAGAGGGTGCGTTGACCATTGCCTTTCGCCTTGCGGATGAAGAAGGAATGGATCTTCTTGATCTTAAGGATTTACAGGCCCTGTTGGTTTTTGCGGGCGAAAATGCAGATCAATTGCAATTGCGATACGACAATATCGCGGCCGCCTCTATCGGTGCGATCCAGCGCCGTCTATTGGTGTTAGAGGATCAGGGCGGGGCAGGTTTCTTTGGGGAACCTGCATTGGAATTGGCAGATTTAATGCGCTGCGATGCGGATGGCCGTGGAGTGATCAATATCTTAGCGGCGGATCGTCTGATGATGTCACCGCGCCTTTATGCAACCGCGCTTTTGTGGCTGTTATCAGAACTTTTTGAAACGCTGCCCGAGGTGGAGGATCCCGATAAGTCAAAATTGGTGTTTTTCTTTGATGAGGCCCATTTTCTGTTCAATGACGCGCCAAAGGCCTTGGTTGAAAAGGTCGAACAGGTCGCCCGTTTGATCCGATCAAAGGGGGTGGGGGTGTATTTCGTCACTCAAAACCCCGCCGATGTGCCCGATGAGATTCTAGGCCAACTGGGCAATCGGGAGCAGCACGCATTGCGGGCCTTTACCGCCAAAGACCAAAAAGACCTGCGTCAGGCGGCGGACACCTATCGCCCGAACCCGAATTTCGACACCGCCGAAGCCATCCGCGAGGTAGGGGTGGGGGAGGCTGTAGTGTCCTTCCTTGAGGCAAAAGGCGCACCAAGCGTGGTTGAACGCTGTTTGATCCGCCCGCCATCGTCCAAATTGGGGCCAATGGATGAGGGGGCGCGGCAGGCGATGGTGAAATCCGCGCCTCTGCAGGGCAAATAGCACCCTCTACTCGATCGTGAAAGCGCCTATGAGATCTTACAGGCCCGTGCCGCAAAGGCCGCAGCCGAGGCAGAAGCCGCCGCTGCACGCGAAGTCCAAGAGGTCGCTGAGGCAGAAGCCGCGCGCTAGTTTACCGCAGCGCGCCGTTATACTGCGGGGGGCAGCCCCAAGCGAGAAGCACCCTCGCGTGGCGATAGTGTTGGCACAGCCTTTGCCAAAAGTTTCGCCCGTCAAATGGGCACAAGGGCAGGGCGCGCCGTGATGCGCGGTGTCTTGGGGGCATTCACAGGGCGCTAAGATGTCCCCTGGTAGATCACGGCGCTGTGATCGGGGGTGCGGCTCTTTCGCGCTAACCCCTTGGATGCGGGTGGCTTTGTCGTTACTCTTTGGCGCGAACGGACGGCAAAATCTAGATCATGCGGGTCGCGCTGTGATGAAGGAGGGCAGAGATGATCGTTGAATTTGGCCATTTTGCTTTGGTTTTGGCCTTTGCCGTGGCTGTGTTCCAAATGATTGTGCCCATGATTGGCGCACATAAAAATTGGAGCGCGTGGATGGCGGTTGCCAGCCCTGCGGCCAGCTTGCAATTCGCGCTTGTGGCGATTTCCTTTGCCGCGCTGACCTATGCCTTTGTGACCTCTGATTTCTCGCTGAATTTGGTTGTTGCCAATTCCCATACCGACAAGCCGCTGCTGTATAAAATCAGCGGTGTCTGGGGCAATCACGAAGGCTCGCTTCTTCTATGGGTTTTGATTTTGGCGCTATTCGGGGCCTCAGCCGCGTGGTTTGGTGCAAACCTGCCGCCGCGCCTGCGCGCGCGCGTCTTAGCCGTGCAATCTTCGGTGGGGGTTGCGTTTTACGCCTTTATTTTGTTCACATCGAACCCGTTTTTGCGGCTCGAACTGCCGCCCTTTAATGGCCAAGATTTGAACCCGCTTCTGCAAGATCCTGGTCTCGCCTTTCACCCGCCGTTTTTATACTTGGGGTATGTTGGCCTTAGCATGGCGTTTTCTTTTGCTGTGGCGGCCTTGATCGAAGGGCGCGTTGATGCAGCATGGGCCAGATGGGTGCGCCCTTGGACTTTGGCGGCATGGGTGTTTCTGACCATCGGGATCGGACTTGGGTCTTGGTGGGCCTATTACGAGCTTGGTTGGGGCGGGTTCTGGTTCTGGGATCCAGTTGAAAACGCCTCTTTCATGCCGTGGTTGATTGCGGCGGCTCTGTTGCATTCGGCAATTGTGGTCGAAAAACGCGAGGCGCTGAAAAGCTGGACAATTCTCTTGGCGATTTTGGCCTTTGGTTTCTCGCTGATCGGCACATTTATCGTGCGCTCGGGCATAATCACATCGGTTCACGCCTTTGCTAATGATCCAGAGCGCGGGATGTTCATCCTACTAATCTTAGCCGTTTTCATGGGCGGAGCCTTTACGCTCTATGCCTTCCGTGCTGGCGCGATGGAGGCTAAGGGCGTGTTCTCAACTGTGAGCCGCGAAAGCGGTTTGGTCTTGAATAACCTTCTTTTGGCGGTGTCATCCTTTGTTGTGTTCATCGGCACAATCTGGCCCTTGGTGGCAGAGATGTTCTGGGGCCGCACAGTTTCGGTGGGGCCACCTTTCTTTAATGCGGCCTTCACGCCTTTCGCCTTTGCCATTGCGGTGGCCTTGCCTATTGGGGCGGTGTTGCCGTGGAAACGCGCGCAGCTTGGCCGTGCCATGCGCCTGATGAGTGGTGTGGCCCTTTTGACCATCGCGCTTTTGGGGTTGTTTTATGCGCTTGGAACGGGGCGCTCCTTGGCGGGGTTGATTACCATCGCGCTTGGGGTTTGGCTGGTTGCAGGGGCCGCGGTTGATCTGTGGCAGCGCACAGGGCAGGGGCGTGAGATTGCCGCGAAATTTGGCCGCCTGACCCGCCTGCCGCGCGCCGATTGGGGCAAGGCCGTGGCCCATGCAGGGCTAGGCATCACCTTTATTGGTGTGGGGGCCTTGGTTACCTATCAAATCGAAGATATCCGCGTGGCGCAAATCGGCGAAGAGTTCGATGTGGGCGCCTATCATTTGACAGTGCGCGATGTGCGCGAGGTGCAAGGGCCAAATTACATCTCAACCATGGCCTTTGTCGAAGTCGCCAAAGACGGGCGTATCGTGGATCTTTTGACCCCTGAAAAGCGGATATATCCCGTGGCGGGCATGCCCACCACAGAGGCAGGGATCGACAGTGGCTTTACCCGTGACGTTTATGTGGCGCTTGGCGATCCCCAGTTGGATGGGGGGTGGGCCGTGCGCACATGGATCAAACCTTTTGCAAATTGGATTTGGGGGGGCGCAATTATCATGGCGCTTGGCGGGGCGCTCAGCCTGACCGATCGGCGCTATCGTGTCGCGGCGGGGGCCGCGCGGGATCGCGCGGTTGTTGGGGTGCCTGCGGAATGACGCGGGCCTTAGTAAAAGCCGCGCTTGCCGCAGTATGGTTGATCGCAACCCCCGCGCTTGCGGTGCAGCCTGATGAGGTTTTGCCTGATCCTGCCCTCGAGGCGCGGGCGCGTGAGATTTCAGCAGATTTGCGCTGCGTGGTGTGTCGCAATGAATCGATTGACGAAAGCAACGCCACAGTCGCCCGTGATCTGCGCATTTTCGTGCGCGAACGGATCATGATGGGCGATAGCAACGAGCAGGTCATCGCAGAGGTGGTGGATCGATATGGTGAATATGTGCTGATGCGTCCGCCGATGTCGGGCAGCAATCTGGCACTTTGGCTCGCAGGGCCTGCCTTGCTTTTGTTGGGCTTTGGTGTGGCCTTTGCCTTTATCCGCACGCGAGCGCGCAGCACGAACCCCACAGAAGCAGAGCTCACCCCAGAAGAGCAGGCCGCGCTTGCGCGTATTCTTGGCGACAAGCAAAGTTGAGCCTTCCAAACCCAAATTGAGGCGATCATGAACTACGAGCGGATTCTCTATGAATTGGATGATGGCATTGCGGTGATTACGCTCAATCGTCCCGATGTCTTAAATGCGCTCGACACGCAGATGCGGGCCGAATTGACCTATGCAATTGGTCAGGCGGGGGCCTCTGCGCGGGTTTTGGTGATCACAGGCGTAGGTCGCGCCTTTTGCGCGGGACAGGATCTGGGCGATGCGGGTCGTGTGGCTGATCTCAATCTTGAGCGGGTTTTGCGGGATGAATACATGCCGCTGATCTCGGCGATTGCCGATTGCCCGATCCCTGTGATTGCGGCGGTCAATGGCGTGGCGGCGGGGGCGGGTGCAAGCCTTGCCTTGATCTGTGATGTCGTCATTGCCGCCGAAAATGCGCGATTTATCCAAGCTTTTGCGCAAATCGGCCTCATGCCTGATGCGGGGGCAACTTGGGTTTTGCCCCGCCTCGTGGGGCAGGCCCGCGCCATGGGGGCCGCACTTTTTGGCGAACCTGTCACCGCGCGGGGGGCCGAAGCGATGGGGATGATTTGGCAAGCCACTAGTGAGGCCGAATTTGACGCCACATGGCGCGCCCGCGCCGCGCATTTGGCCAGTGGCCCCACACAGGCCTATAGCAAGATAAAATCTGCACTGCGCGCCTCTGCGCAACAGGGGCTTGAGGCGCAAATGCTGCAAGAAGCCGCGCATCAAGGCGCGCTCAGCCGCACGCGCGATTTCAAAGAAGGCGTTTTGGCGTTTAACGATAAGCGCAAACCCACATTTGAAGGGCGCTAAGGCCGCTTGCGCAGGCTTGCCCCAAGGGGCGCCAAAGTGCTAGAGATGCAAGGCCGCGGGGGGATGCGAACGTCCCACCCACGCAAGGCGGAATTTGATAAAGGAAGACCAAAATGACGGGCGAGAAGCCGAAAGAGGCAGATATTCATCTGATCCAGCGGATTATTCCGCATCGCTATCCGTTTTTGTTGATTGACCGCGTGCGCGATATCGAAGGGTATCATTCGGCCACGGGCATCAAGAATGTCACCTTTAACGAGCCTCATTTTCAGGGTCACTTCCCATCCGCCCCCATTATGCCCGGCGTCACCATCATCGAGGCGATGGCGCAAACCGCCGCAGTGATGGTTGGGGTGGCTATGGATATGGCGGATCGCAATTTGCTTGTGTATTTCATGGGCATTGATGGTTGCAAATTCCGCCGCAAGGTTGTGCCGGGCGATGTGCTCGAGCTGAAAATCGAAACCACGCGCGGCAAACCCGGTGGTAAGGTCTGGCGCTTTAAGGGGCAGGCCACTGTCGAGGGGGAAATGGCAGCTGAGGCTGAATTTACCGCGATGATGGATCTTGAGGGTGCCACGGGTGAGGCGGCGTAATGGCGATTGATCCTTCGGCCTCGATCCATCCATCGGCTGTCGTTGAAAACGGGGCAAATATCGCTGCGGGCTGCCAGATTGGTCCGTTTTGCCATGTTGGCCCTGAGGTGACCTTGCATGAGGGGGTGGTGCTTAAATCCCACGCCGTGGTCACAGGATTGTCCGAAATTGGCGCTGAAACCGTGATTTTCCCCTTCGCGAATATCGGCGATATTCCGCAAGATTTGAAATATGCGGGTGAAAAGACGCAGCTGATTGTGGGCAAACGCAACCGCATCCGCGAAGGTGTGACCATGAATACGGGCACAGATGGCGGGGGCGGGATCACCCGTGTTGGTGATGACAACCTCTTTATGACAGGCGCGCATGTTGGCCATGACGCAATCGTGGGCAACCATGTTGTGGTGGCCAACCAATCCGCCATTGCAGGCCATTGCATCATTGAGGATGGCGTGATCATCGGCGGGCTTTCGGGCATCCACCAATTTGTGCGCATCGGGCGTGGGGCCATCATCGGCGCGGTCACGATGGTAACCAATGATGTCATTCCCTATGGCCTTGTCCAAGGCCCGCGCGGGGCCTTGGATGGACTGAATTTGGTGGGCCTAAAACGCCGTGGCGTGGCCAAGGAAGATATCACCGCATTGCGCGCCGCCTATCAGGCCTTGGCGCAAGGCGAAGGTGCATTTCAGGAACGCGCGCGCCGTCTATCAGAGGAGGCACCAAATTCCCAATATGTGCGGGATGTGGTGGATTTTGTGCTCAAAGGCTCGGATCGGTCATTCTTAACGCCGGGTTGAACGGGGGAATCATGCCAAAACGCGCAATCTTGGCAGGTGGGGGTGCCCTTCCGCAGTCGCTGGTTGAGGCGGGGGACGCGATATTGGTTACCTTCCACGGCACGCCGGTGGACGCCCGCGCATCGCAGCAGATTGAGGCGCGGTTTGAGCAATTGGCCTCCCTATTTGCGCGTCTGAAATCCGAAGGCGTGACGGAGCTGTGCCTTGCAGGTGCAATGCGCCGCCCCGTGTTTGAACCCACCGCGCTTGATGCGGGCACGGCCGCGCTAATGCCGCGCCTTATGGCGGCCTTGCAGCAGGGCGATGACGGGCTGTTGCGCGCCGTGATCGCGCTGTTGGAGGAGCAGGGATTCACCATTTGCGCCCCGCATGACATCCGCCCCGATCTCTTGGCGTCCGAGGGCGTGATGGTGGGCGAGGTCAGCGCAGCTTTGCACGCTGATGCACATCGCGCTGCCGCCGTTTTGGCGGCCCTTGCGCCCCAAGATGTCGGCCAAGGCGCCGTGGTGGCCAAGGGCCAAGTTCTGGCGATTGAAACGCTACCGGGCACAGATGCGATGCTGGAATTCGTGGCGCAGACCTGCCCCAATTCGGGGGGTGTTCTGATGAAGCGCCCCAAGGCAGGACAGGATTTGCGCGTTGATATGCCCGGAATTGGCCCGCAGACAATTGCGATGATGCAACAGGCGGGGCTGTCTGGCTTGGTGGTGCAGGCAGGTGGCGCGCTGATCCTTGAGCGGGCCGATGTTCTCGCCCGCGCGGCATCGGCGGGCATCACCCTATGGGCCGTGCCGTGAAACTGTTTCTCATTGCGGGCGAACCTTCGGGCGATGCGCTTGGGGCCAGCCTGATGGCGGGGCTGAAGGCCGCGCGTTCTGACATTGAATTCTCAGGCATTGGTGGCCCGTTGATGCAGGCCGAAGGGCTAAACAGCCTCTTTCCCATGTCTGATCTGTCGGTCATGGGGCTAGCCGAGGTGCTGCCGCGCCTTCGGCATTTGTTCAAGCGCCGCGATCAGGCGGCCAATGCGGTGATTGAGGGGCAGATTGATGCGCTCATCACTATAGACAGCCCTGATTTTTGCTTGCGCCTGGCAAAGCAGGTCAAGAAACGTGCAACAAAGCTTCCTGTGATCCATTATGTCGCCCCAACTGTCTGGGCATGGCGGGCGGGGCGTGCGCGTAAAATGGCACGCTTTGTTGATCATGTGCTAGCGCTGTTCCCGTTTGAGCCGCCATTGATGCAGGCTGTGGGGATGGGCTGTGATTTTGTGGGGCATCCAGTCGCGCAGATGCCGCAAGCCGCGCCCGAGGACTGTAGCGCCTATCGCGCGGGCCTTGGTGTTGGGGCAGGGGATCCGTTGCTGTTGATGTTGCCTGGTTCGCGGCGGGGCGAAATTGTGCGGCTTGGCCCCCGATTTGGGCAGGTTGCTCGCGGGTTCCTGCAGGCGCATCCACGCGCCCATCTCGTTTTGCCTGCGGCCCCCGCCATTGCCGATGATGTCGCGCAGATGATGGCCACTTGGGATCTTGGGCCCAGGGCACACCTGCTCGATCCGCGTGCCGCAGGCGCGGACTATCCGTATCAAAAATCCTGCGCTTTTGGGGCGGCGGATCTGGCGCTTGCGGCTTCGGGGACAGTGTCTTTGGAATTGGCTGCCGCAAAAACCCCGATGGTGATTGCTTATGATATGGCGCCGCTGTCACGGGCTTTGATGCGGTGGATGTTGAAAATTGACACGGTCACTTTGGTCAATTTGATCAGCGAAACCCGCCATATCCCAGAATTTTTGGGGAAAGCATTTGAACCTGCGCCTGTTTTGACGGCGCTTGAGCGGTTGGTGAGCGATCAGACCGCGCGCAACGATCAAATTCAAGCTGCCGAAGTGAGCATGGCGCGGCTTGGGGCAGGGGATCGCGACCCAAAGGCCCGCGCGGCAGAGGCAGTTTTGCGGGTTTTGGGGAAGGAAATTGTGGGGTAAAATATAACCCCATATTCAAGTAATTGATTTTTATTAATTAATCAGAATTTAGGCGTGCCAAAAAGGCTTGACCTCACCCCGTCTCTGCCGCATAAGCCTGCCATCTTTAACGGGGGTCGCACAGGCGGCCTCTTTTTCGGTCAAAATCTAAGACCAAGGAACGTATACATGAAAACCTTTACCGCAACTCCTGCGGATATCGACAAGTCATGGATCGTGATTGACGCTGAGGGCGTTGTTCTCGGTCGTCTTGCCTCGATCATCGCCATGCGGCTGCGCGGCAAGCACAAGCCGTCCTTCACGCCCCATATGGATATGGGCGACAATGTCATCGTCATCAACGCTGAAAAAGTGCAGGTGACGGGCAACAAGCGCAACAAGCCAAACTATTGGCACACAGGCTATCCCGGCGGGATCAAGAGCCGCACCACAGGCCAGATCCTCGAAGGTGCGCATCCTGAGCGCGTTGTGATGCAGGCGGTCAAGCGCATGCTTCCCGGTGGCCCGCTGTCGCGCCGCCAGATGACCAATCTGCGCGTCTATGCAGGTGCAGCGCACCCGCATGAGGCACAAAACCCCACAGTTCTGGATGTAACATCCATGAACAAAAAAAACACGCGGAGCTAAACCATGGCCGAGACACTCTCTTCGCTCGATGAGCTGAAAGGCGCCGTGGCTGAGGGCTCTGCCCCCGCCGCAGGTGCGACATCCATTTCCATGGATGCCTCCCCCCGCGAGCCTGTGCGCGATGCGCTTGGCCGCTCTTATGCAACGGGTAAGCGGAAAGATGCGGTTGCCCGCGTCTGGATCAAGCTAGGCTCTGGCAAGGTCACCGTGAACGGCAAAGAGATCAAAACCTATTTTGCCCGCCCTGTGTTGCAGATGATCCTGCGTCAGCCTTTCTCTGTGGCTGGTGTGGAAGATCAGTTTGATGTGATGGCAACCGTCAAAGGCGGTGGCTTGTCAGGTCAGGCAGGCGCGGTAAAGCACGGCATCTCTAAGGCGCTGCAGCTTTATGATCCCTCCTTGCGCGGCGCGCTGAAGGCGGCAGGCTTCCTGACCCGTGACAGCCGCGTTGTAGAACGTAAGAAGTTCGGTAAGCGCAAAGCGCGCCGCAGCTTCCAGTTCTCCAAGCGTTAATCTGGATCAACGCTTTTCAAGATTACAAAAAAGGCCACCCGTTTGGGTGGCCTTTTTCTTTGTCCCTTTGACGCGTCCCCATTCTGTGCGCGGTCAATTTACATGGCGCGCGCATAGTCCTGTGGTGTTGGCATTGGCCCGTTCTGTGTTGGATAGGCGTGGTTATGGCCCTGTGTCGCCCCCCCAAGCTGACAGAACTGCAATTCCCCCGTCAGGCCCGTTGCGGCCTTGGTCATGGTGCCGCTGTCTTTGACCAATTCCTCAGCCATCGTCGCGTTTTCTTGGGTTGCGCGTTCCATATTAAAAATGGCGCTATTAATATCGGCAAGGGCGATGCTTTGTTCGCTGACACCCGCCACGATCCCATCGACCTCATGGGCGACTTGGCCAATATCTTCGAAGATGCGGCGCAGTTTGCTGCCTGTTTTATCGACCAAATTAACCCCGCCTGTGACATGGCGGCGGCTTTCTTCGATCAGGGTGCTGATTTCGCGCGCACTATCGGCGCTGCGTTGTGCCAATTGCCGCACCTCCGAGGCCACAACCGAAAACCCGCGCCCTGCTGCGCCGGCGCGCGCGGCCTCAATCGCGGCGTTCAGCGATAGCAGATTGGTCTGCGCCGCGATCCCGTCAATCACGGAAATGATTTGCGCAATGCGATCTGAGCTTTCCTTGATTTTATGCATGGCGGCAACGGCATTGGCCACCACTGCCTCACTTTCGCGGGTGCGGTCACGGGTGGAATTGGCCCCTGACGGAACCCGCCGTGCGGTGTCGACATTCGCCTTTGTCGAAGTGGTGAGTTCCTCAACCGCAGCAGCCGTTTGTTCGATCTGCGCAGCCTGTTCGGTGCCGCGATTTGCCAAGGCATCTGCGGCGCTGTTGATGGCGTGACCCACCTCCTTCACCTCGCGGCTGACATTGGTTGCATTTAGCATCAGATTACCCAATTGCGTTGCGGCCTCATTATAGGCCACAGCCACCTTGGCCAGATCAGGCAGTTGGCTGAGGGTGACCCGCGTGGTTGAATCGCCCTCGCGCAAGGCAAATAGCGCCTCTGCGATTTCCTCGACTGCAGTGACGCGTTCGGTGATATCGGTCGCGACTTTGATAACACGGGTCAGATTGCCGTTCTCATCCTTCACGGGCGCATAAGTGGCTTGGATCCAGATGGTTTGACCTGTCTTGGTGCGGCGTGGAAATTGATCCGTGAATATTTTGCCACCCTTCAGATCATCCCAAAATTTCGCATAGGCCGTGCTACGGGCATAGTCAGGATCCACAAAAAGGGAGTGATGTTTTCCCACCACCTCATCTAACCGATAGCCGAGTGTGGAAAGGAAGTTGTGATTGGCCGTAATGATGGTGCCGTCAATTTTGAAATGAATGACCGCTTGGGTATCATTCACCATGGACAGGAGAGCCTGATCTGCGATTGCAGAAAGGCGGGCCTCTTCGCCATCAATATCATGCTTATGTGGTGTGGCGCGCTGCAGGGTCATGAAGGAATCCGTCATCTATATTCAGTTACAGATGATAACGAACAGCTTAAGGTTGAGTTTAGACACGCGCGCAAAAAATATTTGATGCAATAATTTTTAATTAAAGCTTCTATTTTGCTGCGCTCATCTCATCGTAGAAAGCTGTTTCCCCATGCACGGAATAGTTGAAATATCCGTATGATCAAGCGAGAGATTTCCAGCCATGCGCGATAGGGCAAAACCGTCAAATAGCGCCATTTGGGCAGTTTGAAATCAGGCCCTTGGTTTTGGATTTGCGTCACCTCGCCTGTAATTTGCGCGCAAGGCAGGGGTTTGACGAAAACCGCCCGCAGGCCTGCAAGATATTCGAGGTCAAACATAATGTCATAGGCCAACTGCATGGGCAGTTGCCGCACCAACCATTTGGCCGCGCGCCGATTGACCATATAGGCCCCCGCACCTTTTTCTCGGGTTAGGGCTACGGCCAGGCGATAGCGCCCAGTAAGCCCGCTATAGGGAATGGCGCGGCCCGTGTTCACAGTGGAGAGGCGCAGAATATCCCATTCGCCCGCGCGCGCGATTGCGGCCTGCATCACCTGCCTAAAATCGGGCTCGAATGCAATGTCATCTTCTAAGATCAGCGCGTGATCCGCATCACTGTTTAGAAATTCGCGCAAGGCCTCGATATGGCTGAAGTAACACCCAACCTCAGCAGGCGCGCGTCTGCGGCCATGCAGCAGGCGATAAGCCAAATCGCTGAAATCAGGATGCGGAAACTGCAGCATTTTGCCATCCACCGCCGCGATCCGCTGATAGGGAAGGCTAATCGCCTGAAGCCGCGCGTCAAGTTTGGCCAGGCGCGCAGGTGCGCGATCCAAATTGATCAGATAGGTTTTCACCTTATCAAGGGAGGCGCTTGCAGATTGGGGCATGGATATTATGATGGGCCTGTCAGTGTTGGTGAAAAAGGGGCTACAGGCTTGCCTGCGTTGGTGCAAGGGCCAAGGCGCAGGCAATGGTGCGGCACGACTGTGCAGAATATTCGCGCAAGCGCCCGATCTTGCGCCTTCACGCATCGAATCCCTTGCGCAAAGATTGATTTCTTCTAAAGGTCGAATGCTATGCACCCCTGATTAGGGGCGAATTTGGGGGATATAAATGGCCCGATCCTTTGATCTGGGAAGGTTCCTGCGCCGCGATGAGACCAAAGGAATGGTTCTGATCGCCCCCCCATTCATTTACGCGGTTTTGCTGCTGGCGGCCCCTTTGGCCGCGATTGTTTTGTTTTCCTTCTGGACACAGGATTTCATGACGATTGATCGCAGCTTTACTTTGTCGAATTACCGTGAGGCCTTCACAGACCCGCTATATATGGAATTGCTGTCGCGCTCTTTGCGCATATCGTTATCGGTGACCGCCATCACGGTCGTATTGGCCTTTCCCGTGGCCTATTTCGTGTCTTTCTATGTGGCCCCAGAACGCAAATCCTTGTGGCTGTTTTTGATCACAATCCCGTTTTGGACAAGCTACCTGATCCGCGTGTTTTTGTGGCGGGTGATCTTGGCCTATGATGGGCCTGTAAACGGCACATTGGTGGGCCTTGGTGTGATAGACGAGCCTTTGGCCTGGATCCTCTATTCGGCCAATTCCGTGGTGATCACCTTGGCGCATGCTTATGCCCCCTTTGCGATTTTGCCGATTTTTGTCAGCCTTGAGAAAATAGATCGATCCTTGCATGAGGCGGGGCGCGATTTGGGAGAAAATCGCGTAATGGTGTTTTTGCGTGTCACATTGCCCCTCGCGATGCCAGGTGTTTTGGCAGCGGTTTTGATCGTGTTTATTCCGACAATCGGCGATTACGTCACCCCGCGTCTTGTGGGCGGGTCGGATGGCACGATGATTGCGAATATGATCCAAACCCAATTCATGCGCCTCAATAACGCGCCGATGGGGGCGACCTTATCGGTTTTGGCGATGCTGATGGTGGGGTTTGTCTCGCTTGTGATGATCATTGGCACATTGCGGTGGACACGCGGAGGCAAGTCGAAATGAAGGGGCAAAGTCTTAAGATCTATGTGATCCTTTATTTGGTGTTTTTATACGCACCGATTATGCTTTTGCCATTATTTGCCTTCAATTCGGGCACGGTCATCGCCTTCCCGTTGCAGGGCTTTACCTTTGGCTGGTTCATCGAGGTTTTCACCACCCAAGCGTTGGTTGAGGCCACGCGCAATTCCGTCTTTATCGCGGTCTCGGTTGCGGTCTTGTCGACCTGTTTTGGCCTCTTCGCGGCACGCGCGGCCACGCGGTATAATTTTCCTGCCAAAGGGGGAATTGTGGGCTTTGTCATGCTGCCCTTGGTTCTGCCCGAAATCATCGTGGCGGTGTCCCTATTGGTGGTGTTGATCCAAGCGGGGCTGTCCACGGGGATTTGGTCGGTGATTGCGGGCCATGTTTTAATCTGCACCCCGTTTTCAATTGCGATCCTGCAAGGCAGCTTTGCCAATATGGACAAAAGCCTAGAAGAGGCGGCTGTGGATTTGGGCGAAACACCGCTCAGCACCTTTCGCCTTGTCACCTTGCCGCTTGTCGCACCTGGCATCATTGCGTCCCTTTTGATCTGCTTCACGATCAGTCTGGACGAATTTATCATCGCCTTCTTCCTGTCTGGGAATGAGCCAACCTTGCCCGTGTATATCTGGGGTTTGCTGCGCTTTCCTGCGCGGGTTCCTGTGATCATGGCGCTTGGCACATTGCTGGTGGCGTTGTCGATTATTCTGTTGATTACTGCCGAATATTTCCGCCGCCGTGGCCTGCGCCGTGCAGGCAAGCGCGATGTTGGAGGGTTTTTATGACCAAGCAAGAGCCAATCATCCGTCTGGAGAATGTCCACAAATATTACGGCGATTATCATGCGCTGCGGGGCATCACGGCCGAAATCGGGCAGGGTGAGTTCTTCTCACTGCTTGGGCCATCAGGCTGTGGCAAGACCACGCTTTTGCGAGCGATTGCGGGCTTTGAGGATATCTCCTCAGGCGCGATCATGCTTGGCGGCAAGAATATGGAGGGGGTGGCGTCAAACCATCGCCCGACCAATATGGTGTTTCAATCCTATGCGATTTTCCCGCATTTGAATGTCGAGCAAAACGTGGCCTTTGGTTTGCGAAAATCGGGGATGTCTGCAGCGGATAAGACACGCGCCGTAGGGCAGGCCTTGGAAATGGTGGGCCTTGGGGGCTATGGCGCGCGCGCGGCACATGCGCTTTCGGGCGGGCAAAGGCAGCGTGTCGCATTGGCCCGTGCCTTGATCCTAAAGCCGAAGGTTTTGCTTCTTGATGAGCCACTTTCGGCCTTGGACAAAAAAATGCGCGAGGTGATGCAGGTTGAATTGATCAAACTGCAACGCGAAGTGGGGATTACCTTTATCCTTGTGACCCATGACCAAGAAGAGGCTTTGGTCATGTCTGATCGCATCGCGGTGATGTTCGAGGGCGAGATCGCGCAATTGGATGACCCCGAGCGGCTTTATCGCCGCCCTGTCAGCCGTAGGGTAGGGGAATTCATCGGGATGATGAATTTCCTTGAGGGCAGTTTGGCACATTCAGGCGGTTATTCTGTAGATATCGCGGGGCTTGGCCGCGCGGAGATCGCCCCCGAGCAAGTGGTTGGATCAGGCGCTGCGGGGGCAGTTTCCATTGGGTTGCGCCCTGAAACCCTGTCGATCCTCTTTGACGATGATCCCAAATCCGCGCGCACCGCCGAAGGTGTGGTGGATGAGGTCGTCTATTATGGCGATATGACCTATTATGATTTGCGCCTTGATGGGGCTGCGCGCCCTGTGCGGATTTCTATGCGCAATGTGGTGGGCCGCCCTGTTCTTGAAGTCGGCGCGCGCGCCCGCGTCAGTTGGGATCCCCGCGCGTTTACTGTTTTCACTTAACCCTGCTTTTCTACAAAAAACATATAGGTGCCATTCTCTTGGTGAGATGAGATGAGGGCGTGGCCCGCCTCGGCACAAAAATGCGGCACATCAATCTGGGCCATCGCATCGGTGGCACAGAGCTTGATTACCGCGCCGATCTGCGCCGCCCGTATCGCCTTTTGCAGACGCAAAACAGGCAGCGGGCAGCGTAAATCGCGCGCATCAATTTCAATCTCATATGGGATATGGTCTTGCATGGGGTGTGGCTTAGCGCGCGGGCCTGCCTGCCGTCCACAAGAATGTGATCTCCTGCGCAGAGCGGCCATAGGTGACGCAGCGGCAAAAATGCCCTAAAGCCAAACTTATGTTCGGAATCGATCTATATGACGCATCGCTTTTGCCCGCGATCCTAGTGGCGTTAACCGCAGGGGTGCTGAGTTTTCTTAGCCCTTGTGTATTGCCAATTGTTCCACCTTATCTGGCCTATATGGGCGGGATCAGCCTAGACGAGGCTAAGGGGCGGGGACGCAATCGTGCGGTTCTTGCGGCCTTGTTTTTTGTTCTGGGCCTTTCGACCGTGTTTCTATTCTTGGGTTTTACCGCCTCAATTTTCGGCCAGTTTTTTCTGCAAAACCAAATTCTTTTGTCCCGTATCTCGGGCGCGGTGATCATCGTTTTTGGCCTCCATTTTTTAGGGGTTTTCCGTATCCCGATGTTGGATCGCGAAGCACGGCTTGATGCGGGTGATCGGGGCGGATCTGCGCTTGGGGCCTATGTTTTGGGCTTGGCTTTTGCCTTTGGCTGGACGCCGTGCATCGGCCCGCAGCTTGGGGTGATCCTGACCTTAGCCGCGAATGAGGCCAGTCTCGCACGCGGCACAATTTTACTTGGGGTATATGCCGCGGGATTGGGGATACCGTTCTTGCTAAGCGCGCTGTTTCTTGAGCGTGCGATGGGGGTCATGGCGCGGCTCAAGCGCCATATGAAGCTGATCGAGCGGCTGATGGGGGCGCTTTTGAGTGTCGTGGGGCTTGCCCTTTTGACAGGTGCGTTTTCCGCCTTTTCTTTCTGGCTTTTAGAGAATTTCCCAGCCCTTGGTGCGCTTGGTTAAAGATTCCTTTTTCATATAGCAATTTCCACTCTTTCGGCGATAGTCTGGCCGCATGGATCGGGTGGGTCATATCGTGCGCCATAGGGCGGTGTTCTCAGTGCCAGGGTTTGACCCTGCGCTGCCACGCGCCTTGCGCGAACGGTATCGCCGCAAGGCCGCGAAACAGGCCCATCTAACCCTGCGCGCCGCCAATGGGATTTGGCTAAACATCACGCAGCGCTAACGGTAGCGATAACATCGCCCATGCCCCTATGCAGCCTTGTTTTATTGGCGTATGCAGCCAAAAAGGCGCAGCTAGAAAAAGGCGGTTTTACGATGTTTGATATGTTCCAAGACATGCGCTCGCGCATCATGACGGATGCAGGTTTTATCGCCGCTTTGGATCAATCGGGCGGCTCCACCCCGAAGGCGCTGGCGCTTTATGGCATCACGGAAGATGCTTATAGCAGCGAGGTGGAAATGTTTGCGCTGATGCATCAGATGCGCGCTCGGATCATTATGGCGCGCGATTTCACTGCCGAGAAAATTCTAGGCGCTATCCTGTTCGAGCGCACCATGCGCGACACGATCAACGGCACGCCTGTGGCAGAACTTCTGTGGCGCGATAAGGGCGTTGTGCCGTTTTTGAAAATCGACAAAGGCTTGGAAGAGACGCGCGATGATGTGCAGCTTCTTAAACCGATTTCGGGCTTAACGGCGCTTTTGTCAGATGCGCGCGCCTTTGGCGTCTTTGGCACCAAGGAACGCTCGGTCATCCATGCCGCCAATTCTGGTGGCATCGAGGCGGTCGTGGCGCAGCAATTCGATCTTGCGGCAGAGGTCTGCGCAGCAGGGTTGGTGCCGATTATTGAGCCAGAAGTGAATATTCACGCGGATACCAAATCCGAGGCGGAAACCCTATTGCGCGATGCCATTGCCCGCCATTTGGATCAACTGGCCGTTGGCCATGAGGTGATGCTCAAGCTGACCATTCCAAATGAAGCAGGGCTTTATGATGGTTTGGCCGATCACCCCTGTGTCTTGCGGGTGGTGGCCCTGTCGGGGGGCTATAGCACAGATGACGCTTGTGCGCGCCTGTCGCAAAACCCAAAAATGATAGCAAGCTTTAGCCGTGCCCTGACCGAAGGCTTAAATGTGGCGCAATCTGATGCCGAATTTAACGCGGCACTTGGGGCGAATATTGATAAGATTTACCGCGCGTCTCTTTGAGCGCGCAATTCTTTTAGGACAAATAACCTAATCGCCGTGGCAAGGCCCGAGGATAATCCACGGGCCTCGTCTATTTCTGCGGCTAGGGCATTCACCGACTGCCCGCGCGCAGCGGCAATAGCGCAGAATTCCTCCCAAAACGGAGTCTCCAATGAGACGGAGCTGCGATGCCCGCGCAAGGTGAGGGAATGCTTTTTGGGGCGGTCAGTCATTCTGCATCATATTCTGAATCGGGGGTCAGTTTATGCTGATCCAACACTTCGCGAAGACGCGCCTTGCGCGTGGCGGCGAGTAATTTCTCAGCCTTTGATTGACCAAATTTTACAGCATTTTCAGATGCCTGTTTGCGGTTCTTCATGCGTTGTTTTTCCTTGCGCGCGCGGCGTAGATTGATGATCTGGCTCATACTCGTCACTCTTTGCAAGGTGGCTATCTGGCGGTTTCATCAGTGATTTGGCAAGAAAAATGGGGTGCCTGCAAGAGGCACCCCATCATCCGTGATGAAAATGCAGCAGTGATTAGCCTTTTGGGCCAATCATATCTTCGGGCCGCACCACGCGGTCAAAGGTTTCCCCATCGACAAAGCCCAGATTGATGGCCTCTTCGCGCAAGGTGGTGCCATTCTTATGCGCAGTTTTTGCAACTTTGGTGGCATTGTCATAACCGATCGTGGGCGCAAGCGCGGTGACCAACATCAGGCTTTCGCGCATTAGTTTTTCGATCCGTTCGACATTGGCCTGTGTGTCTTTCAGCATACGCTCGGTAAAGCTATCTGCAGCATCCCCCAACAGCTGCATGGATTGTAGCAGGTTATAGGCCATCATCGGGTTATAGACGTTCAATTCAAAATGGCCTTGGCTGCCCGCAAAGGAAATCGCGGCATCATTGCCCAAGATATGGGCGCAGACCTGTGTCATCGCCTCGGCCTGTGTTGGGTTCACTTTGCCGGGCATGATTGAGCTGCCTGGTTCATTTTCGGGCAGGATCAATTCCCCAAGGCCCGATCGCGGTCCAGAGCCCAAGAAGCGCATATCATTGGCGATCTTATAGGCGGCCATCGCCGTTGTTTTAATCGCGCCCGACATAAAGACCATCGCATCATGCGCGGCCAAGGCTTCGAATTTATTGGGCGCGGTTATGAAGGGCAGGCCCGTGATCCGCGCCATGTTGGCCGCAACGGTGGTGTCCCAGCCTTTATCTGTGTTCAGGCCAGTGCCAACCGCTGTGCCGCCCTGCGCCAATTCGTAAATGCCCGGCAGGGCCATTTCGATACGGGCGATCCCATTGCGCATTTGCTGCGCATAGCCCGAGAATTCTTGCCCCAAGGTCAGCGGGGTCGCATCTTGGGTATGGGTGCGGCCAATCTTGATAATGCCTCTGAACTCCTTGGCCTTCGCCTCAAGGGCGGTGGCCAGTTTGTCGAGGCCAGGCAGCAACACATCGCGCGCGGTCATTGCGGCGGCGATATGCATGGCGGTGGGGAAAGTGTCGTTAGACGATTGCCCCATATTGCAATGGTCATTGGGGTGAACGGGGGTTTTCGAGCCGATCACACCGCCCAAAATTTCAATCGCGCGGTTCGAGATTACCTCATTCGCGTTCATGTTGGATTGCGTGCCAGAGCCTGTTTGCCACACCACAAGGGGGAAATGATCATCAAGCTTGCCATCGATCACCTCTTGCGCAGCGGTGATCATGGCATCGGCCAAGTTCGCGGGCAGTTTGCCGCTTGCCTTATTCGCCTCGGCACAGGCGCGTTTGATCATCCCAAGGGCGCGCACGATGGCAACGGGCTGTTTCTCCCACCCAATGGGGAAGTTAATTAAGCTGCGCTGTGTCTGCGCGCCCCAATAGCGGTCGGCAGGAACCTCCAACGGGCCAAAACTATCGGATTCGGTGCGGGTTTGGGTCATCAAAGATCCTCCAGTATGCTGTTGCATACCAAATAGGGCCTGCGCTGCTTAATCGCAACGGGGAATTTAGTGCATCGGCCGCGTAAAGCGATAGACGCGGGCAGGGGGCAGGTTGCGCCAAATCTTATCGCTGCGTGTCCATGACAGGGCCATCTCTTTGCGCAGATCGGCATTTACCGAAGGGTTTGGCCCATAGGTGAATTGCACAAAGCTGCCCTCGCGCGCGAGGCTGTTGAAACTGCCTTTGAGAATATCGCGCTGCACCCCAATGGGCATCGACAGGAGCGGCAGGCCCGAGATCACGGCCTGCACATTGTTTAACCCTAATCTTTCGAGATCACAGGCGCTCATGTGATGGACATTCACCCCTGCAAAACTCTCGCGCAGATGGGTGCAAAAGTTGGGGTTCATCTCAACCGAATGCAGCATCTGCGGGGCAATGCCACGGCCCAAAATGGCGCGGGTGATATTGCCCGTGCCCGGGCCCAATTCGATCACGGGGCCTTTATTGGGATCAAGACCTGCGACCATCTCTTGGCACAGCGCCGCCGATGAGGGGGCCAATGCCGCAACCTGATGGGGTTTTGACACAATCTGAGAGAGGAATAGGCGCAGATGTTTGTTCATACCGCATCCGATGCAGGGTTATTGTAATTTATTTATGTCGAATATGCGGAATGCCCACAAATTTCAGGTATTTTTTCTGAACCTATCCAGAGATACCACTTCGCCCTGCGCTTTGGCCCCTTTCGGGGCGAGGTCGGGGTCTGTGACGGGGTCATCCTCGGCGGGGGTGTCTGGATCAGGGGTGTCATCTTCGGCTTCCACCGATTCAAACCGCAGACCAAATTCAACCGAAGGATCAACAAAGGTGACAATCGCGTCAAAAGGCACGCGCAGCGCCTCGGGGTTGTCGCCAAAATTCAGAACGATGGAAAACCCGTCCTCATCCACCTCAAGCGCGTCATACCAATGTTGGATCACAATGGTCATTTCCGCGTCATAGCGCTCGCGCAGCCAATCGGCCATTTCCACATCAGGATGGCCCGTGGAGAAGGTGATAAAGAAATGATGGTTCCCAGGCAGGCCGTTATCCGCAACATCCTCTAGCACAGTCTGGATCAGCTTGCGCATCGCGTGATGCATCAAGCGACCATAGGGGATAGAGGCGTTGGAACTCGAACTCATCATCATTGCCTTTACTGCATCTGCAGACCCAAGCATAGAAGATTCGGAACGGAAAGAAAGCGCGGTTTTGGCCCGCGCCTCAGCTGTTTGCGAGGATCAACCACGCGGCTAATCCCGCCTCGCAGCCAAAAAAGGTCAGGCTTTGACGCGACCACGCCTTGTCGCGCAGGATCGAGGTGATCCGACCAAGCGCCGCCCCCGCATAGGCCAATCCCACCACAACCCATGCCAGCGGGTCATTGATCAAGATCGCGCCCAGACCAAGGCCCACAAACAAACAGCCCGAGGCGGCAGAGACTTCGGTATAGGCCATATTGGTGGGGCCTGCGCGCATATCAAGCACATCCATCGTCCAACGCGTGGCCAACCACCCAAGCGCGCCAAGGGCGATGGTGATCGCGCCCGCCGCGAAATTTAGAATATCAACGATGCCCATCTGACCCTTCCAAGCCCTGTCTTTCGTCTTATTCGGCCGGAACAGGGGATTGGATCACTTTTCCTTGCATCTGCAAGAAAATCTTTTTCGCGATTTAGGTGGCAATCGGGGGGAAGTGCAGGCTTCTGTTGCCAGGTGCCTGCGGACCCCGCCTTACGCGGCTAGGCGCAAGGGCTTAGTTTCGGCGACCCGAACTGCTTACGCAGCCAGAGCCATTGCCGGAGCACGGTTGTCATTTGCAACTGTACGATTTGAACCGATAACGGTGGTATCTCACCGAGACAAAGCTAACCCCTTTAGACGTTCGTCGATCCTATTTCGGCCCCATGATCCGCAAATGACGGGGTATGGTGGAGCCGCCGGGTACCGCCCCCGGGTCCGATCCGCTTATTACGAGCGCGTTTATGTCCATAGCCCCGCGAAGGGGACAGGGGGATTATAGGCGCTGTGGGGGCGGATGGGAAGGGGGGGCAGCCTTCTAATGGTTGGTTCGATTAGCGTCCGTCCCACGCCCCCCCAAACGCAAAACGAGCGCCCTTTCGGGCGCTCGTCTCGTTTCCACCTTCTGACCTAAATCAGAAGCCTGCTTTGATCCGCACAAAGGCCTCGGCCTGTGCCTCGCGGCGGTCGTTGCTGATGGGCAGCTGTGCCAGAACGGGCACGGTCACTTCGCCCAAGCCATTGGCCTCGAGCGTTTCTGCGCCAAGGGCGGCAAGGGCCGCGCTATTGGCGGTGCCAAAGCCGCCATCAAGCAGGGGCTGTGCTGACACCTCGGACTGCATCGCGTTGACGAAGTCATAGGCCTTGTCCTCCGACCCTGGCGCATCGGCCATATTCACATAGCCGCAGAGCCAGACAGATGTGCCCTCGACCGTGTTGCGCGCGAAGCCAACGGGGAAGCCCTCATCGGCCAATGCCACGGGCACCTCGTTCCAAGCCCAAGCCACCAGAACCTCGCCCGATGCCATCAACTGGCCCAATTCGGCGGGGTCGGTCCAATAGGTGCGCAGGTTTTCGTGAATCGAACGCAGCCATTCGGTGGCCGCCTCAAACTCGGCATCGGTGGCTTTGGTCCAATCGGTCACGCCCGTGGCGAGATAGGCCAACGCATAGGCGTCATCGACATTGTCAGGGATCGACAAGCGGCCCGCGAAGGCGGGATCAGTGAAGACCTGCAAGGAGGCCACCTGTTCAGCGGTCACCTCTTCGGTGTTATAGGTGATCGCAGTTGTGCCGTAATCGGTGGGCAGGAAGAACAATTCAGACGTGCCCGCAAGCACATTTTGGCCCACAAGGCTTGCGTCCAGATCATTGAAGGCCGCGATGCGGTTCTGATCCCATGGTTCAATGATGCCCGACTCTTGCCAACGCGGCACGGAGCCTGCGCAGATATGGGTCACATCGGATTTGAACCCAGAGACCAGACGCTGAAACGCTTCATCTTCATCCCCGAAGAACACAAAGCTGGGGCTTGCGCTATGTTGGTCGATATAGGGTTGGTGGTAGCCGGGTTCTTCAAAGCCCGAATAATCGAACACGGTCAATTCGCTATCTTGGGCGAGGGCCACACCAGACATCGCCATCAGTGCAACAGTGCTAAAGAGCATTTTCTTGGTCATAAGCAGCAATCCCGATCCTGTGAGTTAAGGGAAAAATCGCAACGGACGCTAGGGCGAAGCCAACCATCACGCAAGAGGATTCGCGAAATTCGCGCTTTGGGATCGGGCAAGCGCCAAAACATTGAGCAGTTTGTGACCCGAGATTTTACCCCCCATACCTTGACCCGCCAGATGCTGCACTAGCTTGCACCCAAAAGATTGGGTTGGGCCTTGTGACACCGCCCCAAAACAGGAAATGCCAAGGCCAATCGCGCCAGCGGCCAAAGATAATAAAGAGGGGCCATGACAGACGCGCCTGTCCTATATTGGATCCGCCGTGATTTTCGCCTCAGCGATAATCCAGCGCTTGTGGCCGCCGCCGCCATGGGGCCTGTGATCCCCGTTGTGGTTTTGGATGACAGCGTTGATCAGATGGGCGCGGCCTCCCGTTGGCGCTATGAAATGGGGCTGCGCGCCTTGGCCCACGCCTATCGCGCCCACGGTCTTGATCTGGTGATCCGCAAAGGGGCGGCTGATGCGGTCTTGGCGGATCTTGTGGCCACGACTGGGGCCAAGGCGGTGCATTGGAACAGGCTCTATGACCCCCATGCCCGCGCGCGCGACAGCGCCATCAAGACCGCGTTGCGTGATCAAGGCATCGCTGCGCAGAGCCATAATGGCCATCTCCTGTTCGAGCCATGGGAAGTGCAAACAGGGCAGGGCGGGTTTTACCGCGTCTATACCCCCTATTGGCGCGCGGTGATGGGGCGTGATGTGGCGCGCCCCTTGCCTGTGCCAGCCTTGCGCGGGGTCGATCATGCGCTTGACAGCCTATCGGCCGAGGATCTGAACCTTGCGCCGCAAATGCGCGGTGGCGCCGAGGTTTTGGCGCGCTATGCGCAAATCGGGGCAGAGGCCGCCCAAACCCGTCTGGCGCAATTTCTCGATCACAAGGTGGGCGCTTATAAGGACAAGCGTGATTTTCTCGATCAAGACGCCTGTTCTAACCTGTCCGAGCATCTCTCGCTTGGAGAAATCAGCCCGCGCGAGATTTGGCATATGGGGTGGGAGGCACATCGCCATGGTGCGGCGGGGGCCGAGCATTTTGTGAAGGAATTGGTTTGGCGCGAATTCGCCTATCATCTTATGTATCACTCGCCCCAGATTGCGACTGAGAATTGGCGCCCTGACTGGGACAGTTTCCCATGGGCCACCGACCCGCATGCCCCGCAGGTTCTGGCGTGGAAACAGGGGCGGACGGGCATTCAAGTGATCGATGCTGCGATGCGCGAGCTGTATGTGACGGGGCGCATGCACAATCGCGCGCGGATGTTGGTGGGGTCCTATCTAACCAAACATATGATGTGCCATTGGAAAATTGGCCTTGATTGGTTCGCCGATTGCCTGATTGATTGGGATCCCGCCGCCAATGCGATGGGGTGGCAATGGGTTGCGGGCTCTGGCCCTGATGCGGCCCCTTATTTCCGCATCTTCAACCCAGAAACCCAAGGCGAAAAATTCGACAAGCACGGGCGGTATCGGGCGCGCTGGATTGCTGAGCTATCAAACCCTGCACCGCAAACCGCGCTTGATTTCTTCGAAGCCGCGCCGCGGTCGTGGAATTTGCAGCCTAATATGGGTTATCCCACCCGACCCATTGTGGATCTGGCCGAGGGGCGCGCGCGGGCGCTTGCCGCATATAGCGCGCGAAATTCTTAACACATGCAACGATGAGATGAATTCGCTTGAGCCTGCACAGGTTTAAGGCGAAACTGGCTGATAGTGTCAGGGGGAACGATGACAATAAAAACAACCACCAAAGGTGAACCAAACCTACCGCGCTATTTTGAGGCGGTTTTTGCCAAATCTGTGGACATGAAAAACGGCCGTTTGGATATGGTTCTGCCCGATGGTCGCATCTTCCGCGCCGAAGGGGCTGGACAGGGGCCTGTTGCTGAAATTCACATTCACAATGTGGATGTGTTTGCGCGCCTGATCCGCGAAGGGGATCTTGGGTTTTCCGAGGCCTATTTGGATGGGTGGTGGTCAACCCCTGACCTGCAAGCCTTTCTTGATCTGGTTCACGCGGGCAATGACGATATCTATGATGGTTTCTTGGGTCTCAAAATCGCCCGCGCCTACGAGCGCTTTCGGTTTTGGCTGCAAAGCAATTCCAAATCTCAAGCGCGCAAGAATATCTCTTATCACTATGATCTGGGCAATGATTTCTACAAATTGTGGCTTGATGACACGATGACCTATTCCTCGGCCCTGTTCCAAACGGGCCAAGAAAGCCTTGAGGCCGCGCAGATCGCCAAATACGCCTCGATGGTGGATCAGATGGGCGCACAGCCTGGGGATCATGTTTTGGAAATCGGCTGTGGATGGGGTGGGTTTGCCGAATATGCCGCGCGCGAACGCGGCCTTAAGGTCACGGGCCTAACCATCTCGCGCGAGCAGCATGATTACGCGGTTGATCGGATTGCCCGCGCGGGCCTGTCTGATCAAGTCGAGATCAAGATGCAAGATTACCGCGATGAAACGGGGCTTTATGATGGGATCGCCTCGATTGAGATGTTCGAGGCGGTTGGCGAGAAATATTGGCCCGTCTATTTCAAAACGCTGCGAGATCGCTTGAAACCTGGCAGACAGGCAACTTTGCAAATTATTACAGTTCAGCATCGCCGTTGGCAGATTTACCGCAATACGGTCGATTTCATTCAGAAATATATCTTTCCCGGTGGTATGCTGCCATCGCCCGTTGTTTTGCGCGAAGAAGTGCAAAAAGCGGGGCTTGAGGTTGCGGGGTCAATTGAATTTGGCGAAAGCTATAGCCAGACCTTGCGGCGTTGGTGTGACACTTTCAACGATCGTTGGGATGAGGTGGCCGCCCTTGGGTTTGATGATCGCTTCCGCAGGATGTGGAATTTCTATCTAACCTCTTGTGCCGCAACCTTTCATTTCCGCAATTGCGATGTGACCCAAATCACGGTGCGCAAGCCAAGCTGAGGGATAGTATGACTGATCTCGCGCTTTACGGCACGCTGCGTGATCCTGATATCCTCAAGATTGTCTTAGGGCGGGCAGGGGGCGAGATGCCATCTGCCCGTCTCTCTGGCTATCGTGTGGCGATGGTTGCAGGACAGCATTATCCCATGATCTGGCCCGAGGGCGGGGCGGACTGCGAGATAGAAATTTTGCAAGGGTTGGATGCGGGCGATCTCGCACGGATTGATTTTTATGAGGATGTGTTCGGATATTCCCGCATAACCATTTCCCATGAGGCGCGACCGCTGCAGATTTATCTGCCACCTGAAGGTGGGTCTTGGCCGAAAGGTGGGGTCTTTGATCCTGCAACTTGGGCTGTGGCACATGGCGCACTCACCCGTTTGGCCGCGCAAGATATCATGTCGTCATATGGCATTGAAACGGCCAAGGTCGTTGCCGCCCGCCTGCCGATTATTCGCGCAAGGGCGCAGGCCCATCTGCGTGCGGGCGATCATCCGCCCGTGGGCAAGACCCCCAAGCGCAACATGAGTATCGTTCATCAAGATATTGTCTATAATGGATTTTTTAATTTAATTGACATTGCAGCCTCCTATCAACGATTTGATGGCAGCCTGTCTGATCCTGCGGGGCGTTTGATCCTTGATCTTGGCGAAGCTGTCACTGTGCTGCCTTACGATCCCAAGCGGGACTTGGTGCTTTTGATTGAACGATTCCGCCCTGCCGCGGTGGTTCAAGGTGATCCAAACCCATGGCTGCATGAGACTGTGGCAGGCATATGTGACGAGGGCGAAACCTACGAGCAGACTGCGCAGCGCGAAGCTCGCGAGGAAGCAGGGGTCGCGCTGCACGCGCTGCATCTCATCGGGCGGTATTACCCAAGCCAAGGGGCGGTTGCGCAAATCCTGATTTCTTACATCGGGCTTGCTGATTTGGCGCAGGATTATGACAGCACCCATGGCCTGTTGGCCGAAGGAGAGGATATTCGCGCCTTAACCTTACCCTTTGACGCAGCCTTTCGCCTTGTGCGGGAGGCGCGCCTGAGCAACGCGCCGCTTTTGCTATCCTTGATGGCGCTTGATCGCATGCGTGCCGAGCGGGGCTGGCCCTCACAATAGCGCCAACGCCCCTTGAGTTATCGCCCCATCCCACCTATCCCTTGAGAAAGCAAAGAATTCTGCCAAAAAGGGGCGCGCTATGACCATTTATTCCGATCTTTCTGCTTCGATTGGCAATACGCCCCTGATCCGTCTGAACAAGGTCAGCGATGAGACTGGGTGCGAGATTTTGGGCAAAGCGGAATTCATGAATCCCGGCCAGTCGGTTAAGGATCGCGCAGCCCTTTACATCATCCGCGATGCCATTGCGCGCGGTGATCTCAAGCCCGGCGGCACGATTGTTGAGGGCACGGCGGGCAATACGGGCATTGGTCTTGCGCTTGTCGGGGCCTCGCTTGGGTTTCGCACTGTGATCGTGATCCCCGAAACGCAAAGCCAAGAAAAGAAAGACATGCTGCGTTTGGCAGGCGCCGAATTGGTGCAAGTGCCTGCGGCTCCCTATAAAAATCCGAACAATTATGTGCGATATTCGGGGCGTTTGGCGGCTGAACTTGCAAAATCCGAACCTAATGGGGCGATTTGGGCCAATCAGTTTGACAATACCGCCAATCGTCAGGCGCACATTGAGACAACAGGCCCCGAGATTTGGGAACAGACCGCGGGAAAGGTGGATGGGTTCATCTGCGCGGTCGGATCCGGCGGCACATTGGCGGGGGTTGGTGCCGCGCTGCAACCCAAAGGCGTGCGCATCGGTTTGGCTGATCCTGAAGGGGCCGCGCTTTATAGCTTTTACACCAATGGAACCTTTGACGCGCCAGGAACCTCGATCGCCGAAGGGATCGGGCAGGGTCGCATTACTGCGAATTTAGAGGGGTTCACGCCCGATTGCGCCTATCGCATCTCGGATCAAGAGGCGCTGCCGATCGTGTTTGATTTGCTCAGCACGGAGGGCTTGTGCCTTGGTGGCTCATCAGGGGTGAATATCGCAGGCGCGGTTCACATGGCGCGCGAGATGGGGCGGGGTCATACCATCGTGACAATTTTGTGCGACTATGGCACCCGCTATCAATCAAAGCTGTACAACCCTGAATTCCTGCGTGAAAAGGGCTTGCCCGTGCCCGCGTGGCTTGACTGCGGCGCGGCGGATTTGCCCGTGGTATTTGAGTAATGATGACATTCGCACGACCAAGTTTGGCCCTGACGCGGCTTTTGATCGCTTTTGCGGTCTTGTGGCTTAGCCTCACAGCCGAGGTTTTGGCGCAAGACCCGCCCGATTACACCGCGTGGTCACAACTGAGCGCGCGCGCGCAGGTGATGATTGACGGGGATCGCGCGTCAACCTCGATGCTTGAGGCGGTGCGCGCTGAGATCGTCACGTGGCGCACGGTGTTTTTGGACGCGCAAGATATCAATGCCAGTCGCATCGCAACATTGCGCGAACAGATCACGGCCCTTGGCCCTGTCCCCGCAGAAGGGGAGGTCGAGCCTGCGGCGATTGCCGCACAACGCGCGGATTTGACCCAACGCCTGACTGATGCAGAGGCACCCGCGCGGCGCGCGGAGGCGGCCCATCGCGAGGCGCAAGGCCTCATCGGGGAAATTGATGCGCAAATCGCCGCCCGTCAGGCGGGCGCCTTGTTGCAGCTTGAACCCGCCCCGATTAACCCCGCCAATTGGCCCAGTGCGGTTGCAACACTGCTTGGCTTCGCTTTTGCCGTAGGGCAGGAGGTCGTAACCTACTCACTGGCGCCTTCGCAGATATCCGCCCTTGGGGCGAACCTGCCGCTTGTGGCGATTTTTGTGATTGTGGGGCTTGTTCTTTTGACCCGTGGCAGGGGGTTTGTGGGGCGGTGGATGGAAACGCACCACAGCCCAAGCCCAACCCCCACAGCGCGGCTTGCCCTGTTAGGTCTGTCACTTTTGCATCATGCCATGCCCGTCATTGGGGTTTGGGCCTTGGCCTATGCGGTGCAGATCTCGGGCATGGTCGGGTTTCGCGCGGCGGTGTTGGTGCAAATGGCCGCCCCGATGGCGCTCAGCTTTATGGCGGCGATTTGGCTTGGGCGGCAGGTTTTCCCCCTCGATGAGACCAACCGCCCCCTTCTGCGCCTAGACGAGGCGACACGCGCAACAGGCCGCCGCTTGGCACGAGTTTTGGGGGCGATTGTGGGGCTGTGGCTTTTGGTGGGGCAGGTCGCACAAACCGAAAATTTCACTTCCGCAGACCGATTGGTGATCAGTTTCCCAATCGTGGTCTTGGCGGGTCTGATGATGTGGCAATTAGGCTGTCTGTTGGCCGTTCATGTCAAAAATTCAGCCCAGTTGGACGGCGCGCGCCCCCTGATGCTGCGCATGACACGCGCGCTGTCTTTGGCGGTCATGGCGCTTGGTCTTTTGGGGCCGATTTTGGCAGGGGTTGGGTATTTCACCGCAGGATCGTCCTTCCTTTTGCCGATGTTGTTCAGCCTGTCCTTGCTTGCGGTTCTCGGCATCTTGCAGCGGGTGGTGACTGATGCCTACGGGGCCTTAACCCGCCGCAGCGAGGGGTTGGACGAGGCTCTGACCCCGACCTTGATCGGGTTTATCTTGGTCTTGGCCTCCTTACCCGCCTTTGCCCTGATCTGGGGGGTGCGGCCCGCGCAATTATCTGACATTTGGGCGCAGATTGTCTCGGGGTTCACCATTGGCGGCGTGACGATTTCGCCTCGCAATTTCCTGATTTTCGCGATTGTCTTTGCGATTGGCTATACGGCAACCCGCGCGCTTCAAAGCACGCTGCGATATAACCTTCTGCCAAAAACCCAAATCGACCAAGGCGGTCAAAGCGCGATTTTGGCGGGAACGGGCTATGTTGGTATTTTCTTGGCCGCACTTTTTGCCATCACCTCGGCAGGAATTGATCTGTCCTCCCTTGCGATTGTGGCTGGTGCGCTGTCGGTCGGTATCGGTTTTGGCCTGCAAACAATCGTGTCCAATTTCGTCTCAGGGATCATTTTGTTGATCGAGCGCCCGTTCAAAGAGGGTGATTGGATCGAGGTCAATGGCCAGATGGGGTATGTGCGTGAAATCTCCGTGCGCTCGACCCGCATTGAAACCTTTGATCGTTCCGATTTGATTGTGCCGAATGCCGATTTGATTGCGGGGGTGGTCACCAATATGACCCATTCCTCCGACACAGGCCGCCTGATTTTGCCCGTTGGGGTGGCCTATGACAGCGACCCGCAGCTTGTGATGAAAATCATGGCCGAGGTTGCCGAGGCGCATCCGATGGTGATCTTGAAACCAAAACCAACCATCTTGATGGTAAATTTTGGGGCAGATGCGTTGGAATTTGAAATTCGCGCGATCCTGCGGGATGTGAATTTCCTATTGTCGGTGAAATCCGAGATGAACCTTGAATTGCTGCGCAGGTTCCGCGAGGCAGGTATCGAAATCCCATTCGCACAGCGTGATTTGTGGCTGCGCAACCCCGAGGCGCTTGCCGCCCCTAAATCTTGAGTGCTGGTATGAGTGAGCTTTTATTTCTAGAAGATGCCTATCGCAAAACTGCGCCTGCGACTGTAAAGGGGCTGACGGATGCAGGTGGGATCATCTTGGATCAAACCATTTTCTATGCCCAAGGGGGCGGGCAGCCGGGCGATAGCGGGTGGTTGGATTACGAGGGCGGGCGCATCGCCATCGCCACCACGATGAAGGGCGAGGGCGGGGATGTTGTTCTCTTGCCTGCCGAACCCGTGGCCTTGCCAAAATCTGGCGCGGCGGTTGAGCAGCGTCTTGATTGGGCGCGCCGCTTTAATCATATGCGCATGCACACCGCCTTGCATCTTTTGTCTGTTGTGCTGCCTTATGGGGTGACAGGCGGGGCGATTGGCGCGGAACGCGGGCGGCTTGATTTCGACATTCCCGATAGTTTGCCCGAGCGTATGATCCTGCAAGGTCAACTTAACGCATTGGTGGATCGCAACCTGCCCGTAACACAGCACTGGATCACCGAGGCGGAATTGGATGCAAAGCCTGAGATGGTCAAAACCCTCTCGGTCAAACCCCCGCGCGGCGCGGGCCGTATTCGTCTTGTGCAAATCGGCGAGGGGGCTGCGCAGATTGACCTGCAACCTTGCGGCGGCACCCATGTTGAGCGCACGGGCGAGATCGGCAAATTGGAGATCCTTAAAATCGAAAACAAAGGCCGCCAAAACCGCCGCGTCAGCATCGGGTTTGCCTAATCTCGGGCTACGGTGAAATTCTCTGCGGGGGATGTCAATTCACGGGTTGCACAAAGGGGGTGAAATCCTATAGGAGACCCCTCACGGACAGGTGGCCGAGTGGTCGAAGGCGCACGCCTGGAACGCGTGTAGGCGGGAAACCGTCTCCAGGGTTCGAATCCCTGTCTGTCCGCCACCTATACTTACCGAAACCGATAATGGGCCCTCGCGGGCCCCTTTTTTCTTTTGGTTTCAAAGGGGTTTAGTCATGGTGACCGCCCTTCAGAGACTGTCATAACGGTCAAAATC
The DNA here is from genome assembly GCF_037805225.1 of Roseobacter sp. HKCCA0882. Classification (NCBI taxonomy): domain Bacteria; kingdom Pseudomonadati; phylum Pseudomonadota; class Alphaproteobacteria; order Rhodobacterales; family Roseobacteraceae; genus Roseobacter; species Roseobacter sp. HKCCA0882. The sequence continues at coordinate 865,163 of NZ_JBBLYI010000001.1, forward strand.
GGTCTCGGAACTGCACTTGTCTCTAATCGAGCGCCCCCGGCCCTCAGAGGGGCGCTTTCAAAATATCGTTTAATTACGGAATCTTGGAGATTTCGGTCGAGCGCCCTTTTCGAAAGTGTAACCGATAGCAAAATACGTTTCGAATCCGAGGGACTGGCGTAGGACGGTCGGAAGTTTGAATTCAGAGCGGGTTCAAATACGGTTGGGTGCCAAATACGTCCCCGCGCCGAGCCGCTCACTCCAGTTCATAGGCCGCTGCGGATGTTTCGACGAGGGAATAGGCGTATTGCAGATGGTCATGGAGAAGCGTTTTGGCACGCGTATCGAGGGTTAACCGACCGCTCTCGAACAGTGGACGCTTTTCAGTCCTCAACGAGGGTATTATAAAAGCGGTTGGCCACATAGACGCAAAGTTGATCGCCCGACAGCCGGCCGCTTGCGTGGCTGTTCAGCCTGGTGACCAGCCCGTATTTCTTAGGCAAAGTCTTTGTTTTTGTATCGATCTCGCGACCCGACATGCCGCAACAGACGAGTTCACTGTCCCTGGGTTGGTTTCGACCTTCAAGCAGTCGATCATGAGGGCTACGACGAAGCACTGCCGAAATCCTCCCTGTAACGACGAGGCGAGGTTCCCACGCCCTTCGCAAAGGCACGAGTAAAGTGCGCTTGATCGGAGTATCCGGCAAGGAAGCCGATCTCTGCGAGGCTCGGGCCGCTCTTTTCGATCAAATACCCCGCCGCAACCTGCAGGCGCGCCTCGGCGACCAGCCGGGACAAGCTCAGCCCCTGATCAGTCAGGCGGCGTTGCAGCGTTCGGGCGGACAGTCCTGCACCATCCGAAATCTCGTCGAGAGTCCAGCGCCTCAGCGGGTCGGACGCAAGGCGATGACGTAGGTCCGGGACCAACGCGTCGGCCGGTTCGGTTGCGACGGGCGGTTCGGCGACCAGACTGAGCCTCCCCCACTGAACCGGTCCACTGCTATGTTTAGGAAACGGAGGACCATGAATGGCAAACAAACGACCAAAGCCCGAAGAGATCGTTACAAAGTTACGTCAAGTTGAAGTGTTGATTGGGCAAGGATTGTCCCGTCTTGATGCGATCAGACAAATTGGTGTTGTTGAGCAGACCTATTATCGCTGGCGCAGACAGTATGGCGGTATGGGCGTTGATCAATTGAAAGAGCTTAAACGTCTACAAAAAGAGAATGAACAGCTGAGAAGAGCTGTTTCTGATCTGACACTCGATAAGCTGATCTTAAGAGAAGCTGCACGGGGAACCGTAGGTCCGCGCAGCGAAACTTCTAAGCCCCGCTCGTCGCAGGGCATGTATTGATCATGTTCGCACGCAATTGGATGTTTCAGAGCGCAGAGCCTGTCGTGTGCTTGAGCAACATCGATCCACACAACGTAATCCCCCAAAAGGGCGTGCGGATGAAGAGAGACTTGTTGCGGATATGATTGAGTTTGCCCGACGGTATGGCCGCTATGGCTATCGCAGAGTGGCCTACCTTCTGAGAGAGGTGGGTTGGTCAGTCAGCGATGGTCGCATTGAGAGGCTGTGGCGACGAGAGGGGCTCAAAGTTCCACCTAAGCAACCCAAGAAAGGGCGGCTCTGGCTGAATGACGGTTCATGCGTCCGTCTTCGTCCCCAGTACCGCAATCATGTTTGGAGCTATGATTTTGTGCACTGCAGAACGGATGACGGGAGACCGTTTCGAACCTTAAACATTATCGATGAGTACAGTCGGGAATGCTTGACCATCAAAGTTGAGCGGAAATTGAACTCCACGAATGTGATTGATGCCTTAACAGATCTGTTCATCTTGCATGGGCCACCTGCATACATTCGTTCTGACAATGGGCCTGAGTTCGTTGCTCTAGCGGTCAGAGATTGGATTGCGGCTGTTGGCGCAAAAACAGCTTATATCGAACCTGGAAGCCCGTGGGAAAATGGATATTGCGAAAGCTTTAACGGCAGGTTCCGTGATGAGCTTTTGAATGGCGAAGTCTTCTACACGCTACGAGAAGCCCAAATCATCATTGAAAAATGGAGACAGCACTACAACACAAAGAGACCGCACAGTGCATTGGGCTATCGCCCGCCCGCTCCTGAAGTCATCATACAAATGGATCAGAGGCCAAATATGCACTAACTATAAACTCGGACCGGTTAAATGAGGCTGCTCAACACGCTAGCTAGGGTTGTTAAGCGTGCAGAAAGCCAAGGCGTTACTTTGGTGATCGAAAATATTATGGATATTGATCCGGCAGAACGGCGTAGATTAGCGGAAAGCTTTGAATCGGAACGTGTGAAGTTGTCTGTGGATACTGGGCATGCGCATTACGCTCACAATTCAACAGGTGCACCACCGGTGGATTACTTTATCCAAGATGCTGGGGCTATGCTAGAGCATGTACATCTACAGGATGCGGATGGCTATGCAGACCGTCATTGGAGCTTAGGCGAAGGGACAATCCGCTGGGACGCGGTGTTTCGTGCAGTGGCGTCACTCGAGCAGCGCCCACGGCTGTTGCTTGAACTGCGCGATAAGAGCCGGATCCATGACTCGATGCGCTTCCTCCAGGAACGGGGTTTGGGGCGATAACATTTGGCCGCGCGGTTTCGTTTTCTGCTTTGCATCTAATGGGAGGTTAGAGATGATTTCAGCTGCGCGGCTAGCTCATCTCCACGAGGTCGCGCAGGTTCATCATGTCAGTGGTCATCGGTGGTCCTCTCGATTTTGGGTTGGTGTCAGCAACCAGACCTTAACCGAACATCGCCGGTGACCACCTCACCCAGAACCACACCACGCTCAGGGAGAGCATCCAAAAGGCGATCTTGGCGGGCCGACGATCGGCCTATGCGTGTTCGGGGATCAGAAAATCCAACATGCGCGCGGCGGGGACGGCTGCGGCACTGTCCTTGAGAATCGCGAGATAGAAAGGTTTTGTCAACGCTTTGCCTTTCAGGCGGCAGATCGCCAGATCGCCTGAGGCCACTTCTGACCGGACCGAGCGCGCCAGCACGATGGACGCCCCCAAGCCGGCGGCCACGGCGCGCTTGACCGCTTCGGTCGAGCCAAGGTTGCCGACGGTGTTCAACTCTGCCGCCTGCGGGCCAAGGGCTTCAGTCAGGAGCGTGCCCGTCCCCGTGCCTCGTTCACCGCCCAGAATGCGAAGCGTCTTGAGTTCGTCGAAGCTGATCTCGGGCCTGGTGGCAAAGGCATGGTCCGGCGGCAGGATGATCACCATCTCTTCGTGGGCCCAGGCCCTTGCGGACACGGCGGCATGCGACAGGGGCCATTCCATCGCGGCAAGGTCAACCTCACCGGTCAGGAGCATCTCGGCGATCTTGGGATTCGGGGCCGATACGACCTCCCACAGCATCTTGGTGTCCTGGGTGGCCAGAAAGGCCGCCAGGTTCTGCGGCATGACATACGAGGCGATATTGCCACTGCAGCCGATCTTGAGCGTGTCGGAAAGTGCCGCATCGCGCGCCCGGGTGGCAGAGGCCAGAACCTGCTGGGCATGCGGCAGAAAACGCGCGCCAGCCGGGGTCAGGCGGCTGCCCGCGTGGTTGCGGCTGACCAGCTCGGCCCCGAGATCGCCTTCGAGCTTCTTCAGGTGCTGCGACAATGTCGGCTGCGCAATGCCGATTCGTTCGGCGGCGGCCTGAAAGCTGCCTGCTTTGGCGAGGGCCACGAAACTGTGCAGGAGCGTGATGTTCATCGACCCAGAACCTCGGGGTTGAGCGCGTTCCGGGGGCAGCCGCCCTTGAGGGTGGTGATGATGCAATCGGCGGCGGAGGCGGCGATCTGGCGGCGGACATCGGTGACGGCCGAGCCGATATGCGGGCTGAGCACCGTACGGTCGCTGGCGAGGATATCGGGATGGATCCGGCGCGGCCGGTCCGGCCTGTGCCAATCCTCCATTTCGAAGGTATCCGCCGCGTATCCGGCAAGATCGCCCGCGTTCAAGGCCGCAGCGACCGCCGCTTCATCGACAAGCGATCCGCGCGCCGGATTGACCAGGTAGGCACCGGGCTTCATGCGCTTGAGGAAATCGGCATTCACGATATGCAGGGTGCGGGGCGTGAGGGGCAGCGCCAGCACGACGAAATCAGATGTCGAGAAGACCGTGTCCAGCGGCGCATATTGGGCGGCAAGCGCTTTTTCCGTGGTCGGATCGAGACGTTCTTCGTCAAAATAGAGACGGCTTCCCCGGAAGCCCGACAGAAGGCGCATCGTCTCGCGGCCTACCGCACCTGCGCCGATCACGCCGACCGTGGCACCCTGAATGCTGCCACCGTAGAAGCGGGGGCGCCAGCCGGCGAATGCGCCGGAGCGGACATAGCTGTCACCGGCACGCATGTTGCGGGCCAATGCGATCATCAGGCCAAGGGCCAGTTCCGCCGTCGGTTCGGTCAAGAGGTCCGGAACATAGGTGACCAGCACACCACGACGGGTGCAGGCGGCCACATCGAGGTTGTCAAAGCCCTTCAGGGCCCCGGCCACGATTTTGAGATCGGGACAGGCGGCAAGGAAATCATCATCGATACATTCGGTCATGAAGGCCATGACCGCAGCCGCATCGCCGCAGAACGCGCGCAGGGCATCGGGGGAGACAGGCTCGCGTTCGGTATTGGCCACGACATCGCCAACCGTCTGAAGGCGCGCGATGGTTTCGGTTTCGATCCAGTTCGGGACCACGATCTTGGGCTTCATCAGCATTCCTCCGGGCAATGTGGAGTTTGGCTAGCAGGATTTCCGCGTTATCGCAATATGTAATAAAATTGTCATAAATATTGCTTATCGAAAGGTAACTACGATGGAGAATCGATACCATGGACGGGTCACCAAAGCTTGCCGCAACCGATATCTTGAGCCTGCACGGAATCGAGGTGGTCTACCCAAACGGCACAAGGGCGCTGCACGAGACGACCTGCCAATTCTCGGATGGTGAGTTGACGATCCTGCTTGGGCCGTCGGGTGCCGGCAAGTCGACCTTGCTGCGGGCCTTGAACATGCTGACGCGCCCCACCGCCGGCACGATCTTGGCCAAGGGACATGGCGCGCTGGAAACGGCTGCGGATATCCGTGCCCATCGCCGCGATACCGCGATGATCTTCCAGCAGCATCAGCTGATCGGGCGCATGAGCGCCTTGCGGAACGTCCTGATTTCGCGTCTTGGCCGGCATTCCCTATGGAGCAGCATGAGCGGGTTTTCCATGGCCGAGCGGCGCCTTGCACTGCAGTCCCTCGAGCGCGTGGGCCTGTTCGACAAGGCGCTTATCCGCTGCGACAGCCTGTCGGGCGGCCAGCAGCAAAGGGTCGGCATCGCGCGCGCCCTGACCCAGGAGCCCAAGCTGATCTTGGCGGATGAACCGATCGCGTCGCTCGATCCGGCGTCATCGAACCGGGTGATGACCATCCTGCGCGATGTCTGCCGCGAGGATCGCATCCCGGTGATCGTGAGCCTGCACCAGCTTGATTTCGCTAAGGCCTATGCCGACCGGATCATCGGCCTCGCGGGGGGCAGGATCGTGTTCGACGGCCCGCCCGAAACCCTGACCGACACCGCTCTGACGCGCATCTACGGCGCGCACGCGGACAGCGCCACCTGACTTCATCAACCCTAGGAGACCCAAAATGAAGACGATCCTGACCTTTACCGCCCTGCTTCTGGGCACGACCGCGGCCTTTGCGGCGGGTGATCACGACCCCGACACGCTGCGCGTCGCCCTGCTGCCGGACGAAAACGCTGCCACCGTCATCCAGAATAACAAGCCGCTGGCTGCCTACCTGGAAGAGACCCTGGGCAAGGATATCGAGCTGATCGTGACGACCGATTATTCGTCGATGATCGAAGCGATGCGTTTCGGACGTGTCGACGTCGCCTATTTCGGGCCGGCCTCTTACACGATCGCAAAGGCCAAGATGGAAGGTGGCGACCTGGATATCGAGCCCTTCGCGGCCCGTGTGAAGGATGGCAGCACCACCTATCAATCCGTGCTGATCGCGAATGTCGAGAGCGGCATCGATTCGATCGACGATATCGAAGGCAGCGGGATCGACGTGGCCTTCGGCGACCAGGCGTCCACCTCGAGCCATTTCGCACCGAAATACACCATGATGCTGGAAGGCGTCACGGAAGGCGACGATTACAAGCAGAACTTCACCGGGGCGCATGATGCCGTGGCGCGCAATGTCGAACTGGGCAATGCCGCTGTCGGCGGGTTGAGCCGCCCAATTTTCGAAAGCCTTGTGGCGAAAGGCACGGTCGATCCGGCCAAGGTGGTGGTGATCGGATATTCCGCCGACATTCCGCAATATCCTTGGGTTATGCGCACCGACATGACCGAAGAGCTGGAGCAGGGCATCAAGGACGCGTTCCTGTCGCTTGAGCGTGGCACCGAGGCTGGAGACGCTGTGTTGAAGCCGTTCAAGGCCGATGGCTTTGCCGCGATCACGGATGCGGATTACGACATCATCCGCGACATCCGCAAGAACCTCCAGTCCAACTAAGCCAGCGACCGAAGGACAGCACCATGCGCCGCCCCGTGACCGATACATCGACCTTGACCGATCCCGAGATGATCCTCGCCGAGGACAGCAAGGGGCGGCGCATCCTGTTTCTTCAAATTCTTGGCGTCCTGGCCATTGTCATCCTGTCGCTTTGGCTGACCGGTATGCTAGACGGAGACCGCCTGGCGCAGGGCCTGCCGGCGATCGGCGTCCTGGTCACCGAGATGCTCCCGCCCGATTTCGGACGCTGGCGGGATTGGATCGACCCGCTTTTGGAAACGCTGGCCATGTCGATCGCCGGAACGGCGCTGGCCATCGCGCTGTCGCTGCCGCTGGGGTTTCTTGCCGCGCGCAACACGACCCCCAACAGGATCGCCTATCAGATTGCGCGCTTCGTGCTGAACACGCTGCGCTCGATCCCGGAGCTGATCCTGGGCATCATCTTTGTCGCCGCTGTCGGTTTCGGGATGCTGCCGGGTGTTTTGGCCCTGGGGCTGCATTCGGTTGGAATGGTCGGCAAGTTCTTCGCCGAAGCGATCGAGCACGCGCATCCGGCCCCGATCGAGGCGACCGAAGCTTCGGGGGCGACGCGGATGCAGGTGATCCTGCACGGGGTGTTTCCGCAGGTCTTTCCGCAATTCGCCGATGTCAGCATGTATCGGTGGGAGTACAATTTCCGTGCGTCCACTGTAATGGGCATGGTTGGCGCAGGCGGAATCGGCACCGAGCTTGTCGGGTCGTTGCGGCTGCTGGATTATCCGCAGGTCGCGGCGCTGCTTCTGGTGATCCTGGGCTGCGTGACGCTGGTGGACATGCTGAGCAATGCGCTACGCTCGCGTTTCAAGTGAGGCAAGGTGCGGCGGTTCAGATAGCCGAACCCTGGGGACGGCTGTGTCAGAAGAACTTTGCTTGAGGCAGGGCAGGGAGCGGACTAGCGTCAGGTTATGACCAAACGCTCCCCCTTCAAGTATTTCAAAACCAGTCCTGAGATCATCCGCCTGGCCGTGATGCTTTATGTCCGATTTCCTCTGTCGCTGAGGAATGTCGAAGATTTACTGCACGAACGCGGCATCGACGTCAGCCATGAAACCATCCGGTTCTGGTGGAACAGGTTTGGGCCGATGTTTGCCTCCGAGATCCGCCGGCGACGTGTTCAGCAACTGCGTGCGTTTTCGCCATGGCAATGGCACGTGGACGAGGTCTTCGTGAAAATCAACGGTGAGCGGCACTACCTCTGGCGAGCTGTCGATCATGAAGGCGAGGTGCTTGAGAGCGTCGTCACCAAGCGAAGAAACAAGGGTATTGTCAGAGGAACTTGTCTTGAGGAGGGGCAGGGCGCTGGCTAGCGTCCCTGCATGACCAAACGCTCGCCTTTCAAGTGCTTCAAGACCAGTCCAGAGGTCATCCAGCATTCGGCCCTTCACTTCGCGCCGCCGTCCTCCGCAAACACCACGCCAGCCTGATCGGCCCAAGGCAAGCCCGCACACTCTGACAGCTGCATCACGGTCACGGCAGATACCTCTCGCCGAAACACCAGTCGTTTCAAGACCTCAGGCGCGAGATATGCCAACCGCAGCTGCCTGCTGACATGGCGCTCTGCGAGGTTCACGGCGATTGCCAGGTCGCGCACTGTGCCGAACTCTCCGGCTTCCATCCGCCGCCGCCAGGACCATGCGCGGCCGATGGCACGCAGGATATGCGGATCTTGGGTGTTATCCTCGCTGGGCAGGTAATCGGCGGGCGGCATGATTTTGGGCCGCCCGTTTTTCTTGCGGAGCTTGAGGGGGACGAAGACTTGGATGGTGTCGGGCGCGGCCATTATTCCGCAGCCTCAAGCTGGCGTGGGGTCATCATCTCCCGCATGACACCGGCTATCCCGTCGGTCCGCAAGTCGATCACTAGGCCTTCAGCGGTCACTGTGACGCGCCGGACGAGCAACTGAATGATGCGGGCCTGTTCGCCCGGAAAGAGCTGATCCCAAAGCTTGGGAAACTGTTGGAGCGCCTCGATGGCCTCTGCCTCGGGTATATCCTCGCGGTCCAGTGCAGCTATGACCTGTGCCGTGGTTTCTGGCGTGCGCAGGACACGGCGGATTTCCGTGATGACGGCTGCCTCAGCGGTGTCGGCCGGCAAACGCTTGGTCGCAAAGGTTACTGGTTATATCTGGCAGCGCACCCAAAGTTTCTTTGGCAGCGGATCAGCCGGCAGAGCATCTGGCGTACCATCACGCCAGAGCAGTTAGGGTCCTTTTCATTCGCCCGAAAGCGCTAGCGGTGGATTTTGTTTTTTACGATTTAGAGACCACAGGGATCTCCCCGGCGTACGACCAACCGCTGCAATTCGCAGCGATCCTGACGGATGAACATTTCGTGGAGAAGCAGCGTGTGAACCTTCGCTGCCGTTTAGCTCCCCATATTTTGCCATCGCCGCAGGCTTTGATCGTTACAGGGGTCACGCCTGATCAACTGACGGACCCAAGCCTGCCATCCCTTTTTGAATTCTCTCAGAAGGTCGTTGCACTGACAGAGCAGTGGGCACCGGCGATTTGGGTTGGCTACAACACAATGAAATTCGACGAGGAGGTGCTGCGGCAGACCTTCTATCAGAACCTGTCGCCGAGCATTTACGCCACCCAGTTCAACGGCAATACCCGCTTCGACATTATGACGGCTGTTTATACAGCCTACGTGCGAGACCCCGGACTTCTGGCCTGGCCCCAAGATGAAGCCGGGCGGCAGAGCTTCAAGCTCGACCGACTAGCCCCCGCCAACGGGTTCAATGGCCACAACGCTCATGACGCACTTGGAGATGTGGAAGCCACGATCCACATCGCCCGCCGGATAGCTGACAGAAACCCAAGCCTCTGGGCAGAACTCTTGTCCACTGCCCATAAAACGGAAGTTCAAGCCAAACTCGAAACCTTTCAGCCGATGGAGTTGGTCCTTCGCTTTGGAGGGGGCGAACCCCGTGCCTACACGGGAGTCTTTTGCGGCTACACCCCAGGGAACAATACACGGGCAGCATTCTTCGACCTAGATGCCGCTAATCCTGCGGATCTATTGAGCGCATCCGACGAGGCGCTCTTCGCGGCGGTTGATGCGTCCCCCAAAGTCATCCGTAGCGTGTCGACCAACAAGGCGCCGGCGCTCTTGAGCATGGCAGAGCCCAGTCCCGAACATCAGCGGCGCGCCGCAGTTATTGCAGCCGCACCAGAATTTCGAAGCAGGGTTGGGGAGGCGATGGCTGAGCGCTTTGTTGATGATCCTGAGGCGCCACCGAAGCCGGTTGAGGAACTGATCTACGGCGAGTTTTATTCAAACGCTGACAAGAACCTGCTTGGGGAGTTTCAACACGCTGACTGGCCACGTCGCCAAGAGATCGTTTCCAGCCTGTCTGATCGTCGCCTTCGTCAACTGGGCAACCGTTTGGTCGCGTTTCATAGCCCCGAACTTTTGACTACTGAGGAGACCGCGCGGTTCCGCGACTACCTGCGATCAAAGTGGTTGCCAGCGGCGGAAGAAAAGACCCAATGGATGACCCTTGGTCGAGCCGCCGAAGAAATCACCAACATCCAAGAGATGAACGGGACAGATGACGCGGTCATAGACGCCATCCGACAATTTTTCGCAGACCGCCGGAGGGTGCTTGATTGACGAGGCCGTCGGCTTTTGATATTATTACTAAATGCATCAAGAGCTGGGCTGACGCCCGCGCCAACCTGCCAAGACCGGCAAGGTGGTTTCCCGAGAGGGGATGCGGCCCTAGGCAACTAAAGGTCGTTAGCGTCGTCAGCCCTCCTCGGAAACGAAGGAGGGTTTTTTGTTTTCGACCTAACCAGATCAGGCCTCAAATCCTGACCAACCGTAACACACCCGGGCATTTGAACATCAGCTTGTGCGCCCTGCCAGATGGCTAAAGCACTAAAGAGAGGAAAGACCATGAACCAACTTTACCCATTTTCGTCTGAGAGCGTTTCTGCTGGGCACCCAGACAAAGTTTGTGACCAGATTTCAGACGCGATCCTAAGCGAGTGCCTCCTGCAGGATCCGGCATCACGTGTGGCTATCGAAGCCTCTATCAAAGACCACACACTTTTTCTCTTCGGAGAAATCACCTCGCGAGCGCGCATTAACGCCCCAGAAATCGCCAAAGATATCCTGGCTCGCATCGGATACGACGATCCTGCTTGGGGTTTGTCGATTGAACGCCTCCAAGTCATCGAGGCGATCTCTAGGCAGTCCGCCGAGATCGCATTCGGCGTCGATGGCGACGAAACCGGCGCAGGCGATCAAGGCATCATGTTTGGATATGCCTGTAACGAAACGCCAGAGCTTATGCCTCTTCCAATTACGCTCGCTCATCAGCTCATGCGCGCGCATCACAGTCTGCGGCGGTCTGAAGCGGGCTCGGGGCTGGGTCCTGACGCAAAAGCTCAGGTGACGGTGCTCTACGAAAACGGCCTGCCTCGAGAGGTCACGGACGTTGTCTTGTCAACGCAGCATCGCAGTAGTCTTGGTCTCCGTGCTTTGCGCGAACTGGTTATCGATGCCGTCATCAAGCCAACGCTGGGCGACCGTTGGCGACCAAATGTGCGGCTCCACATCAATCCCGCAGGGACGTTTCACATGGGAGGGCCTGCCGCTGATGCAGGTCTGACGGGGCGAAAGATCATTGTGGATACTTACGGCGGATCCGCTCGACATGGGGGCGGTGCGTTCTCGGGGAAAGACGCAACCAAAGTGGATCGGTCGGCAGCCTACGCCGCGCGCCAACTCGCCAAGGATGTGGTCAGCCGGGGCTGGGCGGACAGCTGTGAAGTACAGGTGGCCTATGCCATAGGTGAAGCAAGGCCTGTCAGTTTTGCGTTCTTGCCCACCGGTGATGCGAAAGGTCATGAAATTGCCAAACGATATCAGCTGGAAGGCATTGATTTGTATGGGCTCTTCGAACCAGCCCAGATCATCGAACGCCTGCAATTGCGCTTGCCAAGCTACCTTCGCACGGCTGCTTTTGGTCATTTTGGCCGCGATGATGTCAGTTGGGAAAAGCCGCTCGATCGATCGCAACAGGAGCGAGACCATGTCAGGGAGCTCGCCATCCGCGAACAGGTTGGCAGAACGGGTTTCGTATCAGGCTTGGCGCTGGACCAAGTGAAAGCGAAGCGTGCTGAAGACTACGCGGAGGCCCGCGCAGAGTTCATGGCAAGTCACATTTGAAGATAGGGAGAGAAAAATGTCCGATTTTGTGAAGTCTCTCGCTCAGTCTGCCGCTCAGATCGACAAGGTCGCTTCCGGCAGTCTTTATCCACATCAATCTGATGGGGTGGCCTTTTTGCTCTCGAAGCGCCGCGTCATCTTAGCAGATGACATGGGTCTTGGGAAAACCCGCCAAGCTATTGTTGCCATGGAAGTCGGCGCTCCTTCGGGGAAGATCCTCGTCGTGTGTCCAGCGTCGCTAAAATTGAACTGGAAACGAGAAATCCAGCTTGTTGACCCCGAGGCCTCAGTAGAGGTGCTTGGTGTTGATCGTGAAACACCTGATGACGCGCGTTGGATCGTTCTGAACTACGACATTCTCGGCAAGCATGCCGAGCGCCTGCATGGCGTAAACTGGTCAGGCGTGATCCTTGATGAAGCGCATTTCATCAGAAACGCCAGCCAGCGTACCAACCACTGCCTGAAATTGCTCGGTGTTCAGGCTGAAGCTCGAGCGCCAGTTCTTGGTCCAGACTTCGTATTCCTGTTGACTGGGACGCCGATGACGAACAGGCCGAAAGACCTGTTCAACTTGTTGCGCTGCGTTGGCCACCCTTCAGCAAGATCGTTTTTGTCTTATGCCAAGCGGTACTGTGACGCCTATCGCAACGATTATGGCTGGGTAACGACCGGTGCTTCGAATCTCGATGAGCTGAACCTATTGCTGAAGGAAGTCTCTATCCGACGGAAAAAAGAAGACGTGCTCGATCTACCGCCCAAGATCCGCAGCTGGGTGCCAGTGGATATATCGGGCAGCGCTGCAGCATTTAACGCAGTGGAATCGTTCGTCACCTGGTATTCGGGAACTGATCCTTCAAAGCCCAACGACACTGAGTTTTTGGCTCGCCTGACCAAGGTCAGAACTGCGTTGCACAAGGCGAAGCAAAAAGCCGTCGAAGAACGCATTCGGGACGTGGTGGCAAGCGGCGAGAAGGTGGTTGTTTTCACATGCTTCAGCGAAGGCATTGAACGCCACAAGGCTAAGCTAGGCGATACTGCGATCACGATCACCGGTGCTGATACAGCCGAAAAACGCATCGCCGCTGTTGACCGGTTCCAACAGGACGAAACCGTCAAAGTCGCACTGTGCAATATTATTGCAGGCGGCGTTGGCATCACACTGACTGCTGGCACACATGTGATCTTCCAAGATTTGGACTGGGTCCCTGCAAACCATGCTCAGGCAGAGGACCGCTGCTACCGCTTGGGACAAACCCGCCAGGTGACGGTTGAGTATTTCACAGCCGACGGCACTCTGGACGGCTATATAGCCACCCTGCTGGATCAGAAAATGAAGCTCATTGCAGCCGTGGAAGCTGAGGAACTTCCGGACACAAGCATCCTGCGTGAAATCCAAGACGGCCTCCGCCGCCTCGCCCCTGCATTGATGGAGGAGGCCCGAGCAGCGCGTGCCACTGGCGATGTGGCGCAACGGATTGAGAAACTGGCAGCGGCCCAACCGCGTGCCACTGCTGACACCAGTCCGCTTGGGGAAACAGGGCAGTGGGAGTTTACCAGTTCGAGAGACCCATCTGCGCGCTACCTCGTGACCTTCGGTCGAGCCGGACATTTGGAATGCACCTGTCAGGGGTTCGCCTATCGTGGCAACTGCAAACATGTGCGAGAAGTTCGCGGGAAGATTTTCGACGAATAGGCTCTCTATTCTATGGCCGGCAGTCAACGCTGTCCGGCTAACTATTGACATGTCGTGTAGTAGTTACTACACACTACACATGAAGAGTTTTGGATCATATGTGCGAACACGCAGGGAGGCGCTGAACGCCGAGGACAAATCTATGTCCCTGCGTCAGGTGGCATTGAGGATCGGTGTGGAGCCGGCCTTCTTGAGCAAGATTGAGCGCGACGTGGCGCCGCCGCCATCAGAGGCAAAGATAGTGGCACTTGCAGAAGCCCTTGGTGAGGATCCTGACTTACTCTTGGCGATGGCAGGGAAGGTCTCCAGCGACCTTCAGGCCATTATCCGAAAGCGCCCGCAACTGATCGGGGAGCTCCTTCGGCAGCTGAAGACGCAGCCTGATCACGCAATTCTGAGCATCGTTCGGCAGGTCACGGACGGCGACTGGTAGGAGGTCGACATGATTACACTTCAACATGAACAGTTGGTATTTCGTTTTCCGCATGTTGATGATGATGCGGGCATCCGCATCGATTTCCAACGGACGCTTCGCCTGCCAGACGACGGCCACGACTATCACCTGCCGCCGGGGCTGGGGCGCTTTCCGCTCCGTCACATCGAAGATTTTGATCTCGGCTCGAGCAATCGCCGCAAAGCGCGCGGCGGTGTCATCATGCCGATGTTTCAGACGGATGCACTTTGGCTGAACTTCAGCAGCCTTGGCTATGGGCGGCCCGCGCTACCAGTCGCGCTGAAGATTGGCGCCGGAAAAATCAACGCTGTCTCCGGTGAAAAATGGGCGGATGGCCTGAGTCAAGATCCACAGAATTACGTCGTCCTTCCCGAACAACCCTGGCTCGATGGGTTCAATGTGGAGAAAGGTAAGGTTCGGCAGTTCGTCGCTATGCCCTTGGGCAAGGGCTATACTGTCGAAGAACAGATTGATCCTGAGAGCGATGTCGGCGGCATCCAGATTGAGGCTATCCCGATGAAGAAGGAGGTCTACGAAGAACTCAAGGCAAAGCGCGAGGAAGTGTCCTCAATTCGGTTTGGCGTCAACATGATGATGGCCTGTGAGGCGCCTGCCTCTATGGAAATGGGGCTCGGCATGGGCGGCTCAATGCGCCAAGAAATCTATGATGATGAGTATGGTTTGGATGCTTGGGACCTGGCAAATAGCCAGCGCTGTTTCATCATGCTCGCGAATGCTGAGCAGTGGATGTCTATTACTGGCGAAGAGCCGCCGCTCTCACCGATTTCGGCAGAAGCTTACAGCAAGGCTGGCCTGCCTTGGTTCGACTACTATGACGGCGATCGCCAGGCTATCGAGGGAGCAAAGGCCCTCGGGAACATAAAATCGGTAAAGGCGATCGCAGAAGCCAAGCGCGAAGACGCTTGGCCAGAAGAAAAATCGAAACTCGATTACTTGGTGAAGAAAATCAAAGGCATGAAGGTTTCGGACGGTTCATGGTGAACGGGGGCTCGGAGCTTACCAGGGCTACCGGTGAAATCTACTATCTGCCTGGCATGGGCGGTCGGCTTGATGCAGGTCTTGGCGAAGAATTATTGCGGCGCGGATTTGCGCTTAGTGGTCGGGAGACTATCGGGGCCTTCAAGAAACTACGCTTCGGCGAACAGGTCGATGCGGTCAAACAGGACTTGGTCGAGGGGTTCTGGAGGCCAGAGGCGCGGGTCATAGCAAACTCATTCGGGGGCTATCTGTTCCTTCATGCGCAGCTTGTGCTGGAGCCGTTTCCAGGCCGGGTGCTTCTCCTTTCCCCTGTGATTGGTGCCACCGCGCAAGGCGCAACTGGCATGAGGTTTTATCCTCCTAGGGCGGATGCGCTGATGCAGACGGCCCAAGCCGGTGGATTTCCTAAGCCTGACAACATTGAGGTGCATGTCGGAGAGGAAGACTGGCAAGCAGGACCGCAGGCTCTTGTAGAATTTTGCAACGCTGTCAGGATTAAAGTGCATTTGGTTCCAGGTCGAGGTCACATGCTTGGGTCTGACTATGTGGGCTCCTTGCTTGAAAGTTGGCTAAATAGTGGGTGACCAATAAGATGGCAAAATCATCCAAGAAGAAGACCCGCGACGAACAGGCTCGGAAAATTGCCGTGCAGTTGGTCAAAGCTCGAAAGCAATTGTTGGAATTGAGACGAAAGCTCTTAGAGACGGGGGCCATTGATGAAGACCGGCGTCGGCAAGCTATCGATCTGATCGCTAAAATAAATAACTATAAACAGCAGCTTATAGAAATGGGTCTAGATCCAAAAGAAGCTGCCAAGTGGGCTATGGAGCAAAATAAAACCAACCGCAAAGGTAAGCGTTCGTCTGTTAAACGCCCACGGGGAAGTGGTATCGGTATGTACGGTTTGGGCAACTCGGTGAAAATTTGGAGGTAAAATCGCGCCGAAAAATTCTCGTTCGCAACTGATACTTGGCGCTACGTCGCTCTTCGTTCTCTTTGGAATTTGAGCGAGAGAGAGTTGGGTGCCAGGTTGGCTCCCTCCGCCACCCCACCCTTTGATGAGCTGCTTACATCGGATCAAACTGATCGGCGGCAAAGACCGTGTGAATGACATGGCCGTCAAACATCTCGAACAGCCGCTTTGATACTTCTTTACTTTGCCATCTTGTGGGGGAATTCAGCGCCTCTTCGATGTCATCGCGGGTTTTGAATTTCATGGCCATCACAAGCGGGAAGGGGCTGTCGGGGTCATCGCTTTCCACTTCGCGCATCACGCGCAACTCTTGCAGATTGGGAAAGGCTGACCAAAGCGGCACAAGATTTTCGCACCAATGGCTGTGGAAGTCTGCCTCCATGCCATCCTTGATTTTACCCTTAAAAAAGGCGCATCTTACAAACATCTGTCCCGCTCCATTCTATGTGTTGCAGCGATAGGATTGCCGAAAGCCTGCGCACAAGCAAGGGGAATGGGATGGATGTTCGCCCCTGTGAAACATGGGGGTCATGTAAGCGAGAAACGGGGGCGGGTCATGGATTTTGGACTAAAGGGGAAACCCTGCATCGTGACAGGCGGGGCATCGGGGATTGGCGAGGCGATTGTGCAGGATCTTGTGGCCGAAGGGGCCAAGGTCATCGTGATCGACAAAAACCCCTGCAAGGTGGCGCAGATTGCGACATCCGTCACCCTTGATTTGACCGATGATGCGGCTTGTGCTGCGGCATTGAGCGATATTCGCGCTGAATTTGGGACGATTTACGGGCTTGTGAATAATGCAGGCCTCAATGATGGCGTGGGGCTAGATGCGGGGCCTGACGCGTTTCGGGCCTCTCTCAATCTCAACCTCGTGCAATATTACACCTTGATGCATCACCTGCATCATGACCTGCGCGCAAGCCGTGGTGCGGTGGTCAATGTGGCCTCAAAAACCGCTGTGACAGGGCAGGGCGGCACATCGGCCTATGTGGCCGCAAAGGCGGGCGTCTTGGGTTTGACGCGGGAATGGGCGGCGGAGCTGGCCTCGGAGGGTGTCCGCGTGAATGCCGTTTTGCCCGCCGAGGTTATGACGCCTATGTATCAAAACTGGCTGTCGACCTTGCCTGATCCAGATGGGATGCGCGGCAAGATCGAGGCCGCGATTCCCCTGTCGCGCCGGATGACCGAAAGCGCGGAAATCGCGGCAATGGTGGTGTTTTTGCTCTCTGCGCGGTCGAGCCATACCACGGGGCAATGGATGTTCGTGGATGGCGGATATGTGCATCTGGATCGCAAGCTGACGCTCTGATCCAACTACATCACTGCCCCCACTTGCCACGGCACGAATTCGACCCCACCAAAGCCCAATTCCTCGCTTTTCGTGGTGCCGCCCGAGGCCACGCGTAGGATTTCGCGGTAAATCTCTTGCCCCTTATCTGCAAGGCTGATGTTGCCGCTAATGATGTCACCGCAATTGATATCCATATCGTCCCCCATGCGGGCATAAAGATCATCATTGGTCGAAAGCTTGATACAAGGTGTGGGCATATAACCCGACACAGACCCACGGCCCGTGGTGAATGTGATGATATTGGCGCCTGAGGCAATCTGCCCTGTGACCGAGCATGGGTCATATCCAGGACTGTCCATATAGACAAAGCCCTGCGCGGTCAGGGTTTCAGCAAATTCATAAACCCCCGCCAAAGGGGCAGTTCCACTTTTGGCCACCGCGCCCAAAGATTTTTCAAGAATTGTGGTCAGCCCGCCGCGTTTGTTGCCTGGGGATGGGTTATTGTCCATCTCGCCGCCATTTCGGGCGGTATAATCTTCCCACCACTGAATGCGCGAAATCAGTTTTTCACCAATTTCGGGCGATATCGCGCGGCGGGTCAAAAGATGCTCTGCCCCATAGATTTCTGGGGTTTCAGACAGGATTGTGGTGCCGCCCTGACGCACGATTAAATCAGACGCATACCCCATGGCAGGGTTGGCGGTGATGCCAGAATAGCCGTCCGAGCCCCCACATTGCATGCCTACCAACAATTTTGAGGCCGGCGCAGGGGCGCGTGTCGCACGATTGGCCACGGCTGCAATCTCGCGCAGCATGCTGAGACCCCGTTCAATTGTGCGCTTTGTGCCGCCTGTCTGCTGAATGGTCATATAGCGGAAACTCTCGCCATCGCGCAGACGGGCGGGGCCGATCAGGTCAGGCACCTGCATCACCTCGCAGCCCAGACCGACCAACAGGATCGCCCCGAAATTTGGGTTTTTCGAATATCCTGCCAAGGTTCGGAAAAGCATCTGATACCCTTCGCCCAAGCTAGACATCCCGCAGCCAGAACTGTGCACAATCGGGACAATCCCATCGACATTTGGGAAATCCTTCAAGAGCCCCGATTTTTCAGCAGCCTCCGCGATGAAACGGGCCACACTACCTGCGCAGTTCACGGATGTCAGAATGCCAATATAGTTGCGCGTGCCGACCTGCCCATCAGGCCTATGATAGCCCATAAAGCTGTCGCTTTCATCCGCCGCAGGAAGGGGGGTGTTCTGCGTGGCAAATTCATAGCCGCGTTTGTGATCGCCAAAAGACAGGTTGTGGCTATGCACATGCGCGCCTGCGGCAATATCTTCGGTCGCATAGCCGATAATTTGACCATAGCGGATCACCGCCGCGCCCTTGGCAATGGGGCGCAATGCAAATTTATGTCCTTTTGGAATGTCGGATTGCGCAAGCGTTTCAAAAGATGATAGAGCCGCGCCTGATCGGATATCGACCAAGGCAATTCCGACCGTATCATCTGCGTTCAGGATCAAAATATCTTGGGTCATCGCTGGCATCATTCATTCAAAGTGAGAGTTTACGATCTTGAAATTTCCACGGCAATCATACTAACATGCTAGAATTATCGAGATTGAGCGACATGATGCAAGAGAATTCACCATCAGACCCCGCGCAAGGCAGCGAATTTAGGCTGCGGTCTTTGGATGCCTATGAAGGGAATTTGGCACGGCGCACCTACGCCGCCCTGCGTGAGGCAATTTTGACCTTGCGCTACAAACCGGGCGAGGCGCTGCGCAAGCAGGATATTTGTGCAACGCTTGGCGTGTCGCGGTCCCCTGTGGCAGAGGCGATAACACGCCTCTCCAACGAGGGTTTGGTGGATGTGGTGCCGCAATCTGGCACATTTGTCGCGCGCTTCTCGATGAAAGAAATTTGCGAAGGTGCGTTTCTGCGGGAAAGTATCGAACTGGCCTGCGCCGAGCTTTTGGCCGAGATTATCACAGACGAGCAGATCACCGAATTGCGCCGCAATTTGCGCCTTCAAAAGGTGATGGTTGAGGAGGGCGATTTTGCCGAATTTTATCGGCTAGATGGCGAAATGCACGATCTCATCATCGGCTTTACAGGGTTCAAGCAATTATCGACCATTGCCAAAACGGGATGGCTTCATGTGGATCGCGCACGGCAGTTGATCTTGCCCATGCCAGGGCGCGTGGCCGAGACATTGCAAGAGCATTACGATTTGGTCGATGCGATTGCCGCGCGTGATCCGCAAGCGGCGCGAAAAGCGATGCGCGCCCATTTGGGCCAGTTGATGAAATCTTTGATCCCGCTTGAGAAGACCCATCCAGAATTATTCGACCCCAGTTGAAAGTCAGTAAATGTCCTATCCTGCGAATAAACCCCGCTATGCCGCGCGTCTGAATGCATTCAAACCACTGGCCGAGGGGCGGGGTATTGCGGGCATGATTGCCGCCGCCGCCCGTGTTGAGGGGATGGATGCGGCGGATTTGAACTATCCTGATCATTTCGAAGGGCGTCCTGCGCGCGAGATTGGCGATATGTTGCGCGATAATGGCTTGGGGTTAAACGGGCTTGCGATGCGCTATTACTCTGACCCTGCCTTTGCCATAGGGGCCTTTACCAACCCAGATCCCGCAACACGGCGCAAGGCGATTGATCTGACCAAACAGGGTCTAGATGCTTTGGCGGAAATGGGTGGGGGCGTGATGACCCTTTGGATGGGCCAAGACGGGTTTGATTACGCCCTTCAGGCCGATTACGCGCGTCTTTGGGGCTATACGCTTGATGCTTTGGCCGAAGTCAGCGCCCATAACCGCGATCTGCAAATTGCAATCGAATATAAACCCAATGAGCCCCGCGCCTTTGCGCTGATGCCCGACATGGCCACAACATTATTGGCCATTCGTGATGTCGGGGCCGAAAATTTGGGCGTCACTGTGGATTTTGCCCATGTGCTTTATGCAAATGAGATGCCCGCCCATGTGGCCTATCTGGCGCAGCGCCATGCCAAGATTTTGGGGGTTCACCTGAATGATGGCTATGGCAAGCGCGATGATGGCTTGATGGCGGGCACGGTGCATCCTGTGGCGACAGTCGAGTTATTCGTGCAATTGCACCGCATGGGCTATGATGGTGTCATTTATTTCGACACATTTCCCGACCATTCGGGCCTGAACCCGATTGAAGAGGGGCGCACAAATATCCTGATTATCGAGCGGTTGCGCGCCATTGCCGCAGAACTCGCCGAAAGTTCAGAGCTGTCTGATCTGTTGCAAAAGCAAAACGCGGCCCTCACCCAGCGATTGATCGCCGAGCGGCTTTATGGCGGGGTGATCCCTGATGGGCGCTGATATCCTTGTGATGGGGGCGCTGCATCTTGATGTGATTGTCAACGCCCCCGCTTTGCCCGCCCCAGACGAGACGATGATGGGCCAAGATGTGGCCTATCGTTTTGGTGGCAAAGGCGGCAATCAGGCGGTTTCTGCCGCCCGCATGGGGGGCAAGGTTGCCATGATTGGCGTGGTTGGCACGGATGATTTTGCGCAGCCTTTGCGCGCTGAACTGGCGCGCGCAGATGTCGATAGGTCCATGCTTGCCACGTGTGATGGGGCCTCAGGCATGAGCGTGGCCATCGTGCAAAATGATGGCAGCTATGGCGCCGTGGTCGTTTCGGGCGTGAACCGCCAAATCAACGCGCAGCAGGCAAAACTTGACCCACCCCCCAAAGTGGTCGTGCTGCAAAATGAAATCCCTGTTGCGGAAAATCACGCGCTCTTGGTGCGTTTGCCGCAGGATGTCATCGTTATCTGGAATGCGGCCCCCGCTTTGGCGCGTGACGCGGTGATGATTGAGCGGGCTGATATTTTGGTGGTTAATCGCCTAGAGGCCGCAATGCAGGCAGGGCTGCCGCATGATCTGCCCGATCCTGGGGCGGCCTTAGCGCAGCTTGCGCGCGAAGGGCGTGCGGTGATCATTACACTGGGCGCGGATGGCTATATCGCGCAAGCGCGGGACGGCACTCGCTTTGAGGCCAAGGCGCATCGCGTGCCCGTCATCTCCACCCATGGGGCGGGGGATGCTTTCGTGGGGGCGCTTGCCGCTGAGATTGCGCGCGGTGCCGATTTAGCGGCGGCTGCGGCCTTTGCCCAAGGGGCGGCGGCCCTTCATGTCTCAACCCCGCTTGAGGGACGCGCCAATATTACCTCTGCGCAACTGCGCCATGCCTTTGGCCTATAGCGCCAAGCGATAGGCCTCGGCCGCCGTGCCGCCAAAGACCCGTGCCCGTTCTTCGGCGGTTAGAGTATGGGTCAGCTCCTCCGCCGCATGGCGCCATGCGTCATATTCCGCCCGCAGACGGCAGACGGGCCAATCTGACCCCCACATGATGCGCTCAGCGCCGAAACAGGCAAAGACATGATCCGCATAGGGGCGGAGATCTTCGACTGTCCAACCTTCATTTGCCTCGGTCACAAGGGCCGAAAATTTCAAATAGGCCTTGGTGTCACGCGCCAAAGCGGCCATGCCATCGGCCCAAACCTGAAACGTCTCGGCGCTATGCGCGTGGATTTGCGGCTTCATGCAGTGATCAATCACGCAGCGCATCTCGCTGTGGCGGGTCAAGATGGTGTGGAAATTCGCCAAATGTCGCGGAAATCCAAGCGCGTCAAAGCACAGATCATGCTTGGCGATGGCCTGATAGGCCCATGCGATATCTGCGCGCAGCATCCAGTTATCGTCTTCAATATCTTGGATCATGGGGCGCACGCCCACGAATTTAGGATGCTTTGCAAATCGCGCTAAGACCGCCTCATCGTCTGGATTTTCAAAATCAATCCACCCCACAACGCCTGCAACAAAAGGCGTGGCATCGGCAAGGCCCAACATATAGGCGCTTTCCTCCACTGTTGGGGCGGCCTGCACCAAAACGGTTTTATCGATGCCATGACGCGCCAGATGCGGGCGTAAATCATCCGGGCCATAGGGGCGATAGAGCGTGGCATTTGAGGGATCCATCCATCCATAATCGCCACGGGCAGGGTTCCAGAAATGTTGGTGGGCATCAATTTGCATCGTTTGTCTCCCCGTTGCGAATTTAGGCGGTTGGTGCGTCTTGGCGCATCAATCCTGCGGATTTGAGATCAGACCAAAGGGCGGGCGGGATTTGCGCCTGTGCCGCGCGCAGATTGCTGGCCATTTCTGCAGGGCTTTGCCCTCCTGGGATCACCGAGATCACCGATGGATGCATCAGCGGAAACCGAAAGGCGGCATCGACAAGGCGCACATCATGCGCGGCACAAACCGCCTCAATGGCCGCGACCTTGTCCAAGATGTGTCGCGGGGCAGGGTCATAGTTGAAATACGCCCCCTCGCGCGCACCTGTCGCCAAAATGCCCGAATTATAGGGGCCGCCAATGACAATCCCAATTCCACGCGCAGCGCAGAGGGGGAGAAAGGTTTCAAGCGCCTCTTGCTCAAGCAGCGTGTAGCGGCCCGCAAGAAGGAAGATATCGAAATCGCCACGCTCG
Organism: Roseobacter sp. HKCCA0882; assembly: GCF_037805225.1. Lineage (NCBI taxonomy): Bacteria > Pseudomonadati > Pseudomonadota > Alphaproteobacteria > Rhodobacterales > Roseobacteraceae > Roseobacter > Roseobacter sp. HKCCA0882. The sequence continues at coordinate 887,856 of NZ_JBBLYI010000001.1, forward strand.
GCCAGCCATTGTGACGCTTGCCATTCATTCAGACCCGCACCAAATGCCGTGATCACCCCTTGATCACGCAATGCGGTCAGCGCGGCCAAGCCCCCCCCCATGAATGCGGCGCGCTTTTCCTCAAGCACGGCATCGGTCTTGTGGGTGAAGAGGTCAAGATCATGCACATAAAGCACATCAATGCGGTCTATTCCCAAGCGCTCAAGCGAGGCCTGAAAAGAGCGCATCACACCATCATAGCTATAATCGAACACCTCGCGCCGCGCGGGCACATCAAACCATTTCCCGAACCCATCCCGCGCCTCTGGCGCTGTGACCTGCATCAGCCGCCCAACCTTGGTCGAGATCACATAGTCTTTGCGCGGTTTACCCCGCAGAAAATGGTTGATCCGCGTCTCAGAGAGGCCAAGCCCATAAAGCGGTGCAGTATCGAAATACCGCAACCCTGCATCCCACGCATCTTGCAGGGTGTTTTGCGCATCCTCCTCAGAGATCGCGCGATAGAGATTGCCCAAAGGGGCCGCGCCAAACCCGAGCTCGCTCAGCCTCAGCCTGCCATTTCCAAGGCGATCCCAATTGCGAAATTTGATCATTCTGCTCCCTCCAAGGTTTAACTGACATGCTAGTATGTTTTGCCTTGGATGCAAGATAGTTTCACGTTAGGCTATGTCTCGCGCAGGTCGCGCATGGGAGAGTGTCGTGCAGAAATTCAAAGCTATTTTTGGGGATAAGAAACCTGTCATCGCCATGGTTCATTTCGGCGCCCTGCCAGGTGCGCCGCTCTATGATGCAGAGGCAGGTATTGAGGGGTTGATTGCAGGCTGCAGGAAAGATTTGCACGCCTTGCAGGCCGCAGGCGTTGATGCGGTGATGTTTGGAAATGAGAATGATCGCCCCTATGAATTGAATGTGGATACTGCCTCGACTGCGACCATGGCCTATGTCATCGGTCGGCTGCGCGATGAGATCACTGTACCCTTTGGCGTGAATGTTTTGTGGGATCCCAAAGCAAGCCTTGCTTTGGCGGCGGCAACGGGCGCGAGTTTTGTGCGTGAGATTTTCACGGGCACCTATGCCTCGGATATGGGGGTTTGGGCGCCTGATGCGGGTGCGGCCTATCGCTATGGCGCGCGTGTCGGCGCGGGCGATGTTGCAAAGTTTTTCAACATTAGTGCCGAATTCGCCTATAGCCTTGATCAGCGCTCGGTCGCGGATCGTGCGCGCAGCGCCGTGTTCTCGTCCATCCCTGATGCGGTTCTAGTCTCAGGCACCATCACGGGTGAGGCCGCGAAAATGGAGGATCTCGAAAGCGTCAAAGCGGCTGTGCCCGATGCGCCCGTTTTGGCGAATACAGGCGTTAAGCATGAAACTGTGGCCGATGTTATGCGGGTCTCGGATGGCTGTATTATTGGATCGGCGCTCAAGGTGGATGGGCACACATGGAACGCGGTTGATCCTGATCGGGTCAAGGATTTCATGGATCGGGTGCGAGCAATCAGATGAGCGAGCAATTAAAAAAAGATCTTATTGATCTGATGCAGATCGTGGGCCTGTCAGGCCATGAGGATCGGGTGCGCCGCGCGATTGCGGCGCGTTTGTCGCAAATGGGTATTGCGCATGAAACCGACAGGCTCGGCAATCTCATGGCGCGGTTTTCAGGCGATCCTGATGCGCCGTCCGTGATGGTTTTTGCGCATATGGATCAGCTTGGGTTCTTTGTGCGTAAAATCGAACAAGATGGCAGCATCAGGGTTGAACGCATGGGCGGCGTGCCCGAGCGTGCGCAAGCCTCGCAGGCGGTGCGGCTCTGTATCGGGGAGGGGCGTGATATTGATGCTGTGATTGCCAATAAATCGCATCACGCAACCACCCCTGACGAGAAATATCAGGTTTTGACCACGCCGCAGATCCGCATTGATGCAGGCTTTACAGCCAAGGCAGAGGCAGAGGCCGCAGGGGTGCAAATCGGCACGCCCGTGGTCTATCGGCCCAATGTGATCGAATTGGCAAATGGCCGCATTGCGGGAACAGCCGTTGATGATCGCGCGGGCTGTGCCGTTCTTCTGGATTTGGCCGCGCGCCTTCAAGCGCGCAAATCAGGGCCGCCTGTTGCCATCGTCTTTTCGGTTCAAGAAGAATTCAATTTGCGGGGTGCAATGTCTGCTGCACAAATTTTGCAGCCTGATATTGCCATACAATTGGATCTGATGCTGGCCTGTGACACGCCCGACATGGCGGATCGGGGGGAGATGGTTTTGGGCGGTGGCCCCGGAATGTCGCTCTATTCCTTTCATGGTCGGGGCACCCTCAATGGTGTGATCCCGCACCCTAAGATGGTAGCCCTATTCGAAGGCGTTGCCAAAACGGCCAATCTGCCCCTGCAGCGCAGCGCGCAGGTCGGGGTTTTGACTGACCTTTCCTATATTCAGCAGATGGGGCAGGGTGTTGCCGCAATCGATTTGGGCTTTCCATGCCGCTACACCCATTCCAGTCTCGAGGTTTGCGCGCTCAGTGATTTGACTGATCTTGCGCAGCTTCTTGAAACAGGGCTTGCGCAAATTGGCCCAGATTTCAATCTCAACCGCGATTAATGGGGGGCTTGGGCTATGGCCGTGTTTCTTGGCGTAGACATTGGCACCTATGAGACAAAGGGTGTTTTGACCAATGAGGTCGGCCAGATTTTGGCGCAGGCCGCTGTCAGACATGAGATGATCGTGCCACGCGCGGGTTGGGCCGAGCATCGCGCAGAAGAAGATTGGTGGGGTGATTTCGTTGCGGTCACCAAGGCGCTGCTTGCCCAGTCTGGGGTTGATCCGCAGGAGATTGCTTGCATCGCCACCTCAGCCATCGGCCCCTGTATGCTGCCCGTGGATGCCGCAGGCACGCCCTTGATGAATGGCGTGCTTTATGGGGTGGATACCCGCGCCACCGCGCAAATTGACCGCCTTAATGCTGAGATTGGCGAAGATCAGATCTTGGCACGCTGCGGCAACGCGCTGACCTCGCAATCTGTGGGGCCAAAAATCCTATGGCTCAAAGAGACGCAGCCCGATCTTTATGCGGCCACAGCGAAAATTCTGACCTCAACCTCGTTTCTCGTGCATCGCCTGACGGGGGAATATGTCATTGACCATTACACGGCCGCAAATTTCAGCCCGCTTTACGATGTAACCACACAGGACTGGACGCAATCCTTAAGCGATCAGATCATCGAAACGGGGCGTTTGCCGCGCCTTTTATGGTCGAGTGAGATTGCAGGGCGGGTGACCAAACAGGCCGCAGCGCAGACGGGATTGGCCGTTGGCACCCCCGTCACGGCAGGAACAATTGATGCCGCCGCCGAGGCGCTGAGTGTCGGGGTGCAAGAGGCGGGTGACATGATGATGATGTATGGCTCTACCATCTTTATCATACAGCGCACCGCAGAAAGGGTGAGTGACGCACGGCTGTGGTATGCACCATGGCTTTGGCCCGACAGCCACGCCTCAATGGCGGGTCTTGCGACATCGGGCACGCTGACCCATTGGTTTCGCGACAGGTTTGCGCCTGACCTGCCAAAGGACACGGCCTTTGGTGCCTTGGCGCAGGAGGCGGCGGCCTCCCCCGTGGGGGCTAATGGCGTTTTGGTCTTGCCCTATTTTTCGGGCGAAAGGACGCCGATCCATGACCCGCTGGCCAAAGGGGCGATTTTTGGCCTGAACCTGACCCATAGCCGTGGCGACATCTATCGCGCCTTGATTGAGGGGATCGCGATGGGAACCGCCCATGTCATCGAAACCTATCGCGAGATTGGCCATGCACCTGAACGCTGTTTGGCGGTTGGGGGCGGCACGAAAAACCCGCTGTGGTTACAGGCAACCTCAGATTTTGGGAATATCCCGCAGATCGTCTGTGAAAAGACCATCGGCGCGTCATTTGGGGACGCATTCCTTGCCGCCTGCGCCATTGGGGCTGCGCGGCCTGAGGATATCAGCAAATGGAACCCTGCCACCCACGAAGTGGCGCCCAATCATAGTGCGGCGCATACCCGTCACTATAAGCTGTTTCGCCAATTATACGAGGACAGCCGCGGCGTGGCGCATAGCCTAGCTGGGGGGCAGTAATGCGGTTCGAGCGGATGTTGCCCCATCAAATTCGGCATGCGATTGCCGATAACACGCCTGTCGCCTTGGCGCTTGGGGTTATGGAATATCACGGCGAACATATGGCTGTTGGGATGGATCTCTTGGCGGTCACAGAGATCCTCACGCGTCTTGAGGCGGAGATGGATTTGGTGATCCTACCGCCCTTTGCCTATGGCGCGGCCAGTTATGCGGTAGCGGGGCCAGAGGGCACGGGCAGCATGGATATTGATGCATCCAAAATTTCGGCACTGGCCGAGGATATGTTTTTTGCGCTTTTGCGCATCGGGTTTCGCAATATTCACGGCATTATCCATCACCAATCGGAAAACTTCACCGCAGGTATGCCAACCGATCTGGCGTTCAAATTCGCGGCGCGGCGCGCCTTGTTTCGGTATCTGCAAGAGACGCGTGGCGAAGGGTGGTGGGGCGATAACGCCATGGCCGATTACTATGCCGAGCACGCCACGGGCAGCGACCCCTTCAACTGGATCAAAATTCACCCGCTCATGGGGCCCGAGGTGAAGGCGCATTATCCCTTTGATCATGCAGGGGCAGGGGAAACTGCCCTGATGATGGAGCTTGCCCCCGATGTGGTCGAGGCTGCACGCATGGCGCAGAACACAGCATGGTATACGTCCAGCGCGACCGAGGCGACACCAGAGCTTGGCGCGAAAGGGGTGTCCTTGATCATGGCTGAGATGCGCAAGCGCCTGAGCTAACACCCCGCGCGCGCTAAAGTGGTGCTAAATCCACCACACCTTTTTTCAGGATAAAGCAGCCGTAAGGCCCACTATCGGCGGTGCGAATGATACAAAAGGCCCGCTTTGCGGCCTCGTAGAAGGCAAATCGTTCCAAGGCCTCGACCAAGACAGGTGCGCCGATTGAGGCATCCAGAACCTTCTGCATCTTGCCGAAAATGGGCGCTACGCCTTCTGGGTCACCCACAACTTGCATCCGCCTAACGGGGGCAGGGACAAAGCTATCGAGCGGCATGAGGGACAGAATGGCGCGCGTTGCGGTCGGAATATCGCACCCCGCCATATCCAAAAGGCTGCCATAGGTCGTCTCTTTTGCGATTGTCACGGCGGGGTGATTGATGTCACACATCACCAGATCATCCCCATGCCCCATTTGCATCAGCGCATAGACGATTTCAGCGGAAAGACGCTGATCAATGCCCTTCAGCATTATTTCACCGCCCCCGCCGCCATGCCTTTGATGATATATCTCTCAAGGATGATGCCGATAATGATCAAGGGCACAATCGCCGCAAAGGACAGCGCCGCCATAGACCACCATGAAATGCCCTGTGAGCCCGTTTGTGAGGCCACCATCACAGGCAAGGTCTTTGCCGCAGATGAGGTCAGAAGTGCTGCAAAGAAATACTCGTTCCATGTCAGCACAAGCGACAAGATGAACGCGGCCACCATACCGGGCAGGGCGATTGGCATCACAATGGTGCTAAAGGCCCCCCAGATCGACAAACCATCCACCAAAGCTGCTTCTTCCAACTCGGTCGGGATTGAGCTGAACTGATCCCGCATGATCCAAATAACAATGGGCAGAACCGTCAGCGTATAAAGCAAAATCAACCCGATCCGCGTGTCAAGAAGATCAAGCGATTTATATAAAACCAAAAAGGGCAGGGCCAAAACCACAGGCGGCAGGATCAACTGGCTGAGAAAAAAGAATGAGATGTCCGAATTGCGCATGAAGCCAAATTTATAGCTAAACCGCGACAGTCCATATGCGGCGCAACTGCCCAAAACCACCGCAAAAAACGAAGCGGTGACAGAGACAACAGTCGAATTCCAAAATCGCTTGAGAAATTCTTCGCGCACAGTGGATTCATTTCCGATTGTATCAGGTGACAGGCCAAGCGACCGCCACCCCAACCAATTGGGCGTGAAATCTGCCCAAGGGATGATATTGCCCTGCATCACATCAGGCGCGGTCTTAAACGCTGTTGTGGCTGTCCAAAAAATTGGAAACAGGCACACAACGGCCCAAAGAATCAACACGCCATAGATCAGGCCGCGCGAGAGATACCAAACGGGGCGAAATTTGCGGTCAGTGTCACTGTCTTTGAAAATCTGCGCCGACATTTTAATACCTCGGTTTCATCCAGCGATCTGCTAGTTTCATTAGGATTGTCATCGCAATCACTATCACAACCAAATAAACAATCGCCAAAAGCGTGCCATATCCCACATTGGATCGGTCACGATATTCTCGGAAAATAAAGCTGGTTACACTATCGGTCGCGCCGCCTGGCCCGCCCGAGGTGATGTTGATGATGATATCCGCCAATTTGAGCTTAAAGATAATGCGGATCAAAATCGCAGTGATGGAAACGGGCAACATTAAGGGGAAGGTCACCTCCCAAAATTGCCGCCATTTCGAGGCGCCATCGACCTCGGCCGCTTCGAACAATTCGCGCGGGATTGCCTGAAGCCCTGCAAGGATCATGATCATCATGAAAGGGATGAACGTCCACGCGTCCATCATCATGATCATCGCGCGCGCAACCCCCGCAGAGCCGAAGAAAGACGGGCTTGCCCATCCCAACCATTGACCAAAATCACTGATATAGGAACCCAGCCAAAACAGCGGGGCAGGCAGGTCGGCTGAAGGCTCGGAGGCGATATAGCGCATAAAGCGCGAAATCGGGCCAAAGCGGATCTCCAACATGGATTTACCAATCATCCAGCTGACCGCAACGGGGGACAGCATCAATGGCAGAAGGAAGGCCACACGAAAGAATTTGCGCCCTCGAATTTGCCCGTTCAGCAACAGGGCAAGGCCAAAGGCAACCGTATATTCCACAACAATCGCGGCGGTATACCAAAACATGTTGCGCATCGCGTTCCAGTAAAACGGGTCGCCCGCCATCTGCCGCAGATTGTCGATGCCATTAAATTGCCGCCCATCGGGCGAGGAGAGGTTCCAATCTGAAAAGGCAATGACCAATCCAAAGAGCAGCGGGAACACCACCATAGAGATCACAAATAACGCGGCGGGCAGAACAAACAATGTGCGTTTTCCATGTTCGCCGCGGATCAAAACCTGCGACACGCAAAGGCAGGTTGACCAAAATAGATACGCATAGAGGGAGGGCCGCCAATTTTCAAACCCGATGGACAGTGTGCCAATCCCATCGAGGGTTTGTACGGCCATAATCAATGCCATCAGCGCGGCTGATCCCCAGACAAGGGTTTTTCCCAAACGGCGGCGTTGATCCGAAATATGATCTGCCGTCACCACGTGAAGCCTGTCGCCGTCTTCCATGCTTATCGCCCGATTTATCGTGTAAATGGATTAACAAGTCTGTGGCCGACCCCGAAAGATCGGCCACAGCGTGTTTTTGCCCTTAGAGCCCGAGAGAGGCGCGATAGAGGCTGATTTGAGTGTCTCTACCAATTTGATCGGTGATGCCTTCCCAGGCAGCGGCAATCGCATCGGCGGTCTCTTGTGCCGATCCGTATTGGCCGGCAAACCCTTTGGCCAGTTCGTCTTCCGCCACCGAGTAGTATTGGAAGATACCAGGGATACGCGGTTCAATTGCCGCGTTAGGGTGGTTGTAGCTATCCGCGTTCGAGCCCAAATAATCCTCAACATAATCGCGGTCATAGCCCGCTGCTTCCCACTCGTCATATTGGAAGTGCGAGTTACGATAGGGCTGGAAGCCCGATGGATATGCGGACATCCACAAGGATATATCTTTGCCGCCAAGATGCGCCGCTGCAGACCAAGCAGCTTTACGCTTGAGTTCATCACCCTGCACGTTTTTGGTGACATAGATGCCCCAGCCCAAATAGGCCATGTTGGGCGCCTCGTTGTAGGTGTCTTCCCACTGGCCCGTCTGCGAGTTGTAGACCCGGTCTGAGCCCGGATTAATGCCAAAGCCTACAACGTCACCGACTACGGACGTATCTGATGTCCGTGCGTTGGAGCCAATATCACCCCACCACATTAGCATCGAACCTGTGCCAGCCAAGAATTGCTGGAAGCCTGTTGTCCCGGGGTCAGCATTGATCTGATCTGCAGGGTATGCACCTGGAGTCTCGATCAAATCCATCACGTCTTGGATGGCCTGAACCCATGCGGGATTGTTTACCCGTGGGGCCATGGTGTCTGGATCAAACAGCCATGCTGGGTCACTTGGATGCTTGGCATAGGCGGCAGCGCGGTTGGCAATAAAGTAGAAGCCAAAACCGCCCCAGCCTTTCAGCGGGTCAAGATAGCCATGCGCAGGCAGACCAGTAAGGGGGTCGGTCTTGCCCACCAAATCCTTGGTCACTTGGTTCACCTGTTGCCATGTGCTTGGCACTTCGGCCCCACCGATTGCGCCATCGCCGAAGTAATCCTTGCGATAGCAGAATGTATGGCAGTCTCCATCAATGGTGATGCGATATGTTTTGCCATCCCATGTGCCCACAGGTGGCTGCAAATACCCAACCAAATCATCGGCTTCGATCTGGTCTTTCACCCATTCTGGCATTTCATCCAACAGACCCTTGCCTGCGGTGTCGCCTTCAAATGGGGCGCCCATTTCGATGATGTCGAAGTCAACTGTGCCAGTGGCAATTGCCTGCTGCAAGCGGGGGTTATAATCGGCCTGTGCAAGGTCGATCCAGTTGATCTTCGCGCCTGTGTAGGCCTCCCATGGCTTGAGGAACCCGCGGAACAAGAAGTTATGCAGGTTTTGGTTGTTGAGGCCTAAGAAAGTCAGCTCAACACCTTCAAATTCGCCTTCCGCAACATTCTCTCGGACCGGACCAAGGCATAACTCTCCAACGCGCTGCCAGTCTGCATCGGTCGGTGAGCCCATTCCTACCCCCGGAATTTGTAGAATTTGAGCGCGGACGTCACTATGACCTGCTGCGTTCGCAACTTTAGGTGCTGTCAAGGCACCAGCGCCACCTACGGCGGCAATTGCGCCGACGCTGGCGGCACCTTTGAGCATATTACGGCGGCTCATCTGTGCAGCCACAATAGCTTTATACATTTCAACTTTCACGACTTATCCTCCCAGATATCTTCGCTTAACTTGTGCAGTTTCGACGCTAGCTGAGTCCGACGTTTGAATATTTTTTAGTTGCTAGCGATATTATCTTTCCAGCCAGCAATCATTCTGTCAAGATTCTAACATGTTAGTATGCATCTGGAATGGACAGAGAAAGACTTTCGATTTAGTTGTTAAAGGCCGACTGACTTAAGGAACATGAGCATGGCAGGGTTAGAAATACGATCGCTGATGAAGTCCTACAGTGATGTGATGGTTTTGCATGGTTTGGATTTAGACATCGAACACGGTGAGTTTGTTGTTTTAGTTGGCCCGTCTGGTTGTGGTAAATCAACTCTTTTGCGTATGATCGCAGGTCTTGAGGGTATAACGAGTGGTACAGTCCAAATTGGTGATCGTATCGTGAATAATTTGCCACCGGCTGAGCGCGATATTGCTATGGTGTTCCAAAATTATGCACTTTATCCTCACAAGACAGTGCGTGCGAATATGGCCTTTTCGCTGCGGATGCGCGGCATGGATAAGGCCGAGGTCAACAGTCGCGTTGATCACGCAGCTGAGATTTTGGGCCTGATCCCTTATCTTGATCGCTATCCCCGTGCATTATCAGGCGGGCAGCGCCAGCGAGTTGCTATGGGGCGTGCAATCGTCCGTGATCCGCAGGTGTTTCTGTTTGATGAGCCACTTTCAAACCTAGATGCGAAATTGCGCGTGCAAATGCGCACCGAAATTCGGGAATTGCACCAAAGGCTACAAACAACCACCGTTTATGTGACCCATGACCAAATCGAAGCGATGACCATGGCCGATAAGATTGTGGTCATGCAGGGCGGCTATATCGAACAAATTGGCACCCCACTTGAGTTGTACGACCGCCCACGCAACGTCTTTGTTGCGGGCTTTATCGGCAGCCCTTCGATGAATTTCTTTGAAGGGCAGGTGGTCAAATCTGGGCGTTCTTTGGCGGCGCAGATCGATGGTGCGGTGGTTTCCTTGCCAAAAGGGGCGGGCGTTGCCGAAGGCCAAGAGGTCATCATCGGCATCCGTCCCGAGGCCTTGCAAATCGCGGATAAGGGGATTTCTGGCACGATTTCAGTGATCGAGCCAACAGGTTCAGAGACACATGTGATGTTGCGCCATAGCACGGGGCAGGATTTTACACTGATCTCGCGCGAGCGGCGCGATTTCAAGGTGGGTCAAACGATCACGATGACGGCTGATCCAGATGACCTGCATATTTTCGATAAATCCACCAAAGAACGCGTGTGATCATCACTATTCGAGAAAAAGGGGGGGGTATCATGCTGAAAGGAATTGATCCAAGGCTTAATGCCGATGTTTTGCATGTTTTGCGCATGATGGGGCATGGCGATGTTCTGATCATTGCGGACACGAATTTTCCATCCGACTCGGTTGCTCGCGCCACGGTTTACGGCAACCTGTTGCGCATGGATAACCTCACCGCGGCCGAGGCGGTCGAGGCGGTTCTTTCGGTCATGCCCCTTGATACTTTTGTTGATGATTTTGCAGGCCGTATGGAAATTGTGGGCGAGCCTGACACAATCCCCGCCGTTCAGGCCGAGGTGCAGCAAAAAATCAACGCCGCCGAAGGGGCGGAGCGGCCCATGATCAGCATTGAGCGATTTGCCTTTTATGATATGGCGCGGCAAAGCTATGCTGTGATTCAAACGGGCGAGCGGCGTTTTTATGGCTGCTTCATGTTGCGCAAAGGCGTGATTGGCCCTGACGCATAGGGGAAATGGATGTCTAAGGCGATTGTGATTTTGGGCGTATTTGTGGCTGATACGGCCTATACCGCGCCGCGTCAGCCCGTGATGGGCGAGACGCTGATTGGATCACGTTTTGTGTTGGGGCCAGGTGGCAAAGGGTCGAACCAATCGGTTGCGGCCGCCAAGGCAGGCGGGGATGTGCATATGATCACGCGGCTTGGCCAAGATGATTTTGCCAAGATGGCGCTTGATCTTTGGGCCGAGTGCGGCGTGACCCCCCATGTCAGCCACCACCCCGAAAGCTATACGGGGGCTGCGTATATCTTTATCGAAGAGGGCAGCGGCAATAACGCGATTATCGTCAGCCCCGGTGCGGCCGCCGAGATCGCGGTTGCCGATCTTGAGGCGCGCGCCAGCGTCATCAACACGGCAAAGGTTTTCATGACCCAACTTGAACAACCTTTGTCCGCTGCAAAGCACGGGTTGAGCATGGCGAAATCCGCAGGGGCGCTGACGATCTTAAACCCCGCACCTGCGCAAGAATTAGGGCGGGATATCTTGGGCCTTTGTGATTATGTGACGCCCAATGAGATTGAGGCGGAGCAGTTGACAGGGGTGAAGGTGACCACGCCTGAAACTGCGCAATTGGCCGCGCAAAAATTGCTTAATCTTGGTGCCAAGGCGGCGGTGATCACCTTGGGTGAGCAAGGCGCCCTTTACCATGATGGCCAGCAAACCCTGCACCAACCCGCCTTTAACTGCGGCGCGGTGGTCGAGACAACGGGCGCGGGGGATGCGTTCAATGGCGGCTTTGCTGTGGCGCTTGCCGAAGGGCAGGGGATCGAGGCCGCGTTGCGCTTTGCGTGCGCGACTGCAAGCCTGTCTGTCACCCGCCAAGGCACGGCCCCCGCAATGCCAACCCGCCCCGAGATTAAGGCGGTCGTGTCCTCGTAAGTCGCGCTTTGTGATTGCCGCGCTTCCCCGCTTTGGGTCATAGTCAAACGCGGAGAGGGGACGGGTTTGATGCGCAAGGCGAAAATCACGCTTAGGGATGTTGCGGCAAAGGCGGGGGCTTCACCCTCTGCCGTGTCGCGCGCCTTTACCGATGGTGCATCTGTTTCGCCTGCGATGCGCGCGCGGGTCGAGGCGGCCGCCGCGGCCCTTGGCTATCGTCCAAACGCCTTGGCCTCATCCCTGACCACTGGACGCAGTAAGCTGATTGGCTTGGTTGCAAATAATTTCCATAACCCTGTCTTTCTCGAGATTTTCGATCAGTTCACTCGTGGCTTACAGCAGATGGGGTTACGGCCACTTTTGGTTAATCTCAGCGATGTGAGCGATATTGAACAAGCCGCCGCAATGCTGCGGCAATATTCGGTCGATGGGGTGGTGGTGGCCTCATCCACCTTGCCCGCTGGTTTGGTTGAGCAATTCTATGAAGAGGGCGTTCCTGTGGTTCACGCCTTTGGTCGCCATGATCCGCAGGCGCGGGTCAATGTGGTGGGCATTGATAACCACGCTGCAGGCCGTTTGGCGGGCGAGACATTAATCGCGCGCGGCTACCGCGAGATCGGGTTTCTAGGCGGGCCAGGAGGGGCCACCTCAACCCAAGATCGTTTGGTGGGTTTCCGCGCGGCCCTTGCAGAGGCAGGGCTGACCTGCCGCGCGCGCTTTGTGCCCGCCTATCGGTTTGAGGCGGGGCAGGCGGCTATGTCCGCCGAACTGTCTGCGGGGCCTGCTGAGGTTTATTTTTGTGGCGATGATATTCTATCGATCGGCGCCATGGCCGCGATTGGCGCGGCACGTCTAGGCTGCCCTGATGATATTGGCATATTGGGGCTGAATGATATGGCAATGGCCGCGTGGCCCAATATTCGCCTCACCACGATTGCGCAGCCGATTGAGGCGATTGTGGGGGCTGCGTTGTCGCTTGTCGTGCGCCTGAGTGAATACCCCAGCCCGCAGGCTGAGGCACAGATGTTTCCTTGTCATTTGGTCGAACGCGCCAGTTTGCGTGCGCTTAACCCCTGAACATGGGCGGGCGGGCCTCCTGCCACGCGCCGTGATCCTTGGCTGAGGCCACCGCCGCATAAACAGCCGCCAGCGAGCGACATCCATCTTCTGCCGATGGCAACCCATCACGGGCCTGACCACGAATGGCATCGGCCAGATCGCAGTAAATATTGGCCACAGCCAAGGGAAACCCTTCGGGATGTGCAATGGCGACACGGCTGAGCCGCGTGGCCTCGTCATGCAACCCCCCTTCGCCCTTTTCGATGATCTCCGTGCGCCCGCCTGTGCGGGTATAGATCAATTGATTGGGCTGCTCAGACGCCCATCTTAAGCCGCCTTTTTCGCCAAAGACCTGAATGTCGAACCCGTGTTGGCGGCCAATCGCAACCGAAGATGTCCAGAGCCGCCCGACAGTGCCCTTGGACATACGGAAATTCACCATCGCGTCATCTTCGAGCACGCGCGATGAAATTGTTGAGGCGAAGTCAGCGGACAACGTGGTGACGTGATCATCACAAATAAACCCTGCCATATGCAGCGCATGGATTCCACAATCAGCAAACTGCCCAGAAACACCCGCCATCGCAGGGTCATAGCGCCACCGCACCCGTGGGTTATCGGCATCTTCCGCATCGCCGTGATGGCCATGGCTGAAATTGGTGACGACCAACCGAATGTTGCCCAATTCGCCCGCGCGCACCATGGCACGCGCCTGACGGATCATCGGATAGGCGGAATAGCAATAATTCACCGCGCAAATTCGGCCATTGGCGCGGGCGATTTTTACGATTTCTTCGCCTTCTTCGACTGTCACCGTCATGGGCTTTTCGCAAAGCACATTAAAGCCCGCTTCAAGAAAGGCTTTGGTGATTTCAAAATGCGTGGAATTTGGCGTGGCCACAGTCACGAGATCAACGCGATCCTCGCGGGCGCTTTCCCCTGCCAACATCTCGCGCCAATCGCCATAGGCGCGATCAGCGACAATTCCCAGACGCTGTGCATAGGCGCGACCCACATCTGCGCGGTGATCCAAAGCGCCTGCCACAAAGTCAAAATGCCCATCCGCCTGTGCGCCTAAGCGATGCGCAGGGCCGATCTGGCTGCCTTCGCCACCACCGATAAGACCCCATTTTAGTTTTGTCATGATTTGATCTCTTTTCGCTTAAAAACCAATGGATTGCAGATAGGCGCGGTTGGCGTGTGCGTCATCAATAGGGCGCACATCTAGGGTTGGATCGCAATCTTGCTCGACTGTGCACCAGCCTGCAAAATTTGCATCCAAAAGAACCTTGCGCACCGCCTCAAAATCTACATCGCCTTGGCCGAGGTTGCAGAAAATCCCCTGTCCGCAGGCCTTATAAAACCCTGTGCGATTGGCAATCACATCTGCCTTAACCTTGGGGTCTATATCTTTGAAATGCATGTAGGAAATGCGGCTGACATATTTTTGCATGAAGGCCACAGGATCAAACCCCGCATAGGAGTGATGGCCCGTGTCAAAGCAGATTTTCAAAAGGCCCTCATCAACCTCATCAAGCAGGCGGATCAATTCAGGTTCAAAATCCATAAATCCTGCCGCATGGGCGTGGATGCCAACCGTGAGGCCATAGTCTTCGGCGCCAATTCGCGCGCTTTCTACAATGCGGTCGCGAAAGCCAGTCCATTCGGCCTTATCCATCTGCACCGCCTCATCAGCGCGGCCCGCAGTAGGGGCGCGGCGCGGTGAGATACTGTCGATAATCACCAGATGCTCGGCCCCATGTGCCTTGAGGGCGCGGGCGGTGCGATGCGTGGCATCGAGCACATCCTCCCATGCGTCAGGGTCGTGATAGGGGCGGAAAATCACGCCGCCAATCAAGGTGAGGCCAAATTCATCAAGCGCCTCGCCCAAAATTGCTGGATCTTCGGGCATAAAGCCAACAGGCCCCAGTTCAATCCCGCGATAGCCCGCCTCAGCGCAATCCTGCAGGACTTTGCGCCATGTTGGATTGCGGGGATCATTTGCAAATTCAACACCCCAAGAGCAGGGCGCATTGCCGATTTCGATTGTCATAATGGGTTATGCCCTCGTTTAAACAGATGAAATATCGCACCACGCGCCTTGATCGCTTGAGGCGATTACGGCGGCAATCACGCGGTTCACATCGTGACCATCACGGAAGGTGGGCCAAATCGCCTCTCTCGTTTCAATCGCGCGCAGAAAATCACGGGCTTCGATGATGATTTGGTCTTGATAGCCCGTCCCATGACCTGGCCCTTGGCAAAAGGGCATATAATCAGGATGCGCAGGCCCCGTTAAAATTTTGCGAAAGCCGCGCGTGGCTTCTGGCCCTGTCATCTCATAGAGCCAGAGCGCGTTTTGATCTTCCTGATCAAATCGAATGGCGCCTTTGGTGCCTGTGATCTCGTAAGCATAGCCCATTTTGCGGCCAGTCGCGATGCGCGAAGCATAGATTTGCCCCATGGCCCCGTTTTCAAAGCGACACATGAACTGCGCATGGTCGTCATTGGTCACCACGCCCTCGGGACGTGATCTGTGGACGGTTTCATAAACCCCCATGACCGATGCAATGGGCCCCATCAGTGCAAGGCTTGCGTTGATGATATGCGGGGCCAGATCCCCCATTGTGCCATTGGCCATTCCCGAAGTGCGCCAATTTGCGGGCAGGTTTGGATCGGCCAAAAAATCTTCGGTATGTTCGCCGCGAAACCATGTGATTTGGCCAATTGCCCCTTGTGCAATCAGCGCGCGGGCATATTGGCTGGCAGGGGTGCGGATATAGTTGAAACCAACCATATTGGCGACACCTGCGGTCTCAGCCGCAACGACCATAGCCTGACTTTCGGCCAAAGAAGCGCCAAGGGGTTTTTCGCATAAAACAGGTTTTTTCGCCGCGAATGCGGCAAGCGCGATGTCATGATGTGTGGTTTGGGGCGAGGCGATGATGATTGCCTCCACCTTTGGATCATGGACCAAAACGCGCCAATCATCGGTCGCGCGGGCAAAACCATATGCGGCGCGATAGGTTTCTGCGCTTTTTGTGCTGCTCGCGCAGACCATTTCCAAACGGGGCCGCAGCATGGTGTTGAACACAGCACCAACGGCGGACATGGCCACGGCATGAGCCTTGCCCATATAGCCGCCTCCGATAATACCTATCCCAATTTCTGACATGGCGGCCCCTTCGTGAAATGCA
The DNA here is from genome assembly GCF_037805225.1 of Roseobacter sp. HKCCA0882. Taxonomy (NCBI): domain Bacteria; kingdom Pseudomonadati; phylum Pseudomonadota; class Alphaproteobacteria; order Rhodobacterales; family Roseobacteraceae; genus Roseobacter; species Roseobacter sp. HKCCA0882. Next base: position 903,946 of record NZ_JBBLYI010000001.1, read on the forward strand.
CTTGCAAGCGGTTGCAAAAGAAGTAGCTTTGAACGCATAGTCATGCAAGCACGATTGCAGTGCAAGCAAGGTCACGAATGAGGGGCGGGGGCCAGTGTCCGAATTATCTGCGCAATTACACAATGGGATCGCAAAAGGCAGTTTCGTGGTTTTGGGCCGCGCGGGCATGGATCTCTATGCCGATCCGATTGGGGTAAAGGCCGAATTCGGCGAAAATTTTCGGGCAGATCTTGGCGGGTCTTCAGCGAATATTTGTGCAGGCCTCTGTAAATTGGGGATGCAAGCCGCGCTTGTGACCTCGCTGAGCGATGACACGGTGGGGCGGTTTATCCGTAATAAGCTGATCCAGTATGGCGTGGATGTGGAGTACATCCGCACTCTAGCGGGGGAATACCGCTCCTCCTTGGCGGTTTATGAATCGGTGATGGAGGATTTTCAGGTCTGCATCTATCGCAACAATGCAGTCGATTTTCAGGTCACGCCTGAGGATGTTGCCGATATTGACTATGGCTGCTTTGGCGCGCTCGTCACCGCAGGCACGGTTTTCGCAGCGGAACCTTCGCGCAGCGCCACCTTTGCCGCTTTTGATTTGGCGAAAAAAGCGGGTGTGCCGATTATATTTGATATTGATTATCGGCCCTATTCTTGGCCCTCGCCAGACGTTGCAGCCGATGTTCTGACCCGTGCGGCAGACGCATCGGCGATGATTGTCGGCAATGATGAGGAATTCGGATTTATGGCAGGCGCCTATGAGCGCGGTCTTGACGCGGCACGGGGCTTGGCCGCGCGCGGCAAATTGGTGATTTACAAAATGGGGGCCGAAGGCGCGATCACTATGACGGGGGATCAGGAACTTCGCACAGGCACCTATCCCGCTACGCCGCTTAAGCCTGTTGGGGCGGGTGATAGTTTTATGGCGGCAACTCTTGCGGCCTTGGCCAATGGTGCAAGCCTTGCCGATGCCGTGGATCAAGGTGCCGCAGCGGCGGCCATCACCGTCTCGCATCCAGGTTGTGCGGGGGCCATGCCCGACCGCGCGACCCTATCCCAATTCATCGAAATTCATCAGTAAAGGAGGGGCCCGATGCATATCCCACCCCATGACAACCAAAATAAACCCATCGTTGACGTAGATCACGACTTAGTGCCGCTGAATTATTTCAACATCTTAAAGCTGAAAAAAGGCGAGGTGTTTGACTATCAAGTTGCTGGATATGAGACTTGCATCGTGCCTGCTACGGGCAGTGTCGATGTGGATGTCGATGGCGCGTCCTATCCCAGCCTTGGCAATCGCGGGGCCGATGTTTGGGATGGCGAACCCGAGGGGGTTTATGTTCCCGTGGGCGCGCGGGTGCGGATCACATGTGTGAGTGACACGACTGAAACCTTCATTGCGGGGGCCAAATATGACAAAGTTTTGGAGCCGTTTGATGTGCGCGAAGCGGAATTGGATGTGATCCAATACGGATCGGATGACACCAAAACGCATCGTAAGATCAAACATATCCTCGGCACAAAATACGCGGATAAGGTTGGGCGGCTTTTGGTGTCGGAATTGTTCACTGTAGGGGCAGGGGGCTGGTCAGGCTTTCCCAGCCACAAACATGACACGGATCGAACCGATGACGCGGGCGAGATCATCGAAACCCGTCATGATGAAACCTATAATTTCCGCTTCCGCCCCAATTACGGGTCGGGTGTGCAAATGTTGCAGCGGGTCGATAATGAGGTGGGCGAAGCCTATCACATCATGGATGGCTCGACCATTTTGCTCGATAGCGGCTATCACCCTTGCGCCGCGCTGCCGGGCTATGAGATGTATTACTTCACCATTCTAGGCGGCCTGAGCCAACGCTCGCTCAAACAATATTTCCAACCAACTCATGCCGAACAGATCCGTACGATTCCAGGCATTTTGGATATGGTGGCCAAGTTTAAATGACCCGCGCGACCCTCACCGATGTCCTGACGCCCGCCTTAGCCCAAGGTTATGCGGTGGCAGGCGTGGTCTGTTTGGGGTGGGAAGACGCGCGCGCATACACACGCGCCGCGGAATTAGAGGGGCTGCCCATTATTTTGCAGGCGGGCCCAGGCGCGCGGGCGCATATGCCGATTTCGATTTGGGGGGTGATGTTTGGCGAATTGGCCGAAAGCGTTTCAGTGCCCGTGGTCAGCCATTTGGATCACGGCACGTCACTTGAGGAGTGCGCCGCAGCAATAGCAGCAGGGTTTTCCTCGGTGATGTTTGACGGCTCGGCGCTGCCCCTGTCGCTAAACATTGCCCGCACCGCCGAAATCGCAGAGATGGCCCATGCGGCAGGTGTCTCTTGTGAAGGTGAAATTGGGTATGTCGGCTATGCGGATGGGGCAAAATCGCGGGGCACAGACCCTGAGGAGGCTGCCCGATTTGCCCAAGAGACGGGCATAGATGCAATGGCGATTTCCATCGGGAATGTGCATTTGCAACAAGAAAAGCACCACGGTCTGGATCGCAACAGCCTTGCCGCGATTGAGGCGCTTTGTGACATTCCACTGGTTATTCATGGCGGCTCAGGCGTGCCTGTGCGAGAGCGTCAAGATTTGGCGCGCATGTCTAAGATTTGTAAATTCAACATCGGAACCGAATTGCGCATGGGGTTTGGTGCGGCCTTGTCCCATGTGATGTCAGAGCAGCCCGCCGAATTTGATCGTATCAAAATCCTTGGCCAAACCGAGGAAGCCTTGGTCGCGCTGACCCGCCCCGTTTTGCGCGCGCTGAAACCCTAAACCTCCAGATCGTGCAGATGCGCCTGATAGGGTTTTGCGGTCGGGGGTAAGGTTTTCTCAATCCGATATTCGGGGTCACTCAACTGCATTTTCAGCGCATGCGCCACCTCGCGCAGCCCATCGACAAAGCCACGATTTGCAGGCGGCAGATCATGTTTGATCGCCTCATGCAGGGCGGGCAGATTGTGATAGGGCACCATGGGGAACATATGATGTTCGATATGGTAATTCATGTTCCAATAGATGAAACGGCTGATGGGGTTCATGTAAACGCTACGGGAATTGAGGCGGTGATCCAGTACGTTATCGGCCATGCCCGTATGCTGTAGTAAGCCCGTCATGATCAGATGCCATGACCCCAAGACGGCAGGGCCAACCCCCACCAACATCAACGGCAAGATCGACCCCGTGATCGGCACCAATGCCAAAACCACGGTGCAGATCGCAAGCCAAATCTGCGCAATCACCTGCGCCTTTTTCCAATAGCGGTCAGGGGTGAAACTGCGTTCTTCTTTGTTCAGCCCATAAAGGGCGTGGCGGAACGTGGCCTTGAACCCATCCCATGTATGGCTGCCAATAAAGAGCCATAGAACCCTAAATATTTGCGGTGGGCGCATGGTGATAATTTCGGGATCACGGCCCACGATGATCGTGTCGGTGTGGTGGCGGGAATGGCTCCATCGCCACAAGACAGGATTACGGAACAGCATGAAGCAAGCGATGTGATAGACCACGGCATTCATCCAAGGGGTCAAGAACGCCGTGCGATGACCTGCCTCGTGCCAGCGGCTATCTGCGCCTGCGGTGTAAAATGTGGCATAGATCACCCAAAATGGCGCTGACCACCATGACCCCCACAGCATGATCCCGCCCGTGGCAGAGGCGATCAAGACAGCGAAATAAAGGATCGTGTCACGAATGGCAGGCCCATCTTTGCGCTGCATCAGGCGGCGCATATCCTCGCGCTGGATATCCGAGTGATACCACTGCGCAGCAGCCAGACCCTTTTCCTCTGCCTCGACCGCAGACGCGCCAAGCAGGCTGTAATCTCGGGTGATCTTGTTCACGGGCATCCTCCCTTATGCACGCCTTTACAGATGCAACCATTGCCACTCATTTCTGTCAATCCTTTCCACGATTAACCGCTTTGCGCCTTGCCGCCCAAAGGGGCAGCGGTTAGGTTTTGCGCGAAAAGAGGCATTGCCAAAGGAGGGGCAACCCATGGGTCAGATTGATCAATCACAATTCGCCATGTATCCGAGCCTAAAGGATAAATCCGTCTTTGTTACGGGCGGTGCATCTGGGATTGGCGCGGAAATCGTCAAGGCTTTTGCGGTGCAAGGCAGCCGCGTTGGTTTTGTCGATATTGATGCCAAAGGCGGTGCGGCCTTGGCCGCCGAATTGGGCGATACTGTGCATTTCGAGCAATGTGACCTGCGCGATATTTCTGCATTGCGAACAGCCTTCAAATCATTGGCTGAGGCCTGCGGGCCCGCACATGTTTTGGTGAATAACGCTGCCCGTGATGATCGTCATGACTGGCGGACAGTCGAACCCGATTATTGGGACGAGCGATATGCAACGAACCTGCGTCATATGTTTTTCGCCATTCAGGCCGTAGCGCCCGCGATGATTGAGGCGGGTGGTGGCTCGATCATCAATTTTGGGTCCAACTCTTGGATGCAGGCCAGTGGCGATATGCCCGCCTATACCAGTTCTAAATCGGCCGTGCACGGCCTGACCCGCACAATGGCGCGCGATTTGGGGGATCATCGCATTCGGGTGAATACGGTCGTTCCGGGCTGGGTGATGACAGAGCGGCAAAAACAGCTTTGGGTGACGCCTGCGGCCTTGAAAGAGGCGCTCGATCGTCAATGTCTGCCCGATGAGATCGAACCCGTTTATCTCGCGCGGATGGTTTTGTTCTTGGCCTCTGACGATGCGGCCATGTGCACCGCAAATAATTACATGGTCGAGGCTGGATCAATCTAAGCGACCAAGGGGGCGGCAGATTTGCCGCCCTTATTCCTGGCTTGGGACATCTTCCCACAGGACAAAGAAATTCCACCCGCAATAGATCGTGATGGCTGCGATGAATGCGGCCCACCCATAGGTTTGGTTCCAAATCTCTACCCCTGTCCAGAAGCAGAGAAATATGATCAAGGCCACCCGCCGCCACAGCGGGTTGAAAATGGGATCAGCAAGGGTTTTATGCGCGGCCATATCTCACCCTTTTCGAGCCTGATCCCACAGCGCTGACAAGCTGCGGTAGCGATCTGCCATTTGCGAAATTGCCTGCGCATCGCTGATTTGCCCCGTAAGCCACGCGCGGGCTGCATCGCCAAAAATTGTGCGCCCCACTGCAAACCCTTTGACCAAGGGCTGACGGGCGGCGAAGGCGAAACTTGCGGCCAAATCATCGACGGGGGCATCAAGGCCCAAAACCAAAATCCCCCGCGTATGTGCATCGTTTGCCGTGATTGTTTGGGTCACAGCCCCCCAAGAGGCGTCATCGGCAAAGGGCTCCAATTTCCACCAATCGGGAAAGATGCCTGCATCATAAAAGCGTTGGATCACGGCGGGGGTGGTTGTCTGATCCACTGCGCCGCGTTTTGAGGGGATCACCTCAAGCAAGAATTCCAACCCATTGCGGCGGGTCGCCGCAAAGAGGCGGCTGACGGTGTCGATCTGGTTTTGCCACAGCGCAGCGTCATCTTGGGGATGGCAAAAGCACAGGCATTTCACCACATGATTGCGCGGCCACTCCTTAAGAACGCCGAAATCAGGGCCAAGTTCAGGTTCAAGCACCAAAGGGCAGGAGCCCGGCCATTCCACAGGGCGGCCAATCCAAAGCGGGCTGTCAGAGGCCGCCTGTAAGGCAGAGCGACCCAATCGGTTGTCGCATAAAATGCCATATCTCGCCCGATCATCCGCCACAACGCGCGCCGCTTGGAGGCATAGCTCTTTGAACGCATCAATTTTGGCGGGGTTTGCCCCGTCCATCTCTTCAAGTTGCATACGATGGTCAAACGCAAAGATGTGCATATCGGGCAAATCTGGCCCCCGATTGGTGGCCCAATGAACCTGCTCTAACGGCCCATCATTGCGCAAGTCGGGCCGCGTGATCCCGCGTGCGAGGAAGAATTGTAGCTCCTCCCATGACGGGTAGGCGGGGGTGCAGCCATGACGAGACACCGCAAATGCGCCGCAGGCATTGGCGTATTTTAGCGCGGTCGCCCAATCAATCTGATCCGCGGGGCAATCAAGCCACCCTTTGATAAGGCCCGACATAAACCCGTCCCCCGCGCCAAGCACGTTGAATACCTCAATCGGAAAACCCTGACCTGCGATCCCGTCATCAAGGCTTGCAGGGATCTCGCCTGTGATTGCCACGGCCCCTGCGGCCCCACGTTTGCACACCAATGTGGCACCGCTGACCGCGCGCACGGCCCGAAGCGCCGTCAGCGTATCGGTGCTGCCGCCTGCAATGTGAAATTCTTCCTCCGTGCCCACGATAAGGTCAAAGAGATGCAAGGTTGATTGCAGTTTGGCCGTAACGGCTGCGCTTTCCACAAAGCGGCTTTCGCCATCGCCATGCCCTGCCACGCCCCAGAGGTTCGGGCGATAATCAATATCAAGGGCGGTGCGGGCACCCCCCTCGCGGGCTAAGCGCAAGGCTTTCAATACTGCGGCTTCGGTCTGCGGGTGGCTGAGATGCGTGCCTGTTGCCACGACTGCGCGGGCGCGCGCGATATAGGCGGGGTCTATATCGTCTTCGCACAGCCCCATATCGGCGCAATTCTCGCGATAAAAAATCAAGGGAAAGCGTTCTTGATCACGGATCCCCAACAGCACCAATGCGGTCAGGCGATCAGGATCGACTTTGATGCCCTCGATATTGACCCCTTCGCGGGTCAGTTCTTCGCGAATAAAGCGCCCCATATGCTCATCACCCACACCCGTGATAAGGCCAGATTTCAGCCCCAAACGCGCTGTGCCTGCGGCCATATTGGTAGGCGAGCCGCCAATATATTTGTCAAAGCTGCGCATATCCTCCAAGCGGCCACCGATTTGGGCGCCATAAAGGTCAACCGAAGCGCGGCCAATTGTGATGACATCAAGGTCTTTTTTTACGCTCATTGCGGATCTTTCCTTTGGAAGTCGGTGTTCAAGTGTCTTTTTGGGTCACATGGGGGATCAGCGGTGCCTCCGCCCCCTTTTGTAGGCGCGCCGCTGTCGCCACCACCAAAGCCTGCGCCACGCACATAGGCGCGGCCAAGGAGCGCGAGAGGCTTTGCTGATATTCGGGCACGGCAAACAGGATCTTTGCCGATTTTGCGAGGGGCGATAGGGTCGTGTCGGAAATGGCAATCACATCATGCCCCGCCGAGGCGGCCTGATCGACAATCTGCACAACCTCATTGGCGTAGTAGCGAAAGGATACAGCAAACAGCACGTCCCGCGGCCCCATACTGCGCGCCATATGGGTGGCAAGGCCGCCGCTGGCATCCAGAAGGATGCAGCGTTTGCCAATCATGGTCAGCAGATAGCGCATGAGCAAAACCACGGGCGAAGATCGATTTTGTCCGACCAAATAAATGGTTTCGGCCCGCTCCATCAGCTTGGCGGCGGCGGCCATATCAAGGCCTGAAATCTCATCAACCAGACCTTCGAGCGAAGCAATGTCTTGCACGATCATCTCGCGCAGGAATCCGATTTCCGAGATATCATCGCGCGCGGCCATCCCATCACGCAAGGATTGCACGCGCGCCCCAAATCCAGGCGCAGCCGTCTCTAGGCGTTGTTGGAATAGGGCCTGCACATCCCGAAACCCTTTATACCCCAAGGACTGCGCAAAGCGCACGAAACTCGAGGCATGCACCCCGCAGCTTTCGGCAATCGCATTGACCGAGCGCACCGCCACATCATTTGGGTTCTGCGTCAGATAGAGCGCGATGGCCTGATAGGTGTTGCTCATCGCACTGTGACGTTCATGGATCAGGCGGATGAACCCCTCATAGGTATCAGGCGGCGGGGTATCGGTGAGGGGGGTGTTGTGATCCATCACGCCCCCGATCAGACTGTCGCGATCCACGCCTCGGATTTGGCCGAGGCTTGAATGGTTTCAACCAGATATTGAATGCGCAACCCCGCACGGAAGTTAAAGGGTTCAGGCGCGCGATCTGCGATGGCATCAAGATAGCCTGCGATCTCAATCGCCTTGAGGTCGTTAAAGCCAATCTGATGGCCCGGTGCCACACAGAATTGCCCATAGGGCGGGTGATCTGGGCTGGCCTCGATTTTGCGAAACCCCTGACGGCCTGTTGCGTCATCGGTGTTGTAGAAATGCAGTTCGTTGAACCGCTCGCCCGTAAAGATGAGTGCGCCCTTGCTGCCATAGACCTCGAAATCATGCTGCATCTTGCGACCCGTGGCGACCCAATTGGCCTCAATTGAGCCCGTTGCGCCATTTTTAAACCGCAAAAAGGCGCGCCCGACATCATCGACCTCAATTTTGCGGGTGGATCCAGTGGCATCCTTGCGGTGGTCAATCATGGTGACGCAATCCCCCATAACGCGGGTGATGGGCCCCAACAGATATTCTGCCGTGGCCAAGGCATGGCTGCCAATATCGGCCAAGGCCCCACCGCCCGCAGGGTCATGACGGAAGGAATAGGGCGCGTTTGCATCACGCATATAATCCTCGGCATGCACGCCGCGATAGCTGCGAATGTCACCCAATTCGCCGCCAGCAATCATCTCGCGGGCAAGCGCCATGATAGGGTTGCACAGGTAATTGAAACCAACTTGGGTTTTGATCCCTGACGCCTCTGCCGCCATGGCCATCTCCTCTGCGTCACGCGCCAAGGGGGCCAAGGGCTTTTCGCAATAGACATGCTTGCCCGCCGCAATCGCTGCCATGGCCATTTCTTTGTGCAACGCATTTGGCGCGGTGATATCGACCACATCTATATCGGGGTTTTCGATCAAATCCTGCCACCGATCTGTGGCATGGGCAAAGCCAAACCCTGCCGCCGCGGCCTGCGCCCCCGCAAGCGTGACATCGGCCAGCGTGTGTAATTCCACCTCATAGGGCAAATCAAACACTCGCGCGGCGGTGGCAAAGCCAAACACATGCGCTTTGCCCATAAAGCCCGATCCAATCAAGCCGATGCGAAGTTTCGGTTTAGCTGCCATTGATTGCCTCGTGATTGACAATGAGCGCAGGATTAATCCTGCCTGTGATAAAGTTCAGCGCGTTTTCCACACAGGCGCAGGCCATACGTTCAGCCGCCTCATTGGACAGCCCGCCAATATGGGGCGACAGGATCACCCGCGGATTCGAGAAAAGTGGGTTATCAAGGGCAGGGGGTTCGGATTGGAACACATCCAACCCTGCCGCGGCCACCGTGCCATCCTTGAGCGCAGCCAACAGGGCCGCCTCATCGACAACGCCACCGCGCGCCGTGTTGCAGATCACTACACCGCGTTTCATTTGCGCAAAGGCGGCGCGATCCAACAGCGCGCCTTTGGCGGCGGGGATATGCACCGAAATGAAATCAGCCTCAGCCAAGGCTGCGGATAAATCTGTCACTTCTTGCGCGGTCCCCTCGGGCCATGCGCCCATTTGGGAAAGATAGGGGTCATAGGCGGATATATGCATGCCAAACCCATCGGCCATTTTCGCCAAACGCCGTCCGATGCGGCCATAGCCGATGATCAAGAGGCGTTTGTTATACACTTCGCGCGCGCGCAAAAGATTACGCCAGTTCCAATCGAACCCTTCGCTACCACGTGTGGCGAAATGCGCTTCTAGCGCCTGTTTCGCCCCTGCAAGCATCATCATCATGGCCTGCTCGGCCACGGAGATAGAATTCACATCCCCCACAATGGCCAAGCCAATCCCGCGGGCAGATAATGCATTTACATCCACCGCGTCATATCCCACGCCGTGGCGCGAGACGATTTTCAGGTCTGGTGCAGTTGCAATCATCTCAGCCGTCAGGGGTTGTGTGCGCAGCACAAGCGCATCGGCCTGCGGCAGATAGGGCAGATAGGCCGTAGGTGCGGGATCGGTTACATAGATGACATCCACGCCCTGCGTTTTAAGCCGCTCTAGCAGCGCCTCACCCGTTGGATGAAGCGCCCCTGCAACCAAGAGCCGTGTCATCAATAGCCCCCTTTGCCAGCACCCGTGCTGTCCGAACCACCGGCGCGGCCCACAACCTCATGCCAGCCTGTGACCGCCGCGCGGGCTGATTGCGCCAAAAAGCGCACATCGCCCCCAACAGTGGTGAGGCGATAGCCCCACTCAATGGCGCGGGCAGCATAGGCGGGGCTGCCACAATGCAGGCAGGCGGCGATTTTGTTCATGCGACATACGGCGGCGATTTCCTTAATCATCGCGATCATCTCGGGTTCTTCGCGGTCAAATCCTGGGGGCAAACGCCCCGCTTGGGTGCCGAGGGTCAAATCAGCAGGGCCTACATAAATACCGTCTAGGCCAGGGGTCGCTGCGATCTCCTCAAGATGTTCCATGCCTGCCGCGGTTTCGATCATGGCAATGGCCAGAACCTGCGCATTCGCGTCTTTGACGTTGTAACTGGGGTCAGCAATCACCGCGCGGGTCGGGCCATAGCTGCGCTGCCCATGCGGGGGGTAGCGCAGATAGCTGACGAATTCTTCTGCTTCGGCGCGAGAATTGACCATGGGGCAGATGATCCCCTCAGCGCCCATATCCAAGGCCTTCATGATCCAACTGGGGTCACGCCACGGCACGCGGGCCATGATAGTGGGGCCTGCATTGCGCAAGGCCTGCGCCATCGGCAAAGCCATGCCATAATCCAACGCGCCATGCTGCATATCAATGGTGATGCTGTCAAAACCCTGCGCCGCCATGATCTCGGCGGTAAAGCTAGAGCCGATGGAACACCACCCATTCAACGCGGGCTGATCCCCTTGCCATAAGGCCTTGAGTTTATTTGCTTTCATTTCTAACCTCCCCATGACTGTGGTCGCGATTTGGCGGAATCCCTCGCCCAAAGTTTAAGCAAGCGCACAGTCTTTCAGCGTCACTATTGCAGTGTCAAAAAGTTTTTGCAATGATCGTTGCATCAAAATTTTTTTGTCAATATACATTTCGTGTGAGGACGAATCTAGCCCAGGGGAGGGGTGCTGGTATGAGTAACCGAGCAAGTGCAAACGGCACTGTGCGTCTAACTATGGCGCAGGCAATCGTGCGTTACATGGTTAATCAATTCACCATAATTGATGGCGAGGAGGTTCCGCTGTTTGCAGGGGTGTTCGGGATATTTGGCCACGGCAATGTCACCTGCTTGGCCGAAGCACTAGAGCGCGTTCAAGATCAGCTTCCCACATGGCGCGGCCAGAATGAGCAATCCATGGCCTTGGCCGCGATTGCCTATGCCAAAGCAAAGAAACGCCGTCAGATCATGGTCGCGACTTCATCGGTCGGGCCAGGTGCCACGAATATGGTCACCGCCGCGGGTGTTGCGCATGCCAACCGCTTGCCCGTCTTGTTGTTGTCGGGCGACACTTATGTGAACCGCTTGCCCGATCCTGTGTTGCAGCAGGTCGAGCATTTCGGGGATCCAAGCATCACGGTGAACGATAGTTTCCGCGCTGTGACGCGCTATTGGGATCGGATCACCCATCCCGCGCAGATCATCCAATCCTTGCCTGCGGCTGTGGCCACGATGCTAGACCCTGCAGATTGTGGGCCGGCCTTTCTTGGCCTGCCTCAGGACACGCAGGAATTGGCCTATGATTATCCAGAGGCTTTTTTCGAGCGCAAAGTTTGGACTATCGCCCGCCCACGCCCCTCGCGCGATCAGGTCGAGGCGGCGGTCGAAATTTTGAAAACCGCGAAAAACCCCTTCATAATCGCGGGGGGTGGGGTGCGCTATTCTGGGGCCGAGGCCGCGGTGGCAGATTTCGCGAAGCGCCGTGGTATCCCGATGGCTGAAACCATTGCCGGCAAGGGCGGCGTTGTGTATGACAACCCTGCCTATGCAGGCCCAATGGGGATTGAAGGCACCGAGGCCGCGCGGCATTTGGCCGAAACGGCGGATGTGGTGATCGCCATTGGCACCCGTCTGCAGGATTTCACCACAGGATCATGGACAACATTCCCCAAGGATGCGCGGTTTATCAATATCAACGCGGCGCGGTTTGATGCGCAAAAGCACCGCGCACAGGCCGTTGTGGGGGATGCGTTTGAGGCGATCACCGAGATTGATGCGCAATTGGGGGATTGGTCTGCCCCTTCCGCCCGTATGACGCAGGCACAAAAATGGTATGCCGAGTGGAATGATTTCTTGGACAAGGGTCAAGCCCCCACAAATCAGGCCGTGCCATCCTATGCGCAGGTCATTGGTGTTGTGAACCGCATGGCGCGCCCCGAGGATGTGATGGTGACTGCCGCAGGCGGATTGCCCGGTGAAACGATCAAAAATTGGCGCTGCAAAGCACCGCACACCTATGATTGTGAATTCGGCTATTCCTGCATGGGCTATGAGGTTGCAGGGGGCTGGGGCCACGCGATGGCGATGGCAGGCAGCAAAGGCACACCCATCGTCATGGTCGGGGATGGGTCTTATATGATGATGAATTCCGACATCCATTCTTCGGTGATCTCAGGCCATAAGATGATTGTTATCGTCTGTGACAACGGTGGTTATGCGGTGATCAATCGTTTGCAGACCAATACGGGCGGGGCAGGGTTCAACAACCTGCTGAAAGATTGCCGCGTGAAAGACCCTGCCAATGTGCGCCATGTTGATTTTGCAAAACATGCCGAGGCCATGGGGGCCTATGCGCGCCATTGTGACAGCCTTGCCGATCTAGAGGCCGCGATGGAATGGGCGCAGACCACCGATGCGACAACGGTGATTTCAATCGCCTCTGATGCCTATACTTGGACAGATGGCGGTGCGGATTGGTATGTGGGCGTGCCCGAAGTCAGCCCCCGTGAAAGCGTTCAAACCGCCCGCAAGGGGCAAGAAGAATTCCGCAAAAAACAGCGGATTGGAGTGTAAACCTCATGTTGAAGGCCAAATTGGGCATTGCCCCGATTGCATGGTGGAATGACGACCTGCCTGAATTATCAGATGACGTCAGCCTAGAGGAATGTCTGACCCAAGCCTCGGAGGCAGGGTTTAGCGGCATGGAAACAGGCCGCCGCTTTCCAATGGATATGGCGGTTCTGGGCCCGATCTTGGATCGCTATCGGATCTCGGTTTGTGGCGGATGGTTTTCGGGTGAATTGCTTGATGGGGATATCGAGCGCGAAAAGGATCGCATTGCAGAGCAAATGGCGTTTTTCAAAGCCGCAGGCGCGCCGTGCATCGTCTACGGGGAAACAGCGCGGTCTGTGCAGGGCAAGCGCGAGGTGCCTTTGGCGCAAAAGCCAGCGATCAGTGAGGCCGAGATGGCCGCCTATGGGCGCAAGATGTCGGACTTTGCCGATTGGTGCGCGGCCCAAGGGATGCCGATTTCCTATCATCATCACATGGCCGCTGTGGTCGAAACCGAGCCTGAGCTTGATGTGTTTATGAAGCATTCTTCGGTTCCGCTGCTGTTTGATGCGGGGCATATGGCTTTTGCGGGCGGGGATAATTTACGCGTAATTGACAATCATCATGCGCGGATCTCTCATGTCCATACGAAGGATATTCGCAAAAAGGTTGTGGAAAAAATTGACAGAACTAGAAATAGTTTCCTTGATGCAGTGGTTATGGGAGTCTTTACTGTACCAGGCGATGGGGATCTCAATTTTTCTAGCATTATTGCCGCACTCGAAGGTGTCGGTTACGAGGGGTGGTTTGTTGTGGAGGCAGAGCAGGATCCCAAACTGAATTCGCCTCGTGAAATGGCGTCACTTGGACACAGAGTACTATCAGAGTTATTTTCCAAATCTGGATATAGTGTAGAAATATAATGATTTTTAAAACTAATTTTTTTAGAATAGCCTCGCTTAAAATATTTTCTGTTTTTCTTTATTGTAGCTTGTGCAAGTGTTTAGTTAGCGCTAACAGGGTGCTGTGCAATTCGATTTTGGCGCGTGGTGCATTCTTGTGAGTAGTTTAGTTGGTAAAATTGCTGTTCTAACAGGCGCCACTCAGGGCCTTGGGGCAGCAATCGCTCGCGTATTTGCAGAGGCGGATGTAGAAGGCCTTATTGTTGTAGGTCGTAACGCTGCGAGAGGTCAGCGTGTTTGCGATCTTATCGCGGATGAATTTGGCACCCAATGTCACTTTGTGGGCGCGGATTTGGCCGATTTAGATGCCGTGCGTGGCATTATTCCTGCTACCAAGGCGCATTTTGGTCGATTGGACATTTTGGTAAATGCAGCAGGCATGACCGATCGCGGAAATCTGCTGAACACCAGCGACGCTCTTTTTGATAAAATGATTGCGGTCAATACACGCGCACCGTTTTTCTTAATGCAGGACGCTGTTTTGTTGATGCAAGAGGTTGGTGTTCATGGCAGCATCGTGAATATCGGATCCGCATCTTCGAGGGTGGGGCAGCCGTTTCTTGCGCCTTACGCGGTATCAAAGGGCGCGCTTGCTACGCTGAGCCGCCATGCGGGGTTTGCCCTGATGCGCAATAGGGTGCGGGTGAATCAATTGGATATCGGATGGATGAATTCCGATGGCGAACGCGCCTTGCAAGAGGCGGAGACGGGAGATCCAGGCGCCCTTGATCGCGCCGCAAAAGAGTTACCTTTCGGAAGACTGCTTGACCCGGTGGAAGTGGCAAAAGCAGTGTTGTGGATGGCGTCAGACGATAGTGGAATGATGACGGGCTCTGTTATTCATTTCGATCAATCTGTCTGGGGCGGGTATGATGGACAGGCACCTGCGCCTGCTCATGCATTGGTGCCGTGAGGAGGGGCCAAACGTGAGGATGCGCGCGTGGGTGTTTCAAAGAATTCTGCCATAAGCGCAGAATAACGGCTCTTCGGAGCATATAACTTGGGAGGAAGACCATGAAGAAACTCATTCTCACCGCTGCAGCAGCTGCTTTGATGGCAGGTGCGGCACATGCTGAGCGTTATGTTATGATCACCCACACGCAGGGCACAGACCCTTTCTGGCCTGTTGTGGAAAAGGGTGGTCGTGATGCAGCTGAGGCTGTAGGCGCGACCCTTGAATATAACTTCGACGTATCTGGCGACATGGCTGCAATGGCGCAGCTGATCGAAGCCGCAGCAGCAACGCAGCCCGATGGCATCATCGTATCGCTGCCTGACGCAGACGCGCTTGGTGGAGCAATCCGGTCCGCTGTTGCGGACGGCATTCCTGTGGTTACTATGAACTCAGGTCTTGAGTCATCCGCAGCGCTTGGTGCCTTGATGCACGTAGGTCAGCCAGAGCGTTTGGCAGGTCAAAAAGCAGGTGAGCGCGCCGCAGCAGAAGGCGTGACCAACGGGCTTTGCTTGAACCAAGAAGCGTTCAACACCGCGCTTGTGGATCGTTGCACAGGCTACTTCGAAGGTGTCGGCGGCGATCTGAACATGATTGACGTGTCAAACGACCCTGCACAGATCGAAACCCGTACCGCAGCGGCGCTGCAGGCAGACGCATCCATCGATGGCGTTTTGGCTGTTGGCCCACATGTCTGTGAAGCGGCAAACCGCGCGATCAAGGAAGTTGGCGCAGACGTGCATTTGGCATGTTTCGACCTTTCCCCCGGCGTTATGGACATGATCCAAGCAGGTGATGCGGCCTTCACAATCGACCAGCAGCAGCGTCTGCAGGGCTATATGCCTGTGATCGTTCTGCACCTCTACAACACAGGCGCAGGCCTGTTGCCTGGTGCGAACATCCCATCTGGCCCAGGCTTTGTGGATGCGTCAAACGCGGCATCGGTTTCTGCACTCGCAGGTATCGATCGCTAAGTTTTTTGATCAGTCAAGACATGAAACAGGCGGGATTTCCCGCCTGTTTTCACCTTCAAAATCCAGATAAAAACAGGATGTGAGATATGGCCGATCGAAGCGAAGCAAACAGGCTTCAACAAGAAACTGCCTTTCAAAAAATCTTACGCCGTCCCGAGATCGGCTCTTTCGTGGTGATGATTATCATCATTGTGGCCTTGGCGATTGCCTCGGATGGTAAGGCGTTTAACCCCTTGGGTCTGAAAAATAACATCGCGATTATTGCCCAATATGGGATCATTGCCACAGGGGCCGCTGTGTTAATGATTGCAGGCGAATTTGACCTGTCGATCGGTTCGATGATTGGCTTTGCGGGCATGTCCATGGCGATGATGCTGAAATGGGGCTTGCCCTTTGGGCTGGGCGAAGCAACCCCTGCCGCCGCCTTTTTCATCACCCTTGCGATGACCTTGGGGATTGGTTGGGTGATTGGCATGATCGTTGTGCGATCTGGCCTCTCTAGTTTTATCGTGACCTTGGCGTTTTTGTTTTTCTTGCGCGGGGTTACCGAAGTTTGCTTCCGCTTGATCAACCAATCGACCCAAATATCGGGTTTGCAAGATTTCAAACTGGAAAGCTGGTTCGCCGATATCATGGGCGGCGAGGTGTTCGGGTGGTTCTATGATATTTGGTTCGCGCTTGGCGGTAATCTTAATCGCAATGGCGAACAATGGGTTCACGGGTTTGACGCGCGGTTTTTCTGGTGGATCGTGATCGCCAGCGTGGCCTATTTCGTGCTTAGCCGCACGCAAATCGGCAACTGGATTTATGCGACAGGCGACAACAAAGAGGCCGCGCGGGCCAATGGCGTACCAGTCGATAAGGTGAAAGTGGGCCTGTTCATGTTCACCGCCTTTTGCGCCACGATGTTTGCCGCATGTCAGGTGTATGACACCAACACATCAGATGCCGCAAAAGGCAATTTGATGGAATTGTTCGCGATTGCAATCGCGGTTGTGGGTGGCACACTGATGACGGGCGGCTTTGGATCCATCCTTGGCGTGGTCTTTGGGGCGATTACCGTTGGCCTTGTGGCGAATGCGGTGTTTTTCATTCCTGCTATCGATGGCGCATGGTTCCGCGTTTTCCTTGGCGGTATCCTGCTTGCTGCGGTTTTCGCCAATGAGCGTATCCGCAAGCGTATTACGGGAGGGATTTAACCATGGCCGAACCATATCTTCGCGTAGAAAATCTGGTCAAACGCTTTGGCCCTTTCACAGCCCTTGGTGGCGTTGACCTTGAGGTCTTTCCAGGTGAGGTGCATTGCCTTCTGGGGGATAACGGGGCGGGCAAATCGACCCTGATCAAAACCCTTGCAGGTGTTCACCAACCCACCGAAGGCAAAATCTATATCGAAGGCAAACCTGTCACCTTCCGCTCGCCGCGGGATGCGTCTGCGGCTGGCATTGGCACAGTGTATCAGGATTTGGCCCTGAACCCGTTGATGAGCGTCACCCGTAATTTCTTTATGGGTCGTGAATTGACAGGGCCCCTTGGCAGCTTGCGCATGAATGAAATGAACCAGATTGCGCATGATGAGATGCTGAAAATCGGTATTGATTTCTCTGACCCCACGCAGGCGGTTGGCACAATGTCGGGCGGACAGCGTCAGACATTGGCGATTGCGCGTGCGATTTATTTCGGGGCCAAGGTTTTGATCTTGGATGAACCAACATCAGCCCTTGGTCAGCGTCAGCAGATGGGTGTTTTGAAAACAATCAAACGCGTCCGCGCACGCGGGGACATTGCGATTATTTTCATCACGCATAACGAAATACATTCGCGTCTGGTAGGGGATCGCTACACGTTCCTTGCGCTTGGTAAAACGATTGGGGCGGGCACCGCTGCCGAGATCGGTGACAAGGAAATGCGCCGCTTGATGTCAGGGGGCGCCGAGATGGGCGACCTTAAGGCAGAGCTAGACGCGATCTAATCTCGCTGTAACTGACAGCAGGGGCCGTTCGCGGCCTCTGCATCCGCGGGGTCATGTGTAACCAGAACCGCAGGAATATTGCGCGCGCGGATATGTGCAAAAACAAAGCGGCGCATCTCATCTCGCAATTCCATGTCCAAGGCCGAAAAAGGCTCGTCCATCAACAGCGCGCGTGGCTCTGCCAAGAGGCTGCGCATCAGGCTGGCACGGGATTTCTGGCCGCCTGAAAGGGTGTAGGGGTCTGCCCCATAGAGGCCCGCAAGGCCCGCTGTCTCAAGGGCTGCCTCTATGCTTGCGCGGCGCGCCGCGCGGTCGGCGCTTGACCGCAGGCCAAAGGCAAGATTGTCACCAAGGCTGAGATGGGGAAAGAGGCACGGATCTTGAAAAATCATGCCCACCCCGCGCGTTTCGGGGGCCAGTGGGGCGAGGTCTTGCCCCTCAAGGGTCACATGACCAGTCGCCGTGACGGATGGGTCAAGATGGCCTGCGATTGCCGCCAAAAGGGTAGATTTTCCAATGCCAGATGGCCCCATGATCGTGGCAACCTCACCACGCGCAACGCACAGGCTGAGGGGCTGAAACAGCATCCGTTCCCCAATGCTGAGGCTCAGCTCTGTGATCTCTAGGCTCATGTCACCCTCGCTTGCATCGCGCGTCTGTTGCGCCAAACATAGCGCGGGGTCAAGAAGGCCAGCAGATATACCAACAGGGGCAGCGCGGCCTGTAGGCTGCCATAAACCCCTGTGATCCTGCGATCCCCGCCTGAGGCGAGCGTGACCGCCTCAGTGGTGATCGTAGCGACCCTGCCGCCGCCCACAAAGAGGGTCGGCAGATATTGCGCAATGGAAACGGCAAAACCAACCGCCATGGCCACCATGATGGCCCGAAGCATCAAGGGAAGTTTCACTGCGAAAAACCGCCGCCACGGCCCTGCGCCAAGGTCGGCTGCCGCCTGTAACACCCTGCGATCTATTGCGCGCCACGGATCAAGCAGCAACAACAAAATATAGGGATAAACGAATAAAAGATGCGCCCAAATCACGGGCGCAACTCCTGCCGTGATGCCAAGTTTCAGCGCGGCAATATTCACCCCATAAAGAAACCCAATTTGGGGCATCAACAGCGGGGCGTAGATCAGCGGCAAAAGGAAAGGTGTCGCCAATTTGTTGGGTAAATGATCCACCGCCTCGAGTGTCAGAAGCGCAAGCGGTGTTGCGATTATCAGACTGATCACTGCGATCTCAAGGCTTGTCTGAAGGGGCGCGCCCCAATCACCGCTTTGCCATGCCCTGAGGGATAGGGATTGTGGGAAAACATCAGGCCAAACCCACCGCCATGTGATTGACCACAAAAGCAATGCCGCAACGCTGATCAGACCCAACCCCATGATCCCGCGCGGCAGGGGCGTGATCCATGATAGGGGTATCCGCGTCCCGCCGCGCCGCCCCATGCGCGCCTCTGCCTTGGCAAGTCGCATTAAGCCGCGCTCACATAACCATAGGCTGAGGCAGGCCAAGGCAATCGTTGCGATTTGAACCATAGCCCCCGCAAATGCGGGCAAAAGCAGCGTCAAATCAGGCGCGATGAACAGGCGCGTGACCAAGACGGCGAAGGTCGGCGGGGCATTCGGCCCCAAGATCAAGGCCATATCCACCACAGACAGCCCGTAAGCCAACACCACCATCACAGGCAGTCGGATCAGCGGGTAAAGCTGCGGCAAGATCAGCAGCGCCCAAATTCGCAGCGTGCCATAGCCAAGGCTTGCCCCGATTTGGCGGGTGCGGATCACGGGCAATTGCGCCATGGCACTGGCGATAGCGATGACCAAAAACGGGGTTTCCTTGATCACCAAGCCAAGGATCAGCGCAAAACCGGCAGGATCATTCACCAAGGCGAGATCTGGGGGGCGGTCAAAGCCCAAAAGGGGCGCAAGCGCGCGCATTATCCACCCCGAAGGCGCAATTAGGAATGCAAGGCCAAGGGCGATTGCGGCATGGGGTATGGCCAATAGCGGCGCTAAGATACGGCTTTCCCCGCCGACTTGTGCCACGAAGATCAGCGCAAGCAACAACGAGAGGGCCGTGGCCACCCCCCCTGTTTGCAGCGACAGACCAAGCGCGCCCCAAAACTCGGGCACCGCCATCAAGCGGTGATAGGGCGCAAATGTCAGGTGATCTGCGCCAATCGCGGGGAAAAAGCCCAAACTGGCCGCAAAGCCAATGGTAAAGCCTGCGATAATCGGGGCCAAGACCAAGGCCGCCGCCGTGCTGAACACACCGATAGACGCACCACGCCCCATCAGCGTGCGTAGCGCGCCGCCCAATCTTCGGCGATGGCGGTCATCCAGCTGGCATGGGGTTCAAGTAAGGTTGGCCCCAGATCGGCCAATTCGGGCAAGGCGGGGCTTTGGGGAAGGTCTGCAAAAAACGGTGCCGCTTCGGCATCCATCAGCGCGGGGTCAAGCACGGAAAACGCGCCAAGATTGTCGATATTTTGCATATGCGCCTGTGCTTCGGGCGATAGCAGGAAATCTGCCACCACCTGCGCCCCATCAACATGGGCCGCGTTATAGGGGATTGCCACAAAACTGATATTTCCAAGCGCCCCCCCCTCGGGCACGAAAACGCGGGCCGTGTCGGGCAAAAGCCCCAAATTGATGGCCGCTGCCGCATAGCTTGGGTCAAACGACATGGTGATATCGATTTCGCCATCGTTCAAAAGGCGCGCTTGGATCGACTCGTTTTCTGGGAATGTCTCACCCTCCCGCCACATCAAGGGGCGCAAGGCATCATACCACGCCCAAAGGGGGGAGGTGAGGGCGGTATAATCCGCTTCGCTTACAGGGTTTTGCAGGATGGCGGGGCTATCAAGCAAACTGATCAAAGCCTGTTTTAGAAAACTGGCCCCCATGAAATTGGCAGGATCGGGATGTGTGAAACGCCCTGGATTGTCACGCGCCCAATCGAGCAATTCGCCCATAGATTGCGGCGGGTTCGGGAGGCGGGCGCTGTCATGGATGAACACAAATTTAGCCAAGCGCCATGGGGCCTCTAGCCCATCAACGGGAACGGTAAAATCAACCGATGCAGGCGCATTAGGCGAAAGATCAACAAAACGCGCATTTGGCAGGCGCTGAACAAAAGGGCCAAACAGCAAATCTTGCTCTTTCATCGCCAGAAAATTTGGCCCGTTGATCCAGATCAGATCAACCGCGCCGCCCGTGTTCTGACCTGCGGCACGTTCTGAGAGAACCCTTGTCACGGCCTCGGCCGTGTCGGTCAACGGCACATGTTCGACCGCGATACCAAAGCGCGCCTGCATCTGCGCATCGACCCAATCAATATAGCTGTTCGTGCGCGGATCACCGCCCCATGCATGCCAATACACAGTCTGCCCGCGCGCGGCATCCACTGTCTCTTGCCATGTTTGCGCATGGGTTTGTGTGGCCATCATCAGGGCCAGTATCGGCAAAAGGCGTTTGATCATGAGGTCTCTCTCTCAATGCGTGTTCGGTGAAAAAGCCACCCATGCCGCGATGAGGCGGGTGAGTGTTGTAATGGCGCAGGCCGCCGCAAAAATAAACGCAAAGGCGGGGAAGGCCATGGGGAAAAAGCAAAAGATCACAAATGCGGTAATCGTTTCGGCACCTTCGGTCAGGCCGCCCAAGTAATAGAACCCTTTTTGCGGGAAGGCTGAAGAGTGCAATCCGCGTTTGGCGGCAATTACCGCATAAGCCATAAATGAAACGCCCGTGCCAATGAAACTGGCCAACAGCAGCGCAGCAGGCAGGGCGTTACGGCTCGGATCAAACAGCGCAAACCCTAGCGGGATGCTGGCATAAAAGAGAAAATCAAGCGCGATATCCAAAAACGCGCCCCGATCTGTTGGCCCCGCGATCCGCGCCACAGCCCCATCCAACCCGTCACAAAGGCGGTTGAGCAGGATGAACATAAGACCCAACCCAAAGTGCCCCATGGCAAGCGCGGGCAGGGCGCATAGCCCCAGAGCAAAGCCAAACAAACTGATTTGATCTGCACTGATAGCAGCCTTGTGCAAGGCTTCGGCAAAGGGGCGGGTCAGGCGGCGTTGCAGGGGCAATAGGCGGGCATCGATCATTTTCCCAACCTCCAGGTGTGAAACCGCTGCAGCAGCGCAAGGGCGCGGGGGTTCACGCGTGCTTTGCGCCAATTCCCCGCGACATATTTATTCGCCTCTGCGAGGGTTGGATAAATGTGAATGGTGCCCAAGATTTTGTTCAGCCCAAGCCCGTGTTTCATGGCTAAGGTGAATTCGGCCAAGAGATTTCCCGCCTCGGCCCCGATGATTGTGGCCCCAAGAATGCGGTCACTGCCTTTTGCGGTCAGCACCTTTACAAACCCCTTTCTGGTGCCATCGGCAATGGCGCGGTCAAGATCATCGAGATCATAGCGCGTGACCTCATAGGCCACGCCCTTGGTTCGGGCCTCGGCTTCGGACAGGCCAACGCGGGCGATTTCGGGATCGGTAAAAATCGCAAAAGGAATGGTGCGATAATCGGCTTTGCTGCGCTTAATATCCCCAAACAGCGCGTTTACGGCGGCGTAATAGGCCTCGTGGCTTGCCGTATGGGTGAATTGATAAGGGCCTGCGACATCGCCTGCGGCGAGGATGTTGGGG
The DNA here is from genome assembly GCF_037805225.1 of Roseobacter sp. HKCCA0882. Taxonomy (NCBI): domain Bacteria; kingdom Pseudomonadati; phylum Pseudomonadota; class Alphaproteobacteria; order Rhodobacterales; family Roseobacteraceae; genus Roseobacter; species Roseobacter sp. HKCCA0882. The sequence continues at coordinate 926,265 of NZ_JBBLYI010000001.1, forward strand.
AAAAGGGTTTGCAAATAGTCATTCGTGTCGACCTTGCGATCTGTGACAATCCCCAATTCTTCAAGGCCAAATCTCGTCAGGCGCGGGCTGCGCCCGACTGCCACCAAAAGATCATCGGCAAGGATCACCTCACGGCCCTCTGGCCCTTCGATTTCCACGGCAATCTGATCACCCGCAAGGCTCACGGATTGCGCCGTGGAGCCTGTTTTGACGGCAACCCCATCGCCCTCTATCGCGGCAAGAAGGGCGGCGCTGACCTCCTCATCTTCGCGCGCCAAAAGCCGCGGCGCGCGTTCGATTTGCGTGACCTGAACCCCAAGCCGTGCGAAGCTTTGCGCCAATTCGCAGCCAATCGGCCCACCCCCTAAAACCACCATGGATTGTGGGGCGGTTTCACGGGTTTTCATCTCTGACCACAATGTGTCAGAGGTCAGATAGGGCACATCGGACAGTCCCGTGATGGGGGGGATGGTCGGGGATGCGCCCGTGGCCACGATGATCGCGCGGGTGGATAAGGTCGCAACGCTGCCATCATTTTGCGTGATCTCAACATGCCAAGGGTCACGGATGCGGGCATAGCCTTTGATCACTTCAACCCCCAAACCCGCGTAGCGCTCTGCGCTGTCATGGGGTGCGATGGTTTCAATCACCTCATGAATGCGGGCCATGATGCGCGGGAAATCCACCTTGGGGGGCGCTGCGATGAGGCCGTATTCCTCGGCATGGGCAATGTCATGGGCGCGCTTGGCAGATTTGACCAACGCCTTAGAGGGGACGCAGCCAAAATTGAGGCAATCCCCCCCCATTTCTCCGGCCTCAACCAAGGTGACCTTGGCCTTGACCGCAGCGGCGATATAGGCCGAAACAAGACCAGCTGCGCCTGCGCCAATCACGATCAGATTGCGATCAAAACGGGCAGGGCGCGTATAGGGGCGATATGCGCGATAGCGTTTGATGCGCGCAATCGCAAATTTTGCAATCCATGGAAAAAGGCCAAGCGCTGCAAAAGACCCAATCAGCGCGGGCGACAGGATATCAGCAACGGCTGTGATCGTTGCCAATTGCGTCCCGGCGTTCACATAAACAGCCGTTCCTGCAACCATCCCCACTTGGCTTACCCCGTAAAAGGTCAAGGCCCTCATCGGCGATAGGCCCATCACCAGATTAACTACGAAAAAGGGCACAATAGGCACAAGGCGCAAGGTAAAGAGGTAAAAGGCCCCATTTTGTGCAAGCCCGCGATTGACCCCCTCAAGCCGCGCGCCAAATCGGGCCATAACCCAATCTCGCGCCAGATAGCGGGCGGTGAGAAAGGCCAAGGTCGCCCCAAGGGATGCGGCAAAGGACACCATTAACAACGCCGACCAAAAACCGAAAGTTGCGCCAGCCCCCAAGGTCATCCAAACCGCCAAGGGCAAAGACAGCGCGGTGACCGCCAAATAGATCAGGAAATAGAGGCCCCACAAAAGCCCCGCATTTTGGTCGCGCCACATTTGCGCGCCATCCACAAAGCCGCGCAGCCCCTCAAGGGATAAATCAAGCGCGGATAGAGCCCAAAACCCCAAGACAATCAGCACCACCAAAAATGCGGCTATAGCGCGTTTTTTCATCGTGGTCCCCTTAGCCTCATTCGACAGCGTTTCACCGCTTTTGACGAAGAATCCCGCGCGCGCCTAGTCTTATTTCTTTCCCTCACACCCATTTGAGAGGGGCGTTACCGCATGACCAAAACGGGGGCCTTGCAGGATTGGATCATTTGCGTGGTGGTTGAGCCGATCATCAATTGGCGCACACGGCTGTGGCCATAGGCCCCCATCACCAAGAGATCATGGGCGGCGCCACTGCTGCTGTCACTGTCACAGAGCCGCGCAAGCAGGTGCTCGGGCTCGCCCGCCTCGATCAGGATGTCAGCGCCCATGCCTGCCGCGGTCAGACGATTTTTTGCCGCCTCAAGCGCCGTGACTTGTTCGGCGCTTGGTGTTCCCGCAAAAACCAAAGTGACGGCGCGCTTTGAAAACGCGGGCAAAGTGGCGACATAATCGACTGCCTTTATGGCAGAGGCCCCACCATCAAATGCGATCAAAAGTTTTGAAATAGGGGCAAAGCTGCGATTGGCGATGAATACGGGGCGGTGAGCGCTGCGCAATATCCGTTCAAGGTTTGACCCCAGATGCGCCATGGCGTGGCTTGCAGCTTCGCCACGTTTGCCGATCATGATCATTTCAGCCGCTTGTTCTTTGTCAGCCACCGTATCGACAAGATCCCCCTGCCGCAGGCGGGTTTCGACATCGACCCCCTCGGCGCTGATAAGGGCGGCGGCATCCTCTAGCACAGCGCGTCCTTGCTCTTGGGCCAATTTCGCGCGGGCTTCGTCCATTTGTGACAGCTCGGCCAAAAGGCGGCTGCGCGCACCAAGTCGAATTGCGCCGCTATAATCCCCCCGATCATGCCCCGACCGGCGACCCAAGATATGATAAAGCTTGACCTTCCACGCGTTCTGCCCCGCGATCCATGCTGCGTAATGGCACAGGCTTTCGGAATAGGCCGAGGCATCCACAAGCGCCATCAGGTTTGGTTTATCGGTCATCACACAATCCCCTCAATGGCCCGTCAGCGCATCCAAGGCGCCAGGTTTGTCATGAATGGCAAGTTTATCAACGATGGTCTCTGAGGCCTCGTTTAAGCCGATGACCTCAACCTCAGCACCCTCACGGCGGAATTTCAAAATCGCCATATCCAAGGCTGCTACGGATGAAATATCCCAGATATGGGCATGGGTTAGATCAATGGTGACACGATCCAAGGCTTCGCGGAAATCAAAGGCCTTCATGAAATCTTCGGAGGAGGCAAAGAAAAGCTGGCCTTCAATCCGATAGTTGCGATGGCGTCCATCGGCGGTGATGCTCGATGTAACGCGAAAGAGCTGCGAGATTTTCCACGCAAAGAAAATGCCAGACAGAAGCACCCCGACCAAAACGCCAATCGCAAGGTTGTGCGTGTAAATCACAAAGAACACAGTCGCCAACATCACGATAGAGGAGGATTTGGGATGCTCGCGCAAATTGGTGATGGATGACCATGAAAATGTGCCAATCGACACCATGATCATAATCGCGACCAAGGCGGGCATGGGGATAATTGCCACGATGTCACCAAGCGAGACGCAGAGGATCAACAAGAAAATTCCCGCCACAAAGGTCGAAAGCCGTCCGCGCCCGCCTGATTTTACATTGATAATCGACTGCCCGATCATGGCGCAGCCCGCCATCCCGCCGATGAACCCGGTGGCAGAATTGGCCAGACCTTGGCCGATGCATTCTTGATTGCGATCTGACGCTGTGTCGGTCAGATCATCCACAATCTGCTGTGTCATCAGGCTTTCCAACAGGCCCACAACCGCAACGGCGAGTGAATACGGGAAAATGATCTGCAATGTTTCAAAAGTCAGCGGGATATCAGGGATCAAAAATACAGGCAGCGTGTCAGGCAATTGCCCCATATCGCCTACGGTGCGCACATCCCACCCCATGAAGACACATAGCGCCGTCAACACGATGATCGTGACAAGGGGCGATGGAACAGTCCGCGTCAGGCGCGGAAATAGATAGATGATCGCAAGCCCCGCCGCGACCAAGGGATAGGTCAAAATCGGCACATTGCGCGGGTCAAGTTCGGGCAATTGCGCCATGAAGATCAAAATGGCCAAGGCGTTCACAAAGCCCGTCATGACGGATTTTGAAACAAAGCGCATCACATAGCCAAGCCGTAAAAGACCCGCCATGATTTGCAAAAGGCCCGCCAAAACAGTGGCCGCCAAGAGATATTGCAGCCCGTGATCGCGCACCAAGGTCACCATCAAAACGGCGGTGGCGGCGGTGGCCGCCGAAATCATGCCAGGTCGCCCGCCTGTGATTGCGCAAATCACAGCGATGGAGAAACTGGCGTAAAGACCTACTTTGGGGTCAACACCCGCAATGATGGAAAAGGCGATTGCCTCAGGGATCAGGGCCAAGGCCACAACCAATCCTGACAAAAGATCGCCACGGATATTATGCGTCCATTCATGGCGGTAATGCGCGAGAGATATCATCAAATCTAGTCCCTTGCCGGCCTTGGAATGCCAAGGCGGGGTCATGTCCGATCAGCGTGATCAAGCGTTGATTTTGGCCGCGAGGGGCCAGTGCGCCCCCTATGCTGTTCGGGCGGGTTTTAGGGGCAAAAGCCGAACTTGCCAAGCCCAGAGGGCAAAGTCGCATTTTGGCTTGAGTTCGTGATGGCCGATGCTAACTCTGCCAGACATGCAGTATAGCCGTGCCATAAATCCTGATCCCGCCACCTTTGCGGATGTGTTTTTAAAAAGCTTCACCGCCTCTGAAGGGGCGGAGGAGGGGGGATTTGTATCAGCACTCGCCGCTGACTTGATCAAAACTACCCCAGAAAATGACATTGCCGCCTTTACCGCTCATGAGGGCGATCTGTGCGTGGGCGCGGTGATTTTCACGCGGCTCTATTTTCCGCAGACGAGTAGGATTGTGTTCTTACTCTCGCCAATGGCGGTATTGCCAAACCATCAGGGGCAGGGCGTGGGGCAGGGGTTGATTGCCTGCGCCCTGTCACAGTTGGTGGGCGATATCGTGGTGACATATGGTGACCCTGCGTTTTACGGAAAAACGGGGTTTGCGGCCATTGACCCTGTGGTTTTGCCCGCACCTTACCCGTTAAGCCAACCGCAAGGGTGGATTGCACAATCCTTGACAAAGGCCCCAATTTTACCGCTAGAAGGCTCCGCAACCTGCGCGCCTGCCTTGCGAAACCCCGCATATTGGTAGGCCCCACCACCAACGCGGTAATGATGTGACCCAGATCCTCACCCATAATGCCCGCCTCAGCGTGGCGCCCATGATGGATTGGACGGATCGGCATTGTCGTTATTTCCATCGTCTGATGTCGCGTCACGCTTTGCTTTATACCGAAATGGTGACCTCCGCCGCTTTGGTGAATGGGGAGGCTTCACGGCATTTGACCTATGATGCGGCCGAGCATCCCGTTGCGCTGCAATTGGGGGGCTCTGATCCTTTTGAATTGGCGCAGGCGGTGAAAATTGCTGCGCCCTATGGGTATGATGAGATCAATCTCAACGTGGGGTGCCCGTCTGATCGGGTGCAATCGGGCTGTTTTGGGGCGGTTTTGATGAAGACCCCTCAGCTTGTTGCTGATTGCGTGCGGGCCATGCAGGATGCTGCGACTGTCGAGGTGACTGTGAAATGCCGCATCGGGGTGGATGATCAAAACCCCACCGAGATTTTGCCCGCCTTTTTGAAACAGATGGCAGAGGCAGGGGTCAGGCGTCTGACAATTCACGCACGCAAAGCGTGGCTTGAGGGGCTAAGCCCCAAGGAAAACCGCACCATCCCGCCGCTTGATTACGCCTTGGTGCGGCGCATGAAGGAAGAATTTCCGAACCTGCATCTATCAATCAATGGCGGTGTTGAGGATCTAGACGCGGTCGCATCCCACTTTAGGGATGGTCTTGATGGGGTGATGGTTGGGCGCGCGGCCTATCATAGCCCCTATGTGATCTTGGGCCACGCGGATGCAGTGATTTTTGATGACCCGCGCACAGTGCTGTCGGCGCATGAGGTGGCTGAGGCGATGATCCCCTATGCCGAGCGCCATATCACCCAAGGCGGGCGGTTGCATCATGTGACGCGTCATATCTTGGGGCTATTTGCGGGGCAGCCTGGCGCGCGCGCATGGCGGCGTATTTTGTCGACCGAGGCACAAACAGCCGATGCAAGCCCCAAGGTGATTGCGCGCGCGATGCAGATGATGCGTGAGCCTGCCTAGCTCTTCACCCGTGCCGCGCGCCCGCCACGGCGCTTGCTCAAAAGATTTGCACGGCTTGGCAGGGCCTTCATGATGTCAGCGCGTTCTTCGGGTGACTTGCGGCCCCATGTGCTGATTTCATCAATCGTGCGATAGCATCCTGTGCAAATCCGTTCGGTCGGATGAACAAGGCAGATTTTTATGCAAGGCGAAGCAATTTCTTCGCGCGACCAAACCTCGTCCACCATTGCCTGCCCTGCCTCTATTCTGCGCTGCGGATCACCCGCATGCGATCCAGTGATCCTTGCAATATATAACTTGCGGCGACCGCATCAATCACCTCGGCGCGACGTTTTCGGGACGTATCCGCCTCTAAAAGCGCCCTTTCGGCGGCCACAGTGGATAATCTTTCATCCCAAAACGCGGCGGGCAAATGCGACAGCCCCTCAAATCGGCCAATATTGCGCAAAAAAGCGCGGGTCGATTGGGCGCGGGGGCCTTCGCTGCCATCCATATTGCGGGGCAGGCCAAGGATGAGGCCGCGAATATCCCGTGCCGCCACCAGTTTTGCCAATTCTGCGGCGTCTTGGGTGAATTTCTCGCGCTTGATTGTGACCAACGGGGTTGCAACGCTTTGGAACAAATCGCTGATGGCAATGCCAATGGTTTTGGTGCCAAAATCCAAACCCAAAATCGCGGCAGGCGGCGCGGTGGCCGCTGCAAAGTCGTGAAGGTCGACAAAACCCTCGGTCATTGGGGCAGGCCTGCCTCAGCATTGTCGAGCACTGCCGCAGCGCCGTCTTGGCCCGCAAAATTTGCGCGCGCCTCAGCCAGAATTGTGCGCGCCTCATCAAGGCGGCCCAAAACCCCCAAGGCCGTAATCAGCTGTGCATATTCTTCAACAGTGCCACCCTCATTGGCCAAACGGACCGATAAATTGCCAACCATGCCTTCAATCATTGCAGCGCGATCTTCGGCGCTCATTTGACCTGCGGCTTCCATTTGCGCGGCATCGGGGCCGCGAAGAGGGGCGTCTTCACGGCGGGGTTGAGGCAGGTCATCCACATTGATGGCATCACCCGCAAGAAAGGCCACTTCTTCAATCTGCAAACGGATAGGTTCGAGCCATGGTGCATCAGGCGTGCTTTCGGCCAAAAGAGTGCGCCAGATTGTATAAGCCAGATCAGGGCGGCCCCCTTGGGCATACATGAGGCCCATGTAATAGCGCGCGGTTCCATTGCGCGGCTCTTGCGCGATGGTGTCGGTCAACACGGCCTCGACCTCGGGCGAAACATACCCACCCGCCGCCAAAATCATCATTTCGGCCAGATTGGCCCTTGCGGCCACACCCTCGGGGCTTTCTGGGGCAAGCAGGCCGACAAGCTGTTCTTGCGCGGCAACGGCAGCCTCGAAATTACCAAGGCGCAACTCGTTTTCCGCCAAGAGGCGCCATCCTGTTGGGTCATCGCGCCGCTCGGCCATTATCGCGCGCAAACGTTCAACCAAGGCCTCAAGTTCAGGGTTTTCAGGGATTGTGGGGCGGGCCGACACCGAAGCCTCGGCCACCGCCTCGGCCTGTGATGGGCGGGTGGCGCGATTTTCTTCGATGCGCTCAATGCGGTTTGCAATCGGCATATCCGGATAATTGGGCACCCCCAATTGCGCATAGACCAAGACCGCAAGGGCCAATGTCGCAACCAAACCCACAGGGATCAAAACCTTGCCATGGGTAAGGCCCGTTTCCGCCTCTTGGGCCGCTTGCAGGGCGCGATCTGCCTCAATCAGGCGGCGCGAAACTTCGGCGCGGGCGCGTTCTGCATCTTGGGGCGATAGCACGCCACGCGCTTCATCGCGCTCAAGTTCCTGCAATTGGTCGCGATAGACCTGCACATCATAGGCTTCGGTTGGGGTTGTCGCGGATACGCCGCGCAGAAAAGCACGCAGCAAAATCAAGATAGCTGCCACAGAAATTGCAGCAGTTGCGATCCAGAAAACCATCAAGCCTATTCTCCCGCGAAATGTCGTCTTGGCCCAGATGTAAGCCCTTGGCCCGCAGATCAAAAGGATAATCGTGACACAAAGCCGCGACCATCTTGCGCAGGCCCGCAAAGCGGGGCAAGAAATGCAAGAATTGCGTTTTGCATCTGGTCGTTTTTGCGCGCAAATATGCCGCCCGCAGTATCCTTTTGCGTCCCGAACAGGGCCAAACAGGGGCAAGTTTTCAGGAGTGTCTTTCGCCATGCGCCACTATTCTGTCTTTGCCATCGTCAAAGAGGCATTGGGATATCACCAAGGTTGGGAACGCGCGTGGCGCAACCCAACACCAAAGGCCCAGTATGACGCGATCATCATCGGCGCAGGCGGCCATGGTTTGGCCACGGCCTACTATTTGGGTAAGAATTTTGGCATCACCAATGTGGCGGTGATTGAAAAGGGCTGGCTTGGCGGCGGGAACACGGGGCGCAACACCACGATCATTCGCTCGAACTATCTCCAAGACCCATCTGCCGCGATCTATGAGAAATCGCGCAGTCTGTATGAAACCCTGAGCCAAGATTTGAATTATAACATCATGTTCAGCCCGCGCGGCGTGATCATGTTGGCGCAGACCGAGCATGAAAAGCGTGGCTATTTGCGCACAGCACATGCAAATTCGCTGCAGGGCGTTGAGACACGCTTCATCACTCCGCGCGAGGTCAAAGAACTTTGCCCGATCATCCATCTTGAGGGGCCGCGTTATCCTGTTTTGGGCGGTCTGTGGCAGGCGCGCGGCGGCACGGCGCGCCATGATGCGGTGGCATGGGGCTATGCGCGGGCCTGTTCCGCGATGGGGATGGACATCATCCAACAATGCGAGGTCACAGCCATCCACCGCGAAAATGGCGCAGTCAGCGCGATTGAAACCACCAAGGGCCGCATTGGGTGCAACAAATTGGGCATCGTGGTGGCGGGTCATTCCAGCCATGTGGCCGATATGGCAGGCTTCCGTCTGCCCATTGAATCGGTTGCGCTGCAGGCGCTGGTGTCTGAACCCATTAAGCCCTGCATGGATGTGGTAGTTATGGCCAATACGGTGCATGGCTATATGAGCCAATCCGACAAGGGTGAAATGGTCATTGGCGGCGGCGCAGATGGCTATAACAACTACACACAACGCGGCTCTTTCCAGCATATCGAGGAAACAGTGCGCGCCTTGGTCGAGACATTCCCGATGATTTCGCGCCTTAAGATGCTGCGCCAATGGGGGGGGATTGTTGATATGACGGGGGATCGTTCCCCGATTATCTCGAAAACCCCTGTTGAGAATTGCTTTATCAACTGCGGTTGGGGCACAGGCGGGTTTAAAGCTATCCCCGGATCAGGCTGGGCGATGGCAGAACTCATGGCCAAAGGGCATTCACCTTTGGCCGATGAATTTGGCCTGAACCGCTTCCGCGAGGGCCGCTTCATTGATGAAAGCGTGGCCGCAGGGGTGGCGCATTGATGCCTGCCTTGATGTTTAAGATTTACCAAAGCGAGGTTCAGCTATGCTGCTTTTGACCTGCCCCTATTGCGGTGTCTCCGCTGATGAAACTGAACTTTCTCCCGGCGGTGAGGCGCATCTCAAACGCTTTGGCCCAGGATCTTCGGATGAGGATTTTGAAGGTTATTTGTTCATGCGGCACAACCAAAAGGGCGTGCATTTTGAACGGTGGCGGCACACATATGGCTGTGGCAAATGGTTCTTGGCGGCGCGCTGCACCGCGACCCTAGAGGTGTTTGGAACCTATAGCGCACAAACGCCCGAACCCCCCAAAGAGATTATTGCAAAGATACAGGCAAAGCGCCCTGATTGGAGCCTGACATGAGCCATCGTTTGCCTCAAGGCGGCCGTCTGATCGACAAGGCCCGCACGGTTTCTTTTGAATTTAACGGCCAGAAAATGCGTGGGCTTGCGGGCGACACGCTTGCCTCTGCGCTTTTGGCGGAAGACCAGATGTTGGTGGGCCGCTCGTTCAAATATCACCGTCCGCGCGGTATTGTGGCCTCGGGCGCGGAAGAACCAAACGCGCTTGTCGGTTTGGGCCGTGATGCGCGGTTTGAGCCGAACCAACGCGTGACCACCACCGAATTGTTCGAAGGACTTCAGGCGCAAAGCCAAAACCATTGGCCAAGCCTTGAGAACGATATCGGCGTGGTGAATAACTACCTCGCGCGGTTTTTACCTGCGGGCTTTTATTACAAGACATTCATCCACCCGCGCCCGTTTTGGAAGCATGTGTTTGAACCCATCATCCGCCAATCCGCGGGTTTGGGCAAAGCCCCCAAAGATCGCGATGCAGATCGTTACGAGCATTTCTACGCCCATGTTGATCTTCTGATCATTGGCGGTGGGATTGCAGGGCTTCAGGCTGCGTTGGACGCAGGCAAGCAAGGCAAGCGGGTGCTTTTGGTTGAGCAAACCGCCCATTGGGGTGGCCGCGCGCCTGTCGATGGGATCGAATTGGGCGGTAAATCTGCGGATGACTGGATCACCGCAACATTGGCCGCCCTTGGCGAGATGAAGAATGTCACCTTGCGCAGCCGCACTATGGGGGCAGGGGTCTATGATCACGGCTATGCCTTGGCCTATGAGCGCGTGACGGATCATGCGCCGAGCGTTGATGCCCCCCGTCATCGGTTGTGGCGCATTCGCGCCGCACGCATCATCACTGCGACAGGTGCAATCGAGCGCCCGCTGTCTTTTGCAGGCAATGATATTCCGGGCGTGATGTTGGCGAGCGCCTTGCGCGATTACATCGTCAATTACGGTGTGGCTGCGGGCAAGCGTATCGTGATTGCCACCAATAATGATGATGGCTATCGCAGTGCTTTGGTCGCCAAAGAGGCGGGTCTTGAGGTTGCCGCCATTATCGACCCACGCCCCGCTGCGACCGGCGATTTGATTGAAGCCGCCCGTTCTGCAGGGATTGCGATAAAGCAGGGGATGGCCGTTGCGGAGGCGCAAGGGGGCAAGCGCGTCACTGGCGTAAAAATCTGCGCGCAAGACAGTGATGGTAGCACGGGCGAGGTCATCGCCTGTGATGCGGTCGGCATGTCGGGCGGATGGTCGCCTGTGGTGCATCTGTGGTCACATTGCGGTGGCAAGCTGATTTGGGACGAGGCACAGGCCTGTTTCCGCCCCGATCCTACACGCCCGCCGCTCAGCCATGATGGCGAAGGGTTTGTTTTCGTGGCGGGGGCGGCAGACGGGCATTCCACCGCAGCGGCCTCGTTGAAATCTGCGCAGGCGGCTGTTGCGGCCGCCACGAGCCAAGCGGTGAAATCGCGCCTGCCCAAAGTGGTGGAGCCTGAATTGGGAACCTTGGCCCCGATTTGGATCATGCCCGCCCGCGCGTCCATTCAGAAACGCGCAAAAATGTGGTTGGATTTCCAAAACGATGTGAAAGTGTCTGACGTTCAGTTGGCCGCGCGCGAGGGCTATGAAAGCGTTGAGCATACCAAACGCTATACCACATTGGGTATGGCGACTGATCAGGGAAAGCTTAGCAATATCAATGGCCTTGCGGTGCTTGCTGATGCGCTTCAGGCGCAAATCCCTGCTGTGGGAACCACCACCTTCCGCCCACCCTATACGCCCATTTCCATGGGGGCCATCGCAGGCGAGGCGCGTGGCGCGGTTTTCCAACCGCTGCGCCGCACCCCGATCTTTGACTGGCACGCTGAACATGGCGCTGATTTTGAGCCAGTGGGTCAGTGGCGGCGCCCCTATTGCTATCCACGGGCGGGCGAAGATCGCCACGCAGCCGTGACCCGCGAGATCAATGCCACCCGCGGCTCGCTTGGTCTGCTTGATGCATCGACCTTGGGCAAGATCATCGTCAAAGGTCCTGATGCGGGGCGGTTCATGGATATGCTCTACACCAATATGATGAGCACCCTGAAACCGGGCCGCTGCCGTTATGGTCTTATGTGCAATGAGAACGGCTTTTTGATGGATGACGGCGTTGTGGCGCGTCTCGATGAAGAGACGTTCCTCGTGCATACCACCACAGGCGGGGCTGATCACATCCACGCGCACATGGAAGATTGGCTGCAATGCGAATGGTGGGACTTTAAGGTATACACGGCCAATGTGACCGAAAGATGGGCACAGGTGGCCGTGGTTGGCCCAAATGCGCGCAAGCTTTTGGAAAAGCTCGGCTCTGACACGGATTTGTCGGCAGAAGCCTTGCCCTTTATGGCGTGGACAGATGCGAAAATCGGCGGGTTTGAGGCGCGGGTGTTCCGCATTTCCTTCTCGGGTGAGCTGTCCTTTGAAATCGCTGTCCCCGCAAGTCAGGGATTGGACTTCTGGAAAAGCCTGATTGAGGCGGGCGCAGAATGGAACATCACCCCCTATGGCACCGAAGGGCTGCATGTCATGCGGGCGGAAAAGGGCTTCATCATGATCGGGGATGAAACTGATGGCACGGTCATCCCACAGGATTTGGGCCTCGATTGGGCGATTTCCAAAAAGAAAGAGGATTATTTGGGGAAACGCGCACAGGCGCGGAGTTTCATGGATAATCCTGATCGGTGGAAATTGGTCGGTCTTGAGACGCTGGATGGTGGGGTTCTGCCAGATGGTGCCTATGTGATCCGCGCAGGCAAAAACGCCAATGGCCAGAACAATGTCCAAGGGCGGGTGACATCGACCTATTATTCACCAACCCTGAAACGCGGGATCGCGATGGCGCTGCTCCATAATGGCACTGATCGCATGGGCGAGGTGGTGAATCTCACTGATGGTAAGGGTGGTCAGATCAAGGCACGGATTTGTTCGACCATCTTCTTTGATCCCGAGGGGGAGAAGCAAAATGTCTGATCTCAGCACCCTAACACCTTATGTCAGCGTCAGCGAACTGCCATTGCAAGGGATGATCACCTTGCGCGCAGATCTGTCCCAGAAAACTGTGGCGACAGCGGTCAAGGCCGTCACGGGCCTTGCCATGCCCGCCCCGCGCGCAATCCTTGAGAAGGGCGCCTATGGGGTCGCATGTATGTCACATGACGAGGTGATGATCCTGTGCCCCTATGCGGAATGCGCTGCCCATGTCGCCAGTTTGGACAAGAAATTGGCCAAGCTGCATCATTTGGCGCTCGATATGTCCGATGCGCGCGCGGTGTTTGAGATCACCGCACCCACAGCGGGCGCATTGCGCGATTGTTTGGCCAAACTGATGCCCGCGGATTTTCATCCCGACAGTTTTGGGGTTGGTGAATTGCGCCGCAGTCGCGTGGCACAGGCGGCAGCCGCAGTTTGGTTGACCGATCCAAAGACAGCGCGGCTTTTTGCGTTTCGTTCGGTCAAACAATATGTCTATGACCTGCTACGTGTCTCTGGCGCAAAAGGTGGCGAGGTGGGGTATTTCTGATCTGCCCCCCTTGACCTTTGGGGGCTATGCCCCCCATCTGTGGTCTAGAAATTGAAACCGCGAGACGAGGGGATAAACCCATGGCTTTTACACTTCCTGACCTGCCCTATGCCCATGATGCGCTTGCCGCAAAGGGGATGTCGGCCGAGACATTGGAATTTCACCACGACCTGCACCACAAGGCCTATGTCGATAATGGCAATAAGCTGATTGCAGGAACCGAATGGGAAGGCAAATCTGTTGAAGAAATCATCACAGGCACCTATCAGGCAGGCGCTGTGGCCCAAAACGGCATCTTCAACAATGCAAGCCAGCATTGGAACCATGTGCAGTTCTGGGAAATGATGGGACCAGGTTCGTCGGCCATGCCATCGGAATTGGAAAAGGCACTGGTTGATAGTTTTGGCTCGGTTGATCAGTTCAAGGCTGATTTCGCCGCCGCAGGCGCTGGTCAGTTTGGTGCGGGCTGGTGCTGGTTGGTGCAGGACAAAGATGGCGGCCTTAAGGTTACCAAGACCGAAAACGGCGTGAACCCGCTCTGCTTTGGTCAAACGGCTCTGTTGGGCTGCGATGTGTGGGAGCATTCCTATTACATCGACTACCGCAACAAGCGCCCTGCCTATTTGGACAATTTCCTGAACAACCTCGTGAATTGGGAAAACGTGGCCTCTCGGATGGGCTAAGCCCTTTGAAGGCAGCGTTCATTGAACCAATAACCCCTCGCGAAAGCGGGGGGTTTTTTCTTTTCTCGTCAGATTTAATGCAAAGGTGGGCATCGATCGCAAATGCCCCCCTTGACCTCCCCCGTAATCCCCCCTCACATGTGATCATAATCACAGAACCGAAGGCGATGCTTCATGACAGAGGCCACCAAAGGCGTTTTGGCGATGGTGGGGGCCTGCGTGATTTGGGGCTTCTCCGCGCTTTATTATAAATTACTGTCGGACATTACTTCCTCAGAAGTCCTTGCGCACCGCACGATATGGTCAGCTGTTTGCTTTGTTATAGTTTTATCAATCCAGTCCCGTCTTGGCGAATTGCGCGTCGTGCTTTCTAACAAACGTTCGTTATCTCAAGTATTTGCTGCTGCAGTTTTGGTTTCAACAAATTGGTATTTTTTTATCGTTTCGGTAAATCTTGGCCATCTGATGCAAAGTTCGCTCGGTTTTTATATATTTCCGCTGGTGGCCGTAGCGCTTGGGGCATTCATTTTAAAAGAGCCGTTTACGAGATCAAAGAAGATCGCTGTATCGTTGGCGGGACTTGCGGTGGTACAACTAACCTTAGGCTTGGGTGTCGCGCCCTGGATTTCATTGATTTTGGCATTCAGCTTCGGTTTTTATGGCTTAATTAAACGTCACGTAATTGCTGGACCCGTAGTTTCGGTGACAGCAGAGGTATCACTACTGATGCCACTCGCTATGGCATACCTTGCATGGCTCTATTCTACCAAAAGTGGCTTTTCTCCCGACCTTACAGAATTGATTTTATTGATACTGTCAGGGCCGCTGACGGCTATACCGATGATACTTTTTTCTTATGCTTCGAAACGTACTGCATTATCGACAATCGGATTAGTGCAATATCTTAATCCCACAATACAATTCAGCGTGGCTGTTTTCATTTTTGGCGAAGCTATGACGCTTTGGCATACAATTACGTTTCTAATGATCTGGTCAGGACTCGCAATCTATTCGGTAGGGGCTATGCGCCCTCAGGCAGCGCGATAGGCAGAGAGCCGCGCCAAAGTGTCGGCAGGCGTATCTACCGTTTCAACAAAGCCCAACAGGCTGGCATCGGCAAAGCCGTCTGTGACCATATGGTGCAACAGATGGGTCAACCTGTCCCAATAGCCTGCGGTGTTCATGAGGATAATGGGCTTATCATGGAGTCCCAATTGCCGCCATGTCAGCACTTCAAAAAACTCGTCCAAGCTACCAGCGCCGCCTGGCATCATCACGACCGCATCGCAATTCATGAACATCACCTTTTTGCGCTCATGCATTGTCTCGGTGATGACAAAACGCGTCAGGTCGCGTTTGCCGACCTCGCGGGCCATCAGATGGGTTGGGATGACCCCGAATGTGTCACCACCTGCTTCTTGCGCGGCGCGGGCGATATGCCCCATCAGCCCAACATCACCAGCCCCGTAAACAAGGCGCATTCCCGCCTTTGCAATCCCAAGGCCTAAGTCGCGCGCGGCCTTTGCATAAAGGGGATTTGCCCCGTCCCGCGCGCCACAAAAAACACAAACTGAAAAATCGCGCATCGGGCCTATCCTTTGGGTTTTGCATATTGGGTCGGTTCTGTGATAGCCGCGTTCGACAAAGGGCTCAACTGTTGCGGCGATGTTAGTGTGGCGCAGTTTTGTGACAGATAGGTTTCGCAACATCTTGCGGATGGTACTAAGCGTGGTGCAATATGTGCGCAAGCCCTTCGGATTGGGGATAAATATTTACGCTCGCAATGCGGTGCGATCATGAAGGTAGAAAATATGGCAAACGGGTCAAAAGTTGCGGGTGGCTTGTCGGGGCTTGGGATGGGCATCATCGCCCTTGCCATCGCCGCTTTGGGTTATTTGGGCTGGCAAGTGGTGAACGAAGACCGCGCTGGTGAGGAGGCCGTAGCAGAGGCGCCTGCCGCGGCAGATGACGCCACAAACGGCACGGCAGCGCCAGAGCCCGCAGAAGAAGTGGCAGCGGAAGAAGTTAGTACAGAGGTTACAGAGGAAACCGCTGCTTCGGAAACCGCAGTAGAAGTGGCATCGGAAGAAATCAGTACAGAGGTCGTAGAGGAAACAGCTGCTTCTGAAACCGCAGTAGAAGCGGCTGCGGAAGAAGTCAGCTCTGAGGTCACAGAAGAAACCACTGCTGCTGAAACCGCGAGCGATGAAACCACTGCGCCCGAAACACCTTCTACGGCGCAGGAGGCGGCTGATGTGGCTGAGGCCGTGGTCACGACCGCGCCTGTTTTGGATGTTATCCGTGTCTCGCCCGATGGCATGACCGTGATCGCCGGCAGCTCGATGCCTAATGCCGAGATTTATCTTTTGCTGGATGGGGTAGATAGCGCGGATGCTACTGCGGATCGAGCCGGCAATTTCGTGCTTTTGTCCAAACTTGCCCCTTCGGACAGTCCGCGTCTTTTGTCGGTTGAAGCGACCGATGAGACAGGTGCGCGGGTGGCTGCAGCACAAACCTTGGTCGTGGCCCCAATTGCCGCGCCTGTGACTGTTGCAGAGGCCACAGACGAGGCGGAAACAGTGACCCAAAGCACCACAACGCCCATCGTTCTGCAATCAGACGGGCAGGAGGTTTCGCTAGTGCAAGGTGGCAGCACCGATGGCGCGGCCCTCAGCATTGACACGGTCAGCTATTCCAGTGCGGGGGATGTTCAAATTGCGGGGCGTGCCGATAGCGGCGCTGCTTTGCGGGTTTACCTCAACAACGCGCTTGTGGCTGAGGTGACAGGCGCCGAAGATGGCACATGGCGCGCCGATGTCGCCAATGTTGCCGCAGGTGCTTATGATCTGCGCATAGATCAACTGGCCGCGGATGGCACAGTGATCGCGCGGTCTGAAACCAGCTTTATCCGCGAGGCTGCGGCTGAGATTGCGGATGCCGCAGGTGGCGCGCAAAACGCCATTCGTGTGGTGACAGTTGAACGTGGCTTTACGCTATGGGGAATTGCCGAAAATATGCTAGGGTCTGGCTTTGATTATGTTCAGATTTTCAATGCCAACCGCGACCAAATTCGGGATCCCGATTTGATTTATCCGGGTCAGGTCTTCACCATCCCTGCGCAATAGGTCGCGGGGGTAGGGGCGGGATCGCTCAAGCGGGGCTCTGGTCATCAGCGCCCCGCTTCTTTACGTTTGGGTCACCTGACCAAATCCGAGTCTCCAAATAATGACAGCACCACATACAAACGGGCCAGCGATTGATCCTGAAAGTCGCGCCTCTAGCATGATCACCTTGCGCAAGGTGGGGCCCTATCTCTGGCCCAAAGAGATGCCATGGGTAAAATATCGGGTTGTCTTTGCCCTTGCCGCCTTGGTGGTTGCCAAATTGGTCGCGGTTGCGGGGCCTTTTGCCTATAAGGCCGCCGTAGATGCGCTTGGGGGCGATGCCCCAAGCCCTGCTTGGGCTCTTGGCCTTGGGGCGGTTGGCCTGACAGTGGCCTATGGGGTCGCGCGCGCGGGAAATGTTGGCTTTCAACAATTGCGCGATGTGATTTTTGCCCGTGTTGGGCAGCGCGCCCTGCGCATGATCGCGATTGAAACCTTCCGCCATATCCACGCCTTATCGATGCGGTTTCACATCACGCGGCGCACAGGCGGGCTAAGCCGCATTATCGAGCGCGGGGTCAAGGGCGTAGATTTTCTTTTGCGGTTTTTGCTGTTCTCAATCGGGCCGCTGGTCCTTGAATTACTTCTGACGGGGATCATCCTCGCCACGGTGTTTGACATCAGCTATTTGGCGGTTCTGATTGTGACCATTGCCCTCTATGTTTGGTTTACCTTTAAGGTGACAGAATGGCGTGTCAAAATTCGCCGCCAAATGAATGATCAGGACACCGATGCCAATCAAAAGGCGGTCGATAGTCTTTTGAATTTTGAAACCGTGAAATATTTCAACGCTGAAGAGCGTGAGGCACAGCGTTATGACCGCGCGATGGCGGGCTATGAAGAGGCGGCGATCAAGACCAATTACTCGCTCGGGTTTCTAAACTTCGGCCAATCATTGATCATCACCACGGGTCTTGTGATTGTGATGATCATGGCGGCCCATGGGGTTGAGCGGGGCGATTTGACTGTGGGCGATTTCGTCATGGTCAACGCGTTTATGATCCAAATCACCATGCCATTGAATTTCTTGGGCACAGTCTATCGCGAAATTCGACAGGCTTTGGTTGATATGGGCGAATTATTCACGTTGCTTGAGCAGCCCGCCGATGTGCATGATGCCGCTGATGCGCAAGAGCTGAAGGTGAGCCGTGGCAAAGTGGAATTCCGCGCCATTGATTTTTCCTATGAAAGCACGCGCGCGATTTTGCACGGGGTGGATTTCACCCTAGAGGCGGGTCAAAGCGTGGCACTGGTTGGGCCGTCTGGGTCGGGAAAATCCACCATTGGGCGCTTATTGTTCCGCTTTTACGATCCCCAAAAAGGCCAGATTGTGATTGACGGGCAAGATGTCGCCAAGGTGACGCAAAGCTCGCTGCATGATGCCATTGGCGTAGTGCCGCAGGACACGGTTTTGTTCAATGATACGATTTTCTACAACATCGCCTATGGCCGTCCCAATGCCACCCGTGCCGAGGTTGAGGCCGCCGCAAAATCCGCGAAAATCCATGATTTCATCGAAAGCCTGCCCGAAGGCTATGAGACAATCGTGGGGGAGAGAGGCTTAAAGCTCTCTGGTGGTGAAAAGCAGCGCGTGGGGATTGCGCGCACCTTGTTGAAAGATCCCCCCATTCTTTTGCTCGATGAGGCGACATCGGCGCTTGATACGGAAACCGAGCGCGAGATACAGGGCCAATTGCGCGCGCTTGGTCAAGGGCGCAGCGTGATCATGATCGCGCATCGCCTGTCGACTGTGGTGGATGCAGATTTGGTCATGGTGCTTGAAAAAGGCGTTGTTGTGGAACGGGGCCGTCACGAAGATTTGGTTGCAGCAGGTGGCCGCTATGCGGCCATGTGGGCGCGGCAGATGAGTGAACAGGAACGCGCGCCCCAATAAGGGGCGCGATTGCCTTTACTGTGCGGCGTGAACGGTCGGGCCTGCAGGTTGTGTTTTTTGATCTTCGGCTGTGTCATCCTCCCACAAGATGAGGGGGTTTGCCGTTTCCAATGCCGCGCGCGCCAAAGCGTAATCTTGGGTGCGCTGTGACAAGCGCGCCGCGCCAATGCGCGCCAAGGCCTGCGCAATCCAGCCTAATATTTCATTCCACCAGACCCGCACCGCCAAAAGCGATGGCGTGAAGACCAAGGTCAGAACTGTGGCAATGCCCAATCCAAAGACCACTGCCGTGGCAAGGTTTTTCCACCACAGGGCAGTCGGGCTATCAATGGTGTAACCGCCATTTGCAAAATCAAGGCTGATGCCAAGCATCATCGGCGCAAGCCCCGCCATCGTCGTGATGGTGGTCAAAAGAACAGGGCGAATGCGAGCCTCGACTGTGCGGATGATTGCCTCAATCGGGGGCAGATAGCGGTTATATTCTTGATAGGTGTCAATCAGAACAATGTTATTGTTCACCACAATCCCCGCCAAGGCGACAATGCCCGTGCCCGTCATGATGATCGAAAAGCTTTGCCCCATGGTCAAAAGCCCGATCAATACCCCTGCGGTCGACAAGACAACCGCCAGAAGCACCAGAACCGAATTGTAAAACGAATTGAACTGCGCCAGCAGGATGATGAACATCAAGCCCAATGAGGCCGCAAAGGCCTGAGATAAGAAGGCCTGACTTTCGGCTTGCTCGGCTTGGTCGCCGCCCCATTGCCAATTCACGCCATCGGGCAAAATCGTGCCTGTTTCTAATGCGGCGGTAATATGGGCAATCCGTTCATTGGCCGTGATAGCCGTCAGGGTAACATCGCCGTTCAATGCATCGTCAAACTCGGCGCGGCTCACGCCTTCGGCCAAGGAATGAAGCACATAGTCGCGCCCATCTATGCTGAATTCAGCGGGCCTGTTGGCGTGTTCAGGCGCCGCATTGCGCAGCAATCCCAAGTCACGATCCCCGATCGTCACCCGCATAAGGCCCGAGATAACATCGGCCTTCACTTGGAATATGCGCGATTGATCAAGGCGTTTGATCTCGGCTAAACGGCGCACGGGTTCCCATGTGACGAAATTTGACAGCGGCACCAATCCATCTGCGGTGCGCACGCGCAAAGTGTCTAAGGTCGACAGAACGCGGGCATCTTCTGGAAAACGCACGCGGATTTCTATCTCATCATCAGATGTAGGCACGCGCATCCGATCAAGCAAAATCCCGCGCGTGACCAATTGCACCATAGCGCCCACTGTGGCCACATTCGCACCATAGCGGCCTGCGGCCTCGACATCGACATTGATCTGCCAATCAATCCCCGGAAGGGGCAGCGTATCTTCGATGAGGGTCAGCCCCTCGAGGCTCTCGAAATAGGCGTGAACGTCTGCGGTAGCTTGCTGAAGCTGCACCCAGTCATCGCCTGTTAGTTCGAGATCAATCGGCTTACCATTGGCAGGGCCATTGGCCTGCTCGAATATCTCGGTATGAATGCCGGGAATGGTGTCCAACTCCGCTTGGATCGCATCAAGGATGATATTGCCATCGGCCCGCGTTCCCCAAGGGGCGAGGTCGATTTGAACCTGACCGATTGTGTCCTCAGGGGCGCTTGCGCCGCCTGTGTTATTGTTCAATCCGCCATCACCTGAAAAGGCAAAGACATCGCGCACGCCCTCAAAGCCAAGCACCCGTGCCTCGACCTGTGCGACCAAAGCATCTTTTTCTTCGACCGACAGATTGCCGCGCGCGCGCACATAGACAATTGCGTTTTCAGGCTCGGTCTCCACGAAGAAATCCACGCCGTTATTGTTGGCCCCGTAATAGCTGAAGGTCACGACAACAAAGCCCAAAACCGCGGCAATGGTCAAAACGGGGGCAACCGGGTTGCCCACCAAACGCTCTATCAGCAGGCCCAATCTTGTGCGCTTATATCCGCCCTCAACCCGTTCTACCACGCGCGGGCGGATCAATGTGCCCATGACAACCGACAAAACCAAACCTGTAACCGAAAAAGCCAAAACGCCCGGCAGGATTGCAAGAAGGGCGGGGGTGTCTGGCCCCGCACCACCGCCGCGCATAACCATCAAGGCGGATTGAAACAGGGCAAACCCCACCACAACCGCAAGAGCAATTCGAATGGCGCGACTTGGCACAAGGCGCATCAACAGCCCACCAAAGCGATCCACGCTGCGCGACAGACGGGCGGCAACGCCCCCCATCACGGGCAGATAGACCAGCGCCACAATCAGAGAGGCGGACAGAACAAAGATTAAAGTGACGGGGAGCATCCCCATAAATTCACCCGGAACCCCGGGCCAGAATAACATTGGCAGAAAGGCGCAAAGCGTGGTCGCGGTCGAAGATATAACGGGCCAGAACATCCGCTTTGCGGCATCTGTATAGGCCTGCATGGGGCGCGCGCCCTCCGCAAGGCGTTTGTCGGCATATTCGACCACAACAATCGCGCCATCAACGAGCATCCCTACAGCCAAGATCAGGCCGAACATTACGATATTTGACACCGCGATGCCCATGATGCCCAAAAAGATAAAGCACAATAAGAATGAGGTGGGGATTGCAAAGCCCACAAGAAGCGCCGATCTTGTGCCAAGCGTGGCCAGAACAACGATCATCACAAGCGCGATTGCGGTTAGGACTGAACCTTCAAGCTGCCCAACCATTGAGGCAACTGTGTTGGATTGATCCAAGGAGGTGGTGATATGAACAGCGGCACGCAATTCTTCGGGCCATTCCGCCTCGAAGGCGGCCACTTCTTGGCGCACCAATTCGGCGGTGTCGATAATATTAAACCCTTGGCGCTTGACGACCTGAAGCGCAATGGTGGGATTGCCGTTAAAGCGTGCAGCGCCGGTGCGATCCTCATAGGTGAGGCGAATTTGCGCCAAATCACCCAAGGTCACAACGCGATCACCATTTACCTTGACCGGTAAATCATAAACGTCCTGCGGGCTTTCAAACGAGGATGGAATGCGCACAGACAAGGCACCCGTTGGGGTGTCGACCACGCCTGCCGCGATCAATTGGTTGTTGTTCACAACCGCCGAAATCAATTCCTGCGCCGTGACATTATAGGCCTCTAGCGAGAGCGGGTCGATCAAGACCTCCAACATCTCATCGCGCGCGCCTGCAATCCCCGCCTCCAGAATAGGCGACAACCCCTCAAGCCGTGTTTGCAAATCCTGCGCAAGGCGGATCAATGTGCGCTCGGGCGCGTTGCCAGACAGCGCTACGATGATGATTGGAAATTCCGAAAAATTGATTTCATTGATGGAATAGTTCTCCGCCCCTTGTGGGAATTGCGTCTCGGCGCGGTTCATGGCATCGCGCACATCGGCAATGGTTGCGGATTTATCCCACCCAAATTCAAACTCGATAAAGATCCCCGCATACCCTTCGGCGGCGGTGGAGTTGATGGATTTCAAGCCATCGAGGTCTTGAAACTCTGCCTCCATCGGACGCACCAATTGA
This sequence comes from Roseobacter sp. HKCCA0882, assembly GCF_037805225.1. Classification (NCBI taxonomy): domain Bacteria; kingdom Pseudomonadati; phylum Pseudomonadota; class Alphaproteobacteria; order Rhodobacterales; family Roseobacteraceae; genus Roseobacter; species Roseobacter sp. HKCCA0882. Next base: position 948,755 of record NZ_JBBLYI010000001.1, read on the forward strand.
CGCTCGCTATCTGTGGCGGAAATGCCGGGGAAGGGGACAGAAACAAACAAACCTGGAATATCAATGTCAGGTTCACCCTCTTTGGGCAGTCCCACATAGGCGGCGGCGCCAACCGTCAGCGACAGAACGATAAAGGCCAAGACCATCCGCGCACGGGCGGCGGCCCAATCGATGATCCCGGTCATTGTGCCCCTCCAAGTGCGGATCGCGCTGCATCAATCGTGGCGTTTTGGCCTGTGGGGATGTCCTGGATCGAGACAGGCACGACCTGCCCCCCGTGTGAGACAAATTCCTGCCCGACAATGATGATGTCGACCTGGTCAGGCAGCCCTGTGACCAAGGCACCATCAGGCGTGTCGCGCAGGAGGGTGACGGGGTAAAAGGCAACAAGATTATCTTCGGCCACAACACGCAGCCCCAAATCACCCTGATCATCCAAAGTCAGCGCAGAACTTGGCACCAAATGGGCGGCTGTCCCTTCGGTGGCAATGGCGATATCGGCACTTTGGCCATCCCCAATGCTGAGATCGGGGTTTTCCGCTTCAATCTCAACGCGGAAGGTGCGGGTTTGCGGATCAGCAGAACGCGCAACAAATCGCACAATCCCGTCCACCTCACGCCCATTCACCAGCCGTGTGGTCGCCAGTTGGCCGATGCTGATACGCGCCAATTCAGCCTCGGGCAGGAACCCAACGAATTTGATGGGATCAAGATCAATCACCGTGGCGCATAATGCGCCCGGCTGCATCAATGTGCCCAGTTCGGCAGTGTCGCTTTCCAACAGCCCGTTGAAGGGGGCGCGAATTTCTATCCGGGCCAGTTCTTCTGCAGCGCGATCAATGGCCGCCTCAGCCGAGCGCAAGGCGGCTTCTGCACTGCTAAGGCTGGCTGCGGCGCTGGCCGCGCGTGTTTCAGAGGCAAAACCGCTCTCACTCAAGCGGGTTGCGGCATTGGCGTCAATTTGCGCGGCTGCAAGTTGCGCCTCAGCGGTGCTGCGCGCGGCCTCAGCCTCGGCTAGGGCTGCGGCGCGGGTGCCTTCATCGATTTGGCACAGAATATCACCTGCGGTCACGGATTGGCCCGCCTTGATCGGGTCTGAAATAATCCGACCCGAGGTTTCTGCGCGAATCTCAACAAAGCGCGCGGCTTCGGATCGCCCGCGCAGGCGCACGGCATCGGAAATCACCTCAGCGTGGCTTGGCAAAATCACTACGCGCATCGCATCCCCAAATGTGCCGCTGTCCATTTGCGCGGCCTCAGCCGCCGCAGGGCTTTCACTGTCGCGCCCCATCAAGGCATCGCGCTGAAAAATCAGCACATAAAGCGCCGCGCAGACCAAAAGGGCCGTGATGACTGGAAAAATGCGCATTAAATAACCTCTTTTCGGGGCGGATATATGATTTGATCACGCCCGCTGATCTTTTGTGTTCTGCGTTTGGCTGGGTAACGCTTTCTGTCTCATACGAGTGAACTGTTGAGTTTAGATTAGTCTTTTATACCTACGTCCGCAAGAATGAACGGAATGGTTTAGTTTTTATTTTGTGACAGAATTTGACCATCTGTTGCGAATACGCCGTTTGGGCGCGGTTGCACTTGGCAAAGCTCTGTGCTTCGCGTTAAGTGAAGCACGTGGGTTTTGATTTCAAAGAGAGAACGGCACAGCATGAGCCAAAGCGACAGTTTCATTGATGAAGTCACCGAAGAATTGCGCCGCGATCAGCTGTTTCGCGCGCTCAAAAGGTGGGGCTGGATTGGCGTTTTGGCTGTTGTCGCATTGGTCGGGGCCGCGACCTATCGCGAGATCAGCACAAATCGCGATCTTGCAGCGGCGCGTGATTTTGGGGACGCGGTGATCGCCGCCCTTGATCTGCCCGATGCCGAGGCCCGCGCTGCGGCCCTCGCTGAGATCACTCCAAGCCGCAGCAATCAAGAGGTGCTATTGGCTTTCATACGTGCCTCAGACCTCAGCGAAAGCGACCTGGTGGCCGCTGCAGCGGCGTTGCGCGCGATTGCAGATGCACCCAATCTCTTGCCGCGTTATCGCGATCTGGCCCTGTTGCGCGCCCATATCCTTGCCCCCTTGGCGGATCAGGGATTGGTCGATGCAACATTGGCGCGTTTGGCCGAGGATGGTGCGCCTTTCGCAGGCATCGCGCGTGAAATGCAGGCGCTAGAACTGTTAAAGGCGGGCGATAAAGAGGGGGCGATTGCAGCACTTGAGGCCTTGTCTGAGCAATCCGTTGTGACCCTGTCACAGCGTCAGCGGATCAGCGCGTTGATTTTCGCGCTGCAAAGTGGCGCTACGATCACGGGCCAAAGCGCGTCATCTGAATAAAGGGACAGGTTTCATGCACAATACCGTTTCTTACGCAAAACCTGTGGCGCGGCTCTGCGGTGTCAGCCTCATCGCTTTCGCCCTTTTGACGGGTTGTGAGCGCGAGCCGATCTTGCAAGGTGAACGGTTCGGGACACGCGTGCCTTTGGCGCAAACCCTGCCAAGCGAGGAAGGGGTGGATGCCACCGCTGAGGCGACGGATGCGGCCCTCGTGCCTTTCACGCAACCAACGGCGCAACGTTTGACGGATTGGCCATTGCGCGGTGCGAATGCCGCGAATGCGATCCCTGCGCTTGGGTTCTCGCAATCAGCAAGCCTGTTGTGGTCAACGGATATTGGCCAAGGTAATGGCAGACGCACCCGACTGACCGCTGACCCGATTTTCACAAATGGCGCGATTGTTACGCTTGATAGTGATGCAGGGCTTCAGGCGACCTCGCCCGAGGGAGCCGTGATTTGGCGCACTGATTTGACCCCTGCAAGCGAACGCGATGGCGGTGTCTTTGGCGGCGGGATTGGCGCCGCAGGGGATCAGATTTTTGCAACCACCGGATATGGTGAATTGCTGGCCATTGATGCCGCAAGCGGTGCTATTTCATGGCGTCAACGTCTTGGGGCAACGCTTGGCGCACCAACCGTGGCGGGCGGCGTTGTTTATGTGACGGGCCGTGATGATCAGGCCTATGCCGTGGATGCGGCCACGGGGCGTGTGCGGTGGGAAATCCCCGCAACTGGGGCCGCTGCAGTCTTGTCAGGCAGCCCATCCCCTGCGCTGACCTCGCGCTTGGTCGTGTTTCCCTTTGGCTCGGGCGAGTTGACAGGCGTGCTGCGCCAATCGGGCGTGCGGGTTTGGTCGGGTGCCATCGCGGGTGAGCGGATCGGTGTGGCTTATAATTATATCAACGATATCACCTCTGACCCCGTTGTGGTGGGGGGCAGGCTTTATGCGGGCAATCTGTCTGGCCGCGTTGTCTCGATCGATGCGGGATCAGGCGCGCGTCTTTGGACAGCGACAGAAGGGGCCTATTCGGGTCTGATCGTTGCAGGAAATTCCGTGTTTTTCGTATCTGACCGCAGTGCGTTGATCCGTCTTGATCAAGCGACTGGTGAGATGATTTGGGAAACCGAATTGCCCCTTTACGAGGCCCGCCGCGAGCGCCGCCGCAAGGCCGTGTTTACCTATTACGGGCCGATTTTGGCAGGTGGTCATTTGATCTTGGCCACGGGCGATGGGGAAATTCTGCGTTTTGACCCTGAAACAGGTGCCGCACTTGATGGCAGCCTTACCCTGCGCGGCGGGGCAGCAAGCCAACCCATCGTTGTCAATGATACGCTTTATGTGGTCAGCGCAGATGGTCGCCTGCATGCCTATCGCTGAGCCGTTAAGCCTGTTTTAACGATAGGCTGATAGACCCTCCCCGTCATTAACCGCAGAGCAGGGAGGGCGCGCCGATTAAGGCGCGCGCATCACCTTGGCCTCTGGGTCAAACAGGGGCTGGGGCAGGGGCGTGACCTTTAGGGAATGGCCCAAAACCTCGATGGTGAAGCCATCCGCCTGATCGGCATATTCCTTCGGCACATATCCCATCGCAACCGATGTCGCGCTGGCATGGGCATAGCCGCCTGATGTAACCCAACCGATGGTTTTCCCCTGAAAATCAATTGGCTCATCCCCGATCACATCGGCATCATGTGCGTCAATTGCGAAACTCATTAGGCGTAAAGCTCCGCCCGTCTCCCGCTCGGCCAAGGCTGCGGCTTTGCCGATAAAATCAGCGGGTTTGTTATAAGCCACAAACCGATCAAGACGGGCCTCAAGCGGGCCATAGACGGGGCGATATTCGCGCGCCCATCCGCCAAAGTTCTTTTCCAAACGCAAAGAATTGAGCGCCCGCAGACCGATAGGACGCAGCCCGTGATCCGCCCCAACGCGCAACAAGGCCTCAAAAATTTGGCGCTGGAATTCTGGGCGCATCCAAATCTCATATCCCAAATCCCCCGTAAAGCTGACCCGCCCGACATAGGCGGGGGCCATGGACACATCCATTTTCGCAAAATCCATAAAGCGCATCTTCGCCATATCAGGGGCAATTTGCGCAAGTATGTCCCGCGCTTTTGGCCCTGCAATATGCAGCCCGCAAAGGCCTAAACCGATCACTTCAATGGTGATGTCTTCGGTGCTCAATTTTTGGGCCTCGAACCAACGGGCATAGAAATTTTCAGCCATGCCAGAGCCAAACAGCATATAAGTCTCAGGATCTACGCAGGCGCAGGTGAGATCACCTTGCAGCTTGCCATTTTCCTTCAACATCGGTGCCAACGTCATCCGACCGGGTTTGGGCAGGGCACAGGTCAAAACGCGGTCAAGAAACGCGCCTGCATCCGCGCCCGCGATCCGAAATTTCGAATAGCCCGAGATTTCCAACAGGCCCGCAGCCTCGCGCAGGTTGCGCGCCTCGGCCCCAACATGGTCAAAATCACTTGAGCGCCGCCATGAAAATTGATCCCGCACACCTTCGGGCGCAAACCAAAGCGGCACTTCAAGTCCCCAAGATTCACCCATCTGCGCGCCAAGCCTGACCATGCGATCATAAATTGGCGTGGTCTTATGGGGGCGGGCGGCCTGCAATTCCTCGTTCGGGAATTTGATGGAGAACCGCCGCGAATAGTTTTCTTGCACTTTCGGGTTGGTGTAGCTGAGGGTCGTCCAATCGCCATAGCGCGCAACATCCATCGCCCACACGTCAAAGCCAGGATCCCCTTGGGTGATCCAATTGGCCAGCGCCAGACCGACACCGCCGCCTTGGCTGAAGCCCGCCATAACCCCGCAGGCTGACCACATCCCCTCAAGTCCGCGAATAGGCCCGATCAACGGGTTTCCATCGGGGGCAAAGGTGAAGGGGCCATTGATGATTTGTTTGATGCCCGCATTCGCAAAGGCGGGGAAATGTTCAAACCCCACCTCAAGGCTTGGCGCGATGCGGTCAATATCGGGTTGTAGCAGTTCATGCCCGAATTCCCACGGCGTGTTGCGGGTCGACCATGGAACACAGGCCTTCTCATAGGTGCCCATAAGCATCCCGCCACGTTCTTGGCGCAAATACAGCTCGCCATCGAAATCGACCGCATGGATCACTTCGCGGCCCGTTTTTGCGTTGATCTCGGCCACTTCGGGCATGTCTTCGGTGATGAGATACATATGCTCCATCGCCAAGATGGGCAGTTCAAGGCCCACCATGCGCCCCACTTCGCGCGCCCAAAGCCCGCCTGCATTCACCACATGCTCGCAGGCGATATCGCCCTTGTCGGTTTGAACGATCCAACCACCATCGCGCCCACGCATGATGCCCGTCACCATGCGGTGTGTCTGATAGCTGGCCCCAAGAATTTTGGCGGATTTGGCATAGGCATAGGTCACACCAGAAGGGTCAAGATGGCCATCTACAACGGTGCGCAAAGCGCCCGTAAACTGCCGCGGATCCAGAAGCGGCATCAGCTCATGCGCCTCTTCGGGGGTGATTACTTCGGCTTCAATACCCTGATAGCGCCCTTTGGCAGAGATGGATTTCAACCAATCAAACCGCTCAGGCGTGGAGGCCAACATCACCCCACCTGTCATGTGAAAGCCTGTGGCCTGACCTGACAGTTCTTCAATTTCTTTATAAAGATCAATCGTGTATTTCTGAAGCTTGGCGACATTTGGATCACCGTTGATGGTGTGGCACCCGCCCGCTGCGTGCCATGTGCTGCCCGAGGTCAGTTCAGACCGTTCGATCAAAAGGCTATCTGTCCAACCCGCTTTGGCGAGGTGGTAGAGAACGGATGCCCCCACAACACCACCCCCGATAATCACGACCCGCGCTGTTTCAGACATCCATACCTCCCGTTGAGATGATCCTTACCTTGCACCAAACCTAGACCGCCAAATGGCGGCAGAGGTGCTTAAATTCGACCAAATTGGGGGGGCAAATGCCGCGAATAGGCTAAATCGCGGGGCGCTGGAAATCAGGCGGCCAGTTCAACCCAAACAGGCACGTGATCTGATGGTTTTTCACGCGCGCGGATTTCACGATCTATTCCAACATCTTGCAAAAGATCAGCCGCGTAGGGGCACAGCAAAATGTGATCAATGCGGATCCCATCATTGCGGTTCCACGCCCCCGCTTGGTAATCCCAGAACGAATAATTGTCGCCACCTTGCACCCGTGCACGAAACGCATCTGTCAGGCCAAGGTTCACGATTTTGCGAAACGCCTCGCGGCTGGTTTGACGCGCCAATGCATCTTCGCGCCATGCATCGGGGCGGGCGGCATCTTCGTCTTGGGGGATGATATTGTAATCCCCTGCAAACAAAACGGGGGTTTCTTCCGTTAAAAGTTCGGTAACACGCGCCTGCATCCGCGCCATCCACGCCAATTTGTACTCATATTTCGGGCCAGGGCAGGGATTGCCATTGGGTAGATAAAGCCCGCAAATCCGCAGCGCCTTTTGACCGACCACTGTGGCCTCAATCCAACGTGCCTGCTCATCCTCCGCGTCACCGGGCAGGCCGCGGATCACATCTTCGAGCGGATATTTTGACAAAATGGCCACGCCGTTGAAACTTTTTTGACCATGGGTTTCCACGTTATAACCCCGCTCCTCGAAAATCTCGCGGGGGAAGGCGTCGTCAACCGATTTGATCTCTTGCAATAGCGCCACGTCAGGGGCCGCCTCATCCAACCATTGCGGCAGGGCATCTATGCGCGCTTTGATCCCATTGATATTAAATGTGGCTATTTTCATAAGCGCAGGCCTTTTTAATCAATGGGTTAAAGAGAAAAGCTAATCCCACAGCCGCAGGATGACGCGGCATTTGGATTATCAATCACAAAGCGCGCGCCAATTAATTCTTCGGAAAAATCAATCACGGCATTGGCCAAAAACGGCAGCGAGGTTTCATCAACCACAACCTTTTGGCCTGCATCCTCCAAGATCAGATCACCCTCGGCGGGATCATCAAGCCGAATATCATATTGAAAGCCAGAACACCCGCCCCCTTCAACTGCCACGCGTAGCGCCTTCGGGGCAGGTGTATCTGCGTTAATCTCGGCCAGACGCGCAAAGGCGCGGGGGGTTACTTTGGGAGGTAGGTTCAAATCCATCGCCATCTCGTTTGGGCAAAATTTGCTGTGATTGCGGGCTGTTAGAACAGTGTGTTTTCCAATATAAGACCGCCAAATTGAAACGGCAAGGATGGGGATCATGAGCGCAAACTATGCCTGCACTCCGAGCGACAGTCGCGGCAGGTTCTACCCCGAGGCGGAAAGTGGGCACAGGTCTTGCTTTCAGCGCGACCGCGACCGCATCATCCATGCCTCTAGTTTTCGCCGCCTCAAGCATAAGACTCAAGTTTTTGTCGAGCATGAGGGCGATTATTTTCGCACCCGTCTGACCCATTCGATCGAGGTCGCGCAAGTGGCCCGCACGATTGCCCGCGCCCTTGGGGCGAACGAGGATTTGACCGAGGCGATTGCGCTGGCCCATGATCTGGGCCACACGCCCTTTGGCCATACGGGCGAGGATGCGCTTTGCGATTTGATGGCGCCCTATGGTGGGTTCGATCATAATGCGCAGGCCATTCGCATCGTCACCAATCTCGAGCGCCATTATGCGGATTTTGACGGGCTAAACTTGACATGGGAAAGCCTTGAGGGGATTGCGAAACATAATGGGCCCTTGGCCGCCCCATATCCTTGGGCCTTGGCCGAATATAACGCGCGCCATGATCTAGAATTGACCACCTATGCCAGCCTTGAGGCGCAGATTGCCGCGATTGCGGATGATATCGCCTATAATCACCACGATCTGCATGACGGGCTAAGGGCGGGGCTATTTGAGGTGGCTGATATTATGGCGCTGCCCCTTGTGGGGCAGTGTTTTGGCGAGGTGGATAGGGCCTATCCCGATATTGACCCAACCCGCCGCAGGCACGAGGCGTTGCGCCGCTTTTTCGGGGTATTGGTTGAGGATGTGATTGCCTATGCCACCACAGCCCTTGGCGCGCTTGACCCTGCGTCGCCGCAAGATATCCGCCACGCGGGGCGCGCAATGGTGCGGTTTTCGGATCAGGTTTTTGCTGATCTCAAAGAGGTGCGCGCGTTTTTGTTCGCCCGCATGTATCGTGCCCCGCGCGTGGTCGAGACACGCGCAATCGTCATGGATGTCGTGAATGATTTATTCCCGCATATGATGGCCCACCCTGACCAACTGCCCCGCCAATGGCAGGCCGAAGTGCGCGCAACGCAAGATGACACCACGCTTGCGCGGTTGGTTTGCGATTATATCGCGGGCATGACGGATCGGTTCGCACTGCAAACCCATCGGCGGATCTTCAACCGTGATTTGGGTCTGCGGGGCGTCTTCTAAGAGGCCTTGTGGCATTGACCTCGCTCTGCAACCTGATAGAGCAGGGCTCAAGACAATCAGGATGATAAAACATGATGCTTTTTGCCGATATTCGCGCCTTGGTGATTGGCGCTTTGGGTCAGATGGAGGCCGCAGGCACGTTGCCCGCAGGGCTTGATTTCTCCAATGTCGCGGTTGAACCCCCGCGCGATGCGGCCCATGGCGATATGGCAACGAATGCGGCCATGGTTCTGGCAAAACCAGCAGGGCTAAAGCCACGTGATATCGCCGATGCATTGGCCCCGATCCTGATGGCCGACCCGCGGATTGAGACCGCCGATGTGGCGGGGCCAGGCTTTCTGAACCTTCGCCTTTCCGCGCAGACATGGCGCGAGATGCTGCGCGGCATTGCGCAGGCGCGCGGTGCCTATGGCCGCGTCAATATCGGGCAGGGGCGCAAGGTGAATATCGAATATGTGTCGGCCAACCCGACAGGGCCCTTGCATGTGGGCCATACGCGCGGCGCGGTCTTTGGCGATGCTTTGGCCGGCCTGTTGGATTACGCAGGATATGACGTTACGCGCGAATATTACATCAATGATGGCGGGGCGCAGGTCGATGTTTTGGCGCGTTCTGTGTATTTGCGCTATCTCGAGGCGCATGGTCAGGCTGTGTCCTTTGAGGATGGCACCTATCCAGGCGATTACCTGATCGAGGTGGGTCAGGCCCTGAAATCCGAAGTTGGGGATGCATATCTTGGTCGCCCCGAGGGGGAATGGCTTGCCCCCGTGCGTGAGTTCGCCATCGCGGCCATGATGCAGCTGATCGAGGCTGATCTCGACAGTCTTGGCGTGAAAATGGATCACTTCTTTAGTGAAAAATCCCTCTACGGCACGGGGCGGATTGAAGCCGCGATTGAAGACCTTAAGGGTAAGGGCCTGATTTATCGCGGTGTGTTAGAGCCACCAAAGGGCAAAACCCCAGAGGATTGGGAGCCGCGCGAACAAACCTTGTTCAAATCCACCGAGCATGGCGATGATGTGGATCGCCCGATTATGAAATCGGATGGCGCATGGACATATTTTGCCCCTGACATCGCCTATCATTATGACAAGGTCACCCGTGGCTATGATGAATTGATTGACGTCTTTGGCGCCGATCATGGGGGCTATGTCAAACGGATGAAGGCCGCCGTGGCGGCGCTGTCTGAAAACAAGGTGCCGCTTGATATTAAGCTGACGCAATTGGTGCGCCTCTTCAAAGGCGGCGAGCCGTTTAAGATGTCAAAACGCGCAGGCACGTTCGTCATGCTGTCCGATGTGGTCGAGGCGGTCGGGCGCGATGTCACGCGCTTTATCATGCTGACCCGCAAGAACGATGCGCCTTTGGATTTTGATATCGACAAGGTATTAGAGCAATCCAAAGATAACCCCGTGTTCTATGTCCAATACGCCCATGCCCGCATTCAATCGGTGCTGCGCAAGGCGGGTGAATTGGGCATCGCGATAGATCACAAAAATCTGGACGCGATCAACGATCCTGCTGAATTCGCGCTTGTGGCGAAACTCGCGGAATGGCCGCGTGTGGTCGAGATCGCGGCACAATCGCACGAGCCGCATCGCATTGCGTTTTTCCTCTATGATCTGGCCGCTGAATTCCACGCTCTGTGGAATAAGGGCAATGCCGCACCCCATCTGCGCTTTTTGCAAGAAGATGATTTGGCAACGACTTCGGCAAAATTGGCCCTTATTGATGCAGTAGCCGTTGTTATTTCCAACGGTCTTGGTATCTTAGGGGTAGCACCTGCGGATAAAATGTAAGGCGAGAAACGTCTTCACCCTCCGCAGGCCAGAGGCAGAGCAGGATAGTTCCGTGACATAAGCCCATAAAACAAAGGGCATCACGGCGGAAAAGGGCAGGCATGGCGGCTTATGAAAAAGAACCTCCCGCGCAAAGACCGTTTCAGCGCATAGCGAACTCTGCGCAGGCCAGACGCTCTGTCGGGGGGATGGCGGTTGATCCATCGCGTCTTTTTGCCAACCCGCCGCAAAGATTTGATCCCCCATCCGCGCGCGCGCCACAGATGCCGCAAGCGGGGTGGGATCCTCTCAACGCCACAGCCATGCCCGACCTTCAGGCCTCCGCCGATCAGATCACCGCGAGCCATGCCGAGGTCGAACGCACGCAGTCTGTGCGCAAGCTCGGTCTTGGGGTCATGGGGCTGATGTCGGTCGCCATGGTGGCGCTTGGGGCGTATTGGGGATATGAGGCGCTGAAACGGCAGACCCTTGGTGTGCCCGTGATTGCCGCACCATCCGAGCCGTTTCGCGTGCCGCCGGATGATCCGGGCGGGGTTGAGGCAGATCACATGGGCCTTGCCGTGAATGAGATCGCCGCAGGGCGTGAGGCGGGGCCTGCAGCAGCGCAAATCATCCTTGCGCCGCCGCCTGTTGATTTGATTGAGGATGTGACCCTTTTGGTGACGCCTGAGGCTGAAATGCCCCAAGCCGCGCCTGAATTGGACATTATCGCGCCTGACAGTTTTGACTTGATCGGGCCACCTGCGCCGCCTGTCGCGGATGTGCCGCAGGCGACCGAAGATTTGATCACCGCGCTTTTAGCAGAGGCTTTGGGGGAGAGCCCTAATGCGCCTCAGCCTGATCTTACGCCTGAGGTCGACAGAATTCCTGCCTCTGTCGTGGGCGTGGCTGTATCACTTATTCCAACGCCGCGACCCTTTACGATGGATCCGAGCCTTGCGCAGGTGCCCATTGATGCTAGCCGTGATGACGCCATTGAAATTGATCCTTCAACCCTTGCCGCGGGGGACATGGTTGTGCAGCTTGGCGCCTTTGACAGCCCCGATGCGGCGCGGCGTGAGTGGGATCGGCTTGCGGCGCAATATGATGGCTTTTTCGAAGGGCGTGGTCGCGTGATTATGGCGGCCAGTTCGGGCGGTCAGGAATTCTTCCGTCTGCGTGTCGCGGGGTTTGACGGGGTGGATGATGCACGCCGTTTTTGCACGGCGCTCTTGGCATTGGGTCAGGCCTGCATCCCTGCGACCATTCGGTGAGGGGGCAGGGCTATGTCTATCCCTTATTCTGCCACAATCCTTGGCCTCCAGGGCCTAAGTTTGTCGGCGGGTGAGGCGCAGTTTTTTCGCGCGGCCAACCCTTGGGGATTTATTCTTTTTGCGCGCAACATCGATAACCCTGACCAACTGCGGGCCTTAACCGATAGCTTGCGCGATTGTGTTGGGTGGGATGCGCCCATTTTGATTGACCAAGAGGGCGGGCGTGTGCAGCGCATGGGGCCACCGCATTGGCGGCACTGGACACCGCCCCTTGATATGATCGCAGGCCGTGACCCGCACTCGGCTGCGCGCGCCTTATATTTGCGCGCGGCCTATATTGGGCTTGAGATGCGCGCCGTGGGGTTTGACGTTAATTGCGCGCCTTTGGCGGATGTCGCGCGGCCTGAAACTCATGCGGTGTTAAAAAATCGCCTTTACGGGTTTGAGCCTGATACAGTTGCAACCTTTGCCCGTGCCTATGCCCAAGGGTTGATGGATGCGGGCGTGGCCCCGATTTTGAAACATCTGCCCGGATATGGGCTTGGTCAGGTAGATAGCCATCTAAGCTGCCCCCGCGTCAGTGCTGCGCTCAGTGAATTGGAGGCGGTTGATTTCGCGGCCTTTCGGCCCCTGATTGATCTGCCAATGGGGATGAGCGCGCATATCATATATGAGGCACTTGACCCCGACCTGCCTGCAACCCTGTCCCCTGTTCTGATGCGGATGATCCGCGAGGATATTGGGTATCAAGGGTTGATGATGACCGATGATATCTCGATGGGGGCGCTTGGCGGCAGTTTGGCAGAACGCAGCACACAGGCCCGCGCGGCGGGCTGTGATGTCATTTTGCATTGCAATGGCAAGCTGCCCGAAATGGAGGAGGTCGTTGCCCATTCTGGTCAGTTGGATGGGATCGCGGCAAAACGCGCGCAGGCGGCACTTTTGGCGTGCAAATCCGCGACATCGCTTGACTTATACGCGATAGATGCCGAACTTCGCAGCCTAAGCGAAAAAGGCCCAATATGAGCGATACACCTGCGCTGCCCCCTGAGGCGGCAAATGACAATCTTCTCGCCGATCCCGGTGAATGGGATAGCGTGGCCGAACGCCGCGCGGCCGAGGCGTTGGTTGTCGATGTCGATGGGTTTGAAGGGCCGCTTGACCTATTGCTGACATTGTCGCGCACGCAAAAGGTGGATTTGCGCAAAATATCGGTTTTGCGATTGGCCGAGCAATATTTGGCCTTCGTGGAAGAAGCGCGCACATTACGGATTGAATTGGCAGCGGATTACTTGGTTATGGCCGCGTGGTTGGCCTATCTCAAATCGCGGCTCTTATTGCCGACTGATCCCGAAGAAGAGGGCCCGTCAGGCGAAGAATTGGCGGCGCATTTGGCCTTCCAATTGGAGCGATTAAGCGCCATGCGCGAATGCGCGGCCAAGTTGATGGCGCGGGATCGTTTGGGACGGGATCGTTTCGTGCGTGGCATTCCGGAGGCCGTTACCCATGCACGTAAGGTCAAATATACCGCAAACCTTCTTGATTTAATGCAAGGTTATGCGCGGATAAGAACCCGTGATGATTTTCGCCCCTTTGTCATGGATCGCGATAGCGTTTTTACAATGGAGAAAGCCCTAGAGCGGATGCGCGGCCTGATCGGATATGCGGGCGAGTGGACGGATATCTTGACCTATCTGCCCGATGGGTGGGGCATGGATCCGAAAAAACGCCGCTCTGCCACCGCGGCCACATTTGCGGCGAGTTTGGAATTGGTAAAGGCGGGAAAATTGGTCATTCGCCAAGCGGAAACATTCGCGCCAATTGAAGTGAAGCGAAGGGATGATGAAAGATGAGCGGCGTGGCGGATACACCTAAAACTTCCCCCGAAACACCTGCTGAAGCACCCTCAAGCACGCCTGAGAAGAGCCTGTTTCAAGCGCCCCCTTTGGCGGAACAGGAGCGCATGATTGAGGCCTTGCTTTTTGCCAGTGCCGAGCCTGTCTCAATCCGCGAGATGGAAGCACGCCTTCCGCATGGCTGTGATCCTGCTGAAGCCTTGCAACTGCTGCGCCGCCGCTATGAGGGGCGCGGTGTGAATGTGGTCAAAGTGGGGGATGCATGGGCGATGCGCACCAGTGCTGATCTGGGCTTTCTGATGAGCCGCGAAACGGTCGAGACACGGAAACTGTCGCGCGCGGCAATCGAAACCTTGGCAATCGTGGCATACCATCAACCTGTGACGCGCGCCGAGATTGAAGAAATCCGCGGCGTGTCGGTCAATCGGGGCACGATTGATCAATTGATTGAAATGGAATGGATCAAATTTGGCCGCCGCAAGATGACGCCGGGCCGGCCTGTCACATTCGTGGTAACGCCTGCGTTTTTGGATCATTTCGGTTTGGAATCTGCCCGTGATTTGCCGGGCGTGAAGGAATTGCGCGATGCGGGGCTGCTCGACAATCGCCCGCGCGGCTTGAACCTGTCCGAGGAGGGCGCAGAAGCCCCAGAGGAGGAGGAGGGTGGTCTTCCCTTCGATATGGATGACGCAGATGAGGATGGCACCTTGTTCGAGGATGACGCGCCCTGATTTCGCCCCAGTATCCCGTTATCATCTCACATGGCCCGCGTTCTGCGGGTCTTGTTTTATGGGGGGTGCAATTGAGAGTGAGATGAGCAACCTTATTTCGGCAATGATCCGTATGGTGATAAGGCGGATGGTTTGGCGTGGGGTGAATAAAGCAACCGACCATGTCGCGCGGCGAGGTGCAGGGGGTGATCCTGCACAGGCCCGTGCGACTGAGCGCCGTCTGCGCCAGACTACGGGTCTTATGCAGCGGTTCATGCGGTTCTGATAAAAAAAGGCGCAAGCAATGCTTGCGCCTTTCTTGTTCGATTTCTGCTGCTTAGCAGGAGAAATACATCTTGTATTCCACAGGGTGTGGGGTGTGTTCGAAGGCATAGACCTCCTGCCACTTGAGCGCGGCATAGGCATCGATTTGATCCTTCGTGAACACATCGCCTTTGAGCAGGAAGTCGTGATCTTTTTCCAGCTCTTCCAATGCCTCGCGCAAGGATGCGCAAACAGTTGGGATTTCGGCCAATTCTTCTGGGGGCAGATCATACAGATCTTTGTCAGAAGGCTCACCTGGGTGGATTTTGTTCTGAATACCGTCCAGACCCGCCATCAACAAGGCCGCGAAGGCCAAGTAGGGGTTTGCAGATGGATCAGGGAAGCGGGCCTCAACGCGCTTGGCTTTGGGGCTTTCTGTCCATGGAATACGCACGCAGCCCGAACGGTTCCGTGCAGAATAAGCACGTAGAACGGGGGCTTCGAAGCCGGGGATCAGACGCTTATAGCTGTTGGTCGATGGGTTGGTGAACGCGTTCAACGCTTTGGCGTGCTTGAGGATGCCACCGATGAAGTAAAGCGCCTCATCTGACAGATCCGCGTATTTGTCGCCTGCAAACAAGGGCTTGCCATCTTTCCAGATCGACATGTTCACGTGCATCCCCGTGCCGTTATCGCCTGCCATAGGCTTGGGCATGAAGGTGGCTGTTTTGCCATAGGCATGGGCCACGTTCTGGATGATGTATTTATATTTCAGGATGTTGTCGCCCTGTTCGGTCAATGTCCCGAAAATCAGGCCCAATTCATGCTGACAGGTCGCCACTTCGTGGTGATGCTTGTCCACTTTCATCCCGATGGATTTCATGGTCGACAGCATTTCAGACCGCAGGTCTTGGGCTTCATCAATTGGGTTCACAGGGAAGTAGCCGCCCTTGTGGCCCGCGCGATGGCCCATATTGCCCATCTCGAACTCAGCATCGGTGTTCCATGCAGCTGCGACCGCGTCAATTTCGTAGCCCACTTTGTTTGGGGCGACCGAGTAACGCACATCATCGAAGATGAAGAATTCGGCCTCTGGGCCGAAATAGGCCACATCGCCAATCCCTGTGGATTTCAGATAGGCCTCTGCCTTAACGGCGGTGCCGCGTGGGTCACGCTCGTAAGGCTCGCCCGTGTCAGGCTCGACCACGTTACAATGCACGCACAGGGTTTTCTCTGCGTAGAACGGATCAATATAGGCGCTGTCTGTGTCTACCATCAATTTCATGTCGGAGGCTTCGATGCCTTTCCAACCAGAAATCGAGGAGCCGTCAAACATGAAGCCCTCATCGAGGAAATCTTCATCAACCAGATCAGACATCACGGTAACGTGCTGGATCTTGCCGCGCGGGTCTGTGAAACGAATATCGACATATGCGATGTCTTCGTCTTTGATCAGTTTAAGAACCTTGTCTTTGCTCATCGTGACCTTCCCTTACATTTTGGTCTTTGGGGAGTGAGATAGGGCCAAAGTGACCCTGGCTATTTTGGCCTCATGCCTTAAAGCGCGTCTTCACCAGACTCGCCTGTGCGGATGCGGATCGCTTGCTCGATGGTGGAGACGAAAATCTTACCGTCCCCAATCTTATCGGTCTTCGCCGCGTCAATGATCGCCTCAATCGCGCCATCGACCATATCATCGGAAAGAACAACTTCGATTTTCACCTTAGGCAAGAAATCAACCACATATTCCGCGCCGCGATAAAGCTCTGTATGACCTTTTTGACGGCCAAACCCTTTAACTTCGGTCACCGACAAACCTTGAATGCCGATTTCCTGAAGCGCTTCTTTCACTTCATCAAGCTTAAATGGTTTGATGATCGCTTCGATTTTTTTCATGTGGCCCTCGCTTTCCTGCGTGCATTGCGCGTTTCTGACACCATGTTGTGCGGGGCGGGGCAATCTGATTGCCCGCTCGCGCTGCTCTCTCTCAAGGGAAATTTGAGGACTTGCAACATATTTGTGCGCTGCGCACAAAATTTAATCAGTTTGAAAACTGTGGCTTTAAGCTGCGGCCTGATCGACCGAACGGGCCGCCTGTCACCGTGGCGCGTTTTCAACAATTGACTGGGAAAGAGATCACAGTGCTGCGTCTGGTCAGAGCCAAGCGCATAGGCCGCAAGATGCACCAAGCGCAGGGGTTGGGCGATATGCACAGGCATCAGTGCCTGAAGGGGCAGGGCGCCAATATTGGTGATGACACGATCCCCCACATAGAGATGTTCCGCGGGCAAGGCCCCCTCAAGGGTGAGAATGGGCAAATCTGCCATGATGAGTTGCGTCTCAAGCGCAGGCATTGCGTCAATTGGGCTTTGCACCAAATCGCGCAACCCCATAAGCAGCGCAGGGCTAACGGGAATTGTCATTTGTTTTGCTCGCATTTGACGCGGTTCTTTGCCCGCTTTTGCCTCTGTGGTGAGGTAACATCAGAAATAAGGCGAAATTGTGGCGCAGCCTTTGGTGCGGGGCGGTGCGGCCTCTGAGAAATTGCAAAAAGGGTGATTTTCCCCCTCGCACTCCGCAAAAGCCTCTGCTAAGGACAGCGCCGTTGCGGGTGTGGCGAAATTGGTAGACGCACCAGATTTAGGTTCTGGCGCCGCAAGGCGTGGGGGTTCAAGTCCCTCCACCCGCACCAAATCATGAAACTATAATGATATATTTCATGGCCTTAGTTATTTATGCACACAGGCCGTCCACCCTATTATCCACCTTTTTTGTTGAGCGTCCCGCGCGCGCGCATTTCTGTGTATTTGCTCCCGCCCGCGCGTGCGCGTTGCTTCCGCTTATGTCGGTTTCGGTAAGGTAAACTCCGCCTGCCCGCGACTTACCTAGCTCCCCATGTGTCAGATAGCCGATAACCTTGAGGTCATGGGTCGGAGGGGTCAAGCATATGTTGATGAGTTCATTGACGTTGGCGCGACCAGGTAAGTTGCGCCTTAAGATGGCCACTGCTCCACGCTTTACGGACACGCTCTGATTTTATCTCGCGCGGATGGCTAAAAGACCATGCCGCGCGAGAAGGTTTGGCGTTACTCAGTCGCCAAAGATTGCAGATAGGCGTAAAGGTTGCGGGCATCTTCGTCGCCACGCACACGGAACGACATCGCGCTGCGCGCGCCATTGTCGCCAAGCGCCTCGCGCAGATAGGCGGTCGGGTCTTGGACATAGGCCACAAAGGATTCTTCATCCCAAATATTGCCCGCCTCACCATAGGCTGCAAGGCTGGCGGAATAGCGGAAGCCTTCGGCGACCCCTGCAGGGCCGCCTGCCACACCGTATAGGTTTGGCCCTGTGCGCCCATTACGCCCCGCAAGCGTGTCACCTGCTGCGTTTTTAACAACATGGCACGCCACGCATTGGTTGAACGCGCGCTCACCCGCAGCGGCATCACCGCTTGCCCATGCTGCCCCGCCCGAAACTGCAAAGGCCAAGGCTGCGGCCAGTCCGATTTTTTGCGTCAAATCACTCACTCCCTTGTCAGTCATTATTGGCACGAATGACTGAAAATGACGCCGTCACAAAACTAGTTTTGGCGTTGATTGATCTGATTTCAAGTCAGGCTTGCGCGACAAATTCCCGCAAACCCTGACGCCCCTCCCTTGCAGCATTGCGTGCAGGTGTTTAACGATAGCGCCAACAGCCAGTGATAAGGGAGCGCGTTATGGGATCTGAGCCAAAATTTCACCCGCATGGACAGCATTTGATTGCAGGCCACTGGCGTGCAGGGGAGGGGCAGTTTACATCGGCCCCTGTGGATGGTCAGGGTCACGCGGTTTCAAAAGGCAGCACGGCTTTGGTGGATCAGGCTGTTCAGGGCGCTGAAACTGCATTTTGGGATTATAGTGTCACATCCCGCGCTGCGCGCGCTGCCTTTCTCAACAAAATCGCGGATGAGATTGAAGCGCGCGGCCCGATGATCACCGACATTGGGACCCGCGAAACGGGCCTGCCCGCGGCGCGCCTTGAGGGGGAGCGCGGTCGCACCACGGGCCAGTTGCGGATGTTTGCGGCGCATATCCTAAAAGAGGACTATCTTGATTTGCGCCATGATGCAGCCCTGCCTGATCGCGCGCCCTTGCCGCGCCCTGATTTGCGCATGATGCAGCGCCCTTTGGGCCCTGTGGCCGTGTTTGGCGCCTCGAATTTCCCACTCGCCTTTTCAACGGCGGGGGGCGATACGGCCAGCGCCTTAGCGGCAGGCTGCCCCGCGGTGGTCAAGGCGCATGAAGCGCATCCGGGAACGGCTGAAATCATCGCTGAGGCTATCTTGGCCGCGATCCGCGCCTGCGACTTGCCTGAGGGCGTGTTTAGCATGATCCATGGCGGGGCCTATGAGGTGGGCGGCGCGCTTGTGCAGCATCCATTGATCACTGCGGTTGGCTTTACGGGCTCGCTCAAAGGCGGACGCGCCTTGTTCGATCTCTGCGCAGCGCGTCCAACCCCAATTCCATTTTTTGGCGAATTGGGCAGCGTGAACCCGATGTTTTTGATGCCTGCCGCGATGGCCGCGCGTGGCGCGGCGATTGGCACGGCGTGGGCGGGGTCTTTGACCATGGGTGTGGGGCAGTTTTGCACCAATCCAGGGATCGCCGTGGTGATTGACGGGGCTGAGGCCGATGCATTTGTTGCGGCCGCAAGTGAGGCGCTCACTGCAACCGCGCCGCAGGTGATGCTAACCACAGGCATTGCCGAGGCCTATCGTAATGGGGTCAAAACCATCGGCGCCCAAAACGCAGTGCGTGAGGTTTTGGGAACCATGTGCGACAACCGCGATGCAGCCCCCTATCTGTATGAGGTGAGCGGTGCAGATTGGTTGGCCAATGATGCGCTTGGTCACGAGGTGTTTGGCCCAATGGGGATGGTTGTGCGCGCCCGTGATCTTGCACAGATGCGCGAAATTGCCCTCAATCTTGAGGGGCAGTTGACCTGCACGTTGCATATGGATGACGGCGATCTGGCAGAGGCCCGCACGTTCTTACCGATCCTTGAGCGCAAAGCAGGCCGCGTTTTGGCCAATGGTTTCCCCACTGGGGTCGAGGTCTGCGATGCCATGGTGCATGGCGGGCCTTATCCTGCGTCTACAAATTTTGGGGCGACATCCGTGGGATCTTTGGCAATCCGCCGCTTTTTAAGGCCTGTGTGCTATCAAAACATGCCTGAAGGTCTGTTGCCCAGTGAATTGGCCAAGTGAGGTTGGATCATGGGTGTGCATGCAAGCGCGATAACGACACAGCCAAATTTCCTAGGTGAGGGGCCTTTGTGGCATCCGTTGCGTGGGGAATTGCTGTGGTTCGATATTATGAACAAAACCCTTTTTGCGCTGAAAGATGGCGCTCAGCGCGAATATGGGTTCCCAGATTTGGTTTCGGCGGCGGGATGGGTCGATGAGACCCGTATCGTCATCGCCTCTGAACGCGCGCTGTTTGTGTTTGATTTGGACACAGGCACCGCCACGCCATTGTGTGATCTTGAGGCAGATAACCCCGTGACACGCTCAAATGATGGCCGCGCGGATCATCAGGGCGGGTTTTGGATCGGGACGATGGGCAAGAAGTTCGAAGAGGGGGCAGGAGCGATTTATCGCTACTATAAGGGTGAATTGCGCAAATTATTCGCCGCCGTGACCATACCCAATTCGATTTGCTTTTCGCCTGATGGCAAGATCGCCTATTTCTGCTCGACCCCAGATCAGCAGATTATGCAGGTCGGCCTTAATGCCGATGGATGGCCCGATGGGTCAATTTCGGTGTTTCTTGACCTGCGGGGGGAAGATTTGAACCCTGACGGGTCTGTGGTGGATGCTGAAGGCTATGTTTGGAATGCGCAATGGGGCAGGGGCCGAGTTGCGCGTTATGCCCCCGATGGCAGGCTTGAGCGCGTGGTCACGCTTGACGGGCGGCATTCCAGTTGCCCCGCCTTTGGGGGGGGCGACCTTCAAGACCTCTACATCACCTCCGCACAGGAGGGGATGGACGCGCCAGATGCGCCGCAAGGATTGCTCTATCATGCACGGCTTGAGGTCAAAGGCGTGGCTGAACCACGGGTTATTTTGCCCTAATTTATGTGAATGCAGGGGCCAAGCGCCGCTTGGCCCGCATTTCGGGGTTGAACGCCCCCCTGCCTGTCAATAGTAAGGCGCAAATTCCCTTTTTGCGGGTCGCCTTTGGGTGACCACCGTTTTCGATTGCGAGGAAAGCAGATGAACGTCACGGAAACCCTAAACGAAGGCCTAAAGCGCGCCTATAAGATCACCATCACGGGTGCGGAACTCGAGGCCAAGGTCAATGAGAAACTGACTGAAGCGCAGCCTGAGATTGAGATGAAAGGCTTTCGCAAGGGGAAAGTGCCGATGGCGCTTTTGAAAAAGCAGTTCGGCCCCCGTGTCATGGGCGAAGCGATGCAAGACGCTGTTGATAGCGCAATGCAAAACCACCTTGAAACATCTGGCGACCGTCCTGCGATGCAGCCTGAGGTCAAGATGGTGAACGAGGATTGGAAAGAAGGCGATGATGTCATCGTCTCGATGTCCTATGAGCGTCTGCCAGAAATCCCCGATGTGGATTACAAGAAGCTGAAGCTTGAGCGCATGGTTGTGCCTGCATCAGACAAAGAGATTGACGAGACACTGGCGAAACTGGCTGAGACAGCCCAGAATTTCGAAACCAAAAAGGGCAAAGCTGCCAAAGACGATCAGGTCGTCTTTGATTTCGTTGGTAAGGTCGATGGGGAGGCCTTTGAAGGCGGCAGCGCCGAAGATTACCCACTGGTTTTGGGCTCGAACAGCTTTATCCCAGGGTTTGAAGATCAGTTGATCGGTGTAAAAGCGGGCGAAGAAAAGCAGGTTTCTGTCACCTTCCCTGAGGAATACGGCGCTGAGCATTTGGCAGGGAAAGCAGCGACCTTTGATTGCACGATCAAAGAGGTCAAAAAGCCCGTTCCTGCGGTGATTGATGATGAGCTTGCCAAGAAATACAGCGCAGAAAGCCTTGAAGCCTTGAAGGGTCAAGTGTCGGAGCGTTTGCAGGCCGAATATGCGGGGGCCGCGCGCCAGATCACCAAGCGCGCTTTGCTCGATCAGTTGGACAAGCAGGTTAAGTTTGATCTGCCCCCAAGCCTTGTCGAGGCAGAAGCCGCGCAGATCGCGCATCAACTTTGGCATGAAGAAAACCCTGAGCATCAGGGTCATGACCATGGTGAGATCAAACCAACCAAGGAGCACACCAAACTGGCCGAGCGCCGCGTGAAGTTGGGCTTGCTCTTGGCGGAATTGGGTCAGAAGAACGAGGTTCAAGTGACCGATGCGGAATTCACCCAAGCGGTCATGAACCAAGCGCGTCAATACCCCGGTCAAGAGCGCGCTTTCTTCGAATTCATTCAGAAAAATCAGCAAGCGCAGCAGCAGCTTCGCGCACCATTGTTCGAGGATAAGGTCGTTGACTATATCTTTGAGCAGGCTGAAGTGAAGGATGTTGAAACCACCAAAGCCAAGCTTGAAAAAGCTGTTGAGGCCTTGGACGAAGAGTAATCTTCAAAAGACTTTTTACAGCATTACGAAAGGCCCCCAATGAAGATTGGGGGCTTTTTTGTGGTGTTTTGGGGATTTTGGCGTAAGCTAGAGACGGGGTGAAATGCACATTGGGTCGCGCGTGCCATTCGCGATTTGGGGATAATTCAAAAAAATGAGGGACGAATTCATGCTACGCGTTTTACTATCAGCCTGTGCCATGTTGTTTGTGTCTGTGGTCACGGCAGCCGCCTGTCCAACCTTTGCCAAAAGCGGCACTTATCTGAGTTTTACCGGGGATCAGCTTTATTCACCGCAAAGCTATTCGACCATGGCAACGGGCGGGGCGATGCTCAGCAATTGCGGCATATCTGGTGCAGGATCGGTCTCGGCAAGCCCGCAATATACGCTAAACCTGTCAGGCATGCAGGGTTATGATCTTGAGATCCAAGTGAACAGCAGTTGCGATGCTACGCTACTTGTGAATTCAGCTAATGGCATTTGGTATTTTGACGATGACAGCAACGGCAATCTTGATCCAATGCTGCGTATTTCGGGCAGCGATGCGCTGAATGGGCAGGTGGATGTCTGGGTTGGCACCTTAGGGGCAAATTGTTCGGCTACGATTGAATTTGAAACATGGACGGCGAGCACCGCCGCGCCAAGCAATTCGGCCAATTGTCCGACCATCGGCCTAACAGGGCCAAGCTATAATTTGAACGGGCCGCAACTATACTCACCCACCAATTTCTCAGCATCGGCCTATGGCAGCGGCGAGATTTCTGGGTGCGGTTTGCCTGGTCATGGCTGGTTCACGCCTGCACCGCAATTTTCCTTCAACTTCAGCCAGATGCAGGGGTATCGGTTGGAATTGCAGGTCAATGCGAGTTGCGACACCGTGATGTTGGTCAATACAGCGGATGGTACATGGCTGTTTGATGATGACAGCAATGGCAACCTTGATCCTTTGATCAATGTTTATGGGCCATCGGCGCTAAACGGGCGTGTTGATGTTTGGCTTGGGACATATAATGGTCAAAGCTGTCCCGCCAATTTGGAATTGGAGACTTGGACGAACTGATCCAAGCGAAGGTGGTAAACAGAAAAAACCGCGCCCTGTTTGGGGCGCGGTTTTCTTTTGGTTTGCAGACTGAGAAACGCTTATGCGTTTTCTTCACCTTCGTCTGCTGCCTCTGCCGCAGGGGCAGGGGCGTCTTCGTCATCGTCCAGCTGGGCTGCGCCGATATCGTCAAAGAGTTCTGCAATTTCGAATTCTGCAGCAGCTTCTTCCTCGGCGGCCAGTTCTTGGATTGACTTACCAGAGGCTTGCAATTCTGCTTCTTCGGTCGAACGTGCCACGTTGAGGGTGATGGTCACATCTACCTCAGGGTGCAGAACGACAGACACAACGTGAAGGCCAAGCTCTTTGATCGGCGCGGTCAGGGCAACCTGCTTGCGATCAATGCTGAACCCTGCATCGGTGGCCGCATCAGCCGCGTCACGAGTGGTGACAGAGCCGTAAAGCGCACCAGAATCAGAGGCCGAGCGGATCACAACGAATTGCTGACCACCCAAGCGAGCTGCCAAATCCTCGGCTTCTTTCTTTGTCTCAAGGTTGCGCGCTTCAAGCTGGGCTTTTTGCGCTTCGAAGGCCTTGAGGTTGTTGTCATTTGCACGCATCGCCTTGCGCTGTGGCAAGAGATAGTTGCGCGCATAGCCGTCTTTTACCGAAACGACATCGCCCATCTGGCCAAGTTTGGCCACGCGTTCAAGAAGGATCACATCCATATCGGTTTCTCCTTACTTCACTGCATAGGGCAACAGCGCGAGGAAACGAGCGCGCTTGATGGCCTGTGCCAGCTTACGCTGGTTTTTTGCTGATACGGCAGTGATACGTGCAGGCACGATCTTGCCACGCTCAGAGATGTAACGCTGAAGCAAGCGCACATCTTTGTAATCGATTTTTGGCGCGTCTTCTCCGTCAAACGGGTCGGACTTGCGGCGGCGGAAAAACGGTTTTGCTGCCATGATTCTATCCTTCCCTTAAATTAACGGCGCTCGCGGCGTTCGCCGCGTTCTTCGCGTTTTTGCATTTGAACCGAAGGGCCTTCTTCGTGGGCGTCAACCTTGATAGTCAAGACGCGCATCACGTCATCATGCAAGCGCATCAAACGCTCCATCTCATGCACGGCGGCCGAGGGGGCATCGCTGCGCAAGAAGGCATAATGGCCTTTGCGGTTCTTGTTGATTTTGTAGGCCATGGTCTTGATACCCCAATACTCGGCATCAACCACGGAACCACCATTGTCTTTGAGGACGGTGCTGAAATGCTCGATCAAGCTTTCAGCTTGCGCGTTGGACAAGTCCTGACGCGAGATCATAACATGCTCGTAAAGGGGCATGTGAACTCCGATACTGTTCGGGCGCGTTTCAAAGACCGATGCGTTCCACTTTCGCCCCATCAGTCACGAGGGATCACGCCGTTGCATTTATATTAGGCGAAAGTTACCTGCCTTATACACAGATCACGGCAGGGTGCAAGCTGTAGCGGGATTGCCGTAAAATCAGGGCAAAATTGCGGTTATGAATTGCCCTTGCCCCCTATATCTTGTAGCCATAACCCTAAGACAAACAAGTGGGAGAGGCAATATGAGCCGTGCTTTTATCTTTCCGGGCCAAGGGGCGCAGACCATTGGAATGGGCCGTGATTTGGCTGAAACCTACGCCGCGGCGCGCGCGGTGTTTGAAGAGGTGGATGAAGCACTGGGTCAAAGCCTGTCGCATTTGATTTGGGAGGGGGATCAGGACGAATTGACCCTGACCGCCAATGCGCAACCTGCGTTGATGGCAACGTCAATGGCCGCCGTGCGCGCGCTTGAGGCCGAAGGGTTTGCCTTTACAGAGCACGCAAGTTTTGTGGCGGGGCATTCTTTGGGCGAATATTCCGCGCTTTGTGCGGCAGGTAGCCTGTCGGTGGCGGATACGGCCAAGTTGTTACGCATTCGTGGCGATGCAATGCAAAAAGCTACGCCAAAAGGGCAGGGCGCGATGGCCGCAATCTTGGGCCTAGATTTTGATACGGTGGGGGATTTGGCCTCTGACGCGGCTGAAGGGGATGTTTGCCAAGCGGCCAATGACAATGACCCCGCGCAAGTTGTGATTTCGGGTCATGCGGCGGCGGTAGAGCGCGCCGTTGAGCTCGCCAAAGCACGCGGGGCCAAGCGCGCTGTGATGCTGCCTGTCTCTGCCCCCTTTCATTGCGCATTGATGCAACCTGCGGCCGATGCAATGGCGGAGGCGTTGGCAACTGTCACGTTAAACGCGCCTGTTGTGCCATTGGTCGGCAACGTGATGGCGGGGCCAAGCAATGACCCCGCACTGATCCGCGACAATCTGATCACGCAGGTCACAGGCCGCGTGCGGTGGCGCGAATCCGTGATGTGGATGGCGCAAAATGATGTGACCGAGGCGTGGGAGCTTGGCGCTGGCAAAGCGCTGTCTGGGATGGTCAAGCGCATTGCGCGCGAGATGGAGACAAAAGCAATCGGAACGGCCGCGGATATTGCCGCGCTAAAGGGATAAGGACGGGCTTTATGTTTGATTTGACAGGAAAATCTGCGCTTGTGACGGGCGCATCTGGGGGGATTGGTGCGGATATTGCGCGCGCGTTGCATAGCGCGGGGGCAGTGGTTGCCCTATCTGGAACGCGGGTTGAGCCGCTTGAGGCCCTCGCCGCTGAACTGGGTGAGCGCAGCCATGTTCTGCCGTGCAATTTGTCCGATGCTGAGGCGGTTGAAGCCCTGCCAAAACAAGCCATCGAGGCCATGGGCGCGATGGATATTTTGGTCAATAATGCGGGCATCACACGCGATAACCTGTTCATGCGGATGTCAGACGAGGAATGGGCACAGGTGTTGGCGGTTAATCTGACCTCAACCATGCGGCTGTGCCGCGGCGCGTTGCGCGGTATGATGAAATCGCGTTGGGGTCGGATCATCAATATCAGCTCTATCGTGGGGGCAACGGGCAATCCAGGGCAGGGGAATTATGCAGCCGCGAAAGCGGGCATGGTGGGCATGTCAAAAAGCCTTGCCTATGAGGTGGCGAGCCGTGGCGTGACTGTGAACTGTGTCGCGCCAGGTTTCATTGCAACACCGATGACAGATAAGCTGAATGATGATCAAAAAGCGGCCATCAATGTCAAAATCCCCGCAGGGCGGATGGGAACACCCGAAGAGATCGCGGCAGCCGTGCTGTATCTGGCATCAAATGAAGCGGGATATGTTACAGGGGCCACGTTGCATGTGAATGGCGGCATGGCGATGCTGTGACAGTTGTGCCGTTATGGTGGGATTGAGGCATTGCCTTATTTCGCAAACATGCTATAGCGGCGCTGGTTTTCACCGAAAGGCTTTGCTTTTCGGCGGCTTTGGTTCTGACCTTTCTCTGGTTGAGTCGGTTAGGATCGGGATTGAGCGGCCAAAATCGGCCCAGTGAAACAGTGCAGGGGATAAACCCACGCACGAAACGGATGAGGAAAGAACATGAGCGATATCGCAGGTCGCGTGAAGAAAATTGTTGTCGAGCATCTGAGCGTAGATGAAGACAAAGTGACTGAAAACGCCTCTTTCATTGACGATCTGGGCGCGGATTCGCTCGATACAGTCGAGTTGGTAATGGCGTTCGAGGAAGAGTTTGGCATCGAGATCCCCGATGATGCGGCGGAAACGATCCAGACTTTCGGCGATGCGGTCAAGTTCATCACTGACGCGCAATAAGTCATTCCCCCACAGTCCGCCTAGTGGCTGAGGGAAAGGTTTTGAAAACGGCATCGTTGCGGCGGTGCCGTTTTTTTGTGCCAAAATGGCAAGGGAATCTGCCTGATTTCTGCGAGAGGGATTGCCCATCTTGGCACCCCTAGGCTATCAACGTGCAAGCTTTCGCGAAACGAGAGAAGGGCAGTGAAGATGCGGCGCGTTGTTGTGACAGGATTGGGACTGGTGACACCTCTGGCCACAGGGGTGGAGGAGACATGGTCGCGGCTTTTGGCGGGCCAATCAGGGGCGGGTACCATCACCCGTTTTGACGCAAGCCATTTGGCAACGACCTATGCCTGTGAAGTGAAGCGCGGCGATGGGTCGGATGGAACCTTTAACCCTGATCTTTACATGGAGCCGAAAGAACAGCGCAAAGTGGATGAATTCATCCTATATGGCGTTGCGGCGGCAGAGCAGGCCATCAAAGACGCAGGATGGGAGCCCGAAGATCGCGATGCTCTTGAGCGCACAGGTGTTTTGATTGGGTCGGGCATTGGTGGCTTGGCCTCAATTGCGGAAACATCCATCACGCTTAAGGAAAAAGGGCCGCGCCGTGTATCGCCTTTCTTTGTGCCAGGTGCGCTGATCAACCTGATCTCTGGGCAAGTGTCGATAAAATATGGCTTTCGTGGGCCAAACCATGCGGTTGTAACGGCCTGTTCAACGGGCGCACATGCCATTGGGGACGCGGCGCGTCTGATCCAATGGGGCGATGCGGATGTAATGATTGCAGGCGGTGCAGAAAGCCCGATTTGTGAAATTGGTATTGCGGGCTTTAACGCGTGTAAGGCGCTGTCGACCAAGCGGGGCGATGAGCCGCAAAAAGCCAGCCGTCCATGGGATAGCGACAGTGACGGGTTCGTCATGGGCGAAGGCGCGGGCGTGGTTGTGTTGGAGGAATATGAACACGCCAAAGCCCGCGGCGCAAAAATCTATGCAGAAATTTTAGGCTATGGCCTGTCGGGCGATGCCCATCACATCACGGCCCCACCGCCTGACCATGAAGGGGCCGAGCGCGCGATGCGTGCCGCACTTAAGCGTGCAGGGCTAGCGCCGTCAGATGTGGATTACGTCAATGCGCATGGCACCTCGACCATGGCCGATACCATTGAATTGGGCGCGGTTGAGCGGTTGATGGGGGATCATGCGAAAAATCTGCTGATGTCCTCAACAAAATCCGCAACAGGACATTTGTTGGGTGCAGCGGGCGCGATTGAGGCGATCTTCTCTATCTTGGCCATTCGTGACCAAATCGCCCCCCCAACAATTAACCTTGATACGCCTGCGGCAGAAACGGCCATCAATCTTTGCGCCAATCAGGCTGTGAAGGGCGAGATCAATGTGGTGCAGAGCAATTCCTTTGGCTTTGGTGGGACAAATGCCTGTCTGATTATGAGGAAAGTCTGACATATGTGGAAAAGCGTGGCTGCGAATGCGTTCAGCCTGCTGATTGTGCTATGTATCGCCGTGGCTGGCGCGATCGGGTGGGGTCAGCGGGAATTTACCAAGGAAGGGCCGCTTGAGGGGCCGATCTTTTTCGAGGTGCCGCGCGGTGCGGGCCTGTCGCAAGTGGCCGCGCGTTTGGCCGAAGCGGGGGCTGTGACGCATCCTGCGATTTTTCGTTTGGGAGCAGAATATAGTGACATGGCAGGCGCTATTCGTGCAGGGTCTTTTGAAATCCCTGCGCGCGCCTCTATGGAGGAGATTTTGGGGGTCATCACCCAAAATGCCGCCCCCGTTTATCGTTATGTTGCAACCTATGTTCTGCGCATTGATGGCACGGGCGAGCAGCGTCTGGTCGAGCGGGTGCCTGGCACGGGCGAAGTTATTGAATTGGCTGAATTTGCCTATGATGCGGAAATCCCAACGATTTACAGCGAAATCACTGAAAGCGGCGCAAGCATTGCCTATCGCGTGTCGATCCCAGAAGGTTTGACATCTTGGCAGATTGTTGAAGGGCTTAAATCAGCAGAATTCCTAACCGGTGAGGTGGCGGAGATCCCTTCCGAAGGGTTATTGGCCCCGGACACCTACGAGGCCACGCGCGGCATGGCGCGGGCGGAGCTGTTGGTTCAGATGCAAGCCCGCCAAGAGGCCATTTTGATGGAGGCGTGGGCCAATCGTGCAGAGAACCTGCCAATCAGCACGCCGCAAGAGGCGTTGATCTTGGCCTCAATCATCGAAAAAGAAACGGGGCAGGCTGAAGAGCGCGGGGTTGTTGCAAGTGTCTTTACCAATCGTCTGCGGCTGGGAATGCGTTTGCAGACTGACCCGACTGTGATCTACGGCGTCACGGAGGGGCAAGGCGTGTTGGGGCGCGGCTTGCGGCGCAGTGAACTTGACCGCGTAACCCCCTGGAACACGTATCAAATTGACGGCCTGCCACCAACGCCGATTGCAAATCCAGGACGCGCTTCTATTGAAGCTGCGTTGAACCCTGACGACACGAATTACATCTTTTTCGTGGCAGATGGCACAGGCGGTCACGCATTTGCTGAAACATTGGCCGAGCATAACCGAAATGTCGCGCACTGGCGCGAGATTGAGGCGGATGCACGAGCCAATTCTGGAAATTAACCGCGTCGCAGAACGAAACGGCAGGCGTTCGCGCCTGCAGCAGCGCAAGCTGTTTCACGGCAGATGACATCAGGACTGACGAGGCGGCGATAGAGCCGTTCAAAAACCGCGCAGTGCCAGTGGCACAACAGACCCTATTTTCTCATAACGCAGCATCGGGTTGGGGGTCACGGGATTGGTCACATCCACGCTCACGGGCACGCTGAGCACATGGGCGATTGGGGTCGCAGACGACCCCTTGCGATTTGGATCAGGCATATTTTTGGGTGTCAATTCATGGGTGAACGGGCCGCAAGCGCCGCTTGTTTATTGGTCACCAACTGCCCTTACCCTGACTGCAGAAGGCGGTGTGTTTTCGGGTGGAACGGTGCGATTGGTGGCGCATTACATCGAATTAAGCCTGCCCGATTTGGTCTAACTTGCCCCAAATTTTGAAAGCGCATTGGGTTTTCAAATATGCTATACCTGCTATATCGTTTGCCTGAATTGACGTGATGGAGGCAGAATATGGCCCAAACACATTTAAAACCATCGAAGCTTGATCCCGTATGGGATCGCATCTTGCGCGAGGCGGAGGAGGCTATTGTGGCCGAGCCTCTGCTAGGTGGTGTGATCCATGGCTGCGTGCTGCATCATAAATCGCTAGAGGCGGCATTGGCCTATCGGATGTCGCAGAAGCTGGCCTCAAGTGAGATGAGCGAACAAATCCTGCGTGAGATTGCAGACGAGGCCTATCGCAGCGACCCATCTCTTGGGGCAGCGGCCCGTGCGGATATTGTTGCCGTGACTGATCGCGACCCTGCCTGCCATCGTTTCATCCAACCGCTTCTCTATTTCAAAGGGTTTCAAGCGGTGCAGGCCTATCGTTTGGGTCATTGGCTGTGGCAGCAGGGACGGCGCGATTTTGCATATTTCATCCAAATGCGAACCTCTGAGCTATTCGGCGTGGATATCCACCCCAATGCGCGGATCGGGCAGGGGATCATGATCGACCACGCGCATTCTATCGTGATCGGTGAAACGGCCGTGGTCGGCGACAATGTGTCGATGCTGCATTCGGTGACCTTAGGCGGTACAGGCAAAGAGGAAGAAGATCGGCATCCCAAAATTGGGGATGGCGTGTTGATCGGCGCAGGCGCTAAAGTTTTGGGCAATATCCGTGTTGGTCATTGCTCGCGCATTGCTGCTGGTTCTGTTGTCCTGCACGAGGTGCCTGATTGCACCACAGTTGCGGGGGTGCCTGCAAAGGTTGTGGGTGAGGCAGGGTGCGCACAGCCCTCTATCAGCATGGATCAACTTTTACCGACTGGCAAAAACGAATAAGGAAAAGCCCGCCAAAATGACGGGCTTTTTTCTTTATCAGCTTGCCGCGCGCGATTGGCGTTTACGCTCGTGCGGATCAAGGAAGCGCTTGCGCAAACGGATCGAATTTGGCGTCACTTCAACCAGTTCATCATCATCAACATAGGCGATGGCCTCTTCGAGGCTGAATTGAACATGCGGGGTCAGGCGCACCGCCTCATCAGAGCCAGAGGCGCGCACATTTGTCAATTTTTTGCCCTTAAGCGGGTTCACTTCTAGATCATTGTCGCGGCTATGTTCGCCAATGATCATGCCTTGATAGACCTTTTCCTGCGGGCCAATGAACATGCGGCCACGCTCTTCAAGGTTCCACAGGGCATAGGCCACGGCCTCGCCATCTTCCATCGAGATCAAAACGCCTGCGCGCCGACCGGGAATTGGCCCTTTATGGGGTGCCCATTCGTGAAAGACGCGGTTCAGCACGCCCGTGCCGCGCGTATCGGTCAAGAATTCCCCGTGATAGCCGATCAAACCACGCGATGGCACATGTGCCACGATACGGGTCTTGCCGCCATTTTGCTTCATCTCGACCAGATCGCCCTTGCGCGGGCCTGTGATTTTCTCAATCACCGCCCCTGCATATTCATCATCCACATCGACAGTCACTTCTTCGATTGGTTCTAGGCGTTGACCGCCTTCCTCACGGAACAACACTTGCGGGCGAGAAATCGACAGTTCAAACCCCTCGCGGCGCATGTTCTCGATCAAGACACCCATCTGCAATTCGCCGCGCCCTGCGACCTCAAACGCCTCGCCGCCAGGTGTATCAGTGACCTTAATGGCCACATTCGATTCTGCCTCTTTCATCAGACGCTCACGGATCACACGGCTTTGCACCTTTTTGCCATCGCGGCCTGCTAGAGGGCTGTCATTGATGCCGAAGGTCACGGTAATCGTAGGCGGATCAATCGGTTGCGCAGGGATCGCCTCTGTGACTTGAGGCGCGCAGATTGTATCTGCCACAGTGGCCTTGGTCATACCCGCAAGGGTCACAATATCCCCCGCTTCAGCTGCATCGATAGGTTGCTGGCCTAAGCCGCGGAAGGCCAAGATTTTGCTTACCCGAAAGCTTTCGATCTGGGTGCCATCACGCGACAGCGCCTTAACGGTTTCATTTGGCTTTAGCGTGCCGCTTTCAACGCGCCCTGTCAGGATGCGCCCAATAAACGGGTCAGAACCAAGCGTTGTGGCCAGCATCCGAAACGGCGCGCTGCGTTCTGCAATCTGACGCGGGGCAGGGACATGGCGCATCACCAGTTCAAACAGCGCCGTCAAATCCTTGCGCGGCCCTTCCAGCGATGTATCCGCCCAACCAGAGCGCCCCGATGCATAGAGATGCGGGAAATCAAGCTGCTCATCACTTGCCCCAAGCGAAGCAAAAAGATCAAAACATTCGTTCAAGGCGCGATCAGGCTCGGCATCTGGTTTATCCACCTTGTTCAGCACAACAATAGGGCGCAGGCCTAGCGCCAGTGCCTTGGACGTTACGAATTTCGTCTGCGGCATGGGCCCTTCGGCGGCATCCACCAACAACACCACGCCATCCACCATGCTCAAAATGCGCTCCACCTCGCCGCCGAAATCGGCATGGCCTGGAGTGTCCACAATGTTAATGCGCGCGCCATTCCATTCCACGCTGGTGGCTTTCGCCAGAATAGTGATCCCGCGCTCGCGCTCTAGGTCATTGCTGTCCATCGCGCGCTCAGCCACGGCTTGGTTCTCGCGGAAGGCGCCCGATTGCTTGAGCAGCTCATCAACAAGGGTTGTTTTGCCATGGTCGACATGGGCGATAATCGCGATATTACGCAGTTCCATCGGAATTCCTTATCCGCAAAGGGGGAGAGTTTCGCAGGCCCATAACGGCAAAGCCCGACAAAAGCCAGACGCAAATGCGCGGGGCAGGGATTGGGTGTTCAGGGATGTGGCGGAGAGACAGGGATTCGAACCCTGGGTGGAGTCACCCCCACAACGGTTTTCGAGACCGCCCCGTTCGACCACTCCGGCACCTCTCCGCGCTTTGGGTCAGGGTGGTGGGGGAATAGCGGCAGGCGGCAGGGCGCGCAAGGGGGTGTGGGCAGCTGCTTGCAAGATTTTTTGCGGCCTTGAATGCATAGCCCTATTTGCCATGATTTGCCTCTGACTTTACCTTGACAGTCAAACGCCCTTGGGGCATACGCAGCGCACAGGCCGCGCGAGGTGACTCGGGCGGTTTCTGATTTTTTGTGATGAACGCCCTGAAATCAGGGTGCGCAGCCAGAGGCGCAAGTGGGTCAAACCCTTGCATCAACACCCCAAGGCGGGGGCCGCACGGCGCGGAACTGGAAAGGGAAGACCCATGTTCGCGGTCCTTAAGACAGGCGGCAAACAGTATAAGGTGCAGGCGGGTGACGTTCTGCGCGTTGAAAAACTGGCGGCTGCAGCGGGTGAAACCGTTCAATTCAACGAAATTCTGATGGTCGGTGGCGACAAGCCAATGCTTGGTGCGCCGCTTGTGTCTGGTGCTGCTGTTCAGGCCACTGTGATCGACCAGATCAAAGGCGAAAAGCTGATCCACTTCGTTAAGCGCCGCCGTAAGCACAGCTCTAAGCGCACGAAGGGCCATCGTCAGCAACTGACCCTGTTGCGCGTGACAGAGATCCTTGCCTCGGGCGCGGACAAATCTGGCGTTAAGGCGGCTGTTGGCGCGGGTTCTGTTTCTGCGGCTGAAATGGCGGCCTTGGTTGCAGCAACCCCTGCAAAAGCCCCTGCCAAGAAGGCAGCGGCACCGAAGGCGGCAGACGCGGCAGAGAAGCCTGCAAAGGCAGCCGCGAAAAAGCCTGCGGCCGCAAAGGCGGAGGATGCAAAGGCAGACGCCCCTAAAAAGGCCCCTGCCAAGAAAGCAGCCCCCAAGAAGGACGCCGCCGAGAAGAAAGCCGCAGCACCTAAAAAGGCAGCTGCGAAACCAAAAGCCGCGAAAGCGGACAAGGCATAAGGAGAGAGACACATGGCACATAAAAAAGCAGGTGGCTCGTCCCGCAACGGCCGCGACAGTGCTGGTCGCCGCCTTGGCATTAAGAAATTCGGTGGCGAAGCCGTAATTCCAGGCAACATCATCTGCCGTCAACGCGGCACAAAATGGTGGCCGGGTGAAGGTGTTGGCATTGGCAAAGATCACACGATCTTCGCAACCGCCGAGGGCAATGTCAGCTTCCGCAAGGGCTTTAAGGGCCGCACATTTATATCCGTGTTGCCGACAGCAGAAGCTGCTGAGTAACGCCACGCTTTTCGCGATGATTTCGAAAAGGGGCCGGCGTTTCAGCCGGCCCTTTTTTTCGTTGGTTAAGCCCTAAAATGGGGCAATAGGTGCGATCATGAAGCAAGACAAAATCACCGCGCAATCTGTCATCACGACAGGTCGCTTGCAGCTGCGCCCCTTAAGCATCGCGGATACAGGGTTGATGTCGCTTTACGCATCCGACAAACGCGTGGCCGAGATGACACCCAATATCCCGCATCCGCTGCCACCAGGGGCAGTTGAAGCCATGATTGAGCGCGCCTTGGCGGATCAATCCCAAGATGTGATTTGGGCCATTGATGCCAGCCCTTCAGGTGGGGCGGAATTGGTTGGCGTGATCGAATTGCACCAAATGGATCGCGGGCAGTCGGAAATCCGCTATTGGGTGGCCCCCACAATGTGGAATACGGGTATCGCCTCTGAAGTGGTGCGCGCCCTCATTGCTGCCAATCCGCTAGCCAATGACACAATTTTCGCAAGCGTCTTTCAAGACAACCCAAGCTCGGCGCGGGTTTTGGTGAATGCAGGCTTTGAATATCTGGGCGATGCAGAAAGCTATTCAGTCGCGCGCAGCGCGGCATTGCCCACATGGACATATTTGAAAAAACTGATCTAAGGCGCTAAGGCAGGTCAGACATTCCTAATTCGGCAAGGGAGCGCCATAAGCTGCCCGCGAAAGGTGAACTTATGAAATTCCTTGATCTTGCCAAAGTTTATATCCGCTCGGGCGCGGGCGGTTCTGGCTGCGTCAGCTTTCGCCGCGAAAAATTCATTGAATATGGCGGCCCTGATGGTGGCGATGGCGGGCGCGGCGGTGATGTCTGGGCGGTTGCGGTTGATGGGCTAAACACCCTTATTGATTTTCGCTATCAGCAGCATTTCTTTGCCAAAAACGGGCAGCCTGGCATGGGGCGGCAGCGCACGGGCAAAGATGGTGACGAGATCATTTTGCGCGTGCCTGCGGGCACAGAAATCCTAGATGAGGATATGGAAACCATCATCGCCGATCTGACCGAGGTTGGCCAGCGCGTGCTGTTGGCCAAGGGAGGAAATGGTGGCTTTGGGAACTTACATTTCAAATCTGCCACCAATCAGGCCCCCCGCCGTGCAAATCCTGGCCAAGAGGCGGTCGAGCGCACCATTTGGCTGCGCCTTAAACTGATTGCGGATGCGGGGCTTTTGGGTTTGCCAAATGCGGGGAAATCGACATTTCTCGCAGCAACGTCCAATGCCCGCCCGAAAATCGCGGATTATCCCTTTACCACCCTGCACCCGAATTTGGGGGTTGTTGGGGTCGATGGGGTCGAATTTGTGGTTGCTGACATCCCTGGTTTGATCGAAGGCGCATCTGAGGGCAGGGGGCTTGGCGATCTCTTTTTGGGTCATATCGAACGCTGCGCGATCTTGTTGCATCTCATTGATGGCACATCCGAGGATGTCGTGGGTGATTGTGAAACCATTCTGACCGAGCTAGAGGCCTATTCAGACGCACTGTATGACAAGCCCCGTGTCACAGTTCTCAATAAAATTGACGCGCTCAGCGATGAAGAAATCACCGAAAAGCGCGAGGCCTTGCAAAAGGCGATTGGCGGTAAAGTCATGTTGATGTCAGGGGTCGCAAAAACAGGCGTGACCGAGGTGTTACGGGTCTTGCGCGCGGGGATTGATGACAGCAATCTGCGCCAAAAGAAATTGGACGCAAAGGAAGACGAAGCGTGGCGGCCATAACACAGCCCCAGCAGGCGGTGCCGCAACTGGCACAGGCGCGGCGATTGGTGGTTAAAATCGGCTCGGCCCTTTTGGTCGATGGTGTATCGGGCCAATTGCGCGAGGCATGGTTGCAAGATTTGACCGCGGATATCGCGCGGCTGCGCAATCGCGGTACGGATGTGATCGTGGTGTCGTCTGGTTCAATCGCGCTTGGTCGCGGCGTGCTTGGATTTGGGGCCAAGGCGCTCTCCCTTGACGAGGCGCAGGCCGCCGCCGCCGTAGGGCAAATCCGTTTGGCCCGCGCCTATGAAGAATATCTCGCCCCGCATGGGATCACGGCCGCACAAATCCTGCTGACCTTGGATGATAGCGAGGATCGGCGGCGCTATTTGAACACGCGCGCGACTTTTGCAACGCTTCTCGCACAGGGTGCTGTTCCCATCGTCAACGAAAATGACACTATTGCCACTGATGAAATCCGCTATGGCGACAATGATCGTCTGGCGGCGAATGTGGCCGCCATGGCGGGCGCGGATCAATGTATTTTGTTGTCAGATGTGGATGGGCTTTATTCCGCCAACCCTTCACAAGACCCAAGCGCCATACATTTCCCCGTGATCCATGACATCACCCCTGAGATCGAGGCGATGGCAGGCGATGCGGGAACGGGTCTGTCAAAGGGTGGAATGAAAACCAAACTGATGGCCGCACGCAATGCCATGAGTGCAGGATGCGCCATGGCGATTGCCCAAGGGGCGGTGAGTGCGCCCCTTTCGGCGATTGAGGGCGGCGCGCGGGTGACATGGTTTATTCCAACACTCGACCCCCAAGATGCGCGCAAGCGTTGGATTTTGGGAATGAAGCCCAAAGGCAGCCTGACCTTGGACGCTGGTGCGTTGCGCGCGCTCAATCTGGGGAAGTCTCTGCTGCCTGCTGGGGTGCATAAGGTTTCAGGCAGTTTCTTGCGCGGCGATCCTGTAGAACTGCTTGGCCAAGACGGCGCGCATATCGGAATTGGCTTGTCGCGCTATAGTGCCGATGAAACCAAGATTATTGCAGGCCATCATTCTGATCAGATTGAAGAATTACTTGGCTATCCAGGGCGCGCGGCCTTGGTGCATCGCGATGACATGGCCTTATAAGGGAGGGCTTCGCCAGTGACAGAGGATATCACAGGATTGATGAACGGCCTATGCTCGAGCGCGAAAACTGCGGCGCGCGCCTTGGCCATAGCATCGGCTGAACGCAAACATGCAGCCCTGATTGGCGCGGCAGACTATGTGTGGAAATTCCGCGCGGATATTCTGGCCGCGAATGCGCAAGATCTGGATTACGGACGTGGAAAAGGGCTGACAGCGGCGATGATGGATCGCCTCACCCTGACCGAGGATCGACTGCGCGATATCGTGGGTGGCCTGCGGGCGATTGCAGAACAGCCCGATCCGATTGGCGCCACGATTGCAGAATGGGACAGGCCCACAGGGTTGCATATCGCCCGCGTGCGCACCCCGCTTGGCGTGATTGGCGTCATCTATGAAAGCCGCCCCAATGTGACTGCGGATGCAGCGGCGCTATGCCTGAAATCTGGCAATGCCGTGATCTTGCGGGGGGGATCGGAAAGCTTTCATTCTTCGCGCGCCATCCATGCCGCAATTGTGCGTGGCGTCACTGAGGCTAACCTGCCCGCAGAGGCCGTGCAAATCGTGCCAACACGGGATCGCGCGGCCGTCAGTGCCATGTTGAATGCACAAGGACAGATTGATGTCATCGTGCCGCGCGGTGGCAAGGCCTTGGTCGGTTTGGTGCAGGCTGAGGCCCGCGTGCCTGTCTTTGCCCATCTTGAGGGCATCTGCCACATCTATATCGACAAGGATGCCGATTTGGATAAGGCGCTGCGCGTGGTGTTAAATGCAAAAACCCGCCGCACAGGTATTTGTGGCGCGGCTGAATGTTTGCTGATCCATCAAGACGCGATCAATAGCCATGCGGAACCCATTATTGCCGCACTCGTTGCTGCAGGGGTTGAGGTGCGCGCCGATGGGGCCTTGGCCGATATCGCAGGCACAAAGCGCGCCGCACCAGACGATTTTGGCAAGGAATTCTTGGAAATGATCATTGCGGCCAAGCCCGTGGAAAACCTATCTGCTGCGATGGATCATATTGCCCAGTTTGGCTCGAGCCATACGGATGCGATCCTGACGGAAAACCCTGAGGCCGCACAGATTTTTGCCGCGAATGTCGACAGCGCGATTGTGATGGTCAACGCCTCAACCCAATTCGCCGATGGTGGGGAATTTGGAATGGGTGCTGAAATCGGTATCGCCACAGGCAAAATGCACGCCCGCGGGCCCGTAGGCGCAGAGCAGCTGACCTCATTCAAATATATCGTCAAAGGAAATGGGACGACCCGCGCATGAGTAAAGATCCCAAAACCACCAGTCAGATCATCCGCCGTCAAGCCATGGATATTGGCGCGGCACGGCCAGTGGCCACACCTTTGCACCAATCCGTGGTCTATGCCGCAGGCAGCCCTGACCAACTGGACGCGCAATATAGCGGGCAATTGGCGGGCTATACCTATGCGCGCGAAGGTCATCCTAACGCAGCCGCATTGGCCACGCGTATTGATACGCTAGAAGGCGCAGAAGGCGGCCTGATCACGGGGTCTGGCATGGCCGCAATCACCGCCGCACTTCTTGGGCTTTTGAAGGCGGGCGATCACATGATCGGCGCTGACCAGCTATATGGCCGCTCCTTGCGGTTGATGTCGCAAGACCTGCCGCGTTTTGGAATCGACACCGGTCAGTTTGATCCGACCGATGCGCCAAGCCTTAAACGCGCCCTTCGCCCCAATACGAAGTTGGTTTTGGTCGAGGCCCTCTCAAATCCCACCTTGCGTGTGGCCGATATGGCAGGCATTGCCGAGATTTGCGCCCAACATGGTTTGGTCATGGTATTGGATAACACCTTCACCACGCCGGCAATGATGCGCAGCTATGAGGTTGGGGCAGATATCATCATCCATTCCGTGACCAAGCTTTTGGCGGGCCATGCCGATGTGACCTTGGGATATGTTGCCGCGAAAAACCCAGACCATCGCAAAGCGATCTATGATTTTGCGGTCACAACGGGCATGACGCCTGCACCCTATGAATGTTGGCTGGCCGAACGGGGTTTGTTCACCTTTGATCTGCGCTATGCGCGGGCACAGGAAAATGCAGCCGCCTTGGCCGAATTTTTGGCCCATCATCCAAAGGTAAAGCGCGTGCTATATCCAACGCGTCCCGACCACCCTGATCACAACCGCGCCATGGCGCTATTTGAGGGGCAGGGGGGCAATATGCTGTCCTTTGAGATTGAGGGCGGTCGCGAGGCGGCAAATCGCTTTGTGCAAGCGGCCCCCAATATCGCCTTTGCGCCCACATTGGGGGATGTGGCCTGCTCCCTCAGCCATCCCGCCTCGAGCAGTCACCGCGCCTTGACCCCTGAGGGGCGCGCGGCCCTTGGCATCAGCGAAGGCTTTTTCCGCCTGTCAGTCGGGATCGAAGATGTAACGCAACTGAAATCCGATTTCACAGCGGCATTGGCGGCGGTCTAAACCCTGATGTACCTGTCCTTATCGCCCAAAACCAACAGGCTAACCGTGAACCCCAAGGCCTGATTTTCCAGTTCTTGTCGGATCAAAGAGGGGTCAGGCAGCTTATCGCAAATGACCACCAACCGCCCCCGAAATGCGGCATTGCGCAATTGAGCCGCCAGTTCAATCGCGTCAAATTTCGGGCCAATCAAGGGTGAGATCACCATATCAGGGCGCTCAGTGGCCAAAATTTCGGGCATTTTATCAATATTCGCCGCCATAACCATTTCCGCGGCATCAACCACCATGCGCGGCAAACGAGAGGCGAGATTTGGGGGGACATCCACCAAAACCAAGTTGCGCATCTGACGCAACGCGGTGTCGTTATTCGAAGCCGTTGACATCGTGCCGCACTCTCAATTCGGACATCTAAACCCTAACGCCCAATCCATTATCCGCCGCAAAATCGTTACAGATGCAACTAATTAGAATGAAAAAGCACAAAAAAAAAGGGGCGGTCGACATTTTCCGAAACTTGGCGAAGCTAAGCGGCGTATTGATTCGACCCTTTACCCCCTGAAAAGGCCTAGAAAATGAGCAACACCCATTCCTTTGAGGCAATTGTGACAGCCATGTTCGATTGCGTGCCTGATCCAATGGTGCGCTTGGGGCCGAATGGTATTTTGCTCGAACAAAACGAAGAAGCCGAGGCCATGTTTGGAACATGGGCGCAAGGCCGCTCTTATGTGACACTGTTTCGCCAGCCCACTTTGGCACAGGCCATTGAACAGGTTTTGCAATCTGGGATCTCATCCGAGGCGGAATTTATCCAAACCAGCACCGCAGGCGCCGAGCGGTTTATCGTACGCATCACGGCCTTGCCCGAGGCAAAGCTTGGCATTGTCTTGCATTTCGAAGATGTCACCCATCTGACCGAGGTCGAAGAAATGCGCCGCGATTTTGTGGCCAATGTCAGCCATGAATTGCGCAGCCCGCTTACGGCAATTCTTGGGTTTATCGAAACGCTGCGCGGGCCTGCCGCCAAAGACCCCGCAGCACAATCGCGTTTCTTGCAGATCATGCAAGATGAAGCACAGCGGATGAACCGCCTGATCGGGGATCTTTTGTCGCTTTCACGGGTTGAATCGCAACAGCGTCAACGCCCTGATCAAGTGATAGACGTAATGCATGTAGTCTCGCGCGTGCAGGCAGCCTTGCGCCCCTTGGTCGAAGAAAGCGGCTGTCAGGTGATGATACAGCGCCCCGATGATGTCAGCACCGAATTGCGCGGCGACAGCGATCAACTGACACAGGTTTTCCGCAACCTTATTGAAAACGCCCTGAAATATGGCGGACAGAACAAGACCGTAACAATCAAGATGCGCCACGAGACAGGGCAGGGCAGCCTGAAGGGCAGGCTTTTATGTGTCGATGTCATCGATCAGGGGGAAGGAATTGATCCTTTGCACATCCCGCGCCTGACAGAGCGATTCTATCGCGTGGACAATCACCGAAGTCGCGCCATGGGGGGAACGGGTTTGGGCCTTGCGATTGTGAAACACATCGTCCAGCGCCATCGCGGGCGTTTGAAAATCACTTCGGAACAGGGGAAAGGCAGCTGCTTTTCCGTGATTCTTCCTAGCGAATAACCATCGGAATTCGCCGTTTTCCTAAAGTAATGCTCAAAATTTCGGAATTTCGCAGAATTTTCACAAAATTCTGGCAATCCGAGGGCATTGTCATATAAATGTTACGTTTCTGTCACAAAAGCTTGGCGAACGACGCATAGGCAGGCTCACAAGAGCGCGGCACTGGTGCCCGTTCTGCCAACCCGAAAACCACTTGGAGTGACAGAAGAATGTCTTTCACAAAATTGACCGTTTCCGCCCTTGCCTTGGCGGCATTCTCCGCAACGGGCGCAGCCGCACAAAGCCGTGACTATGTGAGCATCGCGGGCTCATCCACGGTTCTGCCTTATGCAAATATCGTTGCCGAAGCGTTTGGCGCTGAAACCGATTTCGCAACCCCCGTTGTTGAGGGTGGCGGTTCGTCCACTGGTCGCCGTATGCTGTGCGAAGGCGTTGGCGAAGGCACAATCGATATCGCGAACTCCTCTAGCTTGATGAAAGATTCCGAGCGCGAAACATGCGCAGGCAACGGCGTAACCCCAATCGAAGTTCGCATTGGCTATGACGGCATCGTATTCGCGTCTGACATCAATGGCCCTTCTTTCGCTTTCACACCTGCAGATATCTACTTGGCGCTTGCCGCTGAGTTGCCTGTTGATGGCGCAATGGTTGCCAACCCAAACACCAACTGGGCTGACGTAAATGGCGATCTTCCTTCTCAGGAAATCAACATGTTCGTTCCTGGCACGAACCACGGCACACGCGAAGTTTTCGAAGAAAAAGTGATCCTCGCAGGCTGTGAGGAAACTGGCGCTGCAGAAGCAATGGCTGCTATGGGCATGGACGAAGATGCGGTTGAAGAGGCCTGCATGACCCTGCGCACCGATGGCCGTTCTGTAGATATCGAAGGCGACTACACACAGACGCT
Organism: Roseobacter sp. HKCCA0882; assembly: GCF_037805225.1. NCBI lineage: Bacteria > Pseudomonadati > Pseudomonadota > Alphaproteobacteria > Rhodobacterales > Roseobacteraceae > Roseobacter > Roseobacter sp. HKCCA0882. The sequence continues at coordinate 990,814 of NZ_JBBLYI010000001.1, forward strand.
TGCAAATCTCGACAGCACCCCAACAGGTCTTGGCGTATTCGGTCTGTCTTTCTATGAAAACAACACCGACCGTCTTCAGGTTGCGACTATGTCTGGCGTGACCCCAACCGTTGATGCAATCGCATCTGGCGAATACCCCGTATCGCGCCCTCTGCAGTTCTACGTCAAGCAAGAGCATATCGGCGTGATCCCAGGTTTGAAGGAATATGTTGAGTTCTTCATCTCTGACGAAATCGCAGGCCCTGGTGGCCCATTGTCTGAATACGGCCTTGTTCCTGATCCAGAATTGGCAGCGACCCAAGCAATGGTTGCAGGCCTCTAAGATCTGACAGTTTTCGAAATTGGATCTGGGCGGTTCCACCGCCCAGATCCACCCCGCCCAAAGGGCAAAACTTACAAGAGCAGAGCGGACGACCAAATGCCCCTGACCATCAGCATTTCGCTTGTTTTGGCCCTAATCGCAGTACTTGCGATTGTGGGCTTTTTTATCGGGCGCGCCCGCGCGATTTCTGTCGCAAACGGGGTTGAGTCGAGCCTGCATTCGCTTCCGAAACAACATGGCATGCATGTGGCCCTTGCAGCCTCTGTGCCAGCACTGATTTTCATTATCCTCTGGTCGATTGGATCAGGGATTGCTTCGAACAGCTATACCGCCTCGATCATTGATCCCAATGCACCTGAATTGCAGTTATCCGCTGACGTCACCGATGGCTTGCCGCAGGACGAGATAGATGTCCGCCTTGCCGCGCAGCGCGATCTCTTCGTGGCGAATGTCAAAGGGTTGGCAGTTGCGATTGATGGCGATATTGCCAATGGCAACACAACCGAAGCCGATATTGAGGGCTGGCGTGTAGATTTCACCCCGTTGGCGCAGCGTTTGCGTGATAACGGGCAAATCATTGGCGCGAATATCTCGCAAAAAATGTTTGAGACAGCTTTGCGCCTGCGCAGCTTTAACGCCACGGTCGAACTGACAGGGCGGCTCGGCGCAATATTTTTGGCCATCGGCGGGTTTCTCTATGGTCTAAAATTGATCAACCGCGATTTCCGCGCGCGCACCTCGGTCGAGCGTTGGATCCTTGCCTTTTTGATCTTTGCCTCCACCATCGCCATTTTGACGACTGTTGGCATTCTATCGGCCATCACATTGCCCACCTTGGCCTTTTTCAAGGAATATGGGATTTTCAATTTCCTCTTTGGGATGGAGTGGGCCCCTGCAGGCGATGTTGCGGGCGCGCCTGAGGATCCAGATGGCAGTTATGTCTCGGCGCTTGGGTTTTTGCCCTTGATCTGGGGCACGCTTTACATCGCGCTTGTGGCACTTTTGGTCGCGGTTCCCTTAGGCCTGTCTGCGGCAATCTACCTGTCGGAATTCGCCCCAAGCGCGTTGCGCGCCACGATCAAACCCGCGCTAGAGATCCTCGCAGGTATCCCGACAATCGTCTATGGTATCTTCGCCCTTGTGACAGTCGGCCCCTTTTTGCAGGCGGTCGTGGGATCAACAATTATGCCCAACACGGTCTCGGTTCTTACCGCAGGCGTGGTGATGGGGATGATGTTGGTGCCGTTCGTCTCGTCTTTGTCCGATGACGTGATCAACGCCGTGCCACAGGCGATGCGCGATGGCTCGCTTGGTCTGGGGGCAACACCTGCGGAAACAGTGACCAAGGTGATCTTGCCTGCCGCCCTGCCGGGTATTGTGGGCGCCATCGTTTTGGCCGCATCCCGCGCGATAGGGGAAACCATGATTGTGGTTCTGGCCGCAGGTGCATTGTCCTCGGTCACAGGGTTGGAGCCAAACCCCTTCGGGGCGGTTGTGACTGTGACAACCCGCATCGTGGCCGTCCTCACGGGCGAGGGGTCAGGGTTTGACTCGATTGATGTTCTGGCGGTTTTCGCGCTGGCCTTCACGCTCTTCTTCGTCACGCTGGGGTTGAACCTGCTCGCACAGCGGATTGTTGCCAAATATCGGGAGCAGTATGACTGATGACTGATCTGTCCAACCCCTCTGATCTGCCAAAGCACAAGATACAATCGCTATATGCGCGCTCAAAACAGGTGCAAAAGCGTCACCAAAAGGGTCTTGCGCTGCGCATTCTTGGCATCTCGGCCATCACAGTGGTTTTGTTTTTTCTGTGTGTGCTTCTGTGGTCAATCGTCTCGCGCGGCACCCCTGCGCTCTGGCAATATCAAGCCGAAATAGAACTCTATTACGACCCTGCAATCCTGAATGAAAACGGGGGCGAAGTTATGCCAGAGGAAATCGCTGATGTCAGCCTGCGCTCGGGGTTTGAGCGCGGGATTTACGCAAACTCCCTAAAAGCCACAATTGAGGCCGCAGGGATTGATGTGATGGCCACTGTGACAGCGCGCTATGCTGACCGCGCGGAGGAAATTCTTGCCCAAGCAGGGCTTATGGATGGGGCAGGCGTGCCTTTGTCGGATCTGCGAAATGGTGCTGTCGCAGGCGGCGATGTCGCCCGTATCTTCGGCCAAGCGGGCAGCGCCTTGCGCGGGGCACAATCTGCCCTTGAGGGCGATGATATCGCGGCCGCAAATACCGCGCTTGAGGCTGCCGTTATGGCCCTTTCTGGTGCGGGCTTTGCATCTGCCGCGTCACAGGTTCAGGCCATTGCCGATGGGATCACGGCTGACGCCGTGCCCGCTGCCGCCGCCGCATTGGCGCAAACTGGCCTGCAATCCGCCTTACTCGATGCCGCAGGTCTGATGCGCCAACCCGCAGAATTTGATGACGCGGCCTTGGCCTCGATGATCTATGCCGCCAATCGCCGTGATACGCGCGATTACCTTATGGCTAATCCTAATCTGGTCGGCGAAACTGAATTCACTGGCGTGCCTGTTGCAATTTCACTCACCCGCTATCTGACGGGTGAATTACAGGGCGGTGGTCAGGCCGATATGCCACCTGGTTTTGAATTGGGTCATCTGGCTATGGCGGATGCAATGGTTGAGGCCGACATCATCAATCGCCATTTCCATTGGAAATTCTTCACCAATCTTTATTCGCAAAGCGGTGAGATCACGGGGATTGGCCCTGCCTTGATGGGCTCGCTCTATATGATGCTGGTGGTCTTGGTGTTCTCGCTAATTTTTGGGGTCGCAGCCTCGATTTATCTTGAGGAATTTGCGCCCAAAAACAAATTCACTGATTTCATCGAGATCAACATTGCCAACCTTGCGGCGGTGCCGTCCATCGTGTTCGGTATCCTTGGGGCTGCGATTTTGTTCGCGCTGACGGATCTAGGCATTACGACCTCTATTCGCGGCACGGCCTTGCTTGGTGGTTTTGTTCTGTCTTTGATGACCCTGCCCACCATTGTGATCGCCACCCGCGCAGCCCTCAAGGCGGTGCCGCCTTCAATCCGCGAAGCAGCACTTGGGGTAGGGGCCTCGAAGGTGCAGGCCATGTTTCACCATATTCTGCCCCTCGCAGCACCCGGCATTCTAACGGGCACAATTATCGGTATCGCGCAGGCCCTTGGGGAAACTGCACCTTTGCTGTTGATTGGTCTGTCTGTATCAACGGGGGCGGATCTGCTATCCTCTCCCTTCAGCGGGGGTCTGTTGGAGCAGACGCAATCGATGCCAACGGTTGTTTACCTTTTGGCACAAAACGAAGATGCGCCCGTGCGCGAAGGCTTGGCACAATCCGCGATTATCGTGATGCTGGCCCTTCTGTTCTTGTTAAACTTCCTCGCCATTATCCTGCGCCGTAAATTCGAGCGGAGGTGGTAAGTCATGGAGACGAAAGTGAATAATATGCAACTCGACACCCGTATTGCAGGCGAGGATGCCATCAAGATCGCCGCGCGGAATGTGCAGGTCTATTATGGCGACACCCATGCGATTAAGGATGTGAATGTCGATATTCTCGATAAAACTGTGACCGCCTTTATTGGCCCGTCAGGTTGCGGGAAATCGACCTTTCTGCGTTGTTTGAACCGCATGAATGACACCATCTCGATTGCGCGTATTGAGGGCGATATTCGCATTGATGGCGAGGATATTTACGACCGCCGCGTTGACCCTGTGCAATTGCGCGCCAAGGTGGGAATGGTATTCCAAAAACCAAACCCATTCCCAAAATCCATTTACGAAAACGTGGCCTATGGCCCGCGCATCCACGGCTTGGCCCGCAGCAAGGCTGATCTAGACGAGATTGTCGAAAAAAGTTTGCGCCGTGCGGCCCTTTGGAATGAGGTGAAAGACCGCCTTGATGCCCCAGGAACGGGTCTATCGGGCGGGCAGCAGCAGCGCCTTTGTATCGGGCGGGCTGTGGCCACCAACCCTGAGATTTTGCTTATGGACGAGCCTTGTTCAGCGCTTGACCCAATCGCGACCGCGCAGGTGGAAGAACTTATTGACGAGCTGCGCAGCAATTATTCGGTGGTGATTGTAACCCACTCGATGCAGCAGGCAGCGCGGGTCAGCCAAAAGACCGCGTTTTTCCACCTAGGAAACTTGGTTGAATTTGACGACACCTCGAAAATTTTTACCAATCCCGAAGACCCGCGCACCGAAAGCTATATTACGGGCCGTATCGGTTAATTATTGGCTTGAAAGGGCTGCCATGAACACGAATGAACATATCGTTTCCTCATTTGACCGCGACCTAGAGGGCATTCAGGCGGGGATCATGAAGATGGGCGGGTTGGTCGAGGACTCGATCCATAAATCGGTCTTGGCTCTGGACACGCGCGACCCTGAACTGGCCGATCTGGTGCGGGCAGGGGACGCGGCCATTGATGCCTTGGAAACCCAAGTGAACGAAGAAGCCGCGCGCATTTTGGCCTTACGCTCGCCTACAGCGTCCGATTTGCGCACTGTGCTTTCTGTTTTCCGCGTCTCGACCAATTTGGAACGGATTGGGGATTATTCGAAGAACATCGCCAAGCGCAGCCACGCGGTGATGGCGCAGCCCGCGATTGAGGGCGCAACTGCCTCACTGCGCCGAATGGCGCGGGAGGTGGAAATGATGCTTAAAGATGTGCTTGATGCCTATATCCAACGGGATCTGGGCTTGGCCGAAGATGTGCGCGAGCGTGATCTTGAAATTGATCAGATTTATTCTGCACTTTTCCGCGAATATCTGACCTTTATGATGGAAGATCCAAGATCAATTACGGCCTGTATGCATCTGCATTTTATGGCAAAAAACATTGAACGCATGGGGGATCATGTCACCTCGATTGCAGAGCAGGTGGTCTATCTCGTAACGGGTTCGATGCCCGAGGATATCCGCCCCAAGCAAGATGTGATCTCTGAAGCTTCAGACAAGTCGTAAACCAATCCAAAGAGTAGAGTGACATGGCACATTCCCCCGTAATTTTGGTTGTCGAAGACGAACCCGCACAGCGCGAGGTTTTGGCCTATAATATCGCGGCCGAAGGGTTTGACGTGCTGACCGCTGATAGCGGTGATGAGGCATTGCTTATCGCGCGCGAAACACCGCCCGATTTGATTATCTTGGATTGGATGCTGCCCAATGTGTCAGGCATCGAAGTGTGTCGTCAGTTAAAGTCAGGCACGCAAACGGCGCGGATTCCTGTGATCATGCTTTCTGCGCGATCCGAAGAAGTCGATAAAATTCGCGGCCTTGAGACGGGCGCGGATGACTATGTCACGAAACCTTATTCCTTGGCCGAACTTTTGGCTCGCACCCGCAGCCAGTTGCGCCGCACACGGCCATCTTCGGTGGGGGAGACATTGGAATATGAGGATATCAAACTCGACACCAGCGCACATCGCGCATTTCGCGGTGAAACACAGATTAATCTTGGGCCGACTGAGTTTCGTTTGCTGACCGCGTTTATGGAACGTCCTGGTCGCGTTTGGAGCCGTGAACAATTGCTCGACCGCGTATGGGGCCGCGATATCTATGTCGACAGTCGCACAGTCGATGTCCATGTTGGTCGTCTGCGCAAGGCGCTCCGAGGCGGGGGCGAGGGTGACCCAATTCGCACTGTCCGCGGCGCTGGATACGCGCTTGGGTGATCATGGGGGCACAACAATTCGAGCCTACCCATTTGTCCGATAATCATGATTATGTTAATTTTTGTGATGCGGAAACACGCGGGATCACTTCAATAAAGCATTACAACCACTTAATTTAACAAAGAAATAATATTCGCTCGACAGCCATCCCCTCGGCGCAGATACATTTAATTCGCTAAACTTGGGGGTTGTTATGGTTGATGCACGAACTGCGCGTTACTTAGCCTGCGCTGATGCCGAGAGCTTGGTCGCGCTTCATCAAGAGATGCTGACGTCTTACAGCTTTCGCTATTTCATATATGCCACCAACCCGATTGCTGCTGAATTTGGCAAAACGGGTCACGCGCATGACAACCGTATCCTGCACAACTGCCCAAAAACGTTGATTGCGGGCTATGTTGGCGAAAATCTCTACCGCGTCTGTCCCATCGTCAAATGGGCCATGTCCAACACTGGTGCAGAACCTTGAACGCATCTGTCTTCAGCGCCACCTGACGGAACCGCGTTATCTCGTGCCGAGCGCGAATTATTTGAGCTTTTTACGGCTCACGCGATCACAGCGGGACATACAGTCTCGCTGCCACGGCGCCACCATGCGGCGAATGCGGAATTCGGATTGATCGGCGCTGAACATATGACCCAAAAGGCGCTTATCGAGATATGGGATGAACACGGTGAAATTATCTTTGCCTATTGTCATCTGTTTCACCTATCCGCCACTGCACTGCCCGTCTCGCCACATTTGCGAATCCTAACCGAACGGCAGCGCGAAGCATTGGAATTGGTGATCAAGGGACGCACCATGCGCGAAATAGCCTTTGCCATGGAGATAAATGTAACAACGGTTGAGAAACATCTACGCAGCGCACGAGATGTGCTACAGGCTGACACAACAGCACAGGCTGCCGCTAAGGCACTGGTTTTAAATCGAATTTTTATTTAAAATTGATCTCAGAACAATTTTATTAACTAATTATTAACCTATCTCACAGTTGCGTGACCATGGTCAGCCCTGAGGAATTCCTCAATGTCGAATGTTCTTAAATCGAATATAATAATGCTATGTGTCGCGCGGTGTCCCCCGCAGGCACATACAGGTTGTACCTAGAGCAACCTGTCAGTCCCGCGTCCCCAAATAAAAAGCGGGCTGTTGGCGGCGTCATTCATGTCCCTGAGTGACGCCGTTTTCATTTTACAAGAAAAAAGGCAGGGGTTGCCCCCTGCCCTTCATTGTTTCGCAATTTGGTGCGGAGTTAGCCTTGAACGGCCCTAGCAACTTCTGCGGCGAAATCTTCTTTCTCAACCACAATGCCTTCACCAACCTCAAGGCGCACAAACCCTGTCAGCTCAACACCCGCTTCTTTCGCTGCAGACGCGACAGTCAGGTCTGGGTTGATGACGAAGGCTTGGTTCACCAAGGTCACCTCGGAGAGGAATTTCTGCATACGGCCTTCGATCATCTTCTCGATGACGGCCTCTGGCTTGCCAGATTCACGCGCGATGTCGATTTGCACCTGACGCTCTTTTTCCACAATTGCAGGATCCAGATCATCCGCAGACAAGGATGCAGGGTTCACCGCCGCAACATGCATCGCCACCTGACGGGCAAAACCTTCATCGGTGCCATTGAACGCGACAAGAACGCCGATCTTGCCCATGCCATCAGCCGCGGCGTTGTGCACATAAGACACAACCGTCTGGCCCGACAATTTTGCCATGCGGCGCAGCGCCATGTTTTCACCGATTTTCGCAATTGCATCGGTGATCACGGTTTCAACAGGCTTGCCGCCCATATCCGCCGCTTTCAAGGCGTCTACATCATCCACGTCAAGCGCCGCTTGCGCGATGCCTGCAACCATGGATTGGAATTCAGCGTTTTTCGCAACGAAATCGGTTTCCGAGTTCACTTCAACCGCAACCGCGCTGCCGTTTGAGACTGCAACAGCAACCAAACCTTCGGCCGCGGTGCGACCAGATTTCTTGGCCGCTTTCGCCAAACCTTTGGTGCGCAACCAGTCAATCGCGGCGTCAAAATCGCCATCGGTTTCGGTCAGCGCTTTTTTTGCGTCCATCATGCCTGCGCCAGTTGCTTCGCGCAGGTCTTTTACCATTGCAGCAGTAATTGCCATGGTGAGAATCTCCTGATTTGTAAGTCAGGCGGGGATATGCCCCGCCGATATGTCACAGATATGTCAGTCGAGCGGAAAAGGCGCGCTTTCCCGCCAAACTTAGAACCCCTCAGGCAGAAGCGTCTTCTGCGGCTTCTTCAGCAGGCGCTGCTTCGGCCAAGGTTTCTTCGACAGTCTCTTCCATTGCGCCAAGATCAACGCCAGCTGCATCCATCTGCACGCTCATCCCATCAAGGGCTGCGCGCGAGATCAGATCACAGTAAAGGCTGATGGCACGCGCCGCGTCATCATTTCCAGGAATGACGTAATCCACGCCTGCGGGCGAACAGTTGCTATCAACAACCGCCACAACAGGAATGCCCAGCTTGTTAGCTTCGGCAATGGCGAGGTCTTCTTTGTTGACGTCAATCACAAAGATCAGATCAGGCAGGCCGCCCATTTCGCGGATACCGCCAAGCGAGGCTTGCAGCTTCGCCTGATCGCGCTCCATGCCAAGACGCTCTTTCTTGGTCAGGCCTTCAATACCATTTTGCATCGCTTCATCAATCTCGTTCAAACGCTTGATTGAGTTGGAAACAGTCTGCCAGTTGGTCAGCGTGCCGCCCAACCAACGGTGGTTCATGTAATACTGTGCGCAACGCTCTGCCGCTTCGGCAATGGGGCGCTGTGCCTGACGCTTGGTGCCTACGAACAAGATGCTGCCGCCTTTGGCAACAGTTTCGCGCACAGCAACCAAAGCCTGCTCAAGCAGGTCAACAGTCTGGGTCAGGTCAAGAATGTGAATCCCATTGCGGTCGCCGTAGATATACGGGGCCATGCGAGGGTTCCAACGATGGGTCTGGTGACCAAAGTGAACGCCAGCTTCCAAAAGCTGACGCAAAGAAAAATCAGGAAGCGCCATAATACTTTCCTTTCCGGTTTGCGCCTGAGCGAGGGATCAGGGGCCATGCCCCAACCGGTGGATCGATAGGGATGTCTCCCCTATGCGACCCGCCCTCGCCTGTGAATTGCCCTTTCGGACAAGCGCGCCTTAGGGCATTTTTCCCCTGCCCGCAAGGGCCATCTACAACAGCACTGATGAGCCATAGACGTAGGCCCATAGGCGGGATAGAGACGCAGCCATGAAAAAGAACAGCATTATCTGCATCGGATCGGTTCTGTGGGACATGATTGGTCGCACAGATACGGCTATGGCCCTTGGCGATGATGTTGCGGGGCGTATTACGCGCATCCCTGGGGGGGTGGCGTTGAATATTGCCATCGGGCTTGCCGCCTATGGGATACAGCCCGTTTTGCTGACCATGATCGGGCGTGATGCCGAAGGCGCGGATTTGCTGGCCTTTTGCGAAAAGCGCGGCATGAATTGCGACCATATTTTTCGCAGCTCTGAATGGCCGACCGACCACTACATGGCGATTGAGGCGCAAGGCCAAGTGATGGCTGCCATCGCCGATGCACATGGCCTTGAGGCCGCAGGCGCGCAGATTCTAGCCCCCCTTGAGCATGGCCCCTTGGGGGAAGCCGCGGCCCCCTATCAAGGCGTAGTGGCGCTTGATGGCAATTTGACCGAGGCGCTTTTGGCTCATATCGCGGATGCCCCTGCCTTTCAAGCGGCGGATTTACGCATCGCGCCCGCATCACCCGGCAAGGCCACGCGTCTTTGCCCGCTTTTGCATCACCCAATGGCAAGCCTTTATGTCAATCGCCGTGAGGCCTGTTTGATTGCAGGGCAAGCGCCTGACCTCTCGGCCACAGAGGCCGCAGATGCGCTGATCGCGGCGGGGGCTGCGCGCGTGATCGTGACCGATGGTGCGGGCCTGACTGTAGACGCCAAAGCGGGCGCTGAAACAGTGACGGGCAAGCCACCACAGGTCACCGCCACCCGCGCGACAGGTGCAGGGGATCGGTTCATGGCCGCCCATATCGCCGCCGAAACCGGTGGTGCATCGCGTCAAGAGGCGCAAATTTTTGCACTCAACGAAGCCGCCGCTTATGTGGCAGGAAAGGATTAAGCATGCTTCCCCTCACCATCGCCCCGGATGTTGCACATGCCCTAAAGACAGGCGGCGCTGTAGTTGCCCTTGAAAGCACCATCATCACCCATGGCATGCCCTACCCTGCCAATTTTGAAACCGCACAGGCCGTTCAGGCCGAAATTCGAGATCAGGGTGCGGTGCCTGCCACAATCGCAGTCGTTCAGGGGGAAATTAAAATTGGGCTTTCCAAGGCAGAGTTGCGCAACCTTGCGCAGGTCACGGGGACCGCGAAACTTTCGCGGGCTGATTTGGCGGCGGCGCTTGTTCTTGGCCAGACAGGTGGCACCACAGTGGCCGCAACAATGATCTGCGCCCATCTTGCGGGCATTCGCGTGTTTGCTACGGGGGGCATTGGGGGCGTGCATCGCGGGGCGGAGCACAGTTTTGACATCTCTGCCGATTTGCCAGAACTGGCCAAAACGGCTGTGACGGTAGTCTGTGCGGGGGCAAAGGCCATTTTGGATTTGCCCAAAACATTTGAAACGCTCGAAACATTGGGCGTGCCTGTCATTGCCTATGGCCAAGAGATGATCCCTGCCTTTTGGTCACGCGACAGTGGCATTCGCGCGCCCCTGCAAATGAACAGCCCCCAAGAGATCGCCCGCGCCCATCTGATGCGCGGGACATTGGGGCTGAATGGCGGGCAATTGATCACAAACCCAATTCCTGTGGCGGATGAAATCGCCGCCGAAACCCTTGCGCCTGTGATCGAAAATGCGGTGCGCAAGGCCGATGCACAGAACATCACTGCAAAGGCACTGACCCCCTTTCTTCTCGCTGAAATTCTAGAGGCCACCCAAGGGGCAAGCCTTGCAGCCAATATTGCCCTGATCCGTAACAATGCGCGCCTTGGCGCGCAGATTGCGCTGGCCATGGCAATGGAACCCTGACGACCCCACCGTCCCTTGCCTCTTGTAAGGTTAACGAAACCCCCTTACATCTGATCGAGACAGGTTTAACGGTTCCCCAACGCGCGCCCGCATCATGCAATTGCCCGAAAATCCCAAACCCCCACGCCGCGGTATCTTGGCCGCGCTACGCAATAATTTCTTTACAGGCGTGGTGGTCATTGCCCCGATTGCGGTGACCATTTGGTTGGTCTGGACGCTGATCGGATGGATCGACAGTTGGGTTTTGCCCTTTATTCCAGGCCGCTATAACCCGCTGCTTTTGATCCAACATTATACGGGCCTTCAGGTTGATATTCGCGGCCTTGGCGTGGCGACCTTCCTCGTTTTTGCGGTGATTGTTGGCTGGATTGCCAAGGGCCTCATTGGCCGCTCGCTGATCCGTTGGGCCGAAAGTTTGGTTTTGTCGATCCCGCTTGTGCGCTCTGTCTATTCAGGGCTGAAACAAATTGTTGAAACTGTTTTGGCACAAGGTGAGCAGAATTTTGACCGTGCCTGCATGGTCGAATATCCGCGCAAAGGTATCTGGGCCATCGCCTTTGTCTCGACCAAGGCCAAGGGCGAAGTGGCCGAAAAGCTTGGCGATGATCTGATTTCCGTGTTTTTGCCCACCACACCAAATCCGACATCAGGCTTTTTGCTCTTTGTGCCTCGCAAGGACACGATTGAACTGGATATGACTGTCGAGGACGCAGCAAAGCTGATCATTTCCGCCGGGCTTGTCTACCCTAATGGCAAGGATGCAAAAAAAGCGGTCGAGGCTATGGCTGCGTCCAAGACCGCAAAATAGACCCGCGACCGCATCAGCCTAAAACACTAAAAAAGGGCGGCCCTCCGACCGCCCTTTTTTTATTGCGCCTCTACCCACCAGACATCGGGCTGCCATCCGATCCAATCGCCATAAATCGGGATGTAGTCGGGGAATTTCAGCTCTGCATTATGCGCCAAGCGGCTGAGTGGCGAATACCAAAACGGGATTACATAACGCTCGCTCATCAGCACGCGATCCAAGGCGTGGACAGCCGCGCGATAATCCTCTTGACTTGCCGAGGTCAACATTTGGTCAATCATCGCCTCAATCGCAGGATGGCAGGCCCCCATCAAATTGCGTGATCCTGTGGTTTCCGCCAAATCACAACCCCAATAAAGCCGCTGCTCATTTCCAGGGCTAAGCGACAGACCACGGGTGATATCGGTTATATCAAAGTCAAAATTATCAATCCGTTCGCGATATTGTGCGCTGTCAACAGTGGTAACTGTGGGAACAATCCCAAGCCGTGCCAAAGCCTCGACATAAATGTTCACGATGGATTGCATCTCGGTCGACCCTTGGGAGAGTAGAATATCAAAGGTAAAAGGCGCCCCTTCAGGCGTCTGCATCACCCCATTTTCAACGCGATATCCTGCCTCCTCAAGCAGGGCCATTGCGCGGCGAATGCCTGCGCGATTGGCCTCGGTACCATCGGTTTGTGGCAGAGCATAGCCCTCAAGCGCCCCTTGCAGCAAATCCGCCTCAAACGGCGCTAGGAACTCGGCCACACGGCCCGTAGCCGCCCCATCGCGCATGCCCAAGGGCGAGTTTGAGAAATAAGAGGTAATCCGCGGCTCGACCCCGCCATTCAAGGTGAGATTGATATATTCGAAATTAAAGGCTTGGATCATCGCCTCGCGGACGCGCCAATCGGAAAAGGCCGCGCGGCGCGTGTTCATCACCAACCCATTCATTCCAGAGGGGCGTTGATGCGGCACTTCGGAAAGAATAACCTCGCCCGATTGCACGCGGGGGAATTGATAATTTTCAGCCCAATTTGCCGCGTTTGTTTCGCGCATTGTCGTCACAATACCCGCTTTGAAAGCCTCAAACATGGCGTTGCCATCGGCAAAGAATTCCAAGCGGATTTCATCAATCACATTTGTGCCACGGCGCACGGGCAAGTACGCCCCCCAATAATCAGGATTACGGCGTAAGGACACAAAACGCCCCGCCTCGAAATCATCAACCACATAAGGGGCCGAAGCGATGGGGATCACATCCAAACCTGAGGCCTGAAAATCTTGCCCGTCCCATTGCGCCTTTTTCAAAATGGGGCGCAGGCCCATGATCAGCGCCATTTCACGATCAGCTTCCTTGAACGTGATCCGCAAGCGGCGCTCATCAAGCGCCTCGATTGTTTCGACATTCTGCCACGCATTCAGATAGCGCGGATGCCCTTCGGTGCCCAAAGTCTCGTATGACCAAACCACATCTTCCATTGTGACAGGGCTGTTATCCGAGAATCGCGCCGCAGGGTTAAGCGTGAACTCAACCCAAAATCCCGCCGGATCAACCGCAACCGATTCGGCCAACAGGCCATAAAGCGTGAACGGTTCGTCCCAAGAGCGGATCAAAAGCGATTCATAAGCCAAGAACCGCAATTGCCATGGCGTGCTGCCCAAACGGATATGCGGGTTGAGGCTGTCAAAGCCCCCAACCTCGCCTGTCACGATCCGCCCGCCTGTTGGAGCATCTGGATTTGCATAGGGCAAATGCACAAAATCTGGTGGGAGGGCTGGCTCGCCATACATAGCAATGCCATGTTGCGGTTCGGCATGTGCGGTTGACACAGCGATAATCGCGGCCCCCACCCATACCCCCAAACGTCTGAAACAAACTCGTGCCATTTTGAAAACAATCCCCGTCTTCTTTTTAATTATAGGAACAATGCTAGGGGCTTGGCGCAAGAAGCGCAAACTTTTCTCTTGGAACTCTACCGCAAACATGGTTATACATAAGTCACTGCTCGATAGGTTTCTTGCCTGTATGAAACCTGCCTCAATAACTTGCGCCGGCCTTGTGCCGGCGTTTTTTTTGGGGTTTTCTCTGCGGCAGCGGGTCTAGGCCCCCTCCCCCATATTCGAGCCGCAGGAGATTCTTACCATGGCATTACAGACTGATCTTTCAGGAAAAACCGCTGTTATCACGGGTTCAAACTCGGGGATTGGGCTGGGCGTGGCTGAGATACTGGCGCAGGCGGGCGCGGATGTTGTTCTCAATTCCTTTACGGACCGCCCCGAAGACCATGTTCTGGCGGCTGATTTAGGCAAACGTCATGGCATCAGCGCGCGCTATGTCGCGGCAGATATGTCGAAGCCCGATCAATGCCGCGCCCTGATTGAGGCGGCAGGGCGATGTGATATTCTTGTTAACAATGCGGGCATTCAACATGTCGCCCCGATTGAGGGCTTCGCACCCGAAAAATGGGACGCGATCATCGCGATCAATCTCTCCTCCGCGTTTCATACCACTGCTGTGGCGCTGCCGATGATGCGCAAGGCGGGTTGGGGGCGCGTGGTCAATATCGCCTCAGCGCATGGATTAACCGCCTCGCCCTATAAATCAGCCTATGTGGTGGCAAAGCACGGGGTCGTTGGCTTGACCAAGGTGACCGCCCTTGAAACCGCCGAAGACCCCATCACAGCAAACGCCATTTGCCCGGGCTATGTCTTGACGCCATTGGTCGAGGCCCAAATCCCCGATCAAATGAAAACGCATAATATGAGCCGTGACCAAGTTGTGCGTGATGTGATGTTGGCCCGCCAACCTTCCAAAGAATTCGCCACAGTTGAACAACTGGGCGGCACAGTTGCGTTTCTGTGCAGCGCCGCAGCCGATCAGATCACAGGAACAACTGTATCCGTTGATGGCGGTTGGACAGCCCTATGAGCATCAAACTCGACATCCTATCCGATCCGATTTGCCCGTGGTGCTATATTGGTTGGACAAACCTTGCCCGCGCAATGGAACAGCGAGCAGACCACCCCTTTGTGGTCGAATGGCATCCGTTCCAATTGAACCCCGATATGCCGCCCCAAGGGATGGATCGTGCCACCTATCTTGAGACAAAATTCGGCGGGCGGGCCAATGCCGCCACCGCCTATGCCCCCGTTCTGGAACATGCCGAAAAAGCGGGTTTGTCGATAGATTTTGCCGCTATTCCCCGCACTCCCAATACATTAAACGCGCACCGCCTTATCCATTGGGCGGGGCTGGAGGGGCGCCAAACCGCGGCTGCGGTGGCAATTTTCAAGGCCTATTTCATTAGCCACCGCGATATCGGTGCCGCAGATGTTCTAGAGGGTATCGCAAGCGAGATCGGTCTTGACCGCGCAATGATCGCGCGCCTCTTAGCGGGTGATGCGGATCAGGCCGACATCACCGCACGTGACCAACATGCCCGCACCCGTGGGGTGACGGGGGTGCCCTGTTTTATTATCGCCAATCAACACGTTGTTACCGGAGCACAGCCTAGCGATTTCTGGCTCAATGTGATTGATGAGCTGAACCAACAAGTCCAAGAAACGGCCCCCGAATGACCCCTGCCTCAAAATCCCCGTCAAAGCTTGAATTTACAGCGATGATGGGGGTGCTCTTTGCAACCATCGCCTTTTCGATGGATGCAATGCTGCCCGCCCTGCCCCAAATCGCGGCCGAGCTTTCGCGAGATGACATCAACCGCGCGCAATTTATCCTGACATCATTTATCTTTGGCATGGGGATCGGAATTTTCATCGCTGGCCCAATTTCAGACGCTTTGGGACGCAAGCCCGTGATTTATCTCGGCGCAGGGTTCTACGCGCTTGGGGCGATCTTGGCCCATTATGCCCCCTCTCTCGAGCTTGTTTTGGCGGCGCGCGTTTTGCAGGGCATCGGTGCGGCAGGCCCGCGTGTTGTGACCTTGGCAATGGTGCGCGACCTTTATCAGGGCCGCGCGATGGCGCAGATTGTGTCCTATGCCATGTTGGTTTTCACCATTTTCCCCGCCATCGCCCCGTTGATCGGTGCGGCGATTATCGCGGGCTTTGGTTGGCGGGCGATCTTCGTGGCGTTTTTGGTCTTTATCCTTTTATCGGTATCATGGCTGGGTCTGCGGCAGCCCGAAACGCTACCGCCCGAGCGGCGGCAAAAGCCAAATCTTGCTGCCCTCAAATCCGCCATTTCGACCGCCCTTGGCATGCGCCAAATGCAGCTTTCTATTCTTGTGCAAACCTGCATGTTCGGGGCGCTTTTTGGGGTGATTTCCTCCATTCAGCAGGTGTTTGACCTCAGCTTTGGACGCGGCGCTGAATTTCCATTCTGGTTTTGTGCGATTGCATTGATGGCTGCCCCCTCAGGGCCGATCAACGGCAAAATGGTTATGCGATTTGGTATGCGCGCTATGGTGCGAGGCACGTTATTTGTGGTGCTGTTCAACAGCAGCATCGCGCTATTGGCCTTTGGCCTGATCTTTGAGGCTGGGCAAGGCTTTGCGCTTTATATTGCATGGACGCTGACCATCTTTGCCGCTGCGGCCTTTACCTTGGGCAATCTGAACGCCCTCGCGCTAGAGCCTTTGGGCCATATCGCGGGCACGGCCAGTTCGATGATGGGCGCCATCGCAACCATCGGCGGCGCGGTTCTGGGGGCGATTGTGGGCCAGTTTTTTGACGGCACGCCCCTGCCCCTGATCTCATTCGCGCTGTTCTTTGCCGCAATCGCCGTGGGGCTGATGCAAATGATGCCGAAATCCGAACAGGCGGGCTAGCCCTTCGCCTGTTCGGCCAGATCGCGGGCAATTGCGAAGACCCCTTTGATCTTATCGGCATCCTTGGCCCAGTCACGGCGAATGACGATTTTATTCTCTTTGATCTTGGCCAACCCGCGCTGATTTTCGACAAAGGCCACAAGGCCCGCAGGGTTCGGGAATTTGTCATTGTGGAATTGCAAAGTCGCCCCTTTGGGCCCCGCATCCATCTTAGCGATATGGGCGCGTTTACACATCGCCTTGATACGCATGACCAAAAGCAGCGTGTTAACTTCGCGCGGCAGCGGGCCGAAGCGGTCAATCATCTCGGCGGCAAACCCTTCGAGATCGACCTTGCTTTCCAATTGCGACAGGCGGCGATAGAGGCCAAGCCGCACATCTAAATCGGGGATATAGGCCTCGGGGATCATGACGGGCACGCCCAAATTGATCTGCGGCGACCATTGCCCGTCACTGACGGTGCTTTCGGCCGCACCAGAACGGATCGCGGCAATCGCCTCCTCCAACATGGATTGATACAGCTCAAACCCCACCTCGCGGACATGGCCCGATTGCTCCTCACCCACGATATTGCCTGCCCCGCGAATATCAAGGTCTTGGGATGCAATGGTGAAGCCTGCACCAAGACTGTCGAGGCTGCCCAACACCCTGAGGCGTTTTTCAGCGGCGGGTGTCAATTTTCCGCGCGGCTTGGTCGTGAGATAGGCGTAGGCGCGGGTTTTCGCGCGCCCGACACGGCCCCTGATCTGATACAACTGCGCCAGACCAAACATATCCGCGCGGTGAATGACCATCGTATTGGCGGTCGGAATATCAATTCCCGATTCAATGATCGTTGTGGCAAGCAGAACATCGTATTTGCCATCGTAAAACGCGTTCATGCGATCATCGAGATCACCTGCGGCCATCTGGCCATGCGCCACCACGAAACTGACCTCTGGCACATGATCCCGCAGAAAGGTTTCAATCTCGGGCAAGTCTTCAATACGCGGCACAACATAAAAGGACTGTCCACCGCGATAATGTTCGCGCAACAGCGCCTCGCGGATGGTGGCCGCGTCAAATTCGCTGACATAAGACCGAATAGCCAACCGATCAACCGGCGGCGTTCCAATCAGGCTAAGGTCACGCACACCAGAAAGCGACATCTGCAATGTGCGCGGAATAGGCGTGGCCGATAGGGTCAGCACATGAACCTCAGAGCGGAACTCTTTGAGCCGCTCTTTGTGGTTCACGCCAAAACGTTGCTCTTCATCTATCACCAAAAGCCCAAGATTGGCAAAGCGCACCCCTTTGGCCAAGAGCGCGTGGGTGCCGATGACAATATCCACTGTCCCATCCGCCAACCCTGCGCGGGTTTCTGCGGCTTCTTTCGCGGACACAAAGCGAGACAATTGCGCAACTTTAAGCGGGAAGCCACGAAACCGCTCGGCAAAGGTGCGGGCGTGTTGACGCGCAAGCAATGTCGTGGGGGCGATCACCGCCACCTGCAGGCCAGAGGCCGCCGCAATAAAGGCCGCGCGCATGGCGACTTCGGTTTTGCCAAACCCAACATCGCCAACGATCAAGCGATCCATGGGGCGGCCACGGGCCAAATCTTCCACCACATCCGCGATGGCAGACAGCTGATCCTCAGTTTCCTCATAGGGGAAACGGGCGCAGAAATTCTCCCACATGTCATCGGGCGTGCCCAAAATCGGCGCTTGGCGCAATTCGCGTTCTGCGGCGATCCGGATCAGCTTATCCGCAATCAGGCGGATGCGTTCCTTCATCCGCGCCTTTTTCGCCTGCCATGCGCCACCGCCAAGTTTATCAAGCAGACCCTCATCATGGCCATAGCGACTGAGAAGTTCGATATTCTCAACGGGCAAGAACAGACGATCCCCGCCTGCATATTCAAGCGCCAAACATTCATGCGGGGCGCCTGCGGCGGTGATGGTTTCCAGCCCCTTGAACCGCCCGATGCCGTGATCAACATGCACCACCAGATCACCCGCTGAAAGGCTTTGCGCCTCGGTCAGGTAATTCTCGGCACGTTTTGTTTTGCGGCGGGGACGGATCAGCCGGTCGCCCAACACATCTTGCTCTGAGATCACTGCTAGATTGGGGGCGGTAAACCCCTCCTCAAGCGGCCAGATCACGCAAGAGATGCTGCCTTTGGGCAGATCAGGCGTGAAATGATTAAGCTTGACCAAACTAGACAAGCCTTGATCGGTCAAAATCTGCATCAGGCGTTGCCGCGCCCCTTCTGACCAAGAGGCCAAAATTACCGCGCACGATTGGCGTATATCGCGGATATGATCGCAAAGCGCCTCAAATATATTGATATTCTCTTGCTGCCGTTCAGGCGCGAAATTGCGCCCGACACGCCCGCGTGCATCAATGACATTCGGGCCCATGGCGGCAGGCAGCGGTGAGAAATGCAAAACCCGATGCGGCGCCAAGGCGGCGGCAAACCGCGTCTCGTCAAGATAGAGCAAGTCAGGCGGCACAGGTTTATAGACGCTGTCCAACCGCCCCTTTTGCGTCAATGCCGTTTTGCGCGTGTCATATTGATCGCTGATCGTCTCCCATCGTGCGGCGTGCTGCGGCACAGTCTGGTCATCCATCGTGACCACGGCATCGGGCAGATAATCAAACAAGGTCTCAAGCTTGGGGTGAAAATAGGGCAGCCAATGTTCCACGCCTTGGTATTTACGCCCCGCACTGACTGCCTCATAGAGCGGATCATCATTTCCCGCAGCCCCAAATTCGATGCGGTAATTCTGTCGAAACCGCGTGATTGCGGCCTCGTCCATCACAACCTCGGAGACGGGCGAAAGCGATAAATGGGTCAGGGTTTCAAGACTGCGCTGCGTTACAGGGTCAAAACTGCGCAGCCCATCAAGAACATCACCAAAAAGGTCAAGCCGATAGGGTTGCGGCGTTCCCGCAGGCCAAATGTCAATAATCCCGCCGCGCAGGGCATAATCCCCCGCCTCGGTCACAGTGGGAGTTTGCGTGAACCCCATGCGCACCAAAAAGGCGCGCAAGGCGTCTTCGTCTATGCGCTGACCCACAGTGGCGTGAAAGGCCGCCTCACGCAGCAAATCGCGCGGGGGCAAAAATTGCGTGGCCGCATTAAGCGTGGTTAAAACAACCGCAGGCCCAATCCCGCCCTGCACCAACCGCGCCAAGGTAGCCATGCGCCGCGCTGAAATCTCGGCGTTGGGGGAGATGCGATCATAGGGCAGACAATCCCAGCCGGGAAAGCGCAGAAGGGTCAGATCAGGAGCAAAGAATTGCAGCGCGACGGCAATGCTTTCAGCACGTTTGTCATCACGCGCAATATGCAGCACCATTGCCTCATCAGACCCCGCGCGCTCTAATTCGCGCAGGATCATCTGCGCGTCATATCCTTCGGGCACGCCAGAGGCGCGAATATGGGCGGGTTGGGGTTTTGCGTGTGACATGGAAGCGTCAGGTAAAGGGGCAGCCCGGCGTGTCAAGATCAAAGCGGTTATTGCGGCACACGTTGAAGGAAAAACACGCCCTGAATCGCCGTGAAAAAAATCAACACGCTGCCAAGGAATTGCAAACGGCGGCGATGGCGCATCAATGCGCGGATCTGATCCTGTGGCGGGGTCTGCGGCCAAGCCTGCGCCAAACGATTGCGCAAATAGCCGACACCTACGGCGGGCATCACAAGAAAGAACACCGACTGCGCCAAAGGACTGTCATAATAAAAGCCAAGCGCAGCCAGAAAGCCCAAGATCAGCCCTAAAAGCGTCACCAAGATTGGCCCAAGCTGTGCATCGAGGCCGCGCAAATCACGCGCGGTGATCTCGGCCAATTGCAGCGCATCGCTTCGCGCAGTTTCATCCCCCAATTCGGCACGGCGGATCATGGCAAAGGGCACACCAAGCGTGGTTTGTGTCCAATGTGACCACAAAAGCGTAAATAACACCCAATACCACACCGCCTCAAAAGCGGAGAAATCCAAAACCGTGATGATATGATCGAGAAACTGCACTGATGTCTTGGCCCTATTTTCGCACCCCGCCCCCTTCTACGCGGCAATTATGGCCTTTTCTAGCCTTGAGAAATCTCCTGTGACCTGTCAGAAATTTGAGACAGATAGGATCAAGGAGATCAGCGTGACCCAAGCCCCGTTTCCCCTCGCCCGTCATCGCCGCACCCGCGCAAGCGTCGCTTTGCGCAATCTGACCCGCGAGGTGGAATTAAGCGTCAATGATCTCATTTGGCCCGTGTTTTTGCGCGATGGCGAAGGGGTTTGCGAACCTGTCGCTTCCATGCCTGGGGTCAATCGTTTGTCGCTTGATTTGGTGGTTAAAGCTGCGCAGGAGGCCGAGGCGCTTGGCATTCCCGCGATCTGCCTGTTCCCCTATACAGATTCCGCGCTTAAAACCGAGGACTGCGCCGAGGCGTGGAACCCTAAAAACCTGACCAATCGCGCGATTGCCGCCATTAAAAAGACCGCCCCCAATATTGCGGTCATGACCGATATTGCCCTCGATCCTTATAATATCAACGGGCATGATGGCTATGTGCGCGATGGTGAAATCATCAATGACGAAACCGTTGAGGCATTGGTGAAAATGGCATTGGCGCAGGCCGAGGCAGGCGCAGATATCTTGGGGCCATCGGATATGATGGATGGCCGCATCCGCGCCATTCGCAGCGCGCTTGAAGGGGCAAACCACCGCAATGTGACGATTATGTCCTATGCGGCCAAATTCGCCTCAAGCTATTACGGGCCATTTCGTGATGCGGTAGGTGCGTCTGGTGCGCTGAAAGGCGATAAAAAAACTTATCAAATTGATCCCGCCAATCGCAACGAGGCCTTGGCCTGCGTTGAGCGCGATTTGATGGAAGGGGCGGATATGGTTATGGTGAAACCAGGCCAGCCCTATCTCGACATTGCGCGCGCGGTCAAAGACCGCTTTGGCGCGCCGACCTATGCCTATCAGGTCTCAGGCGAATACGCGATGATCGAGGCCGCCGCCGCGCAAGGGTGGATAGACGGCGAGAAAGTCATGCTTGAAAGCCTGATGTGTTTCCGCCGCGCAGGATGTGATGGTGTGTTGACCTATTTCGCCCCACGGGTTGCGGCAATCCTACAGGGCTAGGAAAAAACACCTCAAACCTGCGTCATTTGATAAAATTGGGCCGCTTTGGTCATGACAAACCACGCGCAACCCCGTAAAAGATGGGCAGAGACATTACAGGGAATGAGGTCACATATGAGCAGTGAAACAAAAACATCTCATTCGCCCCAAATTTTGACCCGCCGCAATTTCGTGCTTGGCGGGACAGCGGTGCCGCTCTTGGCGGCCTGCAGCAATGGGGTGAATTCGCAAGCCTCGCAGCGTCTGGATGCACGCGTGGACAGCGCGCAGGAATTCATGTTCCAAGCAGTTCCAGGAACAGAAGAACTGGCCTATAACGCGGCTGGTGTTCTGATCATGCCATTGGTCACCGAGGCTGGCTTTGGCTTTGGCGCATCTTATGGACGCGGCGCATTGCGTATCAATGGCGCAACAGTTGATTATTACAACGCAATCAGCGGATCTTTCGGATTTCAAATCGGTGCGCAGCAATATGCACATGCGCTGTTTTTCATGACCGAAGAGGCGCTTAGCTCGTTCCGTGGCTCGCCGGGTTGGGCGGTTGGTGCCGATGTGCGCTATGCCTTTAACGCAAGCGGTGCATCTTTGGGCATCGACAGCAACACCCTGACAAATCCCGTGATTGCGGTGGTGTTTGGTCAGGCGGGGCTGATTGCGGGCGCCACGCTTGAAGGCACGCGCTACTCGCGCATCATCCCGTAACTGACAGGGCAATGGGGTCGCTGCTGCGTTGGTTTGTGCGGATCACCTCAGTGGTGATCTTTGTGGTCGTGGTTGCAACCACGATTGCCTATTGGTTTGCCGCGCGATCCCTGCCCCAGTATAACGCCACATGGCGTATGGCAGGCTTGGAAAACGGCGCCGAGATTGTGCGCGCCCAAGGGGCAATCCCGCATATATTTGGGACGACCGACCAAGATGTGTTCTACGGCCTTGGTGTTGCGCATGCCCAAGACAGGCTATGGCAGATGTTGGTTTTACGCCGCACGGCACAAGGCCGCCTTTCTGAAATATTCGGAGACCGCAGCCTACGCAGCGATGACCTCATGCGCCGCCTTGATCTAGAGGCCTATGCGGAAGCATCTTATGCCAATTACTCGGCAGCCGCCCGCAACGATCTCGAGGCCTATGCCGCAGGGGTCAATGGGTGGTTGGATCAAATCGCGCGCGAGGCCTTAGGGCGTGGTGCGCCCGAATTGTTCTTGTTTGAACCCGATATCGCCCCATGGCGACCGCAAGACAGTATCGCAATCTCAATGTTGATGGCCCTTACCTTGAGTGACCAAGCGCAAAGCGATGTCTTACGGGCCCGCGCGATTTTGGCCCTAGATCGCCCTGAACGCATTCGAGATTTGCTGCCCGATGCCCCGGGTGCGGGCATCGCGGCGCTGCCGCAATATGCAAGCCTATTCAACGCAGATCCCAGTGATTTTGCTGAAATCACAACTATGCCCCGCATTGAGAACCCGCTCTATCCTGTGGCGCCCCGCGGCCTTGCGGGTGCGTCCAACGCATGGGCCGCAGCCCCATTTCGCGCCACAAGCGGCGCGACCCTTCTGGCCAATGACCCCCATTTGGGTTTAAGCGCCCCATCGATTTGGTATCTGGCGCGGCTTGAACTGGCTTCAGGCGGGGTGATTGGGGCGACCATTCCTGGCATGCCCATCGTGGCCGTTGGGCGCTCTGATCGTTTGGCATGGGGCATGACCTCGGCCTATATCGATGATATGGATCTCTTCGTTGAAGAACTTGATCCAAACGATCCCACGCTTTACCGCGCGGGGGCGGAGTTTATCCCCTTTGAAACCCGCCAAGAAATTATTCAGGTCGCCGATAGTGCGCCTGTAACCATCACTCTGCGCAACAGCCGAAATGGCCCCGTCATCCCTTCGACCCATTGGCATTTGGGAACGGTCACGCCTGAAAACCATGTCATGGCTTTGGCATGGACGGCGCTCAACCCCCGCAATACCAGTTTGCAAGCGGGGCTTGCCTTGATGCGTGCGCAATCCGTGGATGCAGCCATTCGCGCCACGCGCGCTCATATCGCGCCCTCGCAAAACCTGACTTTGGCCGATAGTGCAGGCAATATTGCGCTGCAGGTCATTGGCCGCCAACCCCGCCGCAATCCTGAGATGATTGGTCAGGGGCGCATCCCTGCGCAAGGATGGCTTGACCAGAACCGATGGCGCGGCATGATGCCCGCTGAGGCCAATCCAAGCTTTGTGAACCCAGAGGGCGGCATCGTTGGCAACACCAATAACAAAACGATAGATCGCGCCTTTCCAGATCATTTGAGCTATAATTGGGGCGATACGCAGCGCGTGTTGCGCTGGCAGCGGTTGATGCAAATGCGCGCAGTGCATACGCGCGATAGTTTCAGCGAAGCGCAGCTTGATCCCGTCTCTGCTGCGGCTGTGAATATTCTGCCTCTGGTTGGGGCGGAGTTGTGGTTCACAAGCACAACCGCCCCCGAAGGCACGCC
Source organism: Roseobacter sp. HKCCA0882 (assembly GCF_037805225.1). Lineage (NCBI taxonomy): Bacteria > Pseudomonadati > Pseudomonadota > Alphaproteobacteria > Rhodobacterales > Roseobacteraceae > Roseobacter > Roseobacter sp. HKCCA0882. The sequence continues at coordinate 1,015,077 of NZ_JBBLYI010000001.1, forward strand.
CGAGCGGATGCGCGCCCGCGCCTTGGAGCGTTTGGCGGATTGGGACGGCAATATGAACGAGCATATGCCCGAGCCCTTGATCTACATCGCGTGGATGCGCGGGCTGCAACAGCGGCTGATCCGTGACGATATCGGCCCCTTGGCTGATCAATTTTATGCGGTTGAACCAATTTTTATCGAGCGCGTGTTCCGTAACATCGATGGCGCAGCGGTCTGGTGTGATCTGCGAACAACATCGCGCGTTGAGACCTGCCCTGAAATCGCAGAGGCCGCGCTTGACGGTGCCTTGCTTGAATTGCGCGAGACATATGGTGCGAATTTGGACAGTTGGCGGTGGGGCGCGGCACATGAGGCGGTGCATCGTCACCCCGTCTTGGGCCAAACCGATCTTTTTTCGTGGATTGTGAATATCCGCCAATCCACATCGGGCGGGCCGCATAGCCTGATGCGCGGGGCCATTTCATGGGAGGGGGATGCGCCCTATGAAAATCGTCACGCGGCAGGCTATCGCGGGGTATATGACTTTGCCGATCTCGACAGCAGTGTCTTTGTCATTTCCACGGGCCAATCAGGCCATCCGTTAAGCCGTCATTATGACGACTTATCTGAACTGTGGCGGCGCGGTGAATACCTTCCCATGAGCCTTGATCCAACCCTTGCGCGGGCAGGAAACCTTGGGATCACAACCTTGATCCCGCGCTAAAGTTTTGAAAACCGCGCACTTTGGGTGGCAGTCCATTCGACTGTGAAATGCTGGCCCTGATCATCAACCTGCTCTTCGCGCACCACGCCCTGCTCAAACAGCCATGCACGCGCGCGGCCTGCGGAATGGGGCAGATGCAGGGTTTCGGTGATCTTTGGCGGGGCCAGTTGCGCTGCAATCATGCGGTGCAGGTGATCTACCCCCTCGCCTGTCAATGCAGACATTGCGACAACATCAGTGCGCCGCGCGGCTAACACGCGCAAACTGTCCTGCGCCTCAGGGCCAAGTCGGTCGATCTTATTCCATCCTTCGATCTGCGGCACATCCTTGGACACCCCCAATTGCTCAAGGATCAAATGCACTTTGGCGGCCTGTTCCTCGGTTTGCGGGTGCGAAATGTCGCGCATATGCACAATAAGATCAGCGTCCAAAACCTCCTCCAAGGTGGCGCGAAAGGCCGCCACCAATTGGGTCGGCAAATCCGAGATAAAGCCAACCGTATCAGACAAGATCACCTCTGACCCATCAGCCAAATGAATGGCGCGCATGGTTGGATCAAGCGTAGCAAAAAGCATATCTTGCGCCAAAACATCCGCACCGGTTGCGCGATTGAACAGCGTGGATTTCCCCGCATTGGTATATCCCACCAAGGCCACAACGGGATAAGGCACTTTGGCGCGCGCCGCGCGATGCAAAGATCGGGTTTTGACCACCTTTTCCAATTGCCGCTTCAGGCGCACCATTTGCGCGTCAATGGCACGGCGGTCTGCCTCAATTTGGGTTTCGCCAGGGCCGCCCACGAACCCCAAGCCACCCCGCTGACGTTCAAGATGCGTCCATGCACGAACAAGGCGGGTGCGCTGATAGGACAGGGCCGCCAAGTCGACCTGTAACACCCCCTCGCGGGTGGCGGCGCGGGCTGCAAAAATCTCAAGGATCAGGCCTGTGCGATCCAGCAGCTTGACCCCCCAATCCTTTTCCAAATTGCGCTGCTGCACGGGCGTAACAGCGCCATTGATCAAGACAAGCCCCACATCGTGGTCTTTGATTTGATCTTTCAACTCCGCCAATTTGCCCGTGCCAAACAAGCGCCCCGGCTTGGCCGCAGGCAGACGCACCACCTGAGACAGGGCCACCTCAAGATCAGGCAGCGCCATGGCAAGTGACACCGCCTCCTCAAGGGCTGCGGTGGGTTCGGGACGGTTCTTATCGCTAAAGATGTCAGGGTGGAGAACCAAGGCGCGCATATCCGCGCCCTTGGTCAGACCTTCATCACGGCCTTTATTTGGCGTCACTCTTCGCCTTCATAGAGACTGATTGGTTGCGCGGGCATAATCGTAGAGATCGCATGCTTATAGACAAGCTGCGACTGGCCATCGCGGCGCAGAAGCACGCAGAAATTATCAAACCAAGTGATGACGCCTTGCAGCTTCACCCCGTTAATCAAGAAAATTGTCACAGGCACTTTTGCCTTGCGCACATGGTTCAGGAAAGAATCCTGCAAGTTTGTTTTCGTGTCGGCCATTTTAGTTTCGCCTTATCGTTGTGCTGTTTGGTTGGCTCCAAACACTATCAGATTGCGTAAAGTATGAAGATAATTTTGGGAAAATTAAACCCCGATTTCAAACTGCCAAAATAAAACGTGAAAAAATATATATTAACCGCGCCAGAACTGGGGCGAGATCAAAGCGACCAGCACCAATGTCTCCATCCGCCCCACAATCATCGCAAAGGCCAATAACATTTTGGCAAGGTCATTCAGACCCGTAAAGCTGATCGCCGTTCCCCCCCCAACAGCGACCAAAGGCCCTGTGGTGGTGAGCGCAGAGATGGTCAAAATCATGGCGGTTTCAAAATCGAGGCCCGTGGCCGCCAAAAGACACATGAACAGCGCCATGGAGAGGGTCAAAAGCATGAAAAACACCCATGCGATATAGGCCCCCTCACGGCGGATACGCCGCCCCAAGCGGCCTGCGCCCGCGACCGAATGCGGGTGGATCAGTTTCTCGACCTCTCGCAACCCGTGCTTATAGAGCGCGTAAACCCGCAGCAACTTCACCCCGCCCGCCGTGGTCGCAACCCCACCCCCCATCAGGGCCAGACCGATCAACACCATGCCCGGCGCATCAATGCCAGACCATTGGCTTGCAGCATCCCAGCCTTGGCTGACAAAGCCCGTTGTGGTCAGGAAAGAGGCCACGGTGAATATGCCCCCCCATAGGGATGCAACCGCATCTGAAAACCGCGCTGTTTCCGTCTCAACGGCACCAAACCAATGGCGCAGGAACAATAGCGCAGGCACGATCACAATCGCGGCTAAGGCCAAACGCACTTCGCGATCTTTTAACATGCGGCGCGGGTATTCGCGGTTCAACGCATGGGTAAAGCTGCGGCGTGACAGGGCGAAGATAAAAAAGATCAAAACCATCGCCTCGGCCCCAACAGAGCCGATTTGACCATTCAAACTGATCCCCGATGTGGACAAGGTTGACATTGCATGGATCAGCGCGGGCAAGCTTTCCGACCCAGTGATCATCAGCAAAACCCACAAGATAATCGTCACGGCGATATAGGTCGGGGCCAAGCGGCGTGCATGTTTGACAAGGCGCTGCTCTGGCGTAGCGGCGCGCATCTGCCCTGCTGATCGGGTCTGAAGCCCCTGCACCTGCGCCTCGGATGTCACCTCATAGCCGCCCAAATTCAGCGGTGCCAAAATCGCAATCGCAGAGAGCCAGATTAAGAAACCGCCAAACCACGCCACAGTCGCGCGCCACATCACCAACGGGTCGCTGAGGCGTTCTGCATCAAAGAAACTGGCGCCTGTCGTAGTTAGGCTCGAAACCATATCGATATAGCAGGTGAAAAACCGGGCATCCTTCATGGAGGCATTCACGGGAAAAGCCAAGATCAGCGGCAAAAGCAGATAGGCCAAAAGCAAGGTGATCAATTGTGTCCACCCCGTTTGCACCCACGCAGAACTGGTGGTTACAAACCCAAGAAGCATTGCCAAGATGAAGAATAAAATCGCGCTGTAAAAGAAGACGCGGCTTGTTGGCATATCGTCTTGCCCCAAAGCCACGATTGAGGGCAATAACATCGCCCCTGCCGAAATCCCGATGAGGATCACGAAAAGCGGCAGTTTAGCGATGCTTTGACCAATGCTCATAATGACTTCACGGGCTGACTAGACGGGCGGGCCGCAGCGGCGGCTGCTTAGAAGAAATCGACCGAGACTTGCAACAGGGCCTCGACCGCAGGCACATCTTTCGACAAAGCGAACATCACGATAATATCGCCCTCATCCAAACGGGTCGAGCCTGCAGGGCGGATCACATCCCCCGCTTTCAGCAGCGCCCCAACCAAAACGCCCTCGGGGAATTCGATATCGCGGATTTGCTTACCTGCAAGCGGCGAGGTTGACATCACTTCGGCCTCAATGATCTCGGCCTCGGCATCGCCTATTGAATAAACCCCTTGCACACGGCCATGGCGGATATGGCGCAGGATGCTCGACACTGTGGTTGCACGCGGGTTGACATAGGCATCAATGTTCAATGGCCCCATCATAGGCACCATAGTAGGATCATTCACAAGCGCAATCGCCATCCCTGCCCCTTCGGCCTTGGCGCGCACAGAGGCGAGAAGGTTGGTTTTATCATCATCTGTGACGCAAAGAACGGCGTCTGATTTATCAATCCCCGCCTCGCGCAGGATTTCGATATCCATGCCGTCGCCATAAAGCACGATGGAGCGTTCCAACGCATCTGCCGCCCTTTCAGCGTGGGCGCGATTGGCCTCAATCAGACGCACGCGGGGGCGATGTGCAGCACTTTCCAATTTGCGCGCAACAGCAAGACCCACATTGCCCCCGCCAATGATCACAACACGTTCTTGGCGCGATTGCGTTTTGCCAAAAATCTCAAGGGTGCGCGCCGCATCATCCGTATGGGTGAAGACGTAAATCTGATCCCCTGCAAAAAGCTGATCGCGAGGTTCGGGGGCAAAGAGCGTGCCGTCACGGCGCACCCCAACGACCATCGCGCGCAAGGTCGAGAACAATTCCGTCAACTGGCGCAACGGAGTTTCCAAGACGGGGCTGTCATCCTCAAGCTGAATGCCAAGCAGCTGCACTTTACCGCTGAGGAATACCTCGGACTCAAAACTTGCGGGTTGTGACAAGCGGCGCAATGCGGCCTCGGCCACCTCGCGTTCGGGGGAAATTACAACATCAATGGGCAGGTGATCCCTACGATAGAGATCGGAATAATCCGCCTTTAGGTAGGATTGCGCGCGCAATCGCGCGATTTTGCGCGGAACCCCAAAGACCGAGTGCGCCACTTGACAGGTGACCATGTTCACCTCGTCAGAATAAGTAGCTGCGATAACCATATCGGCATCGCGCGCGCCTGCGCGCTCTAGCACATCAGGGTGGCTGGCGAACCCCGTGAGGCCCTGCACATCCAACGTATCGGTCGCACGGCGCACCAATTCGGGGTTATTATCCACCACCGTTACATCGTTGCTTTCGCCTGAAAGATGTCGCGCAATTTGCCAACCCACTTGGCCCGCGCCACAAATGATGACTTTCATCTTTCCCGTATCCTTACGCGATAACGTTCAGTGCGCCTTCAAGGGGATCAGGATTGGCAGAAACCCAGCACGGGGTCAATTGCCAATACCCACCCGCATGATCGTGGCTTACTCCACCTCTTCGCCTGCTTGCGTCTTGCCAGATGTCACCACGCCGAGCGATTTCAGCTTGCGGTGCAGCGCGCTGCGCTCCATCCCGACAAAGCCCGCAGTTCGGCTGATATTGCCGCCAAAGCGGTTGATCTGGGCCATCAGATATTGCCGTTCGAACAATTCACGCGCCTCGCGCAAGGGCAGCATGGTCAAACCCGGTGAGAGGCTGGCCTCACTGGTGGCTGATTTTCCTTCATCGCTCATAGGAAGTTCATCCAAGCTGATCGGGCCTGTCCCTTCGCCCAAGATCAAGACGCGCTCAATTAAGTTGCGCAATTGGCGCACATTGCCTGGCCAGCGCATGGTTTGCAAAGTTGCCATCGCATCATCGGCAATTTTGCGCAAAGCCAGACCTTGCTCGCGGTGGAACATCTCGATGAAATATTCAGCCAAGACGGGAATATCTTCGCTGCGCGCTTCAAGGCTTGGCACCTCAATCGGCACAACATTGAGGCGATGATACAGCTCCTCGCGGAAGCGACCTTCGGAAATTTCGTTTGGCAGATGTTTTGTGGTCGAGGAAATCACCCGCAAATCCACATGCACCTTTGAAGCACCGCCAACGCGGGTAAAGGCCTGATCGACCAAAACCCGCAAGATTTTCGACTGCGTGCCAAGGGGCATGTCCGCCACCTCATCAAGCAGCAAAACACCGCCATTTGCCTGCTCAAGTAACCCCTGCTCAACCCCGCGTTCGGGGCTTTCGCGGCCAAATAGCACCACCTCCATCTGATCAGGTGCAATCGCGGCACAGGCCACAGTGACAAAAGGCCCGTCCGAACGGTTGGAATGCGCATGAATATAGCGCGCGGCCATCTCCTTGCCGCTCCCCGCAGGGCCTGTCAGCATCACGCGACCATTGGATTTCGTGACCTTATCCAATTGTGATTTGAGATTGCGAAAGGTGGCAGATTGCCCAAGCATGTCGCCAACCCGCGTCTCGCCACGTTTCAGTGCCGAATTCTCGCGACGCAGTTTGGACGTTTCCATAGCGCGGCGAATGACCACCAATAGCTGATCAATGTTAAAGGGCTTTTCAATGAAATCATAAGCCCCCTGTTTAATCGCTGCCACCGCGATTTCGATATTCCCATGACCAGAAATGATGACCACGGGCACTTCAGGCATATCGCGCTTGACCGTTTTGAGGATATCAATCCCATCCATATGGCTGTCTTTAAGCCAAATATCGAGGATGATCAGCGCGGGCAGCTCTTGCTGTAATTGCGCCATGCATTCATCGGAATTTCCCGCCATGCGCGTGGAAAACCCCTCATCCTGCAGAATGTCGCAAACCAATTCGCGAATATCACGCTCATCATCGACAACAAGTATGTCAGCCATGAATACCCCTCATTTAGCCAATCATTAACGGCAGGTGGATCACCGCCTGCGCTCCTTGATGCGCGCCATCCCCAAATGGCGGCGCATCTCTCAATTCTAGGCTTGCGCCATGTTCTTCGATTATTTTTTTCACAATCGGCAGGCCAAGCCCCGTCCCCTTTTCACGGGTGGTGACGTAGGGCTCGAAGAGGCGCGCGCGGTCTTCGGGCAGGCCAATTCCATTGTCGCTGATTGTGATTTTTAGTACGGGCTGCGCGGCACCAGTTTCAATCGCCAAAGCCACACGAACCTCGCCGTGATGGGGCGTTTGTGGATGTTTCTCACGATATGTTTCGATGGCCTCGCCCGCGTTTTTGATCAAATTGGTAAACGCTTGCCCAATCATGGTTGCGTCAATCTCCGCCCAAATCTCGCCTTCGGGCTTTGTGAGGGTGATCTCAACCTCAGGCTGACCTGCGCGTTGAAGAGTCACAACCCCCTCCAACAGTTTGGCGATATCCTCACGGCGGCGGTTTGGTTCAGGCATACGCGCAAAGCGCGAGAACTCATCCACAATATGGGCCAGATCATTGGTCTGGCGCACGATCACATCGGTCAACTCTTTCAGGCTTTGACCGTCTTCTTCCGGCAAAATCTTAGTAAATTTACGGGCCGCACGTTCCGCTGACAAACGAATAGGGGTGAGTGGATTTTTGATCTCATGTGCAATGCGCCGCGCGACATCGCCCCATGCGGCCATGCGCTGTGCCGCGACCAAATCGCTGACATCATCAAACGCAACCACATATCCCTCAATCGCGCCATCACTGCGCCCCCGCACCGCGATGCGCACCAAAAGCGTCTCTTGCGCCCCATTACGGGTGAGGCGCAATTCCTCTTGCAACGTATCGCTGCCCCGTTCCCGCAAGCGCGAGGGCAGATCAGCAAATTCAGGCACAAGCGCCGCCAAGGCACCGTGATGGTGCAATTCATCTTCAGACAGGCTCAAAAGCCGCTGCGCAGAGCGGTTGATAAACTCAACATCGCCCTCTGCTGTGACACCAATCACGCCAGCCGTAACCGACCCAAGCACACTATCAAAGAGGCGTCTTTGCCCCTCGGTTCTATCATTTTGTTCAACCAAACGATCGCGCTGCGCCTTCAGTTGCAAGGTCATCTGGTTGAACACGCGGCCAAGCGTTGCGATTTCATCGCCACTTTTTTCTTCAGGCACGCGCGCCTCAAGATCACCTTCACCGATCCGTTCGGCGGCGGCGGCCAAACGCCCCACAGGACGCGACAGACGTTCGGCAAACCACAGCCCCAACCAAATGGCCGCCATGATCACAATCAGCGCAAAGCCAATATAGAGCAGGCCAAATTCGAATAACACGCGCCCGCGCTCATTTTCCAATTGTCTGTAAAGCTGCACAGTTTGTTGGGTTTCATCAAGCAGTGACATAATCTGCCCATCCACCTCGCGGCTGACATAGAGATAACGGTCAAGATATTGCGAGAGCTTCAGCAGGGCGCGAAACTCGTTTTGGGCGCGATCTTCGATCAACACCACCTCACCCTCAGTCGCACGGATAAGATCAGGGTCACTGGGTTGATCATAATCAAATAAATACGAGCGCTCCCCGCGCGCGCGAATTTCGCCTGCTGCACTGATCACATAAGCCTCACGCAGACCACGCTGGATAAGGCCCTGCCCTTGCCCCAAAAGACGGCGAAGGTCGCCATCGGTGGCAGCCCCGTCATTGCGGGCGGCATTGTCCAAAAAGGCCGCAAGGGCGCGCACATCCTCGTCTAAATCCGTGCGATGTTCTTGTTGATAAGCAATGGCCGCATCCACCGAATTGCCAAGCGCGCCTGAAACGCGGGTCGAAAACCATCCTTCAAGTCCCATGTTCAAGGTAATGGTTGCAAAGACCGCGACCAAAATGGTCGGCAAAAGTGCAACAATCGCAAAGACACCTGTCAGGCGCATATGCAATCGCGATCCTTGCGAGCGGCTGCGCCGTGCTGCGATCATCCGCACCACTTGGCGCGCCACGAGCGCGGCAATTACAAGAATGTAGACCAAATCCGCCAACAAGATCAGGCGCAAGGCAGGCGAAGAGGCTAAATCGCCAAGCGGGCCAAGCACCAAAAAGGTCAAAAGCGCCAATACAGGCCCGAGCGTTACAAGCCCCAATGTGCCCGCATTGCGCAAGCGTTTGGTGCTTTGTAACAGGATCAATCGGCGCCAAGCCGATATCGCCTTATCATTTGATGGCTTTGCCACCTGCCCCGCCTGTCTTTTACGCGGCCCGCAAAAGCGGCCACTAATTTCGCCTGACGCGCGCCATATGTCGCTCATATGTCACGCCCTGTGGCGGGTTTACATCAATTTGCGCCGCCGTGTCACGCGGATATCGAGATCAGAGACTTTCTTTCTGAGGGTATTTCGATTGATCCCGAGCAAATCGGCGCATTTCGCCTGATTGCCGCCCGTGGCCTCAAGCGCGATTTCCAAAAGGGGCGTTTCAACTTCGCGCAGGATTCGTGCGTGCAAGCCAGGAGGCGGCAAAACACCGCCATGGAGATCAAAATAACGCCGCAAATGCTTGGCCACAGAGGCGGATAAACGATCCCCACCGCCGCCGCCCGTTAATGGCTCCATCGCAGGCTGATTGCCAAGCACAATTTGCAATTCGGCACGCGCGATTTCTTCGCCCTGCCCTGTGACCACCAAACGGCGAATAGTGTTTTCCAATTGCCGCACATTTCCCGGCCATGAATAGGCGCGCATCAATTCAACCGCATCATCGGACAAGCGGCGCAAGGGCATGCCATCGCGTTCAGCGCGGATCAAGAAATGCTCGGCCAAAAGCGCAATATCATCCACCCTTTCGCGCAAGGAGGGCACAGAAATCGACACGCCCCCAAGGCGGTAGAATAAATCTTGGCGGAAATCGCCTGCATCCATTTTTTCGGACAGATCGCGCTGGCTTGTGGCCATTACACGGGCATCATTCTCGCGCAGCGTGTCAAGCAGACGCACGATACGGGCCTGCGCCTCATCGCTGAGATCAGACACCTCATCAAAGAGGATCGAGCCGCCCTTGGCCCGCGCAAGCAGCGTGGAGGGGCCATCGACCCCCTCAAGATCATCGGCGCTTGCCACAACAAAAGGCAGCGTGCGGCGGTCTGAGAAATCATGGGTCGCCCGCGCAATCAGGCTTTTGCCCGTGCCGCTTTCGCCAGAAATCAGAACGGGCAGATCGGTGTTCATCACCCGCGCAACCAATCGATAGAGCGCCTGCATCGCAGCCGTGCGCCCCACAAGCGGCAGATCATGTTGCGCGACAGTGGCGCGCGCCTCGCCATCGGCGCCACTATCCCGCGCAGGCGGCGCAACAGCCGCCCGCCGCTTTTGATCCAGCGCGCGGGCCGCGCGTTTCATCAAATCCGGCAAGTCAAAGGGTTTCGGCAAATAATCATAGGCATCTTTTTCGGTGGCTTGGATCGCCGTCATGATCGTATTTTGGGCCGATATGATGATGACCGGCAGGCCGGGGCGCGTTTCCGTGATCTTCGGCAATGTCTCAAGGCCATTGCCATCGGGCATGACCACATCAGAGATCACCAGATCGCCCTTGCCTTCTTCGACCCATCGCATCAGCGTCATCAAGCTAGAGGTTGCGTGAACCTTGCACCCTGCCCGCGTCAACGCCTGCGTCAATACAGTGCGGATTGTGCGGTCATCATCTGCAACCAGAACGGTGCCATCCATCGTCTCAACTCCTACTCACACGCCGCGCGGCGCGATTGGCAAAGATATCCGAAACACAGTTCGGCCCGGCACGCTGTCCAGCGCGATCCAGCCATCGTGGTCGGAAATGATTTTAGAAACCAAGGCAAGGCCAAGCCCCGTGCCATTTTCGCGCCCCGATACAAAGGGTTCAAAAATTTCGCTTTGACGCTCGGGCGCAATGCCTGGGCCATCGTCAATGATCTCGACCTGCAGGGGCATAGATGCGGCGCTGCCATCGCGTTTGCGCAGTCGCAAGCCCGCCTCGTAAAAACTGCGAATGGTGATTGTGCCCCCTTCACGGCCCGCTTCGGCGGCGTTTTTCAAAAGGTTCAAGAACACCTGCAAAATCTGATCCGAGTCCACCCAAGTCGGCGGCAAAGACGGGTCATATTGATCCAAAATGCGCATATGCGCAGCAAACCCCACCGCCGCAGATTTGCGCGCGCGATCAAGGATGTCGTGGATATTAACCGCCTTACATTCAGGCGGGCGTAGATTTCCGAATTCTTCGACCTGCTCCAGCAGTTTTACTATACGCCTCGTTTCCTCTACGATGAGATCGGTCAGCTCACGGTCTTCGCCGCTGGCATTCATCGAAATCAACTGCGCCGCACCCGTGATACCCGCAAGCGGGTTTTTGATCTCATGGGCCAGCATCTCGGCCATACCAATGGCTGATCGCGCGGCGGATTTACTGACCAAGCCCCGATCAAGCCGCCCCGCCAATTCGCGGCTTTCAAGCAGCATCATCACCTGATCGCCCCCCTCGCTCACAGGGGCAAGCTGCACGTCACAAGATACTGGTTTTTTGGATCCTGTGCCAACATCCACACCGCCCACAAAAAGCGCGGATTGACCTTGACGCACGCGGGCCAAAGCCTCCTCCATCGGGGCATCCACAAAGACGCGATCCCAGACAGGGTTGCCTGTCAAACTGCGTTCGGATGCGTTCAGAAATGTCTCAGCCGCAGGATTGACCGATAGGATCAAATCGCCCCCGTCAATAATCAGCCCGGGGATCGGCAAGGATGACCAGATCATGTCGGATGTGACAGGGCTCATGCGGCGCAGCCCGTTTGTGCGAGCCCATCGGTTAGCGCCGCACGCAGCAGGCGCAACACCTGTTCGGGGTCATCTGTGGTCAACACGGCACGGCGTGGTGCATCCCCTACACCAGCCGCATCCAGATACCAACCCAGATGCTTGCGGGCGACCTTTGCCCCCAGTGTTTTGCCGTAAAAGGACAGCATATCCTCGTAATGGCGCGCGATTATCTGAAAAAGAGCCGCACCTTTGGGGGTATCAGCGCGCGTCTGGTCCGATAGACCCGCCGCGATATCGCGCAGCACCCAAGGCCGCCCTTGCGCACCGCGCCCCACCATGACGCCATTTGCCCCCGATTGCGCCATCGCCCGCGTGGCACTTTGCGCATCCACGATATCGCCATTGGCAATCAGCGGAATATCAACCACCTCACGAAACGCGCGAATGGCCTGCCAATTGGCATGGCCCTTATAAAACTGTGCGCGTGTGCGGCCATGCACGGTTAGCATGGCAATCCCCAGATCTTGGGCCATACGGGCGACCTGTGGTGCGTTTTCGCAGGCATCATCCCAACCAAGGCGCATCTTAAGGGTGACGGGAACCGAAACTGCACGTGTCACCGCCTCAAGCACGGCGCGGGCATGAGACAGATCGCGCAGCAAAGCCGCCCCACAGGCCCCTGCACCTGAGCCAGATGTGACCTTTTTCGCAGGGCAGCCCATATTGATATCAATGATCCTTGCCCCTTCCGCCTCTGCCATGCGGGCGGCCTCCCCCATCCAATGGGGATCGCGGCCAGCCAATTGAACAGCCGAGGCCGCAATGCCGAACCCAAGCTCGGCCTTCGCGCGGGCGGCGGGCTTGGCATTGACCATATCTTGGCTTGCAACCATCTCTGAGACGACCAACCCCGCGCCGAAAGACGCAACCAATTTGCGATACGGCAAATCGGTGATCCCCGCCATCGGGGCCAGAAAGACGGGCGGGTCAAGAGTGATATCGCCAAGTTGGATGGGCATGTGCGCTGTGTTGCCTATTCTTTGTGCAGATGGGTTTGGCCTAATCTGCTTTGGGGCGGGAGATCAAAAGAAACGCGACCTTATACTGGGGCAATTTACACAAATGCACAATATTTAATCACCACGACCAAAAAATGTGCAGGACGCTGATCCGTATTGTGCGTCATAGGCTTAGCCCGTATCACCTGATCCATGGATAAATCTGACCCATCCCACACCGCACACTCTTTGACGGCCGCACCGCTCGTGGCGCTGGTTGTGGCCGCGGGTCGGGGCACGCGCGCAGGCGGCGGTTTGCCCAAACAATATCGCAGTTTGGGGGGCGTCCCTGTTTTGCGCCGCGCCGTTCGGGCGCTCTGGGATGCTGCGGATTTCGCGCAAACCATCGTGGTTATTCACCCCGATGATGAGGCGCTCGCCCGTGAGGCGCTTGGCGCGGATGCCGCGCGACTTACATTCGCCCTTGGCGGGGCCACGCGCAGTGCCTCGGTGCAGGCGGGTTTGGCAGCTGTGAATGATAAAACAGCCCAAGTCTTGATCCATGATGCCGCGCGCCCCTTTGTGGCGGCCCGCATCGTGCAAGATGTGATTGCCGCGCTGCGCGAACCCGGCTGTTTTGCTGCCGCACCTGCCCTGCCCATGACCGATGCCCTGTGGCGCGCGGGCGAAGGCCACGTTTCACAAATTCAATCTCGAGATGGGTTGTTTCGCGCACAAACGCCACAAGCCTTTCATTATTCCACCATTTCACAGGCCTATGCCGCCGCAGGCGAAGACGCCGCGGATGATGTCGCCATTGCCCTTGCGCATGGCGTGAAAATTAAGGTGGTTGCGGGGGATGAACAAAATTTTAAACTGACCACAGCGGCGGATTTTATCCGCGCGGGCCATGTCATAGGGGCAAACGGCGCAATGGATATTCGGATTGGCAATGGCTTTGATGTTCATGCCTTTTGCGCGGGGGATCACGTGATCCTCTGCGGGGTGAAAATTCCACATGATCGCGCCCTCAAAGGGCATTCGGACGCGGATGTTGGGTTGCACACTGTAACAGATGCGATTTACGGGGCCTTGGCCGAAGGGGATATTGGCACCCATTTCCCGCCATCCGACCCGCAATGGAAAGGCGCGCCAAGCGACATTTTCCTCATTCATGCGGTCAAACTGGCAGCATCGCGTGGCTATGGGATCAGTAATGTTGATCTGACCTTCATGTGCGAGGCCCCAAAGATCGGGCCCGTCTCAGCCGCGATGCGTGCGAGTTTGGCAGAATTGCTGAGTATCGACCAAGATCGCGTATCGGTCAAAGCCACAACAACCGAGAAACTGGGCTTTACAGGCCGCAAGGAAGGGATCGCCGCGACGGCCACAGTGACATTAGTGAAACCATGACATATTGGATTGCAACTGTTTTTGGCGTGGGTCGCCTGCGCCCTGCCCCTGGCACATGGGGCAGCTTGGCCGCGCTGCCGCTTGCATGGGCCTTGCATGAATTGGGCGGGTTTTGGCTGCTTGCCACGGCGACAATCGCCGTCTTTGCCCTTGGATCATGGGCGATTGAAACAGAAATCCGCAATGGCGCCGAAGATGACCCTTCGGAATTCGTGATTGACGAGGTTGCAGGGCAATGGATCGCGCTTTGGCCCGTCTCTTATGGGGCGATCTTCGCGGATGCCTCTATCTTGGCGCTGTGGCCAGGCATTCTGACGGCCTTTATCGCGTTTCGTCTTTTCGACATTTGGAAACCCGCCCCCGTGGCTTGGGCAGATGCCAAGCGCGGCGGGGTTTGGGTGATAATGGATGATGTGATTGCAGGCTGGCTTGCCGCGCTTGTGGTCGCAATTCTGGCCGCTATTGCACATCTATGGCTGATTTAAGCGCGGATATCATCCAGACAGCCCGCGACAAGGGGCTACGCATCGCCACTGCCGAAAGCTGCACAGGCGGGATGGTCAGTGCCGCGCTTACCGATATTGCGGGATCAAGCGCCGTATTTGAGCGCGGCTTTGTCACCTATTCCAATCAGGCCAAAATTGACCTTCTCGGTGTCTCGCCTGAGACGCTTGCGGCGTTTGGCGCGGTTTCAAACGAGGTGGCGCGTGACATGGCCCTTGGGGCCAAAACCCGTGCGGGGGTCGATATAGCCGTGTCGATTACAGGCATCGCCGGGCCAGGGGGCAGCGCGCATAAACCTGAGGGCCGCGTTTGCTTTGGCCTTGCAAGCCCTGCGGGTATGGCGCTCGAGCAAGTGGATTTTGGTGTGCTGGGACGCGCGAATGTGCGCATCGCCGCGCGCGATTACGCCTTGCGCCTGTTGCACCACGCCATTTTGCAAAACGATTAAAATTTAATCATAGCGCGCAATTTGCGCATTAATTTCGCGCCAATTTGAAGATTGACCAAGATTTCATCGCCCATTTAACAGCTTGCCTCTTTTTTCGTCAGATGAATCCCGCTTTGAGGCGGGCAAATGAAAAAAGAAGGGACGATGCAATGAATGCTGCCGATACAGCGTGGATCATAGTCGCCACAGCGTTGGTTCTATTCATGACCTTGCCAGGCTTGGCGCTTTTCTATGGGGGGTTGGTGCGTGCGCGTAACGTGCTCAGCGTGTTTATGCATTGCTACGCAATCGCCTGTTTGATGTCGATTTTATGGCTCGCTTTTGGCTACTCCATCGCCTTTGGATCTGGCACATCAGGATTTTGGGGCGGATTGGACAAGGCATTTCTCAACGGGGTCACCGCAGATAGCCTGTCTGGCAGCCTGCCGGAAATCCTGTTTTTTGCGTTCCAAATGACCTTTGCCATTATCACGCCCGCCTTGATTGTGGGCGCCTATGTGGAACGGGTTGGATTTGGCTTTGTGCTTTTGTTTTCTGCGCTTTGGATGCTGATCGTTTATGCGCCTGTCGTGCACTGGATCTGGGGCGGCGGCATGATGTCGGATGGTGGCATCTTTGGCGAGACAGGCGTGCGCGATTTCGCGGGCGGGATTGTGGTGCATGAAACCGCAGGCCTTGCGGCTTTGGTGATCGCAATTTTCTTGGGCGTGCGGAAAAATCAAACCACGCCCCCCCATAATCCAGGTTTTGTGATGATCGGGGCCGCGATGCTGTGGGTGGGTTGGTTCGGCTTTAACGGCGGCAGTCAGCTAGCGGCGGATGGCGGCGCGGCAATGGCGCTGACGGTCACGCATATTTCTGCCGCAGCAGCCTCGCTCAGCTGGGGGCTCTGGGAGCGCGTGAAATACGGCAAGACCTCGCTTGTGGGTGTCGTCACGGGCACGATTGCAGGTTTGGCCTCTATCACCCCGGCCTCTGGCTTTGTCGGGCCTGTGGCGGCGCTGATCATCGGGACAATTGCAGGCATTCTTTGCCAAGAGGCGGTGAATTTGATCCGCAATAAGGTCAAGATTGACGACACATTGGATGTCTTCGCTGTGCATGGTGTGGGCGGGATTTTCGGCACCATCATGATCGCCGTCTTTGGACAGGGTGCATGGGTGGCGCAGCTGGGTGCCTTGGCGGTGGTGGGCGCATACACCATCGTCTTGACCGTGGCCCTTGTAAAACTGGTTGGCATGATCACGCCGCTGCGCGTGGATGCAGAGACCGAGGTAAATGGCCTTGATCTCAGCGTCCATGGTGAACGCGCCTATGATATGAGCAGCTAAATCAAGGATTTACCTGATGACATGAAAGCGGGCTGTCAGGCCCGCTTTTTATTTTTTCCCATATAACGCCTCTGCGCGGGCCTCAAAGGCGCGCACAATCCGCGTCATCGCCTCATGGAAAAACATGCCTGCCGCCCCTTGCAGCAGGCGGTTTTTGAATTCGAAATCCACATCAAAGCTGACCTCACACCCGCTCTCGGGCAAATCACGCATGCGCCAATTGGAAATCATGTGGTTAAAAGGCCCATCAATATAGGCGGTTTCAATCCGCATTTCTGCATCGAACAGGCGTACGCGGCTGCCAAATTTTTCGCGGAACATCTTAAAACCCACGATTAAATCCGCCAACATTTCGCGATGGTCGCCCTGATCTGTCACACTGCGCACGCGTGCGGCCACGGCCCAAGGGATGAATTCAGGATAGCGCGCCACATCCGCCACAAGATCATAGATCTCATGGGCGCGATAGGGCAGCGTGCGCGTCTCGGAATGGGAGGGCATAGACAGCCTTTCATCTTTCTTTGCACCTTGTGATGTCTTAGATATGGCGGCAGAATTCAAGGTAATGAGCGCAAGAAAATGACAGATCGCCCCTATGAAATTGACGTTTTAATCTCGGCCAAGGCCATTGCCGCGCGGATCGAGGAATTGGCACGCGAGATTGAAGCGCGATTTGAGGATACCGATAAGCTGGTGGTTGTGGGGCTTTTGCGCGGATCATTCATGTTTATCGCGGATCTGTTGCGCGAATTGAACTTGCCTGTTGAAGTCGATTTCTTAGAGGCGTCTTCCTACGGGAATGAAATGACCTCCTCGCGGGAGGTGCGGATTCTCAAGGATTTGCGCGGCGAAATCGGGGGGCGCGATGTGTTGGTTGTCGAGGATATCGTGGATACGGGGTTTACCCTGAGCCATGTTCTGTCGCTGTTAAAATCGCGCGATCCGAAGCGGTTGGAAACCATCGCACTTTTGGATAAACCCGTGCGCCGCGAGGTGGACATCAGCGCCACATGGACGGGGTTCGAAATTCCCGATCATTTTGTTGTGGGCTATGGCATTGATTACGCGCAACGAAATCGCAATTTGCCCTATATCGGCGCCGTGCGGTTCACCTAAGCCAATTGCAGCCAAGGAGATCTGCCCCCATATGACAGGGGCTAAATCGGTCTTGGGGGTGTAAGATGGGGCCAATATGGTTGATGCGGGCGGCCAAATGGGCGCGAAACCCGCCCTCGGCGCGGCAGGTGAAGCGCCTATTGGTGATTTTCGCGATTGTATTTGCAATCTTTATTGCCGAGCGATTGGGGTTTTGGCCCGATGCCCTAACCTTACCCCCGCGCTAAGGGGGGCTATGTCTCTCACAATCTTGTGACCTTAGCGCGCTATGGCACAGGTCTTGTGCAAAATTAGAATATAAATTTCGCGCCATTCGTGCTTGGATGTCGCAATACTGTTGGTGGTGACCTGGTGCTGGACGGGTCATTTAGGACGACCGATTAACAATCCCGCATGAAACGGAGGGTTTCACATGACGTTTTCTGCAAGTTTCACGATTAAATCCACCCTAATGGCTGCTGCTCTTGCTGTGGCGGGCCTGCCTGCTTTTGCCAATGAAGGGGCGATTGGTGCGCGTCAGGGGCAGTTCAAGATTATGGCCCTGAATATTGGGGTTTTGGGCGGTATGGCGCGCGGCACAGTCGACTATGATGCTGCACAGGCGCAAATTGCGGCAGATAATCTGGCGGCAATTTCGCAATTGAACCAAGCCTTTAACTGGCCCGAAGGCAGCGACATGATGGCCGCGACGACCAATCGCGCCTTGCCTGCCATTTGGGAAAATCAGGATGATTTTCTTGCAAAATGGGCGGCCTTTGGCACAGCCGCGACAGGGTTACAGGCCGCTGCCGGCAATGGCCTTGAGGCAATGCAAGCGGCGCTTGGCCCTGTGGGGGGCAGCTGCGGCGCCTGCCACGATGCCTATCGCCAGCCCCAATAAGACACAGGATACGGGGCCGCCCATGTGGAAGAAACTGATCCTCAGCGCCAGTTTGGCCGCTTTTGGCGGGTTTCTTTTGATATGGGCGGTCTTTCCGCGCAGCCCAATCACGGCAAGCACCATGGCGGCCCTCGCTGACCCCAATCTAGAGAATGGCGCGCGTGTGTTTTGGGCGGGGGGATGTGCCTCATGCCACGCGGCAAACGGGGCCAAGGGTGAGGCGAGGTTGATCTTGGCAGGTGGGCGCGCCTTTGAAACGGATTTTGGCACATTTTACGCGCCAAATATCAGCTCTGATGCGACTGCAGGCATAGGCGATTGGACAATGGCGCAGTTCTTACGCGCCATGCAACATGGCCGCGGGCCGAATGGTTTGCCTCTTTATCCTGCCTTTCCTTACAAAGCTTATCGAATGGCTGACCCCCAAGATATGGCTGATCTATATGGCTATCTGCAAAGCCTGCCCGCCGACCCAAGCCTGTCGCGCGACCATGATCTGACCTTTCCCTTCAACATCCGCCCCGCCCTATTTTTCTGGCAGGCCCTCTATCTTGAGCAAGGATATGCGGTCACCGCCCCCATGAGTGACGAGGCCCTGCGGGGCCGTTATTTGGTTGAGGCCCTCGCGCATTGCGGTGAATGCCACACCTCCCGCGGCGCGCTTGGCGCAGTGGATCATGGCGCGTGGCTTAGAGGTGCGCCAAACCCTTCGGGACAGGGGCGCATCCCCCCCCTCACCCCAGACGAATTGACATGGTCAAAGGATGAGATCGCAGCCTATCTCAATGATGGCTTCACCCCAAGCTTTGACAGCGCAGGCGGCCATATGGTCGATGTTATCCGAAACATGGCCATGCTGCAGCCCGATGATAGGGCCGCAATTGCGCAATATCTCAAAGAATTGCCTTAAGCGCCTAATTTTGCCAAACGCGCCGCTTTGAGGCGGGCAAAATCATCGCCCGCATGATAGCTAGACCGCGTCAAAGGCGTGGCCGAAACCATCAAGAACCCTTTGCCAAAGGCCGCCTTTTCATAGGCCTTGAATTCCTCTGGCGTCACAAAACGATCCACCGCGTGATGTTTCGGGGTTGGCTGCAGATATTGGCCAATGGTCAAAAAGTCGATATCGGCGGCCCGCATGTCATCCATCACCTGCAACACGGCTTGGCGGTCTTCCCCAAGGCCAACCATGATACCAGATTTGGTGAACATTGTCGGATCCATCTCCTTGACCCGCTGCAGCAGGCGCAGGCTATGGAAATAGCGCGCGCCAGGGCGCACCTCAGGGTAAAGACCCGGCACAGTTTCGAGGTTATGATTGAACACATCGGGCTTTGCACGCACCACGATTTCCAAAACACTTGGGTCGCATTTCAAAAAATCGGGGGTCAGGATCTCGATGGTCGTGTCAGGGGATTGACGGCGAATAGCGCGAATGGTCTGGGCAAAATGTTCTGCCCCACCATTCTCAATGTCATCGCGATCGACCGAAGTGATGACAACGTGGTTCAGGCCAAGTTTCTTAACCGCATCGGCCACGCGGCCCGGTTCGAAGACATCCAAGGCCTCGGGCGGCTTACCGGTTGCGATATTGCAAAACGTGCAGGCACGGGTGCAAACCTCGCCCATAATCATCATCGTGGCGTGACCTTGGCTCCAACATTCGCCGACATTGGGGCATCCCGCCTCCTCGCAAACGGTGGTCAATTTATGCTCACGCATGATTTTATGCGTGGCCTTATAGCCTTCCCCAACAGGGGCCTTCACCCGAATCCAAGAGGGTTTTTTCGGCTGTGCCTGATCGGGGCGATGCGCCTTTTCTGGGTGGCGTTGCTCGGGCAATTTAAGGTCGCGCATGGGTCTGGCTCCGTGACGTTGCGGGGGTAATTTAATCCCTTTGCTACACGATTGTAACCCCGCAGATCACATTGCCTCAGTCGATCATAGCGGGCACCAAGCCGTGATGCGTTTGATAAAATTCCAAAAGGCGTTGCAGCCCAATCTTCAGAACAACCTTTCCCGACCGCGCCGACCATCCCAAACGGCGCTCGGCCGATTCCATCCCCTCAAGGAAACAGCAGACCCGCATCACCACATCAGACAGACCCGGCCCTAAATGTTCCATGGCATCCAAAACACGTTTGCGCGTGGCGGTAGGCCCTTCGCCGATCCCACCATCGCCAAACACGCCGCGATCTGCCGAGGTCAAAAACCGATCCCAATTTTGCGCCACGCGCGGCCCCAATTAAGCGCGCTCAAAATCTTCGCGCAGGCGTTCAGCAGCCTGCACCAAAGGCGCGCTCAGAAACGGCTTGCCATCGGCGCCCTTGCGCCGCGCCAAGCCTGACAGGGGGGACTCGTTAAGGTTAACGCGCATCTGCGCATGGCTGCCATTGGCAAAATTTTCGCGCTTGATGCCATAATCAGCATGCTGCGCGGCAAAGACATTTGGCCCGTGCCCCAAATCCCCATCCGATTTGCGGCGGCGGCGGTCTTCTTCGATCAGGCGTTTCAAGGCCAAACGCCCCGTTGGCGTAATCCGATAGGAGGCCACCCTCCCCTTGCGCGTAGCGCATATCCAATCCTTCAGCACAAAACATTGCGCGTGGCTGCGATCCATCACCGCCGTGCGGGTTTGCCCCCCTTCAAGGTTCGGGCGCAAAACAACCGCGCGATCCATATCTTGAGCCAAAACCAAAACCGCGTCTTTCTCGCAAAGACGGCGCAAGATACGCCGCGCCTCGCTATCGCTATTAGGGGAAGATTTTAGCACCTGCTTTGGCGCATGAGCATTCGGAATTGAGGGCATGGGAACAACATCCTTGGGAGGGAGGGGATCATCGAGATCAGCCAAAGCCTGATCTAAAAGCGGATCATCACGGGCATCTTCGATTTGGCGCACATGGCGCAATATCGTGCTGGGATGGCTGTGATAGGCCGCGGCGATTTTGGTGAAGGTCAGCCCGTAATGAACGTGGCAAATGTAGTGCTGCACTGGGTCAGAAAACTCCGTCAGCCGATCTGGGTCGGGAAGATCAATTTGATAGGTCAGATCATCATTAGTCATGAACGGAGCCCCCCCAGATAAAACAACCATAGCGGTCAAGTTGTTTAAGATTTCCTGCAAAGGGTTACTGAAGGGTTAATTTTTGCGAATATAGGGAAAACTCTCTAAATTTCGTAAAGAAAAACGGGCCGCGCGCGCGCTGTGCGCGAAATTCTGCAAGCCTTTGATATGCGAGTGCATTCTTGGGGGGTAAATCTTTATCAGAGAAAGACCCCTCCCCATGGCTGATTTGATGACCACCCTTCAAGATATGCGCCGCCCGCCTTCTCTTGTGCGTGCGGCGCGCTTTGCCGCCGCAGGTCAAAAACCCTTGCGCCAATCAAGCCAAGATCTTTTGCCACGCGAAGAAGCCCTCAATACTGCGCGCCTGAGCGGGGCTGCCCAGTACTCGCCCACCCAACATATCACGACCCTTGCCGCGCTGATCCAACTGGCTGAGCGCAAAAGCACAGATGCGACTGTCGCAAAAGAAAACCGCCCCAAGCTTGTGGCATGGGGCGGCGAAAGATCCAGTGACCTAGACGCTCAGATAAAGGCGTCTGGCATCTCAGATTTGCGTCGCGCGATATAGGCCTTGAGGGCCTCGTCAACCGCAGGGTCTAGCGCGGGCTGGACATATTCAGACAGCATTTTGTCCACCCGCGCAGCCGCCAAGGCCACGCTGTCACGGCTGCCCTCATCAACCCATGTTTCATAGGGCTTGTAATCAAGCACATTGGTTTTCCAGAAGGCGGTTTTGAAATTCGCCTGTGTATGCGCACAGCCCAAGAAATGCCCGCCCGGGCCAACCTCGCGCAACGCATCCATCGCTTGGGCATTCTCGTCAATCGGCACACCCGCCGCCAGATGGTGCAACACGCCAAGCTGATCCGCATCAAGCACGAATTTCTCAGGGCTTGCGGCCAAGCCGCCCTCAAGCCAACCACAAGCATGCAGCATGAAATTCACGCCTGACAGCAAACCCATATTCAGCGAATTCGATGATTCATAGGCTGCCTGCGCATCGGGCAATTTTGAGCCGTTAAACGACCCCGCCGAGCGGTAAGGTAAGTTCAAACGCCGCGCCAATTGCCCTGCACCATAGGTGATTTGCGCAGCCTCTGGCGTGCCAAATGTCGGTGCGCCTGAATTCATATCAATTGATGTCACAAAGGCCCCGAATATCACAGGCGCGCCTTTGCGGATCATTTGGCTATAGGCAACAGCCACCATCACCTCGGCCAACACTTGGGTCAGCGTGCCCATAACCGAAACAGGCGCCATCGCGCCCCCCACGATAAAGGGCGAGACGATGCAAGCCTGATTATTCGCGGCATAAACCTCCAATGCGCCCATCATGGTTGCATCGAAAGTCAGCGGGGAATTGATATTGATCAGCGATGTCATGACCGTGTTATTGGTCGCGAAGTCTTCGCCGAACAGAATTTTGCACATATCAACCGAGTCTTGCGCCCGCGATGGTTCGGTGACCGACCCCATAAAGGGCTTATCACTCAGGCTCATATGCGCATAAAGCATATCAAAATGGCGCTTGTTAACGGGAATATCCGTTGGTTCGCACACTGTGCCACCCGAATGGTGCAGCCATTTCGACATATAGCCCAGTTTCACGAATTTCTGAAAATCAGCCATAGTCGCATAACGGCGGCCGCCGACACTGTCCCAAACAAAGGGAGGGCCATAAACAGGGGCAAGCACCAAAGATTTGCCGCCGATCTCAACACTGCGCTCTGGGTTACGGGCGTGTTGGATAAACGAGGACGGCGCGGTTTTAATCAGGCTGCGCAGCAGTCCCTTGGGAAAACGCACACGCTCGCCGTTGACATCGGCCCCCACATCTTTCCATCGCTTCAGCGCCTCGGGATTTTCCACGAAATTGACACCGA
This sequence comes from Roseobacter sp. HKCCA0882, assembly GCF_037805225.1. Lineage (NCBI taxonomy): Bacteria > Pseudomonadati > Pseudomonadota > Alphaproteobacteria > Rhodobacterales > Roseobacteraceae > Roseobacter > Roseobacter sp. HKCCA0882. The sequence continues at coordinate 1,038,332 of NZ_JBBLYI010000001.1, forward strand.
TCTCTTCGAGAACAGTTTCCGCATTCGCCTCGATGATCTCCAGCGCCTCGTCCGAGAGGATTTCGAGATTGGGGATTTTGCGTTCGATATATTTCGCCGCTTCAAGTTTGGGTGCGCTGCGCTCCGCACGGCGGGCGGCTCCGCCACCCCCTCTGCCCCGACGTCGATCTGCTGCTGCTTCGCTCATGATTTTGCCCTCTCGAAGTGACATAAATTTGAATCCCGCAAAAATTGCGGGGCAGGTGTGTTGCCGCTTTTATCTTGCGAAACAATGGGGGCGATGGCGATTTGCGCCATTTGCGAGGGGAAAGCGACATTCGCGCTCTTGCGCGCGCGCAAAGCCTCGCCTATGCGAAGCATATGACGATAGAACCCATTGCCCAATCCCATGAGCGGCTTCTGATCATTGATTTCGGCAGCCAAGTGACGCAACTGATTGCCCGCCGCCTGCGCGAGCAAAATGTGTATTGCGAAATTCACCCCTATCAAAATGTCGATGCCGCGTTTTTGGCGGAATTCGACCCCAAGGCGGTGATTTTCTCGGGCGGGCCAGATTCGGTGATGCGCGAAGGATCCCCGCGCCCGCCGCGCGCCGTGTATGATCTGGGCGTGCCGATCATGGGCATCTGCTATGGCCAGCAGGTGATGATGCAGGATCTGGGTGGCGAGGTTGAGGCAGGCGAACACGCCACCGCCGAATTTGGACGCGCCTATGTGACCAAAACCACCGCCCAATCAGATTTTGTGGATGGATGGTTCAGCGCGGAAGATGGCCGCGAACAGGTTTGGATGAGCCACGGCGACCATGTTAGCAAAATTGCCGATGGGTTCGAAGTGCTTGGCACATCCCCAGGCGCGCCTTTTGCGATCACCGCCGATGTGAACCGCCGTTTTTACGCGGTGCAATTCCACCCCGAGGTGCATCACACCCCCAATGGCGCGCAGCTCTATAAGAATTTTCTCTCCATCGCAGGTTTCCGCGGCGATTGGACAATGGCGGGCTATCGTGACCAAGCGGTCGCCGCCATTCGCGAACAGGTCGGCGATGCTAAGGTGATTTGCGGCCTGTCAGGCGGGGTTGATAGTTCGGTCGCTGCGGCCCTCATCCATGAGGCCATTGGCGATCAGCTCACTTGCGTCTTTGTGGATCATGGCCTGCTGCGCATGGGCGAGGCTGAGGAAGTGGTCACGATGTTCCGCGACCACATGAACCTGTCCGTGATCCACGCGAAAGAACAGGATTTGTTCCTTGGTGCACTCGAAGGGGTCAGTGACCCCGAGGTGAAGCGCAAAACCATCGGCAAATTATTTATTGATGTGTTCCAGAAATATGCCGATAGCATCGAAGGCGCCTCCTTTTTGGCGCAGGGCACGCTTTACCCTGATGTCATTGAAAGCGTAAGCTTTTCTGGCGGGCCAAGCGTCACGATCAAAAGCCATCACAATGTGGGTGGCCTGCCCGAAAAGATGGGGCTGAAACTGGTCGAACCCTTGCGCGAATTGTTCAAGGACGAGGTGCGCGCCTTGGGTCGTGAACTGGGTCTGCCCGCACATTTCATCGGCCGCCACCCCTTCCCCGGGCCTGGTCTTGCGATCCGTTGCCCCGGCGAGATCACCCGCGAAAAGCTAGAAATCCTGCGCAAGGCCGATGCGGTTTATATCGACCAAATCCGCAAGCATGGGCTTTATGACGAGATTTGGCAGGCCTTTGTGGCGATCCTGCCCGTGCGCACCGTGGGTGTGATGGGCGATGGCCGCACCTATGATTATGCCTGCGCCCTGCGTGCGGTGACATCAGTTGATGGGATGACGGCGGATTATTACCCGTTTAGCCATGATTTCTTGGGCGAAACCGCCACCCGCATCATCAACGAGGTCAAGGGCATCAACCGCGTGACCTATGACATCACCTCAAAACCGCCCGGAACGATTGAGTGGGAGTGAGGCGCGATGTATGTATCTGTCACAGGTCTGAAAACCAAAGGCATGATCAGTTGGATCAGGTTTTGGGCCTTGGCAATCCCCGCCGTTCGCGCCGCGCAAACGGCCAAAGGCGCGCGCTTTGTCGGCACGAAAATCCGCCAAGGTGTGCATCATACCTTGACCGTGTGGGACAGCAAAGCCGATATGATGGCCTATCGCAGATCACCTGCGCATCTTAAATCCATGAGGGTGTTCGCCCAAATTGATACGGGCAAGGTGCATGGATATGAGGCCGATATTATTCCGACATGGGACGCAGCTTTGACCGAATATGACGCAAAGGCGCGTGACGTCTAAATTGTCCCTCAACTCTCAGGCGCCACGTAAACACCCTGCTCTTTAAGAGCGTCAATCACTTCTTCGGGCATATAGGTCTCATCATGGCGGGCGAGGATTTCGGTTGCTTCAAACACGCCATCAATCAGGCGGCCTGTGCCAACCATGCCTTCGCCCTCGCCAAACAAATCTGGCAGAACACCCGTGTAAGACACAGGGATGGAGGCCGCGCCATCGGTGACGTTGAAGGTGATGGTCGCCCCTTGGCCGCGGCGCAATGTCCCCTCCTCCACAAGGCCGCCGATGCGGAAGGTTTTATTCGCTGCGGGCGGGTTTTCGGCCACCTCGGCGGGCGGCATGAAGAAATTGATGCCATCACGAAACCCATACCCAACCAGCGCGGTCATGCCGACCAGGCAAAACACGGCCAGCATAACAATCTGAATACGGCGTCTTTTTTTCAATGTTTGCATCGTCTTACACCTATCATTCCATCACGCCGTCACGCGAGGTCATGGGAAAAGCGCGAGGTTTTCTAACCCTTGCTTTTCGTCAAACCCAAGCATCAGATTGGCGTTTTGCAACGCTTGACCCGATGACCCTTTGCACAGGTTATCAAGCGCGGCAAAAACAATCGCGCGGCCCGCGCGCCGATCCTTTGCCACCCCTATATAGGCATGGTTCGAGCCGCGCACATCATGCGTTGACGAGGCTGCGCCAAAGGGTAGCACGTGCACGAAAGCCTCAGATGCATAGGTTGCGGCCAATGTGTCGTAAATCGCCTCAGCCTCGCCTTTGACATAGACCGTGGCCAAGATCCCGCGGTTAAACGGGGCGAGATGGGGGGTAAATTGCACCTCAACCTTGCGCCCTGCGAGGGCTGAGAATTCTTGATCAAATTCCCCCAAATGGCGATGCGTGCCGCCTACCCCATAGGGGTTTGTGCCTTCCGAGAGTTCAGCATGAAGCAGGTTCTCTTTTAGGCTGCGCCCTGCCCCCGACACGCCAACCACCATGTTAATGATGATCTCATCAAGATCAATCAGCCCCGCCGAAATCAAAGGCCGCAAGGCATATTGCCCCGTGGCCGCGTTGCAGCCCGTGCCTGCGACAAGGCGCGCCGCTGATATCTCATCACGGTAAAATTCAGTCAGACCATAGACCGCTTCGGTCTGCAATTCTGGGGCGGCATGGGGCTGGCCATACCATTTTTCATAGGCCACAGGGTCGCGCAGACGAAAATCCGCGGAGAGATCCACAATTTTCAAATTGCGCGGCAGGTCTTTGATCACCGCCTGCGAGGTCGCATGGGGCAGCGCGCAAAAGGCCAGATCAATATTCGTGAAATCAATTTCTTCAATTTTCTGAAGGACGGGCAAATCTAAATGACGCAAAAAGGGAAACACATCCCCCATCGCCATGCCCGCCTTGCGCTCGCCTGACAGGGCCACGATGCGCATGCCCCCATGCACATGGATCAGCCGCACCAATTCCGCGCCCGTATATCCAGAGGCCCCTAGGATCGCGATATTCTTTGTCATTCCATCTCTTTCATGCATCAGGAAGCTCTGCCTGTTCAAAGGCAATCTTGCGGCGCAAAAACTGTGTGGCCTTGTTCGATACTTTTTGCGGGTCGCCCGTTGTCAAAAACTTCGTCACGGCCCCCGCACCTGCCATTTCAGGGCGGCGGGTCAGATAATCGGCCAAACTTTCGGCAACCAGATTGGGCTGGCTGTATACCGCCACATCAGGGCCAAGGGCAGTGCGGAAATGCTCTTCAACCAGCGGGTAATGGGTGCAGCCCAAAATGGCCGCCTCGGGGCGCGGCATACGGCGCAACAGCGCCTCAACATGGCTGCGCACCATCGCCTCAGCCAAGATCATATCGCCCATCTCAATCGCATCCACCAAGCCGCCACAGGGCTGTGCTTCGACATCAACACCAATGGCGCGAAAGGCCAATTCACGTTGAAACGCGCGGCTTGAGACAGTTGCAGGCGTGGCAAAAAGCGCCACATGTTTTACCGCAACTTCGCGGGGGGGCGAGTTATCCCCCCATTGCCGCTCGGTCAGTGCCTCAATCAGGGGGACAAACACACCAAGGACGCGCTTGTCTTTCGGAACCCACCCCTCCTGCATCCGCCGCAACGCGGCCGCAGAGGCGGTGTTACAGGCTAAAATGACCAGATCACAGCCTTGATCAAACAGGCATTGCACCCCGCGCGTGGTCAGGTGGTAAATATCTTCTGCATCCCGCACCCCATAGGGCGTGTGCGCGTTATCGCCAAAATATACCAACGGCAAATCGAGCAATCGCCGCGTGACCGCATCCAACACTGTCAGCCCACCAAGGCCTGAGTCAAATATGCCGACCGCCATCTTCCTGCCTTTCATGCCGCTTGGCGAGACGCTTTTGATCAAATTCAAACCCGCGCAAGCGAGGGTCAATCGGCGTTTGGCTCAAGCGATAGGTTTCGCTGCGTAGAAAATCCATCAATGCGGGCGGATTGTCCAGATGAGCTGCCATATCTTGCCGCGAAATTGGCCTGCCCACTGTCACCTCAAGCGGCACTTTCATCCGTTTGCGAAATTCACGGATCAGCAACCCCATACGCAAGGTGACATGGATATGGCTCATGATCTGGAAAAGACGCGAATTCTGCCCTTCAAAGAAAATCGGGATCACGGTTGCGCCTGAACGCGCGACCATGCGCGCGGTAAAGACCCGCCAATCTGGATCCATCGGAACGCCAAAAGGCTTGGCCGCAGTCGAAACTGTGCCGCCAGGAAAAATGCCAATCGCGCCCCCTTGATCCAAATAGGAAAACGCGGCCTTGCGTGTGGTGATGTTTTGCGCAACCGCCTCTTTGGTTTCATCGAAGGAGACGGGCAGAATGATCCGCTCAAGATCGGGGGCCTTGCGGAAAATCTGATGCGCGAGAATGCGAAAATCCCCGCCCCGGCGCTGGGATAGGATATGCCCCATAATCAACCCATCCAAAATGCCAAACGGATGGTTCGCAATCAAAATCAGTGGCCCCGCCTCGGGGATGCCCTCGAGCCCTGCCCCGTGATACTTGATCTTCAGGCCGTAGCGATCGCAGATCACCTGCCAAAAATCATGACCTGCCGCCACTTGATCCTCATAGCCTTCGGCACGGCGGATCAAGGACAGGCGCCCTGTCGTGTTTTCCAACAAACGGATCACCGCACGCCCCATTCGGGTCTGCGCCGAGGTCGCATAGGTGATATCACGCGCCACCTGATAACGCTTTAATTTGCGGGGATGTTCTGTCATCCATGCCCCCGCTTTGGCCAACCCCAAAGGCAGATCAGCTCTAACGCAACATGGGCGGCAGCCACCGCCGTGATCTCGCCCGTGTCATAGGGGGGGGAAACCTCAACCACATCGCCGCCGATTAGGTTAATCCCCGCCAATCCGCGCAGGATCAAGGCCACCTCACGGCTGCTCAAGCCCCCCCAAACAGGCGTGCCTGTTCCCGGGGCATAGGCCGGATCAAGCGCATCAATGTCAAAGGAAAGATAGACAGGCGCATCACCAAGCCGCGTGCGGATCGCTGAAACCACATCCGCCACACCGCGCCGCGCCACATCTTGGGCACTGATGATTTCGATGCCCAGATTGTCGTCCACCACGGTGCGAATACCCACATGGATTGACCGCTGAACATCAATCAAACCTTCCTTCACCGCCTTGTAGCAGAAGGTTCCATGATCCACCCGCGCAGGCGCATCATCAGGCCATGTGTCGGTATGGGCATCAAATTGCAGCAAGGCCACGGGCCCGAATTTGGCCACATGGGCGCGCAAAATCGGCAGGGTGATCGAATGATCCCCGCCCAAGCTGATGACATTCGCCCCTTGGGCCAAAATGCCCGCAATATGCGCCTCAATTGCGGCGGGCGTCTGCGCGGGTTGCGCATAATCCAGTGCCATATCGCCGTAATCGGCAATCGCAAATTGCTTAAGCGGCGAGAAACCATCCCACCCAAAGGGCGGATCAAAAGGTTGCAAACTTGAGGCAGCGCGGATGGCGCGCGGGCCAAATCGGGTGCCTGCGCGATGCGTCACCGCCTGATCAAAGGGAATGCCTGTAATAGCCAAGTCCACCCCCGATAGGTCTTTAGACAGTTTGCGGCGCAAAAAAGAAGACACCCCAGAAAACGCATTCTCAAATGCAAGACCTTTGAACGATCCCGCCGTAATGGCCAGATCAATTTGGCTTTTGGCATCTTCCAGCGCCATTTTGCGCCTCTCCCTTACTGTCCCTGATCCGTTCTGTTCCAGCTTTGGGAAAAACTCAAGCCAAACCCGCCGCGGCGACTGGCCTCAAGGGTGAAATTCGACTAGATCTTGCCCAAAGATCAAAAAGGATGGGCAGATGACCGAGCAGACCGATAAATTGCGCCAAGATTTTATTGACGCGATGAGCCTTTGCGCGAATTCCGTCTGCGTGGTCAGCACCGATGGCGTTGCAGGTTTGGGGGGCTTGACCGTCTCGGCCATGAGTTCTGTTTCTGCAGACCCAGACACCCAAGCCGATGGCCCAACCATGTTGATTTGCGTTCATGCCAACTCGACATCGTTGCCTATCATTCTGGAAAATGGCGTATTTTGCATCAATATCCTCGGCCAAGGATCTGATCAAACGGCAGAAATTTTTGCAGGCCGGCATGGCCTCACAGGGGCTGCGCGCTTTGACAGGGTTGCCTATGCCCCACTTGCAACGGGCGCGCCCGTTTTCTCAGATGCTTTGGCCGCCTTTGATTGCACCATTTTGAAATCAGACACCATCGGGACGCATCATGTGATTTTCGGCGTAGTGCGCGCCGTGACCCTATCCGATCAGGCCGACCCGCTGATTTACCACAAACGCCGCTTTCGCGCTCTTGCGCCCGAAACCAAATAAAGGGATGCGCCATGTATGATCGTGATCTGATTGAAAATGGCGGCGGCTCTATGGCCCGCCTTCTCGAGATCATGCGCGCCTTGCGCGACCCAGAGGCGGGCTGCCCTTGGGATATCGAGCAAGATTTCGACAGCATCGCCCCCTACACGATTGAGGAGGCCTATGAGGTGGCCGATGCAATCTCGCGCCGTTCATGGGGCGAATTGCGCGGCGAATTGGGGGATTTGGTTCTGCAATCGGTCTATCACGCGCAAATGGCGGAAGAGGCAGGGTATTTCACCTTTGACGATGTTCTGCGCGACATTTCCGACAAGATGGTCGCGCGCCACCCGCATGTGTTTGGTGCAGGAAATCGCGACAAATCGGCAGACCAACAGGTCGAAGATTGGGAAAAGATCAAGGCCCGCGAGCGCGCCGCCCGTGCGAAAACGTGGGTTTTGGCCGATGTCGCACTCGGCTTGCCCGCCTTGATGCGGGCGGAAAAACTACAAAAACGGGCAGCACGCGTGGGGTTTGATTGGCCACAGATAGATCAGGTGATCGATAAAATCGCCGAAGAATCCGCCGAATTGGCCGAGGCGCGCGCGACCCTCCCCCAAGAGAAAATTGCCGAAGAAATGGGGGATTTGCTGTTTGTGATGGCCAATCTGGCGCGCCATCTCAAGGTCGACCCTGAAACGGCCTTGCGCAAAGCGAATGAAAAATTTACCCGCCGTTTCAATTATATAGAAAAAGCACTTCGGGCTGTTGGTCGCAGCGCAGATCAGTCCAACCTCGAAGAGATGGAAGCCCTGTGGCAAGAGGCCAAGACCCAGGGGCTGTAACGCCGCCATCTTGCCAAGCCTGTGATTTTGGTTACCTTCCTGCCTTGGCGCGATTTTGGGGCGCCTGACCTAGGAAAGCGTGCACTGATGAGCCAAGCAAACCAACAGCGCCCCGCATTGGCGGCGCTCTGGATGACGGGGGCAATTGTCGCCTTTACTCTGATGGCCATCGCAGGGCGCGCTGTCTCCTTTGAATTGGACACATTCGAGATCATGACCTATCGCTCGGCTGTGGGGGTTGTGGTGGTTGCGATCCTTGCCACGGTCTTTGGTAAATGGGGCGAGGTCAAACGCGACAAGCTGCCGATGCATATGGGGCGCAATATCTTTCATTTTGCAGGGCAAAACCTTTGGTTTTACGCGATTACTGTGATCCCACTTGCGCAGGTCTTCGCGCTTGAATTCACCTCGCCGCTTTGGGTCATGCTTTTGGCTGCCCTGTTTTTGGGCGAGCGTTTGACGCGGCTCAAGCTATTTGTCGCGGTTGTGGGGTTCATTGGCATCTTGCTTGTCGTGCGCCCTTGGGTGGCGCCCCCCTCTGCAGGAATGATCATTGCCGCAGCGGCGGCGCTTTGTTTTGCCAGCACCGCGATTTTCACCAAGCGCCTGACGCAGAGCCAAACCATCACCTGCATCATGTTTTATCTCACGATCATGCAACTGGTCTTTGGACTGGTGTGCAGCCTTGCCGATGGGGATATGGCCTTGCCGACAGGGGGCAATGTAGCGTGGATTGTTTTGATCGGCTTTGCGGGGCTCGTGGCGCATTTTTGCCTGACATCCGCCCTCAGTGTCGCGCCCGCCTCGGTGGTGATGCCACTGGATTTTGTGCGCCTGCCTGTGATCGCACTGATTGGGGTCATGCTCTATGCCGAACCCCTTGACGCCATGGTGCTTTTGGGGGCAGCCCTTATTTTCGGGGCGAATTACCTCAATATTGCAGGCGCCGCGCGGCTAGAACGCCGCAATTCCGTCACCAGCTAAATGTAACTTTTTAAGCATTTTTTATATATACAAGAAGGGTGTGCTTGCGCTTAATGATCACCAAGGGGGATCATTGTAGGAGGGACACCCATCATGACCCGTAAGCGTTGGTTGCTTGCACCCGTTTATTCACTTTTATGCAGCCTTTGCATTGGCCAAGTCGCCCATGCAGGGGGCCCAGATCAAACCACATTCTCACCTCTCATCCTGTTCGAGGATGGCGGTTATGCCGACATCAGCGCACAGCGCCGCAATATTACTGTGTCAGGCGCACTTATCGCCACGCCAAACGTGGGCGCACAAAATGTCCTGCAAAACCGCACCACGCTAGGTTTGGGATAAACGCAAGATTTGGGTGATCGCATGGGCGTGGCCTTGCAAATCACCACCCCCTATGCTGCCAACACCGCCTATAATGCGGCGGGCTATCCGCTGAACGGCACCACTGCCACATTGGAAAGCCGTGCGATCACGGCGCTTTTATCCTATGACATCGGCCAAAACGCCTTTGCTTTTGGTGGTCTGCGCCTGTTGCAATCGGATGGTGATATTTACGTTTCGCTGAATGCAGGCTTGCCGAATGTCTTTTCCTACCGCTTTGATGGCGAAAGCGATACAGGCTTTGGTTATGTTCTGGGGCTTGCCTATAGCCGCCCTGAATTCGGCACCCGTCTAGCCCTTAGCTATACCAGCCCGATTGATTTGACGTTTTCAGGCCAAGAGGGGCGGGTATTGGGCGCGGCAGGCGCGACCCCTGCCCTCAGCGACACGCGGTTTGGCGTTGAGATGCCCGCAACCCTCAGCCTTGATTTTCAACAGGGCATTGCGAGCAACACCGCCCTTTTTGGCCGCATTCAACAAAGCCGTTGGGGGGGATTTGAGATCAGGCCAAACCTCTATCCCTCAGGGGCATTGGTCACCTATCGCGATGATGTCATGCGCTATGATCTGGGCGTAAAGCATCGCCTAAGCGAGGAATGGGGTATATCGGCCCTGTATTCGTAAGAACCGCAAACGGGCGGCCTATCAAGCAACCTTGCCCCTGTTGATGGCCTACGCGCCTTCACGCTTGGGGCCGAATATACGCGCGGCAATGCGGCCATCGGGTTTGCCCTCTCTGATGTGCGATTTGACGACACAACAACATGGCTTGGAACCACTCCCTTTGCGCGGTTCAACGGAAACAGGGCAAGGCTTGTCACGATCCGTCTCAGCCATCGCTTTTAAGGCCGCGCGCAAAATCGCCATTGGAATCTGGCAGGTTTTCGGGATAGACCTGCCAAAACAAGGCTTTGGCAAAGGCGGCAGGCCCTATGGAAATGCTTTATAAATCCGCAAGCGATTGGCGTGCAGCGGCGCAAAAACAGGTTCTTTTTTTCGGGATGTCAGGCCTTGGCAAGACACGGCTTGCCAATTTGCTACGCGATGCTGGGGATTGGTTCCACTATTCCATCGATTACCGCATTGGCACCGCCTATATGGGCGAGCATATTGTCGACAATCTCAAACGTCAGGCAATGCAAGTGCCGTTTCTGGCAGATTTGCTGAAGTCGGATTCTATTTTTATCGGCTCAAACATCACGTTTAACAACCTCGCGCCGCTCTCTACCTTCCTCGGAAAACCTGGTGATCCTGCCAAGGGTGGGGTCGGGTTTGAAGAATATATGCGCCGTCAGGCGCTACATCGGCGCGCTGAGATCAACGCCCTTTTGGACACGCCCAGCTTTATCAGCCGTGCGCGCGACCTTTATGGATATGCCAATTTCGTCTGCGACACGGGCGGCTCTATTTGTGAGGTTGTTGACCCCAACGACCTGCAAGACGAAGTGCTGCGCACGCTTGCGCATAATTGCCTGATGATTTGGATTGAAGGGAGCGAAGATCATACCGAGGAATTGATCCGCCGCTTCACCCGTGCGCCAAAGCCCATGTATTACCAGCCGCAATTTCTGAATGCGCGATGGGCTGACTATTTGGCCGAAACGGGGCTGTCGCCCGATGCGGTCAATCCAGATGATTTTATCCGCAACACCTATGCGGCAGCCTTGCATCATCGCGCGCCGCTCTATCGCGATATGGCGAAGAACTGGGGCCTGAGGGTCAGCGCCGAGGATGTCGCGCGTGTGTCCGATGCACAAGATGTGATTGCTTTGATCGCCACAGCCCTTGAGGCGCGCGGCGAGATCACCTAAATCCCCTTTTCGCGCTGAAGATACGGATCACCAAATGCCGATAACCCTGCCAACCAGCCTGCCTGCATTCTCCATCCTTCGGGATGAGGGGGTGATGGTCATGGGGCGCAGCGCGGCAGAAAGCCAAGATATTCGGCCATTGAAAATTGGGCTTTTGAACCTGATGCCTAAGAAAATTCAGACCGAGACGCAATTTGCCCGCCTGATTGGCGCATCGCCGTTGCAGACGGAATTCTCGCTGATCCGCATGAGCGAACATGAAACAAAGAACACCGCCACGGAACATATGGCCGAATTTTATAAGCCATTTCGTGATGTGCGCGAGCAAAAATTTGATGGTCTGATCATCACAGGCGCGCCGATTGAGCATCTGGATTTCGAAGATGTGACCTATTGGTCTGAGCTGTGCGAAATCTTCGAATGGACGCAAACCAATGTCCATTCCACCTTTGGCATTTGCTGGGGCGGGATGGCGATGATCAATTATTTCCACGGCGTCAAAAAACATATGCTGCCCGCAAAGCAATTCGGGTGCTATCGGCATCGCAATCTGCAATCGGACAGCCCCTATTTGCGCGGGTTCTCCGATGATTTGGTGATGCCCGTCAGCCGTTGGACGGAAATGCGCCGCCCCGAGATCGAGGCAGCGGGCCTGCCCGTGTTACTCGACAGTCCCGAGGTGGGCCCTGCCTTGGTCGAAGATAGCGCACATCGCGCGCTCTATATCTTCAACCATCTTGAATATGACAGCACAACCTTGGCCGAAGAATATCAACGTGATCTGGGGAATGTTCAGGTGGACGGGGCCAGTATCGCCCTGCCCGTCAATTACTTCCCCCATGATGATCCAAGCCAAAAACCGCTCAACCGCTGGCGCAGCCATGCCCATCTTCTATTCGGCAATTGGATTTCGGAAATCTACCTGACGACACCCTTTAATATGGCGCGCATTGGTCAAGACAGCACCGATCTGCGGCGGTGATAGACGGGCGCAGGATGCGCCCCTATATTCAACCCAGACTGCACTGGGAAATTGGCCATGATTAATAGAAAACCATTTGATGGCGCAATTACGCGCTATTTTGAAGACGATGCGCCCGAGGCGATCCGCGCGGCCCTCAAGACAGCCGAGATTTCCGACATTCTTGATCCGACCTACCCCTATGCTGCGCGGATGGAAAATAGTCTCTAGATGGCTGAAATGACCGCATTGCAAATCGAACTGGCAAAATTTCACGCATGGGTGCGCGAAAGAGGGCAAGGGATTGCCGTGATTTTTGAGGGGCGCGATGCAGCGGGCAAGGGCGGCGCGATTGCGCGCGTCATGGAAAACCTAAATCCGCGGGTGGCGCAAATTGTGGCCTTGTCGAAACCCAGCGAAACCGAGGTGGGGCAATGGTATTTTCAGCGCTACATCCAGCATCTGCCAAGCCGCGGGCAAATTCGGCTCTTTGATCGCTCATGGTATAATCGGGGCGTTGTGGAACATGTGTTTGGGTTTTGCACGCCCGCGCAACGCGAGGCCTTTTTTGCCCAAGCCCCACGGTTCGAGGATATGCTGCTTGAGGATGGGATCAGCCTGACGAAAATTTGGCTCAATCTGGGCCGTGCCGAACAACTGCGCCGCTTTTTGGCGCGTGAGAATGACCCGCTCGAACATTGGAAACTGTCGCGTATCGATGTCGATGGTCTGGCGAAATGGCACGAATACAGCGCCGCGATCCGCGAAACCCTGACCCGCACCCATACCGCGACAGCGCCGTGGCATGTGATCCGTGCTGATGATAAACGCCGCGCGCGTTTGGCGGTGATCCGACAGATTCTAAGCCAGTATGAGTATCCAGAAAAAGACCCCAACCTTGCGTCCGCCCCCGATCCTGCCATAAGTGGCGGGCCTGAGGCTTGGACAGATCAAGGGGACAATGCGTAAACAGGGCTATCATCACGGCAATTTGCGTCAAGCCTTGGTTGAGGCCGCTTTGCGGTTGATCACCGAGAAAGGCCCCGCAGGTTTCACCTTGGCCGAGGCGGCTAAAGATGCGGGCGTGACCCCTGCCGCCGTGTATCGCCATTTTCAAGGCCGTGAAGAATTGATCACCGAGGCCGCCTTGCAAGGTCACGCGATCTTTCGCGAGGCGATAGAGGCAGCGTTCAATAGCAAATCCGCCCCTCTGGCCGCATTCGAGGCCACGGGCCGCGCTTATTTGCGGTTTGCGCAATCTTATCCCGGTCACTACATGGCCATGTTTGAAAGCGGCCTTTCGGCCAATGCCCATCCTGATTTGGCCCGTGCATCAGAAAGATCCCGCGCGATTTTGGAACGGGCCGCCGAGGCTCTTAGCGCACAATTGCCCGCCGACAGACGCCCGCCTGCATCCATGTTTACCGCACATATCTGGGCCATGAGCCACGGGGTTGTTGAACTCTTTGCGCGCGGTCGCGAAGGCGGCAATGCTCCCTTCCCCGCTGAAGACCTTCTTGAGGCAGGGATCGGGATTTATCTGCGCGGTCTTGGCCTGCTCGACAAAGACTGTTAGCGCAGGACACAGGAGACGTCACGCAGTGCCAAAAAAATGGCACTGGCCTGTAAAATTTACACAAATGTGACGATCTCCCTTTAAGGAATGCAAGAAAACCCTTATAGTCCAAATACTTGGATATGCGCGCAGGATGAATGTAATGGATTGGGATCGTTTACGGATCTTTCACGCCGTGGCGGATGCAGGCAGTTTGACCCATGCGGGGGACGTGTTGCATCTCAGCCAATCGGCGGTGTCGCGCCAAATTCGATCCTTAGAAGACGAATTAAACGCAACCCTGTTCCATCGTCACGCGCGCGGTTTGATTCTGACCGAACAGGGCGAATTGCTCTTTGATGCCACGCGCCATATGGCAAAGCGCCTTGATGCCGCCGCCGCCCGCATTCGCGACAGCGAAGAAGAGGTCTTTGGTGAATTGCGCGTGACCACCACCATCGGCTTTGGCTCGCTATGGTTGGCACCGCGCCTGCCCGCGCTTTATGAAAAATATCCTAATCTCAAGATCGATTTGATGCTTGAGGAACGGGTGCTGGATTTGCCAATGCGCGAGGCCGATGTGGCCATCCGCATGAAGGAACCCAGCCAAGCGGATCTCATTCGCAAGCGTTTGATGAATATTCGCATGCGTCTTTACGCTTCGCCCCAATATCTCGAACAAAACGGCGTTCCCCAAACACTTGAGGATTTACGCGACCATCGCCTGATCAGTCAGAATGCAACGGCGGCACAGGTCTCCTCAGGTGCGCTTTTGGTGCGTCAGCTGATGTCTTATGAAATTGGCAGCTTCTTGACTGTAAATAACTATTTCGGGGTGCTGCAGGGCGTCATCCATCACCTTGGCATTGGGGTTTTGCCCGATTACCTGACGCAAGACTTTCCCAATTTGGTGCGCGTTCTCGACAATGTCGAAAGCAATGATGTGCCGGTTTTCCTTGCCTATCCCGAAGAACTGCGGCAGTCCAAACGCATCGAGGCCTTCCGCGAATTTGTGACCGAAGAAATCATCGCACATCGCCGCAAAGAACGGGACGGAAGCGTCTAAACGGCCCGAACTCCTGCGTGACATTTCCGCCATGACCCTGTGTGATATGCGCCACATGCATAGCGGGTTTGCATTCTTGTGGCGGGATTTTTCTTGATACTTCGCAAAGTGATCATTAATTGGGCAGTAGTGATGACATTTGAACAAAGTGTCATGACTACCTCCCTGTTGGACTTCGGCCGAGACTTGTCTCGGCCTTTTTTTTTGGCCAAAGCGCAAGATGCGGCTTTTGCACAACCTGTGCCCCGCCCCCCTTTCCCCTCCCGCGCCTATGCCGTAAAGACGGGGTGTCTGCGCGTCATTGCGCCTCGCCACAGGAACGATACCCCATGACCGAACCCGAAATCACCCCCGAGTTGATCGCTGCACATGGCCTTAAGCCTGATGAATATGAGCGCATCCTCGAGATTATCGGACGCATCCCGAATTTCACGGAACTTGGCATTTTTTCGGCCATGTGGAACGAGCATTGCTCGTATAAATCTTCAAAAAAATGGTTGCGCACCCTACCAACCGAAGGGCCGCAGGTTATTTGCGGGCCAGGCGAGAACGCGGGCATTGTTGATATTGGCGATGGTCAGGCGGTCGTGTTCAAAATGGAAAGCCACAACCACCCCTCCTATATCGAGCCCTATCAGGGCGCAGCCACGGGCGTGGGTGGGATTTTGCGCGATGTTTTCACGATGGGCGCGCGTCCAATTGCTGCGATGAATGCACTCTCCTTTGGTGCAGTAGATCACCCCAAAACACGCTCTTTGATCCATGGGGTTGTGCGCGGTGTTGGCGGCTATGGCAACAGTTTCGGCGTCCCCACTGTGGGGGGCGAGTTGCGCTTTGACGCGGCATATAATGGCAATTGCTTGGTCAATGCCTTTGCCGCTGGTCTGGCTGAGACGGATAAGATTTTCTATTCCGCCGCCTCTGGCGTGGGGATGCCTGTTGTCTATTTGGGCGCCAAGACAGGTCGTGACGGGGTTGGCGGGGCCACGATGGCCAGCGCCGAATTTGACGACACGATTGAAGAAAAGCGCCCAACTGTTCAGGTTGGCGACCCTTTCACAGAAAAGCGCTTGCTTGAGGCCTGCCTTGAATTGATGGCCTCAGGCGCGGTGATCTCGATCCAAGATATGGGCGCCGCAGGCCTGACCTGTTCTGCGGTCGAGATGGGGGATAAGGGCGGCTTGGGGATCAAGCTGCAACTTGATCATGTGCCGCAGCGCGAGCCCAACATGACCGCCTATGAAATGATGCTGTCTGAAAGCCAAGAGCGCATGTTGATGGTGCTACGCCCCGAAAAAGAGGCCGAGGCGCGCGCCATTTTTGAAAAATGGGATCTCGATTTTGCCATTGTCGGGGAAACGATTGCTGAAGACCGCTTCGTGATCATGCACGGCAATGCAGTGAAGGCGGATTTGCCGCTGTCGAAACTGTCATCTACGGCACCAGAACATGACCGCCCTTGGGTCGAAACCCCTGCCGCCGAGGCGGTAGATTTCATCCCAGAAATCGACCCGATTGATGGGTTAAAGGCGCTTTTGTCTTCGCCCAATTACTGCGGGCGCGGCTGGGTCTATCAACAATATGACACCCAAGTTGGCGCAGACACGATCCGCACGCCGGGCTATGGGGCGGGCGTTGTGCGCGTGGCAGGCACGAATAAGGCGTTGGCATTCACCTCGGATGTGACACCGCGCTATGTCAAAGCGAACCCCTTTGAGGGCGGCAAGCAGGCCGTGGCTGAGGCCTATCGCAACCTTGTCTCTGTAGGGGCAACACCGCTTGCCACCACCGACAACCTGAATTTCGGCAACCCCGAAAAGCCCGAAATTATGGGCCAATTCGTGGGTGCCATTAAGGGCATTGGTGCGGCCTGTTCAGCGCTCGACACCCCAATCGTTTCGGGCAATGTCAGCCTTTATAATGAAACCGATGGCAGCGCGATCCTGCCCACCCCCACGATTGGGGCGGTTGGTTTGATTGCGGATATTGACCGCGACCTGATCAACGGAACGGCACGCGAAGGTCACTGGGCGCTTTTGGTCGGGGAAACCCATGGTCATTTGGGCCAATCCGCACTGTTGGCCGAAGTGTTCCATCGCGTTGAGGGCGATGCCCCCGCCGTTGATCTTGAGGCAGAGCGGAAAGCGGGCCAATTCATTCTCGACAATCGCGAAATGATTTCAGCGTGTAATGACCTCTCGGATGGCGGGCTTGCCTTGGCTGCGTTTGAGATGGCCACAGCCTCAGACAAGGGTGTGACATTGGATGCAAGCGATGCGGCCAGCTTGTTTGGCGAAGATCAGGGGCGCTATTTGATTGCCTGCTCGACCGATAAGGCCGAAGCCTTGATGGTTGCCGCGGGCCAAGTGGGCCTTCAGATCACCACGGTTGGTAAATTTGGTGGCGACCAGATCACCATTGGCGGCTCTAGCGAAAGCCTTGATGCGCTTCGGGCCCTATCAGATGGCACGCTGTCCCGCCTGTTTGACTGAGCCATAACGCGCGCCCCCAATAGGCCCCTTGTTTGGGGCCATATCGGGGCCTAGATTAGACGTAACAGACCGGAATTCATGAGGGCAGATATGGCAATCACAGCACAAGACATCGAGGACCTAATCCGCGCATCTTTTCCTCAAGCGCAGATCACGGTTGAGGGTGATGATGGCCAGCATTTCGCTGCTCAAGTGATTGATGCCAGCTTTAAGGGCATGAACCGCGTGGCCCAACAACGTGCTGTTTATGCCGCCCTCAAAGGCAAAATGGATGGCAGCGCGGGCGAATTGCACGCGCTTGCCCTCACCACCCGCGCCCCCGATTAAAAGGAAGACCCAGATGAGCGTAGAAGATCAGATCAAAGAGATGATCACGAAAAATGACGTGGTCTTGTTCATGAAAGGCACAAAATCCATGCCACAATGCGGGTTTTCCAGCCGCGTGGCAGGTGTTTTGAATTACATGGGCGTGGAATTTGCCGATGTGAATGTGTTGGAAGATGAAAATATCCGCCAAGGGATCAAGGATTTCTCAGATTGGCCCACGATCCCGCAACTCTATGTGAAGGGCGAATTCGTGGGCGGCTGCGATATCATCACCGAGATGACACTTACAGGCGAGCTAGACGCGATGTTTGACGCGCAAAATGTCAGCTATGACAAAGAAGCAGCAGATAAAATTCGTGAGGCAAACGCCTGATTTCGTTTAATATTGTGAAAAATGGCACATTAGGTTTTGCCTGACGCGCCATTTTTTATTTCTTTTTCGTATCGCCCTTGCGCACATGTTTGCTTAGGCGCGAGGGAATGGATTTTTTACGATCCTTGTAGGGGTTTTTGTCCGCTTGGCTGCGCATGAACAGACGGATCGGCACACCTGGCATGTCAAAACTATCGCGCAACCCATTGACCAAATAGCGCGAATAGCTTTCAGGCAGCTTTTCTGGCATCGAACACATCACAACAAACGAGGGCGGGCGCGCTTTGGCTTGGGTCATGTAGCGCAGGCGAATACGCCGCCCTGATGGTGCGGGCGGTGGATGCGCCTCGATCATTTCCCCCAACCATCGGTTCAGCGTGGCTGTTGGCACACGGCGGTTCCAAATCGTGGCAGCGTTAATGATTGCCGCATGCAGCCGATCTAGCCCTTTGCCTGTCTTGGCCGAAACCGTGACCATCGACACGCCTTTGATTTGCGGCAATAATTTTTCAAGACGATCGCGCAGGAATTTGAGTTTTTCCTGCTTCTCATCCTCAACATCCCATTTGTTTACCGCAATCACCACCGCGCGCCCCTCGCGCTCGGCGAGATCAGCGATGCGCAAATCTTGCGCCTCAAATGGAATGGCCGCATCCAGCAAAACCACGACCACTTCGGCAAATTTGACGGCACGCAGACCATCGGCCACGGAGAGCTTTTCCAGTTTTTCCTGCACGCGGGCGCGTTTGCGCATCCCTGCCGTGTCGAAAATCCGCATCGGCACCCCATCCCATGTCACTGGAAGGGAGATCGCATCACGGGTAATCCCCGCCTCAGGGCCCGTGAGCAAACGCTCCTCCCCCAAGATTTGGTTGATGAGGGTGGATTTGCCTGCATTTGGGCGGCCGATAACGGCGATTTGCAAAGGCCGCTCAAGCGTTAATTCGCGCAGACCCCCTTCCTCGGTTTCATCCTCATCAAGCTCGATATCGGTTTCGGGGCTGTAATCTTCGGCTTCCTTCGCCTCGATCAGCGGGGCAAGGGCCACGGCCAATTCGCCCATACCTTCGCCATGCTCAGCGGATAGGGCTAAAGGCTCGCCCAAGCCCAGTTCATAGGCCTCAAGCCACCCTGCCTGCCCTGCCCGTCCTTCGGATTTATTCGCGCCCAAAAGGACAGTGACGCCGCGCTTGCGCAGCAGATCGGCAAAGGCATGATCGGTCGGCGTCAGGCCTGTGCGCGCGTCAATCAAAAACAGACACGCATCCGCCATATCAACCGCCCGTTCTGTCAGGCGGCGCATACGGCCTTGCAGACTGTCATCTGTGGCTTCCTCAAGACCCGCCGTGTCAACCACAGTGAACCGCATGGATCCAAGCCGCGCCGCGCCTTCGCGCAGATCACGGGTGACACCGGGTTGATCATCAACCAAGGCAAGGCGCTTGCCCACCAAACGATTGAACAAGGTGGATTTGCCCACATTGGGCCGACCAATAATGGCGAGGGTAAAGCTCATGATCTCGACAGTGTAAAATTCCTAAGACCCGTCCCCTATCTTAAGGCAGGGACGAAGGAAAGCCCAAGCAAATTTCGACCGCTATTTTGCACGGCGCAGCATCAGATCGAACCGCTCAAGAAACCGCGAACGATCCGCCTTGGCAAAGGGGCGCGGGCCAGAAGGGGCGCCCTCCTGCGGCAGGCCAGCCCGCAAATCAGCCATCAGCGCGCGTGTTGCCACCTGCGCGCCGATTGTGTCCATTGTATAGGCATCCCCCTTGGGCGAAATCACCTGCGCGCCTAATTTCAACGCGCGTTCCGCCAAAAGAATATCGCCAGTAACCACAATATCATTCGCTTCAAGCCCGGCTATGATCGCATCATCAGCGGCATCAAACCCGTCCCCCACCAGATGCATCGCCAAAAGCGGGTGATTGGGCAGACGCAAATATTGATTGGCCACAAAGCGCACTCCAATCTTGTGGCGCAGCGCCACGCGAATGGCCTCTTCGCGCACGGGACAGGCATCTGCATCCACAAACACCATCGGTGAGCTCGGCCTTGGCATTTCAGTCTTAGGGGCATCTGCCGTCATTTTCACGTCTCCCGCGTCTGCTATCCGCGAATCTTCCAATTTTCGCCCGCGGGAAAAAAATCGTTTAGCGGGGCATTTTGCAGAAAAATGTAAGGCGAATTGGCTTAATTTCCTCTATCTACAGGCGAATGATCCGCAAATCCGCACAAATGCGGTTCAATTCCCCGCCGTTATGGGTCGTTTTCTCTTTCCAACCCCGTAAGCTGGCATTAATTCTTATCCATCTGGGGTAATAACAACAACTTGGGAGTTCTTCATGAAAAAACTTTTGCTGGCTTCGGCCGCCTCCTTGGCGCTTGCGTCCATGGCAACCGCACAAGAGGTAAAGATCGGCACTGTTGTGGGCTTTACAGGCCCGCTTGAATCGCTTGCGCCTGACATGGCTGGTGGCTCGGAATTGGCGATGAACGAAGTGAACGCAAGCGGCAATTTCCTGAACGGCGCGACTGTTGTCTCCGTGCGCGGCGACAGCACTTGTATTGACGCGGCCGCTGCAACTGCTGTTGCAGAACGCCTCATCACATCTGATGGCGTCAGCGGGATTGTCGGCGCGGATTGCTCGGGCGTCACCAACGCAATGCTGCAAAACGTAGCCGTGCCAAACGGCATGGTCATGGTGTCCCCATCCGCCACTTCGCCTGCGCTGACCACCGTTGAAGACAATGGCCTCTTCTTCCGCACCGCGCCATCTGACGCGCGTCAGGGTGTTGTGATGACCGAGGTGATCATGGATCGCGGCATCAAATCCGTTGCGGTGACCTATACCAACAACGATTACGGCCAAGGCTTGGCTGATAGCTTTGCTGCAGCATTCGAAGCGGCGGGCGGCACTGTAACCCTCGTTGCAGCGCATGAAGATGGCCGTGCGGATTACTCTGCAGAAGTAGGCGCCTTGGCGGCTGCGGGCGGTGACGCATTGGTCGTTGCAGGCTATGTAGATCAGGGCGGCTCGGGCATCATCCGCGCAGCACTGGATTCTGGCGCATTTGAAACTTTCGTCTTCCCTGACGGCATGGTGTCTTCTGCCCTCGTTGCAAACTTTGGCAGCGAGATTGATGGCTCCTTCGGCCAGCACCCTGGCACCGATAGCGAAGGTGCAGCGATTTTCGAAACCCTCGCCGCTGAAGCAGGGTTCGATGGCACTCAGCCTTTTGCGAAAGAATCCTATGACGCAGCAGCCTTGATCATGTTGGCCATGCAGGCCGCAGGCTCAAGCAACCCTGCCGATTACGCAGGCGAGATCATGGATATCGCAAACGCCCCAGGCACGCCAATCCTGCCTGGTGAATTGGGCAAAGCCTTGGAATTGATCGCAGCGGGCGAAGACATCGACTATGTTGGTGCCTCTGCCGTTGAATTGATCGAGCCAGGTGAATCCGCGGGCAACTATCGCGAGATCGAAATCTCTGGCGGCGAGATCACAACAGTACGTTTCCGCTAAGTTGATCTAATCAAGACCAACGGGCAGCCCGGAGTGATTTCCGGGCTGCTTCGTTTAAAGGATGCGGGACAAGCGATGATTACTGTCGAAAATCTGCACAAACATTTTGGCGGCTTTCACGCCGTGGATGGCGCAAGCCTGACAATTGAAACAGGCTCTATCACGGGTCTGGTTGGCCCCAATGGCGCGGGAAAGACCACACTGTTTAACGTGATTGCGGGCGTTTTGCCCCCGACATCTGGCCGCGTTGTTATGGATGGCGAGGATATTACGGGCCTTCCGCCCCACGAGCTATTTGGCAAGGGATTGCTGCGCACATTTCAGATCGCGCATGAATTCTCATCCATGAGCTGCCGCGAGAACCTGATGATGGTGCCAAGCGGCCAATCGGGGGAAACGCTGTGGAACACATGGTTTGGCCGCAAACGCATTGCTGAAGAAGAGCGCGCGCTGAAAGCCAAGGCCGATGAGGTGTTGGAGTTTCTAACCATTTCCCATCTCGCAGATCATCCGGCAGGCGCGATTTCTGGTGGCCAAAAAAAGCTGCTGGAACTGGGCCGCACGATGATGGTGGATGCAAAAATCGTGTTTCTAGACGAGGTGGGTGCAGGCGTTAACCGCACGCTGTTGAACACGATCGGCGATGCGATCATCCGCCTGAACAAAGAGCGCGGATATACATTCTGCGTCATTGAACATGACATGGATTTCATCGGGCGGCTTTGTGACCCTGTGATCGTGATGGCCGAAGGGCGCGTTTTGGCCGAAGGCACATTGGACGAGATCAAAGCCAATGACGATGTGATTGAGGCCTATCTTGGGACAGGTTTAAAAAATAAGGACAAGATTGGGGCATGAGCGAGACATCACCCTTTTTGATCGGCGAGGCCATGACGGGCGGATATGGCAAAGGGGCCGATATCCTGCACAGCTGCACCATCGCGGTCGAGCGCGGCGAGATCGCCGTCATTGTGGGCCCTAATGGCGCGGGCAAATCGACCGCCATGAAGGCGGTCTTTGGCATGCTGTCGCTGCGCGAGGGGCGTGTTGTGTTGGATGGGGATGATATCACCGCACTTTCGCCGCAAGATCGCGTTGTGCGCGGGATGGGGTTTGTGCCGCAAACCAATAACATCTTCACCTCTATGACAGTCGAAGAAAATTTGGAGATGGGTGCCTATATCCGCCGCGATGATTTCCGCGACACGATGGAACAGGTCTATAGCCTCTTTCCAATCCTAAAAGACAAACGCCGCCAAGCGGCGGGCGAATTATCGGGGGGTCAGCGTCAACAAGTGGCCGTGGGGCGCGCGCTGATGACCAAGCCGAAAGTGTTGATGTTGGATGAGCCAACCGCAGGTGTCTCGCCCATTGTTATGGACGAGTTATTTGACCGCATCATCGAAGTGTCCCGCACGGGCATCCCCATTTTGATGGTCGAACAAAACGCGCGTCAGGCATTGGAAATCGCGGATAAGGGCTTTGTTTTGGTGCAAGGGCGCAATGCCCATACAGGCACGGGCAAAGAGCTTTTGGCAGATGCGGATGTGCGCCGCTCCTTCTTGGGGGGTTGAGGAATGGATTTTCTAAACGCAATTGTCGCTTTGTTGAATTTCGTGATTGTGCCTGCCACCGCCTATGGCGCGCAATTGGCGCTTGGTGCGCTTGGGGTGACGTTGATTTACGGCATCTTACGCTTTTCCAATTTCGCGCATGGTGACACAATGGCCTTTGGCACGATGATCACCATTCTGGCCACATGGGGCCTGCAATCTTTAGGCGTCACGGCGGGGCCTTTGCCAACCGCCCTCATCGCCCTGCCCCTTGGCATCGCTGCCACAGCCGCCTTGGTGGTCGGCACGGATAAGATGGTCTATCACTTTTATCGCCAAACCAAAGCCAAGCCTGTGATCTTTGTGATTGCCTCAATTGGCGTGATGTTCGTGATGAATGGGATCGTGCGCTTTATCATCGGGGTTGATGATCAAAACTTCGCCGATGGGGCAAGGTTCCTGATCTCTGCTCGTGATTTCAAAGACATGACAGGCCTTGATGAAGGGCTTGCCATCCGTTCGACCCAAGCGATCACGGTGATCGTGGCAATTTTGGCGGTGGTGGCCCTGTTTTGGTTCTTGAACAAAACCCGCACGGGCAAATCCATGCGCGCGTTTTCCGATAACGAAGATTTGGCACTGCTCTCAGGCATCAACCCTGAGCGCGTTGTGATGATCACGTGGTTAATTGTGGCGGCTTTGGCGACCACGGCGGGCGTGCTTTATGGTCTCGACAAAAGCTTTAAGCCCTTCACCTATTTCCAACTGCTCTTGCCCATATTTGCCGCCGCGATTGTGGGCGGGCTTGGCAACCCTCTGGGGGCAATTTTGGGGGGCTTCCTGATCGCCTATTCCGAAATCGCGGTCACCTACGCCTTCCGTAAGGTGGTTGGATATATCGGCCCCGAAGGCTGGAGCCCCGAAGGAATGCTGCAGCTTCTATCGACCGATTATAAATTTGCCGTCAGCTTTACGATCCTTCTGATCGTGCTTCTGTTTAAACCCACAGGGATCATGAAAGGAAAATCGGTATGAACCTGACACTGGATCGCAAGGCGGCAGTTCTCTTTGCGTTGGTGGCTGTGCTTTATATCGGCACAGGCTTTGTTCAATCATGGAACACCGCGCTGTCTATTCTGAACATGGGCCTGATCTCGGCCATCATGGCGCTTGGTGTGAATATCCAATGGGGCTATGCGGGCCTCTTTAACGTGGGTGTAATGGGCTTTACCGCGCTTGGCGGTTTGGCGGCTGTTTTGGTGGCCTCTGATCCTGTTGAGGGGGCATGGGGGGCCACAGGCGGATGGCAAGTCTTGCTTGCCCTGTTAATGGGCGGTGCGACCATTGCCGCCGCGATTGCGCTATGGGGCAAGATGAAAGGTCACAACTTGCGCGGCCTTGCGATGGCGGGCTTGTTAATCGCGGGCTTTTTCATCTTCCGCGCGGTGTTTGACCCTGCCGTGGCCACGGTGGAGGCCATTGACCCTGCCCTGACGGGCAATATCGGGGGCCTTGGTTTGCCCATCATTCTGGCATGGCCTTTGGGTGGGCTGCTTGCCGCAGGGGCCGCATGGATCATTGGGAAAACTGCGCTTGGCCTGCGGTCGGATTATCTGGCGATTGCCACTTTGGGTGTGGCTGAGATCATTATCTACATCCTGAAAAACGAAGATTGGTTGGCGCGCGGCGTGAAAAACGTCATCGGCCTGCCCCGCCCTGTGCCTTACGAGGTTGACCTACAAGCCAACCAAGCCTTTGTTAGCGCGATGCAAGGATTAGGCGCTGACCCTGTCACAGCCTCCTCCATCACGGTCAAGCTGTCCTATGCGGTGTTATTCTCAATCGTTCTGATTGCCCTGATCTGGCTGACACAGCGCGCGCTCAACTCGCCTTGGGGGCGGATGATCCGCGCCATTCGCGACAACGAAGTTTCTGCCGCCGCGATGGGAAAAAATGTCACGGCGCGGCATTTGCAGATTTTCATCCTTGGCTCGGCCGTTTGTGGCCTTGCAGGCGCAATGATGACCACGTTGGACAGCCAACTTGTGCCAAGCACCTATCAACCGCTGCGATTTACCTTCCTGATCTGGGTGATGGTGATTGTGGGCGGATCAGGCAACAATATCGGCGCGGTCTTGGGCGGCTTCTTGATCTGGTGGTTCTGGATTCAGGTCGAACCTTTGGGTCTGTTGCTGTTGCAGGGGATCACGGCGGGCATGGCCGAAGGATGGCTGAAAGATCACCTGATGGATGCCGCCGCGCATATGCGTCTTTTGACCATGGGTCTTATCCTGCTATTGGTCTTACGCTTCAGCCCGCGTGGCCTGTTGCCAGAACGCTGAAAAAACAGCGCCCGCGAAGCGAAGGGGTCCCCTTGGGCTGCGCGGGCGCATCAAAACCACGCTTCAAAGCTGAGGTTCAGGTAACTCGGCAAGGATCTCATCAATGCGATCTGCCAAGGCCGCATCAATCGCGGCAATAGCCTCATCGGTGATATCAATATCATCTCGGGCAAAGATCACAGCGCGGCGATCCATCAGCACCTCAGCCCCGCTGCGCTGCACCAGATCAATAAGAATTGGCCCCATAATCTCAAGGAACCGCTGTCGCGCCGCTTCCGCATAGGCGCCAAGCGCGCGGTTTTTCGCGTCTTGCTCACTGCGGATTTCAACGACACGGGCGTCAAATTCAGCAGCACGCAGGCGGAAATCCTCGATGCTGAGGCTGCTGCGCAATTCGGTTAACCGTTGTTCTTCTTGGGTCAGAACATCTTCAATCTCACGGTTCTGTGCCGAAAGATCACGACCCACGCGATCAATCACCCCCCCGACCGCTTGACCAAAGACCGAGCCAGAAAACAGGCGGTCTTGATCAATCAGCAACACCTGTGCGGGTGCTTGCGGGGGTTGAACGGTAACTTCCTGCGCCCTCACCCCTGCCCCATAGATGGCAAGCACAAGGGCACATCCCCCCACGCGCAGCCAAGCGCGCAAAGGCATCAGAACCGCGCCTCAACCGTAAAGTCGAAGTTGCGGGTGCGGTCATAGGATTCATTAGAGACAGGCCGCGAGAAGTTAAACCGCAGCGGGCCGATTTGCGTATCCCAGAAGATCGAGAAGCCAATCGTGCTGCGCAGATAGCTGTCATCGTCAACTAGGTTGCCACCCGTGCCCAAGACGTCATCCAAGCCCCATAGCGTGCCAACGTCATAAAAGACGCCGCCTGAAATGCCATATTCGGCGGGCACCCCGATAGGGAAGCCTGCCTCAAAGCGCGCAACGGCGAATTGGTTGCCGCCAAGCGCGTCTTGGTTCGCAGAATTGCGATCCCGTGGCCCAATCCCGCCTGCATCAAAACCACGCATTTGGCGCGACCCGAGGAAGAAACGATCCGTAACGCGGCTATTGCCATCAAACATATTCACCGAGCCAAGCTCGAATGCGGCACGCAACGAGACCTCTTCACGGAAGGCCGTGGTCTCCCCCTGCACAAGCGCGGTGGTGCGCAGGAATTGATCATCACCCAATCCCCCCAATTCGGCATTGGCGCGCACCAATACGCCCGAGGTTGGGTCAAGCCCCACGCCGCGTGTGTCGTAAATATAGCCCAGACCGATGGAGCTGCTGTCATAGCTGCCCGCCTCGCGCCGCAGAATATCCGATGATGTGGTCGGAACATTGGTCAATTCTGACTGCGCAATCCGCAAAGAGGGGCGCAAACGTCCGTATTCACTGACAGGGAATTCCAACGCACCGCTGACACCCACTTCGTTGGTGTTATAGGTCGCATTTTGTTGGTCGGTCGAAATGCTGAAAACCGACAGAGCCAATTCCAAATCACGGCGCAAATAGGCGGGTTCGATGAAATTCGCCTGCAAGGAACGCGAGCCAGAGGTGGTATCAAAGGACAGACCCACGGTCTGACCCCGCCCGCGCCAATTGCGTTCGTTAAACTGAACCGCAAGCCCGGTGCCAACATCGGTCGAATAATTGACCGAGAAGCCAAGCGTGCCTGTTGGCGTTTCTTCGACATTCACATCCACGATCACCTGATCGCTGCCAATGCCTTCGCGCGCATTCACGTCAACATTTGAAAAGAAATTCAGCGCACGGATCCGTTCCGCCGCTTGGCGAATTTCGCGTGGATCAAACGGATCCCCTTCGACCATATCGAATTGACGCCGCACAACGCGGTCAAGCGTCGTTGCATTGCCCTCAATATCAATCCGCTCTACGAAAACACGCGGGCCGCGGACAATGGCAAATTCCACATCCAAGGTGAGATCTTCGTCATTTCGGGTGATCCGCGGCTCAACACGGATGAAGCGCAACCCCTGCTCAGTCGCCAGATTTTCAAGCCGCGAAATCGTGCGATCCACCAGACGCGGAGAATAGGTTACACCCTCGTCTAGGCCAATTGCGGCTTGGAATTCTTCGACATTCACTTCGGGCAAGTCACTGATTGCGGTTAAGGCCCCGAAGGAAAAGCTTTGCCCTTCAACGATGTTAAAGGTCACAAAGAACCCGTCCCGCGCACGGGCAAGTTCCGATGTGACAGATTGCACTTCAAAATCAACATAGCCGCGATCACGGTAGAAATCGGTCAAAAGCTGTTGATCAAAGGCCAGTCGATCCGCCACGAATGTATCGCGGCTGATAATCGCGCGGAAAAACCCCGCTTGGGTGGATTGCAGAACGCGGCGCAAACGGCGGTCTGAAAAGGCGCGGTTGCCGACAAAGGTGATGCTTTCGGTTTCCACAACGCGGCCTTCGGTGATCTCAAAGGCCAGATCAACGCGGTTGTCGCTGCGGCGGATGATCTGCGGGGTCACGGTTGCACTCAGGCGGCCTGTCTGGCGATAGGCATCCACGATGGCCTGTGCATCGGCCTCGGCGATGGCGGGACTATAGACGCGGCGCGGTTGTGATGTCAGCAAAGCTGCCAGCGCATCATCATCGAGAAGATCATTTCCCTCGATGCTGATCTCGTTGATTGTAGGGTATTCTTGCAACTCGATAAACACCGTGTTGCCCTCTAAGCGCAGATCAACTGTTTCAAACAGGCCTGTATCCTGCAGGCGGCGCAAGGCATCATTGGCTTGGCCCGCTGTGATTGTGCCGCCGGGCGCAATGCCTGCATATGAGAGGATGGTTGCCTCTTCGATACGGATATTTCCGTCAATCACAATAGCGTCCAGCGCAATATCCTGCGCAACCGCAAGCCCTGAAAGGGCCATCCCCATCGCCAAAACCGAGGCTGTCATCAGCCCGCTGCGATATTTGCGATTGTTTGATTTACGCGACATTCTGCGCCCGCCTTTTTTGCTTTAGCAAATCCTAAAGCATCCCTAGCGATTGCAGGGGGCAATGTCAAAAAAATGCGCGCAAAAACGGGCGAAACTTACGCCCTTTTCAGCGTCTCGGTGTTAGCTTTGCACAATCGGTGCAAGCATCACCGCAAAACCCAAAGCCGAAACAACGATACTGGGGCCAAGAATACGATTCCCAAGAATCGCCTACAGATAGCTGAGACGCGGCAATTGGCGCTGTAAAAATTTCATCGGCCTTTGATCCCCGAATATGTGAAACACATGAACGGATACCAAAACACTTGGGCAGAATTGGGGCGAATTCAGGGGAATTCAGCGGCCTGCCTTAGGGGCAGAGCAGAACATCGTTGAAAACCGCGAACACCATCAACCCCATGATCAGGGTCAACCCAAGTGTCATAAAAACACGCATGAACATTTCATGCGGTTTGCGTCCTGCAACGGCCTCAAAGGCATAAAGCATTAGATGCCCACCATCCAAAATCGGGATCGGGAAAAGGTTCATCAAACCAACCGCGGTAGAGAGAACCGCAATTAGCCAGATAAAGCTCGCAATCCCTTGGGCGGCGGCGGCACCTGAGGTTTCCGCAATCCCCACTGGGCCTTGCAGATTACAGGTCGAAATTGCCCCTGTGATCATATGCCAAAGCCCCGATAGCGATGAGGTGATAATGAACCCAGTTTGCGACACCCCATAGGAAAGCGCGGCCAATGGCCCCACGGCCTCGGTTTGCGGAACAAACAGCATGCCCCCCGTGACGCCGATTAGGTAACGCGTTTCAAACCCACCCGATGCGACAGGCAAATCGGTGCGCCGCGGCGACAGCGTCACAGCGATTTCCTGCCCCTCTTGGGTGCCATTTGCCCGCCAAAGCGTCAAATCAATCGGCGCACCCTCGGCTTGATCAACCGCTGCGCGGAGTTGAGAAAAGCTCCAGATATCCGCGCCGTTCACGGCCAAAATCACATCGCCCTCGCGCAAGCCTGCCTCCATGGCCGCCGATTGCGGCTGAACGCCATCAACGACAGGCGGTAGCGGCGTTGAGGCCTCGACCAAAATGGCGCGATCATCGCGCAGCACTTCATAGCTCACACGCGGACGAGGCGGCAGGTCAGAGGCGATTTGCAAAAGCGCCGCAAAACTTTCAATCTCCTGCCCCTCAAGCGCAAGGATCAGATCCCCCGCCTCAAGCGATTGATAGACGGGCGGCAGGTCGCGCGGCGCCCCCACACGGGGCTCATCCGTTGCTTGGCCCGAGACCAAGACAACGCCGGCGAAAATCGCAATGGAAAGGATAAAATTGAACAACGGCCCTGCCACAACCGTGCCCGCGCGGGCCCAAAGGGGCGCGCCATGCATAGTATTGCGCGCAGGCGTAACCGCCGCATCCGCCCCAACAGAGGCAGCATTCGAATCGCCTGCAAATTTGACATAACCACCAAACGGCAAAGCCGCGATTTGCCATTGCGTGCCCCGCCGATCTTTGCGCGAGAGCAGCACAGGCCCAAACCCGATAGAAAACACATCCGCACGGATGCCAGACCATCGCCCGACAATGTAGTGACCATATTCATGGATCGCTACGATGATTGAAATCGCCGCAATAAAGGCCAACATGGTAAAGGCAAAACTGCCGAATTGGGGGAGGAAATCCATCACTTGCCTTGTATTTTACGTCTTTTTGATCCGCACAGCAATCACTGACCGCGCCCGCACCCTTGCGAGATGGTTCATCGCGAGAACATCTGCAAGGGTTTCAAGCGGATTTGAGAGGGTTAATTCCTTGGAAAGCGCGGCAAGAGTCTCTTCAACCACCGCGGCCATGTCCATAAATCCAACCTCGCGCGCCAAAAACGCGTCAAGCGCCACTTCCTTGGCGGCGTTGAACGCGGCCCCAGCCCCCCCGCGCATCTCCATCACATCGCGGGCAAGGCGCAAGGCAGGGAAACGCGCCAAATCTGGCGCCTCGAATTGCAGTTGCGCAATCTGCGCCAGATCAAGCCGCGCGACAGGAAGATCCTGACGCTTTGGCCAATATAAGGCATAGCCAATAGCATGGCGCATATCTGGCGGGCCAAGATGGGCCATCAACGCACCATCGCGAAACCCCACCAAAGCATGGATTAAGGATTGCGGGTGGATGATAGTCTCTATCTGCGCAGGCGCGATCCCAAAATATTCCCGCGTTTCAATGAGTTCCAGCGCCTTGTTAAACATTGATGCGCTGTCGATTGTAATCCGTTGCCCCATATCCCAATTCGGATGCGCCCCCGCATCTTCGGGTGTCGCATGGGCCAATTTCTCAATCGGCCAATGCCGCAAACCGCCGCCTGAAGCGGTGATGATCACGCGCTCAACCTCGGCAATATCTTCGCCGACAAGGGCTTGAAATACGGCAGAATGTTCGCTGTCTACGGGCAAGATCCGCGCGCCATGGGATGCGGCCGTTGCCAAAAGCAATTGCCCCGCCGCAACCAAGCTTTCCTTATTTGCCAAGGCCAGCGTTGCGCCTTGTTCAAGTGCCGCAAATCCCGGCGCGATGCCCGCAGCCCCAACAATGGCCGACATGACCCAATCGGCAGGGCGCGATGCGGCCTCGATCAACGCGGCCTCGCCTGCGGCGGCCTCAACCCCCGTCCCTGCAAGCGCAGATTTCAAATCAGGAAGCCGATCTTCATAGGCGGTTACCGCAATTTCGGCACGATGTGCGATGGCATCCCGCGCCAATTGGTCAATATTGCCCCCCCCCGAAAGCGCCACAACCCGATAGGCATTAGGGGCGCGCGCGATTAAATCGAGGGTGTTCTGCCCGATGGAGCCAGTGGCCCCAAAAATACTGACACGGCGCATCTGAGCAATTTTCCCTTATTGCGGTGGGAAGCTTGTTAAGCTTTCAACCAAGAGTAGCAAAGCCGCAGCGCCAATCATACCGTCAAAACGATCGAAAACCCCGCCATGTCCGGGCAGTAATCGCGAGCTATCCTTGACCCCTACATGACGCTTGATGGCGCTTTCCGCCAAATCGCCCATCTGGCTGGCAAAGGCCAAAGCAACTGAAATTGAAATAATCCCTGCGCCTGCTTCTGTTTGGGTCATATAGGCAACCCCAACACAGCCCGCGCCAATCCAGCCTGCAATCGTTCCAGACCATGTTTTCTTTGGGCTAACACGCGGCCAAAACTTTGGCCCGCCCACAACGCGGCCAACGAGATAGCCCGCAATATCGGTCACAACCACAACCAAAACGAGCCATGTCATCCAGACAAAGCCAAAGGTCTCGCGATGTGCCAAAAGGCCGTAAGCGGCAAAGCTGATCAACAGCGCGAAGGGCATATATTTCTCGCGCCGCTCTTGCAGAAAAACAAGACCAAGAAAGGCAGGCAAAAACAAAATAGGCAGCGCATAGGCGGGTGGCAGACTATGGGCGGCATAAAGACAGGCAATCATCCCTGCCCCAAGCCCCGCCGAGCGCATTAACGAGCCGCCCAACATCACGGCCAATTCCCAGATCAAAATCCCTGCGATCAGGAAAATCATGCCAACATAAATGGGGCCGCCCAGCCAAACCGCATAAAGACCCGTCATAGCCATCAAAAGCCCTGTGATCATACGCGGCCAGAAATCAGAAAACAGGCTTTGGGGTTGATCGCTCACGCAGTGACCCCACCAAAACGGCGCTCACGCAGGCCATAGCGGGCAAGAATTTCTGCAAATTCTTGGGCGGTGAAATCAGGCCAAAGCGTATTGACGAACTCATATTCGGAATAGGCCGATTGCCACAAAAGAAAATTCGAAATGCGCGCCTCGCCCGATGTGCGGATCACCAGATCAGGATCAGGCAACACATAGGTGTCGAGATATTTGGGGAAGGTTTCGTCATCAATATCAGAGGGTTTGATTTTCCCCGCGGCCACATCATGGGCCAAACGCTTGGCGGCGCGGCTAACCTCATCGCGGCCGCCATAATTCAAGGCAACCGTCAAATGCAGCTTGTCATTTTCAGCGGTCATCAATTCGAGATTGTCCATCATCTCGACCAAGGACGGCTCAAGGCGCACGCGATCCCCGATGAAACGCACCCGCACCCCTGCCTTTACCAAGGCCTTGGTTTCACTGGTCAGATACCGCCGAAACAGCCGCATGAGGCCCGCAACTTCTGTTTGGGTGCGTTTCCAATTTTCGGTCGAAAAGGCGAAAATCGTCAGGTATTTCACACCCAAATCGGGGCAGGCCCGTGCGATTTCCTTGACCCGCGCAGCACCCGCATGATGGCCAACAAGACGCGGGCGGCCGCGCATCTTTGCCCAACGACCATTGCCATCCATGATAATGGCGACATGGGCAGGATTGCTTCGGCTCATCCGCGTATCCCCTTTTTGCTTTGCCTAGACCTGCATAATCTCGGCTTGCTTGCCCTCAAGCGCCGCGTCAACTTTGGCGATAAAACTATCGGTCAACTGTTGCACTTCGGCCTCCCAGAATTTCTGGTCATCTTCACTCAGGCCCGTTGATTTGGCTTTTTTGATCTGATCCATCCCGTCACGGCGCAAATTGCGCACGGCTACACGGGCGTGTTCGGCATATTGCGCAGCGACTTTGGTCAATTCGCGGCGGCGTTCTTCGTTCAATTCGGGGATCGGCAGCATGATGATCGTGCCGTTGAGTTGCGGGTTAATACCCAAGCCCGATTCACGAATGGCTTTTTCCACCTTACCGACCATTGCCTTGTCCCACACATTGATGGTGACCATACGCGGCTCTGGCACGTTTACGGTGCCCACCTGATTGATTGGGGTCATCTGGCCATATGCCTCGACCATCACAGGTTCGAGCATAGTGGCGGAGGCGCGGCCTGTGCGCAGAGAGGCGAACTCCGTTTTCAGGGCGGAAATTGCGCCCTCCATCCGGCGGGTCAGATCATCTAGATCAAGTTCGAATTCATCTGCTGACATTGCCTCACTCCTCGCTTGTCAGGTCGCTGTGGCCCCATATAACCTGCGGGGCTGCCTGTTTCTATGGCTTTAGCGCACTTTTGTATAGGTTCCCTGCCCCGACAAAATCCCCCGAAATCCACCTGGCTCATCAAGGCTAAAAACAATGATCGGGGTGTCGTTTTCGCGCGCAAGCGCGATGGCCGAGGCATCCATGACGCCAAGATGCTGTGCGAGAACCTCATCATAGCTGATCTCTTCAAAGCGTTTCGCATCGGCGTATTTTTTGGGATCTTTATCATAGACCCCGTCCACCTTTGTGCCCTTAAAGATTGCATCACAATGCATCTCATTGGCACGCAATGTGGCGGCTGTATCTGTTGTGAAATAAGGGTTCCCTGTGCCTGCCGCAAAAATACAGACGCGCTTTTTCTCCAAATGGCGCACTGCACGGCGGCGGATATAAGGCTCGCAGACCTGATCCATCGGAATGGCCGAGATCACGCGAGTAAAGACCCCAAGCCCCTCAAGCGCGCTTTGCATCGCAAGCGCGTTCATCACCGTGGCCAGCATCCCCATATAATCGGCTGTGGTGCGCTCCATCCCCTGCGCGCTGCCTTGCAAGCCGCGAAAGATATTGCCGCCACCAATGACCATGCAAATCTCTACCCCCAAATCATGTACCGATTTTACCTCGCGCGCGATCCGCTCGACTGTAGGCGGATTGAGGCCAAAGCCCTTATCGCCCATCAAGGCCTCGCCCGAAATTTTCAGCATGACGCGTTTATAGGTTGTTTTGGGGGTGGCATCGCTTGCGGCCATGATATCCTCGTTCAAACGGGTGACAGGCCGCAGATCGGGCCAAAGCCACCAATGGGTGATTGAGCTTAGCGCATCATCGTCTAAAATGCGGATCACTTCAACGGTCGCGCCTGCCCTAGCGACTAAATATGCCAAAGCACGCCCAAGCGAAACCAGATATTGCTAGGCGCGCCGCAAAAGATCAGGAAAAAAGGCACGGCATTGGACGCTCTTAATTTGGAATTCGCAAAAGACATTGCGCCTGATCGTCCGATCCTGATTGCGGGGGCCACGGCCAGCGGGAAATCTGCGCTTGCCCTTGCTTTGGCTGACAGGTGGGGTGGGCAAATCATCAATGCAGACGCGCTGCAAGTCTATGACGGATGGCGCCTCCTGACCGCTCGCCCCAGTGCCGCAGACGAGGAGAGATGCCCGCATCATCTCTATGGGCATGTGCCGTTTTTGGGCGATTATTCCGTGGGGGCATGGCTGCGCGATCTGGCGCCGCTGCTGCGAACAGGGCCGCGCCCCATTATCGTGGGGGGCACAGGGCTTTATTTTCGTGCGCTGACTGAAGGTTTGGCCGAAATCCCGCCCGTGCCAAAGGCCGTGCGCATCGTGGCAGATGAACAAAGCCATGCCGCCCTTTTGGCCGATTTAGAGCAATCCGACCCCGTGATTTATGCAAAGATTGACCGACAAAACCGCGCCCGCGTTCAGCGCGCTTGGGAGGTGTGGCGCGCCACAGGCAAACCTCTCTCGCAATGGCAGGCCGAAACGCCTGCCCCCCTTCTGCCTCTGGATCAGGTGGCGGCGTTCAAACTCATGGCGGATCGAGATTGGCTCAATGACCGCATCGCCCGCCGTTTCCATACGATGATAAAAGAGGGCGCATTGGATGAGGCGCGGGCCGCCTTGCCCCATTGGGATCAGCTGCAAGGCGCGGCCAAAGCCATCGGCGCACCTGAATTGATCGCCCACCTTCGTGGTGACATTTCGCTTGAGACAGCCATAGAGGCCGCCATTATCGCCTCGCGCCAATATGCAAAAAGGCAACGGACGTGGCTGCGCGCGCAGTCCACAGGATGGACAGATCTATATATTCCTGTCTAAATTTTAGGTGCCTATAAATTTGGGGACATAGGCACGAATCGGATAGGGGATAATGTCGGATCAGCAAGAGGTGGGCCCTACCAACGCGCCCGCCTATGCCGCACGAACGATTGGTCAAATTCGACTTCATGGCGCTTGGCGGCATGAATTGGCGCATCACTGCCCCAAATCGCGCTTGTTTTGGCTGACGCGCGGCACAACCCTCATCACAGCGGAATTCCACCCGATCATGGCCACAGGCTCCAAGATTTTATTCATTCCAGCCTCCATGCTGTTATCCCTTGAATTGCCCACGCAATTACAAGGCCATGTGGCCTATTTCCCAATTCTTGCCGATTTGGAATTGCCGCAAACATCCCTTTGCCTCACCCCCAGTTCCGCCGGAGCGCAGGTAGAGTTAACGGGCCTCATTGAGCGGATGGCGCGGCTAGAAGATGAAGACACCCCTTCCGCGAGACGCATGAAACGGGGATTTGGTCTGCTGCTCTCAGCGATGCTTGAGCGTGAAACACTCATTTCCAACCAACGTGACCGCGATGCCACCCACAGATTGCGCACCCAAATCAAAAAGCCCAGCAAATCAGCGCAGCTCCGCTCGCGTTTTGCGGCGCTCTTGGCGCAAGGGTTCAACGCGCAATTGGGCGTGTCCGACTATGCCGCACGCCTTGATGTGACGCCCACCCATCTCACGCGCATCTGCCGCGAAATCACAGGGCGCACGGCCCTTGCCCTGATCAATGAGGTGCTGATGGCCGAGGCCCGCCGCCGTTTGGTCGATACCGATGACAGCGCAGCAAAAATTGCGCGCGATTTAGGCTATTCGTCACCCGCCTATTTCACGCGCGCCTTTGGCCAAGAAACAGGCACAACCCCTACCGGATATCGCGAACAAAAAAAGGGGCAATGGCACAGCACGCGCCACCGATAGCCCCTGTTTCCCTTAGCCATGCAGCGCCTCAATGACAGCGCGGGTGGTGATTTTTCCCTTGGGCTGACCCCGTTCTTCAACAATTACGGTGTTGCCCTTTGATTGCGCGACCACCATCAGCGCATCTTGCAAAATGGTGTCAGCATCCAAGCGCGGTGCAGAGTCAGGCAATTTCCCGCGCCCCAGAGGTTGCATGATGGAACCCAATTTGATCACGCGGGCGCGGTTGATGTCCTTGATGAAATCCTCAATGTAATCATCGGCAGGACGCAACACGATATCTTGCGCGCTGCCTTGCTGCACCAAATGACCATCGCGCAAAATCGCGATATTGTCGCCAAGGCGCAGCGCCTCGTCCAAATCATGGGTGATGAAGACAATCGTTTTGTGCAGTTCCTTTTGCAAATCAATCAAAATGGATTGCATATCATAGCGGATCAACGGGTCGAGCGCAGAAAACGCCTCGTCCATCAGCAAGATATCCGCATCCGTTGCCAAACCGCGCGCCAGACCCACGCGCTGCCGCATGCCGCCCGATAATTGCCCAGGGTAATTGTTTTCATACCCCTCAAGCCCCACGCGGGAAATCCATTGCTTGGCCCGCTTTTGGGCCTCGTTCTCATCCACGCCTTGCACGATCAAACCATAGGTGACGTTTTCAATCACACGGCGATGCGGGAAAAGACCAAAATGTTGAAACACCATCGACATCTTGAAACGCCGCAGATCCCGCAAAGCATCCTTGTCCATGGTCAGAACATTTTCGCCATCCACAAAAATTTCACCTGCGGTCGGCTCAATCAGGCGGTTGATATGGCGGATTAGGGTGGATTTACCCGACCCAGAAAGACCCATCACCACCTGAATATTTTGCGGCGCAATATCAAGCGAGACGTTATCCACGCCTAGAACATGCCCCGTTTCTTCGCGCAAAGCATCCTTGCCCATGCCAGATTTGACGGATTTCAAAGCCTTTTGGGGCGATTTTCCAAAAATCTTATAAAGGTTTTTGATCTGAATTTTGGCATCGCTCATTTCTCGCCTCCCTCACGATGCGCCTGTAGGCGTTTGCCATAGGATTGGCTGACGCGGTCGAAGATGATGGCCAGCGCGACAATCGCCAAACCATTCATCAAACCAAGGGCCAAATATTGGTTGGAAATCGCGCGCAATACGGGCACGCCAAGACCCCGCACCCCGATCATTGACGCAATTACAACCATGGCCAAAGCCATCATGATCGTCTGGTTCACGCCTGCGAAAATATTGGGCAGAGCCAAGGGAATTTGCACATCAAATAGCTTCTGCCGCGGGCTTGCGCCAAAGGCCTCGGCCGCTTCTAGAACCTCGCGATCCACCAATCTGATGCCTAGATTTGTTAGGCGCACGATGGGGGGAATTGCATAAATGCAAACCGCAATCAGACCGGGAACCTTGCCAATGCCAAGCAGCATCACAACTGGGATCAGATAAACAAACGACGGGATTGTCTGCATTATATCCAAAATAGGTGTTATCACACTTTGAATCCGATCGGATTTCGACATTAAAATTCCTAGTGGAATGCCAATTACTATGCATACAACAGTGGCCACCGAAATAATCGCAAGCGTGGCCATGGTTTCTTCCCACATATCGAAGTAGCCAATTAATATGAAAGCAAGAAATGTTCCAACTGTAATTTTCATTGAGCGGGAACCCACCCAAGCTAAACCGCATAAGACGATTAATATTAACGGCCAGGGCGTTGCCAAAAGAAGCTTTTCGAACCACACAAGAAAATGCAGGAGAGGGCTAAAAAAAATTTCTAATGCTTCGCCGTAGCTTCGAGAAAAAGACCTAAAGCCCTCATCTATGCCTTGCCTTAAAGCACTTAAGTCGCGCCTGCCAATAGAAGGAAACTCAAGGAAAAAATCCCACATGCGTTGTACCCTAAGTTATATGTATTTGAAAAAGCGGAGAGGCAGCCGCCTCTCCGCTTTAGTTAACGTGTGTTATAATTATTGTCAGAGTGCATCGCGGATCATGCTCGCCGCGTCTTCACTCACCCATTGTGACCATATATCCTCATGGGTCAGCAGAAATTCGTACGCCGCGTCTTCGCCAGTAGCCTGATTATCAGTCATGTAAACCAGCATAGCGTTCATCACAGAACCTGGAAAAACCCGATTTGCGAGATAATCCACAGCAATGCCACCCTCTTGCTGCAAACGATCCGTTATCACTGTGTGAACCTCCGACTCTGTATAGCGGGAAGGTTGAGGATCAGCACATTCCTGCTCTGGCTTAACAATACAACCATCCCAGTTTTCTGAACCACCCCAGGGCGTTTCCCATTCTAGCAAAGTTAAGTTATACTTTCCAATTACGGCTGTCGGCGCCCAATAATAACCGAACCAGTATTCTCCCCGATCAACCGCGCGCGCAATAGATCCGTCGAGACCCGCAGCAGATCCTGGGTCAACAAGGTGCCAGCCGAGGTCTTCCATTCCGAATGCCCGGAATAAATTCGCATTCGACAACTGACATCCCCAACCCGCGGGGCAACCCATAAAGGCGCCAAGACTTTCATCCTCCGCCCATGGAAACAGCTCAGGGTGCTGTAGCACTTTTTCTACAGTGTCGAGTTCGGGATAATCAGCTACGAACTGTGGATCCACCCACCAGCCTTCACCTAGTTGGGTGATTGGACCCTCAACAACCGAATGCAAACTACCTTCAGCGACAGCTGCGGCCAAAGGATCTCGAACCGCATTGATCCAAAGCTCCGGCGCAACATCTGGCTCAGCTTTCTCGTTCATAGAGGCAAAAGTTGTCATGGTCGCTCCTGGGATTAGCTCGACCTCACACCCATACCCTTCTTCCAGGATAATCTTGTCAACATTTGCCATTAATTCGGCTGAGGCCCAATCCATTTCAGCAATGGTCAATGAACCACAATCTTGCGCAGATGCAGCCCCACCAAACCCAAGCGCGGCAGCGCCAACAATGCCAGCGGCGAGCGGTTTTACGAATTTCATATAATCTCTCCTGTCGGTCGTTTTATTTTGGGCCACGCAAAGCGACCCAGATGAATTATGTCGCTATCGTTCTATATCGACTTAAAATTCTCAAGCTCTTATTTCAAAAATAGACCTAACACACTGAAATAATGTGATTAAAAATATTTCACAACCCAAGAATGAATATCGAAAAAGCGACATTTCTTTGCTTTGCGACACCATTTTACAATTCAGTTACAAACCAAACGCCACAAAAAATGGGGGCGCCGATGGCACCCCCAGTTTCGCTGATCAAGCTCACTCTATTTACCGCCCGTTGTTTCTGCCTGCGGCTTGATCCGCGTCAGGGGCGAGCGCACCCGCCCCGTGTTCCCCTCCCGCTGCGCGTAATCGTGGGCAAACGACCATCAGCGCGGCGGGATGGAAAATCTGTGCTTAACTGCAGCCCGATGTGCCGCCGCAGGTGTTGCACTTCATGCATGTGCCGTTGCGCACGAGGGTGTAGTTGCCACATTCCCCGCAGGCCTCGCCCTCATAGCCCTGCATCTTGGCCTTTGTGCGCGCGTCAATCTCAACGGCGGCTGTGGTGACAGCAGCAGCTTGCACCGCCTCGGCCACGACCGCACCAGATTGGCCGACCGCCGTAGTGGCAAGGCTAGAGACACCCCCCTGCAACACGACCAAATCCTGTGGGACACGCTTACGCAAATAGCCTGTTGAGCTGATCTGTTTAAGCACTTCCAAGGATTTTGACGCCGCGCTGTCGGACAGTTCCTTGACGTTCGAGACACCCTCTTCGACACCGCGGCCCATATCGTCAAAGCTTGCGCCTTCTGGCTTTACATGGGCCAGATCGGTGCGGTCGAGATAGGACACCGCCAATTCACGGAAGATGTAATCAAGGATCGAAGTTGCATTCTTGATCGAGTCATTGCCCTGCACCATGCCCGAAGGCTCGAACTTGGTGAAGGTGAAGGCATCCACGAATTCCTCAAGCGGTACACCATATTGCAGGCCAACCGAGACTGCGATGGCGAAGTTGTTCATCATAGCACGGAAGCCTGCGCCCTCTTTGTGCATATCGATGAAAATCTCACCAAGCGCGCCATCGGCATATTCGCCTGTGCGCAGGTAGACCTTGTGACCACCCACAATTGCCTTTTGGGTGTAGCCTTTGCGGCGCTCAGGCAGTTTCTCGCGCTTGGCGCGGGCCACTTCCTTGATCACAATCTTTTCGATCACCTTCTCCGCCAAAACAGCCGCTTTTTCTTGCGGGCTGCCGCTTTCAAGGATTTCTGCCGCCTCGTCATCATCTTCGACCAAAGCCGCTGCCAAAGGCTGGCTCAATTTCGAGCCATCACGATACAGCGCATTTGCCTTAATCCCCAAAGACCAGCTCAATTCATAGGCCTCTTGGCAATCTTCGATTGTCGCCGAATTTGGCATGTTGATCGTCTTGGAAATCGCGCCAGAGATAAAGCTCTGCGCTGCAGCCATCATATAGATATGGCTGTTGACCGAGAGGTAACGCTTGCCCTTCTTGCCGCATGGGTTGGCGCAATCGAACACGTTGTAATGCTCTTCCTTGAGGAAAGGTGCGCCCTCCAAGGTCATCGTGCCGCAGACATGATCATTGGCAGCTTCGATGTCCTTCTTCGAGAAGCCCAAATGTTGCAGAAGATTGAAGCTCGGATCATTCAGCTTGGCCTGCGGAATGCCCAAGGTTTTGGTGCAGAATTCCTCACCCAAGGTCCACTGGTTGAACACAAAGCGGATATCAAAGGCCTGTGGCAAAGCCGCTTCGATCTTGTCCAATTCAGCCTGACCAAACCCATGCCCCACCAAGGCGGTATGGTTGATACCAGGCGCATTGCCAAGCGTGCCATGGCCGACCGCATAGGCAATGATTTCTTCAATCTCGGAAGAAGAATACCCCAGTTTTTCCAAGGCGGCAGGCACAGAGCGGTTAATGATTTTGAAGTAACCACCACCGGCCAGTTTTTTGAACTTAACCAAGGCGAAATCGGGCTCGATGCCTGTTGTGTCGCAATCCATGACCAGACCGATTGTGCCCGTTGGCGCAATCACAGTGGCCTGAGCGTTGCGATAGCCATGCTTTTGGCCCAAATCCAACGCCTCATCCCATGCTTGTTTGGCCAGATCGACCAGACGCGTATCAGGGCAGTTGGCGTGATCCAATGGCACAGGGGTGACGTTGACATCTTCATAACCATCCGCCTCGCCATAGGCCGCACGGCGATGGTTACGAATGACGCGCAGCATATTATCCGCGTTGCGCTTATACCCTAAGAATGGCCCCAGTTCAGACGCGATTTCCGCAGATGTTGCATAGGACACGCCCGTCATAAGTGCCGTCAATGTACCACATAATGCGCGCCCCTCATCACTGTCATAGCCCAAGCCCATATTCATCAACAGGCCGCCAATATTGGCATAACCCAGACCCAAGGTGCGGAA
The DNA here is from genome assembly GCF_037805225.1 of Roseobacter sp. HKCCA0882. Classification (NCBI taxonomy): domain Bacteria; kingdom Pseudomonadati; phylum Pseudomonadota; class Alphaproteobacteria; order Rhodobacterales; family Roseobacteraceae; genus Roseobacter; species Roseobacter sp. HKCCA0882. The sequence goes on from NZ_JBBLYI010000001.1 coordinate 1,079,964, forward strand.
ATCATAAGACAGCTGCGCGATTTCCTTTGAGGGGAACTGCGCCATCATCACCGAGATTTCCAAGGTCAATGTCCAAAGCCGGGTCGCATGCATATACCCATCTGCATCAAACTTGCCATCCTTGAAGAAGGTCAGCAGGTTCATCGAGGCAAGGTTACAGGCCGTGTCGTCCAAGAACATATATTCCGAACAGGGGTTCGACCCACGGATCGGCCCGTCTGCAGGGCATGTGTGCCATGCGTTAACGGTGTCATGGAACTGGATGCCAGGATCGGCGCAGGCCCATGCAGCATGACCAACCTTTTCCCACAGATCACGGGCCTGCAGGGTTTTGGTGGGCTTGCCGTTCACGCGTGATTTCAGATGCCATTCCGCATCATCCTTGATCGCCTGAAGGAAATCATCCGTCACGCGGATCGAGTTGTTGGAATTCTGACCCGAGACGCTGGCATAAGCCTCGCTGTCCCAATCTGTGTCATAGGTCGGAAATTCAATCGACGTGTAACCCTGACGCGCATAATCCAAGACGCGCTTGACATAGGTTTCGGGGATCGACACCTTTTTCGCAGCGCGGATTGCATCCTTCAGCGCGCCGTTTTTCGCAGGGTCGGTCGCATCCGCGAGATCCCCGTCCCATGTGTTGACCGCCGCAAAAAGGCCGTTGAGCATTTTCTCATGCATCTTCGAGCCAGCAACAAGCGAAGCAACCTTCTGTTCTTCGATCACCTTCCAATCGATGAAGGCTTCGATATCAGGGTGGTCTGCATCTACGATCACCATCTTTGCCGCGCGGCGTGTGGTGCCGCCAGACTTGATGGCGCCCGCCGCACGGTCACCGATTTTCAAAAAGCCCATCAGACCGCTGGATTTGCCGCCGCCCGACAGTTTTTCACCTTCGCCCCGCAGCATCGAAAAGTTCGTGCCTGTGCCAGAGCCATACTTGAACAGGCGCGCTTCACGCACCCAGAGATCCATGATCCCGCCTTCATTCACCAGATCGTCCGCAACGGATTGGATGAAACAAGCATGCGGTTGGGGATGCTCATAGGCCGAGGCTGATTTGGTCAGCTTACCCGTTTTATAATCAACATAGTGGTGGCCTTGGCTTGGGCCATCAATGCCGTAAGCCCAGTGAAGGCCTGTGTTGAACCACTGCGGGCTGTTTGGCGCTGCCATCTGGCGCGCCAGCATCAATTGCATCTCTTCGAAATAGGCGCGCGCATCGGCCTCGGCCGAGAAATAGCCGCCCTTCCATCCCCAATAGGCCCATGCCCCTGCCAAACGGCGAAACACTTGCTTGGCCGATGTTTCGCCCACAATGCGCTGATCTTCGGGCAGCTCGGCCAAGGCCTCGTCATCCGCCACATGGCGCCAAAGGAAATCAGGCACACCCTTTTCTTTCAAGGGCTTCAGCCGTGCAGGAACGCCTGCTTTGCGGAAATATTTCTGTGCGATCACATCCGAGGCAACTTGGCTCCACGATTTGGGAACCTCTACTTCGTCTAGTTTAAAGACGATGGTGCCGTCTGGATTGCGAATTTCAGAAGATGTGAGAGTGAATTCGAGATCTGCGTATACATCTGCGCCGTCGCGGGTGAACCTACGTTCAATTTTCATGGCTGCCTCTTTTGTTACTAGCCCTGTTCCAACTACGCGGCCTGCCAGCGTCTTACGCGCTCTGACCGTCTTTTTTTGCAGAACCAGCCCTACACACCCAAACAAATTTGCCCGCACCGCCAAAAGAGGTTCGCTATGACAAAGGTTGAGGAACTGCCCCGCACCGAGACCACTAGATATTGTAGTGCCGCTCTCAGTCCCCACAACCTGACGTAGGGACACATATTTGGTCAATCGGTTTTTTTGTGAAATTTCAAAATTTTCAGTCTTGAAATCTGCCCAAACTACAAAACCACAAGAGGCGCTGTGATTCATCAAATCCCTTACAACGGGCTCAATTTGTAAAAGAATTGTTACAGCACGACAGGTTAGACCATGAAACGAAAGCCATGGATCAGGCCGCGCGCATCGTGGCGTGGTCTGTAAATAAAAACCTTGGCCCCAAGATCTGCCTTCAAAATATAGTATGTCTTTTAGAGGTAAATTCACGCCAAACGCGGATCGCGCCCCATCTCAGGCTCAAATGACGATCTGCTTTTGTTGAAGTGGTCGGGGCGATAGGATTCGAACCTACGACCTACGGTACCCAAAACCGCCGCGCTACCAGGCTGCGCCACGCCCCGACTGCGTGCCTCTTAGCGCCTCTTATCACGGATGAAAAGAGCACTCATGCACTTCTATTGAACTTCACAGGGCCACAAAGCACCCTGTTGTGGCATTTGCGGGTGGCGGATCACCGCACCAACCTGCAAATTCAGCATTTCTGACATGCCACCATTGATTTCCAGGACTGCGAGAATCTCATCACCGCCACGGATGGGCGTGCGATCAAGGGGAATCGCGTTTTCATGGATGTGAACCACCTGCCCGCGCGAATCGATGAACAGCATATCGAGAGGGATCAGGGTGTTTTCCATCCAAAAGCTAGCGGGCTGCGGACGCTCGTAGATGAACAACATCCCCGCCATACGCGGCAGTGCGGGGCGATTCATCAAACCGACTGCGCGCTCTTGCGGGTCGTCTGCGATTTCCACTGTAAAGCGTGCCGTCCCGAAATCAGCTTTGATCTCGACCCGTTCGGGGCGACAGGCCGCCTGCGCAGATATCGCACTGAAAGCCAACCCAAGGGCCGCCGCCGTGCTAATCCAAATTCTCGTGCTGCACATAATCCCACGCGCGCACCTCTGCGGCCATTTTACCACGCGGGCCATCGACAATGCGAACGGCAAGCGCCTCGCCCGGCTGCAAATCGGCAAAGCCAAAGCGGCGCAAAATCTCGACATGGATAAATATGTCATCGGCAATGCCAAATTCATTCGCAAAGCCAAACCCCTTTGCCTTGTAAACCATTTCACCCGCGCCGCAACGAAAGGTGCATCTGTCTGCGGTATATCAATACGCAGGTGAAAATCCACCTCTTGCTCGCTTGGCGGTGTTAATGACAACACCTCCTGCGCATGCGCACCGCGGTCTGTGTAATTCACGACCACCGCGACATATGCATTTTCAGCAATAAAGCTTTGGCCAAAATTTCTCAATACATTCGCGTGCAATAAAATGTCTGGGCCACCGTCATCGGCAAGGATAAATCCATACCCTTTGGTGGCATCAAACCATTTCACTTTGCCACGAACCGCCACCCCCACGTAGCGATCGACTTCCGTCATTGTGGTGCATCCTATGTCTTCGGGCCTAAGCCCATCCGTCCCTGCCTAAGGATTTGGCCCAAAGTGAATATATCCGCAAGAAGAAATTAAAATTTATGTCGAAAAAATATAATTAATGGCGATTTATGCAAAATCACCCCCTAAAAATAATCAAATTAAGCATTTTCTGATGGCGCAGTTGATGCGTTTCTCAGCAAGAAACGTCCCGCCCTCGCGCAATTTAAGGGTTTAACCGCTGCACTGTCCAATTCGATGCATCTGCCCCGAGAACACGCGTCCACCGAAACCGATCATGCAGACGAAATGCACCATCGGCCCAAAATTCAATTTCAACAGGTCTGATGCGAAATCCGCCCCAAAATGGGGGGCGCGGTGGGTTTGGGCCTTTCTCAACGGTGATTTTAGCAACATCCGCCATCAATGAGGCGCGACTGTCCAAGGGCTGTGATTGACGCGAGGCCCATGCCCCAAGCCTACTTTTCAGAGAGCGTGAGGCGAAATAATCATCCGCCTGCGCCCCATCCTCACGGGTCACCATACCCCGCACCCGAATCTGACGGCGCAAGGATTTCCAATGCAGCACAAAGGCCGCCTTGCCGCTCGCGCTGATCTCTTGGCCCTTTTTACTATCGTAATTGGTGAAAAAAACGAAAGCGTCATCTTCAATTTGACGCAGCAAAACCATGCGCACATTGGGCAGGCCATGCGCGTCAACCGTGGCCAAGGCAATCGCATCAGGGTCGTTGAGTTCGCTTTTTTCAGCCTCCTTCATCCATTCGCGCGCAATGGCGAATGGATCATCCCCTGCAAAAATTCCTGTGCGATCGGTCATGCTATGCCTCTTTTATTATTGCGGCATTTCTGTCGCGTCTCAACCTAGAGCGCATACGCCCCCCCTTCAAGGCTGACGGGACATCTTGAAGCTGTGACCCCAAAGGTCTAAACCCTTCCTAACCCAACAATAGCGACAAGGATTGAGGGCGGCATGGGGATTATGACTGGCAAGCGCGGGCTGATTATGGGCCTTGCAAATGACAAATCCATCGCGTGGGGGATTGCAAAAGCCCTTGCAGAGCATGGCGCCGAATTGGCGTTTTCATATCAAGGCGAACAACTGCTCAAGCGGGTGCAACCTTTGGCGGCGGAACTGGGTTCCGATGTGGTTCTAGCGTGCGATGTGACGGATAATGACAGCCTAGACGCGGTTTTTGAGTCTCTCAAAGACAAATGGGGCAGTCTCGATTTCATCGTTCACGCCATTGGATTTTCCGACAAAAACGAATTGCGTGGCCGCTATGTGGACACAAGTGCCGCGAATTTCGAAATGACGATGAATATTTCGGTCTATTCTTTCACCGCTGTGATGCAGCGCGCCGAAAAGCTAATGACCAATGGCGGCTCGGCGCTGACGCTGACCTATTATGGTGCGGAACAGGTGATGCCGCATTACAACGTCATGGGGGTCGCGAAAGCCGCGCTTGAAGCGTCCGTGATGTATCTGGCCGAAGATCTGGGCAAACAGAATATCCGCGTGAATGCTATTTCCGCGGGGCCGATCAAAACCTTGGCCGCCTCGGGCATTGGCGATTTCCGCTATATCCTCAAATGGAACGAGCTGAATTCGCCGCTGCGCCGCAATGTCTCCATCGAGGATGTGGGCAAATCCGCGCTTTATCTGTTGTCTGATCTCGCCTCTGGTGTGACGGGCGAGAATTTGCACGTTGATGCAGGATATCACGTAGTGGGCATGAAAGCGGTGGATGCACCTGATATTGATGTGGTGACGGGACGCAAGGACTAGGGGCGCAATGACAGTCGCGGCATTTCTCGCGATTTATTTGGTGCATCTGGCCGCCGCCATGAGCCCCGGCCCTACAACACTTTTGGCGGCCCGCAGCGCGGCGCGCGATGGGTTTGATAGCGCAGTTTTCCTCGCCATTGGTTTTGGCGTTGGGGCCTGCTTGTGGGCCGTAGCCGCCATTTTTGGCCTTGCGATTCTGTTCGAACACGCCCCTGCCGTGCTTTTGGGGTTAAAACTGGTTGGGGCGGGATATCTCTTTTACTTTGCTCTCAGGGTATGGCGCAGCGCCGCCCTGCCCTTTGAGGTCACGCCAATCCCCGCGGATGAGACCCCAAAATCGGCGGCGAAATTGATCTGGCTTGGCATTGCGACACAGCTTGCCAATCCCAAGCCCGCCGTGTTTTTCGGCACGATCTTCCTCACCTTCCTGCCCGCCAATCCAGATCACTGGGTCTATGCGGTGGTGTTGGGCATGATCTTTGTAAATGACGCAGGCTGGAACCTGATTGTGGCGCGTATTTTCTCGCTATCGGGGCCACGGCGTGCCTATTTGGGTTTCAAACCCGTGATTGAGCGTATATTTGGCGGGCTTCTTGCACTTATGGGTGCCAAGCTTGCCCTTGGTTGATCAAAGGAGAAACAGTGCCATGGATCGTTTGCCACATGAGAAAGGCTTTCATGTCTCGTGGGATCAATTGCACCGCGATGCGCGCGCGCTTGCGTGGCGCTTGGACAAACGCGGGCCTGGGCCTGATGGGTCATGGCGGGCGGTGGTTGCCATCACACGCGGCGGCATGGCCCCTGCAATGATTGTGGCGCGCGAATTGGATATTCGCACAGTGGATACGATTAGCGTCAAATCCTACCATTCTGGCGGCGGCAAGGCCGATCAGCGCCGCGAGGCAGAGGTTCTCAAAAGCCCAGATGTCGACATGATGGGGGATGGTGAGGGCGTCCTGATCGTGGATGATTTAGTCGATACAGGAAAAACCCTTGAACTGGTGCGCAAACTTTACCCCAAGGCGCATTTTGCTACGACCTATGCCAAACCTAAGGGCGAGCCTATGGTCGACACATTCATCACAGGTGTCAGCCAAGATACATGGATTTTCTTTCCATGGGATATGGCCCTGCAATATGTCGAGCCTTATCGCGGCAAGGATTAATTGCGCGCGCCAAGCGCCTCAACTAAAAGTGTTTTAACGGCATCAGGCGGCACATCTGAGGTCACAAAGGATGTGCCAATGCCGCGCATCAAGATAAAGCGCAGCTGCCCTTCAAGCACCTTTTTATCTTGCGCCATCAGCGCAAGCAGCGCGTCTGCATCGGGCAAATCGCCCTCAATATCCGCCAAATCGCGCTTCATGCCCATCTCGGCCAGATGCGCGCGGATGCGGGATGGTTCTTCCTGCGGGCACAACCCCAAGCGCGCCGATAATTCCGCCGCCAAAGCGCACCCAATCGCCACCCCCTCGCCATGCAACAGGCGATCAGAATATCCCGTGGCTGCCTCAAGCGCATGGCAAAAGGTGTGGCCCAAATTAAGAAGTGCGCGATCCCCCTGCTCTGTCTCATCGCGGGCCACGATATAGGCCTTCATCTGAACTGACCAACGCACCGCCTCTTCGCGCAAGGCCAAATCACCTGCGGCCATGGCGCGGGCGTTTTCCTCAAGCCAGTCGAAAAACGCGGCATCGCCAAGCAAGCCGTATTTCACCACCTCGCCATAACCCGCCAAAAAGTCACGCGGGGCCAAAGTGGACAAAAGATCAATATCTGCCAAAACAAGGCTAGGTTGATGAAAGGCACCAACGAGGTTTTTGCCATGTCGCGTGTTGATGCCCGTTTTGCCGCCAACCGAACTGTCGACCTGCGCCAGAAGCGAGCTTGGCATCTGCACGAAGCGCACGCCACGGCGCAGGATCGCAGCGGCAAAACCAACGAGATCCCCGATCACACCGCCGCCAAGCGCGATCACGATATCGCCCCGTTCAACCTTTTCATCGAGCAGCCATTCAACGGTCTGCGTCAGATATTGCCATGATTTTGTGCCCTCGCCCGCAGGCAAAGTCAGCGCGCGTGCGGCAATCCCGCCTGCGCTCAAGGCCGCCTCAAGATGGGCCAAATGAAAGGGCGCCACCCGATCCTCGGTTACGATCCAAACTTTTGGACGCCGCAACAAAGGCGCAAGATGGGTTGCCGCCTGCGCAATCAGACCAGAGCCAATCACCACATCATAGCTGCGACTGTCCAGATTTACCCGCACTGTGGATGTCATGTTGCGACCTCCGACAAGACATTATGAGCGTGAAGCAAACGCAGCACATGATCGGTCGTATCCTCAATCGACCAGTCATGCGCAATTTCAAGGCGCAATTCAGCCTGCTCATAGGCAGGGCGGCGCGCCACCATCAAAGCCTCAAGCTGGCCGCGCGGATCAGGCCCATTGAGCAGCGGCCGCGTGGTTTTGTGGCGCACCCGCGACCACAAAAGCTCAATATCGGCATCCAACCACGAGACCGCCGCTTGCGCCGAAATCAAATCGCGGTTTTCAGGCGACAGCCACGCCCCCCCGCCAGTAGACAGAACTGCAGGCGCACCCGTCAGTAGCCGTGCAATGACTTTGCTTTCGCGGTCACGGAAAAACGGCTCGCCGAAGCGTTCGAAAATCTCGGCGATGCTCATCTGTGCGCTTTCGACAATTTCAGTATCAGAATCGCGCAACTCGACCCCAAGCCGTGCGGACAAGGCCCGCCCGACAGCGGTTTTGCCCGAGCCTGGCATCCCGACCAAAACCACGGTTTTGTGCAAATTATAGGCGGTTTCAGCCCGTGTTTGCCCGTTCACCCTGTGCATCCTTTATGCATTTGCGAAGATTTCGCAAAATTCCCCCAAGAAATTCTGCGCGAACTCCCCTATATTGGCGCAAGATCGTCTACTATTCCACGCAATACGCGTTGGGGGACAGACACGCAAGCAAGCAACCGCGCGAGAATAAGCGCAGAAGGCAGAGGCACGAGAAATATGGTTAAGCTGTTCATGGGATTGGTGATTTTAATCCTGCTCACTGCTGTTGGCCTGTTGGGATATGGCTATTCGGGCCTGATGCAGCCCGAGACAGTAGAATTGCGCGACACAATCTCTATCCCGCTTGAGTAACAGATCATGCGCAGGCTGAGGGGCGGAACATTTTGGGGGCTTGTGGCAGGTCTGATTTGGCTTTTGCCTGCGCTGCCAATGGCGGCACAAACGCCGCAAATGTCCCCGCAGGATATTGCGCCCAGTTGGCTTTCCGACACGATTGCGCCGCGCAGCCCCGATGTTGCCGCAGAAATTGTCACCGAAGATATCCGCGTGATGCCGATAGGGCCGATCACGCGCAACGCCGTGGGGCTTTTGCCTGCGCGGGTTACGGGCTTTCCCAGTGGGCTTTGGGGCCAATCTGATAGTGCCGAGCTTGCAGGCCTGTTTCGCCGCTTGCCGATGACAGGGCCGCCCGCCATTTTGGATTTAACCGAACGTTTGGCCCTGTCCGAGCTTGATCCCCCTCTTGGGGGCAATGATGCGGCGGCAGATGATCTGTTTTTGGCGCGGATTGATATGCTCTTGGCGCGCGGCGCGCTTGAGCCTGCCCGCGCATTGATCGAACGCGCGGGCGTAGAAGACGGCGAGGTATTTCGGCGCTGGTTCGATGTCTCGCTTCTTTTGGGGCAGGCAGATCGTGCCTGTGCCGCGATGCGCGCAAGCCCTGACATCGCACCAACATATCCCGCACGGATTTTTTGCTTGGCCCGTTCAGGCGATTGGTCCGCGGCGGCGCTCTCAATGGGCACAGGCGTTGCCTTGGGGTTCATCACCGAAGATGAGGCGGATTTGATCGCGCGCTTCCTTGATCCCGAGCTATTCGAGGGGGAGCCGCCCTTGCCCCTAGACCCCGACATAACACCGCTGCGCTATGTGATGCGCGCGGCCATTGCAGAACGCCCCTCCTCGCTTGGGCTGCCTTTGGCCTTTGCCCATGCCGACCTCGCCCCGCAGGCGGGGTGGCGCGCACAGCTTGATGCCGCAGAACGCCTGTTGCGCGCAGGCGCGATTGAGCCAAGCCAATGGTTGGCCATTGCCACCTCGCGCCGCCCCTCCGCCTCGGGCGGGATTTGGGAGCGCGTTGCAGCCCTTCAGGAATTTGATGCAAGCCTCCTTGCGGGTGATGTGGCGGCCATTGCCCGCAGCCTTGCGCGCGTGGTGGATGCCCTTGGCCCCACCGGGCTTTTACCCGCTTTCGCACAGCTTTACGCCGACCCGCTTGGCCGCCAACCTTTGGTGGGAGAGGCGGCGATCCTCGCCCGCAAAATCGAACTCCTCTCCCGCAATTACGAAAGCCTTGCCCTGCGTGCGGTGCCGCAATCCGCAGATGAGGCGGTGGCCTTTGCTTTGGCGCGCGGGCAGATGCCCAATTTGCCCGCAACGGCAAGCCCACGGGTTATGGCCCTTGCGGCGGGATTTGACGAAATTGCGCTGCCTGACCGCTATGCGCCCCTGATTACAGGCAATCGCGCGGGAGAGGCGCTTTTGCTCGCAGCCCTCACCCTATCAGGGGATGGTGCAGATTTAGACGATCTCTCAGATGCATTGCGGGTCTTGCGCTATTTGGGTCTAGAAGACAGCGCGCGGCGCGCGGCACTTCAGCTATATCTCTTGCCCGATAGAAACGGATAAGAGCGCCCGATCATGACAGATCAAAGATTGATCACCCAATTCCTTGAGGCGCAAGCAGCCGAGTTGAACGCAGCGCAAAACACGCTCTTGGCTTACGCCCGTGATTTGGACGATGCGCGGGCATTTTTCACCGATCACGGAGCAGATTTCCTTAGCGTCACGCGAGATGGGATCGAAACCTATCTTGCCGATCTGGAGGTTCGGAGGCTGTCACGCGCCACGCGCGCGCGGCGCTTGTCTGCGCTGAAACAAATGTGTCGATTTCTGTTTGAGGAAGGCCTGCGCAACGATAACCCAAGCCTCAAAATCAAGGGGCCCGCGCGTGAGCAATCTTTGCCCAAAACCCTCAGCCATAAGGCCGTGGATCAGCTTTTAGCACAGGCTGAAATTCATGGGCGCAGTGCCGATGATCGGTTGCGCAACCATTGCATGATGCAAATTTTATACGCGACAGGGATGCGCGTAAGCGAGCTTGTCACCCTGCCCGTGGCCGCAGTGCGGGGTGACCCCAAGCTGATCTTGATCAAGGGCAAAGGCGGCAAGGAACGGATGCTGCCACTGACGCAATCCGCGCGTTTGGCGTTGCAATCCTGGCTTGCCCGCCGCGATGCATTGGAAGACCTCGCAACACGCGAGGGGGGGACAAAACCCTCGCGCTACCTGTTCCATAGCCGCAGCAAAGAAGGCCACATGACGCGGGTGCGGTTTTACACGCTGATCAAGGAAATTGCCCGTGATGCAGGTGTGCCACCGCAATCGGTCACCCCGCATCGTATGCGCCATGCCTTTGCCACCCATCTATTGGCCGGTGGCGCAGATTTACGCAGCATTCAGGCCCTTTTGGGTCACGCGGATATCGCAACGACCGAAATCTATACCCATATCTTAGATGAGCGGTTAAAAGCACTCGTGCTCGAACATCACCCTTTGGCGGATCAGACATCTGCCTCGACTGAAAATTGATAGGCCCCATGACTGAAACGATTTCGTTTGATTCTGCCCTTTGGATAAGCGCCGCCTCGATTATGGGGCTTTTGGTGCTGTCTGCGTTTTTCTCAGGTTCTGAAACGGCATTGACCGCAGCCTCACGCGGGAAATTGCGCGCACAGGCGGATCGGGGCTCAAAGGGGGCTGAGCGCGCCTTGCGCATGACCGAAGACAGCGAGCGGCTGATCGGATCGGTTCTATTGGGCAATAATGTGGTCAATATCTTGGCTGCTTCTTTGGCGACCGCCCTGTTCACGCGCCTGTTTGGGGAATCGGGCGTGGCGCTTGCCACGCTTGTCATGACCCTGTTGGTCTTGATCTTTGCCGAAGTGCTGCCCAAAACCTATGCCATCACCAATGCCGAAAAGACCGCCGCCCGCGTCTCCCCCGTGATTGCGGTGGTGATTTTCCTGTTTTCGCCGATTGTGGGCGCGGTGCGAATTTTGGTGCGCGGGGTCTTGCGCCTCTTTGGCGTGCAAACCGACCCTGACAGTAAAATCCTGTCAGCGCGCGAGGAAATCGCAGGGGCGATCACGCTGGGCCATTCCGAAGGGGCGGTGGAAAAAGAACATCGCGACCGCTTGCTTGGCGCGCTAGATTTGCACGAGCGGATGGTTGAGGAAATCATGTTGCATCGCTCAAAGATCGAAATGATCAATGCTGATGCCACACCTGAGGAAATCTTGAGCCAAGCCTTGCAATCCCCCCATACCCGCCTGCCCGTCTATCGCGGCGAGACGGAAAATATCATTGGCGTGATCCATGCAAAGGATTTGCTGCGCGCCATGGATGGGCTGACGCGCGGCGAAAACGCGAAGGGGATCGAAAATTTCCGTATCACCGATGTGGCCATGAAACCCTATTTCGTGCCTGACACCACCACATTGGACGAACAGATGCGCCAATTCCTGCGCCGCAAAACGCATTTCGCGTTGGTAGTGGACGAATACGGCGCTTTGCGCGGCTTGATCACGCTTGAAGATATCCTTGAGGAGATTGTGGGTGAAATCACCGATGAATTTGATGTGGATGAAGCGCCGCAATTGAAACCTGGCCCCGATGGGCATTTCTTGATTGATGGGGCAATGACCATTCGTGATTTCAACCGCGCCACAGATTGGAGCCTTCCCGATGAAGAGGCCAACACTGTGGCAGGGTTGGTGATCCACGAGGCGCAAACAATTCCTGTCATCGGTCAGGCATTTTCCTTTCATGGCTTCCGCTTTGAGGTGGTGGCCCGTGAGAACAACCGTCTCACCCAGATCAAAATTCGCAAACTTGGCTGATCCGATCCCGCATAAAGCGCCCGCAATCGTGGTTCTCGCGGCAGGCAGGTCAAGCCGCATGCGGGGTCGCGACAAGTTGTTGGAAGATGTCGATGGCCAAGCCTTGCTGCGCCTCATGGTGGCGCGGGCACGCAAGGCGGGTGCATCTGCGGTGCGTGTGATTCTGGCTGAGGGTCAAACAGACCGCGCCGCAGAAATTCAAGATTTCACGGATGTCGAGATCATCCACCTGCCCGCAGGGCGCGACATGAGTGACAGTTTGAAAGCAGGGATTGCGGGGCTTGACTGCGCGGTGATGATCCTGTTGGCAGATCTGCCCGATGTGACCGCACATGACCTGTATCTGATGCTCACCTTCGCACAAATGCATCCAGATGCCATTTTGCGCGCGGCTGACAATAAAGGCCGCGCAGGACATCCAATTGTCTTTCCCCGCGATCTTCTGCCCGAACTTGCCCAAGTGACAGGGGATCAGGGCGCGCGCGCGGTGCTAGAGCAACATGGGGCGCGCGTTGTACACATCCCCCTGCCCGAAACCCGCGCGACAACAGATCTTGATACGCCCGAAGATTGGGCGGCGTGGCGCAAATCGCGGGCTTAGATAATATTGCGCATCATCCGATCCGTCCTAATATCGGACGCATAATCAACAATCGGGCGGGCGGCGGTTGCCTGCGCGCTTTGGCCTTCTTCTGTCTCTAACTCTGGGAAGAGAGACAAGATCTCACGCCGCTGCGCCGCATCCATGCCCCGCAATGTTTTAGTTTCTGCGTGAAAGCTTTCTGTCCAAATGCTGTCAGACATCACGATTTGATGATGCTCGAACATGATATGGATGTAATTCACCCGCACCGTATCGACCGCCATCACCTCGCGGTGGTCAATCAGATCGCGCGCGGCAATCAGGCTTTCGCCCGCCAATGCGGCGGGATGTTCAGGCATCAACAAAATGCGGTGACTGGGCGAAACCAACATATCACGCACGGGTAGTCCATGTCCCAAACAGCCCGCACGCAAAAGGACGGGGCGTAAGCTTGTGGCGCGCTGCATATCTGCACGCCCCAAAATACGGCCACCAATCCAAGCAATTTCTTGCACACCATTGTCACGGGTGACGATTTTATCCCCCTGCTGCAATGTCTCCACCGCGCGTTCGCCACGCAACGTGGCAATCATCGTGCTCGGCGTGAAGCAGGGCGTTACGGCAGTATGCGGGTCTTGTACATGAAAATAGGATTGGGGCTGTGCTGTCATTTTTTTACTCCAAAATTCATTACTAACTCGATGGCACGGCTTAGACTCAGCCGAGGCGCCAAATTTTGACGGCCACATGCCTGTTCTCTGCCTCAATTGCTGCGAGTCTAGGGCGCTCTTACGGCGCTTTCATGACCATTTGAAATCCATGCCCCCGATTCCGTATGGCCGATACCTGTATATATTATTCATGCAAAATATTAACACATTTTTCCACCTCTTCGCCCCACCTAGGACGGTCTGGCTGCAAAACCAAGACGCCCGCCTGCAACGGGTGCGAAAGCGTGAAGATGCAGCAAAGGATAACCAACCCCATACTTTCGACAACTGGTGTCAATAGCCGTAAAGCCCTAAACATAAAGGCACCCCTAATACCCCGCTGCTCTCAATGTGGCTTCCCCTAGGTGACATTGAGAGCAGCCCCCAAATTCCAAGTGTTGCCACGAGATTCAGCCCCACATTCCCCCAACGTGGCTGAAGAGAAACAGAATGTTTCTCACTTGGGCCAAGTTTGACGGGGCCCCTCACACGCAAAACATTGAAGGCTGACTTGGTTTTGCCATGGCGCAGATCACGCGCTAGGCTGATTGCGCCCATTCCCGCTTTGTGAGGCCCCATGCACACCACTGACCGCCCGACCCTCGTCTTTGACGTCAATGAAACATTGCTTGACCTGACAACGCTTGAACCTGTGTTTGCCCGCGCCTTTGGCGATGCGGCCATGATGCGGGTCTGGTTTTCTGAATTGATCCTTTATTCCCAAACCCTGACATTCGCGGGTCACTACCGCCCGTTTGGTGAACTGGGCATGGCGGTCTTTACAATGCTGGCCACAGTAAAAGGTATCGCGGTTCACAAGGATGATACAGCGGCGCTTGGCCATGCCCTGACCCATATGCCGCCCCATGGGGATGTGGAGGCAGGATTAACGCACTTGCGTGCGGCGGGTTTTCGGTTGGTCACACTGACCAACTCCCCCCTTGGCGCAGAATCGGCCCTGTTTCGCGCGGGGCTAGACTGCTTTTTTGACGGAAATTTCAGCGTGGCCGAGGTTGCAGCCTTCAAACCCGCCCCCGCGGTTTATGAACATCTCGCCACATCGCTGAACCTTGCCCCTGCTCAGTTGTGTATGATTGCCTGCCATATCTGGGATACGATCGGCGCACAGGCCTGCGGCTATCGCGGCGCGTTTTTGCACCGCACAGGCAATGCGCCCTTGCCGCTTGCTGAAATACCGCAACCCGACATCATCGCGCGCGATATGACCGATCTGACAGATCAGATCATTGCGCGTTGGGAATAAGGGAAAAACAGAGTTTGGTACCCGAGGCCGGACTCGAACCGGCAAGCCGTTAGGCGGTGGATTTTGAATCCACTGCGTCTACCAATTCCGCCACTCGGGCTCTGTGCAACGCGTCCTATACCGCGCGCGGGGGCGCGTCAACGGGTCAACACGCAGCCAAGTGCGAAAGTTTGATCTTCGCTCACCGCGCGCCCTGTAAAGCGATAGACCAAAGCCCCGACCCGCTCATGCAATGCGCGCCGCATAACCGCGATCTTATCGCGATATTCCCCAGAAAACCACTGATCCGCCATCGGACTATGATCCACGGGATAAGGAATCAAACTGCGCCACCCCGCCGCACAAAAGCTAGAGATCGCGCGCGGCATATGCATCGCCGATGTCACGATGATCCAATTCTGATTGGCCAAATCGGGGGTGATCTCACGGGTAATCGCGGCGACATTCATTGCTGACTCGGCTGAATTGCGACTTTGCGATTCGAGGGTGAGGCGCTCAGCTGCAATCCCCGCCTCACGAATGGCCCTTGCGCTGACTTCAGCCTCACTCAAAGAATGGCCTTGAAGATCAAGCCGCCCCTGTCCACCTGCCACAATCACAGGCACATTCGGCAGGGCATGGGCCAAGGCAATGCTCGCCAAAATACGATCCGCCGCCTCGCCCGTATTGACGAGGCCCGTGCGGGCGGTGCGATCCGTATTCTCGGCCCCCGTCATCAGCAAAACACCGCGCGCCCCTGTCAGATCAGGATTGGCCATAAAACGCGCCTCAAGCGGCCCTGCAATCCAACGATCCACAGGCGCGGCCATCACAAACCCCACAAAGCCAAGCGATAAGAGCCAGAACCAAAGCGCGGCACGCCGCCACCGCACAAGCAGCGCCATCACCCCAAGCCCCCCCAAGATATGTGGCCATAACTCAACATAGAGCGCGAACCGCATCAGTTTAGACGCGACGTAAAAAAGGTCTTCCCCCATCTCAGCCTTTCACGCTTCGAGTTCTGCATCCCAGTACAGGAAATCCAACCAACTTTCATGCAGATAATTGGGTGGAAATTTTCGGCCCAGATTGCGCAGCTCCTCCGCCCCCGGTTGACGCGGGGCTTGGCGCAGGCTCATACCCGCCTGACGCAGGTTTTTTGCCCCCTTGCGCAGGTTACACCGACCACAGGCCGCCACAACATTTTCCCAAGATGTAACGCCCCCTCGCGCGCGCGGCACAACGTGATCAAAGGTCAAATCCCCGCGCGAGCCGCAATATTGGCAAGAAAATTGATCCCGTAAAAAAAGATTAAAGCGCGTGAAGGCCACGCGCTTTTGAGGTTTCACATAATCTTTGAGAACAACAACAGAGGGGATTTTGATCTTGGTCGTTGGCGAATGAACGAAGGTGTCATACTCAGCCACGATATCCACCCGATCCAACCATACCGCTTTGACCGCTTCCTGCCACGGCCAAAGGGATAAAGGATAATAAGACAGGGGGCGGTAATCCGCGTTCAGCACCAAAGCAGGGTGTTGCTTTAGCGATGCGGGTTCGCGCGTAAATTCCGTCCTGAAATCGCCATCCATGAGTAACTCCGTCTCCGCTCTGTTTGCCTGCACCTCAAGCACCAGAGCGGGAGCCCCGCTCCAGCATTGATCCCACTATATATGGGCATTGCAATCTGGCAAGCCCCTTCATCTATGTGGTCACAATCCCAAGGGTAACGAAACTGAACGTCACTTTTGTGACATTGGAGGCACCCACCCCGTG
The DNA here is from genome assembly GCF_037805225.1 of Roseobacter sp. HKCCA0882. Taxonomy (NCBI): domain Bacteria; kingdom Pseudomonadati; phylum Pseudomonadota; class Alphaproteobacteria; order Rhodobacterales; family Roseobacteraceae; genus Roseobacter; species Roseobacter sp. HKCCA0882. The sequence goes on from NZ_JBBLYI010000001.1 coordinate 1,096,350, forward strand.
CGTCTAATCTTCGAGCCCGAATTTATCGCGCAAAAAGGCCAGACAAACCTGCAACCCATCGGGCGCAATCCCATGCCCTGTGCTCCGCATGATATGGGCATAAACCTCACGCCAGCCTGCTTCTTGCAGCGCCTCTGCGGCGTCGGGCAAGGCTTGTGGGGGGACAACATCATCTTGATCGCCATGGATCAGCAATACGGGCGGGCGACACTCCGCCTCCTCTTTCAGGCGTTCTGGCTCCAACAAGCGGCCCGAAAACCCAACCACTGCGCGCAGGCTATCTTCCAGGCGCGGCGCGACATGTAAGCTCAACATCGTGCCTTGCGAAAACCCAACCAATGCTACATCGCGCGGTGTCAGGTTATTCTCTTCCATCACCTGTTCCAAAAACGCATTGAAATCATCAAAGGCCCGCGCAAGCCCTGAGCGGGCATCCTCCTCGGATGAGCCATCAATCCACGGGATCGGGAACCATTGATACCCCATCGGATTAACCGAACAGGCCTCGGGCGCATTAGGGGCGATGAACATTGTGTCAGGCAGATGTGGGGCCATCGGATCGGCCAATCCCAAAAGATCAGCCCCATCCGCGCCATAGCCATGGACGAAAATCACCGCGCGGGCGATATAGCCTGACTGCGGCTCGCTGCTTTTGTAATCCAATGCGCGCGTCATGCGACCCCCTCACGTTCTTTGACCATATGGTAGTAGCCCCAGAGCGCCCGCGCGGCAATGGCCCGATGCGGCGACCACGGCGCCGCCATGGTGCGCAAGCGCCGCTCATCTGGCCGCTGCGGCAGATCAAACAACACGCGCGCCGCCTCTTGCAGGGCCAAATCACCCGCGGCGAAGGCATCGGAATGGCCAAGGGCAAAAATCGCGTAAATTTCTGCCGTCCAACGGCCAATCCCTTTGACAGCGGTCAAAGCGGCCACCACCTCATCGGTGCTTTGGCTGTGCAGCCGCGCGTAATCAATCCGCGCCTCGGCCAAAGCGCGCATATACCCTGCCTTTTGACGGCTGAGGCCAAGCGCGCGCAAATCGGCCTCGGATGCTGCCAAAACCGCATCTGGCTGTAACATTCCCGCCTCTGCAAGGCGCGCGGTGATCGCATTCGCACTGGCCACTGAAACCTGCTGCGAGATAATCGCCTTGGCGAGGGCCACAAACCCCGCCTCTCTTGATCGCAAGGTGACGCGGGCAGGATCAACACGGGCAAAAGCAGCTTCAATCTGGCACAGGGCGGCCAACCCATCAGACAGCAAATTTTCGTCTTTGAGATGATAAGCCTGATCCATTGTTCAACCTGTCGCAGCAAAATCTTGCATTCCACCCTAGACCTGATGCGCAGAAAGGCCTAGCCCTGTGCCCATATGTGCCAAAGAATGAATATACCCAATGACCACTGCGCAAATTGATGATCGCGCCGCCAAACACAATGTTTTCGTTTTGATCCTTGCGCAGGCCTTCCTTGGCGCGCAAATGCCGATGATCTTTGTGGTGGGCGGGCTTGCGGGCCTGATGATCGCACCAAGCCCCGCATTGGCCACGATCCCGATTTCTTTGATCGTCTTTGGCTCGATGACCACTGCACCGTGGTTGTCGGCGCTCATGCAAAAATATGGACGGCGGGTTGGGTTCTTTGTTGGCGCGCTTGGCGGGGCCTTAGGGGCGGGCATTGCCAGTTTAGGCCTCTATCTCGACAATTTCGCGGTCTTCCTAATCGGCTCATATCTGACGGGCATTTATATGTCGGCGCATGGATTTTACCGCTTTGCAGCAGCAGATAGCGCCTCGGACGATTTTCGCCCGCGCGCCATTTCCTACGTCATGGCGGGCGGCCTTCTGTCGGCATTGATCGGGCCGCAATTGGTCAAATTCACGTCCGACGCCACTGTTGTGCCCTTTCTGGGCACTTACCTTTCTGTGGTTTTGATCAATCTCATCGGTGTCACCTTGTTCTTCTTCCTCGATGTGCCACCCCCCAAAGCCCCAAGCGCGGATGCGCCGCAGGCCCGCAGCCGCCGCGAATTGCTACGCGACCCGAAAATCGCCGTTGCGATTATCTGCGGCATGGTTTCCTACGCTTTGATGAATTTGATGATGACATCGACCCCTTTGGCCGTTGTCGGATGCGGGTTTCCGACCGGAACCGCGGCAGATATCGTCTCTGCCCATGTGATCGCGATGTATGCCCCCTCGTTTTTCACGGGCCATGTCATCGCGCGATTTGGCGCGGTGCGGGTTGTGGCGTTTGGCCTATCCTTACTTGCACTTGCGGGCGTGGTGGCCTTGATGGGCGTTGAATTGACGAATTTCTTTATCGCGCTTGTTCTTTTGGGCATTGGTTGGAATTTTGGGTTTATCGGCGCAACCGCCATGCTGACCCAAGCCCATCCTGCGCATGAGCGGGGACCCGTGCAGGGCTTGAATGATTTTCTGGTCTTTGGCTGCGTCACCCTTGCATCGCTGTCATCAGGGGTTTTGATGTCTTTGGGGGAAACCACCCTTGCAGGGTGGAATGCGGTCAATATCGCAATGATCCCGTTTTTGGCCCTCGCAGGCGCTGCCCTAATCTGGCTTGTGCTGCGCCCCGCTGATGAGGCCGCCGCCTGACCCTACCAGCGCCCTGTCTGGGAAACATAGGCAAGGCGCAGACGCTTGCCTGCCTCTGATGGCTCTAGCCCGCCTTGCGCGACAAGGGCAGGATGAGCAGCCGCCTTTTTCAAAATAGGCTCTGCCAGCCATGCCGCGTATAGCGCGGGCGTCACATGGGCGGGGATCATCCCCCGCTCTATGCGCGCGGCGCGCAATTTACCAAGCCCCATTCGCGCCAAATGGGCCACAGTGGACGGGCGACCATCATGCAAAGGGGCATGCCCCTTTTCCTCAAGCGCGGGGATCGCGCGCAGATAATTGGCCAACCCCATGGCCCAACCTATCGCACGAATGGCAGGCTCGAACATGTCCTGCACCCCCAAACTGCGCGCAGCCATCCACAAAAGCCCTGCCCCCGTGGCCTCGATATAGGCGCTGAACGCGGCCTCATTTGCGAAGCCATCCTTGGTGGTGTCGCGCATCCGTGCCGCCACAAGATCGGACAAAAGCCCCGCATCACGCGCGGGCAAACTGGCCGCCAAAGGGGCCGCCCATTCATGCGCAGGCAAGGCCCGTCCCGCCTGTAATGCATCGGACAGATCCGCCCAAAATTGCAAGCGCATCTGTGCCACCAATGGCTCAGGCGAGGCATAGGGCGCGCGCGCAATTTCCAAATTTACCGCATAAATTGCAAAAAGACGGGCGCGCAGATCGGGCGGCGCGGCCATCACGGCCAAGAACCGCTCGGGATCGCCACGCTCGATCACGCTTGCAAGCCGCGCCAAATCTTGGCTCATGATGCAGGCGCCCCGTCTTGGATCAGTTTCCAATGCACCGCATCCAAAAGCGCCTCGAAACTCGCATCCACGATATTCGCAGAAACGCCCACAGTCGACCAACGCCGCCCTGTATCATCTTCGCTGTCAATGATGACACGCGTAACCGCCTCGGTGCCCCCTTGGGTGATCCGCACTTTGAAATCAACCAGACGGATCGTGTCGATATAGCTTTGATACGGCCCCAAATCCTTGGCCAAGGCTTTGGAGAGCGCATTTACGGGCCCGCGATCTGATCCTGTATCATCCATGCTTTCAGAGACAGACAACATTTTCTGATCGCCAATTTTCACAACCACGACCGCCTCGGAAAGGCTGACCATCTTGTCATATTTGTTTTTGCGCCGTTCAACAGTCACGCGATAGCGTTTGACCTCAAAAAAGCGGGGCATCTGGCCAAGGGCGCGCCGCGCAAGCAATTCGAAACTCGCTTGGGCGGTGTCATAGGAATACCCTGCCGCCTCGCGCGCTTTGATCTCCTCTAGGATTTGGCCAAGCGCGGGGTCACCATCATCCACCATGATCCCCGCCTCGCTCAGGCGGCGGCGCAGATTGGATTGCCCCGCTTGGTTTGACATCGGGATCACCCGCGCATTTCCGACCAACTCGGGCTGGATATGTTCATAAGTGGCGGGGTTTTTCAGGATTGCCGAAGCATGCAAACCCGCCTTATGCGCAAAGGCGGAGCTTCCCACATAGGGGGCTTGGCGCTGTGGCACGCGATTGAGAATTTCATCCAACAAGCGCGAGGCACGGGTCAGGTTTTTCAACCCTGCTTCGCCGACACGAATTTCATATTGGCTGCAATAGGGTTCTTTCAGAAGCAGGGTCGCAATCAGCGTTGTCAGATTGGCATTGCCGCAGCGCTCGCCCAAACCATTGAGCGTGCCTTGAACATGGCGCGCGCCCTCAGCTATCGCGGCCAAACTGCCCGCAACGGCGGTTTCGGTGTCATTATGGGTATGAATGCCCAAACGATCCCCCGCCACGCCAGAGGCGATTACCGCCCGCGTGATCTGGGCAATCTCATCAGGCAAAGTGCCGCCATTCGTATCGCACAGAACGATCCACCGCGCCCCTGCATCGTGCGCCGCGTGAATGGTGGCCAATGCATAATCTGGATTGGCCTTATAGCCATCAAAGAAATGTTCTGCATCAAAAAGCGCCTCGCGCCCTGCGGCCACGAGATGGGAGATGGAAGCGCGGATATTTTCGAGGTTTTCTTCAAGGCTGATCCCAAGCGCCTCGGTCACATGGAAATCATGGGTTTTACCCACCAGACAAACCGCAGCCGTGCCCGCATTCATCACGCCCGCCAGAACATCATCATTCGCGGCAGAGCGGCCTGCGCGTTTAGTCATACCAAAGGCCGCCATGGTTGCACGGGTCTCAGGCACCGCTTCGAAAAAGGCACTGTCCGTGGGGTTGGCGCCGGGCCAGCCCCCTTCGATATAATCCACCCCCAGATCATCGAGCATCGCGGCAATACGCAGCTTGTCTTGGGTAGAAAATTGCACCCCTTGGGTCTGCTGCCCGTCCCGCAAGGTGGTGTCATAGATATAGAGGCGGTCGCGGGTCATGTTGCCCCCCATGTTTTGCCTGCGCAAAGCGCAGGCAGCGCCCGCACCGCCCCCCACGGGGCGGGCGCAGTTCTGTTCCAAAGGCCACTCACAACAGACCTTCCAATTTCAACGGGTCAAAATTCGCGGTCGGGATCAACTCAACCCCCTCCTTACTCATCCGCACCTCGACCCCCGCATCGGTCAGGGCAGATTTCAGCGCGTCAACAGGCGCGAAATCTTTAGTCTCCATTGCAGTCTGACGCACGGCAAACAACTGCGCCTCCAATGCCGAAAGATCAACATCGGGGGAGGCTGCCCAATCAGGCACCCCGACAGAGGCTAGACCCAAAATCGAGAGGCCCGCGCGCAAGGATGCAGCATCCCCAGACTGCGAAATCTGATGCAAGGCCGTAATCGCGAGGGGTGTGTTCAAATCATCAAACAGCGCCGCAAGCATCGCGTCAGGCACAGGGCCCTGCGGCGCATCAGCGGCCTGTGCATACCATTTGCGCAGCGTCTTCTCCGCCTCCGCCGCCTTCTTCGCTGTCCAATCCATGGGCTTCGAATAATGCGTGGACAGCATCACGAAGCGGATCACCTCGCCCGGCACGCCCTGATCCAGCAAATCGCGCACGGTGAAGAAATTGCCCAAGGATTTGGACATTTTCTTTCCCTCGACCTGCAGCATTTCATTATGCATCCAAATATTGGCAAAGCCCGCGCCTTGATGGGCGCAGCAGCTTTGCGTGATCTCGTTCTCATGATGCGGGAACATGAGATCATTGCCGCCGCCATGGATATCGAAATGCGGCCCCAGCAATTCATGGCTCATGGCCGAACATTCAATATGCCATCCCGGACGGCCATACCCCCATGGGCTGTCCCATCCGGGCGTGTCCGCATCGGATGGTTTCCACAGCACGAAATCCATCGCATCGCGTTTATAGGGCGCCACTTCGACCCGCGCGCCTGCGATCATATCCTCGACTGTGCGCCCTGACAGGCGGCCATAGTCAGGATAAGAGCCCACAGAAAACAGCACATGCCCTTCAGCCGCATAGGCGTGACCCTTGGCGATCAGGTCTTCGATCATCGCGATCATCTGCGGGATATATTCGGTTGCGCGCGGCTCATGGGTGGGGCGCAAGACGCCGATGGCATCCATATCCGCGTGATACCAACCGATGGTTTCCTCGGTGATCTCGCCAATCGCGCGCCCTGTTTCACGGGCCTTCGCGTTGATCTTGTCATCCACATCGGTGAAATTGCGCACATAGGTGACATGATCCTTGCCGTAGACATGGCACAGCAACCGAAACAGCACATCAAACACAATCGCAGGGCGGGCATTGCCGAGATGGGCGCGGTCATAGACAGTTGGCCCGCAAACATAGAGGCGCAGATTCGTTGGATCAATCGGGGCGAAAACCTCGATTTTGCGCGTCATAGAATTGCGAAGCTTGATCTCACCCATCGCTTAGATTGCCCCTCTCCCTGAGCCTGAGGCGGCACTGCGGCCACAGCAGAATTAGCGCCATTGCCCTATCAGGTTGTTTTGGAATTGAAAATAACCCTTCGCGCGCCCGTTCCCGTCAACGCAACCCAACCCTCAGGCAAGTGCCGCATAAATTCCTTGCATTTGATAAGAAATTGCACATTTTTAGGGCCATGTTTGAAGAATTTGTCGAGCGCCATTGCAAATCCCTGCCTGGTGCGCGCCTGGCAGAGCCATTTGGCCCAGACATGTATGTCTGGACAGTGGCCGAGAAGATGTTTGCTGCTTACACCAAAGGCAGCACGGGCGTGTCTATCCGCGCAAGATCGGCCCAAGAGGCGCAAAAAATGATCCAACAAGGCAAGGCCGTCTCTGCCCCCTATCTCAAAAGCGGGGGCTGGGTGATGGTTGAGTGGCGCAACACAAGCCCGCATGAGCTGCGCCGCTATATCACGCAAAGCTATGCGCAGGTTCGGGCAGAATTAAACCCAAGCCAACAGGCCAGCCTGCCGCCCTTTGATGCGGCGCAATTCAAGGGTTAACGGGGCAATGCCGCCGCTTCGCGCGCAAGGCAGGTGATTGCCTCCCAATCCCCTGCGGCCATGGCCGCCTTTGGCGCGACCCATGATCCGCCTGCGCACAGCACGTTGGACAGGCTCAGATAGCTTGGCGCATTGGTAAGGCTGATCCCGCCCGTGGGGCAAAAGGCCACTTGCGGGATTGGCCCGCCGATGGATTTCAACGCAGGCGCCCCGCCAACCGCCTCGGCGGGGAAGAATTTCAGCATATCATAGCCGCGCTCATAAAGCGCCATCACCTCAGACGCGGTGACAGCGCCTGGAAGAAGCGGCAGCGCCTCATCTTCTGCCGCGGCCAAGACACGATCTGTCGCGCCGGGGCTAACCGCAAAACGCGCCCCTGCGGCCTTTGCGGCCTTCATATCGGCAGGGGTCAAGATCGTGCCTGCGCCCACAATCCCACCCTCAACCTCAGACATGGCGGCGATGGCATCCAAGGCACAGGCGCTGCGTAATGTGACCTCAAGCACAGGCAGACCACCCGCAACCAAGGCACGGGCCAAAGGCACCGCATGGGCGAGATCCTCGATCACCAAAACGGGAATGATGGGGGCGTGGGCCGCAAGGCCCCGCGCGAATTTTGATTGCTCTTGCGGTGTCATGGGACCCCTTTCCCTTTTCTACACGACAACACCAGCACCGCTTGAGGCGGGGCCAGCATGGGCGCGGAAGATTTCAAACAATTCACGGCCAATCCCGTGGCCATTGCCGCCGAGATCAGGTGTGACAGCGGCGCGATCTGCCAGATCAGGCACCAGAGCCTCAAGCACGCCTTTGACACCATCCACGCGGATCATATCGCCCTCCTGCAACCGCGCAAGGAAACCACCATCCAACGCCTCGGGGCTGACATGGATTGCGGCAGGCACTTTGCCCGATGCGCCCGACATACGGCCATCCGTCACCAAGGCCACCTTGTGGCCACGATCCTGCAACACCGCCAAAATCGGTGTCAGGTTGTGCAATTCTGGCATCCCGTTGGCCTTTGGCCCTTGAAACCGCACCACGACCACAACATCGCGGTTCAAATCGCCTGACTGAAACGCCGCTTTGACCGAGGCTTGATCATGGAAAATTGCGGCGGGGGCTTCGATCACCTGACGCTCAGGGGCGACAGCGGACACCTTCATCACACCTTCGCCCAAATTGCCCTTAAGCGCCACAAGCCCGCCTGTGCTTTGGAAGGCATCCTTCGCAGGGCGCAGAATTTTTTCGTTCAGCGTGGTCTTGGGCCCTGCCTTATACACCACCCCGCCATCGCTTAGTTTTGGCTCTTGCGTGTAATGGGCCAAACCCTGCCCCATCACTGTCTGGGTGTCGGGGTGCAATAAGCCCGCATCGAGCAATTCGCCAATCATAAAGCCCAAACCGCCCGCAGCGTGGAAATGGTTCACATCGGCCAACCCATTGGGATAGACCCGCGCCATCAGCGGCGTTGCAGCAGAGATATCCGCGAAATCCTGCGGCTCTAGGATCACACCCGCCGCGCGGGCCATGGCGACCAAATGGATGACCAAATTGGTCGACCCGCCTGCGGCCATCAACCCAACAAGACCGTTCACAAAGGCCTTTTCATCCAGAATATCGCAAACAGGGCGATACTGATCCCCAAGCGCGGTGATCTTAGCCACCTGCGCAACCCCTGCATCGGTCAGCGCGTCGCGCAAGGGCGTATGCGGGTTCACGAAACTGGCGCCTGGCAAATGCAGACCCATGAATTCCATCAGCATTTGGTTGGAATTGGCCGTGCCATAAAAGGTGCAGGTGCCTGGCCCATGATAAGAGGCCATCTCGGCCTTCATCAATTCCTCGCGCCCGACCTCGCCTGCGGCGAATTTCTGGCGCACCTTCGCCTTTTCATCATTGGGTAGACCACTGGTCATCGGCCCTGCAGGCAAAAAGATGGATGGCAAATAGCCAAATGTTGCCGCTGAAATCACCAAACCGGGGACGATTTTATCGCAAACGCCCAAATAAATTGCCGCGTCAAAGGTGTTATGGCTTAACGCGACACCCGCGGCCAAGGCGATTACATCGCGGGAGAACAAGCTTAGCTCCATCCCCACCTGCCCTTGGGTGACCCCATCGCACATGGCAGGCACACCGCCCGCAACCTGCGCCGTGGCCCCGTTGGCCCGCGCTGCGGCCTTAATCCGTTCGGGGAAAGCCTCAAAGGGCTTATGCGCGGAAAGCATATCGTTATAGGCGGTCACAATCCCAAGATTAGGCGCGCGTGCCGCCACCAAAGGATCCTTGTCCCCCTCCATCGCCGCATAAGCATGGGCCTGATTGCCACAGGTCAAATGCGCACGGCGCGGACCATCGGCGGCCGCTGCACGCATCCGATCCAGATAGGTCTTACGCGGCCCTTGCGAGCGCGCAATGATCCGCGCGGTGACAGCTTCGATACGGGTATCCAAGGACATAGACAAAAACCTCCATCTTCTGAGGCTTGCTATAATATGTTAGCGCTAACTATGCCAGAGGGAAATCGCACTCAATGCGGGGCTACATTCGGCAAAAACACCTTTTCACCGCGATAAAGCAGCGAAATTCCCTTGTGGAAAAGGTGAATTTTCTCAGGTGCTGCACCCAGTCGCAGAACTTCCCCGCGCTTTGAGGGGTGAATCCCCGAAAGTTTTGCAATCACAGGATCATCGCCCGTGCTGCCTTTGCTGTCGAAATAGAGAAGCGTCACTTCGCCAAGCGCTTCGGTGATGCCGACACGCCCCTCAAAAGCGAAATCATCCCCTTCGGCGGCGACAAAATCTTCGGGACGGATGCCGATCTCAACCTTCAACCCTTCATCGCCCTTTTGGGTCGGGATGGCGGCTGTGATGATCCCGCCGCCTTGATCCGTGCGGATCTTGGTGGTTTTGCCTGTGCCAACCACCTCACCCGAGAGCAGGTTCATCGCAGGGCTGCCGATAAACCGCGCCACGAATGTGGAATTGGGCCGCTCGTAGAGATCAAGCGGCGCACCGACCTGCGCAATACCGCCACCTGCCAAGACCACGATACGGCTTGCCAAAGTCATGGCTTCAACCTGATCATGGGTCACATAGATCATGGTGGTTTCTGGCATCGCCTCTTTAAGCTGCGCGATCTCAAGACGGGTCGCCACACGCAAAGCCGCATCTAGGTTCGACAGAGGCTCGTCAAAAAGGAACACTTTGGGGTCGCGCACAATGGCACGGCCAATTGCCACGCGCTGCCGCTGACCGCCTGACAATTGCTTGGGCAGGCGATCAAGCAAGCTGCCAAGCTGCAATTTCTCGGCAGCGGCGCGCACGGCCTTGTCGATGGCCTCTTTCCCCTGCCCTGCAATCCGCAGGGAAAAGGCCATATTATCATAGACGCTCATATGCGGATAAAGCGCGTAGGATTGGAACACCATCGCAATCCCACGTTGCGAGGGCGGCATATCATTGACGCGCATCCCATCAATTTCCAAAGTGCCGCCCGTGATCCGCTCTAGCCCCGCGATCATCCGCAACAGCGTGGATTTCCCACAGCCAGAGGGGCCAACGAAAACAACCAATTCGCCCGTCTTGATCTCAAGATCAATGTCAGACAGCACCTTGACCTTCCCATAGGCCTTTTCCACGGCACTCAGTTTCAAATCGGTCATCTTCAGCCCCCCTTTTGAACAGCCTTGCCGCGCCTTAGCGGTTCTGCGCGCCAAACCATGCTTGATAGGCGGGCAAGGTCAACATGCCCGCTGCAACAGTTGCCTGGAATGGTGCGGTAATATCGTCATATGCACCCTCAGGCAGTGGCAGCTCGCGCTTCTCACCACTGAGGTTGAACGCACAAAAGACCGCGCGCCCCTGATAGCTGCGCCAGAACGCGACCACATCTTGCGTATGGGTGACAAATTCAAACTCCCCTTTGACCAATTCGGGCAAAGATTTTCGCAAAGTGATCATGTGGCGATAGAAGGCCAAAGTGCTGTCTTCAAGGCGGGTCTGCGCCTCGACCGAGCGCTGCAAATGTTCCACCGCGACAGGCAGCCATGGCTTGCTTTGGCTAAACCCGCCATTGTGATTGTCGCTGACCCATGGGATCGGCGTGCGACAGCCATCACGGCCCTTGAATTTTGGCCAAAAGCGGATGCCATAGGGATCCTGCAATTCTTCAAAGGCGACATAGGCCTCGGTCAACCCCAATTCCTCGCCCTGATACAGGCAAACTGAACCGCGCAGCGATAACAAAAGCGCCGCAAAGACGCGCTGCCCTGCCTCATCCAAATTCCAACGGGTTGGATGGCGCACCACATCATGGTTGGAAAAGGCCCAACAGGCCCAACCATCGCCAATGCTGGCCTCTTGCTTTTCAATGACCGCGCCCACAGTTTCCGCGCTTGGCGTTTCTCCTGAGAGGAAGTCAAAGCTATAGCACATATGCACCTTATCACCGCCTGAGGTGTATTGTGACTGTATCTCAAGGCCATATTGCGCATCACCCACCTCGCCTACGGCGGTGGCAGCAGGGTATTCGTCCATCACCGCGCGCATACGGCGCAAGAAATCCAAATTCTCGGGTTGGTTTTTGTCATAAAGGTGATCTTGCCAATTATAGGGGTTCACCTCAGGCGCGATGGTGAAATTCCGCCGCTCTGGCGCAAGCGCGGGATTATCGCGCAGCAGCTTGTCATGGAAATAGAAATTGATCGTATCAAGGCGGAACCCATCAACCCCCCGATCCAACCAGAAGCGGCACACATCCAAAAGCGCATCCTGCACATCTGGGTTATGCAGGTTCAAATCTGGCTGCTCGACAAGGAAATTGTGCAGGTAATATTGCATCCGCTCGGGCGACCATTCCCACGCGCTGCCGCCGAAAATTGACAACCAGTTATTGGGGGGGCTGCCATCTGGCTTGGCATCGGCCCACACATACCAATCCGCTTTTGGATTGTCGCGAGTTTCGCGGCTTTCAATAAACCAAGGATGCTGATCCGAGCTGTGCGACAGCACCAAATCAATCAGAACCTTCAGGCCCAGATTATGCGCCTTTTCAATCAACGCATCGAAATCAGCCAATGTCCCGAACATCGGGTCGACATCGCGGTAATCGGAGACATCATAGCCGAAATCAAGCATGGGGGATTTAAAGAATGGCGAGATCCAAATCGCATCCACCCCAAGGCTTGCGATATGATCAAGGCGGTGAATGATCCCCGCCAGATCGCCAATCCCATCATCATTGCTGTCTTGATAGCTGCGCGGGTAGATCTGATAGATCACCGCACCACGCCACCAATCCTTATCAATGCCAAGGATATCGTTGGGGTTAATTTCAGGCATGATTGTCATTTATATCTCTCATTTTACAGAGCCAGCCAAAAGGCCACGCACCAAGTAACGTTGTAAGGAAAAGAAAACCGCCAAAGGCACCGCGATGGATACAAAGGCAGAGGTTGCCAATATTTCCCAATCACCACCGCGTGTGCCCATCATTTCGACCAATTGCCGCGTCATCACAGTGGTTTCGCCCGAGCTGTCGATCAAGAACACCATCGCGACCAAAAGGTCATTCCATGTCCAAAGAAATTGGAAAATCGCAAAGGACGCCAAAGCCGGAAAACTCAGCGGCAGGATGATGCGCGTGAAAATCTGAAACTCGGTCGCGCCATCCACGCGCGCGTTTTCAATCACCTCGCGCGGCAGGCCCACCATGTAATTGCGCAAAAGGTAAATCGCCAAGGGCAGACCAAAACCCGTATGCGCCAACCAAACGCCCAAATAGCCTTTGCCAATACCGATATCATTATGCAGCTTCAGCAGTGGGATCAGCGCCAATTGCAGCGGCACAACCAACAACCCCACAACAGCCGCAATGAGCAGCGCCCGCCCTGGAAACTCCATCCACGCCAAGGCATAGGCCGCAAAAGCCGCGATCAAAATGGGAATAATCGTTGCAGGGATTGTCACCGTCAGTGTATTGAAAAACGCCTTTGACATCCCCTCGCGGTTTGAAGGGTCGAACAAAACATTTTGATAATTGCCGAGGGTGAAATCAGGGGGCGCAGAAACAGTCACGAAAATCCGCGCACCGCGCCCCTCAATCTGATCTGCAGTGCCGCGCCATTCATAATCGCCGCGCGCCGTGACAGTCAGGGTTTCCCCCTCGCCCAGATCAGCGACCTCATCGGGTTGATAGGCATCAATCGCGCGCGAGGATGCGCCCCATTCGCTGATCTCTCGGGCGATCTCATCAAGGTTTGCGGCGGCCCTGCCCTCGACAAAAATATTGCCAGAAACGAGATAGATACCATCGCCCAAATCCACCCGCGCCTCGTCAGGATCTGCGGTGCGATAGGTTTCGTTTTGCACCGCAGGAAACAGCGCAGCCCACCATCCCGAACTGCGGATTTGATCCGTTGTGCGGAAGGACGACACCAATAGCCCCAGTGTTGGTAGCACCCATACGATCACAAGGGCCAAGGCCGAAAAATGCACCGCCCATGATAGGCCCGATTTGCGCCCTGCAATATGATCCATCAGCGCATCTCCCGTCTGGCGTTATAGACGTTCCACACAAGGATCGGCAGCACCAAGATCATGATCACCATGGCGGCCGCTGAACCCACGCCCCAATCATTGGCGCGGAACAGTTTGTCATACATGTAATTGGCCAAAACTTGGGTTTCCCATTGTCCATTGGTCATCGCAAAAACGATGTCGAACACCTTGAGAACCACAATCGTAATGGTCGTCCAAACCACAACAATGGTGCCCGCGATTTGCGGCACTTTGATTTTGAAGAAAATTTGAAACGGGTTTGCCCCGTCCACAATGGCGGCCTCAATGGTTTCCTCAGGAATACCGCGCAAAGCCGCGGATAGGATCACCATGGCAAAGCCTGTCTGAATCCAAATCAAAACAATGATCAGAAAAATATTGTTCCAAAAGGGCACAGTCAGCCAAGTGATTGGGCTATCGCCGCCAAGCTGCAAATAAACGGCGTTAAGAATCCCGATCTGTGCCACATCCTCAGGGCGGGCATCATAGACCAATTTGAAAATCACCGCCGCGCCAACAAATGAAATCGCCATCGGCATAAAGATCAGGGATTTCGCGATATTCCCCCAACTGATCCGATCTGTCAGCTGCGCCGCCAACAAGCCAAAGGCAGTCGAGGCCGCAGGCACAATCAAAAGCCACAGGAAATTGTTGCGCAACGCCTCCCAAAACTTGGGGTCATCCGTCATGCGCGCGTAATTCTCAAGCCCAACAAAGGCGCCACCAAGGCTGCGGTCAGTCAAGGACAGACGCAATGTCTCAAAGACGGGATAGGTCAAATAGAGCGCGAGCGCGAAAAGAGCGGGAAATAGAAAAAGCCACGGGCGTATCGCATTGGCGCGATTGATATTGCGCCCTGCATTTGCCCCGCGCGCAGGAAACAGCACGCGATCAAGAATTTGGTTCGAGAGGTAAAAATAACCCACGCAGCCCCCCACCCCGATCAGGATGGTCAATGCCGCTTGCATGATTGGTGACATGGGTGCCCTCCCCCGATGCGCAGGAAAAATCCGCGCAATCAAAAATAGGATCAGCCCGCGATACGCAGGCTGATCCAAAACCTAGCGCGATTTTATTTAATCGCGTCCCAGCTTTGCTGGATGGTGTCTGCCACAGCCGCCGCATCTGCGCCGCCTGCATAATCCACCATACCCGTCCAGAAGCTGCCTGCACCAATCGCGCCAGGCATCAGGTCGGAGCCATCAAAACGGAAGGTCGTTGCGTTAAGCAAGATTTCCCCCTGACCGCGCAGCGTATCGGTTTCATATGTAGCCAAGTTCACGCCAGAATGGGGCGTCAAGAAGCCACCCTGCGCCATCATGATCTCATGGGCGACAGGTGTTTTGAGAAACTCGATAAAGGCCATGGTCGCATCAGATGGATCTGTAATGGCCATCAACGTGCCGCCACCCAAAACTGGGCTGCCGAGGTCTTTTTCCGCGAATGCGGGGAAGTAGAAGAAATCAGCATCCTCGCCCACAACCGTGCCATCAGGGAAGAAGGCCGGAATGAAGCTGGCCTGACGATGCATGTAGCAACCGGGAGGGGACTGGAACAAGCCCGCAGGGCTATCACGGAAATCGGTGGTTGCAACCGCGCCAGCGCCGCCCATCACATAGGCGTCATTGCGTGCGAATTGACCAAAGGTTTCGATGGCCTCAACCACGCGTGGGTCATTGAATGGGATCTCATTGGCAACCCATGCGTCATAGACATCAGGGGTCTGTGTGCGCAGCATCAGGTCTTCAACCCAGTCGGTCGCAGGCCAGCCTGTGGCGGCCCCAGAACCCAGACCAATACACCAAGGTGTGCCCCCATCTGCAACGATCTGGTCAGAAAGTGCGATCAACTCTTCCATGGTTGTTGGCACTTCGTAGCCTGCATCCTCGAAATTCTCAGGCACATACCACACCAAGGACTTCACGTTGACGTTGAAGAAGAAGCCATAGAATTGATCCGCGCCCGATTGATCTGCATATGTGCCCAGATCAACCCATGATGGGCCTGCTGCAAAATTCTCAGACACCCATGCGGCATTATCCGCGCCAAGCGGGGTCAAAAGACCATTGGCCGCCATATTGGCCGCAAGACCAGGCTGAGGGAAAACCGCGATATTGGGGGCAGAGCCTGCCTCAGCGTCAATCACGATTTGCTGCTCAAAGCTATCCGACCCTGTATAGGTCGCATCCGCGCCTGTTGCCGCCTCGAAATAGGCCAAAAGCGCATCAAAGCGTTCCGCCTCAGGCGAAAGCCAAGGGCCAGAAATCGTGACAGTCTGACCTGTCAAATCATGCGCCGCTGCGAATGCCTCATAGCTGGCCCAATTGAAATCCCCCTCACCCACGGGGAACACCAAACCACCATGCGCGTCAGCCATCGCCATCCCCGAGGACAGCGCAAGGGCTGCGGCGCTTGCGTAAAACGAACGTTTCATAAGTAACCTCCCAGAACCGCACCCCCTCATTGAGGATGCTTAGAACCCGCATTTCAAAACCTATTCCGCGATTCCGTCAAGAGTGTTTCAAAGCGCTTTGGAAAAGAAATGTCCTTAATGACCCAAGACCCTGAAAGGGCAAGAGAATTACAAGATATTTGATATTACGTTTGTTTTTCGCAGATGCAACGCGCCGCCATTTTAAAAATTTATTTTTGACAAGCCGCATAAAATTCGCCTAGCTGAGGAAAAATTTGAAAGCGCTTTGAAGGCAATCTTGTAGCGCAAGACGATGAAACGACCCGGCGCCATGCGCGACACTTGAAGGAGGGAGGCGATGAATTTAAAAGAATTGGCATCATCGCTTGGGCTGTCTCAGACCACAGTCAGCCGCGCCTTGAATGGCTATCCCGAGGTGAACCCTGAAACCCGCGCCCGTGTCGAGGCTGCGGCGCGTGCGGCGAATTATCAACCCAATTCCCGCGCCCGCCGCTTGGCCACAGGGCGCGCTATGACCATTGGCCATGTGATTACGCATACGGGCGAAACCGAAATGGTGAACCCGATTTTCGCAGATTTTCTTGCAGGTGCGGGCGAGGTTTATGCCCGCGAAGGCTATGACCTGCTTTTATCTATCGTGCATGAGGGGGCCGCCGAACGCGCCTATCGCCAGATGGCCGCGAATGGCTCGGTTGATGGGGTGATGGTGCAAGGCCCCCGCCAAGAGGACCCGCGCATTGCGCTGCTACAAGAATTGGGGCTGCCGTTCTTGGTGCATGGCCGCACGGGGGATGCGCGCGGCTATAACTGGCTAGACATTGCCAATTTGCGGGCCTTTCGCCGTGCGACCGAATTCTTGTTGGATTTGGGGCACAGTCGCATTGCCCTGATCAATGGCCAAGAGGCGATGGATTTTGCCGCCCGCCGCCGCCGTGGATATGAAGAGGCGCTGCGCGCGCGCGGCATCACCCCTGACGAAAGCCTGATGTATGCCGATGTCATGACCGAAGGCTATGGCCACCGCGCGGCCGCACAGTTGCTTGACCGTGAAAACCGCCCCACCGCCTTTTTGGTGTCATCAGTGATTTCTGCCATTGGGGTGCGCCAAGCGGCATGGGAGCGCGGGCTGCAACTGGGCCGCGATGTCTCGATCATCACCCATGATGATGTGCTTTCCTATCTCAACAATGATGCCGAAGGCCCTGCATTTACCGCAACCCGCAGTTCAATTCGTTTGGCGGGGCGGCGCTGTGCAGAAATTTTGATCGAACGGATCAAACAGCCTGACGCGCCCTTTGTGCATGAATTATGGGAGGCTGAATTGATGGTCGGGCGCTCGACTGGCCCTGCACCCTAACGCCTGTCTCTGCCTGCCCTGCTTCAACCCTGCTGCCGCATTGCAATGAGTTCTCTCCCAATGACCACCCCCACCCTTCCCGCGCGGTCGGATTTTCCGCAAGATTTCCTGCTTGGTGTCGCCACATCAGCCTATCAAATCGAAGGCCACGCTCAGGGTGGCGCGGGCCAGACTCATTGGGATACATTCGCCGCAACGGGCAACAACGTCACCCGCGCTGAAAATGGCGCGCTTGCCTGCGATCACCTGAACCGATGGGCAGACGACCTTGACCTGATCCGTGATCTTGGCGCTGACATATATCGCTTTTCGCTGTCATGGGCGCGGATCATGCCCGAGGGGCGCGGCGCGGTGAATAAGGCGGGCTTGGATTTCTATGATCGTTTGATTGACGGGATGTTGGCGCGGGGGCTGCGCCCTGCAGCCACGCTGTATCATTGGGAATTGCCCTCTGCCCTTGCGGATCAAGGCGGTTGGGTGAATGGCGATATGCCAAACTGGTTTGCCGATTACACCGACCTTGTGATGGCACGCCTTGGCGACAGGCTGTGGTCGGTCGCCCCCATTAACGAGCCGTGGTGCGTCTCATGGTTATCGCATTTCGAGGGGCATCATGCGCCCGGTCTGCGCGATATTCGCGCCGCAGCCCGCGCTATGCACCATGTTCTCTCCTCGCATGGGCGCGCGATCGAGGTGATGCGCGCGCGTGGCATGCGCAATCTGGGTGCCGTGTGCAATTTTGAGGCCGCCCTACCCGCCGATGGAAGCCCCGCATCAAAGGCTGCCACTGCGCTTTACGATGCGATTTATAACCAATTCTTCCTCTCTGGCCTGTTTCATGGCCGCTATCCCGATCTGGTGCTTGAGGGGTTAGAGCAACATCTTCCCCAGAATTACCAAGACGATTTTGCCCATATCACCGCCCCGCTCGATTGGTTGGGGCTGAATTACTACACCTGCAAACGCCTGAGCGCAGGATGCGGAATTTGGCCAAATTACCAAGGCGTTGAGGGGCCATTGCCCAAAACCCAAATGGGCTGGGAAATTTACCCCGAGGGGTTGCATCATTTCCTGACCCATACGGCGAAAACCTACACGGGCGACCTGCCGCTTTATGTGACCGAAAACGGAATGGCGAATGACGATACGCCCGATCAGCCAGATGTAGCGCGCATAACCTATCTTGATGCCCATATGCGCGCTTGTTTGCGCGCGATTGAGGATGGCGCACCCTTGAAAGGCTATATCGCATGGTCGCTGATGGATAATTACGAATGGGCCTTTGGGTATGAAAAACGCTTTGGCCTTGTCCATGTTGATTTCGACAGCTTGCAAAGGCAACCAAAAGCGTCTTATCACGCCCTCGCACAGGGCTGGCGCGCGGGCTAAATAAGGCAGGACAGGATGACATCTTCCCCCGATTTGGATTTAGTCGCTGATATCGGCGGCACCAACACCCGCGTGGCTTTGGCGCGCGCGGGCATCATTGACCGCGACAGCATCCGCCGCTTTGCCAATAAAGACGCCGCTGATTTGCGCGAAATATTGGCGCAATTCATGAAACAGGCAGGCCTCAGGTCTGGCGCGCTCTCGGGCATTTGCGTGGCCGCTGCGGGCCCCGTGCGCGATGGCGTGGCCAAAATGACCAATTTGGATTGGCATATTGACCGCGCGATGTTGGCTGATGTCTCGGGCGCGTCACGCGTGGCTGTGCTCAATGATCTACAGGCGCAAGGCTATGCGATTGGCCATATTTCCGATACGGAATTGCGTGTGATACTGCCCCATGATCCCGCCTCTGCCCATGCAGCGAAATTGGTCATCGGCCTTGGCACGGGGTTTAACGCCGCCGCCGTATTTGACGGGCCGCGGGGCCGCGTGGTGCCCCCTTCGGAATCGGGCCATATCACCCTGCCCACCCCTGATGACCAAACCCGCGATCTTGCCCGCTTCTTAGCCGAAAAGCATGGCTTCGCCGCAGTCGAGGAGGTTCTCTCAGGGCGCGGGATCAGCCATGTTCACGCCTTTTTGCATGGGATTGATCAGCCTGCGCAACAGATCATGGATGCGCTTGAGCAAGATGATGACAAGGCCCGCGCTACCGCCGCGCTCGTTGCGCAGGTTTTGGGCAATGTCGCAGGCGATCTGGCCTTGGTGAACCTGCCCTTTGGTGGGGTCTATCTGATTGGCGGCGTCTCGCGCGCCCTTGCGCCCTATTTGATGCAATTCGGATTTGCCGAGGCCTTTTCGAATAAAGGCCGCTTTGGCCCCTTTATGGCGCAATTCGGGGTCAGTGTCGTTGAAGATGATTTTGCCGCGCTCACAGGCTGCGCACAGGCCTTGATCGAGCTTTAGAACGCGCGATCTTTGACGGCCTGCATAGATACATGTGTCGAGGTTGAGGCCACATGCGGCAAGGCAGATATGACCTCGCCCAACACGCGGCGATAGGCGCCCATATCGCGGCAGCGCACCTTGACCAAATAATCAAACGCCCCCGCAATCATGTGGCATTCTTCGATTTCGGGCACGGCAATCGTGGCTTTGTTAAAGGCGGCCAATGCCGCCTCGCGCGTATCGGACAATTTCACCTCAACAAAAGCCACATGTTCGCGGTCAAGCTTTACGGGATCAAGTTCCGCGCGGTAGCCACGAATATAGCCTTCCTGCTCAAGACGGCGCAGACGCACTTGGGTCGGACTTTTCGACAGCCCCACGCGATCCGCCAATTCCGTTACGGAAATTCGGCCATCTTCTGAGACTTCCTTCAGAATCTTCCGATCAAACCCATCAATTTGCCCGCGTTCTGGCGATTTTAATACCATCAGACCCAACTTTTTCCTGTTTAATCAATTTATTTTCCCGTCAAACTACAAAGTCAAGGCGGATTTCCCGCCGATATCTTCGTATTGTAATTCATCTTCATTTTACCCGTGGTGTCCACATGACCGACCTTTCTGTGCTGCGCGATGCGATCCGTGACGATCACTTGGCCGATGAGGCCGCTATTCTCGACCGCCTGATAAAATCACATGGCCCCGATCAGGCCACGCGCACAGCCGCCAAGGCGCGCGCAACCCGCTTGGTCACTTCCATCCGCAATGACGCAGATGCAGGGTTGATGGAGGTGTTTTTGGCCGAATACGGCCTCTCAACCCGCGAAGGCATTGCGCTGATGTGTTTGGCAGAAGCGCTGTTACGCGTGCCAGATGCAACCACGATTGATGCTTTGATCGAAGATAAAATTGCCCCTTCAGCCTGGGGCGAGCATTTGGGAAAATCCTCCTCCTCGCTTGTAAACGCGTCCACTTGGGCGCTGATGCTGACGGGGCGCGTTTTACAAGACGGCGAAGGCATGGATCGCGTGTTGCGCGGGGCCTTGCGCCGTTTGGGCGAACCTGTGATCCGCACCGCCGTGGCGCGCGCCATGCGCGAGATGGGGCGGCAATTCGTGTTGGGTCAAACCATGCCAGACGCAATGGCGCGCGCCGCCAAGCAAGAGGCAAAGGGATACAGCTATTCCTTTGATATGTTGGGCGAGGCCGCAATGACCATGGCCGATGCGGATGACTTTTTTGCCTCCTACAAAACGGCCATTGCCAAGATCACCCCGCGTTGTAGGGCAGAGGATATCCGCAGCAACCCTGGAATTTCGATCAAACTCTCGGCGCTGCATCCGCGATATGAGGTGGCACAAAAAGATCGTGTGATGTCCGAACTTGTGCCGCGCTTTTTGGAATTGGCCCTTGATGCGCGTCAGGGCGGGATGGGTCTTAACATTGATGCCGAAGAAGCAAATCGTCTTGATCTGTCGCTTGATGTAATTGAGGCGGTCTTGGCTGATCCACGCCTTGCAGGGTGGGACGGGTTTGGCGTCGTGGTGCAGGGCTATGGCCTGCGCGCAGGCGCGGTGATTGACTGGCTTTACGCCCTTGCCACCAAACTTGACCGCAAGATCATGCTGCGTCTGGTCAAAGGCGCCTATTGGGACACCGAGGTGAAATTGGCGCAGGTTGAAGGGCTGTCTGGCTTTCCTGTCTATACAAGAAAATCCGCCACCGATGTGGCCTATCTGTGTTTGGCCAAAAAGCTGCTTGGTCTGACGGATCGTATCTATCCGCAATTTGCCACCCATAACGCCCATTCTGTCGCGGCCATTATCGAAATGGCAACAGACCCCACCCGTTTTGAATTCCAACGCCTTCATGGGATGGGCGAGGCGCTGCATGATCTGGTGCTGAAGGGCAACGCCACGCGCTGCCGCATCTATGCGCCCGTTGGGGCGCATCGGGATCTTTTGGCCTATCTCGTGCGCCGCTTATTGGAGAATGGCGCAAATTCTTCTTTCGTGAACCAAATCATGGATGAAAACACGCCACCTGAGGTGGTCGCAGCCTGCCCCTTTGAACGGCTCAAGCGCGCAGGGCCAAATCTTGCCGTGCGCCATCCAAGCGCGCTTTTTGCGCCCGAGCGCGCAAATTCACGCGGGTTTGACCTCAGCGATCCAGTAACCTTGGCCGAGCTAGACGCGGCGCGCGCGCCATTTCGGACGCATCAGTGGCAAGCAGGCCCTATTTTGGCCAAACCTGCGACAGGGGCCGATGACATCATCCAAACCTGCCCTGCCGATCCCACCGACATCGTGGGCCGTGTTACAGAAGCCTCCGCGGGTGATATTGAGACCGCGCTGACATCTGCGCAGGTTTGGGACGTATCCGCCACGGAGCGCCGCGCCTGCCTTGAGCGGGCCGCCGACCTTTACGAAGCGCATCATGCCGAATTATTTGCGCTTCTCGCCCGCGAGGCGGGCAAAAGCCCCGCCGATGCAGTGGCCGAACTGCGCGAGGCGGTGGATTTCTTACGCTACTACGCGGCCCATGCGCCGCTTTTGCAGCAGCCCGCGCGCGGGGTGTTTACCTGTATCAGCCCGTGGAATTTCCCCTTGGCCATTTTCACAGGGCAAATCGCTGCCGCGCTTGCGGCGGGAAATGGCGTTTTGGCAAAGCCCGCGGAGACAACCACCCTCATCGGTGCGCGGGCCGTGGAATTGCTCCATGCCGCAGGCGTGCCGCGTGGCGCCCTGCAATTTCTGCCAGGACAAGGGGCCAAGGTCGGGGCGGCCCTTGTCAGCGATGCGCGTGTTGCGGGCGTGTGCTTTACGGGGTCAACGGCAACTGCCCAAGGGATCAACCGCGCCATGGCGGCCCATCTGCACCCCGCAGCCCCTTTGATTGCAGAGACAGGCGGCCTGAATGCCATGATCGTAGACAGCACAGCCCTGCCCGAACAGGCCGTGCGCGACATTGTCGCCTCGGCCTTCCAATCAGCGGGTCAGCGTTGCTCGGCCCTGCGGTTGCTCTATGTGCAAGCAGATATCGCAGAGAGCCTGTTACAGATGTTGCAGGGCGCGATGGAGGAACTCTCCCTCTCCCACCCGTGGAACATATCCTGCGATGTGGCCCCCGTGATCACGGCAAGCGCGGCGGCAGAGATCAATGCCTATGTCCAACAGGCCCAAACAGAGGGGCGTTTGATCAAACAGATCACCCCGCCCAGCACAGGCCATTATGTGGGGCCTGCCTTGATCTCATTGCCCGGTGGGATCAACGACCTTGAGCGCGAAGTCTTTGGCCCTGTCTTGCATGTGGCCAATTACAAGGCCCGCGATCTGGCGCGGGTTGTGGCCGATATGAATGCAAAGGGTTATGGCCTGACCTTTGGGATGCACAGCCGCATTGATGACCGCATCGCCGAGGTGGCGAGGCAGATCAAGGTTGGCAATCTCTACATCAACCGCAACCAAATCGGTGCCATTGTGGGCAGTCAGCCCTTTGGGGGCGAGGGTCTGTCTGGCACAGGGCCAAAGGCGGGCGGGCCGCACTATTTGCCGCGCTTTACGACCCCCGACCTCGCGGCAGAAGGCCCAATAGGCGATGCCCCCCCCTGTGACGAGGCCGAAGTGACCCGCGCCCTTGCAGCACTTGCGCCTCCCTCTGACAGGCCACTGTCCCAAGCAGAAATGCCCGGGCCTACAGGTGAATCAAACCTGTTGTCACGCTATGCGCGCGGGCGGGTTCTGTGTCTTGGGCCAACGGCGGAAGCGGCAATGATGCAGGCGCAAATGGCCAAAAAGGCAGGCTGCACCGCCCTTGCGATTGCGCCTGGTGTTGGCGCGCATGGGGTTGCGGGGCTACTTCCCGCTGACATGCTACGCAGTCTCACGGGGTTTGATGCCGTGATCTTATGGGCAGATCACGAAGAGGCCCGCCCTTATCGCGCGGCTTTGGCGGCGCGCGAGGGCGCCTTGATCCCGCTGATTTGTGAACGCGACCCCAAACCGCGCCTGATCCTTGAGCGGCATATCTGCATTGACACCACCGCGGCGGGCGGCAATGCGCGGCTTCTGGCGGCGGCAGGTGAGGCCTAGATCGCCAACCCCACGGCGCGGCCAATCAGGGATGTGGCCACCATCGCCAACACGCCCCAAAACATGACACGGAATGCGGCGCGCCCTTTGGGGGCGCCGCCCGCCTGCGCACCAAGCGCACCAAGCGTGCCAAGGGCCGCCAATGTGGCCGCCCCCACCCAAATCTCTACCCGATCATGCGGGGCCACGACCCCCATCAGCAACGGCACCAAAGCACCACCTGCAAATGTGGCGGCAGAGACCACCCCCGCCTCCACAGGCTTGGGCGGCGAAAGATCGGTCAGCCCAATCTCATCGCGCAAATGTGCGCCAAGCGCATCTTTGCAGGTCAATTCGCGCGCGACCTCATCGGCCAACTGCTCCGACAAGCCCCGCTGACGATAAATCGCGGCCAATTCGGCCAATTCGCCCGCGGGGTTCAATTTCAACTCGCGCTTTTCGCGCTCGACATCGGCGCGCTCAACATCGGCTTGGCTTGAGACGGAAACATATTCCCCCGCCGCCATCGACATCGCCCCCGCGACCATGCCCGCAATCCCCGATAATAGGATCGTGCCTTGATCTGCACCGCCCGCAGCAACCCCCACAATCAATGACGCTGTCGACAAAATCCCATCATTCGCCCCCATCACCGCCGCGCGCAACCATCCTGAGCGTTGCGACAAATGCGGTTCATCATGGGCCGAGGGGACATTGTGGGTATCAGGTCGGTGTTCAGCCATAATTGGGCAATCCCATTTTTCCAGGGTTGAAAATATTTTGCGGATCAATCCCGCGCTTGATTGTGGCCATGACCTCCATCGCCTCTGGCCCCAATTCGCGGATCAGATAGGCGGCTTTGCCTTGGCCGATGCCATGCTCACCTGTGCAGGTGCCCTCCATCGCAATCGCCATATCATTGAGCCATGCAACGAACCCCTCGGCCATCTCAACCTCGGCAGGACTGTCCGTGTCGATCAACATCAACACATGGAAATTTCCATCTCCCACATGGCCCACAACGGGGGCGATCATGCCCAATTCTGCCGCACGCGTCTGTGCCTTTGTCACAGCTTCGGCCAAACGACTGACGGGCACGCAAATATCGGTGGAAATCCCCTTTGCCCCAGGGCGCAGGGCCAAACCCGCCCAATAGGCATCATGGCGCGCTTGCCACAGTTGATTGCGCTCCTCCTCAACGGTGGTTGCGGCAAAGCCCGTGCCGCCAAAATCAGCTGCAATCTCGCCAAAACTTTCCGCGTCCTCGGCCACGCCTGTCTCGCTGCCATGAAATTCCAACAGCAAAAGAGGCGTTTCTGGCAGGGACAGTTTAGAATAACGATTAACCGCCTCAACCATCAGCTTGTCGAGCAATTCAATGCGCGCCACGGGCAATCCATATTGCACAGTCGCAATGACACATTCGCAGGCAGCCTCGACCGAAGGGAAAGAACAAGTCGCCGCAGAAATGGCCGCAGGGATACCGCGCAGACGCAAGGTTAACTCGGTGATCAGGCCAAGCGTGCCTTCAGAGCCGATCATCAGATGGGTCAAATCATACCCTGCCGAAGATTTCCGCGCCCGCGCGGCGGTTTTTACAATCTCCCCCGATGGCAAAACCGCCTTCAGCCCAAGGATATTTTCCTTCATCGTGCCGTAGCGCACGGCATTCGTGCCGCTTGCCCCCGTGGCCGCCATACCGCCAAGCGTTGCATCTGCCCCCGGATCCACGGGAAAGAACAGCCCCGTGTCGCGCAAATGCGTGTTCAACGCCTTGCGCGTGACACCTGGCTCAATCACGACATCCATATCCTCGGCACTGACCCGAAGAATGCGGTTCATCTGACTGAAATCAATACAAATTCCCCCCGCGGATGCATTCACATGCCCCTCAAGAGATGAGCCTGCCCCAAAGGGGATCACAGGCACATGATGACGCGCGCACAGGCGCACGACATGTTGAACTTCCTCGGTGGATTGCACAAAAACCACAGCATCAGGAGCTTGGGTGCGCAGCCATGTGGTGGTGTGGCCATGCTGTTCGCGCAAGGCGGCACTGGTCGCAAGCCGCGCCCCAAATTGCCCTGCAAGCGCCTCGATCACGGTGGCAATGCCATGCTCATTGCGCGGAAGATCTAAAATTTCAGCCATGGTGATGCACTTTCCCTGTTGCTGCCTTTATGTTTAGCGACAGCCGCACTGAAGAAAAAGGGGGGCCGCACCCTCGGGGCTAAAGCCCGTAAAGGGCGCCAAATTTTTCCTCGAGATAGCGCAACAGCGGCTCAGGGGAGACAGGCCCACCAATGGCATCCTCAATCGTCTGGCGCGGCGGTTTCAGGCTGCCGTGGCGTTGCAATCTTTCGCGCAGCCAATCGGTTGCAGGGCGTGGATTGCCCTGTGCCAATGCCGCATCCAAATTCGGCACATCCGCGCGCAAAGCCTGCATCAAGCAGCCCGCATAGACATTGCCAAGCGCGTAGGTGGGGAAATATCCAAACAGGCCCGCCGACCAATGCACATCTTGTAAGACCCCGTGGCTTGGGCGATCCACGGCGAACCCAAAATCAGCCATAAAGCGATCATTCCATGCCGCCTCAAGATCACCCACGGCCAGATCACCGCTGATCAATGCCTGCTCAAGATCAAACCGCAGCATGATGTGCAGGTTATACTGCACCTCATCGGCCTCGGTGCGGATATAGCCTTTGGCAACCCGATTGATCGCCGCGTAAAGCGCGGCAGGGCTATCTGTTGACAGCCCACGAAAGGCCGTCTGCATCTGCCCATAAAGCCATGTCACAAAAGGCAGGGACCGACCAAGCTGATTTTCGTAAATGCGGCTTTGGCTTTCATGCACCCCCATAGAGGCCCCCTGCCCCAATGCGGTCAAATGATAGAGCGGGTCAATATTTTG
Organism: Roseobacter sp. HKCCA0882; assembly: GCF_037805225.1. Classification (NCBI taxonomy): domain Bacteria; kingdom Pseudomonadati; phylum Pseudomonadota; class Alphaproteobacteria; order Rhodobacterales; family Roseobacteraceae; genus Roseobacter; species Roseobacter sp. HKCCA0882. The sequence goes on from NZ_JBBLYI010000001.1 coordinate 1,123,057, forward strand.
CTCGTAGCAGGCATGGCCCACTTCATGAATGGTCGAATAAAGCGCATTAAACGGATCATCCCGCGCCACCCGCGTGGTGATGCGACTGTCACTGCCTGAGCCAGAAGAAAACGGGTGAACTGCAAGATCAATCCGCCCTTTGTCGAGATCATAGCCAAAGGCCAAAGCAATATCGCGCGTCAGGGCAAGCTGCGCCGCCTCGTCAAAATCACCTAATATCGCCGCAGGCATCGGTTTTTCAAGGATCGCCGCGCGCAAGGCCACAAGGCGCGGGCGCATCGCATCAAAAAGGGCCGCGATTTCGCTGGCGCGCATCTCAGGTTCGTAATCGTTCAACAGCGCATCATAAAGGGCCGCACCACGCGTCTCGCCTGACAGACAGGCGGCCTCCTCGCGGCGCAGGGTGATTAGTTGCTCAAGAACAGGTAAAAATCCTGCAACATCATCTTCGGCGCGGGCCTTGGCCCAGACCCCATGGGCGAGCGAGGCCGTCCGCGCCAATTCCGCCGCCAATCGCACGGGGATTTTTGTAGCACGCTGATATGATCGAGAGATCAGCCGCAAAGAGGATGCTTCAAAATCCGTTTCAGCCTGTGCGGTTTCCAACAGTTCGCCAAGTGCAGGGTCAGTGCGGCGGGCGTGCAGAACCCCCTCCATCGCTGCGATTTCTTCGGCGCGCTGTGCCGCTGCCCCTCTGGGCATCATGGTTTCTTGATCCCAATGCAACCGCCCCGCGACCTGCTCAAGCGCGGCGGTTTGCGCTGCATGCGCCAAAAGATCCCCCATCGCGCTCATGCCGCTGCCCCTCGCAAGGATTGCTCAGGCGGATAAATCGCAAGGAACCGCGCGCGCAAAATCAAGACAACCAAGGCCACCGCGCCAAGCTGATGGGTCAAGCCAAGGGCAATTGGCGCAGAATGCATCACTGTTACGATCCCGATCACCACCTGCGCAAACAGCATCACCGCCATCCACGCATAGGATTGGCGCACCAGCGCATTGCCCGATTTGCGCCCTTTGAGCCAAACCGCAATCCCATAGGCAAAGACCAGATAGCCCAGCATCCGATGGATGAATTGGACGGTGCCATCATTTTCGAACAGATTACGATACCAAGGGTCAATCGCCCACATATCAGGCGGGGTGAACCCGCCCGCCATCAAAGGCCAATCAATATAATTGCGCCCTGCATCGATCCCCGCGACCAAAGCCCCAACCAAGACTTGCAAAAAGGTGAGATGCAAAAGCCCCGTGGTCATACCAAAAAGGCGCTTATCGCCCGCACGCCGCGCCGCCAATAACGCGGGCGCAGGTCGGCTGAGCTGCAAAATAAACCATGTGATGAGGGCAAGGATGAAGAACGCGACACCCAAATGTGTCGCCAACCGATAGGAGGCAACATCAAACATGCCAGGCGCAAGACCTGAATAGACCATCCACCATCCGATGGCCCCTTGCAGACCACCAAGCGCCCCAAGCGCCACGATTTTTGGAACCCACCCTTTGATCAGATTGCCAGAGAGCGCTAGCGCGGCAAACCCAAGGGCCCAAACAAGACCGATTGCGCGCCCCCACTGACGATGGCCCCATTCCCACCAGAAAATATACTTAAACTCGGCCATCGACATGCCGCGATTTTGCTGTTGGTATTCGGTTGTCTGCTGATAGGCGGTGAATTGCTCTTGCCACTGGTCATCATTGAGCGGCGGAATGGCCCCCGAAATCGGCGCCCATTCAACGATAGACAAACCTGAATCAGTCAGGCGCGTCATGCCCCCAATCGCAATCATTGCCGCAACCATCACAAAGAGAACCGCCAAATAAGCCCGCATCCATCTGCGCGCCGCGCCCGTGTCGCGGGAAATCCCCGAAGGATTCGGGCCTGTTTTCCCCGCCCCAGAGGGCCCTTTGCCTGATTGGTCGACCTCTTCGAAAATATTGCGGCTCATGGCGCGGCCCCTTCTCGATCTTCACTTGGCAAAAGACCTAGCGCCTTGGCATAGGCTTCGCAAGAATGCGCGGCAGTTTGGCGCTAGGGCCGATCGCGCCAACGCTGCATCTGTCGCAAAATGCCATGGAACAGCTGAACATCGGCCCGCGTCAGGGGCAGACGCCCCCACAGATTGCGCAAGACCAGCTTCATGCCTGCGGCCTTTGTTTCGGGAAAGAAATAGCCCATTTCATCAAGCTTTTCTTCGTAGTGATCCGCCAGTTTTTCCACCTCAATCGCAGTGGCAAAATCGCTGCGGGCAAATTCCATGCGCATTTCCACCACCTCGGTGGTTTGGCGGCGCCACTCATAAGCGCATAGCAGCACAGATTGCGCCAGATTGAGCGATGGAAAATCAGGGTTCACGGGCACAGTAATAATCGCATCAGCCCGCGCGATATCGTCATTTTCCAAACCAGCGCGCTCGGGGCCAAAGATCACCGCAACCTTGCCGCCCGCGGCATGGATGGCCCGCGCCTGCGCCATCGCCGCCTCGGGACTGAGGACCGGTTTGGTCAGGCCCCGTTCGCGGGCAGTGGTCATAAACACATGGGTGCAATCGCCAATCGCCTCGGGCGTTGTCTCAACCACTAAAGCAGGATCAAGCACCACGCCTGCGGCGCCACTGGCCAAGGCCACCGCGCGTTCATTCGGCCACCCATCGCGCGGGGCCACAAGGCGCATATGGTTTAGGCCGAAATTCCACATCGCCCGTGCCGCCGCGCCGATATTCTCACCCATCTGCGGGCGCACGAGCACGAAACAGGGCATTGGTTGGGCGGTTGCGGGAATTTGGCTATCGTTACTCATGATCCTGCCATATCGTGCGGAGCCATTCTTGCCAAGCGCCCCATTGCTGAACACGAAGCAAACCATTAGGAACAAACAAAGACTGACAAGAGGCAGCCCTATGTCCGACATGGATATTCCACAGATTTACCTTGTGACCCCGCCAAATTTTGAGCTGACGGGCTTTGGCGCACAGCTTGCGGCAGTTTTGGATGCCTATCCTATCGCCTGCCTGCGCCTTGCTCTGGCAAGCCGTGATGAAGATGACCTCGCACGCGCGGCAGATCACTTGCGCGAAATTGCCCATGCCCGCGACATCCCTTTGGTGATGTCAGAACATATCAAACTGGTCGAACGCTTGGGGCTTGATGGCGTGCATCTCTTGGATGGGTCGCGCAGCACCCGCAAAACCCGTGCGGATCTTGGCGGCGATGCAATCATCGGCTGCTTCTGTGCCAATTCCCGCCATGATGGGATGAATGCAGGGGAAATGGGCGCGGATTACATCAGTTTCGGCCCTGTTGGCGACACAAGCCTTGGCGATGGCAGCCGCGCCGAAGATGATCTTTTCGCATGGTGGAGCCAGATGATCGAACTGCCAGTCGTGGCCGAAGGCGCGCTGGCGCTTTCAGATATCGAACGCCTTGCGCCGATCACAGATTTCTTCGCCATCGGTGAGGAAATTTGGCGCAAAGACGACCCTGTGGCAGCCCTTAAGACGCTTCTGTCCCCTCTGGGCTAGGGGCCTGCGTAAGCCCCGCACGCACGGCCGTTTCGGCGGCCTGCGCCAGTGCCTTGCGCGATGCAAACTCTGAGACGCGCAAAGGCGCGTGATAGATGACCGTGACATGGCCATTTTTGCGGACAGATAGCACCCGCATCAGACCCGCACCAAAAGATTGATCCCCCCACCACCCATAAAAGGCGGGATTTTCGCCTGCGGGGGCGTGATAGGCGATGGTGACGGGCTGAACAGTGATATCCCGTGGCAGATCAGTCGCAAAAAACGCCTCAAACAGGCTTGAGCGGAAGGGTAAAACGCGCAACCCATCGGTGGATGTGCCTTCTGGGAAAAACACCAAACGCTCGGCGCCTTCTGCAAGGCGCATATGCAACAGGCGATTTTGATCTTTTGCCGCCATGCGCCGCCGCTCGATGAAAACGGTGCCTGCTGCGCGCGCCAAAATCCCAATACCCGCCCAATCGCGCACTTCAGATTTTGCCACGAATACCACAGACCCGCCCGCATTGAGCGGGAAAATATCAAGCCAAGACACATGATTGGCGACAATCGCGCCCGCAGCTTGTGCGGCATTTCCTTTGCGCGTCACCTTGAGGCCCAAAATCACACAGACAAAGGCGCAGACGATTTGCGTGATCCGCGCAGTTACAGGGCGGCGCAAAGGCCCCGCTATGACGCGCTCTGGCACGCGGCACAAAAGCAGGGTCAAAAACCCAAACCCAATGACCAGAAGGATCGCAGCCCCACGCAGACAGGCGCGCAGAACACCCAAAACCCCAACAGATGCGGGCGTGACCTGAGGGGCGCCATCCCATCGCATGGGCCTATATCCCCCGACCCCGCGCGTAGAGCGCGCGGTGTTTTTCCGACATCAGGGCCGTATCAAGGATCAAACAAATATCTGTGCAATTAAAGGCGTGATCGACAAAGGCCCCCTGCCCAACCGCACCGCCAAGGCGCAGATAGGCCTTGATCAACGCGGGCAGCGCACGCGTAGCAGCCATGCGCTCAAGCGCGTCTTCGGCAATGAGGTTCATATCCTGATAGCCCGCCGCCCGCGCCTTTGGGCGCAGCCCCTCAGGCGCAAGATGGCGGTGATGCAGCAGCGAGAGAGGCGCGGCCAATTCGGCCACATCGGTGCCATGCAGTGACGCCACACCAAATAAAATTTCAATCTCATGGGTCACGATATAATCGGCCAGCCCATTCCATAAATGCATCAGCGCCGTGCCCCCGCGATAATCGGCATGAACGCAAGACCGCCCCAATTCCAGCAAACGCCGACCCGAAGATTTGAGCGGCGCGAGATCATATTCATCTTCAGAATAGAATTGACCTGCGGCTTTGGCCCCTTGCTCCTGCATCACGCGGTAAACGCCCACAACTTGCTCGCCCACAGCGCGGCGATGATCCAGAAGCATGAGATGATCAAAAAATGGGTCAAAGCGATCTGCCTCAAGTCGCGCCTCGTGATCCACCAAGGCCCCATCAGCACCCAATTCCGCCACGAATACCTCATAGCGCAGGCGCTGTGCCGCGCGAATATCCTCTGGGCTTGAGGCCAATCGCAGCTCAAAATGCGGCTCTCGCGACACCATAAGGTGGGCCTTCCTGTCTTGGCTGTGCCTTTCGCGCCGCAATTTTGCGGCCTTTGAGGCAAATGCGTTTATCTGTGCAGCGCGATGCGCCTTTCCAAGATATGATCTTCGTGATGTAGAATTAGGGTATTGTTAACCATCATTCCAGTAGACCGAACCCTTAAGCGCCCCATTCGGGCAGCAATGTCACATGGCGGGAGTCGATCACTTGTTTGCCTTGATGCTCAAAATTGACGGTCACCTTGCCACCAATATTGGATTGCACCTGTCCCAACCCCCAATCGGGTTGCGCAGGGTTGCGCACCAACATTCCAGGCTCAAGCAGGGCATTCAACTCTTCGGTCATCGGAGGCCTCATTGATGGATCAAATCGTCTTTAGCCCAAATTCACAGGATTTGTCAGCCCTGGTTGCATCACGGCTCTGTCATGATTTGGGCAACCCTTTGGGGGCTGTGTCAAACGGGGTTGAGCTTCTGCAAATGAGTGGCATGGCCAATAGTCCTGAAAGGGCCCTGATTGCCGATGCGCTATGCGATACCGAAGCGCGGTTGCGGTTTTTTCGGATCGCCTATGGCGCGGCGCGGCCTGATCAGCATATCTCTGAACGCGAAGCGCGCAATATTCTGAGCCAGATGTATGGCGCGGGCCGCCTGACAGTTGACTGGCTTTTGACGGGGGATTTACCGCGCCATCATGTAAAAAGCGCCTTTTTGATGATCGCCTGTGCCGAAGCGGCCCTTCCTATGGGGGGGCATATTACAATCGCACAGCCAGAGCACGGCACGCTTATAGTCGGCGCTGACGGGCCACGGATCTTGCACGACTTATCAGGTCTGGCATGGCTCGGCGGAGCCAGTCACAGCACCCCAAGCCCGCGCGGGGTGCAATTCCTGATGCTGTTAAAGGAGGCCGCTGACATCGGGGCTGAGATTTCCCTTAGCCTCTCGGACACCCGTGTGCAGATCAGCCTGCAGGGGTCGCGGTTATAACGCCTGCGATCCTGCGCGAAACCGCGCAGCTTTGGCCACATACCCCGCCGCCGATTGAATAAGCCCTGCGCGCGCCGCCTCGTCTAGCGCGCGAATAACACGGCCTGGCATCCCCATCACCAAACTGCCGTCAGGAATAACTTTGCCCTCAGGGATCAAGGCCCCCGCCCCGATCAAGCAGCCCTTACCGACAACCGCACCGTTCATCACCATCGCGCCCATGCCAATCAATGTGCCATCGCCAATCGTGCAGCCATGCAAAAGCGCGCGATGCCCAATGGTGCAATCCTCGCCCACAGTCAGGGGCAGACCTGGGTCTGTATGGCAAATCACATTTTCCTGCAGATTGCTGCGCGCGCCAATCGAAATCAGTTCATTGTCACCGCGCAACGTGGCCCCAAACCAAATGCTGCTTTCGGCAGCAAGGGCAATCTTGCCGATGACATTGGCATCATCGGCAACCCATGCATCGGCGGCGATATCGGGCTGATGACCCTCAAATGCGTAAATCATGGCGCGCGCATCCCCTCATATTCACTTTGTAAACCCCGCAAAAACCCGGCAAGGCTTGGCTGTTGAATGCGGCGCATCCGTTCAGCCGTGATGATTGTGGTCAGATTGTCATAGCACGCGTCTAGATCATCATTGACGAGAACGTAATCATAGCCATCCCAATGGCTGATCTCGTCCCAAGATTTTGCCATGCGTTTGGCAATTGTTTCGGCATCATCTTGTGCGCGCGTCACCAGACGTTCGTGCAAGGCTGCAATGCTCGGGGGCAGGATGAAGATCGACAGCGCATGTGCGCCCAGCGCAGAGTTGCGGATTTGCTGCGCCCCCTGCCAGTCTATATCAAATAAGACATCGCGCCCCGCATCAATGTCCGCACGCACAGGTGGCATCGGGCTGCCGTAGAGATTGCCGAACACCTCGGCATGTTCCAGCATCGCGCCCTCATCGACCATCCGCTCAAACCCAGCGCGATCGAGGAAATGGTAATGTTCCCCATCCACCTCGCCTATACGCGGTGCGCGCGTGGTGGCGGATACTGAAAACCGCAACGACCCGTCCCATGCCATCAAACGCCGTGCCAATGTGGATTTCCCGGCGCCCGAAGGCGAAGAAAGAATGATCAGCAAGCCACGGCGTGTGGCAGCGTTGAGAGATTTTGCATCGGTCTGAGACATCAGGCGCGTCTTTCTATAGCGATCTTTACCTTGCGCGCGCATCTTGAGGATCAGACCGCAGAGGTCAAGCCAAAGCAGCGCCCATGCCCCATTAACCAATTTCTGTCATATGGGCTGAATTTTTCGAAAATTTGCCGTTACTATGCCCGAGGTAACACACCTCAGCACATAAATCTTCGATCCGCCGCATAGGGGTATGCAGCAGGCCTATCGAACCCGTTGAGGATAGGGGAAAACGATGGGGAATTATTATTTTGGCGATGCCGCGCGTGACAAGGACGAAACCCTTGATCACCATATAGCCTTCACGCGATTGCGGCAGCATTGGAACAGTTTGCGTGACACCGCCCACCAACCACCCAAAGCACGCGATTTGTAGCCGCATATTTTAGGCGCGGCCCTACCATTCGTGTTTTTGGTGGAAAATCTCGGCGGCGAGATTTTGCGCCTAAAACTGGGCGGCACGCATTTATGCGATGTTATGGGGATGGAACTGCGCGGAATGCCGCTGCGGTGTTTTTTTGCCTATAATGAATGCCCGCGCTTTGCCGCTGCGGTCGAGCCTGTTTTCACGGGGCCTGCGGAATTGGATATAAGACTACAAAGCAACTATAGTGGGATTGAGCCACCCGTTTTGGCGCGCATGATCCTTTTGCCCTTGCAAAGCGCCTCGGGCGTGATTGATCGCGCCATTGGGGCTTATGTGACCAAAGGGCCGCTTAACCATGCGCCCTATCGATTTGAGATTGAGCGCACGGATCTGCACCCGCTCTATAAAGAAACGGCGGCTGTAACGCCGCCGCCCCATATGGACATGAAACCCACCAAAGTGCCCTATCTGCGCGTCTTGTCAGGGGGGCGCGCAGGCTAGCTCATCAGCGCGGCGGGGTTTTATCCCGCCGCCGCTGCAGCTGCATCACAGCGGGTTGAGGACAATTCCTCCGCCACCAAGAAGGCCAATTCAAGCGACTGGCTGGCATTGAGGCGCGGATCACAGGCCGTGTGATAGCGGCTTGAGAGATCCTCATCAGTCACAGCGCGCACGCCACCTGTGCATTCGGTGACATCTTTGCCTGTCATCTCGAAATGTACCCCGCCCGGAATGGTGCCTTCGGCGCGGTGGATGGCAAAGAATTCCTGCACCTCCCGCAAAACCGAGTCGAAGGGCCGCGTCTTAAACCCACTGGCCGATTTGATCGTGTTGCCGTGCATTGGGTCACAGCTCCAGACCACATTTGCCCCGTGCGATTGCACCGTGCGCACAAGGCGTGGCAGATGATCGCCAACTTTGCCCGCACCAAAGCGCGCAATCAATGTCAGGCGACCTGCCTCATTTTCTGGGTTCAACTTATCCATAAGGATTTTCAGATCATCCTCGGTGGTGGTTGGGCCGCATTTCAGACCAATCGGGTTTTGCACCCCTGCACAGAATTCAACATGCGCGCCCTCTGGCTGACGGGTGCGGTCGCCAATCCAGATCATATGACCCGAGCCTGCAATCGGTTTGCCCGTGGTCGAGTCAATCCGACACAGGGCTTCCTCATATTCCAACAACAGCGCCTCATGGCTCGTGTAGAAATCGACACTGTGCAATTCATGTGTGGTCTGTGGGCTGATGCCAGCCGCGCGCATGAAATCGAGGCTATCTTGGATATGATTGGCCATGTCGCGGTATCTCTCCGCATCATCGTGATCGGTAAAGCCCAAGGTCCAGCTATGCACCCGTTCGATATCTGCGAAACCACCCGTTGAGAAAGCCCGCAACAGATTCAACGAAGCGGCAGCCTGAGTATAGGCCTGCAACATCTTGGCAGGGTCAGGAATGCGCGCCTCGGGCGTGAAGGCCAACTCGTTGATGATATCACCGCGATAAGAGGGCAACTCGACCCCGTTTATCACCTCAGTGGGCGCCGAGCGCGGCTTGGCGAATTGCCCTGCCATACGGCCCACTTTGACCACGGGAACCTTGGCGCCATAGGTCAAGATCATCGCCATTTGCAGCATGACTTTGAAGGTGTCGCGAATGGAATCTGCCGAAAATTCAGCAAAGCTTTCGGCGCAATCGCCCCCTTGCAGCAAAAACGCCTCACCACGGGCCGCTTTGCCAAGCGCGGCTTTGAGGCGGCGCGCCTCACCCGCAAAAACCAGAGGAGGATATTTACCAAGCTGCGCCTCAACCGCCGCCAATGCTGCCTGATCAGGATAATCAGGCATCTGCACGCGCGGCTTACTGCGCCAGCTAGATTTCGTCCATGTTTGTGCGGCTTCAGCACCCATGGGAGCCTCCTTCGGTCTTCCATAAAAATTACGATTTCGCCCTGCTTATAGACGCGGAAACCCCCCGCGTCCAATGGCAATTTCGCAAGCTACGGAACAAAAGGGGGGCTTGCGGCGCGCGCAATTTGGTGGTTTCGCTAGAGAAACGACCACGTAAGGTTGCATCGTGATATGCGCCTCGGTGCGATGTTTAATGACTGTGGCTTTGTTCAAAGGACTCTGGAGATGAGCAGACCAACCCCCCGCGATGCAGACGCCGCGAAACGCTATGTTTTCGTGCTGTTGGATCGCTTTACGATGCTCTGCTTTGCCTCTGCAATCGAAGCTTTGCGCATTGCCAATCGGATGTCGGGACGCACACTCTATGAATGGGCCTTAGCGGGGGATGGGGGCGAGGTTGCGTATTGCTCTGCGGGGATCGGCTATAAGCTAGATATGGATCTCGAAGAGCTGACCCGCGAAGACACAATCATGCTGTGCGGCGGGATTGATGTGCAATCCGCCACAACGAAGCGCATTCTCAACTGGTTGCGGCGCGAGGCGCGGCGCGGTTCGGTTGTGGGCGGGCTGTGCACCGCAGGCTATACTTTGGCCAAGGCGGGGCTGTTGGACGGCAAACGCGCCACGATCCATTGGGAAAACCAAGACAGCTTTTCCGAGGAATTCGAAGACGTCACCCTTACAAAATCGGTCTTTGTGATTGATGGCAACCGCATCACCACCGCAGGCGGCACCGCCTCGATTGATTTGATGCTGAAAATCATCGCCAATGATCACGGCGAAGAATTGGCGAATTTGGTGGCTGATCAGTTAATCTATACCTCGATCCGCACCGACCAAGACACGCAGCGCCTGTCAATTCCAACCCGCATCGGCGTGCGTCATCCAAAACTCAGCCAAGTTATTCGGATGATGGAGCATAATATCGAAGACCCGATCAGCCCGGCAAGTTTGGCCAAGGAGGTCGGAATGTCCACGCGCCAATTAGAGCGATTGTTCCGCCGTTACCTGAACCGCAGCCCCAAGCGATATTATATGGAATTGCGCCTTGCCAAAGCGCGCAATCTGCTGATGCAAACCGATATGAGCGTGATCAATGTGGCATTGGCCTGCGGCTTTGCATCCCCCTCGCATTTTTCAAAATGCTACCGGGCGCAATATGACACCACCCCCTATCGCGAGCGGGGCACCCATGCGAGCAAACCTGACATAATCGTCAAATAATACTTATTGCCCCCCCCGTGCGGCGCGTCCCCCACGGCGCACAGCGCGCGGGGCTTGCTCAAGCGCCTCGCGCAGGGTTTCGCTCATCGGGTGCCCTTTATCTTCGGCTGCATATTGCTCAAGTAGATGGCGAATATAGGTTTTGGGGTCATCCGCGGTGATGGACAATGCCCAATCCATGAAAATCGTGCGGCATTCGCCCCGCGTGATCCCCTCGATGCGATAGGCCTCGCGGATCAGCGCCTTTGGATCATAGATATCGCCCTTCATAACACCGAAACTCCTGCATCCTATATGCCCTTGGCCGATCTAGGGCTTGCGCGTCAAAGCGGCCTCGATAATTGCGACAGATTCCACGCGGCCAGCGTCAAGCGCAGTTTCCAAACTGGCGCGATCCGCGTGGCCCGTGGCGCGCACCAGAAATTCTAGCCCGCCCTGCCCGATATCACTTGGATCAAGCGGCGCGTCCGTCAAGAGGCGTGCAGCCTGCGCCGCACGAGAAAATAGCGCATGCGCGGCGGATAAGGCCTCCGCTTCTGCTTGGGTCAGCCAACCGCATTTGGCCGCTGCGCGCAGATGGCGCGCGGTGGCACGGGCCGCACTGCCCGCGATCAGCGAGCCCGCCTGCCCGATCAGATCAATATCCTGCATACCGCCCATGCCCGCCTTGACGTCAAAGGTGCTGCCCTTGCGCCCTGCCGCCGCAAGGCGTTGGCGCATATCGGCCAAATCCGCGATGATTGTGCTTGGCTTGCGCGGGGTTTGGATCACCTGCATCCGCGTCGCTTCTACATCTGCGCCAAGGCTTGCATCGCCTGCAACAACCCGTGCGCGGGTGAGGGCCATATGCTCCCACCCCCATGCCTCATTCATTTGATAATGCGTGAAGGCCTCCAACGATGTCGCAACCGGCCCCTTGCGGCCTGAGGGTCGCAGACGCATATCAACCTCGTAAAGCCGCCCCTCTGAGGTCGGTGCAGAGAGTGCGGTGATCAGCATTTTTGTCGCCTTCGAGAACCACCCCCGCGCGTCCAATGGGCGCGGACCATCCGTAATCTCAACACCACCCGCGTCATAAATGACGATCAAATCCAAATCCGATCCCGCGGTGAGCCGCGCAGCCCCAAGGCTCCCCATGGCCAAAACAACCCCACCGCGACCCGGCGCGACCCCATGTTTTTTGGCCAATTCCGAACAGACCAAAGGCCAGAAACAGGCAATCACCACATCGGCCAAATCGGTATATTGCTTGGCCGCTTCTTCGGCCTCAATCAGGCCGCGCAGGTGATGCACCCCAACACGGAAATGCCATTCTTTCAGCCAACGGCGCGCGGCGTCCAACTGTCCTTCATAATCAAGCCCTTCAAGCGCGCTGCTGAGAGATTGCAGCAATTCGTCCCGTGCGGGCCATGGCGCAAAGAACCCACCGCTGAGAACCACATCTAGAACTTTAGCATTGCGCGACAAGTATATGGAAAGCGCGGGCGCTGTTGCGCAGATATCGGCCAAAAGATCAATCAATGACGGGTTTGACTGGAATAAAGAAAATAGTTGAACACCCGCAGGCAAACCTTTGAGAAAGCTGTTAAAATTCGAAAGACTTTCATCTGGATTTGCGGATTTCATCAGCTTGGTCAATAGGGCGGGTTTGATCTGTTCGAAAATCTCGCGCCCGCGTGATGCGCGCAAACAGGAATAGCCCGGCCAACGTGATAAAATCTCAATTTGTGAGGGAGTAAGAGTGACATCTTCATGTTCAATCTTAGCTTGCTTTTGCGGTGTGTAAAACGGCTCGCAGGCGTCATCAACTGCGTGCAATCGCGTCAGAAGCGCGGCACGAAATGTGGCGACATCGCCCCCGCCCATAAAGGCCGCAAGCCGCGCAAACCCTTCGGGCGATTTGGGCAAGCTGTGCGTCTGCGCGTCATGGATCATCTGCAAACGATGCTCAACCTGGCGATGCGCAATGTAATGCGCAGTCAGGCTTTCTGTGACTTCTGGATCAACCCATGATTTCTTGGCCAAGGCGGCCAAAGCATCAACCGTGCGCCGCATCCGCAAATCGGGATCTCTGCCACCCGCCACCAATTGGCGGGTCTGGGCAAAAAATTCAATCTCACGAATGCCGCCCGCCCCCAGTTTCATATTATGCCCCTCAAGGGTGAACCCATGCAGGCCCTTATGGTCGCGAATACGCTGGCGCATGTCTTGGGTGTCACGGATAGCGGCAAAATCCAAATGCTTGCGCCACACGAAAGGGGTGAGGGTTTTCAAGAACCGCTCCCCTGCCGCAAGATCACCTGCGGCAGCGCGCGCCTTGATATATGCGGCGCGCTCCCAATTTCGCCCCTCCGCCTCGTAATAGCGTTCAGCCGCAACCATTGAGATACAGACGGGCGTCACAGAGGCATCAGGGCGCAGCCGAAGATCGGTGCGGAACACATAACCTTCGGATGTGATTTCCCCCAAACTTGCGGCAATGCGGCGGGTTGCGCGAACGAACCCTGTGCGCGCCTCCATCTCATCACCTGCATCGAATCTTGTCTCATCAAAGAGGCAGATCAGGTCAATGTCAGAGGAATAATTCAACTCCCCCGCCCCCATTTTCCCCATCGCAAGCACCACCATTCCCGCGCCATCGCGCAGCGCATCCTCCTCGGTTTGGGTCGGAATGCGTCCGCGCCGCGCCTCGGCCCCAACATGAACCCGTAGCGCCGCCTGCACACAGGCATCGGCGAATTGCGACCAGAGGGCCGTGGTGGTCAACAAATCCCAAACACCGCCACAATCGGCCAAAGCCACAAGGATCGCGGCGCGGCGTTTGAGGCGGCGCAGCCCCGCATCCAGATCACTGGCCCCCAAGGCGGCCGCCTCTGCCAAAATTGCAGCCATACCCGCCTCAGGCGCGGCGCTGAGGGTGGGGATTAACCAATCGACTTCGCGGCGGATCAGGCCCGCCAGATACGGCGCACATCCGGCAACGCCATGGATGACCTCACGCAGTTCAGGCGCAAGGTCGTTCAATTGGGGCAGATCCGCGAAGAGACCTGTCGCCAAGGCGCCGTCATAGGCAAGGGGGGCGCGGGTGATCCGAGTGGCGAAGGGGGCGGCGTTTTTGGTCATCTTGTCATTATCATGCGTTTGCGCTCAAAGGTTGTGACAGATGATAGAAGGGAATGCGCATGAGCAAAAGCCTTGCCAGCGTGGCCCATGCCCTAGAGAGGGCGGGGCTAGAGCCTGTGATCCTTGAGATGGCCGAAGGCACCCGCACCGCCGAAGATGCGGCGCGTGCGGCGCAATGCCAAATCGATCAAATTGCGAAATCAATCATATTCCGCGAGGTCGCGAGCGGTGAGTTGGTTTTGTTCATCACCGCAGGCGGTAATCAGGTCGATCCCTCGCGGGCCGAAGCCCTGACTGGGTGCGCCTTGGCGCGGGCGGATGCCGACACGATTCGCCGTGTCACGGGCTTTGCAATCGGGGGCGTGGCCCCTGTCGGGCATCTGAGCCCCTTGCGCATATGGTTTGACCCGCGGCTTTTAGCCTTTGATTTGGTATACGCGGCGGCAGGCACACCGCGCCATATTTTCGGCATCTCCCCCGAACAGCTTTTGCGACTGACCGGGGCGAAACAGGCCGATTTCGTGGCCGAATAAAAAGAATCGGAACATATGCCAAGATTTTCCTTGAAATGGGAAACATGACGCACTAGGTCGCCACCTTACGAACCGGGTGCCGATCCCAACCTCGCTGCCACCAGCGGGGGGGCGCTAAGGGCCCACCACATCAATCTGCTGGTAAGAAGGGGGCGTGCTATGTCTAGCGCCGACCTCTTCCAACTGGGGACTGGTCTGGAGACAGGCGCCCATGCGGAAGACACTCACAGCCTTTCGGCTGACCGAAGCGTGTTCGATGAAACACGCGATGATCACTTCATTCGCCGCGATGGCCGCGTTTTCGCGGGCACGCATCTGATCCTCGAAGTCGTCAATGGCCATGGCCTTGATGATGAGGCGCGGATTCAAACTGCATTTCGCGACTGCGTGCGCGAATGTGGGGCAACGCTTCTGCACATTCATACCCACAAATTCAGCCCCCAAGGCGTGTCGGGTGTGGCGGTTTTGGCGGAAAGCCACATCTCCGTGCATACATGGCCCGAGATTGGCTATGGCGCATTTGACGTCTTTATGTGCGGCGATGCCGAACCATGGCGCGCGGTGGATGTGCTTAAAGCGGCCTTTGGCACGCAAGATGTGCGCGTCACAGAATTGCTGCGCGGCGAAGGCCTGGTGACCGAGGCGATTGCCGCGGCATAACTGCGCGTGCCGGGGCGGTGAAACCCCGCCCCTCCCCCTGCCCCAAACTGCCCGAAAGGAGGCCGCCGATGAGCGATCCTGAAACCACGCGCGATTGGAGCGTTGAGCGTCTGCACCAAGATCACGGGCAAGCCTTGCGCGTGGCGCAAATGCATTATGACAGCGAAACCGATCACCAACGCCTACGCGTGTTTGAAAACCCCACTTTCGGGCGCATCTTAACTCTTGATGGCGTGGTGCAGGTGACCGAAGCGGATAATTTCATCTATCATGAAATGCTGACCCATGTGCCGATCTTGGCCCATGGGGCCGCCAAGCGCGTGCTGATTGTGGGCGGCGGCGATGGTGGCATGGCGCGCGAGGTGCTGAAACATGACAGCATCGAACAGGTGACCATGGTCGAGATTGACGCGGGCGTGGTGGATTTTTCCAAGAAATATCTGGCCGCTATTTCAGATGGGGCCTTTGATGACCTCCGCCTTGATCTTGTGATCAATGATGGTGCCGTGTTCATGAAACAAAACGCGGATGTCTATGATGTCATCATCATCGACAGCACTGATCCCGTTGGCCCCGGTGAGGTTCTCTTTACCGATCATTTCTACGGCCACGCCAAGGCGCGTTTGGCCGAAGGTGGGATTTTGGTCACTCAAAACGGGGTTCCATTCCTGCAAGGGGATGAGCTGACAGGCACAATGCGGGCCTTCAAGACGCTATTTTCTGATTACAACTGCTATCTGGCGAGCATTCCGACCTATGCAGGCGGGCCTATGGCCTTTGGCTGGGGCAGTGACAGTAACGCGCGGCATGTTGATCTTACCACCCTTGAGGCGCGGTTCAAAGCGGCAGGGATCAGCACAGATTATTATACCCCCGAGGTGCATCGCGGCGCGTTCGCCCTGCCCCCCTATGTGGCGCGTCTGATCCCCTAAGGGGTTATTCCGCCGCGTCGGTTTTCTGGGCCGCCTCAAGTTGGGCGGCCTTTTTTTCGACCTGCTCTATGATATGGTCGATCATTTGGTCATTGTTCAGCTTGTGGCTTTGTTTGCCTGCAAGATAGACCATACCTGACCCAGCACCGCCGCCTGTAAAGCCCACATCGGTCATCAGCGCCTCGCCCGGCCCGTTGACCACACAGCCGATAATCGAAAGGCTCATCGGGGTTTTGATATGCTCAAGACGCTTTTCCAAAGCCTCGACTGTTTTGATCACATCAAAGCCCTGACGCGCGCAAGATGGGCAGGAAATGATATTCACTCCGCGATGGCGCAGGCCCAAGGATTTGAGGATCTCATAGCCAACTTTCACCTCTTGCACAGGATCGGCAGAAAGGCTGACACGGATCGTGTCGCCAATCCCCATCCACAGCAGGTTGCCCAAACCAATTGCAGATTTGATCGTGCCAGAGGTCAAACCGCCTGCTTCAGTGATGCCCAAATGGATCGGGGCATCGGTGGCCTCAGCCAGACCTTGATAAGCCGCAGCCGCCAAAAACACATCGGACGCTTTGACCGAGATTTTGAACTCGTGAAAATCATTATCTTGCAAGATCCGAATGTGATCGAGACCTGATTCAATCATTGCCTCAGGGCAAGGTTCGGCATATTTCTCAAGCAAGTGCTTTTCCAAGGAGCCCGCATTCACCCCGATACGGATCGAGCAATTATGATCACGGGCGGCCTTGATCACCTCACGCACACGGGTTGCATCGCCAATATTGCCAGGATTGATCCGCAAACAGGCCGCGCCTGCCTCTGCCGCCTCAATGCCGCGTTTATAATGGAAATGGATATCTGCAACGATTGGCACAGGGCTTTCGCGCACAATTTCTTTCAGCGCCTTCGAGCTGGCCTCGTCTGGCACGGAGACGCGCACGATATCAGCGCCTGCCTCGGCACAGGCCTGCACCTGTGCGATGGTCGCCTTTATATCGGTGGTGGGGGTGTTGGTCATGGTTTGTACGGCAATCGGTGCATCCCCCCCAACTGGCACAGAGCCTACATGAATCTGACGGCTTTTGCGGCGGTCGATATTGCGCCAAGGGCGGATCGGATTATGAGACATGGGGAGTGTGACCTTTATCTTGTCGCATCGCAAAGACGCTTCACCGCGCAAGATAAGCCCTTGCCACCGATTGCACAATGCTTGGACACGCAGAGCGCGAACAGGCCCCCGATTTATTCGCCTTGCCCCAGGCGCTCGAGAACCAATTGCGCCACTTCGGGCAATTGTGGATCAGAGGCCGCGCTTGCAATGGAATAGCGGGTTTGAATCTGATCGGCAGAAATCGGCACATCCTTAATCACACTGCTGCCTTCACCCGCAGGGCCAAAGGTGACAGAGTTCAGCGCAAAATACAGCGCACTTGAATTGCCTGCGCGCAGCACGGGCTCCTCATCCATGACGGGGACGGTATAACTATCGCCCGCATTCAACGTGCCCTCAAAAAGAACGGTGCCATCGGTCGTGGTGATCCTGATCCATGAGGGGCGCACAGCAAACAGGACGACCTCATCGCGCGGCTCTTGGGTCACGGGCGGATTGCTGGTTGAGGCGGTCGGTGCGGCCTCCCCCCCTCCTGCGGCGGCAATCGCGCGCGAGATATCATCGGGGCGCAAGACGGGGCTGTTATCGCGGGCAAAAGCCCCTGTGGTTGAGGGGTTCAAGGTGCTGATGGCGCGGTCACGCGGCACCAAGACCGGGGCCTCAAGCAAGGTGGGGCGATAAAGACGCTCCATCGCGGCACTGTCGCGCGTCTCTTCTCGGGCGGGCAGAGCGGGGCTTGCATCGGTCAAATCGCTGGTTGTGTTTTGCGGCAAGGGCAGCGGGTCAAGCGCTGTTAATGCAACGGGCGTATCAGCGACAGGTGCGAATTGAACGCGCTGAAAATCATTGAGCAAGACCCACGCGCCATAGCCCACGCCAAGCAAAACCACCGACAAGACAAAAAGCGAGCCAAGCGCGCCCGCCTCAAGTCGAGGGAGAAACCCGTCATCCGTGTCGTATAAAACATGGCGCTTTGAAAAGCGGCGGTCTTCTTGCAGGCCGCCCATCTGGCCTTTGGGCATTTCAATTTTCTGCGGTCTGCGCGCGGTGCGATCCACCTCGGGAGAGAACCCGCCGACCCCTGAAAACCCTGTTTCCTCGCAAAACCGCGAAAACACCCATTCAGGGTCAAGACCCAGATACCGCGCATATGACCGCACATAACCCGCGATAAACCCGCGCGAGGTAAAGACCGTTAAATCTGCGTTTTCGATAGCGGCGATATATGAGGCACGGATCCGCAAATCCGCCTCAACATCCTGTAGCGATTTACCCATGGTTGCGCGTTCACCGCGCATCAGATCGCCCAAAGGCACATCCATCAGCAATTCGCTGTGCAATTCTTCTGTTGATGCCCCCATCATCCCCGTCTCATCATGCCCCATTTGGCGCCCCGCTCAACCTGCCCTTGGATGCCGTTTCTGGCCAAAACTGCTTTTCCGTTGCCCATATATCACAAGGCCGATTCGTATCGGCCCCGTCATCCCCCAAAGACAGAATAGCATAAGCTAGGCTAGGTGATAAACTTATTGTGTATTAACCCGCCAACTCGGCACGATTCAGCGCACAATGGCTCCAGAGGCGATCCATGGCATGCACCAAAGCATCCATCATTTTGGGGTCATGCACAGGGCTTGGGGTAAAGCGTAACCGCTCTGTCCCGCGGGGAACAGTTGGGAAATTGATGGGCTGCACATAAATCCCGTGATCCCGCAAAAGCATATCCGAGATTTTCTTAGTATGAACAGGGTCACCTACGATCACAGGCACAATATGGCTGCCGTGATCAATGATAGGCAGCCCCATCCCCTTTAGGCGCAGTTTCAGAACTGCCGCGCGCTCTTGATGCAGATCCCGCAGGGCCTGATCCGTCTTAAGATGCGCAACCGAAGCGGCAGCGCCTGCTGCAACCACAGGTGGCAGTGATGTTGTAAAAATGAAACCCGGCGCATAGGAGCGCACAGCATCACACATTTTGGCCGATGCCGCGATATATCCGCCCATCACACCATAGGCTTTGCCAAGCGTGCCATTGATAATGTCGATACGATCCGACAAGCCCAGTTTTTGGGCCACCCCGCCCCCGCGTGGGCTATACATCCCCACCGCGTGAACCTCGTCCAAATAGGTCAAGGCGCCGAATTCCTCGGCCAATTCTACGATCCCCGAAATCGGGCCAAAATCGCCATCCATCGAATAGACCGATTCAAAGGCAATCAATTTTGGCGCAGCAGGATCATCTGCCGCCAGTTTGGCGCGCAAATCAGCAAGATCATTGTGTTTGAACACGCGCTTTACCCCGCCATTGCGGCGAATGCCCTCAATCATAGAGGCGTGGTTCAACTCATCCGAATAGATGATCAGACCCGGAAACAGCCGCGGCAGGGTCGAGAGGGTGGCATCATTGGCAATATAGGCAGAGGTGAACACAAGCGCCGCCTCTTTGTCGTGCAAATCGGCCAATTCCGCCTCAAGGCGTTTGTGATAGACAGTGCTGCCTGAAATGTTGCGCGTGCCGCCAGACCCTGCGCCTGTGGCGTCAAGCGCCTCGTGCATAGCGTTCAAAACGACAGGGTGTTGCCCCATGCCCAAATAATCATTGCCGCACCAGACCGTGATATCCTGCTGGCTGCCATCGGGCCGCGTCCAAGTTGCGTGCGGAAATTGTCCCTTGCGGCGTTCAATATCAATGAACGTGCGATAGCGACCCTCGTTGTGAAGGCTATCCAAGGCATGATTAAGGGCGTTGTTATAATACACACTCGTCTCCTTACATTTCCGCGCGCAGGCCGTGGTTTAAGGCATAACGGCCAGCGATGCGTGTCAGATAGTCCCTTCGCTGTTGAAAATCCAAGTAACAAATTGACGCGCGCCTGTATTTGATCTGGCGCAAATTTAGATTTGGTTGACATGCAAACACGCGCAAGCGCCCAAGATGTAGTGGTTTGCAAGGCCGTTTTTGGCTTTTCGCCGCGAGATAAAGCTGCCAATATAGGCAAAATCGTAAAGCAAAAATGTGATTGAGCAGAGCATGGCGGATGATCTTTTGGGCCAAGCGGCCTCGGAACAGGCCTATGACGCCTCATCTATTGAGGTGTTGGAAGGGTTGGAACCCGTCCGCAAGCGCCCGGGCATGTATATTGGCGGCACCGATGAACGCGCCTTGCACCATTTGGTGGCGGAAATCCTTGACAACTCGATGGACGAGGCTGTCGCGGGCCATGCCAATCGGATTGAGATTGAACTGGCCGCAGATTACACCGTCACAATCCGCGACAATGGCCGCGGGATGCCGATTGATCCGCATCCCAAATTCCCCGACAAATCCGCGCTTGAGGTGATTTTGTGCACCCTCCACGCGGGCGGTAAGTTTTCGGGCAAGGCCTATCAAACCTCGGGCGGTTTGCACGGGGTTGGGGCATCGGTCGTGAATGCGCTTTCCGATCATTTGCGGGTCGAGGTGGCCCGAAATCGCACGCTGTACGCGCAAGAATTCTCGCGCGGCCTGCCCCAAGGGGGATTGCAGAACCTTGGCGCGGCCCCCAATCGGCGCGGCACGCAAGTCAGCTTTCATGCCGATGAACAAATCTTTGGCAGCCATCGCTTTAAGCCTGCCCGCCTTTTCAAAATGGTGCGCTCTAAGGCCTATTTGTTTTCAGGCGTGGAAATTCGTTGGAAATCCGCAATTGATGACGGCGAAACCCCACAAGAGGCCACGTTCCATTTCCCGGGCGGCTTGGCTGATTATCTGGGCGAGGTTTTGGGAAATGCCGCGACCTATGCGCAAGCCCCCTTTGCGGGCAAGGTAGAGTTTCAAGAACGCTTCGGTGCGGCGGGTTCGGTCGAATGGGCGATTAATTGGACACCTGCGCGCGATGGGTTCATCCAATCTTATTGTAACACCGTTCCCACGCCTGAGGGCGGCACCCATGAGGCTGGTTTTTGGGCGGCGATCCTGAAGGGCATTCGCGCCTATGGCGAATTGGCGGGCAATCGCAAGGCCGCGAACATCACCCGCGAAGATCTGACTGCGGGCGGGTGTGCGCTGGTGTCATGCTTTATCGCCGAACCCGAATTTGTCGGGCAAACCAAAGACCGCCTCGCCACCACCGAAGCGGCGCGCATGGTCGAAGGGGCGGTGCGCGACCGCTTTGACAATTGGTTAGCCGCCGATACCAAATCGGCGGGTGCGATCCTCGATTTTCTGATCCTACGCGCCGAAGAACGCATGCGCCGCAGACAAGAAAAAGAAACACAGCGCAAATCCGCCACCAAGCGCCTGCGTCTGCCGGGCAAGTTGGTGGATTGTTCGGCCACGAACCGCGAAGGCACCGAATTGTTTATCGTGGAAGGCGACAGTGCGGGCGGGTCTGCCAAAATGGCCCGCGACCGCAAGACCCAAGCCCTGCTGCCTCTGCGTGGTAAAATTTTGAACGTGCTTGGTGCGGCCTCCTCCAAAATGGGCCAAAACCAAGAGATCAACGATCTGTGTCAGGCGCTGGGCGTGTCGATGGGCACGAAGTTCAATGTTGAAGATTTGCGTTATGACAAAATCATCATCATGACCGATGCGGATGTCGATGGGGCGCATATCGCCTCGCTCTTGATGACATTTTTCTTCACCCAGATGCGTCCGATGATTGATCAGGGTCATCTCTATCTCGCCTGCCCGCCCTTGTTCCGCCTGACCCAAGGCGCGCATCGGGTTTATGCCCTTGATGAGGCCGAGAAAGAGAGCTGGATGGCGCGTGGCTTAGGCGGGCGCGGCAAGATTGATGTGAGCCGATTTAAGGGTCTGGGCGAGATGGACGCCAAAGACCTAAAGGAAACCACGATGGATCCCGCCTCGCGCAAGTTGATCAGTGTCACAGTGGATGAGGACACGCCCGGCGAAACCGGGGATCTGGTGGAACGTTTGATGGGCAAAAAGCCCGAATTGCGGTTCCAATACATCCAAGATAATGCGCGCTTTGTTGAGGAATTGGACGTTTAACCCTGTCGAATATTAGCGCCGTTTGGGCGCTCACACCCCTTGCGCCTTTTCCTCAAGCAGCAGCCATTCTTCTTCGGCAGCCGCAAGTTTCGCCTGACGTTCGGCCAAGGCCTCGGTCGCTTTGGCGAATTTGACAGGCTCGCGCGTGTAGAGATCAGGGTCAGACAGCAATTCAGACAGCTTGCCCATTTCCGCCTCAAGCCGCGCAATCACCGATGGCAACTCATTGAGACGATGAGTTTCCGTGAAACTGAGACCCGCAGCGGGTTTTGCACCCGCATTTGACACCACCCGATCAGGGCCTGATTTTGCGGCAGGCGGTGCTTCGCGATCCTCCTGCGCCGCCCCAATCCGCGCGCCTTGGGCCAAGGCATCGCTCCATCCACCCGCATAGACCTGCGCACGGCCCTGCCCCTCAAGGACAACCGTGCTGGTGGCAACCCGATCCAGAAAATCGCGGTCATGGCTGACCAAAAGAACCGTGCCCGCATAGTCGCCAAGCAGGTCTTGCAGCAAATCCAATGTCTCGATATCCAGATCATTGGTCGGTTCGTCCAAGATCAAAAGATTGCTTTCGCGCGCCATGATTTTGGCAAGCATCAATCGCGCCCGCTCGCCACCCGAGAGGGAGCGCACAGGCGCGCGCGCTTGCGCCTCGTCAAACAGGAAATCTTTGAGATAGCCCATCACATGGCGAGGGCTGCCGCGCACCATGACCTGATCAGATGATCCATTCACCGCAATCTCACGATCTAAGGTCAGGCTGTCCCACAGACTGGCCTCGGGGTTCAACCCTGCGCGGTTTTGGTCAAACACCGCCATCTCAAGACCTTTGCCCAAGGTGACCTGCCCCGTGTCAGGCGCGAGTTGGCCCGTCAGGAGATTCAATAAGGTGGTTTTGCCTGCTCCATTAGGGCCGACAAACCCCACCCGATCCCCGCGCAAAATGCGAAGATCAAAAGGTTTGAGAATTTGCGTTTCTACAAAGGATTTTGAAATTCCCTTGGCCTCGATCACCTTGCGGCCAGATTGCGAGCCCTCCTCCAACACCATGGCGGCGGTGGATTGGCGGCGGATCATTGCAGCGCGTTCTGCGCGCAAATCGGCCAAAGCGCGCACACGGCCCTGATTGCGTTTGCGCCGTGCACTGATCCCCTCAACGGCCCAACGGGCCTCGGATTTGATTTTACGATCCAATTTGTGGCGCGCTGTGTCTTCCTCGTCCCAAACCTTATCGCGCCACGCCTCAAAGCTGGCAAAGCCTTGCTCATTGCGGCGCACCTGCCCGCGATCCACCCATAAGGTGGCGCGGGTCAAGGCGTTCAAAAACGCACGATCATGCGAGATCACGACAAAGGCTGTGCGGGTTTCTTCAAGCCGCGCCTCGAGCCATCCGATGGCCTCGATATCAAGATGGTTGGTGGGCTCGTCCAAGAGCATGATATCAGGCTCTTCGGCCAAAAGCCGTGCAAGGGCTGCGCGGCGGCGCTCCCCGCCAGACGCCTTGGCAGGATCAGCGTCAAGACGCAGCTTAAGACCATCGGCCAAGGCCTCGACCCGCCACGCTTCGCTTGGGCCAAGCGTGGCCGTGGCAAAATCACCCAATGTGGCAAAGCCCGTAAAATAAGGCTCTTGTTCCATATAGCCGACCGAGGTGCCTTGCGGGCTTGTGATGCTGCCTGTGTCAGGTTCGGTCAACCCCGCCATGACCTTCATCAAGGTCGATTTGCCCGACCCGTTGCGCCCAACAAGCGCCACGCGATCCCCCTGATGCACAACCAAATCCAACCCATCAAAAATAGGGTCACCGCCAAAGGTCAGTGAAATATCCGAAAGCTGCAAAAGCGAAGGGCGGGCCATGGGGGCTATCTTTCACGCAAGCCCGCCTGAACACGGCGGGCTTGTCTTTGGTCAATCACGAATGGCCCGAACAGCCGCCATCTGATCAGGTTCGCCAATCACAGCGCCATTTGGCCCAAGCCCACGCTTGATCTGATCGACAATCACCATCCCCGATGTGACCTCGCCCACAACGGTGTAATCCCCATTCAATTGGGGCACGGGGGCAAACATGATGAAGAATTGCGAATTGGCGCTGTCTGGGTTCGCGGCGCGGGCCATGCCGACCACGCCTCGCTCAAAGCTGATATCAGAAAACTCGGCAGGCAGGTCTGGATATTGGGATCCGCCCCGCCCTGCAAAGCGCATATCTTGTCCGATGCGGCCATATTCCACATCGCCCGTTTGTGCCATGAACCCATCAATCACTCGGTGAAACACCACGCCATCATAGGCGCCATCTTCGGCCAGTTGCAGCATCCGCGCCGTATGTTCTGGGGCGACATCCTCGAACAAGTCGATGACGATCGTGCCATTCGCCTCGCCCGCGATATCAATCTCTAGCCCCGCCCCAAAGGCAGGGCTTGCCAGAAGCAAGGCCATCGCTGCGCCAAGCTTACACATCTGCGGCCACCTTCACGCTGATCATTTTATCAGGGTTTGCGGGCGGCTCGCCGCGGGTGATCGCGTCAATATGCTCCATCCCTGCAATCACGCGGCCATAAACGGTGTATTGGCGATTGAGGAAATGGTTGTCGTTAAAATTGATAAAGAACTGGCTGTTTGCCGAATTGGGGTTGGAAGAGCGCGCTGCCCCTAATGTGCCGCGATCATGCGGGATGCCAGAAAATTCAGCAGGTAAATCAGGCTTGTCCGAACCGCCCGTTCCCGCCATGCGGATATTCGCGCCCTTGTCACCATTGCCATGTTCAACATCGCCCGTTTGCGCCATGAACCCGTCAATCACGCGGTGAAAGATCACGCCATCATAGGCGCCTTCACGCGCCAATTCCTTCATGCGCGCGCAATGCGCAGGCGCAATTTCGGGCAGCAATTCGATAGTGACAGTGCCGTCTTTCAGCTCCATCAGGATGGTGTTTTCGGGGTCTTTGATCTCGGCCATGCCTTTATTCCTTTTGCGGATATCTGACTTTGGCCCTGACCTATCAGGATGAGAATTTCGCGTCTAGCGCTTGATGCACAGCGGGCGGCACGAAATGGCTGACATCGCCCCCAAGCCGCGCGATTTCTTTGACCAGTTTTGAGGCAATCGCCTGATGCTCGGCCTCGGCCATCAAAAAGACAGTGTTGATCTCATCATCCAATTTGCGGTTCATGCCGACCATCTGGAATTCATATTCGAAATCAGCGACCGCACGCAGGCCACGGATGATAAGCCCCGCCCCAACCTCGCGCGCACAATCAATCAAAAGATTGTCGAAGGGATGTACAACAATCTCAATGCCCGTGGCGCGCGCCAGTTTCGCGCTTTCGGCCTCGACCATAGCCACCCGTTCCTCAAGGGTGAAAAGCGGGCCTTTATCGCGGTTGATCGCAACACCAATCACCAATCGATCAACCAATGTGGCCGCACGGCGGATAATATCGACATGGCCCAATGTGATTGGATCGAATGTGCCCGGATATAGGCCTGTGCGCATCTGCAAATCTCCCAACTTTGGCATATGCTGCCGCAATTACGGGGTCACGCAACATTATTGCGCCGCGAAACGCAAGCTAAAAGCAGCGCGCGAGAGCCTCCGCTTCAAGCCGCGCCACCTCGGCGCGCAGCCCCGCGGACAAAGCCTCAACCAAACGCCCCAACCTGTCAGAGCGCCGATCTTGCTCGTGGCGCACAAGATAAAAGGCCCGTTTCAGGCTGATGTCATCCTTCAGCACAATCCGCAATTCGGGCGCAAAAGGCAGTGCAAAATCATGCACAAAGCCAATCCCGCCCTGCCGCAGCATGTGCAATTGCACCGCGACAGAATTTGACGCCATCTGCACCCGTCCGCGCCCCAATAGCCCAAGATAGTCCAATTCTTTGTCGAAAATCATATCGGGAATATAGCCCACCACCGCGTAATCCCGCGCCTTGGCCAGATCATCAGGCGGCGTCAGATCGGCGCGCATTGCCAAATGCAAATGGTAATCGGTGATCTTTTGCACCAAAAGCCGCCCCGCATCGGGTGGGCTGACAGTAATCGCTAAATCCGCTTCGCGCTTGGATAGGTTGACAACCCGCGGCAGGGCCAGAATTTGGATATCGAGATCAGGGTTATCGGCGCGAATGGCCGCGCAGACCTGTGGCAGCAAATAATTGGCGCAGCCATCAGGTGCGCCGATCCGCACCGTGCCAGACAGCCCCGCCTGCCCCTGCCCGCCCGCAAGAGGAACGGCAAGGGCCGCCTCGGCAGCCTCGGCCGCGGGCAAAAGCTCCTCGCCTACGCTGCTCAGGACATAGCCTTGCGGGGATTTCACAAACAGCTCGGCCCCTAGCCGCGCCTCAAGCCGTGCAATACGCCGCCCGATTGTGGCCGCATCAAGCCGCAGGGTTTTCCCTGCCCCTGTCAGGCTTTCGGCCCGCGCAACGGCCAGAAAGACACGGATATCATCCCAATTCATCGCCCCATCCATTTTGCAAAAATGCAAGACTAATTTGGATTTCTTCCTCTTTTCCCGACAGGATTGCAAGTATAGAACAGCCACCAAGTGTAGATTTTCAACAAAAGGGTGGGATCATGGAACAGATCGGTCACTGGATTAACGGCGCGCATGTCGCGGGCACATCAGGCCGCACAGCGGATGTCTTTAACCCCGCAACAGGGGAAGTGCAGGCGCAGGTGGCATTGGCTTCGCAGGAAGAAATGGATCGCGCGATCGCCTCCGCCGCAGAGGCGCAAATTGCATGGGGCGCCACAAACCCACAACGCCGCGCGCGCGTGATGATGGAATTGGTGCGCCTTCTTAACCGCGATATGGACAAATTGGCCGAGGCCATCAGCCGCGAACATGGCAAGACCTTCCCAGATGCGAAAGGCGATGTTCAGCGCGGGCTGGAGGTGATCGAATTTTGTATCGGCGCACCGCATCTGCTGAAGGGCGAATTCACAGATGCCGCAGGCCCTGGCATTGACATGTATTCCATGCGCCAACCTTTGGGTGTTGTTGCAGGGATTACGCCGTTTAACTTTCCCGCCATGATCCCCTTGTGGAAATTGGGCCCTGCCTTGGCATCGGGCAACGCGATGATCCTCAAACCTTCGGAACGTGATCCGTCCTGCCCGATGATGTTGGGTGCGCTTCTGAAAGAGGCGGGTTTGCCTGATGGCGTGTTTCAAGTGATTAATGGCGATAAGGGTGCTGTGGATGCCATCTTGGACAGCGAGATCATTCAGGCCGTTGGCTTTGTTGGGTCGACCCCAATCGCGCAATATATCTATAGCCGCGCGGCCGAAAAAGGCAAACGTTGCCAATGCTTTGGCGGGGCGAAAAACCATATGATCATCATGCCCGATGCCGATATGGATCAGGCCGCTGACGCCTTGGTCGGCGCGGGTTATGGGGCGGCAGGCGAACGCTGCATGGCGATTTCCGTGGCCGTGCCAGTGGGTGACGAAACCGCAGATCGGTTGATCGAAAAACTTGTCCCTCGGATCGAGGCGCTGAAGGTCGGCCCCTATACCGCCGGCAATGATGTCGATTTCGGGCCCGTTGTGACCAAGGCCGCCAAGGAAAACATCCTGCGCCTTGTGCAAACAGGCGTGGATCAGGGCGCGGAATTGGTTGTCGATGGCCGTGATTTCAATCTGCAAGGCTATGAAAACGGGTTCTTTGTAGGCGCGCATCTTTTTGACCGCGTCACCCCCGACATGGACATCTATAAAACCGAGATTTTCGGCCCGGTCTTGTCGACTGTGCGCGCCGCGTCCTATGAAGAGGCTTTGGGTCTTGCGATGGATCACGAATACGGCAATGGCACCGCGATCTTTACCCGTGACGGCGATGCGGCGCGCGATTTTGCGTCCCGTGTGAATATCGGGATGGTTGGCATCAACGTGCCAATCCCCGTTCCCTTGGCCTATCACACCTTTGGCGGTTGGAAGCGGTCAGGTTTTGGCGATTTGAACCAGCACGGGCCAGATTCCTTCCGTTTCTACACCCGCACCAAGACCGTGACCTCGCGTTGGCCAAGCGGGATCAAGGAAGGGGCTGCGTTTAACTTCAAGGCCATGGATTGATCCTGCCGCGAAAATCACCAAACTCAACACAAGCCCCCGCGCAGACCTTGCGCGGGGGTTCGCTGTGACACTAGGGAGGGGGCCATGAGCGAGGCAGAGTTCCTCAATATCCGCAAAGACGGGCGCGCAGGCCGTATCACGCTGACGCGGCCACAGGCCCTGAATGCGCTCTCGCAATCCATGTGCGCGGAAATTGCCGCAACGATTGACGCATGGGCCGCGGATGAGACAGTCGAGATTGTGATCCTAGATGCAATAGGCGAGCGGGCCTTTTGTGCAGGCGGGGATATTGCCGAAATTTACGAGGCGGGTCGCGCGGGCGATATGGAAATTGGCGCGCGCTACTGGGCCGATGAATATCGCATGAACGCAAAGCTATTCCACTTCCCCCGCCCTGTGATCAGCTTCATGCAAGGCTATACGATGGGCGGCGGCGTTGGGTTGGGCTGTCACACCTCGCATCGTATCGTGGGCGACAGCAGCATTCTTGCCATGCCTGAGGTTGGAATCGGCCTTGTGCCAGATGTCGGCGGCACCTTGATCCTGAGCCGCGCCCAAGGTCGCTTGGGCGAATATCTGGGCGTCACGGGCGCGCGGATGACAGGGGCCGATGCGATTTACGCGGGCTTTGCTGATTATTATATTCCTGAGGCGGATTGGCCCACATTAATTACCCAGCTTTGCGAAAGCGCGGATTATGATTTGGTGGATCAGGCCGCCTCAGGCCACAGCTCCCCTGTTGCCCCGCTTGCCGCCCTGCAAGCCGAGATTGACCACCATTTTGGTGGCGAAACCCTGCGCGATATTCTCAATGCGTTGGAATTCTCTGACAGCGATTTTGCAAAATCCATCTTAGCCGAGATGGGCAAGAAATCACCCCTGTCGATGGCCTGCACGGTGGAACTGGTGCATCGTGCGCGCCTGCGCGACACAATCGAAAATGCGCTAGAGCAGGAATACCGCTTTACCTCGCGCGCAGTGGAAAAGGCCGATTTCCTAGAGGGTGTGCGCGCGCAGATCATCGACAAAGACCGCAACCCGAATTGGATGCATAGCAGCCCGCGCGATGTGCCGCCCGCGATGGTGGCATCGCTGCTCTTGCCATTGGGGCCACGGGCGCTGAAACTGGATTAAGCAGGAATAAGGGGCCAAACCATGCAGATCGCATTCATCGGATTGGGCAATATGGGTGCTCCCATGGCGCTTAATTTGCAAAACGCAGGTCACACGGTCACGGGGTTCGACACGGCTGCCGCACCTGACGGGATCTCCTGCGCCACATCGGCGGCGGAGGCCGCCCATGGGGCTGAAGTGGTGATCACCATGCTGCCCAATGGCATGATTGCACGCGCCGTGGCGGATGAAGTTTTGGCCGTTCTGCCACAGAGCGCGCTGGTGATTGATTGCTCAACCATTGAGGTTGACGCGGCCCGCGCAATTGCCGAGGCCGCCGCCGCGAAAAGGATCGGGTTTCTCGATGCGCCCGTCTCAGGGGGCGTTGGTGGGGCGGCAGCAGGCACGCTGACATTCATGGTCGGCGGGGATGAGGCGGATTTCACCCGCGCCGCGCCCCTGTTCGAGATCATGGGGCAAAAGGCCGTGCATTGCGGTGCAGCGGGAAATGGTCAGGCGGCAAAGATCTGCAACAATATGATCCTAGGGATCACTATGATTGGCACGTGCGAGGCTTTTGCGCTGGCCGATAAGCTGGGTCTTGAGCGGCACGCGATGTTTGATGTTGTCTCGACCTCATCGGGTGCCAGTTGGTCGATCAATGCCTATTGCCCTGCCCCCGGTGTTGGGCCGCAAAGCCCCGCTGATAACGGCTACAAGCCTGGATTTGCGGCGGAATTGATGCTGAAAGATCTGCGCCTGTCGCAGGATGCCGCAACTGCCGCGGATGCCGCCACCCCGCTTGGCGCATTGGCTGAGGCGATCTACACGCAATTTGTCGAAAACGAAGATGGGCGCGGCAAAGATTTCTCTGCCATGCTGCCACGTTTGGCCGCAATGGGCAGAAAAAGCACTTAATTTACAAAAATATTTCTCCGCCCTCTTGTGGCGGGGTTTTTTCTGCCCACATGATGTTAATGTAATTAACATTAACATCATGGCGCGGCTGCGCAGCAAAGGAGAAACGCATATGCAAAGCCAAACACTTATGCCCCCTGCCCCTGTTCAAGGTTGGTTCTCGCGGGCCGAGGCGTTTTTGGATCAACGTGGCAAACCTGCATGGATTGCAGCGATGGTTCTGGGGTTCATCCTATTTTGGCCCTTAGGTCTGGCCCTTTTGTTTTATATGATCTGGAGAAAAGACATGTTCAAAACCTGCAAAAAATCGCGCCATGCTCACATGGGTGGCAGCACAGGCAACAGCGCCTTTGACGCCTATAAGGCCGATACGCTTAAGCGCCTTGAGGATGAGCAGCGTGCTTTTGAAGGGTTTCTTGGACGTCTGAGCGAAGCCAAGGACAAAACCGAATTTGACGCCTTTATGAAAGAGCGTGATGCAAAAACAGGCGCCCCGGCCCCACAGGCCGAGTGATCCATAAATGCAACGCTTACCCCACCCTGCGCTTTTGGGCGGGGTATGGTTCTTCTCACCCTCCCTCGAAGCCATTAGGTTACACCCATCATGTCTCACCTGCCCGATCCTTACGTGCAAAGCGAATTTTATTCTTATGTCGCGCTAAAACGCTTTGGCGCTTGGGTGATTGATGTTCTGGTGATCACTGTGATCTTGCTGATTACAGGGATTTTCACAGTAGGGCTTGCGTGGTTTTTCTGGCCCGTATTCTTTGTGGCGCTTTCTTTTGTCTATCGGTGGTTCACCCTTGCCCGCCAATCCGCCACATGGGGGATGCGGATCATTGCGATTGAATTGCGCAATGCAACGGGCGCGCGGCTCAATAGTTTCGAGGCGATGATGCATACGTTTTTGTTCATGCTCGCCTCTGGCTTTGTTCTGCCGCAAACGATTTCTGCCCTCATGATGATTTTGGGCGCGCGCAAACAGGGTCTGCACGATCTTTTCTTAGGCACAGTCGCCATAAATCGCCCGCAATAAGCGCGCAGTTTTCGCGGCATGGTTGCAATTTACTTGCCCACGCCCCTACATTGAGGCAGGCTATATTCAAATTTTCGCGGCTGAGGATCCATGCGCCACACTTTACCGATTGCACCGCAATTCTATGTGACTGCACCTCAAACCTGCCCTTACCTTCCAAATCGGCGGGAACGAAAGCTTTTTACCGCACTACAGGGCGATCATGCGACTGAATTGAACGATAGCCTATCAAAGCAAGGCTTTCGCCGCTCGCAAAATGTGCTCTATCGCCCCGCTTGCGCTGATTGCACCGCCTGTCTCTCTGCGCGGATCAGGGTGGCGGATTTTGTGCCAAGCAAAAGCCAAAAACGCACCAAAAAGCGCAATCTGGGGATGACCCGCAATGCCCGTGCCCCTTGGGCCACGGAAGAGCAATTCACCCTCTTTCGCCGCTATCTAGATGCGCGCCACGCCGATGGCGGCATGGCTGATATGGATGTGTTCGAATTTGCCGCGATGATTGAGGAAACACCCGTGCGCTCGCGCGTGGTGGAATATCGCGATGCGGGCAAGGATGCGGGATTAGCGGCGGTCTGCCTGACCGATATCCTCGATGACGGGCTCAGCCTTGTCTATTCCTTCTTTGATCCTGATTTGGATCACCGATCCCTTGGCACGCATATGATCTTGGATCATATCGATCTCGCACGCGAGGCAGGGCTGCCCTATGTCTATCTCGGCTATTGGGTGCCAGGGTCGGATAAAATGGCCTATAAGGCGCGGTTCTCAGCCCTTGAAATATATGTTTATGGCGCGTGGCAGGAGATCGGCAATCCTGATGAATATTCCAACCAGACGCACCCTTTGTCGGTTGATCCGATTGCGCAACAAGTGGCGCAGATTTCCTTACCCGACTTGATGGCTCCGCAGACAACGAAATCTTCGCAGGACACGCCCTGAGGCCCATCTGGTTCACATCAGTATAAGCACCAAACGAAAACGGCCCCCCAAATTGGGGGGCCGCGCTTTTTCATGCACCCTGTTCTCTGCCTTTAATTGTTAGGCAGAAGGTCAGGCACGATGGTCACGATATCAGGGAACAACCACAACAGGCCCAGTCCCAGAACTTGGATTAACACGAAGGGAACCACGCCACGATAGATGTTGCGTGTGGTCACGCTGGCAGGGGCCACCCCGCGCAGATAGAACAACGCAAACCCAAAGGGCGGTGTCAGGAACGAGGTCTGCAGGTTGACCGCGATCATAATGGTCACCCATTTCGGATCCAATGTACCGCCATAAATCACAGGCCCCACGATTGGGATCACGATGTAGATGATCTCGAGAAAATCGAGAACAAAGCCCAAGACAAACAAGATCAGCATCACCAAGAGGAACACGACCGTCTCGTTATCGAAGGCGCGCAGGAATTGTTGGATGTAATGCTCGCCCCCAAAGGAGATCAGAACAAGGTTCAACAACTGCGATCCGATAAGAATGGTGAACACCATCGATGTCACTTTCGCCGTTTCCCGCACCACAGGCGTCAGAACGCTGCGGCGATAGAGAACATAGCAGCTGTAAAGCAGCCCGCCGAAGGCGAAGTGATAGGCAAATTGCGCTATGAAATAGGCAATCCAATCTTGCAGCGGCACCTCAGAACGGCTGATGCGCAGATCAAAATTGACACCCACCAAGATCAGGATGACCAGCGCGAAAGATGCCCAGATTACGATCTTTGATTTCTTGTCTTCTTCGCTCAGTTTACGATGCGCGGCGAGCATGATCGCCCCTGCCGCACCCAAAGCCGCCGCAGGTGTTGGGTTGGAAATACCGCCAAGGATAGATCCCAAAACCGCAACGATCAGAACCAGCGGCGGGAACACCACCCGCAACAGTTCGTTTTGCGACATCCGCATCATAGCAATCCGACAGCCATAAATGGTGAGGGCAAACGGAAGCGCGAGATAGATCCAAGCCGCACCTGAACTGGTCGCGGGCGTGATGAACAGCACATCCACCGCAAACGCCAAGGCCACGCCGATACCACCGATAAGCAACGGGCGCGCGTGTTCATTTGGCGCAACACCGCGTGCCGTGGTCAGGATCAATGCCAAGAGGATAAAGATTGTAGCCACGCCAGATCCGATCGGTGCTGCATTGGCAATCGCCGCCTCGCGAGCCGCAACCATTTCCTCCTCGGACAATTCGCGGGTTTCACCTGTTGCACCTGATGCTGCAATATCGGCCGTCTCAACCACGGCTTGATCCCACGCCTCTTGACCATGCAGCTCAATCATCGCCGCTTGGCAGCTTTCGCTCACATTCGTGCGCAGGCTAGCGGAACGGCTGTTGTTTTCCATGTTGGAAACAAAGATCGACTGGCTGCCAATCACACCGCTACTTGCCCCAAGAACCACCGCAAAGATAAGGGCGGCAGGCGCAGCCAAGAACCATGTCAGCGCCTCATTGCGGGTGATCGGGCTGGCATTGGTCGACCCCATCTGAACCGCAGGCGCCTTGCTTGGATTAAACAAGGCAAAGCCGAAGGCATAGGCGGCATATAGGAACGCCAGGAAGATACCTGGCAAAATCGCGGCTTGGAACAATGTGCCAACGGAAAGAACGGCAGGCTCGCCCAGATAGGTCAGCGCATCGGTACAGCCCGCCACTTGGGCACGGGTTTCTTGGCCCGTAGCATAGAGGTCACCCACCAATGTGCCCAGAAGAACAATCACGATAGAGGGCGGGATAATCTGGCCCAAAGTGCCAGAGGCCGCAATCACACCCGTTGCCAGTTCGGGCGAGTAGTTGTTGCGCAACATTGTTGGCAGCGCCAAGAGGCCCATGGTCACCACAGTCGCCCCAACGATCCCCGTGGAGGCCGCAAGGAACGCACCCACAATCACGATGGACACCGCCAAGCCACCGGGCAGCGGGCCAAAGACGCGCGCCATAGTTGTCAGCAGGTCATCGGCGATCTTAGACCGCTCAAGCGTGATCCCCATCAAAACAAACATCAAAACAGCCAAAAGCGTTTCGATAGACTGACCCGCGATCACACGTTCGTTCATGCGGTTCACGATGAAGGAAATGTTGCGATCCATAGCCATTTCCCACCCGCCGGGGAAGAGATGTTCCTCAAGCCGCGGCAATTCGGGGTATCGGAAGACCGAGATAGCTTCGCGAGAAATCCCACTGTCAACTAGGGCGCGATACTGATCAGAGGCCGTATCAATCGCTTGGTGGATCAACAATCCCGCAGAGTCGAGCGCAGCAATAACCGCAAAGGATATTATCCCCGCGCCGCCAATAGCAAAGGCAACGGGGAAGCCTGTCATGATCCCGCCAAACAACGTCAGGAACACGATAATCAGACCGATTTCAATTCCATCCAATCCAAAAATCATTTTGTTTTCTTTCCTTCAAGCACGTCTAGCGTGGATCTTAATGGCCCGCTGCATGCAAGGCTTGGGTCTCTGCATCTTGCGGATCAAGGTCACGATACTTATCAGTACTTTCTTCGCCCTCGACATATTCGAGAAAGGCGCGCCAGAACACCGCCATTGCATGGATGAAAACCATGACGCAGAAGGCGACCAATAAGACCTTAAAGATGAAATAGGCGTTGAAACCGTTAGGGCTAAAGCCGATGGTTTCCACGTTCCACCGCAACACACGCGCTTGCATGATCATGCGATCCAACTCGCTTGAGGCGGCAGGATTTGGCACCACAAGGTGACGCCACATAAAAAACCATGCATATAGATAAGTCAGAACGGTTGTGGGCAGCATAAAGAACAGCGCCCCACCCATGTCGATAATGCGCTTTGCGCGGTGCCTCATGCCTGAGTAAAAAAGGTCAACGCGCACATGCCCGCCCTGCACAAAGGTGTAAGACACGCAAAGGCACACAATCATAGCATTGTACAGCTTCAGCTCTT
Organism: Roseobacter sp. HKCCA0882; assembly: GCF_037805225.1. Taxonomy (NCBI): domain Bacteria; kingdom Pseudomonadati; phylum Pseudomonadota; class Alphaproteobacteria; order Rhodobacterales; family Roseobacteraceae; genus Roseobacter; species Roseobacter sp. HKCCA0882. The sequence goes on from NZ_JBBLYI010000001.1 coordinate 1,158,279, forward strand.
CCGCAAACCATGACAAATCCTGCGTGAAGCTTATACCAAGCGGCCCAAGCTCAAGACCGGGGACCTGAAAAATTCGTTGCAGGAATACGATCATTACCTGCTGCAGCACCATTATCAAGCCTACCCATGCAACTGTGCGGCCAACGCCATTGGCAATAGCCTCAAATGCGCGCACCATCACCCATAGCATTTGGCGCTTCCAGATCGCACCAATAAGGGTAATGACCAAAAAGGCGGTGAAAACGACGAAGAAAAACTCCACCGATGCACCATAGTAGATGAACCGCACGAGGGACTCGTTATTGCTCCAATCTAACCATGACCCAGGGCTCATGAGCGCAATTGCCAGATTGTAGGGGGCCATCGCAAAATTTGTGAAGACCCAGACAATGAAATCAATCATATGACTATCCTTGCAGAAACGGGCGTTGCCTTAACAGGATCTCATGCACCGCTACACGCAGATAACTGCAGGCGCTCGGTGCTACGTGGGTCCCGCTTTGAGGGGCGGCTTTGGGGAGATGTAAAAACTCCTCCCCCGTTTGCACGGGAGAGGAGCCAAAGCTCAGGCGATTAGCCCGCGTTTACACGGTTACGCTGGCGCATATATTCGCCATCCGCAATATCGAACCAACCTACCGACTCTTTCATCGCTGCAAAGTAGCTTTCTGCGATCTGAGCGTAGATAGGATCTCCCATGTTCTCTTCGCGCACTTCAGCAGCTGCAGCGCCAAATGCGTTCCAAACGTCATCAGGGAAAGATCTTGTTTGGATACCGCCAGCGCGGAGTCTTTCAAGTGCAGCGCCATTTTCTTGTAGCGTCATCGAAAGCGACTTAGAGTTTGTTGCCGCACACGCTGCATCGACTACTTGTTTTTGTGCAGACGTAAAGCTTTCGTAAACATCCAAGTTGAATGACAAGGTCAATGCAGACCCTGGCTCATGGAAACCTGAGGTGTAGTAGATAGAGGTCGCTTCCTGGAAGCCCATGCGCTCATCCGCGAACGGACCAATCCACTCTGCGCCGTCAATCTGACCAGAGGCAAGCGCCTGATAGATTTCACCGCCTGGAATGTTCTGAACGGATGCACCCAAGCGGCCAAGAACCTGACCACCCTGACCGGGCATGCGGAAGCGCAAACCCTGAAGGTCATCTGCGGAGTTGATTTCTTTGTTGAACCAACCACCTGGCTGCATTGCAGTGTTACCACAGGTGAAAGACTTCAGGTTAAAGAGACCTGCAAGCTCATTATGCTGCTCGTGACCACCACGGTTGTAGTACCAGTTCGCAAATTCTTGACCCGTCATGCCGAAAGGCACCGATGTAAAGAATGCAAACCCAGGGTGCTGGTTCAAGAAGTAGTAATCAGCCGAGTGATACATATCAGCCTGACCAGAGGACACGGCGTCAAACACTTCGAACGCGCCAACAAGGCTGCCTGCAGGCATCTTGTTGATGGTCAGCTGACCATCGGTCATAGCAGTGATATAGTCTGCCGCCATCTGTGCCGCATCATCAAAGATCGCGAAACCATCAGGAACCGAAGTTACCAATGTCAGCGTACGATTGCCCTGAGCGTAAAGTGGTGCGGCCAAAGTCGAAGCTGCGGCTGCTGTCCCCCCAAGGGCAGACGTTCTCAAGAAAGAACGACGATCCATAGTATTCCTCCCATTCGGACACTGCCGCATTGGTGCGACAGTTTTTCGTTTCAAGGTTCTGCCACGCTACAGCAACAAAATTGCGCCGCAAACCAATTTCCGCGCCCGAAGCCCCGATTTTGTAAAATTTTTTTACCAAAAGAGCCATTTTCCCTAAAATATATCGCAAATTATGACCTAATTTTAGAATAGGTGAATGGATTTTACGCAAGCGATCAACTTAAGGTTACAATTGAGCGCGGCGCACTCGCCATGATCTGCGCCCTCGCTCCGAATCTTTTCAAACGCAAGGGTACCTGCAGTTTCACCGATCTTGCCCCCCAAAACGCACAGTCCTATCACAGAGCAAAAGCGGCCAATCATCCCCAAGGTTGGATGGTCAAATTCAGAAAACCATCCATTAGGGCCATTCTGGGATATAAAATTGCGTATTTTCGCCACCAAAAGACAGTTTATTTAATTTCTACCCTGCAAACGCTGTTGACCTCCCCCCCGCGGATACCTAATGTCGCCCCGATTATAGGAGATTGGGATGCTACATTTGGTGGTCGTAAATGTGGGAGTGACAGCGCGCGTGGGTCGGTGACGATAGCCATAAAAACCCCCATGCGCCCTCGGATATCGCCGAGGGCTTTTTTATTCGCAACACCCCATAAAACAACGCCCCGTGTAGCGGCCAAAGTGTACAACGAAGGACAAAGACAGATGACGCGTCAGATGACCGGTGCAAAGATGGTGGTCGAAGCCTTGATTGAACAAGGCGTTGATACGGTGTTCGGGTATCCAGGTGGCGCGGTTCTGCCCATCTATGACGAGATCTTTCAGCAAAATCACATTCGCCACATTCTTGTGCGTCATGAGCAAGGGGCGGTGCATGCCGCCGAAGGCTATGCCCGCGCCACGGGCAAACCGGGTGTTGTGTTGGTCACCTCTGGCCCCGGGGCAACCAATGCTGTGACAGGGTTGGTGGATGCCTTGATGGATTCGATCCCAATTGTGGTTCTGACGGGTCAGGTTCCAACCTTCATGATTGGGTCAGACGCATTCCAAGAGGCCGATACAGTCGGCATCACCCGCCCCTGTACCAAGATGAACTGGTTGGTCAAAGACACAGATCATCTGTCGTCCACCATTCACGAGGCGTTTCATATCGCCACGAAAGGCCGCCCCGGCCCCGTTTTGATCGACATTCCAAAAGATGTGCAATTCGCAACAGGCACCTATGTCGAAAAGCCCCGCGCGAAGGTTGATCACTATACCCCGCGCGTCAAAGGCGACACCGCGATGATCACCGCCTTGGTCGAGGCCATGGAACAGGCGGAGCGTCCGATTTTTTATACAGGCGGCGGCGTGATCAATTCCGGCCCCGCGGCAAGCAAGCTGCTGCGTGAACTGGTCGAGGCGACTGGATTTCCTATCACGTCAACCTTGATGGGGCTTGGCGCGTATCCTGCATCAGGCGAAAAATGGTTGGGGATGCTGGGTATGCATGGCCTTTACGAGGCCAACCTTGCCATGCATGGCTGCGATTTGATGATCAACATTGGCGCGCGGTTTGACGACCGCATCACAGGGCGCATCAACGCGTTTTCGCCAAACAGCCTCAAGGCGCATGTCGATATTGATCCCTCCTCGATTAACAAGGTGATCCATGCGGATTTCCCCATTATTGGGGATGTGTCCCATGTGTTGGAAGATATGCTGCGCATCTGGAAATCGCGCGGCAGCAAAACGAATTCCGCAGCGGTCAAGAAATGGTGGGGCCAGATCGAAGAATGGCGCGCCGTGAAATGCCTCAGCTATAAAAATTCAACCAAGACAATCAAACCGCAATATGCGCTTGAGCGGCTTGAGGCGCTGACAAAAGGCATGGATCGCTACATCACCACTGAGGTCGGCCAACACCAGATGTGGGCCGCGCAATATTTGGGTTTTGATGACCCAAATCGTTGGATGACCTCTGGCGGCCTTGGCACAATGGGCTATGGCACACCCGCCTCAATCGGGGTGCAGGTCGCCCATCCTGACGCCTTGGTGATCAATGTGGCGGGCGAGGCATCATGGCTGATGAATATGCAGGAAATGGGCACGGCCGTGCAATACCGCCTGCCCGTCAAGCAATTCATCCTCAACAACGAACGTCTTGGCATGGTGCGCCAATGGCAGGAATTGCTGCATGGTGAACGCTACAGCCATTCATGGTCAGAGGCCTTGCCAGATTTCGTCAAACTGGCCGAAGCGTTCGGATGCAAGGGTATCATGTGCGACAATCCTGATGATCTTGATGAGGCGATCAAGGAAATGCTCGCCTATGATGGGCCAGTGATTTTCGACTGTTTGGTTGAGAAGCATGAAAATTGCTTCCCAATGATCCCATCGGGCAAGGCACATAATGAAATGTTGTTGGGCGAGGCTGAAACCCAAGGCGTGATTGACGCCAAGGGCAGCGTCTTGGTCTGAGGAAAGGGTGTAATCATGTCTCCGCTCAATATCGAAAAAGGCTCTAGCAGCCATTCGGCCTATGATCTGCGCAGCCATATGTCTGACGCGATTGAAACCCACACGCTTGCGGTTTTGGTGCAAAACGAAGCGGGCGTTCTGGCTCGTGTCATCGGGCTGTTTTCGGGCCGTGGCTATAATATCGAAAGCCTGACTGTGGCTGAGGTTGATCACGCAGGCCATCGGTCACGGATCACGATTGTGACCTCAGGCACGCCACAGGTGATCAACCAAATCAAAATGCAGCTCGAGCGTATGGTGCCCGTCCATGAGGTGCATGACCTCACCGTGGAAGGCGCGATGGTCAGCCGTGAATTGGCCTTGTTTAAGGTCAAAGGCAAGGGTGAGCATCGTGTCGAAGCCTTGCGCATTGCCGAGATTTTCCGCGCCAATGTGGTGGACAGCACTTTGGAAAGTTTCGTCTTTGAAATCACGGGCACGCCCGAGAAAATTGACGCCTTTGCCGATCTCATGCGCCCCTTGGGCCTATTAGAGGTTGCCCGCACAGGCGTTGCTGCCATTGCGCGCGGTGCGTAACCGCACAGGTCGCTTCCCATAGTCTCAAAGGTCGCGTTTTGATAAGATCAGCGTGGCCTTAGCCTTCAAAAAAGATCATCCCCGTTTGGGGCGCATCTTTTCTTAGGGGAAAAGACCTATGCCTGATGATTTTATCAAGTACGATCTCGACAGCGTTCTTGCGCCAATTTCGCGCGCCAATGGCCTGCCGAATGCGCATTACACCGACCCTGCAACAATCGCTCGTGAAAACCGCGCGGCGCTTGAGCATCAATGGGCCGCTTTGGCCGTTGGGGCCGATGTGCCTGAAAATGGCGATGCAAAACCGATTGAATTTTTGGGCCAACCCCTGCTGCTTTTGCGCGATGACACAGGGGAGGTGCGGGTCTTTTTCAACATCTGCCGCCACCGCGGTATGATCTTGGTCGATGCGCCGCGCAAAATCGAAGGCGCAATCCGCTGCCCCTATCATTCATGGTGCTATGCCAAGGATGGCCGCCTTGTGGCCACGCCCCACGTGGGCGGGCCTGGCCAAAACCAACATGAAGGGATTGAGCGGGCGACCTTGGGCCTCAAAGAGGTGCGCAGCCATATCTGGCGGGATGTGGTGTTTATCAACCTGTCGGGCGATGCCCCCGATTTTGAAACCCAACACCAAGCCGCCCTCACCCGTTGGGCTGAATTTGAAAAGCCGCTCTATCATGGCGGCGAAGACAGCTGCTTTACCTTGGATGTGAATACGAATTGGAAACTCGCGGTCGAGAATTATTGCGAGAGCTATCACTTGCCATGGGTGCATCCAGGCCTGAACAGCTATTCACGCCTCGAAGATCACTATCACATTGAAGAAGAACAAAGATTCTCAGGCCAAGGCACGCTTGTCTATCGCCAGCTTAAGGATGAGAAAGGTCAAAGCTTTCCTGATTTTGACGGGCTGTCGCAGACATGGGACACCGCCGCTGAATATATCGCGCTTTATCCCAATGTCTTGCTGGGCGTGCATCGCGATCATGCCTTTGCGATTCTCCTAGAGCCTGTCGCCCATAACCGCACGCGCGAGCGTGTGCATCTCTACTATGCCACCCCAAAGACCGATCCTGACTTGCGCGCCAAAAACGCCAAGCTGTGGAAGGATGTCTTTATCGAAGATATTTTTGTGGTGGAGGGGATGCAAAAAGGGCGTGCTGCCGCAGGGTTTGATGGGGGCCGCTTTGCCCCCGCGATGGACGGGCCGACACATATGTTCCACCAATGGGTGGCGCAGCGGTTGCGCGACACGGAAAGCGGATTGTGAGCGCCCCAAAATCCGCGCTTGATGCCGCACTTCTTGCGGCCCATGCGTCAGGCGATAAAGAACGCATTGCGCAGATATATGCCAAGGCCGCCGATGATATGGGTGCGGCCTCTGCCGCGTTTTATTTGACCCATGCTTATGTGTTTGCCCTTGATGCAGGGCTGCCCGAGGCCGAAACCTATCGCCGTGCTTTGGTCGAATTGGGGGCCGAGCCGACCAGCTAGGCGCTCACCCACCCCCCAAAATGCGGCGCACGTAATTTTGTGTCTCTTGAAAGGGCGGCACGCCGCCATGGGTGTTTACGGCTTGTGGCCCAGCATTATAGGCCGCCAAAGCCAAACGCCATGAGCGGAAATTGCGATATTGCATCGCCAAATAGCGCGCGCCCCCTTCTAGGTTTTGCGCAGGATCATGCGGGTTCACCCCCAAGAGATCAGCGGTATCTGGCATCAATTGCGCCAAACCAATCGCACCCGCATGGCTGATGGCGCGCGGGTTCCAGTTCGATTCAACCGCAACAAGGCGTAGGAACAAATCCTCAGGCACGCCATGACGGCGCGCCGCATTGCGGGCAAGATCAAGATAGGCCTGAGGGGCCTGCCCCGAAAAGCGCGGGATCGCCGCGCCAAGGGCCGCATCGTAATCAGGGCGCAAGCGTTCTGAATTGGAATATTGGCTTGAGGCGCGGCTGTCCAAAACCCGTGCCGCCGAACGGAAACGATCAAGGCTATTGCCATAGGCCATAGAGATTTGCCCAAATATTAGGACAAATCCCACAGAAATCAGGCTGACTTTCTGCACCTTCACGGCCCATTCACCTCATAAAACCTGCTCTGTTTTAGCCTGTATCCCCCACAGCGCCAAGCGCTTGTGCGCCGCCTGCAAATGAAATTCGGGTTTCATTAACCAATTTACGATGGTCTAAACATATCTCAAAGGCGCAGATTCGCGGCCACGACTATGGGAGAGGTGACATGGCAGGTTCGGTTAATAAGGTAATTCTGGTCGGGAATTTGGGGCGCGACCCTGAGGTGCGCAGCTTTCAGAATGGCGGCAAAGTGTGCAATTTGCGCATCGCGACATCTGAAAACTGGAAAGATCGCAACACAGGCGAGCGGCGCGAGCGCACGGAATGGCACTCGGTGGCGATTTTCTCAGAACCTTTGGCCCGCATTGCAGAACAATATCTGCGCAAAGGGTCAAAGGTCTATATCGAAGGCCAGCTGGAAACCCGCAAATGGCAGGATCAAAATGGGCAGGATCGGTACACGACCGAGGTGGTCTTGCGCCCCTATCGTGGCGAGTTGACCTTGCTTGATGGTCGCAATGACCAATCGGGTGGTGGTGGCAGCTATGGCGATAGCGGGGGCTATGGCGGCGGAGATGACCGCATCAGCGGCGGCGGTTTCCCAGATGATCGCGGAATGGATCGCGGTGGTGCGGGCCAATCCATGCCAAGCGATATGGATGACGAAATCCCCTTTTAAGTTGCTTGCCCCCCCTGCCCCAAGCGCGTAAATCCTCATCACAAATTTGGTAAATGCCACCCGCGCGGGTTGCGCGTGGTGGCTTTTGTCAGGCACAAGATCGGCACAGCGCAACAAAGCGAGACACGCATATGAGCAAATCGGCCCGCAAATCCCTGTCCAAGATTTTTGTCTGGGCAATCCTTGGCCTGCTATTTGTGGCCCTAGCAGGCTTTGGGATCGGGTCGTTCTCAGGCGGCGCCTCGCGGATGGGATCGGTCGGCGATATTGAGATCAGCGCCGAAGATTATGCCCGCGCCCTAGATCAAGAATTGCGTGCCCGCAGCGGGGAGACGGGGCAAAATGTGACCCTGTCGATGCTGATTGCCAACGGCATAGATGCACAGGTGCGTCAGGGCCTTTTTGCGCGCGCGGCCCTTGATAATGAGGCGGCGATGATGACGCTCTCCATCGGGGATGAGGAGATCGCCAACCAGATTTTGCAAATCCCAGCTTTCCAAGGTGCAGATGGCACGTTCGACCGCCAAGCCTATGAGTTTTTTCTCAGCCAACGTGGTTTGAGTGCTGGCGAATTTGAGGAAGAAATTCGTGCGGATATCGCCCGCTCCATCCTGCAATCTGCGATTTTGGGGCGCGTGCCTGCGCCTGCGGCATTGGTTGATCCTTTGGTGGCCTATCAACAAGAATCCCGTGGCTTTTCTTATCTGCCTTTGACCGCCGCTGATTTGGACGCCCCCGTGCCTGCCCCTACGGAAGAGCAGATCATAACCCATTACGAGGCGTTCCCAGATCGCTTTACCCTGCCCGAGGCCCGCGAGATCACCTATATCTGGATCACGCCCAACATCATCATGGATGATATCCCCGTCAGCGACAGCACGCTGCAAAGCCTCTATCAGGAACGCATTGAGGAATACCGCCAACCCGAGCGCCGCTTGGTGGAGCGTTTGGTCTACCCCACAGAAGCAGAGGCCGAAGCCGCTTGGGCGCGGCTCAATGACAACAGCGCAGATTTTGAAACCCTCGTGAGCGAACGTGGGCTGTTGTTGGAAGACACTGATATGGGGGATGTTACCCGCGATGATCTCTCTGCCGCCGAGGCAGAGGCCGTTTTCGCCGCAAGCAATGCGGAATTCGTGGGCCCCGTTGCCTCGCCCTTTGGCCCTGCAATTTTCCGCATTAATGCCGTGTTGGATGCGACAGAAATCCCGTTCGAAGAGGTGCAGGACGACCTGCGCAGCGAAGTCACGGCGGATGCCGCGCGCCGCGCCATTTCTGACCTGCGCGAAGGGTTTGACGACCTCCTCGCCTCAGGCGCCACCCTTGAGGAGGTCGCGGATGAGACGCAAATGGTGCTTGGCACGATCCGCTATGATGGCAGCCAAGAGGATGGCATTGCCGCGTACGAGGCTTTCCGCGCGGTTACAAACACGATTGAAGACGGGGATTTCCCCGAAATTCTCGATCTCTCCGATGGCGGGGTATTCGCCCTGCGGCTTGACCAAATCGTGTTGCCAACCCTGCCGCCTCTTGACGATGTGCGCGCGGATGTCATCGCGGATTGGACAATCTATGCGACCCAAGACGCGCTCTTGGCCCGCGCCGAAGAAATCCGCGCCGATATCGCGGCCTCGGGTCGGCGCCTTGAGCGGTTTGGCGGCTTGATGCGCGAGACAGATGTGCGGCGCAATGACTTTATCGCGGATACGCCTGACGCGCTGGTACAAACAGTGTTTGGCCTGTCCCGCACGGGCGAGATTGCGGTTGTCGGCGGTGAGGCGCAGGCCTTGGTCGTGCGCCTTGATGCGATCAACCCTGCCGATCGCGCCGACCCTGACACGGATCTACTGGCCAATATCCTGACCCAACAAATCAGCCAGTCCCTGACGGCTGATTTATTCGAAGATTTCGGACGCCAGATGCAATCGGCGGTCGGCCTCACCTTTAACCAATCCGTGGTCAACCAAGTCCACGCATCCTTCCCATAAGGCACGGATCATGGCGCTAATCACCCGTTTTGACAGCTTCGCCGAAGGTTGGGCGCAAGGCAAAAACCAGATTGTCTATGCCCGTTTGGCTGCTGATTTGGACACGCCTGTTTCGCTGATGCTGAAACTTGCCAATGCGGGCCAAGACAGTTTCATGCTTGAATCTGTCACCGGCGGGGAATTGCGCGGCCGCTATTCAATCGTGGGCATGGCCCCCGATGTGATCTGGGAATGTCACGGCACACATGCGCGGATCAACCGCCACGCTGCCCAAGATCGGGATCATTTTGTTGATTGCGACAGCGCACCCCTCAGCTCGCTGCGCGCGCTTTTGGCCGAAAGTCAAATTGATCTGCCCGCCGATATGCCACAGGCCGCAGCGGGTCTATTCGGCTATTTGGGCTATGACATGATCCGTTTGGTGGAGCATTTGCCCGATGTGAACCCAGACCCGCTTGGCCTGCCTGATGCCGTGATGATGCGCCCATCTTTGGTTGCCGTGCTAGATGGGGTTAAGGGCGATGTAACCTTGGTGTCGCCTGCGTTCTTCTCGGCGGATATTTCGGCGGAAACCGCCTATGCGGCGGCCTGCGCGCGGGTGCAAGAGGCGCTCGACAAGCTCGAACAGGCCCCTGCCATCGCGCAACGCCATTTGGGGGTGGATGCAGACACATCTGGCGTTGAGCCCGTTTCCAATTTCACCAAAGAGGGCTATTTCGCCGCCGTGGACAAGGCCAAGGCCTATATTCGAGCGGGCGATATTTTTCAGGTTGTTCCCTCGCAGCGCTGGACGCAGGATTTCCCGCATCCACCTTTCGCCCTCTATCGCGCGTTGCGGCGCACGAACCCGTCGCCCTATATGTTCTTCTTCAATTTCGGGCCTTATCAAGTCGTTGGCGCAAGCCCAGAGATTTTGGTGCAGGTCAAAGGCAGCCAAGTCACCATTCGCCCGATTGCAGGCACACGCCCCCGCGGTGCAACGCCCGAAGAAGATCGCGCGCTTGAGGCGGATTTGCTGAGCGATAAAAAAGAATTGGCCGAACATCTTATGCTGCTGGATTTGGGCCGCAACGATGTGGGTCGTGTCGCCAAAATAGGCACAGTGCGTCCAACCGACGAATTCATTGTCGAACGCTACAGCCATGTGATGCATATCGTTTCGAATGTTGTGGGCGAATTGTCGGATGAGCATGATGCGCTTTCCGCCCTTTTGGCGGGTCTGCCCGCAGGCACAGTCTCGGGCGCGCCCAAATTGCGCGCCATGCAGATTATTGACGAGTTAGAGCCAGAAAAGCGCGGCGTTTATGGGGGCGGTGTCGGGTATTTCAGCGCGGGCGGTGATATGGATATTTGTATCGCCTTGCGCACGGCTGTTTTAAAAGATGCACAGCTTTACATCCAAGCAGGCGGCGGCGTTGTCTATGACAGTGACCCCGAGGCGGAATTCATGGAAACCGTGAACAAATCGCGCGCCTTGCGCAAAGCTGCGGCAGAGGCCGCGCAATTCGCGGGCCAATCCCATAGCAAAGATTAGACAAGAACGCCTAGCGCATGAGGGTCTGTTGCAAGATCGCTGAGACGGGCGCGACCGCATAGCTTGCGTTCACAGCCGCCTGCCCTGCCCCCCAAGACAAAAGCGCCGCCAAGGTTTCGGGATAGCTGCGGCCCAAAACAATCGAGCTGCCTGTTTGCTGTGCCTCAAAAGCCGCACGATCCAAAAGCCGCAACATGACGGGCGCAGATTGCCCCTCGTCATCCAAAACGCGGTAAAGACGCGCGGCAGGAACGCCATCGCGGGCGGCGGCCTGCTCAAGACCGCCAAGGCCGAAGGCACCTGCAATCAGCCCATGGCCCGTTTCCCCCATCCGCGCCAGAACCTGACCTTGGAGGGAAATATCCCCGCGCAATGTTCCATCGGCGCTGTCAAGCAAGCCCACAGTTTGCGGCAGGCGGTCGAGCGCGGCCTCGAATGCCGCAAGATCAGCAAACCGCGCCTCTATTACCGCCTCAATCCCTTCCGCACGATATCGCGCCAGTTGCGCCTCTGCATCCATGCGCGTGGGATCAATCACGACGCTCACAGGCACCGTTAGGCTTTGCAAGGTGCTATCGGTCAGCGGAAATTCGGGATCATCATAAAGCAAGATTGAGAAAAGCGGCACAGATTGCGGTGCAGAAAACGGCGTTGCGTAGGCCACGACCGCAGGCAGATCTTCGGGCTCTGGCATAGGTGCCGAGGCCGACACGGGGGGCATCGCGGGTTGTGCAACAGGGGCATCTGGCGTGATTGTTGGCCAAATCACGCGTTCTGGCTCAGGTTCTGGCTGCGGCTCAGCCTCTGGCTGTGGTTCTGGCTGGGGTTCTGGCTCAGGCGCGGCGGCAGGGGCAGGATCTGGGGAGGGGGCTGCGGCCTCTTGGGCCTGCTCCACCACCCCGCCCGTGTCTTGCCCCAAGAAATAGGATGTGCCCAATAATCCCGTCACAGAGATCACCGGGCCGATCACGGCACCGACCAAAACCCCTTTAGCATCCGACTTTACCCTCTCTTGTGCCAATCAATCTGCGCAGTGCCGCATGTTTTCAGCCCCACCTCCCTTGACCCCGAGGCGCGGCTCTGAACATTTATAGCCTGAGTGATCTGCCAAAACACCCCCAATTCCGCGAGCCCGTCATGCTTCTCTTGATCGATAATTACGACAGTTTCACCTATAACCTTGTTCACTACGTGGGCGAGCTTGGGGCAGAAACCCGCGTTTTGCGCAATGACGCGCTGACAGTGACCGAGGCCTTGGCCATGGGGCCAGATGGGATTGTTCTTTCACCTGGGCCTTGTGACCCCGCACAGGCGGGTATCTGCCTTGATCTGACCCGCGCTGCCGCCGAGGCCCGCGTGCCGCTTTTTGGCGTGTGCTTGGGGCATCAAACTATTGGCGAGGCCTTTGGGGGTAAGGTCGTGCAGTGCCATGAAATCGTGCATGGCAAACTGGGCGAGATCCATCACAAGGGCATCGGGGTCTTTGCAGGCCTACCTTCGCCCCTTTTGGCCACGCGCTATCACAGTCTGGTGGTCGAGCGCGCCTCCCTGCCCGATTGTCTTGAGGTCACAGCGGAATTAACAGACGGCACGATTATGGGGCTGCGCCATAAAACCCTGCCGATTGAGGGCGTGCAATTTCATCCCGAAAGCATCCGTTCGGAACATGGCCATGCGATGCTGAAAACCTTTATCGACACCACGAAGGGAGCGGTGCCTGCATGAGCGATGCAATGAAACCCCTGATCTTTGCGGCCTCAGAAGGGCCGCTATCCCGCGCCCAAGCCGAGACGGCATTTACACATCTGTTCGAGGGCACAGCAACCGCCGCGCAAATGGGGGGCTTGTTGATGGCCTTGCGCGCGCGCGGTGAATCCGTTTCAGAATATGCGGCGGCGGCGGCTGTGATGCGCGCAAAATGCACCGCCGTGTCCGCACCCGCAGGCGCGATAGATATCGTGGGGACAGGTGGCGATGGCATGGGCACGCTGAACATTTCCACCGCGACCGCGTTTGTGGTGGCGGGCGCAGGAGTGACCGTGGCCAAACATGGCAATCGCAATCTGTCGTCCAAATCAGGGGCAGCAGATGCGCTGACCGCCTTGGGGGTCAATGTCATGGTCGGTGCCGAAGTCGCAGAACGTGCCATCAATGAAATTGGCATCGGCTTTATGATGGCCCCAATGCATCACCCCGCGATCAAACATGTCATGCCCGTGCGCCAAGAATTGGGATGCAAAACCATCTTCAACATCCTTGGGCCTTTGACCAACCCTGCAGGAGTGAGACGGCAATTGACCGGGGCCTTTGCGATTGACCTGATTTTCCCAATGGCTGAAGTTCTCAAGGATTTGGGATCCGAGAAAGCATGGCTTGTCCATGGAGATGACGGCAGCGATGAGGTGTCGATCTGCGGGGCCACACAGGTTGCAAAGCTTAAGGATGGAAAAATCACAGGCGGTGAAATTCACCCCGAGGATGCAGGCCTGCCCGTTCACCCCTTGCGCGATATCTTGGGTGGCTCTCCTGAGGAGAATGGCCGCGCCTTTGCCGCGCTGCTTGAGGGCGCGCCATCAGCCTATCGCGATGCGGTCCTCTTGAATGCGGCCTGTGCGCTTGTGGTTGCGGATCACGCCAGTGATCTGCGCGCAGGGGTCGAGATGGCCCGCGACAGCATCGACAGCGGCAAGGCCAAGGCAAAACTAACCGCCCTTGCCCGCCTGACATCGCAAGCCTGACATCGGAGGCCGCATGAGCACCCCTACGATCCTAGAAAAAATCAAAGCCTATAAGCTTGAGGAAATCGTAGCCGCAAAGGCAGCGACCCCTCTTAGCGAGGTTGAGGATGCGGCGCGCAATGCTCCGCCCCTCCGCCCCTTCGCCGAGGCGCTACAAGAGGCCAGCCGCGAAGGCTATGGCTTGATTGCTGAAATCAAGAAGGCGAGCCCGTCCAAAGGGTTGATCCGCCCTGATTTTGATCCGCCGGCCCTTGCACAGGCCTATGAGGCGGGCGGGGCCACTTGCCTCTCGGTTCTGACCGACACCCCCAGTTTTCATGGTGCGCCTGACTATCTGGTGGCGGCACGCGCCGCAACCACCCTGCCCGCGCTGCGCAAAGATTTCCTCTATGACACGTATCAAGTGGCCGAGGCGCGCGCTTGGGGGGCCGATTGCATTTTGATCATCATGGCATCTGTCAGTGATGCCCAAGCCGCCGAGCTTGAGGCGGCAGCGTTTGATTGGGGGATGGATGCGCTGATCGAAGTGCATGATGAGGCTGAGCTAGAGCGCGCAAGCGCCCTGAAATCACGCCTATTGGGGATCAATAACCGCAATCTCAACACCTTTGAGACCAGCCTTGAGGCCACCCGCCGCCTGTCGCGCATGGCCCCTGAAGATCGGCTTTTGATCTGCGAAAGCGGGCTTTTCACCCCTGCAGATTTGGCCGATATGGCAAAATATGGGGCGCGCAGTTTCCTGATCGGCGAAAGCCTGATGCGCGCGGATGATGTGGCCGCGGCCACAAGCGCGCTCTTATCTGACCCCTATAATGGCACAATGTGAGGGCGGCATGAGCGAGCAAAAACTGACCCATTTCGACAAAGACGGACAGGCGCATATGGTGGATATCTCTGCAAAAGACGCAACTGATCGCGTGGCGATGGCCGAATGTTTTGTGCGCATGGCCCCTGAGACATTGGCGCTTGTGGAAAGTGGCACTGCGAAAAAGGGCGATGTTTTGGGGGTCGCGCGGCTTGCGGGGATCATGGGGGCGAAGAAAACCGCCGATTTGATCCCGCTGTGCCATCCTTTATCCTTGTCAAAAGTGGCCTTGACGCTTGAGGCAGACAGCGCCCTGCCCGGGGTGCGGATCGTGGCGATTGTGAAAACCACGGGCCAGACAGGTGTTGAGATGGAGGCGCTGACCGCCGCCTCCACCGCCGCGCTGACGGTCTATGACATGCTCAAAGCCGCCGACCGCGCGATGGAAATCGGCGGGCTGCGCGTGCTGCTCAAAGATGGCGGTAAGTCAGGGAAATACGAGGCGCAATGATTTCCGTAAGTGAGGCCCTCGCGCGGTGTTTGGACTTGGCGCAGCCCTTGGGGGCTGAAGATATCCCCTTGCGCCATGCAGGGGGGCGGGTTTTGGCGCGGCCTGTTGTGGCGATGCGTGATCAGCCGCCCTTTGCGGCCTCTGCGATGGATGGCTATGCAATCCGCAACGCGGATTTGTGCCTTGGCGCGCGGCTGCGGGTGGTGGGTGCGGCCCCCGCAGGGCAAGCATGGCAGGGCCAGATTGGCCAAGGTGAGGCGGTGCGTATTTTCACGGGCGCCCCGCTGCCGCAAGGGGCCGATCATATTGTGATCCAAGAGGATGTCACCCCCGCAGAGGATCATATCGTGATCAATGCAGTGGATGACGCACCCCATATTCGCCCTGCAGGCGCTGATTTCAAAGCAGGGGCAGAGATGACCCCACCACGCCGCCTGACCCCTGCGGATCTGGCCTTGGCCGCGGCCATGAATGCGCCGCGCCTTTCGGTTTATCGCCGCCCTGAGGTGGCAATCATTGCAACAGGGGATGAATTGGTCAGCCCCGGTGAAACCCCGCGCCCTGATCAAATCATTGCCTCAAACACCTATGGTTTGGCCGCAATGGCCGAGGCTGAGGGCGCGGTCGTGCGCCTTTTGCCGATTGCGCGCGACAGGCGCGACAGCCTTGCCGCTACGTTTGAGATGACAAAAGGCGCGGATTTGATTGTCACTGTGGGCGGTGCATCGGTGGGCGATCACGATTTGGTTGGCGCCGTGGCCCAAGATCTGGGGCTTGAGCGCAGCTTTTATAAGATTGCAATGCGCCCTGGAAAGCCCCTGATGGCGGGGCGGATGGGAGATGCGGCCCTCTTGGGTTTGCCAGGAAACCCCGTATCCGCCATGGTGTGCGGGTATCTTTTCATGGTACCGCAATTGCGCGCCTTCCAAGGGCTACCCAAATCCCCGCGCCGCACCAAACAGGCGCAACTGTCAACTGATCTGCCCGCCAATGGCCCCCGCGCCCATTACATGCGCGCAAGCCTTGCGCCGCAAAAGGGGGCGGCGCTGCCACATATTGCCCCCTTTACAAGCCAAGACAGCGCGCTCTTGACCATTTTCGCCGAGGCGGGTGCCTTGTTGATCCGCCCCCCGCATGACGGGCCGCGCAAGGCGGGCGATCTTGTTGATTACCTCAGCCTTTAACACCTAAAATCGCAGGGGCGTTGACAAAATAGGCGAACAAGGGTAGAACATTCATCGAACATAACCGCATCACGCCAAGCGATGCATGAGCAGAGGCCCGTTCGAGATGTTGACGAAAAAGCAGCTAGACCTGTTGGAATTCATCCACCGCCGCATGCAAAAGTACGGTGTTCCCCCCAGTTTTGACGAGATGAAGGATGAGCTGGATTTGCGCTCGAAATCGGGCATCCATCGTCTGATCACCGCCCTTGAGGAACGGGGCTTTATCCGCCGTCTGGCCCATAAGGCCCGCGCGCTGGAGATTGTAAAACTGCCCGATGCGTTAGAGCAGAAATTTGGCACTGGGGCCAAAGCAGGCTTTGCGCCCCGCGTGATCGAGGGGGACAGGGTCGACCCGCCCGCCCGCGCGCAAGCGGTTGAGACCCGCGGGGTCAGCGAATTGCCAATGATGGGCCGCATCGCAGCCGGCACCCCGATTGAGGCTTTGGCGGACATCTCGCATCACGTCAGCGTACCAGCCTCCATGTTGGCCGCAGGGCGGGCGCATTACGCGCTAGAGGTTAAAGGCGACTCTATGATTGAGGCGGGCATCAATGATGGCGATATGGTCATCATCGAAGAACGCAACAGCGCCGAGAATGGTGACATCGTTGTGGCCTTGGTCGAAGGCTATGAGGCCACGCTCAAACGCTTTCGCCGCAAGGGCAATATGATCGCGCTTGAGGCGGCCAACCCTGCCTATGAAACCCGCGTTCTGCCCGAAGGTCAGGTGAAGGTACAAGGTCGCCTTGTTGGCTTGGTGCGGGTTTACTGACCCCCCTTTTTATCGCGACCTGCCAGACCAAAGCCGCGCACCCTGTGATGCGCGGCTTGTTTCTATGGTAATTGGGCCGATGCCCCCTTGGGCAAATGCAAGGCCACAGCGCCCTCACGGGCCATATCGCGCGCATCAAAAAATAGGCAAGGCCCTGGACTATCCGATGGGTTTAGACGGGCGGCAAGGATCACAACATCCGCTGCCCCACAGGCAGAAAGGGCATCCGCCAAGGCCGCCTCGCCCCGTCCGTGCCAAAGACGATACCCTTTGACGGTGGCAGCCTGCCCCGCCCCTTCGCCTGCCAAAGCGGTCGTGCGGCCGCCTCGGGTTGGATCGCGCGATCCCCATTGTTTTCAAGCCAGAGATCCACCACGAACCCCTCGCCGCGCGCATGGCTCGGCACACGCAGGCCCGCCGCATCCATCACCCCCACAAGACGCGCTGAAGCGGCAATCAATATGTCTGGTCGCGGGCTTTGGCCCCAAATCCAAAGGGCCACCCCCATGGGCAAGAGAAAGGCGGCCCGCATTGGCCCGTTCCAAATCAATCCGCCCACAAACCCCGTCGCAAAAACGGCGATGCGCGTGCCCGTGTCAGGTTCCACAGGCAGCGCAAAATATGCTGCAATGCCTGCGGCTAAAAAGGCAGGCACCCATAAAAACCGATATTGGGCTTGCGCGCGGAAGTTAGAAACAACAGCGCGAAACCCAAGGCGACGTGTCAAGATGTGGATTGGTGAATGTGGTGCTGCAATCGGCACGTTCTGCGCCCTTGTCTCCCTGTTGCGGAGTGCCTAAACACAGAGCCAAACCTAGCCGTAAGTTTGTAAGAGAAGGGTTAAGGGCCACCACCCAAACCCGCGAAAGGTAAGCCGATGAACCAGCCTGTCACACGTTTCGCCCCCTCGCCCACGGGGTATTTGCATATTGGCGGCGCGCGCACGGCCTTGTTCAACTGGCTTTACGCGCGCGGGCGGGGTGGAAAATTCCTGCTTCGGATCGAAGATACGGATCGCGCCCGCTCGACCCCAGAGGCGACAGAGGCCATTTTAAAGGGCTTGGCTTGGCTTGGCCTCGACTGGGATGGGGAACCCATTAGCCAGTTTGAGCGCGCGGACCGCCATGCCGAAGTGGCGCGCGCGATGCTGGAAAATGGCACGGCCTATAAATGCTTTGCCACCCAAGACGAGATTGAAGCCTTTCGCGAGGCGGCTCGGGCCGAAGGCAAATCCACCCTTTATCAAAGCCCGTGGCGGGATGCGGCCCCTGAAACCCACCCTGACGCGCCCTTTGTGATCCGTCTGCGCGCGCCGCGTGATGGTGAAACCATCGTCGAAGATCAGGTTCAGGGGCGTGTCACCATCGGCAATGCGCAATTGGATGATATGGTTTTGCTGCGCTCGGACGGAACCCCGACCTATATGTTGGCGGTGGTGGTCGATGACCATGACATGGGTGTGACCCATGTGATCCGCGGCGATGACCATCTCAACAATGCCGCACGGCAAAGCCAGATTTATCACGCAATGGGATGGGATTTACCGATTTGGGCGCATATCCCGCTGATCCACGGGCCAGACGGCAAAAAACTGTCCAAGCGTCACGGCGCTTTGGGGGTCGAGGAATATGCCGCGATGGGATATCCGCCTGCCGCAATGCGCAATTATCTCGCCCGTCTGGGATGGAGCCATGGTGATGATGAATTGTTCACCGATGCCCAAGCGACCGAATGGTTTGATCTGGGCGGCATTGGCAAATCGCCTGCGCGGCTTGACTTCAAAAAGTTCGAAAATGTCTGCCAATGGCATATCGCACAGATGGAAGATGCCGCGCTTTTGCGGGATATTGAAACATATCTCGCAGCGGCCAGTCAGCCCGCCCTTTCGCAATCGCAGAAAGATGGCCTCAAATCCGCGCTCTATTGCACAAAGGATCGCGCCAAATCCCTGCCAGAGCTTTTGATGAAGGCCGCATTTGCTTTGAACGAAAGACCAATAAAACCTGACGAAAAGGCCTTAGGGGCGCTGGATAATGTATCCCGTGGTATACTGAAATCATTGACTGCGCAGTTGCAGAATGCTACGTGGACGCGTGAGGGTCTTGAAACGCTGATCGGCGCAGTCGCCGAGGCGCATGAGACCAAGCTTGGCAAATTGGCAGCACCGCTTCGTGCGGCCTTGTCGGGACAAACAGTTTCACCGAGCGTCTTTGATATGATGCTCGTGCTGGGTCGGGACGAATCCATTGCCCGACTTACGGATGCAACGGTTGGTGCGGATTAAACCAGACCCGCACCAATGAGGCCCCAAGCGCATGCTACGGCCAGATACGTCAACACCCCCCGTGCAAACCCTGTGTTTTGCGCGGCAAAGCGAGAGGGAACGTCATGACTGACACGAAAACGGCCAAACTCAGCATCAATGATCGCGACTTCGATCTACCCGTCTACAGCCCCACAGCAGGGCCTGATGTCATCGACATCACCAAACTATATGGCCAAGCGGGCGTGTTCACCCATGACCCAGGCTTTACCTCCACCTCGTCTTGCGAAAGCCAGATCACCTTTATTGATGGCGACAAGGGCGAGCTTTTGCACCGCGGCTATCCCATCGACCAACTGGCGAAAGATTCGCATTATCTCGAGGTTTGCTACCTCTTGCTTTATGGCGAATTGCCGACAGCGGCCGAATTGGA
Organism: Roseobacter sp. HKCCA0882; assembly: GCF_037805225.1. Lineage (NCBI taxonomy): Bacteria > Pseudomonadati > Pseudomonadota > Alphaproteobacteria > Rhodobacterales > Roseobacteraceae > Roseobacter > Roseobacter sp. HKCCA0882. Next base: position 1,178,004 of record NZ_JBBLYI010000001.1, read on the forward strand.
AGATTTCGAGACCCGCGTGACCCGTCACACCATGATCCACGAACAGATGCATAATTTCTTCCGTGGCTTCCGCCGTGACGCGCATCCAATGGCGACAATGGTGGGTGTCGTGGGCGCAATGTCGGCCTTCTATCACGACAGCACCGATATTGCGGATCCTTGGCAGCGCGAAGTGGCCTCGATCCGTATGATCGCGAAAATGCCAACCATTGCTGCGATGGCCTATAAATATTCCATCGGCCAGCCCTTTGTGTATCCGCGCAATGACCTCGATTATGCGACCAATTTCTTGCGGATGTGCTTTGCCGTGCCCGCCGAGGAATATGTGCCTGATCCTGTGCTAAGCCGCGCGATGGATCGCATTTTCACGCTGCACGCAGATCACGAACAAAACGCCTCCACCTCAACGGTGCGCTTGGCGGGCTCGTCTGGGGCGAACCCGTTTGCCTGTATCGCGGCGGGTATTGCTTGCCTTTGGGGGCCTGCACATGGCGGTGCGAACCAAGCCTGCCTTGAAATGCTGCGCGAAATTGGCACTGTGGATCGCATTCCCGAATATATCGCCCGCGCGAAAGACAAAAATGACCCGTTCCGCCTGATGGGCTTTGGTCACCGCGTCTATAAAAACTTTGACCCGCGCGCGAAGGTGATGAAGGAAAGCGCCGATGAGGTGCTGGATCTGTTGGGTGTTGAGAACAATCCAACCCTGCAAGTTGCGAAAGAACTTGAGAAAATCGCGCTTGAAGACAGCTATTTCGCGGATAAGAAACTCTATCCAAACGTGGATTTCTATTCAGGCATCATTCTGGATGCGATGGGGTTCCCAACCTCAATGTTCACCCCGATCTTCGCGGTCAGCCGCACAGTGGGTTGGATTGCACAGTGGAAAGAAATGCTGAACGATCCTGCGGCAAAAATTGGCCGTCCGCGTCAGCTTTATACGGGCCCAACCAAGCGCGATTATGTCGATATCGCAAAGCGCTAAGGCACGACTTTAGACGGAAAAAGAAAAGCCGCCCTCTAAAGGGCGGCTTTTTTGTGTCATGCAAGGCAGCGGTGGATTATTCCACGCCTTCAATCAAGATCAATTCGCGTATTGAGCTGTCCTTGGCAAATGCCATCGCCTCTTGATAGGCGGGGCTGTCATAGCAGGCATTGGCATCGGCCAAACTGGGGAACCAGATCACCACATTGCGCGCATGACCCTGCCCTTCTTTGATAATCACCTCACCACCGCGCGCCAAGAATTTGCCACCAAAGGCCGCAATCGCAGGGCCTGCCAATTCGGCATAGCGCGCATATTCCTCTGGATTTGTAACGGTGACATGTGCCACCCAATATGCCCCTGCCATATTATGATACTCCCTTAATCACATCCCGCACGGCTGCAAGCGCCGCATCGGCTTGGGTTGCATCCTTCGCCCCCCCTTGCGCCAAATCTGCGCGGCCACCGCCGCCCTTGCCGCCAAGCGCCTCAACGGCTGCCTTGACCAGATCAACGGCGCTAAGCCGCGCGGTCAGATCATCGCTCACCCCTGCGGCCACTGCGGCCTTGCCATCGGCTTCGGCAATCAAAAGAACCGCGCCAGAGCCGATTTTGGCCTTATGCGCATCAATCAAGCTGGGCAGATCTTTGCCAGTAACACCCGCAACCACCTGCCCAAAAAAGGCGATGCCGCCGATATCTTCGGCAGCGACCTCTTTGGCCCCCGCACCACCACCCGCAAGCGCAAGCTGTTGGCGCAATTGGTCGCGTTCATTCTGAAGCGCGCGGCGCTCCTCCATCAACGACTGAACACGGGCCAAAACATCAGGCCCTTGCGCCTTGAGCATCCCGCCAAGCTGGCTGAGGATGCGATCTTGTTGCGCCAAATAATCAAAGGCGGCTTGCCCCGTCAGAGCCTCAATGCGCCGCACACCCGAGGAAGAGGCGGTTTCCGCAAGGGTCACATACAGGCCAATATCGCCCGTCTGGCGCACATGGGTGCCGCCGCACAGTTCAAGACTATAGGTCACGCCATCGCTGCCCTTGCCCGACCCTGCAAGCTTACCCATGGAGACCACGCGCACCTCATCGCCGTATTTCTCACCAAAGAGCGCCTGCGCCCCCAAATCACGCGCCGCATCAGGGGTCATGATCCGTGTCTCAACAGCCGCGTTTTGGCGGATGAATTCATTCACCTCGGCATCGACCCGCGCCAATTCCTCGGTGCTGAGCGCCTTGGCGTGCGAGAAGTCAAAGCGCAAACGATCCGCCGCGTTCAATGAACCACGCTGCGCCACATGATCGCCGAGCGCGCGGCGCAGGGCCTCGTGCAACAAGTGCGTGGCCGAATGGTTCGCGCGAATGGCGCTGCGGCGGCTGTGATCCACAACCAATTCAGCGGCCTGCCCTGTCTTAATCTCGCCTTCTGTAACCTTGGCGATATGCAAGAACAGGCCCGCAACCTTTTTCGTGTCTGAAATTTCAGCGCGGCCCGTATCGGTCTTAACCAGACCAGTATCGCCAACCTGACCACCACTTTCGCCATAGAACGGGGTTTGGTTCGTGATCAGCGTGACAGCGCCGCCTTTTGCCGCGGCGATCACTTCGGCCCCGTCAGAAACAAGGGCCAAAATCTGACCTTCGGCCTGTTCCGTGTCATAGCCCAAAAATTCGGTCGGGCCATGTTGATCGGCCAGATCATACCAAATTGCGGCATCTGCCGCCTCGCCCGACCCTGACCATGCGGCGCGCGCCTTGGCCTTTTGGGCCTCCATCGCTTGGTCAAACCCGTCTGTATCCACCTTGCGGCCCTTTTCGCGCAGAGCGTCTTGGGTCAAATCCAGCGGAAAGCCATATGTGTCATAAAGTTTGAACGCAGTCTCACCTGCCAAAGCTGCCCCTTCGGGCAGATCAACAAGGGCCTCATCCAACAGTTTAAGCCCACGATCAAGCGTGGTGCGGAAGCGTTCCTCCTCAAGCTTAAGCGTCTCGGTGATCAGCGCCTGCGCGCGGCCAAGCTCGGGATAGGCCTGCCCCATCTGGCTGACCAAAGCAGGCACGAGGCGATACATCAACGGATCTTGCGCGCCCAAAAGATGGGCGTGGCGCATCGCGCGGCGCATGATGCGGCGCAACACATACCCCCGCCCCTCGTTTGAGGGCATAACCCCATCAGCAATCAAGAATGAGGTCGAGCGCAAGTGATCTGCAATCACACGGTGATGCACATTCTTTGGCCCGTCTGGATCAACGGATGTTGCGTGCGCAGAAGCCTCAATCAAGGCGCGCATCAGATCGGTGTCATAATTGTCGTGCTTGCCCTGCAAAAGCGCGCCAATCCGCTCAAGACCCATGCCCGTATCGATGCTCTGCATCTTAAGAGGCACCATCGAGCCATCAGCGAATTGCTCATTTTGCATGAAAACCACGTTCCAAATCTCGATGTAACGATCGCCATCTTCGTCGGCCGATCCAGGAGGGCCGCCCCAGATATGGTCGCCATGATCATAGAAAATCTCGGTGCAGGGGCCGCAAGGGCCTGTTGGCCCCATCTGCCAGAAATTGTCGGATGTGGCGATGCGGATGATCCGATCCTCAGGCACGCCCACCTTTTTCCAAATCTCAAACGCCTCGTCATCGGTATGATAGACCGTGGTCAAAAGACGTTTCGGGTCGATATCAAAATCCCTGGTGATCAATTCCCATGCAAAGGGAATGGCCTCTTTTTTAAAGTAATCACCAAAGGAGAAATTCCCAAGCATTTCGAAAAACGTGTGGTGGCGCGCCGTGTAGCCGACATTATCAAGGTCATTATGCTTGCCGCCCGCGCGCACACATTTTTGCGCCGTGGTGGCGCGTGGCGGGTCACGATGCTCAAGCCCTGTGAAGACGTTTTTGAACTGCACCATGCCTGAATTGGTGAACATCAAAGTCGGGTCATTGCGCGGCACAAGTGGCGAGCTTTCTACAATGGCATGGCCGTTGCGTTCAAAATATTTGAGATAGGTTGAGCGAATATCGTTCAAACTGGCCATGAGCACGCGGTCTTTCTGACTAAATCCATCGGTTCTGCGTGGGATACAAGTTTGTCAAAGCACTGTCCACAGGACAAAAACTTGGGGCGGGGATGGAAATTTCAAGGGCCTAAAATACAAGACGCGCGCAGCCCGATTGGGGCTACGCGCGAAACTGTGCTGACGCAAGGAGTGGGGAATTAATCCTCAACCATCGCGCTGTCATCACTGTCATCCATACCGAATTCCAACCCATGGGCGGCGCGGATTTTGTCTTCGATCTCCAAAGCCATGCTTGGATTGTCTTTCAGGAATTGCTTGGCGTTTTCGCGGCCCTGTCCAATCCGCTCGTCCCCGTAAGAGAACCAAGCGCCTGATTTCTCAACCACGCCTGCCTTAACACCCAAATCAAGCAATTCGCCCGTTTTCGAGATGCCCTCGCCATACATGATGTCGAATTCCACCTGTTTGAACGGAGGGGCCACCTTGTTTTTCACCACTTTCACACGGGTTTGGTTGCCGACAACCTCGTCACGATCCTTGATCGCACCGATGCGGCGGATATCCAAGCGCACGGATGAATAGAATTTCAGCGCATTGCCGCCTGTGGTGGTTTCTGGGCTGCCAAACATCACACCGATTTTCATGCGAATCTGGTTGATGAAAATCACCATACAGTTTGAGCGAGCGATGGAACCTGTCAGTTTGCGCATCGCCTGAGACATGAGGCGCGCATGCACCCCGACCGAGCTGTCGCCCATATCACCCTCAAGTTCGGATTTCGGGGTCAAAGCTGCAACGGAGTCGACCACCACAAGGCTGACCGCACCAGAGCGCACCAATGTATCGGTGATTTCAAGCGCCTGTTCCCCTGTATCGGGCTGAGAAATCAGAAGATCATCCAAATTCACGCCCAATTTTTTGGCATATTGTGGGTCAAGCGCGTGTTCGGCATCGACAAAGGCGCAAACCCCGCCCTTCTTTTGCTCTTCCGCGACCGCGTGAAGCGTCAGCGTGGTCTTCCCCGAGCTTTCAGGGCCATAGATTTCGATGATCCGCCCCTTTGGCAGACCCCCAATCCCAAGGGCGATATCGAGCCCGAGCGAGCCTGTCGATGTCGCCTCAATTTCTTGGATGGCGTTCTCGCCCCCAAGGCGCATGATCGAGCCCTTGCCAAATTGGCGCTCGATCTGTGCCAAGGCGCTGTCGAGTGCCTTTTGCTTTTCCGCCGCGTTGCGATCCGTCATGTCCAGAATATCCGCCATTGCCATTGGTTTGGCTCCTTATTTCACACTGCTGCCAAGGCGGCAATGCTTGCCTGTGTTCACCTCTTGTTCTCGGATATAAATGCAAACAAAAAGAGAACATTTCAAGTAAAATCTTGCAAGGCCCATGTTTTACGTTGAATGGTAAAGAAGTGGTTACGGGGATCGCCCTTGGCGATAATATTAATATGCTCTTGTTTTTAAGCAGAAACTGGTGTTTTTCAGTGTGCCGAAAACAGGCACAACCGCATTAGAGGCCGCAGCCATGCCCTATGCGAGTGCGGCGATTCTTGACCCGCCGGGGATCAAACATGTCTCCGTGTCGCGCTATCAGGCGCAGCTTGCCCCGTTTTTCGAGGCGCGCGGTAAGCAGCCGCATAAAATCATGGCCATCATGCGCGAACCCATTGACTGGCTTGGAAGTTGGTATCGCTATAGGCGGCGCGACCAGATCAAAGGAAAACCAAATTCAACCGCTGATGTAAGTTTCGCCGAATTTGTTGAGGCATGGTTGCTTGATACCCCCCCCCGCCTCACAAATCAGCGCGACCGACCACAGCGGTGACATAGAGGTCGTGAGCCCCGCATAGGTCAGGCCCAAGCCAAGGGTCACAATCCCAAGCACCAAAAGCACTGTCAAAAGAACAGGAGAAAACTGACCAAACCGCGGCTTGGTTTGCCCGCTCACTATACTGGCTTGATCTGACAAGCCGCGCCTCCGTGTTCACGGTTTTTCACGCAGCATCGGCCCAAACAATTAACGATTGATTAAGATTTACGCGAAAGGCGCGGCAGCGCGCGAAGATGCCTTATTTTGCCTGTAACACGGCAAAAAAGAACCCGTCCGAGGCATTGCGCGGATCAAATCGGCGTGACTGAAGCAGGTCAAACTGCGGGTGGCGCGCCAAAAGCGCATGCACCGCATCTTCATTTTCCGCACGCAGCAGCGAACAGGTCATGTAAATGATAAGGCCGCGCGGCGCGGCAAGGGCCACCGCCCGATCCAAGATCTGCGCTTGCTCACTCTGCAAAGTCGCCAGAGTTTCGGGTGTCATCCGCCACCGCACCATCGGATCACGCCGCCATGTTCCACTGCCAGAACAGGGCACATCCAAGAGAACCACATCAAATGGGACTTCGTGATCCAATTGCGCATCTTCGCGGGTTTGATAGATCATCCCCGCCCGTTCGGCGCGCAAGGCGACATCGCCCATGCGTTTGGGGAATTTATCATGCAATGTCAGATCCGCATCACTGCGCGCGGCAATGGCCAAAGATTTCCCTCCTGCGCCTGCGCAATAATCCAAAATGCGCCCTGTTTGGGGCACTGGGATCTCGGCCATTGCCATCTGCACAGACAGGTCTTGCACCTCGATCAAACCTGCCTGATAGGCGGCTGTGGCGGTAATTTTGCGTGCGCCCGTCTGCACCTCAAGCGCGGTGGCAAGGCGTGGGTCGGCTATCGCGTGCACGCCCGCTTGGGCCAAGTCGGCAATCACATGCTCAGGCGTGGTCTTGCGCGTATTTACCCGCAGATAGACAGGCGCCCGCGTGGACATGGCGGCAAGCAAGCCCTCCAAGTCTGGCCCAAATTCCGCCTTGAGCAGCGCCAGCAGCCAATCTGGCGTATCGCTCAAAATATCGGGGGTTGGGTGTTCCTTCGCCTCATCCGAAGAAAGCGCGCTAGGGCCGTATGGCATCTGCCCAAAGACATCCTCAACCGCCACGCCTTGCAGGCGCAAAAGCCCCAAAATCAGCGCGCGCCCCGTGGCCTGCGGGACGGTGCATCCCGCAAGGGCCGCTGCGCGGCCGCGATTGCGTAGCAGATCGTAGACATGGTCGCTAATGGCCGCGCGGTCTTTTGACCCCGCAAAGCGCGCAGACCTGCCCCATGCCCGCAAGGCGGGTTCAGGGGTTTGGCCCGCAAGAATGGCGTCCAAGACCTCAATCGCGGCCTGATATCGCGCAGCAGGCGTCACGCGCGCGCCTCAGCCCACGCGGTAATTGGGGCTCTCGCGGGTGATTTGCACATCATGCACATGGCTTTCTTGCAGGCCCGCATTGGTGATTTTCACGAATTGGCAGTTTTTGCGCATCTCATCCACAGTGGCCGAGCCCGTGTAGCCCATCGCCGCGCGCAAACCGCCCACCAACTGGTGGATAACCGCATTGGCACTGCCTTTATAGGGCACCTGCCCCTCGATGCCTTCGGGCACCAATTTGTCAGAGGCGGCATCTTTTTGAAAATAGCGATCCGCTGAGCCGCGCGCCATGGCGCCAAGACTGCCCATCCCGCGATAGGATTTGAACGAGCGACCTTGATAGAGGATCACCTCACCAGGGGATTCATCTGTGCCCGCAATAGCAGAGCCGACCATCGCGCAAGAGGCGCCTGCGGCAATCGCCTTGGCGAAATCGCCTGAGAATTTAATACCGCCATCGGCAATGATCGGCGTGCCAGAGGCCGCGGCTGCTTCGGCACAATCCATGATGGCGGTTAATTGCGGCACACCAACGCCCGCCACAATCCGCGTGGTGCAAATGGATCCGGGGCCAATGCCCACCTTAACCGCATCTGCGCCCGCATCAATCAAGGCGCGAGTGGCATCGCCTGTGGCGACATTGCCCGCCACGACCTGCACGGCGTTGGACAGTTTCTTAACCCGCTCAACCGCATGCGCCACGCCCTCGGAATGCCCGTGCGCAGTGTCGATCACGATCAGATCACAGCCTGCGTCAATCAACGCCTCCGAACGCTCAAAACCCGCATCACCCACGGTTGTGGCGGCGGCCACGCGCAAACGGCCTAAATCATCTTTGCAGGCATTGGGGTTCAGCACTGCTTTCTCAGTATCTTTCAGGGTCAAAAGACCCGTTAGCTTGCCCGATTTATCGACAACCAACAGCTTCTCGATACGCCGTGCCTTCATCAGGCTTTTGGCTTCTTCCAAATCTGCAGGTTCGCGCAGCATCGCCAAATTATCAGATGTCATCATCGCGCGCACAGGCGTCTCGTCAGATGTCGCAAAGCGCATATCGCGGTTGGTGACGATCCCCACCACGAGGCCCTTTTCATCCACAACAGGAAAGCCCGTGAAATTATACCGCTCGATCAGGGCCTTGGCATCGGCCAAGGTCTGATCTGGGGTCAATGTGACGGGGGAATAGACAATACCGCTTTCAAACCGTTTGACGCGCCGCACCTCGCGGGCTTGTTCCTCAAGCGTAAGATTGCGGTGGATCACGCCCATACCGCCCGCCTGCGCCATTGCAATCGCCATGCGCGCCTCGGTCACTGTATCCATGGCGGAAGACAAAAGCGGGATGTTCAGCGCAATCGATTTTGTCACCCGCGTGCGCGTATCTGCAGTCGAGGGCAGCACGCTAGACGCGGCAGGCAGCAGCAAAACATCATCAAAGGTAAGGGCCTCACGAATCTCCATCACGCATCTCTCCTTGCGGGAGTTTCAATTGGCACTGCCCTATCTCATGCATAAGCCCTGAGGGAAAGCCCCAATCGGGAAAAAATCTCAGCCGCGAAATCCTGAGGCGACCACAAATTTCTCGGAACTATCCGCGCGGCTCGCGCCTGGTTTCACATTTGCCACCTTGGCAAAGCGCTGTTTGAGGATCTTTTGCAAATCGCCCTCAGCGCCCCCTGCCAACACTTTGGCCACAAATGTGCCGCCCTCTTCCAACACATCAAAGGCGAAATAGGCTGCGGCCTCGCACAAGGCGATGATGCGCAAATGGTCGGTTTGCTTATGCCCTGACGAGGCTGCGGCCATATCGCTCATCACGACATCGGCCTTGCCACCAAGCCAGCCTTTGACCTTTTCATCTGCATCATCTTCCATGAAGTCCAATTGATGCAGCTCTGCGCCTGCGATGGCTTCGACCTCTTGCAGATCAACACCGATGATACGGCCAATGGCCTTGCCTGATTTCTCGCCCAACGCGTTGATCCGAGGCACGGCCACCTGACACCATCCCCCCGGCGCACAGCCCAAATCAACCACCCGCGCGCCTGGCACCAGAAAGCGGAACTTGTCATCTAATTCCATGATCTTAAACGCCGCGCGGCCGCGATAGCCTTCGCGCTTGGCGCGCTGCACATAGGGGTCGTTTAACTGCCGCTCCAACCAACGAGTTGAGCTGAGTTTCCGACCGCGCGCGGTTTTGACCTTCACACGCAAATCCCGCGCGCCGCGCCCGCTGCCGCTTTTTCCTGTGGGGGTTTTGGTCATCTCAGGTTCCAACTCGCTTCTTTCCCCCGCTTACTGCGCAGACCGCATTAGCGCAAGGGACTGCGCCTTTTGCGCGAATTTCCAAAACCTGCCGCACAGGTCATGGACAAGCCCGCCAAGCCACGCCAATTTAGCCGCAATGACGCAGCGCAAGGATCAACACCACATGGCACGCAAAATCATCATTGATACGGATCCAGGCCAAGATGATGCCGTGGCCATTCTGTTGGCTTTGGCCTGCCCTGAGGCGCTTGATGTGTTGGGCGTTGTGGCCGTTGCAGGCAATGTCCCCCTGCCCTTGACCGAACGCAATGCCCGCATTGTGACGGGTCTGTCTGGGCGCACTGATGTGCCCGTCTTCGCGGGCGAGGCTGCCCCGCTTGCCCGCCCCCTTGTGACCGCCGAGCATGTGCATGGGCAAACAGGTCTAGATGGCCCACCTTTGCCCGAACCCCATCTACCGCTTGACCCTGAACATGGGGTGGATTTCATCATTCGCAGCCTGCGCGCCCATCCCAACCAAGTGACGCTTTGCCCGCTTGGCCCCCTGACCAATATCGCACGGGCCTTTCAAAAGGCCCCCGATGTGATCCCACTGGTGCAAGAGATCGTGCTGATGGGCGGCGCTTATTTTGAGGTCGGAAACATCACCCCTGCCGCAGAATTTAACATTTACGTAGACCCAGAGGCCGCCGAGATTGTGTTTCAATCAGGCGCGCCGATCACGATGATGCCGCTCGATGTCACGCATCAGGCCCTGACAACCGCGCCCCGCGTTGCGGGCTTTGAGGCAATGGGAAATCACGCAGGCGCGATGGTTGCCGCATGGACAGGGTTCTTTGAACGCTTCGACAAAGAAAAATACGGCGCTGCTGGGGCGCCTTTGCATGATCCTTGCGTGATTGCCTATCTGCTAGATCCTGACCTCTTTTCTGGCCGCACCATCAATGTCGAGATTGAAACCCAATCCGAGCTGACACTGGGCATGACAGTCGCGGATTATTGGGGTGTTACAGATCGCAAGGCCAATGCGCTGTTTATCCGCGACATGGATGCAGATGGGTTTTATGCGCTGCTGCATGACAGGATCGCAAGACTGCCATGACAGGCCAAGACAAACCCCCTCCGAGCATCGGCTTTGACCACAGCTATGCCCGCCTGCCCGATCGCTTTTTTGCGCGGGTTGCCCCGACCCTTGCGCCAGATCCAAAGCTTTTGGCGCTTAATCACCCGCTTGCAGACCGCTTGGGGCTTGCTGATACGCTCCGCGCTATGAGCGATGACGAACTGGCCCAGATTTTCGCAGGCAACAAGATGCTTGCAGGGGCAGACCCGATTGCACAGGCCTATGCGGGGCATCAATTCGGCGGATGGGTGCCGCAATTAGGGGATGGGCGTGCAATCCTCTTGGGCGAGGTGGTAACGGATCAGGGGCGCTTTGACATCCAACTCAAAGGCGCAGGGCGCACACCCTTTTCGCGCATGGGCGATGGGCGCGCATGGCTTGGGCCCGTCTTGCGCGAATATGTCTTGAGCGAGGCGATGGCGGCATTTGGGATACCCACCACCCGCGCTTTGGCCGCTGTCACCACGGGCGAGGATATCTTGCGCGAAGATATCCGCCCCGGCGCGGTTCTCGCCCGCGTTGCCCAAAGCCATATCCGCGTGGGCACATTCCAATATTTTGCAGCGCGGGATGATCGCGAGGCACTGCGCGCTTTGGTGGATCACGCAATTGCGCGCCACTATCCGCAGGCCCAAAGCCTTGATGAGCTTTTGATCGGGATGCGCGATGCGCAAGCGCGCCTTATTGCGCAATGGATGGGGGTGGGGTTCATCCATGGCGTGATGAACACCGACAATATGACAATATCGGGCGAAACCATTGACTATGGCCCTGCCGCCTTCATGGATCGTTATGATCCTGAGCAGGTGTTTTCATCCATCGACAAGTTTGGGCGCTATGCTTATGCCAATCAGCCCAATATCGCGGTCTGGAACATCGCCCAATTCGCCACCTCGCTTTTACCCATCTGCGATGGCCCGCGTGAGGATGCAATAGACCGTTTCACCCAGATCGTGCAGGGATTTGCGGATCGCTTTGACGCGGAATGGCATGCTGTTTTGGGGCGCAAACTGGGGCTTGGCCCTGATCATCCGCGGGCAGGCACAATGGGGCTTCAGTTTCTCGAGCATCTCGCACGGCTGGGGGGGGATTTCACCCGCGCCTTTCGGGCACTGACCGAAGGGGGTCTATCGGGCCTTGAGGCTGAACTGTGCGCAACAGGGGATCAAGCCCTGCGCGACTGGGGCATGATGTGGGACGATGAAACCACCCCAGAGACACGCGCAGAAATGGGTCAGGCTAACCCTGTGCGCATCCCGCGCAATCATCAGGTTGAGGCAATGACCGCAGCCGCGCTATCGGGTGATCTGTCAAAATTTCAGGCCCTAAGCCATGCCTTGGCTGCGCCCTATACGCCCGATCCCAGCCTTTCCGCCTATGAGGCCGCGCCTACCGCGGCAGAACGGGTGACACAGACCTTCTGCGGCACCTAGCGGCGATTGATCAAGATCAGCCCCGCACAAACCAAAGCAAGCGCAAGCAAAAGCTCAAGCCCAACCGCCTCGCCCAAAAAGAGCCACCCCATCGCAACCCCAAAAATCGGCGATAAAAAGCTAAAGGACGCAATGGAGGAGGCAGGGTAAATCGAGATGAACCAAAACCAGACCAGAAAGGCGGCAAAGGCAATCACCACAATCTGAAAGCCTAGCCCCGCCCAATGGATCAGCTCAGGGTCACGCAAGAACGGGCCAAAAAACAGCGCCGCCGCGATCAATATCGGGCCAGAGACTAAAAGCTGCCAAAATAACTGCATTTCAATCCGCACTGTGCGCAACGGCGTGATCCGTGCCGACACCGCAATCGCAGCCCAACACATTGCCCCTGCAATCGCATAAATATCGCCCAAAACCCCGCCTGCGCCGCTCGCCCGCCCGTCATGCGGCCATGCCAAAGCGCACACCACCCCGCCAAACGCAAGCGCCAACCCGATGCCTTTTTGGGCTGTGATCCGCTCGTCCGGGATCAGAAAATGCGCGGCCAGTGTCAGCCAAATCGGCATGGTGTAAAACAAAACCGAGGCGCGCGCGACCGTGGTGTAATCAAGGGCAAGGAACAGAAACATAAACTGTCCCGCAAAGAGCAGCGCCACCCAAAGGCCAGAGAGGGGCGCACGGACGAAATCAAGCGGGATCCCGCGAAAGCGCATCCACAGCAGCAGCAAAAATGCGGCCCCTACAGATCGGATGCCTGCAAAAAACACGGGCTGAATCCCCTCATTCGTGACCCTGACCACGACCTGATTAAAAGCCAGAAAAACCGCAAACAGTATCATGCCCACAGTGCCAAATTGATCCATCTGCGCTTTGCGCTGTGGTTGATGCTCCATAACCCTGCCTATGTGTTTTGATATGCCATGACCCAAGCGGTCTTTTCGGGCGATGTCAAATCCCTTACAGAAGAAAAGGCAGAGGTGGAAAAAGGGCAAAATTGGTGACTGAGACGATCGAGATGAGATGTAATGCGCAAGGGCTGCGCATGACGGAACAGCGCCGCGTCATTGCGCAGGTTCTAGACGCATCCGCCGATCACCCCGATGTCGAAGAACTTTACTCTCGGGCATCCGCCGTTGATCCACGGATTTCCTTGGCCACAGTCTATCGCACCGTTAAATTATTTGAAGAAGCGGGCATCCTAGAAAAGGTGGAATTCGGCGATGGCCGCGCACGCTATGAGGATGCAGAGCGCGAACATCACGATCATCTCATTGATGTGACAACAGGTGATGTCATCGAATTCATCGACCCCGAGATCGAAGCCCTGCAAGAAAAAATCGCGGCTAAGTTGGGCTATAGGCTTCAGGGGCATAAGCTTGAGCTTTACGGCGTGCCGATTACAGCGCCTGAGAAAAAATAGTCAGACCCACCACAGGGCTAGCATCGCGCGACGGCACAGGCTAAGCCACGCGCAAGGCTATTTTGCACGGAAGCGACCCCCAGAATGGAAAATATACGCGGCATCGCCTTGATGACGGCAGCGATGTTTGGCTTTGCGATTGAGGATGCGCTGGTCAAAACCCTCAGCGTGACCATGCCTGTCGGACAAATTTTGATCCTTTTGGGCTTAGGGGGCGCGCTGATCTTTGGCGGGATCGCTTGGGCGCAAGGCACCAAATTGATCACCCGTGACTTGCTTGACCCGCTGATGCTGACCCGCAATTTGGGCGAGATGTTTGGCACGATGGCCTTTGTCTCTGCCCTTGCGCTTTCGCCCATGTCTCTTGTCGCGGCCATTATTCAGGCCATGCCCTTGATGGTGACGATGGGCGCGGCCCTGTTTTTAGGTGCGCCTGTTGGGTGGCGGCGGTGGAGTGCGATTATCATTGGTTTCATCGGGGTTCTCATCATCATCCGCCCCGGCACAGCCGAATTTGATATCGGCGCGGTTTTAGCCCTTTTGGGGGTCACGGGCCTGACGGCACGCGATTTGGCAACCCGTGTGATGCCCGCAAAATACAGCTCGATGCAGCTGTCTTGTTACGGTTTTTTTGCGGTCGTGCCCGCAGGCCTGTTACTCTGGGCCTTTTCAGGCGGGGCTTTTGCCCCGCAAAGCCCCGAGGTGATCCGACTTGCTGCCGCCTTGCTTGCAGGGGTGATGGGCTATTACGCGCTGACCCTCTCCATGCGTATGGGGGATATCTCAGTCATTACACCGTTTCGCTACTCGCGGCTCTTATTCGCCCTGATCTTGGGCGCGATTGTTTTTGGCGAGCGGCCCGATGCCTATATGCTGACAGGGTCGGCCATCGTGATCGCGGCGGGGCTTTACACGTTGATCCGCGAAGCGCGGCTTGCGCGTGCCGCACAACAGGCGCAATCGACCCTTTCTTCTGATCCCACATCGCGCTAAAGCATCGCGCAAATCTTTTTTCTTTCTTCACAGACAGGCCAAGCCATGACCACCATCATTGATATTCACGCCCGCGAAATTCTCGACAGCCGTGGCAACCCCACCGTTGAGGTGGATGTAATCCTCGAAGATGGCACCTTGGGCCGCGCGGCTGTGCCTTCGGGTGCATCCACAGGCGCCTATGAGGCGGTTGAGATGCGCGATGGCGATAAAGCGCGCTATATGGGCAAAGGTGTTCAAAAGGCGGTCGCGGGCGTCAATGGCGAATTGGCCGACACGTTGGTTGGGTTTGACGCCACTGAACAGGCCGCAATTGATGCGGTGATGATCGAAATGGACGGCACCGAGAATAAGGGCCGTCTGGGCGCGAACGCGATTTTGGGCGTCTCGATGGCCGTTGCCAAAGCCGCCGCCGAGGCCACAGGCCAGCCGCTTTATCGCTATATCGGCGGTACTCAGGCGCGCGTTCTGCCTGTGCCGATGATGAATATCATCAATGGCGGTGAGCACGCAGATAACCCAATCGATATTCAAGAATTTATGGTCATGCCTGTTGCAGCCCCCACATTGTCTGAGGCTGTGCGGTGGGGGTCGGAAATTTTCCACACCCTGAAAAAAGAACTATCCGCCGCGGGTCTGGCAACGGGTGTTGGCGATGAGGGCGGCTTTGCCCCTGCGCTTTCCTCAAGCCGCGCGGCGCTTGATTTCATCATGCAGTCGATTGAAAAAGCAGGCTTCAAGCCCGGCTCTGATGTGATGTTGGCGCTTGATTGCGCGGCGACCGAATATTTCAAAGGCGGCAAATATGAGCTGACAGGCGAAGGCCTCAGCCTGACCCCTTCGGAAAATGTGGCCTATCTCAAGGCGCTTTGCGCTGATTACCCAATCTTGTCCATCGAGGATGGCATGTCCGAAGATGATTGGGCAGGTTGGAAAGAATTGACCGATGCGATTGGCGACAAGGTGCAATTGGTGGGCGATGATCTCTTTGTTACCAACCCTGCCCGTTTGGCCGAAGGTATCGAAAAAGGCTGCGCCAATGCGTTGCTGGTGAAAGTGAACCAGATCGGCACACTGACCGAAACCTTGGACGCGGTCGAACTGGCGCATCGCAACCGCATGGCCTGCGTGATGAGCCACCGCTCGGGCGAGACCGAGGATTCCACGATTGCCGATCTAGCCGTGGCCACCAATTGCGGCCAGATTAAAACAGGCAGCCTCGCGCGGTCAGATCGTTTGGCGAAATACAACCAATTGATCCGTATCGAGGAAGAATTGGGCGATGTCGCGCGCTATGCGGGCACATCCATCCTGCGCTAAGGCATGAAGACAGCCGCCGAGATTATCGCCCATCTGGGCCTGATGCCCCATCCCGAAGGGGGGCATTATCGCCAGACATGGGTGGGCGGCGGCGTGGCCGACCGCCCTGCGGGGTCTTGCATCTATTTCCTTTTGGCCGCAGGCGAGGTCAGCCATTGGAACCATGTCGATGCGACCGAGATTTGGCATTACCACACGGGCGCGGAATTGATCCTGTCGCTCAGCGCCACCGATCAGGGGCCTGCGCGCGATCATATTCTTGGGCCAGACCTGACCCGCGCAGCGCCGCAGATCATCGTGCCAGAGGGGCATTGGCAATCGGCGCGCAGCACGGGGGATTACACGCTGGTGCCCTGCACTGTCAGCCCTGCCTTTTCTTTTGACGGCTTTACCCTTGCCCCTGCGGGGTTTGATATCCCGCGCGCGGCTGGCTAGGGGCGGCTGATTTGCCCGCCCCCTATGGCCGCCGCCACGCCCGTGGTTGCAGGTGCAGAGGTGGGCAGCCCTGCCTGCACCCGCGCCGCAAGATAGGCAAAGGCCTGCGCCTCGAGGAAATCCCCATCAAAGCCCGCCGCCTCAACCGCCACGACCTCTAGGCCCGTTAACGCGGCGAGGCGCGCCATAAGATGGCCATTCTTACGCCCGCCACCACAGATCAAAATCTGGGCAACAGGCTTGGACAGATGTGCGAGGCCTTCGGCCACAGCGCGCGCGCTGAGCTCAGCCAAACTGGCCAGACCATCGGGCAAGGGCATCGTTTGCGCCTCGGTCAGAACCTGCGCAAACGTATCGCGATCAAGGGATTTTGGGGGCATTTTCAAGAAATATCCCTGCGCCATGACCCGTGCGACAAAGGCCTCGTTCACGCGGCCCGATGCGGCCAAGGCGCCGTCATTATCATAGCCCTGCCCTGTCCCTGACATCAGATCATCCATCGGCGCATTGGCAGGCCCCGTGTCAAAGGCCAAAAGCGCCCCCCCCTGTTCTGGGCGGTCATGGCTTGGATCAACATAGGTGATATTCCCCACACCCCCCAAATTGAGAAAGGCCAAGGGCGCCGTGGCGCCCCTATGTTTGGCAAGGGCAAAATGATAAAACGGGGCCAAAGGCGCGCCCTGCCCCCCCATCCGCATATCATTGCTGCGGAAATCCCAAATCACGGGGCAGTCAAAGGCCCGCGCCAAAACCGCGCCATCGCCCAATTGATGCGTGCGTCCCTGATCAGGATCATGCGCCAAGGTTTGTCCATGAAACCCTATAAGATCAAACGGGGCGTTCAACGCCTGCAGCGCCTCGATATGGGCGCGGTGAATGATCTCTTGGGCCTCTGCAAGACCCGCATCATCGGGCCACTTGCCAAGGCAGCCCCGCAGAACGGCACGTTCCTGCGCGCTATAGGGGCGGAAGGCCGTTTGACCAAAACCAAGCACATGCACCCCATCGGTGTCCAAAATGGCGGCATCCACCCCATCTAGCGATGTGCCAGACATCAATCCCGCCACGCGTAGCCTTGGGTTGGCTTGACCCTTTCCCTTCATCCCCGCCCCCGTTATAGATCACCGCGCAGAGCATAAAACCGCTGCGCCTCGCTTGCCAAGAATGGATCACACCGCAATGACCTACCAGCCCAAATCCGACTTCCTTCAGATCATCCGTGCGCGCGGTTTTCTTGCGGATTGCACGGATCTGCAAGAGCTAGACGAAAAGCTGCGCGCCGGCGTGACCCCTGCCTATATCGGATATGATGCAACAGCAAAATCCCTGCATGTGGGTCATTTGCTGAACATTATGTTGCTGCGTTGGTATCAAAAAACGGGGCATAAGCCGATCACATTGATGGGCGGCGGCACCACAAAGGTTGGTGATCCCTCCTTCCGATCTGATGAACGCCCGCTTTTGGATGCGGCGGCGATTGATAACAATATCGCGGGCATGAGCCGCGTTTTCGCACGTTATCTCAGCTATGATGACAGCGCGACAGGCGCGTTGATGCTGAACAATGCCGAATGGTTGGACGGGCTGAATTATCTGGAATTTTTGCGCGATATTGGGCGGCATTTTTCGGTCAATCGCATGCTGTCGTTTGAATCGGTCAAATCGCGTCTGGATCGCGAACAAAGCCTGAGCTTCCTTGAATTCAATTACATGATCCTTCAGGCCTATGACTTTCTTGAATTGAACCGCCGTTATAGCTGTGCGCTGCAGATGGGTGGGTCGGATCAATGGGGCAATATCATCAACGGCATCGACCTGACCCGCCGCGTTTTGGATCACGAGATTTTTGGCCTAACCACGCCACTTCTGACCACATCAGATGGCAAGAAGATGGGCAAATCCCAAGGTGGCGCGATCTGGCTGGATGGCGAGATGCTGTCGCCTTACGAATTCTGGCAATTCTGGCGCAACACAACCGATGCGGATGTGGGGCGATTCCTGAAACTTTACACCGAATTGCCGCTTGAAGAGTGCGAGCGGCTTGGCGCGCTTGCAGGTTCCGAAATCAACGAAGCTAAAATCGTTCTTGCCAATGAGGTGACGGGTCTGTTGCACGGGCGCGATGCCGCCGCCGCCGCAGAGGCCACCGCGCGCGAGGTGTTTGAAAAAGGGGGTATGGGCGATGACCTGCCCCGTCTGACGCTCAGGGCCGATGATATTGGCGAGGGCGTGTCGATTGTGCAGCTGATCACGCGCTCAGGCTTGGCAGGGTCGGGCAAAGAGGCCAAGCGCCTGATCGCAGAAGGCGGCGCACGGATGAATGACGCGGCCATCACCGATGCAGGCCTGATGATCACAGCCAGTGATCTGGCCACGCCCTTGAAACTGAGCGCAGGGAAAAAGCGCCACGCTTTGGTGGAATTGGGCTGATCCGTTAATCTTGGATTTACCTTGATCGGGCAGGCTTGCGGCTATGTTGCACAGCCTGCCCGATCTTGAGGATGCCCTGCCCGTTGCCACAGCGGGCTTTACCCAATCTGCGGGGTTTGAGCAGGCATTGCGCGCGCTCGGGCAGTCAGTTGCGCGCATTGACGGGCAGCTTTTCATATCGCGCCGGTTTCCAATCCTAGGCCCCGTTGGCTATTGTGCAAAACCTGCTCATATTCCTGCCTCCATTCTTTCAGGCGCATCCCCGCAGGGCATGGCACAGGTGCTCATCAACGCGGCCACCCCTGCGCAAGGGGCGGCCTTGGCCCGTGCGGGGTTTCTGCGCCTTGCCAAACCGCGCCACAGCTTGAGCGTGCCGCTGACACAAAACACCGCCGAGATGGTCGCGCGCCTGCATCCCAAATGGCGGGCCGCGCGCAAAACCGCGTTGCAGCCTGGCGCTGTGGCCCGCATTCGGCCCTTTTATACGCCCCGCGATGGGTGGCTTTTGGCCGCCGAAGCGGCACAGCGCAAAAGAAACCACTATGACAGGATCGCGCTGGCCCTTTTGGCCGAAATTGGCCGCAGCAAGACCCAAAAACTGCTTTATATCTGCGAGGGGGTGTCGCGGCAGGCAGCGTTGGTTTTCTCACTTTCAGGGCATGAAGCGGCCTATCACATTAATTGGCGCAGCGCCGATTGCCCCCATGGCAGCCACCAGATGCTGCTCTTCGCGGCCATGGAATACGCCGCCAAGCGGGCGCAGAATTTTGATCTGAGGCTGAGTGAGGCGGATAGCCCTGGGCTTGCGCGGTTTAAACGGGGAACGGGGGCAACACTTTTGCCGCTTGGGGGCACATGGGTGCTCAGCCGCGCTTTGGCCCCCTTGCACCGCTTAGCGCGCCAGACGCAACAGCCGCGCGCGGGCGGGTGGAACGGCGGCAATCTCTAGCCCTGTGAACACATGCAGCGTGTTCAAATCTTGATCAATCACAGCATGATCGCTGACCCACCCCCCCAACATCAAATAACTGCGCAAAAGCGGCGGCAGCGTTGCCATTGCCCGTTTCAGATCGGGTTTGCGCCGCAGCTTTGCCGCGAATGGAAACACATGGGACGACTTGATCTGAGGCCGCCATCGGGCGGGCGCAATATGGCGATCACGCAACAGCGCAAAGGCATCATGATAGGGCAGCGCATGCGTGCCGCGAAAAGACGAGCAACCAAAGAGCAGCTTGACCCCGATCTCATCCACATAGGCGGTCAATGCCCCCCATGCGAGACGCAAGATGTCCGGGTCATGCACCTCTGGCGCAAGGCAAAAACGCCCCATCTCAACCATCGGCCCGTCAAAATCGGACAGGGGCGATAAATCGTAAAACTGCGCCGAATAACTGGTGTGTAAGGCTGCCCCATCGGGCAGGCACATCAGGCGAAAACAGGCGACCAATTTCCCCGCTTCCTGCGTTTCAATGAGGATATGGTCACAAAGCGCATCATAGGGATCCGCATCTAGACCCGCCCCATCTGCCCCACCGCGAAAAGCGCGGTGCCGCAGGGTTTGCGCGGCGATCACATCGGCGGCGGTTTGGGCCATGCGCAGCCGATATTTCCCCGCCACCTTCTCGCGCATGATGCACCTATGTTACGCAGACAAAGGATTAATTGTTGGCGTCGACCAACTCACCCGCATTGATGCGGCCAAAATTACCCATAACCTGACGGAAAATCGACACTTCACGGATCGAGCTTTCCGTAACGCGGCGCGAAATATCGACAATCTGACCATCGGCAAGCGTGTAGGTTTCCACATTCGACACGGTGCCGTTATCGGCAAAGGACACGGCCACGATATCGCGGCTCACAATTTCGGGCGCCCGCCATGCATAGCTGCGCACACGATATTGCGAATAGAACCATGTGGTTTCGCCAATCACGCCCTCACCAGCAGGGCGGCCAAGGGTTTGCCCGAGGCTGTCGCGGGTATCCTGACCGATGGTGATGGCATCCAATTCTTCTTGCGGCGGGATAAAGCCATGGTCACGGAAACTTTCGGTGCAGCCAGACAAAGCCAATCCAAAGGCCACTGCAATCACCGCTGCACGCAACCGCTTGCGCCCCATGCGTGCCTGCGTGCTGATCCGAAGTTCTGCCATACCCATCTTCCTCACCCTAGCGCCAGCTTCCCTTCTGCGCTTAGGCGCAAACATTCAGGCATGGCGTCTGTCTTCATTTGGGCTTAACTTACAGCGACCAACAGAGCAAGCATTGCAATCGTGCGACCCTCATTTTCGAGGGGAAATTGATCAGAAACTTGAGGGGAGATCATGTCAAACGCCAGCCCACGCCCTGATCTTTTGGCATTGGCCGAACTGCGCCGCGCAGGCGGCAAAACATTTGCCTTGACCCCCGATGCGGATGCGTTGCGCGAGATTGCAGATGATCTAGAGCTGCGTGCGCTGCGCAAACTGCGCTTTACAGGCAAAATTATGCCCGAAGGCAAAAGCGATTGGCGCCTTGAGGGGCAACTGGGCGCAACAGTGACACAGGCCTGCAGCGTCAGTTTGGCGGATGTGGTGACGCGGATCGATACCGATGTGTTGCGCCGCTATATCGCAGATTTCACGGCGCCCGAGGCCGAAGAGGCCGAGATGCCCGAAGATGACAGCATCGAGCCATTGCCCGCAAAAATTTACCTATATGCCGTGATGACCGAAGCCTTGGCATTGGCCCTGCCCGATTATCCGCGCGCACCAGATGCCGCAACCGAGGATGACGCCGCCGATTTGGTGCATATTTACAGCGCAAGCCCCCCCAATGCGGGCCCAGTAGAGGCGGAGGTTGAGCCCCCCCAAACCGCAAACCCACTTTCTGCTTTGCAAGAATTACGGGATAAATTGGTGCAATCCCCCGCAGACAGTGGCGATGCGGGCGCAAGCAAAAACACAGGCAGCCCCGCCAAAAACAGCGATAAATAACAGCAAACAAACGCAAACGCGCGGAATTTACCCAAAGGTCTATTAGGGCTTGCATAGGTGCAGAATCTTTGTATGTTCCCGCCCTCATTCGCCAATTGGATTTTATCCCAATTTTGCGTGCTTTTTTTGGGCAAATCACCCCATGAACCGCGCATCACAGGTTGCCCTTTGGTGAAAAAAATGTGACAGAGATTTGAAACGTGACGATGGGCTGCCCCTGTTTGGTCAATCTTGACCGCGAAGCCCCTAACAAAACCGAGGTTGAGACATGGCTGTCCCCCAGAACCGAGTGACCCGCTCGCGCCGCAACCAACGCCGTTCGCATGACGCGTTGACCGCTGGCAATCCAAATGAATGCCCAAGCTGTGGTGAGCTGAAACGCCCCCACCACGTCTGCCCGTCTTGCGGCAGCTACAATGACCGCGAGGTTATTGCCCAAGCAGACGAGATTGATCTCGATGATGACGCGGCCTAAGGGCCGCGCGTTTTTCTGAGGCAAGCGGATTTAAAAGTCATGACAGAGACATCCGTTCTGACTGGGCGTCAAGTTCCTGGAACGGTGCTATCGATTGATTCAATGGGGGGCGATCTTGGCCCCTCTGTTGTTGTTTCTGGCATGGCCAAAGCTGCCCGCAAGAACCCTGATCTGCGGTTCATCGTGCATGGCGATGGCAAAACCCTGAACAAGCTGATTGCCAAACGCGGTGACCTGAAAGGGCGCTGCGACATTCGCCATTGTGACGATGTGGTCACGATGGATGCCAAACCCTCGCAGGTGGTGCGCCACGCCAAAGGCAGCTCGATGTGGAGCGCGGTTCAGGCCGTGGAAAACGGCGAGGCGCGGGCGGCTGTGTCTTGTGGCAACACGGGCGCGCTGATGGCGCTGTCGATGTTGCGGTTGCGCAAAATCCCAGGGGTGAACCGTCCCGCGATTGGTGTTTTGTGGCCTTCGCGCAACCCATCTGGCTTTAACGTCATGTTGGATGTAGGCGCTGATATCCGGGCCGATGCCCAAGATTTGTTGCATTTCGCCCTGATGGGCAGCGCCTATGCGCGTAGCGGCTTAGACCAATCCCGCCCGCGTGTCGGAATCCTGAATGTAGGCACCGAGGAACATAAGGGCCGCACCGAATTACACGATGCCTATGACATTGTCGCCCGCGCCGCACCGGCGGCAGATTTTGAATTCGTGGGCTTTGTCGAGGGGGGCGATATCCCCTCTGATAAGGTCGATGTGATCGTCTGTGACGGGTTCACAGGCAATGCCGCGCTCAAAACGGGCGAAGGCACCGCGCGTCTTATCCGCGAATTTCTGCGCGAGGCATTTGAATATTCAATATTGTCGCGCTTGGCTGCGGTGATGGCCTATAGCTCGCTCAAGAGGTTGCAAAAACGTATGGACCCCCGCCGCGTCAATGGCGGTGTGTTCTTGGGCCTGAATGGCACAGTGGTCAAAAGCCACGGCTCGGCAGATGGAACAGGGGTTGCAGCCGCAATCAAATTGGCGGCACGATTGGCCGCAGCGGATTTTGCAGATCAGTTGACCAAACGGATCGCCGAGGCGGAAACCGCAGCAGATCAGATCGTCCATGGGGAAGGGAAACAGGCATGACACTTCGCGCGGTCGCAACTGGAATTGGCCATTACCTGCCTGAGCGGGTTGTGCCCAATTCGGAGTTCGAAGCGCAAATCGACACTTCGGATGAGTGGATTCGCGCCCGCACAGGGATTGAACGGCGTCATTTCGCCGCCGAGGGCGAGACGACCAGCCAAATGGCAATCAAGGCCTGTGAGGCTGCCTTGGCGGATGCGGGCTTGTCTGCGGCCGATGTTAATGGCGTCATCGTTGCCACCTCAACCCCAGATCTCACCTTTCCCTCTACCGCCACGATGGTGCAGCATGGGCTTGGGATGACTCAGGGCTTTGCTTTTGATGTGCAGGCCGTCTGCGCGGGGTTTATCTATGCGCTGTCTACAGCCAACGCCTATATCCTCTCTGGTCAGGCCAAGCGGATTTTGGTGATTGGTGCGGAAACCTTTAGCCGCATTTTGGATTGGGAAGATCGCGGAACTTCCGTTTTGTTTGGGGATGGCGCAGGCGCCGTTCTGTTATGCGCCGAAGAAAGCGCGGGCGCGGCCACAGATCGGGGCGTTTTGGCCGTTGATCTGCATTCAGATGGTCAATTTCGTGATCTGCTTTATGTCGATGGCGGTGTCTCGCAGACACAAACCACTGGCCATCTGCGGATGGAAGGGCGCGAAGTGTTCCGCCATGCGGTCGAAAAACTGGCCGAAACCGCCCATGCCGCGCTCGCGCGTTCGGGCAATGCGGCCCAAGATGTCGACTGGATCGTGCCGCATCAGGCCAATTTGCGCATTATCACCCGCACCGCCCAAAAAATGGGGGTCGACATGGATAGGGTGATTGTGACCGTGCAAGATCACGGCAACACGTCAGCCGCATCTATCCCCTTGGCATTGTCGGTCGGCGTCGCGCGCGGCCAGATCAAAAAAGGTAACTTATTGGTTACCGAAGCGATTGGCGGTGGCTTGGCTTGGGGTGCGGTGGTTTTGCGCTGGTAAGGCGCTAAAATCTTGCCCTTACGTAACGGCGATTGACTCGCGCCGCAGCATTGCCCATGCTGTGGCGGTGCTAAAACAAGCCTTATACCGCTGCGCCAATGTCGGGAGGATATGAGCAATGAGCAATAAGACACTGACGCGGATGGATTTATCCGAAGCCCTGTTTCGCGAAGTGGGTTTGTCGCGCAATGAAAGCAGCGACCTTGTTGAGCGTGTAATTGAGTTGATGTCAGACGCATTGGTCGATGGGGGACAGGTCAAAATCTCGTCTTTCGGCACATTTAGAGTGCGCGCCAAATCTGAACGCATTGGTCGCAACCCGAAAACGGGCGAAGAAGTGCCCATTACGCCCCGCCGTGTCCTCAGTTTTCGCCCCTCGCATCTGATGAAAGAGCGGGTCGCAGACGGCAATAAGAAACGCTAAGAGGCGGGCAGGATGGCCAAATCCCCCGATGCCTTTCGCACCATTCGCGAAGTCGCCGATTGGCTTGGTGTCGCGGCCCATGTGTTGCGGTTTTGGGAAAGCAAATTCACCCAGATCAAACCTGTGAAACGCGCAGGCGGGCGGCGTTATTATCGCCCTGCCGATATGCGCCTGATCGGCGGGATCAAGGTGTTACTGCATGATGAAGGCATGACCATTCGGGGCGTTCAGCGCCTTTTGCGCGAAGACGGGGTTGCGGCAGTCGCTGCGCGCTCGCCTGAGCTTGACCCCGATATGATGGTGGCCGAGGCGCAACCTGCCCCAAGCATTGCAGAGGTGGCGGGTGAAGCGGCCAATGAAAATACGCCAAGCCCCACGCCGCACCCTGCCCCCGCTCAGTCTGTGATGCAAGGAACCCCTCTGCCCCTCGCTGATGGGCTGGCCGCGCTAAAGGCGCGCAAGACTGTGCTGAAATCATTGCCAGAAGCGCAATCCGCCCCAATCCTTGCGCGGCTGCGCAAGCTACAGGCGGGGCTCATGGCTGCGGCGCATGGGTAAAGCCTGCGCTTTGTCGAAATTCCTGCGCCCTAGCCCTTGCGCCACGCCATAAAATCGGTAGAAGGACCCCATTCGGGCTATAGCGCAGCCTGGTAGCGCGTCCGTCTGGGGGACGGAAGGTCGCAGGTTCAAGTCCTGCTAGCCCGACCAGATTTTTGAAAACCGCTCTTGCCCTTTGCGGCGGGGCGGTTTTTTCTTGGGTAAAGGTCAAGGGAGGGTTCGCAATGGCGACAGATCAGACACGGGGCGTGCTGCCAGATCATCGGATTGAGACGATGATCGCAGAAGGTCAGATCACGCTCACTGCCCCACCTGCGGAAACCCAAGTGCAACCCGCCAGTCTTGACCTGCGCCTTGGCCCCGTGGCCTATCGGGTGCGCGCCTCGTTTCTTGCAGGCCAGGGTGCGCATGTCGCAGATCGGCTGGCCGAATTTGAGATGCATAAAATCGACATCAGCGCAGGCGCCGTATTGGAGAAGGGCTGCGTTTATGTTGTGCCCCTGATGGAGGGCTTAAACCTGCCCCAAGATATCAGCGCCGTTGCCAATGCCAAAAGCTCAACCGGGCGTCTTGACCTTTTGACGCGCACGATCACCGATAGCGGCACAGAATTTGACCGCATCGCACATGGCTATAACGGGCCGCTTTATGCCGAAATTTGCCCGCGCAGTTTCTCGGTTCTGGTGCGGGCAGGCGCGAGACTTAATCAAATCCGCTTTCGCCAAGGGCAAGCGGTTCTCAGCGATGATGAATTGCGCGCACGCCACGCAGAAAGCCCGCTTGTCTCAGGCGAGACAGCTGTGATTGACGAAGGATTGGGGTTCTCGGTTGACCTCAAACGCGAGAATAGCACCCTTGTCGGCTATCGCGCCAAACCTCATACGGGCGTGATTGATCTCGATCGCATCGGGGCCTATGCCGCGCGCGATTTTTGGGAAGAAATCCATACGGATCAAGGCCGTATCATCCTTGATCCCGGTGCGTTTTATATTCTGGTGAGCCGCGAGGAAGTCTCAATCCCGCCCGATTGCGCAGCGGAAATGTCGCCCTATCTGGCGATGGTTGGAGAATTCCGCGTTCATTATGCAGGCTTCTTTGACCCAGGTTTTGGCCACGGCCAACCCGCGCGCGGGGTTCTTGAGGTGCGCTGCCACGAAGCCCCCTTTGTGCTCGAACATGGGCAGGTGGTTGGCCGCTTGGTTTATGAACGGATGGAAAGCCTCCCCAGCACGCTCTATGGCCGTGAGATTGCCTCAAACTATCAGGGCCAAGGGCTAAAACTGTCCAAGCATTTCAAATAGGCGTCAGACAGAGCGCCCTGCGTAATGCACAGGGTGAGCTGCCAAACCTTCGACCTGTTCAGGGCTTAATTGCCCAAAGGGCAAAACCCATGTGTGGATCGAAAACACCATCGCCCCTGTAAGGGGCAGACGCAGAATAACCTGCCGCTCTGAGCGCAAAAATTCTGGTCGCCGTTCAGGGGTTTTTCGTGGCTGTGCCTCTGAGGCAGGCTGAAACAGGGCGGGGTTTTGATAAAAAAGCGCATTCTGCCGCCACAGCGGGTGATCGACCCGCACCATATCAAACAGGCGCTGCACGCGCTTGGCCATAACATCATCGTATTTTTCAACGGGAATATGGATCGCGCTCAAAGGGCGCCCAATCTTTTCAGCCAATGTCCAACTGGCGGGAAAACACAAAACCGCCGCACTGAGCAGATGCTCGCCCTGCAGGGCATCATGGGTGAGGATGCACAAATCTTCCTGAACAAGACGAGCAGCGGTGATCAACGGGTGATCGGCATCAAGATCAATCGCCACCCCATCTGGCCGGAAGATCACGCGGCCTTGATGCAGAAAGCCATCAGGCAGATGCGCGACCACCAGATCGCGCAATTCGGCACAGGCGGCTTCTGCGCCTTTTTGGCATTCAAACACCCGCGCACGATGCGCCGACAACAGATGATCGCGCAAGGCCATTTGTTCGGCATATCGCTCGTCACGGATCAGCCAATCCGACATCGGCACAGGTTGCACCCCTGGCAGGCGGCGGGTCGCCTCGGCCATCCAAGGCGCGCTTGGCAGATGGTCGTGCAGAATAGGGTCGGATAAGATCCTGTCTGAGATCATTTCACCTCGGCCAATCCCAACGGCAACATGGAGGTGGATTTGATCTCCTCCATCGAAAGCAATGCGGTGACGTTGTAGATTTTCACCTCTGAAATCAAGGCCTGATAAAAGGCGTCATAGGCGCGTGCATTGCGCACCCGAACCTTCAAAATATAGTCAATCTCCCCTGCAAGGCGATGCGCCTCCAACACTTCGGGGCGAGATTTGAGGCTACGCAAAAACGCCTTTTGCCACTCGGCATCATGTTCAGATGTGCGGATCAAAACGAAAAAACACGCCTCAAGCCCTAAGGCATCGGCATCCAATTCCACAGTATGCCGTCCAATAATCCCCGCCTCTTTCATGCGGCGAATCCGCGTCCAAACAGGCGTCTTGGACGAGCCAACACGGCGCGCGATTTCATCTAAAGACAGGCTTGCATCCTCTTGCACCACCGCAAGGATTTTTCGATCGATCTCGTCTATTTGAACAGCCATTCGCAAAGCCTTTCATCCACAGAACAGCGAGGGGTTATTCGGCATCAATACAGAACATATTTCCCTATCTGCAAGGGGTATCTGCCAATTTTCAGGAAATTGTTCTATACAATGCCCAGTGAACGCGGAGTTTTGACCATGCAGCATTTTCCGATCTTCCTTAATCTCGCGGGACGGCGTGTGATCGTGTCGGGCGGCGGCGAATGCGCCTTGGCCAAGCTGCGCTTGCTACTCAAAACCGAAGCCCGCATTTGGGTTTTTGCAGCTGACCCTGCCCCTGCGGTTTTGGATTTGGCCGCCACAGGCAAGATCAACTTGATCAAGCGTGCGCTTGCGGCGGGGGATGCGTTTTGTGCCGCCCTCTTTTACGCCGCAAATGATGATGATGCCGAAGATGCACGCGTCATTCGTTTGGCCCGCGCGGATGGGGCATTGGTGAATTGGGTCGACAATCTCGAAGCATCCGAATTCATTACCCCCGCTATCGTTGATCGTGACCCCGTGACCATTGCCATCGGCACCGAGGGCGCGGCGCCCGTTTTAGCGCGGCGGATCAAGCGTGACTTGGAGGAGAGGTTAAGCCCTGCCCTTGGGATTTTTGCCCGTGTGGCGAAGTCCTTTCGCCCTCAGGTCGAAGCCTTGCCCGAAGGGGCCGCGCGGCGTGGGTTTTGGGCACGCTATTATGATCAACTCGCGCCACGGATCTTTGCGGCCGAGGGTGAAGCAGGTCTTGAGGGTGCACTTGAAACCCTGCTAACGGAAAGCCTGAGCGCCACCCCCCCAATGGGCGAAGTGCTTTTGGTCGGTGCAGGCCCCGGCGACCCCGAACTTCTAACACTCAAGGCGCGCAAAGCCCTTGATGAGGCCGAGGTGGTGATCCACGACCGCCTGATCTCGCCCCAAATCCTAGAGCTTGCGCGGCGCGAGGCGGTGCTGATTGATGCAGGAAAAACGGGCTTTGGCCCTGCGATGAAGCAAGAAGATATTTCTGCCCTTATGGTGGAACATGCGCGCGCCGGCGCAAAGGTAGTGCGCCTCAAGGCGGGCGATCCGTGCGTCTATGGCCGCTTGGATGATGAGATTGATGCGCTTTCTGATGCCGATATCCAATGGTCGATCATTCCAGGTGTCACGGCGGCAAGCGCCGCCTCCGCGCAAATCGGGCAAAGCCTGACGAAACGAGGGCGCAATTCCGCGCTGCGATTTCTCACGGGCCATGATGTGGCAGGGTTTGCCGAACATGATTGGCGCGGCCTTGCGCGCAGTGGCGAGGTGGCGGCGATCTATATGGGCAAGCGCGGTGCGCGTTTTATCCAAGGGCGGCTTTTGATGCATGGCGCACGCCCCGACACACCCGTCACTGTGGTCGAACATGCAAGCCGCGCCGACACCCATGTCATCGATACCGATCTTGCACATCTTGCCCACGCCATTGAGGCGCAAGGCAAAGGTGCGCCTGCGGTGATCCTATATGGGCTTGCGCCGCGCGCCGCGCGCACGGCCCTCAACACTCTCAAAGTGGAGATTGCGTTATGAGCCGCGATTATTCCAAATTCCTGACCGCGAATGACCTGCGCCTTGGCGATGTCGTCTATTGGGCGGCCGACCAAAGATGGGCGCGGGACATCACGGATGCGGTGGTCTTTTCTGACAGCGCCACGGCCGAGGCCGCGCTTGCCGCAGCCTTCGCGCAAAGCGATCTGGTGGTTGGCCCCTATTTGGTCGATGCCATTACAACCGAAACAGGGCCCGCGCCTGCGCATTTTCGCGAGGCATTTCGGATGCGCGGCCCCTCAAACTATCCCCATGGCAAACAAGAACAAGCGCAAGGGTAAGGCAGATGTATCGCTACACTGAATTTGACCAAAATTTCCTGCGCGCCCGCAACGCGCAATTCCGCGCGCAAGTGGCCCGCCGCCTGTCTGGCGAATTGACCGAGGATGAGTTTAAACCTCTGCGCTTGATGAACGGGCTATATCTGCAGCTTCACGCCTATATGCTGCGCGTAGCAATCCCCTATGGCACGCTCAATTCAGCACAGATGCGCGCCTTGGCGCGGGTCGCACGGCAATGGGACAAGGGCTATGGCCATTTCACCACGCGCCAAAACATCCAATTCAATTGGCCAAAATTAGAGGATGTGCCCGATATTCTGGACGCTTTGGCCGAAGTTGGCCTTCACGCCATCCAAACTTCGGGGAACACCGTGCGCAATGTCACCGCAGACCATTTTGCAGGGGCCGCTGCAGATGAGATTGCAGACCCTCGCCCCGTGGCGGAATTAATCCGCCAATGGTCAACCGATCATCCCGAATTTCAATTCCTACCGCGCAAGTTCAAGATTGCCGTAACAGGCAGCCCCAATGACCGTGCCGTCACCGCCGCCCATGATATCGGTCTGCGCATTGTCGCGCGCGAAGGCGAGATTGGCTATCAGGTCTTGGTCGGGGGCGGCTTAGGCCGCACGCCTATGATCGGCAAGGTTTTGGCAGAGTTTATGCCCGAGGCTGATCTTCTGCCCTATATCGAGGCAATTGTGGCGGTTTATAACCTGATCGGGCGGCGAGATAATAAATATAAGGCCCGCATCAAGATCACCCTACACGAGACAGGCTTGGACGAAATCAAACGCCTTGTCGAAGAGGAATTCATCCCGCGCCGCGCGGCATTCAAAGGGGTTGATCAACGCCTTTTGGCAGAAATTCGCGGCCATTTTGCCCCCCCTGAGTTTATCAAAGACGACAACAGTGCCCCACCCCCAAGCCCCGCTTTGCGCGCCTTTATTGACAGCAACGTAGCGGCACACCGCCATGCAGATTACGCGATTGTGACGGTTTCGATGAAATCTCATGGCGCGACACCCGGTGATGCCACAGCCGCGCAAATGGAGGCCTTGGCCGATCTTGCCGAAACCTATGGGCATGACGAGCTGCGCATCAGCCACGAGCAAAACGTTATCCTTCCTCATATTCCCCGCGCAGCGCTGCCTGATCTCTATCAGCGGCTGAAGGCTGTGGGTTTGGCCACGGTCAATATCGGGAAGATCTCGGATATTATCGCCTGCCCTGGCATGGATTACTGCGCCTTGGCCACGGCGCGCTCTATTCCTATTGCGCAGGAAATCGCCACGCATTTTCGCGATATCGGCCTAGAGGAGGAAATTGGCGCGCTGAAAATCAAAATCTCAGGCTGCATCAATGCCTGCGGGCATCACCATGTTGGCCATATCGGGATTTTGGGCTTGGATCGTGCAGGGGTCGAAAATTACCAAATCACCCTTGGGGGTGATCACACCGAGGCCGCCACAATCGGCGAGCGCGCAGGCCCCGGATTTTCTGCCGATGCGCTGATCCCTGCGCTTGAGCGACTATTGCGCGCCTATTTGACCTTGCGCGAGGGGGTGGATGAACCCTTCATCACGACCTATCGCCGCTTAGGGCTCGCCCCCTTTAAGGCCGCACTTTACCCGCAGGAGGGCGCGCAAGATGTTGCAGCCTAGCCCCTTTGGCACAGTTGCCGAACGGGTGGCTGTGCTGAACCGCCGCTATGACAAACACGGTGCCACAGCCGTGCTTGAGCATGCGCTGCGGGATGCAGATTGCGGGCGCGTGGCCTTGGTGTCCTCCTTTGGGGCGGAGTCTGTGGTGTTGTTGCACATGGTGTCTGTGATTGATCGCACGACACCCGTTTTGTTCATCAACACCGAAATGCTCTTTCCCGAAACCTTAACCTATCAAAACGACTTGGCAGATCATCTGGGCCTTAAGGATGTGCGCCGCATTCATGCAAGCCGCACGATGATTGCGGCAAGCGACCCGCAGGGCGATTTGCATAAAACCAACCCCGATGCCTGCTGCGCCAAGCGCAAGACCGAACCGCTTGAACACGCCTTGGCCCCGTTTGACGCGTGGATCACGGGGCGCAAACGTTTTCAGGCGCAAAGCCGCGCGGCGTTGGACTTCTTCGAGAATGAGGAAGAGATCAGGATCAAAATCAACCCGCTGGCCCATTGGGCGCGCGAGGATGTGCAGGACTATATCACCAATAACCGCCTGCCCCGTCATCCGCTTGTGGCGCGGGGCTATCCGTCTATTGGCTGCGCCCCCTGCACAAGCCCCGTTGCCACAGGCGAAGACCCGCGCGCGGGCCGTTGGCGCGGGCAGGACAAAGAGGAATGCGGCATCCATTTTGTGGATGGCAAAATCATCCGCCGCAACGTGGCGTGAAAGGATATATCATGAACACCACCCCCCATATTGTGGTCACCGATCAGGGCTTTACCCCAGAGGCGGCGCGGCCCGCAGAGATGGTTGAACTCAGCGATCCCGCCGCGTTTGACGCGGCCCTCCAGACACCGCAAGGCCATAGCGCGGTCTGCATTCCCTTTGGCAGCTTTTCCGATGGCCGTGGCTTTACATGGGCCAAACGCCTGCGCATGGCGGGGTTTTCGGGGCGCTTGCGCGCTGCGGGTCATGTCATTGCGGATCAATACGCCATGGCGCGGCGCGCAGGGTTTGACGAGGTTGAAATCAGCCCTGATCTGGCCCGCAGACAACCGCAAGAGGCATGGGTGTTTCGGGCCGATTGGCGCGCGCATGATTACCAAAATCGCCTACGCGGCGAATAGCGCCTTTCCCTGACATAAATCAAAGTTTACAACTGCGGGCATATGCTAGGGCTGTGCCCATTCCGAACGATAGGCCAAAGTGACGTGACAGACGCAACATCGACCCTCCCCAAAGCCACCCCTACCCTGCCCGATGCGCAGCGCGTTACCTTTGTGAAACATTGGACGGATCGGCTGTTTTCCTTCCGCGTAACGCGGCCAGCAAGCCTGCGCTTTCGGTCGGGCGAATTTGTTATGATCGGATTGATGAACGATAACGGCAAACCACTATTGCGCGCCTATTCCATTGCTTCCCCCTCCTGGGATGAAGAATTAGAATTCTATTCCATCAAGGTGCAAGACGGCCCCCTGACCTCAAAGCTGCAACATATCCAAGTGGGTGATGAAATCATCCTGCGCCCCAAACCTGTGGGGACATTGGTGCATGACGCGCTGTTGCCTGGAAAGCGGATTTGGTTCTTTGCCACGGGCACGGGCTTTGCCCCTTTCGCAAGCCTCCTGCGCGAGCCGCAAACCTATGAAGATTATGACGAGGTCATCATCACCCATACCTGCCGCGAAGTGGCAGAATTGGATTATGGCCGCACCCTGATCGAAGAGATCAGGCAAGATGAGCTGTTGCGCGAATTGATCGGTGACGGGTTCGCGGATAAAATCCGATACTACCCCACCACCACCCGCGAACCGAGCCCCAAGATGGGCCGCATCACCGATTTGATGCGGGCAGGCACTGTGTTCGAGGATTTGGGTGTTCCGCCCCTCAGCCCCGAATGCGACCGCGCCATGGTCTGTGGCAACCTCGCCTTCAATCTTGAGATCAAAGATATGCTTGAGGGCTATGGTTTGGTCGAAGGGGCCAATTCCAACCCACAGCATTACGTTGTGGAAAAGGCCTTTCTTGACTGATTGCAGCAGCCAAGAACGTGCCCCCTTGAAAGCCCTTTGGTGGGCCTGTAGGTTACTGCATCATCACTGCAAAACCACAGAAGGACAAAACCCATAGCCCGCAGACCCCACAACGCGCCGCCCAGCCGTGACACTGGCCCGCGCGTCAACGACCGTATCCGCTGCCCCGAAGTTCGCCTGATTGGCGCAGAGGGCGAGAATATTGGGGTGGTCACCCCAGAACGCGCAATGGAATTGGCAGATGAGGCAGGATTGGATTTGGTGGAAATCTCCCCAAATGCTGAACCGCCCGTTTGTAAAATCATGGATTTCGGCAAGTTCAAATATGAACAGCAGAAACGTGAAGCCGAAGCCCGCAAAAAGCAAAAGGTGATCGAGGTCAAAGAGGTCAAAATGCGGCCTGGCACCGATGATCACGATTTCGACCGCAAGGTGCGCGATGCCATCAAATTCCTTGAAAATGGGGATAAGGTGAAGGTGACGCTGCGCTTCCGTGGCCGCGAAATGGCGCACCAACAATTGGGCCGTGAATTGCTGGAACGTGTAGCCGAAAAGATTGAAGGCGTGGGTAAGATCGAGAATATGCCCAAGCTGGAAGGTCGCCAAATGGTAATGATGATCGGCCCCGCAAAATAATTTGGATGGGGTCATGGGCCTCAGGCCCATGACACGAAGGAAGCCCCGCTTTCGCGGGGCTTCCTTTTTTGGATTGTGCTGACCTCAGGCTGCCGCGACAGCCCGCGCGGTCATCACTTTGACCAAATGCGCGCGATAGGCGCCTGTGCCGTGCAGATCAGAGATCATCCCATCCGCCGAAGGGGCCGCCACGCCATCAAGCGCCGCTGCGGTGAAATCCTTGGACAGTGCCGCTTCAGCCTCCGCCCAACGGAACACGCCCTCACCTGACGCGCCCGTGACCGCCACGCGCACACCATCTGCGAATTTCGCAACAAACACCCCAACAAGCGCAAAGCGCGAGGCGGGCTGAACGAATTTTTGATAATTCGCCTTTTGCGAAACGGGGAATTTCACCTCGGTGATGATCTCGCCTTCTTCAAGGGCCGTGGTGAACATGCCTTGAAAGAAATCATCCGCAGCGATTTCGCGGCTGTTGGTTTTCACAACGGCCCCTGAGCCCAGCACCGCAGACGGGTAGCAGGCAGACGGGTCGTTATTGGCAAGGCTGCCGCCAATTGTGCCGCGGTTGCGCACGGCAGGATCCCCGATATGGCCTGCAAGATCAGACAGCGCCGGATAAGATTTGGCCACCTCGCGTGCGACCTCTGCATGGGTTGTTGCCGCGCCGATGCAAATCTGGCCTGCATCATTGGTGCAAATGCCCTTCATCTCTTGAATGCCTGTGAGGCTGACCAAGGTTTCAGGCATGGCAAGCCGCGCTTTCATCGTGGGGATGAGGGTCTGCCCGCCACTGAGCGCCTGACCGCCTGCGCCAATGGCCGCAACCGCGTCTTTGATGCTGCTTGGGCGGGTAAAGTCGAAATTATACATATCCCGTTTCCTCTGGTTCCAAGGGGCATGGCCCCTCTTTGACGTTTATGGTGCGCGGGTCAGAGCACCGACCCGCGCGTGTTTTCTTTAGCCTTGCATCGCTTGCCAAACGCGGTGCGGTGACAGGGGCATATCAATATGCGTCACGGCATGACCGCCGCGGTTCAACGCATCGACAACCGCATTCACCACCGCAGGGGGCGAGCCGATGGCCCCCGCCTCTCCGCAGCCTTTCACGCCCAACGGGTTATGGGTGCAAGGGGTCTGGCATGAGTGATCAACTTTTAAAAACGGCAAATCATCGGCACGCGGCATCGTATAATCCATGTACGAAGCGGTTAAAAGTTGTCCCTCTTGATTGTAAACCGTTTGCTCAGTTAAGGCCTGCCCAATGCCTTGAGCTACGCCACCATGTACCTGCCCATCGACGATCATCGGATTTATCACATTTCCAAAATCATCAGCGCAGGTAAAAGAGCATATCGTAACTTTTCCAGTATCCGGATCGACTTCAACCTCACATAAATATGCTCCCGCCGGATAAGTGAAGTTATTGGGGTCATAGAACGCCGTCTCTTCCAATCCCGGTTCAAGCGTTTCTAACGGGTAGTTGTGAGGCACATATGCAGAAAAAGCCACTTCTCCAAACGACTTACTCTTGTCTGTGCCCTTTACAGTGAAATTGCCGTTCTCGAAGTTGATGTCAATTTCGTCAGCTTCCAACATGTGGGCGGCTATTTTTTTGCCTTTCTCAATAATTTTATCCACCGCGCGATCCATCGCAGAACCACAAACGGCCAGCGAACGCGATCCGTAGGAGCCCATCCCGAACGGGATTTTCGAGGTATCGCCATGGACTATTTCAACAGCATCTTCAGCAACGCCTAATTTGCTAGCAACCAATTGGGCAAAAGCTGTCTCATGCCCCTGGCCATGGCTGTGTGCGCCAGTCATTACCTGAATAGTGCCAGTCGCGCTTACTCTTACTGTTGCGGCATCGTAAAGACCAACTCTAGCACCAAGTTGCCCCACTAAATTAGACGGCGCAATTCCGCAGGCCTCGATCCAAGTTGAGAGACCCAGACCCCGCAATTTCCCGTTGGACTTGCTCTTTTTAACCCTATTTTCAAAATTTTTAAGGTCTGCTAACTCTATCGCCTTATCCAAGGTATTTTGATAATTTCCGATATCGTAGATTAATCCGACTGGTGAGGTGTAAGGGAATTGATCAGGTGTGAGTAGATTTTTCTTACGTACCTCAATCGGATCTAAATTAAGTTCTCTGGACAGTTTGTCGATTGCTCGCTCCAAACTGTAGGTAGCTTCAGGTCGACCAGCTCCGCGGTAGGCATCTACAGGCGCCGTATTAGTAAAGACGGCCTTCAAGTTCACGTAAACGTGTGGAACTTTGTAAGGGCCAGCCATCAAGGTGCCATGCAAAAAGGTCGGCGTCACTGTCGAGAAATTCGACAGGTACGCACCAACGTTGGCAAGCGTGCTAGTCCTGATGGCTAATATCTCTCCATCCATCGTGGACCCCACCTCGATGGTAGTCAGATGATCACGCCCATGAGCATCAGATAAAAAGCTTTCCGAGCGATCAGCAGTCCACCGAACAGGGCGCCCAAGCTTTCTTGCCGCTGCTAAGACTAGCGCTTCCTCACCGTAGTGATAAATTTTAGATCCAAAACCACCGCCAACGTCTGGTGCAACTACCGTTAACTTGTGCTCAGGGATACCCAGTACAAATGCACAAATTAAAAGTCTGGTCAGGTGCGGGTTTTGACTGGTTGTGGTAAGTTTGTATTCTCCGGTCCCGGGATCATATTCCCCAATCGATGATCGAGGCTCCATAGCATTTGGCACCAGACGATTATTAACTAATTGCAAAGTTGTTACGTGGGGAGAAGATGCTAGGGCTTTATCAACAACTTCACGATTGTCTTCTATCCACCCCCAGTCAAAGCAAAGGTTGTCATCTATCTCATCATGAACGCGATTTTCAGAGTCACTGATAGCCCCAGCCATATCGATGATGGCAGGTAGCTCTTCAATCACAGCGCTTTCTGCAAGCCTTTCTGCCGCATCCTTAGCTTGCTGCAAAGTTTCTGCGACAACAGCAGCATAAGCATCACCTACATGTCGGACTTTTCCATGCGCCAAGACTGGTCTTTTAGGCTCTCGCATTGGAGTGCCATCACGAGAATTTATCAGCCAACCGGCGGGGTTGCCTCCGACATCGGAAAAATCTTCGCCAGTAAACACTGCGCGCACACCTGACATTTCAGAGATAGCTTTAGTGTCTATCTTTTTAATTTTTCCGTGAGCTACTTCCGAACGGACCATAACCGCATAAAGCTGCCCCTGCAGCGCAACATCATCTGTATATTTTCCGCGACCAGTCAGAAATCTAAAATCTTCTCGCCGCTTCGATGCGGCCCCGATACCACTGTCTTTTGGCATAATCATTCCTCCCCTAGGTTTGTCGCGCCCACCCAACTGCGAGGCAGGCCTTTTTGCTTTAATCACATTCCTTCGGGCCTTCTCCTCCCAAAGGAGTGGCCTTTATTCTGCAGCCATCGCAGCGACATCTTGGCCCGAGGCTGCAAGGATCGCCTTGACGATGTTATGGTAGCCCGTGCAGCGACAGATATTGCCTTCAAGATAGGCGCGCACTTCGCCTTCGGTGGGCTTAGGGTTTTCTTTCAGCAAAGCGGCTGCAGTCATCACCATACCAGGTGTACAGAACCCGCATTGCAGGCCATGATGCTCTTTAAAGGCTGCTTGGATCACCGAGAGCGAGCCATCAGGATTGGCCATGCCTTCGATTGTAGTAACCTCTGCGCCCGCAACATCCATAGCTAGAACTGAGCATGATTTCATCGATTTGCCGTCCACATGAACGGTACAAGCCCCACACTGGCTGGTATCACAGCCCACGTGGGTGCCCGTCAGACCAAGTTTTTCGCGCAGCACCTCAACAAGAAGTGTGCGGCCTTCGACCTCGGCTGACATTTCCTTTCCATTTACTGATAGTTTGACCGTCGTCATTCGATCCTCCCTAGAACGATTGCTGTAATCCAAACATGGATTTTGCCAATGGCAAAACAAAAAAAGTGCATTCGCGCCAATTTGCTCCTCAAACCCGCGTGAAGGGCCTATCGTTAGCGTCCATCACGGGGCTGTGGACGGGTGGGAATTTCCTTTAACAAGCCACCGACTCCCATCGCGCCAATTTCTTCGGCGCTCGGCGGATGGCCACATATGACCCGCTCCAACACCCAATCTGCCCCATTCAAGGCGGGGCTGCGTACGCAACCGGGCAAGCCTATGACAGGGATTTCTGCCAATGCGGCCAAAACCAAAAGATTGCCTGGATCAACAGGCATTCCAAACCGCGTCACCTGCCCCCCCGCGCCCCGCAACGCAGCAGGCATCACATCGTCGATGTCAGATGTGGCAGAGGCGGTAAGGATTAAGATCAGGCTTGTCTTTGCCTGCGCAATCTCAACCTCAAGCGCGGCTCTGTCATGCGGGCAGATGCGGGTGTCCTTGAGTTCAACGTGAAACGCAGCGAGACGCGCCTCAACCGCGGCGATAGATTTTGCCTCAAGCGCGGCCGCCTTTTGCCCCTGATGGCTGGTGAGGATCAGGGTAGCCGAAGAAATCTGCGGCTCGATATGGGCCAATGCCCCACCACGGGCCGCCTCTTCAGCGGCAAAGAGCGCGGCCTCTGGCACGGCATAGGGAATGATCTTGATTGTGGCGACCATCATCCCTTTTGAGACTCGCTGCCATGGCGGCAGGGTTGCAACCGTGATGCGTGGGTCAATCGCATTCACCGCCGCGATTTTTGCGGTATCCACCGACACAATGCCCGCGCCGCGACTGCGCAAATTGACCCGCCCCGTAAAGGCGGCTTCAATCTCAAGACCTGCATCTACCCCGCATAATGCATGGGCCAGTCGCGCAGCGGCGGTGTTTTCATCGATATCGCCCGCCTCCATCGCGGCAACTGTCACCTCGGCCACCCCCGCGGCCCGCAGCGCGGCGATATGATCTGCCACAAGTCGCGTGCCCTTCCGGATCACCCCCCCTTCAACGGACACGGAATGGGCCAAGATCGCGCCCATCCCTTCGGCTATAGGACGCGGCCCAAACTTCATGATGTGCGCAACCTTTCAGTGATTTGCGCCATGATCGAAATTGCAATCTCTGCGGGGCCCATCGCCCCAATATTCAGACCAACAGGGGCATGGATGCGCGCAATAGCCTCGGCGCCAAAGCCTGCCTCGGTCAGGCGATCCACCCGTTTTGCATGGGTGCGCGTTGAGCCCAAACAGCCCAGATAAAACACATCGGCCCGCAGCGCGGCCATGATTGCGGGATCATCAAGCTTGGGATCATGGGTCAAGGTCACAACGGCCGTGCGAGTATCAAGCCCGATTTCATCCAAGGCCTCATCGGGCCAAGCATCGAGCAGTCGCACCGCCTCAAATCGGGCGGTCGAGCCAAAGGCGGGGCGCGGATCAACCAGCGTCACATCATACCCTGCCATTTGCGCCATTGGGATCAGGCTTTGCGCGATATGCACCGCCCCCA
The DNA here is from genome assembly GCF_037805225.1 of Roseobacter sp. HKCCA0882. Lineage (NCBI taxonomy): Bacteria > Pseudomonadati > Pseudomonadota > Alphaproteobacteria > Rhodobacterales > Roseobacteraceae > Roseobacter > Roseobacter sp. HKCCA0882. The sequence continues at coordinate 1,217,461 of NZ_JBBLYI010000001.1, forward strand.
CAACGACCATGCGCAACGGCGGGTTGTGGATTGCGATATAGCGCAAGCCCTCGGCATCAAGGCCCGACTTATCCTTGGCAAAGGCCTCGCTCAGATCGGGTGCTTCTGCGCGTTCCACGACCTGCGGCGGGGCTTCGCCCGTGACATCGCTGATCAAGGCCACCGCATGGCGGGCCGCACGGGCCGCAACGAGATCACGCAAGACGGCCTCGGGCAAGGCCCCGCCAATGGGCTGAAGCAGAATTTTGATCCGTCCCCCACAGGCCAAGCCCACGGCAAAGGCTGAATCATCAGAAACCCCAAATTCCAACAGCTTGGGCGCGGCGGCGTGGGTGGCAAGCATATCCTGCGCCTCAAGAACCACAGCCCCTTCGACACAGCCCCCCGATACGGAGCCTTGCATCTCGCCATCGCCTGCAACCACCAATTGGCTGCCCACACGGCGCGGCGCGCTGCCCCATGTCTCCACCACAGAGGCCAAGACCGCACCGCGACCCGCGCGATGCCATTCAAGCGCCAATTCGGGCATATTTTCCATCATGACCCCTCCCTTTCAACCTCAGCTTGCCGCATCGGATAGCATCCGCGCAAGCCGTGCTTTTTCGTTGAAATCCCCGCGCGCATTCAGCGCCTCGGCCAAGCCCTGCAATGCCGCGATATTGTGCCCCGCGCGGAACATATCAACATGGGGCAAAATGGCACGAATGCCTGCGGCCTTTGGCGCAAACCCCTCCCAACGCAAAAGCGGGTTAATCCAAATCAGCCGCTTAGACGACAGGCTAAGACGCTGCATCGCGCTCGATAACAGTTCGGGATCATCCCGATCCAGACCATCTGTGATCAAAAGCACAATCGCGCCTTGCCCCATGACACGGCGCGACCAATCGCGGTTAAAGCGGTCGATGCAATACCCAATGCGCGTGCCGCCTTCCCAATCTTGTGCCTCCGCCCCCGCAGCGGCCAGTGCCGCATCCACATCGCGCCCGCGCAAGTGGCGGGTGATATTGGTGAGCCGCGTTCCAAAGGTGAACCCATAGACCTTTGACCACCCCGCCCCTTTCGCGTTTGAGAGCGCGTGCAGAAAATGCAAAACCGCACGGCTATAGGCTGACATCGACCCAGAGATATCGCAAAGACAAATCAAGGCAGGCATCCTTTCGCGCCGCGCCTTGCGCGCAAAGCCTTGCATTTCGCCACCATGGCGCATGGCTTGGCGCAGGCTTCTGCGCCAATCGGGCTTGGTGCCATTGGCATCAGCCGCGTAGCGGCGGGTCAGCAGCGGTGGCACGGGCAGGCTCAACCGCGCCAAAATACGCCGCGCCTCAGCCATTTCAGCCACGGACATTTGTTCAAAATCAAGGCTGCGCAAGCGTTCTTCACGGCTCATCGTCAGGCTTGCGTCAATTTCGATTTCCGTGTCCTGCGGGCGATCTTCGCCTTTTATATCGGGGGCCTCAGGCGTGATCCCGTCTAGCAGACTTTCTGCCGCGCGCTTTTCGGCGGGTTTGGCTTGGCGTTCCTCCGCCACGCCGCGAATAGCGGGCAGCATCAAGGACATCATATGCTCCATATAACGCGGGTCTCGCCAATAGAGGCGGAAGATCTGCGCAAAAATTGGCAAATGTTCGGGCCGCGTGCAAAAACAGGCACGCGTTGCATAGAAAAACGTATCCCGATCCGTAAAACCGACACTGGCCAAGGCGCGCGCCGCATCCATCACACGCCCTGACCCCGCAGGCAGCCCTGCCACGCGCAAGGCGCGCGCAAAATGCGCAAGGTTGCGCAAAAGCTGCGGATTGTCGGGCAGGTCAAGAGGGGCGTATTCCATAGCGCCCTAGCCCAAATCGGCGCGGATTTCGTCCAAGATACGCTTGGCCTCAGACCCTTGCAGCCGCGCGATATCGTCTTGATATTTCAAAATCGCGCCAAGCGTATCTGCAATCACCTCAGGCGATAATTCGATCACATCAAGCGCAAGCAGACATTTCGCCCAATCAATTGTTTCTGCGACACCTGGCTTTTTGAATAGATCTTCGCTGCGTAGGCGCTGCACAAAGGCCACGACCTCGCGCGAGAGTGTATCTGCCGCCTGTGGCACACGGGCGCGCAAAATCGCCATCTCGCGGGTGATGTCGGGATAGTCGACCCAATGATAGAGGCACCGCCGTTTTAGTGCATCATGCACCTCGCGGGTGCGGTTTGATGTCAAGATGACGATGGGCGGCTCTGGGGCTTTGATCTGGCCAAGCTCGGGGATTGTGACCTGAAAATCTGACAGCGCCTCAAGGAGGAACGCCTCAAAAGGTTCATCTGTTCGGTCAATCTCGTCAATCAGCAAAACAGGCGCGCCTTCGGGATCAGGGCGCATGGCTTGCAACAATGGCCGTTCGATCAAATAATCTTGCGAGAACAAGTCAGCGGTCAAGCTTGCGCGATCTGCACTACCCGCTGCCTCGCTTGCGCGGATGGCAACCATCTGTGCGGCAAAATTCCATTCATAGACGGCAGAGGCCGCATCAAGCCCCTCATAGCATTGCAGACGGATCAGGCGGCGACCCAACATTGCGGCAATAGATTTGGCAATTTCTGTTTTCCCTGTACCTGCCTCGCCTTCTAGAAACAACGGCCGCCCGAGGCTGAGGGCAAGATAGGCAACCGTGCCTAACGATTTGCCGCAGATATAACCTTCAGCGCTTAACCCTGTGCGCAATGCATCAATTGATGGGGGAATTGCCGTTTGGTGTGATGACCCGCGCATGCTGCCTCCCGCAATGTGTCGCCCCTATCAACGCCAGAGAATAGCCTGCGGTCAAGCCTGTGCAAAATCCTTTTGTTTCGCCCTGCTCGGCTGCTAGGATCTCATAAGGTTACCGACACAAAAGAAGCAGCAGCTAGAGCAGCAGGATGTACCCCCACCGATAGCGCGCTTAGCTCTTGGCAAGGCTGCGGGAATTTTGTAGCGCAAGGGGCATGACATACACCCTGACCCTTCGCCGCCCTGATGATTGGCATTTGCACCTGCGTGATGGTGCGATGTTGCGCGCCGTATTGCCCGAAACCGCGCGCCATTTTGGTCGCTCAATCATCATGCCAAACCTTGTGCCACCCGTGGTCACGGGGGACGACGCCCGCGCCTATCGCGACCGCATTTTGGCGGCCCTGCCCGATGGCATGACCTTCACGCCATTGATGACATTGTACCTAACCGAAGGCACAGATCCCAACGATCTGGCCTCTGCGCATGCGGCGGGGCTGATCACGGCGGTGAAGCTTTACCCTGCAGGGGCCACCACAAATTCCGCTTCAGGCGTGCGCGACATCGGCAATGTGCGCGCCGTTTTGGAAAGGATGGCAGAGATTGGCCTACCTTTGTGCATCCACGGCGAGGTCACGCGCCATAATGTCGATATTTTCGACCGCGAAAAAGTGTTCCTAGATACGGTTCTTGATCCGCTGCGTCGTGATATTCCTGAACTTAAAGTGACGCTTGAACATGTCACCACAAGCGATGGGATTGACTATGTACGCGATGCGAGCGGCGATATTGCGGCCACCATCACAACGCATCACCTTATGATTAATCGCAATCATATCTTGGTGGGCGGGATCAAGCCGCATTACTACTGCCTGCCCGTGGCCAAACGCGCTACCCATCAAGAAGCGCTTCGCAAAGCCGCAATTTCGGGAAATCCGCGGTTCTTCCTTGGTACAGACAGCGCACCCCATACCGACCCCAATAAAGAAAGCGCCTGTGGCTGTGCGGGATGTTTCACCGCAACCAATACCATGGCCTGCCTCGCCCATGTGTTCGAGGAAGAAGGCGCGCTTGATAAACTTGAGGGCTTCGCCTCGCTATTTGGCCCAGCGCGCTATGGTCTGGCCCCGAATGACACGACGATCACCTTGGTCAAGGAAGACACCCCTGTGACCTATCCCGCGAAAATCGAGACAGAAGATGGGCCTGTCACTGTCTTTGACCCAGGCCATCCGCTGTTTTGGCGGGTTCTCGACCAATAAAGGAGCCATGCCATGATCCCAACAAGCTATCCCGATCAGGCGCAGATTGCGAAAATGTCAGCACGGATGTTGCTGGATATTGGCGCGGTGCATTTCAACGCGGACGAGCCCTATACCCATGCCTCAGGCAAACGTGCGCCCACCTATATTGACTGTCGGCGGATTATTTCCTTCCCGCGCGTGCGCGCCACATTGATGGATTTTCTGACCTGCACAGTCATGCGCAATGCGGGGCTTGAGGCCTTTAACAATATCGCAGGCGGCGAGACGGCAGGCATTCCTTTTGCCGCATTCGTGGCCGAGCGTATGGCCCTCCCCATGAGCTATGTGCGCAAAAAGCCCAAAGGGTATGGCAAAAACGCCCGTATCGAGGGGGCAATGGATGCGGGTGACCGCGTGCTATTGGTGGAAGATTTGACCACGGATGGTGGCTCGAAGCTGAGCTTTGTCGATGCAATCCGCGAGACAGGCGCAAGCTGTGCTCACACGGCGGTTGTGTTCTATTACGGCATTTTCGAGGACACGATCCCGCGGTTGCGGGAGCACGGGGTTGAATTGCATTGGCTATGCACTTGGGCCGATGTGATTGCCGAGGCACGCGCAGGCAATGACTTTGACGCGAACACGCTTGAGCAGGTCGAACATTTCCTGCGTGACCCCGAAGGGTGGCGCGCCGCGCGGGGATTCGCCTAAGCCCCGAGGCAAAGGCCCAAAAACGGCCCAGAATTAACGCGGCCTCATTTGCCCGATCCATCAAGCAAAGCAGAGGCCCGAAAAAAATTCCTGCCGCCTTGCCCTATGTGGTAGGGTTTACAAAGGGGGCACCCATATCTTGGGGATATTATCGGGGATCAACATATCCACAGGATATCCAGATTGACGCTGCGGCATACGCAGCATACCGCAGGTAGGGTGTGATATGTTGGGGGAGTAATCATGAGCGAGATCGCCAATCTCAATGCCAAAGCATTGCGCAAATCAGGCGATGGTGACCCCGACACGGACGCAAGCGCCCTCTCCCCTCTGCCGCATAACATCGAAGCCGAACAGCAATTATTGGGCGCGATTTTGGCGTCAAATGACGTCATTGATCGCCTGCAAGACCTGATTGAACCTGCGCATTTCTATGACCCCGTGCATGGCGCGATTTTCGAGGTTGCGCGGGCGCGCATCCTAAAGGGGCAGCAAACAGACGCGACGACCCTCAAAAACTTTATGGCGGAACACGAAGGTCTGCGAGCTCTTGGGGGGGCCGAATACCTGTTGAAATTGCAGCTTTCGGCCATCGCCACATCGGCCGCGCGCGATTACGCCCAGCTGATCCATGATCTGGCTGTGCGCCGCAATCTGATAGATTTGGGCAAGTCCATTTCGGATCGCGCGCAATCGATGCGCGAAGATGTCTCGCCCGATGAGCAGATCGTGCAGGCCGAGTCCGATTTGTTCCAACTCGCCTCAACGGGCAGCACATCCCGCGGGTTTCAATCATTCTTGCGCGCGCTGCATGATGCGGTGGAAATGGCCAATGCGGCCTATAATCGGTCGGGCGGTTTGGCGGGCCTTTCCACGGGCTTGGCTGATCTGGATAAGATGTTGGGCGGTTTGCACCATTCTGACCTGTTGATCCTTGCGGGGCGCCCCTCGATGGGGAAAACCTCGCTTGCCACCAATATCGCCTTTAACGTGGCGCGTGCCTTTAAGCGGGGTCTTAAGGATGATGGCACAGAGGGCACAATTGATGGCGGTGTGGTGGGTTTTTTCAGCCTCGAGATGTCTGCTGCGCAATTGGCGCAACGGGTTCTGTCAGAGGCGGCCGAGGTGCCATCGGAACTGATCCGCAAAGGCGATTTGAACGAGCAAGAATTCCAACGCTATCTGATCGCAGCGCAGGATTTGCAGAATTGCCCTTTGTATATTGACGACACCCCCGCGCTGCCGATTGCTCAGGTCGCCGCCCGCGCGCGCCGCCTCAAGCGCAGCCCGCAGGGGTTGGATTTGTTGATCATCGACTATTTGCAATTGTTGCGGGGCAATGGCCGCAACGAAAACCGCGTGAACGAAATTTCGGAAATCACCCAAGGGCTCAAGGCGATTGCGAAGGAATTGGATATTCCTGTGATCGCGCTGTCGCAGCTGTCCCGCCAGGTCGAAAACCGTGATGATAAACGCCCCCAATTGTCGGATCTTCGGGAATCTGGATCAATCGAGCAAGATGCCGATGTGGTCATGTTCGTCTATCGCGGCGAATATTACAAAGAGCGCGAAAAACCAGGCGAAGAAAATCTCGAGGCCATGGCAAAATGGCAGCAGGACATGGACGCGCTTCATGGCAAGGCCGAGGTGATCATCGGCAAGCAGCGTCACGGGCCTGTTGGCACGGTTGAGCTAAGCTTTGAGGGGCGCTTCACCAAATTTGGCAATCTCGTCAAACCATGGCAGCAAGGCGCGGACGGGTTCAACTAAGGCGCGGATTCGTGCCATGATCTGTTGGAATTTCGGGCAAAACCCGCCTTGCCCCTTGACGGGTTCCGATGAAAACGGGACAGAAGGCGCATGGCATCTGGAAAGCTTCATATTGATCTGGGCGCGATTGTCGCCAATTGGCACGCCCTTGACGGCCTGACCAACGCGAAAACGGCCGCGGTGGTGAAGGCAGACAGCTATGGCTTGGGCGCAGGGCGCGTGGCCCCTGCCTTGGCCCGCGCAGGCGCTGACACATTCTTTGTGGCAATTGCCGAAGAAGGCGCGGCACTGCGCGCCGCCCTCACGAAGGCGGGTTTCCCACACGCCCGCATTTTCGTCTTTTCGGGTCACATGGCAGGTGATGACGCGCTGTTGCGGGATCACAATTTGATCCCCCTTTTGAATTCCGCCGATCAATTCCGCCGCCACCGCGATGCGGGCGACCTGCCCTATGGAATTCAACTTGATACAGGCATGAACCGCCTAGGCATGGAGGCGGCTGATTGGGCCGCCTTGCGCGATGAGGCCGAGCGCGGGCCCTGCCAGTTGATCATGAGCCATCTGGCCTGCGCTGATGAGCCTGATCACCCTGAAAATCACGCGCAATTGGCAAATTTTCGCGCCATGACCGATGGCACGCATCACCCCCGTTCGCTTTCTGCTACGGGTGGCGTTCTTTTGGGCGAGGCTTATCATTTTGATCTCACCCGCCCTGGAATCGGGCTTTATGGCGGGCTGCCTTTTGCGGATGCGACCCCCGTGGTGCGTCTCTCCCTGCCTGTCATCCAAGTGCGGCAAGTCGAGCTGGGCGAGTTTGTGGGCTATGGCGCGGGCTATCGCCCCAACAGCCCCCGCCAGATCGCAACCGTGGCCGCGGGATATGCCGATGGGTTGATCCGCGCGATGACGGGCAAAGCCGCAGTCTATGCAGGTGACACGCCCTGCCCGCTTGCGGGGCGGGTGTCGATGGATTTGATGGGGGTGGATGTCAGCGGGCTTGGGGCGGATGTGCCAGATCACCTAGACATTCTCTGCCCCGCACAAGGCGTGGATCAACTGGCGGATCATGCGGGCACGATCGGCTATGAAATCCTCACCTCGCTTGGCGCGCGCTATCAGCGTCACTATCAAAGGGGTTAGGTATGGCTGCGCTAATTCTTGCACCGCTTGCCACGATTGGCCGCTCGGTTATGGGGCTCTTGGCGGGTGTGGGGCGCGTCAGCATCTATGCAGGCGCGACTGTCTCGCACCTGTTTCGCCCGCCATTTTACCCGCGCGAGTTCCTGATCCAACTGATGCAAATTGGGTTTTTATCCCTGCCCGTGGTCGGCCTGACCGCCCTGTTTACGGGCGGGGCCTTGGCGCTGCAAATCTATTCAGGCGGCGCGCGATTTAATGCCGAAGCGGTTGTCCCCTCGATTGTGGCCATCGGCATGGTGCGCGAACTTGGGCCTGTTTTGGGGGGCCTCATGGTTGCGGGCCGCGTGGCGGCTGCGATTGCCGCCGAGATTGGCACGATGAAAGTGACCGAACAGATTGATGCGTTGGTCACGCTTTCGACCAACCCGCTCAAATATCTGACCCTACCCCGGGTTTTAGCCGCGACCCTGTCTTTGCCGCTTTTGGTGGCGATTGGGGACAGTATCGGGATTTTCGGCGGCTATTTGGTCGGCACAACGCGGCTTGGGTTCAACGCTGCCAATTACATTCAGAACACCGTTGATTTTCTCGAAGCTTGGGATGTCATCTCGGGCATGATCAAGGGGGCGGTCTTTGGCTTTATCGTAGCCATGATGGGCTGCTATCATGGGATGAATTCAGGCAAAGGGGCCGCGGGTGTGGGCCGCGCCACAACCAATGCGGTGGTCTCGGCCTCTATCCTTATTTTGGCGTCAAACTACATTCTGACAGAGGTGTTTTTCAGCGCATGATTACCCTGTCCGATGTCCATAAATCCTTTGGCCCCAAGCAGGTCTTGCGCGGCGTGAACCTCGAGGTTCCCAAAGGCGAAAGCATGGTCATTATTGGCGGCTCTGGCACGGGCAAATCGGTTTTGCTGAAATCGGTTTTGGGTCTTGTGCTCCATGACAGTGGGATGATCCTGCTTGACGGCGAGGATGTCACCCGCGCCGCGCGTGACCCGTTTTTGGCCCGCTTTGGGATGCTGTTCCAAGGTGCGGCTCTGTTTGACAGTCTGCCCGTATGGCAGAACGTGGCCTTTCGTCTGATGCGCGGCCATCTTAAGCGGCCAAAATCAGAGGCGCGCGAGATCGCGATTGAAAAATTGCGCCGTGTGGGGCTGAAGCCCGATGTCGCTGACCTTTACCCGTCTGAATTGTCAGGGGGCATGCAAAAGCGCGTAGGCCTCGCCCGCGCCATTGCAGCAGAGCCTGAAATTATCTTTTTTGACGAGCCAACCACAGGGCTTGATCCGATCATGTCGGGCGTGATCAATGATTTGATCCGCGAAATCGTGGTTGAGATGGGTGCAACCGCCATGACCATCACCCATGATATGTCCTCGGTGCGCGCGATTGCCGATAAAATCGCCATGCTGCATGACGGGGTGATCCAATGGACAGGCCCCGTGGCGGATATGGACAGCGCCGATGACCCCTATTTGCGCCAGTTTATCACAGGCTCTGCCGATGGCCCGATTGAGGCGGTGCGCTAAGGCGCAGCATACTCTGGCCAAAGCGCGCGACCCGCGCTAATCCTGTGCCATGGCAAAACCTATAACCCAATTTATCTGCGGCCAATGCGGCACGGTTCATAAAAAATGGATCGGGCGTTGCGATGGCTGTGGCGAGTGGAACACGATTGTTGAGGAGGCCCCGCTTTCGGCAGGCCCCGCCAAATCGGGCTTGGGTGCAGGCAAGGGGCGCAAAATGGCGCTGATGGATTTGGCCAGCCAAGAGGCCCCGCCACCGCGCCACCCTTCAGGCTTGGCGGAATTGGATCGTGTTCTTGGTGGCGGGCTTGTGCCGGCCTCTGCGCTGCTCTTGGGGGGGGATCCGGGCATCGGGAAATCAACCCTGTTGTTGCAAGCTGCGGCCAGTTTCGCGGCCAAGGGCCTGTCGGTTGTTTATGTCTCGGGCGAGGAGGCCAGCGCACAGGTGCGCATGCGCGCGCAACGTCTGGGTTTGGGCGCAGCCCCGATGGCCTTGGCGGCAGAAACCAATTTGCGCGATATTCTGACCACTTTGGACGAAACCCGCCCCGATTTGGTGATTATCGATTCCATCCAAACCATGTGGCTTGACACAGTCGACAGCGCACCTGGATCTGTCAGCCAAGTGCGCGCCGCAGCACATGAATTGGTTACCTTCGCCAAACGGCGTGGGGTCAGCGTGATCCTGGTGGGCCATGTCACCAAAGATGGCCAAATTGCGGGGCCGCGCGTGGTCGAACATATGGTCGATTGCGTGCTATATTTTGAGGGCGAACGCGGTCATCAATTCCGCATTCTGCGCTCGGTCAAAAACCGCTTTGGCCCTGCGGGTGAGATTGGCGTTTTTGAAATGACCGATGCGGGCCTCTCCGAGGTTGCAAACCCGTCTGCTCTGTTTCTCTCAGAGAATGAAACCGCCTCACCCGGATCGGCGGTCTTTGCAGGCATTGAGGGCACAAGACCCGTCTTGGTCGAAATCCAAGCCTTGGTCGCCCCCTCCCCGCTTGGTCAACCCCGCCGTGCGGTTGTGGGCTGGGACAGCGCACGGCTTGCCATGATCTTGGCGGTGCTTGAGGCCCGTGTGGGGATCGCCTTTGCGGGGCTTGATGTTTATCTCAACATCGCAGGCGGGTTGCGGATCACTGAACCTGCGGCTGATCTGGCGGTTGCTGCCGCCTTGCTAAGCGCGCGCGAGGATGCGGCGCTGCCACAAGGGTCGGTGATTTTTGGCGAATTAAGTCTATCTGGCGCGCTTCGGCCCGTGGCACAGGCGGAAAACAGGTTGAAAGAAGCGCAAAAACTTGGTTTCTCGACTGTGATCGCGCCAGAGGGCTGCAATTTTGGCTCGGTCGGGGGTGTTAAGCTGATGCAAATGGCGGATATGACGCGATTTGTGGGCGATATATTCGGCGCGGGCTAGCGCCAAAATAAGTGAGGGAGCGGGCGATGGATGGGTTCACGATGATTGACGGCATTGCAGGCGGGGTGATTTTCATCTCGGCCATCTTGGCCTATTCGCGCGGTTTTGTGCGCGAGGTCATGTCAATCTTGGGCTGGATCGCCGCCGCCATCGTGGCCTATTGGGCCGCACCTGAAGTGCGCCCACTGATCTCGGAAATTCCCTATATCGGGCCATATGTCGATGACAGCTGCGAATTGGGCATGATCTTGGGCTTTTCGGCAGCCTTTGCTGTGACGCTGATTGTTGTCTCGCTCTTCTCGCCGCTGTTTTCCTCGTTCATCCAGAAAACCAAGCTAGGCGGTTTTGACGCGGGTGCGGGTCTTTTCTTTGGCGTGCTGCGCGGTGTGGCCTTGGTGGCGGTGGCCTTGGTCGCCTATGACCGACTGGCAGGCAGCGACCCTGCGGCGGCAGTCGTGAACAGCCAAACCGCACAAATCTTTGCCTCGCTGACCACGCAAATCGACAGCGAAATCCCAAGCGATGCGCCGGGTTGGTTGATCGGTCGCTACGAGGGGCTGACCGCAGGATGCGTGGCCCCTGCCGCAGGCGACACGCAAAGCGCGCGCGCACTCTTAGCCGTGCCCGCAGCGTAAGTGCGTGCCCGCGCCGCGTTGCGGTAAAATTATACGTGAATTTCGAGCGCAAATTGTGACGCATTCATGACAGCTAATAGGTGACAGCGCCGCGCCTTTGTCCTAGGTAAGGCGTGCAACCGACTCGCCCATTTCCGTAGCTTTCGGCTATGACCGCAGGCAGGAGCCCGCCGATGCCCAGCAATTTTGCGTTCCCGCGCACCGCACAATTCCCCGCCCATCCCTTTGATCCCCTCTCTGATGATAAGCTGCGTGAAGAATGCGGCGTCTTTGGTGTGATCGGTGTGGCGGATGCCGCGAATTTTGTGGCCCTTGGCCTGCACGCGTTGCAACATCGCGGCCAAGAGGCGGGCGGGATAGTCAGCTATGACCCTGTCGAAGGGTTCAACTCGGCCCGCCGTTTCGGATATGTGCGCGATAATTTTACCAATGCCAGTGTGATGGGCACGCTGCCAGGTGCGCTTGCCATCGGCCATGTGCGTTATTCCACGGCAGGCAATAAGGGCAACACGGCAATTCGTGATGTGCAGCCCTTTTTTGGTGAATTCGCCATGGGTGGGGCCGCGATTGCGCATAATGGAAATATCGTCAACGCCGATGAACTGCGCCGCGAATTGATTGAACGCGGGTCCATCTTCCAATCCTCATCGGACAGTGAGTGCATCATTCACCTGATGGCGCGCAGCTATCAGAAAAATATCCCCGAGCGTATGAAAGACGCGCTGCGCCGCGTAGAGGGCGCGTTTTCGGTTGTGGCCATGACGCGCACAAAATTGATGGGTGTGCGCGACCCACTTGGGGTGCGCCCCTTGGTATTGGGCAAGATCGGCGATGGTTACGCGCTTTCCTCCGAAACCTGTGCGCTTGATATCATCGGCGCCGAATTCGTGCGCGAGATCAAGCCTGGTGAGATGGTCGTCATCACCGCGCAAGGCATCGAAAGCTATATGCCCTTCGAGCAGCGCAAATCGCGCTTTTGCATTTTCGAACATGTCTATTTCTCGCGCCCCGACAGTATTTTGGGCGGGCGGTCAGTATATGAAACGCGCCGCCAGATTGGCGTGGAATTGGCTCGCGAAGCCCCCGTTGAGGCAGATCTCGTCTGCCCCGTGCCCGATAGTGGCACGCCTGCGGCCATCGGGTTTGCCCATGAAAGCGGCATCCCGTTTGGCATGGGGATCATCCGCAACCAGTATATGGGCCGCACTTTTATCGAACCCACCGAACAGATCCGCAATATGGGTGTGCGTCTTAAGCTGAACATCAACCGCGCCTTGATTGAAGGCAAGCGGGTGATCTTGGTAGATGACAGCGTTGTGCGCGGCACCACCTCGCAAAAGATCAAAGAAATGATTTTGGACGCAGGCGCGGCGGAGGTGCATTTCCGCATCGCCTCTCCGCCTACAGCATGGCCTTGTTTTTACGGGGTGGACACGCCACAGCGCGACAAGCTTCTTGCGGCGACAATGAGCGCCGAAGAAATGCGCGCCCATCTGGGTGTGGACAGCCTGCGCTTTATCTCGCTTGATGGGCTCTATCGTGCCGTGGGTGAGGTCAAGGGCCGTGATCCCAAAAACCCCACCTATTGCGATGCCTGTTTCTCAGGCGAATATCCTGTGCGCCCCACAGACCAAATCGCCAAAGGTTTTGCCATGAACGAACCCGCCGCTGCTGAATAAACGGCACCATGGCACAAAAGAAAAAGGCCGCTCCGAAGAGTGGCCTTTTTCTTTAGACCTTTACTGCAGATCAGCGGACCGCTTTGCGCAAGTTAAACGCACCCGCCACAATCAAAGCTGCCAAAAGCGCCTTGACCACATCACCCGCGATGAAGGGCGCCATCCAGCCAGAGAGCAAGGTTGAAGGCTCAACCCCCATGACCAAGGCAGGCCATGCAAGGCCGGGGACATAAAGCGCGGCCGAAGCAACCAGTGCCGCAGCAAAGCCAAGGATTGGCTTACGCGCCATGCCACGATCCGCAGCCAAACCCGCGATATAAGCCATCACAACAAAACCCAGAAGGAAACCACCGGTAGGCCCAAACATATAGGCCAGACCTGCACCGCCATTGGCGAACACAGGCAGCCCCATCGCGCCCTCAACTAAATAGGCCACAAGTGCCGCAACGCCCAGACGCGCGCCCAAGGCGAAAGCAACGGTCAGGATTGCTAAGGTTTGTAGCGTCATTGGAACGGGGAACATCGGCACCGAGATTTGCGCCGCAATCGCAATCACAAACGAGCCCGCCAAGACCAATGCCGCTTTTTGCGCAAGGCTTGTGGGGGTGGTCAGGGATTTGGTTAGAAAGTCAGAACGGCTCATAAATCGGGCTCCTCAAAGGTTCTGGGGAATTCGCGTTTAAGCTGTTTTCCGCTTGCAGCACGGCAAAGTCAAGCAAAGAGCACGCAAATTACCCACAGCCACCGCAAATCAGGCGCGGCAAAAAACCCTGCTTGCCAAATCGCTGCTTTCATCCCATGTGGGAGGCATGGAAAAGATTTTGTCAGGTAAAATCGCCCTCGTCACAGGGGCATCGCGCGGAATTGGGGCAGCCTCGGCGGAATGGTTGGCCGCTCGCGGCGCTCATGTCATTGCCGTTGCCCGCACCACGGGCGCTTTGGAAGAATTGGATGACCGCATCCAAGCCAAAGGCGGGCAAGCCACGCTTGCCCCCATGGATATTACCACGGATGCTGCAATGGCGCATTTGTGCCGTTCGATTTTTGATCGATGGGGGCGCGCCGATATTTGGGTGCATGCGGCCTTTCACGCAACCGCGCTGACCCCTGCCCCGCATATCACGGAAAAAGACCTTGATCGGGCCATCGGTACCAATATCCGCGCAGTATCGCGTTTGATCACCATGATCGCGCCATTGATTGAGCCGTCTGATGACCCGCATGCCGTTTTCTTTGACGACACATGGGACGCGAAATTCGCAGGCACCTATGGTATGAGCAAGGCCGCCACCCGCGCCTTGGTGCAAAACTGGCAAACCGAGACGGAAAAGCACGGGCCGAACGTGCATCTGTTGCATCCAAAGCCCATGCCAACCGCGTTGCGCGCACGGTTTTATCCTGGTGAAGATCGGGAAGGGTTGGCAAAGCCCAGTGACGAAGCCGAACGGCTGTTACAACCGATCTTCGGCTAAAAGCCGAAGGTCAGCTAATCTTTATCGTCATCTTCTTCGTCCTCGACCGCAGCCGCTTTGGCCTTCGGGGCCACAGGCGTGGGACGGGGCGCTTCAACCTCAGGCATTTCTTCGATACGATCTGCCAAGGCCTCGGCGCGGGCGGCAAGCTCGGCCAACCCATCCACCACTTGCGCAGGGATGACCGCCACCTCTGCCGGCGGCTTCGCTGCTTCAAGATCTGCGATTTTCATCTGCGATTTGCGCAAAAGATCCTCAGCCTTGGCCAGCGTCTCCTCCATCGCCCTGATTTTGGTTTGCGCGGCCTCAAGCTCATCGGTTTTGGCAAGGGTTTTATCGGCCAAAAGCAGACCCGCCATCAGCAACATCCGTTCCGCAGGCAACCGACCGATCTGACCCGAGACCACAGAGGCCTCGGTGTCCAACATTTTCGCCGCCGCTTTGAGAAGGGGTTCCTCGCCCTCTTGGCAGGCGACTGGGAAATTACGGCCACCGATGGTAATCGTTACATCAGGCATTACGCGCCCCCTTCTTCGGTCACGGTATCAATCTCGGCCAAAATTTGCGCCAATTCTTGGGCATCGGCGGCGCGCTGCGCCTTGAGCGCACGAATTTCCGCCAAAAGACCAGATTGCAGCAATTCGCGATCAAAATTCCCTTCGGGCGCCTCGCGCAACTCTTCCAAGGTCTCTTGCAGCCTTTCGATTGTTGCGCGCAATTCGCCCAATGTGCTGTCCTTCATCTGAGCGCCCCGATCCTCGAGCGCATCGCGCGCGGCATCACGCTCATCGCGGGCCTCGTTGCGTTCTTCGCGCAAGCGCGCGGCGCGCATCCGCAGGATTTGCACCTCACTCTCGCCCGTGGCTTCAGGTATTTGGACGGCATCAGATGCGGCCTCTGCTTGGGTGGTAGATTGGGCAAGGTCAGATTTCAGCTGCTCAACCTCGGCACGGGCGGCTGCCAATTCGGCCTTGAGCGCATCCCGCGCGGCCTCGGCCTCAGCGGCCCGCAATTCGGCTCCATCCGTGCTGCCCTGCGCCTGAGCCTCCATCGCTTTAAGCCGTGCCGCCAGATCCAATCGCGTGCGCTGCTCCAGCGCCAATTCCTCGCGCAGATCGGACAGCTCATCCGAGGACGCAGTGCCGTTTGCGGGGGCGCGGGCCTTTCCCATCGCCGCATCAATCCGCGCAAGCGCAGCTGAGAGGCGCGCCTCAAGCTGATCGACTTTTTCAATGGCCAAAGGATCGCTCATTTTGCCTCCCCCAATTGCGGGCGTTTGGATCGCCTCATGAAACATTTACGCGGCAGTCGTATCACGCAGACCATGTCAGATCGTGCGGGCCGAATCTGAACCCCTGCGACACATTATGATCCAATTTCGGGAGTTTGGCAGGATTTCTTGATCTAAGGCAACCCTTGCGTCTTTAGCGACCAATAGGATTTGGGCGTGGGCTTCGGGCTTGAACTTTGGTCACGCCCTGCTAAACCCGTGCGCGTTAACGCTCGCACAAGCACTCCCGCAGCCCTCTTCTAGGACATTGATATGGATCTTTCTGCACTTGCCGCCCGCAATCCTGACCATTGGCGCCGCGCCGCCTGTATCCGCACGCTTGCCCTTGACGGGGTGGCCGCCGCGAATTCGGGCCATTCTGGTATGCCGATGGGGATGGCGGATGTTGCGACCGTGCTGTTTGACAAGCACCTCTCTTTTGACGCATCGGCCCCGAACTGGCCAAATCGTGACCGCTTTATTCTGTCGGCGGGCCATGGCTCGATGCTGATCTATGCGCTGCTGTATCTCACGGGTTACAAGCAGATGACATTGGAGCAGATCAAGAATTTCCGTCAGCTGGGCGCCATCACAGCGGGCCATCCTGAATTTGGCCATGTCGAAGGGGTTGAAACGACCACAGGCCCCTTGGGGCAAGGGATTTCCAACGCGGTTGGCTTTGCCATGGCCGAGGAACATCTGCGCGCCACATGGGGCGCAAAGATTATGGATCACTACACCTATTGCATCGCGGGCGATGGCTGCCTGATGGAGGGCATCAGCCAAGAGGCGATCGGTCTTGCAGGGCGTCATGAATTGAGCCGCCTGATTGTGCTTTGGGATGACAATAACATCACCATCGATGGCACAGTTGATATGGCCTGCCGTGTGGATCAGCGCGCGCGCTTTGCCGCCGCAGGGTGGGATGTGTTTGACTGTGACGGCCATGATGCCGCCGATATCGACCGCGCAATCACGGCCGCCAAGGCAAGCCCGCGCCCCGCAATGGTGGCCTGCAAAACCCATATCGCAATCGGCTCTGCCGCGCAGGACACCCCCAAGGGCCACGGCGCATTGACCGACCCAAAAGTCGTGGCCGATACCAAGGCCGCCTATGGCTGGACGCATGGGGCCTTTGAAATCCCTGCCGATCTCAAAAACTGGTGGGAAGCTGTCGGCGCAAAAGGCGCCACCGCGCGCGCCGAATGGGAAGCCCGTCTTGCCGCCCTGCCCGCCGCCAAACAGGCCGAGTTTACCCGCGCCTTTGCAGGCGAGGTTCCCGCGAAATTGGGCAATGCGCTGCGCCGCTATAAAAAATCCCTCGCGGATGAGGCGCCCAAAGTGGCGACCCGCAAGGCCAGTGAAATGGCCCTTGCCGTGATCAACCCGATCATGAAAGAGACCTTGGGCGGCTCTGCAGATTTGACTGGGTCGAACAATACCAAAACGGGCGATATGGGGATTTTCACCCCTGAAAACCGCAAAGGGCGCTATGTCCATTACGGCATCCGCGAGCATGGCATGGCGGCAGCGATGAACGGAATGGCGCTACATGGGGGCGTGCGCCCCTATGGCGGGACTTTCTTTACCTTTACCGACTACGCGCGCCCCTCGATGCGACTTTCCGCTTTGATGGGGATTAACGTGATCTATGTGATGACCCATGACAGCATCGGCGTTGGCGAGGATGGCCCAACCCACCAACCTGTTGAGCATCTCGCCATGATGCGGGCCACGCCAAATTGCCTTGTAATGCGCCCTGCCGATGCGGTGGAAACCGCCGAATGTTGGGAGATCGCGCTGGCGCAACCAAACCGCCCCAGCGTTTTGGCCCTGACCCGTCAAAACCTGCCCACGTTGCGCAGAAAACATGTCTCGCGCAATTTGGCCGCCCAAGGGGCCTATGTTTTGGCCGAGGCCGAAGGCAAGCGTCAGGTGATCTTGATGGCAACAGGGTCGGAAGTCGAAATTGCCATGGCGGCCCGCGACAAGTTGCAGGCCGAAGGTATCGGAACACGGGTTGTCTCGGTGCCGTCTATGGAACTCTTTGCCGAGCAAGACGAAGCCTATCGCAAGCGCGTTCTACCTGCAGGGCCCGTGCGCATTGCGGTTGAGGCCGCTGTGCGTCAGCCTTGGGATCGCTGGTTGTTGGGCGAGCGTGGTCGTGAGGCCAAGGCGGGCTTTGTTGGGATGAACAGCTTTGGCGCTTCTGCCCCTGCTGAAGTTCTCTACGAGCATTTCGGCATCACCGCAGAGGCGGTCGTGGCCGAGGTCAAAGCGCGCCTTTAGGCACAGAACCTAAGAAACAAAATCGGGCGTGTGGGGGCCTCCTACACGCCCTTTTTCTTTGGGAAAAGTGGCAGGATCACCGCAACGAGCGGGATCAAACAGGCCCCAACACCCAAGCCCAAAATACCTGCGCCAAGGGCGAACACCGCCCACTCCACCACTCCGTGGGCCGCGGCCACAGCATCCGCTGCGACAAGGCTGAGGTGATGCAGCATCTCCTCTGGGGCGGGCCAGCCCAGTTGCGCGGCCCCGTGCAGAAGGATGGCGCCCCCCACCCACAGCATCGCCGCTGTGCCAATTCGGGTGAGCCACAGCAGGAAGCTGGGCATCGCGGCCACGATCCCCCGCCCCAGACGTTGTAAGGCGGGCGCGCGGTCGGTATGCGCCAAATGCAGCCCCACATCATCGGCCTTCACAATCAGGGCGACCGACCCATAGACCAAAGCGGTGATGCCGATCGCCACAAGGGCAAGCGCGAAACCCGCATAAATCAGGCTTGGCGCCTTAAGCGCCGAGAGCGCGATGGTCATGATTTCAGCGGAAAGGATGAAATCTGTTTTGATCGCACCTTTGACACGCGCCTCTTCTAAATGGGCGGGGTCGCTTGCCGCAGGATCGCGCGTCTCGGAATGCGGGCGAAAGGCATGAAGGATCTTTTCTGCCCCCTCATAACACAAATAAGCCCCCCCCATCATCAACAGGGGCGGAATCGCCCAAGGGGCGAATTGCGACAACAGGAGCGCCACAGGCAAAAGGATCACCAATTTATTGACAATCGAGCCGCGCGCGATCTTCCAGACAATCGGCAATTCACGCTCTGGCGAAAACCCTGTGAGATATTTGGGGGTGACGGCCGCGTCATCAATCACCGCGCCTGCGGCCTTTGCCCCCGCTTTGGCTGCTTGTGCCGCGATATCGTCCACGGAGGCCGCCGCAACCTTGGTCAAAGCCGCGACATCATCCAACAGCGCCAATAATCCGCTCATCCACCCCAATCCTTTTGCACCCAACAGCCGCCCTTAGCATAGCGGCGCAGCATGTTCGCGCAACCGTTCGCGCTAACATCGGGTGTTTTCGCTAACATTGTGAAAATTCGTCATTTTTTCCTTGGGGATCGGGCGCGGCTTTTGTATGCGGTCAAGCAAGAGCGCAAATCGGATTGGAGACAAGATCATGACCATCACCCTTGGCATCAATGGATTTGGCCGCATCGGGCGGTGCACCCTTGCCCATATCGCAGAGGCGGCACGCAACGATGTGCAAGTGGTCAAAATCAACGCGACTGGCCCGCTTGAGACCAATGCGCATCTTCTAAAATATGACAGCGTGCATGGCCGTTTTGGCGGCGAGGTGCGCCTGACCGAGGACACAATGGATTTAGGCCAAGGCCCGATCAAAGTCTTTTCCACCTACGACCCACAAGAGTTGGATTGGGAGGGCTGCGATGTCGTTCTTGAATGCACAGGCAAGTTCAACAATCGTGACGCGGCCGCAGTCCATTTGACCCGCGGCGCAAAGCGGGTCTTGGTCTCGGCCCCCGCGAAACAAGCCGATAAAACCATCGTCTATGGTGTGAACCACCGCGATCTGCGCGAAGATCATCATGTCGTCTCGAACGGGTCGTGCACCACGAATTGCTTGGCCCCTTTGGCAAAAGTGCTGAATGAGGCGATTGGTATTGAGCGCGGGATCATGACCACGATCCACAGCTACACGGGCGATCAGCCCACGCTAGACCGCCGCCATTCCGATCTTTACCGCGCGCGTGCTGCCGCTATGGCGATGATCCCCACATCAACTGGCGCTGCAAAAGCGCTGAAAGAAGTTCTGCCTGAACTCGAAGGTCGGTTGGATGGCACGGCCATGCGGGTTCCAACCCCGAATGTATCTTGCGTTGATCTGACCTTTGAGGCGGGGCGCGATATATCGGTGGAGGAGGTTAACCAAATCATGCGCGATGCGGCCGAGGGCCATATGCGCAGCGTCCTGGCCTATGACCCAGAACCCAAGGTTTCGATTGATTTCAATCACACCACGCATAGCTCGATTTTTGCGCCAGATCAGACAAAGGTCATCGGTGGGCGCACGGTTCGTGTTTTGGCATGGTATGACAATGAATGGGGATTTTCGGCGCGTATGGCGGATGTCTCTGCTGCCATGGGGCGCCTGATCGCCTAAACCCCCGTCCTAGGTCACGACTTTTTATAAAACCCAGCCATGTTGCATGGCAGGGTTTTTGCTTTTTCATCCCCTGAACGGCCTAAACCCAAGTTATAATGCCCCCAACCAGAGATCGAACTCTGCGATTTATAACCCGCGTCCAATGGCGATCGGGGCGATTTCCTCACAAATCCTGTCTCACAAGGCCGCCACAAACAGGTGGGCCGTTCACCACAGCAGAAAGGAAATCCACATGTCTTTTATGAAAACATCGACCTTTGTCGCAGCACTGGCCCTGACCACCTCCCTGCCTTTGGCGGCACAGGCCTCTGGCTATGAGCGTCTGACCGAAGAGCAGCGTGCAAACATTTGATCCATATCCTCGATAAAATGGCGTTCTGGCGCTAGAGATCCCCTTTCCTTTTCGCGGCTAAGGGACTATACCACCCGCAACTGTTACCGCTAACAATGCCATGCTTGGCGCACTGGAGGGGATTATGGCTGTTAAAGTTGCCATTAATGGGTTTGGTCGGATTGGACGCAACGTGCTGCGCGCGATCATCGAGTCGGGCCGCACCGATATTGAGGTGGTCGCAATCAATGATCTGGGGCCTGTTGAAACCAACGCGCATCTTTTGCGTTTTGACAGCGTGCATGGCCGCTTTCCCGCCGAAGTGAAAACAACCGAGACGACCATTGACGTGGGGCGCGGCCCAATTGAGGTCACCGCCATTCGCAACCCCGCTGAATTGCCATGGGGTCACATTGATATCGTCTTGGAATGCACGGGCATTTTCACCGACCGCGACAAGGCCGCCGTGCATCTTGAAAACGGGGCTTCGCGTGTCTTGGTTTCGGCCCCCTCAAAAGGGGCGGATAAGACCATCGTTTACGGGGTCAACCACGGCACATTGACGAAGGATGACATCATCGTCTCGAACGCCTCTTGCACCACGAACTGCCTTAGCCCTGTGGCCTTCGCGATCCACAATGCCATCGGGATTTCGCGCGGCTTTATGACGACGATCCACAGCTACACGGGCGATCAGCCGACCTTGGACACGATGCACAAGGACCTCTATCGCGCCCGCGCCGCCGCGATGAGCATGATCCCCACCTCAACAGGGGCCGCGCGCGCCGTTGGTTTGGTTTTGCCCGAATTGAATGGCAAGCTGGACGGGGTCGCAATCCGCGTGCCGACACCGAATGTCTCGGTTGTTGATCTGACCTTTGAGGCGGCCCGCACCACATCAGTTGAAGAAATCAACGAGGCAGTGATCAAGGCGGCCAATGGACCGCTTAAGGGCATTTTGGGCGTGACGGATCAGCCCAATGTCTCGATGGATTTTAACCATGATCCCCGCTCCTCGATCTTCCATTTGGATCAGACCAAAGTGATGGATGGCAATATGTGCCGCGTTCTGAGTTGGTATGATAACGAATGGGGCTTCTCAAACCGCATGGCCGATACGGCCGTGGCGATGGGAAAACTGGTCTAAAGACAAAAAGGCGCGGAACACCGCGCCTTTTTCTTTGCCAAAAAATTGACCTTTGCGCTGGAAAAGTCTAGCGCAAAGATGACTGTACTTCCCAAATATCGGAGGCCGCAAATGGCGTGGAACACCTTGGATGATCTCGATCTTGCGGGCAAAACGGTGCTGACCCGTGTCGACATCAACGTGCCGATGGAAAATGGCAGCGTCACCGATGCGACACGGATTGAGAAGATCATCCCCACGATCCGCGACATCCGCGCGAAAGGTGGCCGCGTGGTTCTTTTGGCCCATTTTGGCCGCCCGAAAGGGCGCCCCGTTCCAGAAATGAGCCTAGCGCAACTGACGCCTGCCCTTGAGGCCGCGCTGGGGCATGAGGTGATTTTCATCGAAACCCCAAGCCGCGCCGCGATTGAGGCAACACCCACGTATGCTGTGATCTTGGTTGAGAACACTCGGTTTTCCCCGATGGAGGAGGCAAACGATCCGCAAATGGCGCAATTCCTTGCAGGGCTTGGTGACATTTACTGCAATGACGCTTTTTCAGCGGCGCATCGGGCGCATGCCTCAACCGAAGGGGTCGCGCATTTGCTGCCCTCTTGCGCGGGCCGCCTGATGGCTGCGGAATTGGCCGCATTGGAAGCCGCACTTGGCACCCCTGCCCGCCCTGTTATGGCCGTTGTTGGCGGGGCAAAAGTCTCGACCAAGCTGGATCTTCTGCACAATCTGGTTGGTAAGGTGGATCGCCTCGTAGTCGGGGGCGGCATGGCCAATACGTTTTTGGCGGCACAGGGCCATGATGTCGGCGCGTCTTTGTGCGAACATGATCTGGCGCAAACGGCGCGCGACATTTTGGATCACGCAAAAACCACGGGTTGCGCCATCATTTTGCCAAGCGATGTGGTCATTGCCCGCGAATTCAAATCGGGTGCTACGCATGAGGTGGTTGCAAGCACGGCCGTGCCCAAGGATGCAATGATTTTGGATGCAGGCCCGAACAGCGTGGCAGCCATCATTGCCCAGATTGAAACTTCAAAAACCTTGATCTGGAACGGCCCGCTTGGCGCCTTTGAACTTAGCCCCTTTGACGCGGCCACGAACGCGGCCGCACAAGCGGCGGCACAGGCCACCAAAACAGGCCATCTGATTTCTGTCGCGGGCGGCGGGGATACGGTCGCGGCCCTCAATAAATCGGGCGCGGCGGAGCATTTCACCTATATCTCAACCGCAGGCGGCGCCTTCCTTGAATGGATGGAGGGCAAAACCCTCCCAGGTGTTGCGGCGCTGGGGATCTGACCCCCTAAATTTAGTGCTATAAATATCTGACTCTAAATATAAAAAAATCGAATCAGGGGGATTCCCTTTTCAATTGGGATATGCGAATCTGCCCGCATGATATCGGCACAAATTCAAAGAATGCCGAATTGATGAGGCAGTAACGCATGTCGAAGACACGCAAACTTTCCCTTGCGGGGGCAGTTCTTCAGATCACGCTGATTTTGGTCGGTGGGTATTTTGGGCTTGCCGCGATCCAAGGGGACTCGGGCCTGTTCGAGCGCATCCAAATCGAAGCGGAAGCCGATGAGCTGCGTCTCGAATTGGCGGCGTTGCAGGCTGAAACGGCCCATCTTGAAACCCTGACACAACGCATGTCCGACACGTTCCTCGACCTTGACCTTCTGGATGAGCAAGCCCGCGAAATCCTCGGCTATCTGCGCGCGGATGAGATCGTCCTGCGTTAAGGCAAAAAAACCCCCTCAACCGCCGCATTCTGCCTTGCCCCTATGGGATGGGCTTCTTAACACTATGGCGAGATCGGATAAAAACAGGGGAGATCACCATGCGCACCAAAGCAGCCGTAGCCCTAAAAGCGGGCGAACCATTGACCGTGATGGAGGTCGAATTGGACGGCCCGAAGGCGGGCGAGGTCTTGGTGGAAATCAAAGCCACAGGCATTTGCCATACGGATGAATTTACCCGCTCGGGCGCGGACCCTGAGGGGATTTTCCCTGCTATTCTTGGCCATGAAGGTGCAGGCATTGTGGTTGAGGTGGGCGAAGGCGTGACCACCCTGAAACCTGGTGATCATGTGATCCCCCTCTATACGCCTGAATGTCGGCAATGTGCATCCTGCCGCTCAGGCAAGACCAACCTGTGCACCGCCATTCGCAACACCCAAGGTCAAGGGCTGATGCCTGATGGCACAACACGGTTTAAGATGCTCGATGGCACGCCGATTTATCACTATATGGGCTGCTCAACCTTCGCCAATCACACAGTGCTGCCCGAGATCGCCTTGGCCAAAGTGCGCGATGACGCGCCGTTTGACAAAATCTGCTACATTGGCTGCGGCGTGACCACGGGTATTGGCGCGGTGATCAACACCGCAGGGGTCGAGATCGGGTCAACCGCCGCCGTGTTTGGCCTTGGCGGCATCGGCTTGAACGTCATTCAAGGCCTGCGCATGGCGGGTGCAGATATGATCATCGGCGTTGATCTCAATGATGGCAAAGAGGAGATGGCGCGCAAATTCGGCATGACCCATTTCATCAACCCGTCAAAAATCGAAGGCAGCGTTGTGCAGGAGATTGTAAACCTCACCAAGCGCGGCGATGACCAGATCGGTGGCGTGGATTATTCCTTTGACGCCACAGGCAATGTCAAAGTGATGCGCGATGCACTAGAATGCAGCCACCGCGGGTGGGGTGTTTCCGTCATCATCGGTGTTGCCCCCGCAGGGGCCGAGATCAGCACGCGACCCTTCCAACTTGTGACAGGGCGCGTCTGGAAAGGCACGGCCTTTGGCGGCGCGAAAGGGCGCAGCGATGTGCCAAAATTTGTCGATTGGTATATGGATGGTAAGATCGAAATTGATCCGATGATCACCCATAAATTGACACTCGATCAAATCAATGAGGGGTTTGATTTGATGCATGCGGGCAAATCCATCCGCGCAGTGGTAGAATTTTGATGCAGGTGATCAGCGAAAATCGTGCATTTGGCGGCAAGCAAATTGTCGCCAAACACCTGTCAGATGCGTGCAACTGCGAAATGACCTTTGCGGTCTATCTTCCACCGCAGGCCGAAGACGGACCTGTGCCCGTGTTGTATTACCTGTCAGGTCTGACCTGCACACATGAGAATGCCATGACCAAAGCGGGCGCCCAAGCATGGGCGGCAGAGTATGGCATTGCCGTGGTCTTTCCCGACACCAGCCCGCGTGGCGAAGGCGTTGCAAATGACGAGGCCTATGATCTGGGCCAAGGCGCAGGGTTCTATGTCAATGCGACCGAGGCCCCTTGGGCTGCACATTTTAAGATGTGGGATTACATCGCAGAAGAATTTCCTGCCTTGATTGATGCGGAATTCCCCATTGACGGCACCCGCGCAGGCATCACGGGCCATTCAATGGGCGGGCATGGGGCGCTGACGCTTGCCTTGACCTATCCTGATCGGTTCAAAAGCCTTTCTGCCCTTGCACCAATCGCCAACCCGACCCAATCAGATTGGGGGAAAAAGCAGCTTGCCGCTTATTTGGGGCCAGATCAGGGCCAATGGGCCGCGCATGACGCAAGTCTTTTGATGGCCACGCAGGGCTATCCAAGTGACATCTTGATTGACCAAGGCGGCGCAGATCAATTCCTTGAGCTACTACGCCCTGCCAGTTTGGCCCACGCCATGACAGAACGTGCACAGCCCCATGTGATGCGGATGCATGAGGGCTATGATCACAGCTATTTCTTTGTGGCCTCCGTGATCGAAGATCACATTCGCTGGCATGCTGAACGGCTTTAAAAATAGTAGAAATTTGCGCAAAAACCCTTAGGCTGAATTCCCCCTACCCTTTCCCCTGACTTTTGTGATAAAGAATAGTTCAACGTTAAACTATTCTTTCGAATGGGAGGGCCCAAGGATATGGCCGCGAAACGACCGACCCCCGCATCGAGCGGAAAAACCAAAGCGAAATCAAATGTTTCGCCTGATGAATTGAAAAAATTCTATCGCGAAATGTTGCTGATCCGCAGATTCGAAGAAAAAGCAGGTCAGCTTTACGGCATGGGTTTGATCGGTGGTTTTTGCCATCTCTATATTGGTCAAGAGGCGGTTGTTGTCGGCCTAGAGGCCGCGGCCAGCGAAGGCGACAAGCGGATCACCTCCTATCGCGACCACGGCCATATGCTGGCCTGCGGGATGGATGCCAAGGGTGTTATGGCCGAATTGACGGGCCGCATCGGGGGCTATTCCAAGGGCAAGGGCGGCTCGATGCATATGTTCTCGAAAGAGAAACATTTCTACGGCGGCCACGGCATCGTGGGCGCGCAAGTGCCATTGGGTGCGGGTCTGGCTTTCTCGGACAAATATCGCGGCAATGATCGCGTCACCTTTGCCTATTTCGGCGATGGTGCAGCCAACCAAGGTCAGGTCTACGAGACTTATAACATGGCCGAGCTGTGGTCGCTGCCTGTTGTTTTTGTGATTGAGAACAACCAATACGCGATGGGCACCTCAGTGCAGCGTTCAACAAAATCCCCAAGCCTATGGGAGCGCGGCGCGGCCTATGGGATCGCGGGCGAAGAGGTTGACGGGATGGATGTTTTGGCGGTCAAAGATGCGGGGCAACGCGCCGTTGCCTACTGCCGCGCTGGCAAAGGCCCTTACATTCTTGAGGTCAAAACCTATCGCTATCGCGGACATTCGATGTCTGACCCTGCGAAATATCGCACCCGCGAAGAAGTGCAGGAAATGCGCGAAAAGCACGATGCGATTGAACATGTTCGCCAATTGTTGCTGACGGGCGGTCACGCCTCTGAGGACAACCTCAAGGCGATTGATAAAGAAATCAAAGACATCGTGAATGAGGCCGCCGAATTCTCCAAAGAAAGCCCTGAGCCACCTTTGGATGAATTGTGGACAGATATTTACGCGGACGCGTGAGCGGAAGGAGAGGATAAACCAATGGCAACCGAAATTTTGATGCCCGCCCTTTCGCCAACGATGGAAGAAGGCACTTTGGCCAAATGGCTGGTTAAGGAAGGCGACACCGTGCAAGCGGGTGATATTCTCGCCGAGATTGAAACCGACAAGGCCACGATGGAATTCGAGGCGGTCGATGAAGGCGTGATCGGCAAGATCCTTGTGGCTGAGGGCACCGAAGGGGTGAAGGTGAACACCGCCATCGCCATCATCGGCGAAGCGGGCGAAGATATGAGCGCGACCCCTGCGACAGCCTCCCCCGCCTCTGCGGCCCCCGTTGCAGAAGCGGCACCTGCCGCACCTGTGGCCGCGGCCCCTGCGGCGCCCGTGGCAGATCAAAGCCCCGATTGGCCCGAAGACACGCCGATGAAAACGCAAACCGTGCGAGAAGCGTTGCGCGATGCCATGGCCGAAGAAATGCGCGGCAATGACAATGTGTTCTTGATGGGCGAAGAGGTCGGTGAATATCAAGGTGCCTATAAGATCAGCCAAGGTTTGTTGGATGAGTTCGGCGCAAAGCGCGTGATCGACACCCCCATCACCGAGCATGGCTTTGCAGGGATCGCGGTCGGTGCGGCCTTTGGTGGGCTGAACCCAATCGTGGAATTCATGACCTTTAACTTTGCCATGCAAGCGATTGACCAGATCATCAACTCGGCGGCAAAGACGCTTTATATGTCAGGCGGTCAGATGGGCTGTCCTATCGTGTTCCGTGGCCCGAACGGCGCCGCCGCCCGCGTGGGCGCACAGCACAGCCAAGATTACGCCGCATGGTATGCGCATATTCCAGGCCTAAAGGTGGTGCAGCCTTATACCGCCGCAGATGCCAAGGGCCTTTTGAAACAGGCTATCCGAGATCCGAACCCCGTGATCTTCCTTGAGAATGAAATTCTCTACGGCAAAACCTTTGAGGTGCCAGATCTGCCCGATTTCACCATTCCGTTTGGCAAGGCAAAAATTGCCCGTGCAGGGGATGATGTGACCCTCGTGTCCTTCGGGATCGGCATGACATACGCCATGGAGGCCGCCGAACGTCTGGCCGCCGAAGGCATTTCTGCTGAGGTGATCGACCTGCGCACATTGCGCCCCTTGGATTACGGCACGGTTTTGGCCTCTGTCCAAAAAACCAACCGCTGCGTGACGATCGAAGAAGGTTTCCCTGTGGCCTCCATCGGCAATCACATCTCGGCATATCTGATGCAAAACGCCTTTGATTATCTCGATGCGCCTGTGATCAATTGCACGGGCAAAGATGTGCCAATGCCCTATGCGGCGAACCTTGAGAAACTGGCCCTTGTCACCACCGATGAAGTGGTCGCAGCGGTCAAATCCGTAACCTATCGCTAAGGAGGGGCTGATTATGGCAACCGAAATTCTAATGCCCGCCCTGTCGCCTACAATGGAAGAGGGCACATTGGCGAAATGGTTGGTCAAAGAGGGCGACACTGTGCAAGCAGGCGACCTCTTGGCCGAGATTGAAACCGACAAGGCCACGATGGAATTCGAGGCCGTGGATGAAGGCGTGATTGGCAAAATCCTTGTGGCTGAGGGCACCGAAGGGGTGAAGGTCAACACCGCCATCGCCATTATTGGTGAGGCGGGCGAGGATATGAGCGCGGCACCCGCCGCAGCGGCCCCTGCCCCTGCGGCACCCGCAGCCCAAGCAGCCCCAGCCACACCTGCAACCCCCACCCCTGCACCTGCGGCCCCCAAGGCAGAGGGCGCACGGGTTTTTGCCTCACCGCTTGCGCGGCGAATTGCGGCGGAAAAGGGCATCGACCTGACCAAAGTGAAGGGCACAGGCCCACATGGGCGGATCGTGAAGGCCGATGTCGAAAGCGGCAAGGCGGTTGCATCTGCCCCTGCGACGACAGCGGCACCTGCGCAAAGCGCGCCCGCTCTGCCCGCCTCGCCTGGTGCAGATCAGATCAAGAAAATCTACGAAGGCCGCGATTATGAAGAAGTGGCTTTGGATGGGATGCGCAAAACTGTTGCCGCCCGCCTCACCGAAGCCAAGCAAACCATCCCGCATTTCTATCTGCGCCGCGACATTCGGATCGACAATTTACTTGCCTTCCGCGGCCAGCTGAACGCGCAATTGGCGGCGCGGGATGTCAAGCTTTCGGTCAATGATTTCATCATCAAGGCCTGTGCCCTTGCCCTGCAGGAAGTGCCAGATGCCAATGCGGTTTGGGCGGGGGATCGTATCCTCAAGCTGAAACCGTCTGATGTTGCGGTGGCCGTGGCAATTGAAGGTGGGCTGTTCACGCCTGTCCTCAAAGATGCGGATCAAAAATCCCTGTCGCGATTGTCGGCTGAGATGAAGGATCTAGCCGCACGCGCGCGGTCTAAGAAACTCGCCCCGCATGAATATCAGGGCGGCAGTTTCGCAATTTCCAATTTAGGTATGTTCGGGGTCGATAATTTCGATGCCGTTATCAACCCACCCCATGGCGCAATCTTGGCGGTTGGTGCAGGGGTGAAAAAGCCTGTCGTCAGCGAGGATGGCGCGGTGCAAGTGGCGACTGTGATGTCGGTCACGCTTTCCGTGGATCACCGCGCGATTGATGGCGCACTTGGGGCAGAATTACTGGCCTCCATTGTGCGCAATCTGGAAAACCCAATGGCGATGCTGGCCTAAAAGCCCGCAACATTCGGATAAGGGCGCGCAAGGTAAAAGCCTTGCGCGCCTTTTTATTTGGGCAATTCAATCTCGCGCCATGCGGCAGGGGGCAGGTCACCCAAAACCCAATCCCCGATTTGCCACCGAACAAGCCGCAAAACAGGCAAACCCACATGGGCGCACATCCGCCGCACTTGGCGGTTGCGTCCCTCAGTAATGGTGAGGCGCAGCCAATGATCTGGCACAGTTTGACGATAACGCACAGGCGGCACACGCGGCCAGAGCCAGTCAGGCTCGGCCACCTGCGCAACCTCGGCAGGGCGTGTTGGCCCATCTTTTAGCGTAATCCCTGCGCGCAATGCGGCAACGGCATCGGGGTTTGGCGCGCCCTCAACCATCGCATAATAGGTCTTCGGCAATTTGGCGGCAGGGCTTGTGATCTGCGCTTGCAGTCGGCCATCATTGGTCAGCAACAGCAGCCCTTCGCTGTCGCGATCCAACCGCCCCGCAGGATAAAGGCCAGGCAGATCCAAATAATCCGAAAGCCCCCGCCAATGACCATCGGGCGAAAATTGGCTTAGGACATCCATAGGCTTGTTAAAAGCCACAAGCCGCCTTGGCCCCTCAAGCGTCCTGCGGGGGCGCGGCCGATTTGTGCGCCCCCTCAATGCGCCTCGGCCCAATTTTTACCCTGCCCTGCATCCACAACCAACGGCACAGATAGATGCAAAACGGGGCTTGCCGCGCTTTCCATAACATCGCGGGCGCGGGCAATCAGGACGTCCACCGCGCCCTCTTCCACCTCAAAGACCAATTCATCATGCACCTGCAACAACATGGTTGCAGGCAAATCTGCGATTGCCTGATCCATACGGATCATCGCGCGGCGGATGATATCGGCCGCGGTGCCTTGGATGGGCGCGTTGATGGCCGCGCGCTGCGCAAAGCCTGCGGCGGGGCCTTTCGCCTCGATATCAGGTGTATGAATTTTGCGGCCAAACAAGGTCTGCACATAGCGGTACGATTTGGCGAATTCCTTGGTCGCGGTCATATAATCACGGATGCCCGGGAAACGCTCAAAATAGCGGTCGATAAACCCTTGTGCCTCGGCGCGTGGTATCCGCAAATTGCGCGCAAGACCAAAGCCAGAAATGCCATAAATGACCCCAAAATTGATTGCCTTGGCCTGACGGCGAATGTCCGAGGTCATTTGATCCAGTGGGATGCCGAACATTTCAGACGCTGTTGCGGCGTGAATGTCTTGCCCTTCGCGAAAGGCCTGTTTGAGTGCATCAATCCCCGCAATCTCGGCCAAAATGCGCAATTCAATTTGGCTGTAATCCAAACTGACCAAAACGCGCCCCTCAGGCGCCACAAAAGCCTCGCGGATGCGGCGACCTTCTTCGCTGCGGATGGGAATATTTTGTAGGTTCGGATCGGTTGAAGCCAGACGGCCTGTATTAGCGCCCGCAATGACGTAAGAGGTATGCACGCGGCCCGTTTCGGGGTTGATATGATCTTGCAACGCATCGGTATAGGTCGATTTCAGCTTGGCAATCTGGCGCCAATCCAAAAGGCGCGCAGGCAATTCGTGACCCGCGGCGGCGAGATCTTCGAGGATATCCGCCCCCGTGGAATAGGCCCCCGTCTTGCCCTTTTTGCCCCCTTCAAGGCCCATCTTGTCGAACAAGATTTCACCAAGTTGTTTGGGGCTCGCCAGATTGAACGCCTCGCCCGCCAATTCATGCGCTTCGGCCTCGAGCGCCGCCATTTTCTGCGCAAAGGCGTTGGACATACGGCTCAGCACATCGCGGTCAACGCAGACCCCTGCCATTTCCATACGCGCCAAAACGGGCACAAGTGGGCGTTCGAGCGTTTCATAAACCCGTGTCACCTGCACCTGATGCAACTGAGGCTTGAACACCTGCCACAGGCGCAAGGTGATATCGGCATCCTCCGCCGCATAGGGGGCTGCATCTTCAATCTTGACCAAGTCAAAGGTGATTGCGGCCTTGCCCGCCCCAAGCAGGGTTTTAATCGGGATCGGTTCATGATCGAGATAGCGCGCAGAGAGCGCATCCATCCCATGCCCGTGCAACCCGCCATGCAGCGCATAAGACATCAGCATTGTGTCATCAATTGGCGCGACCTTGATCCCGTATCGGGCCAAGATTTTCGCGTCATATTTTATATTTTGCCCGATTTTGACGATGGACTCATCCTCGAACACGGGCCGCAAAGCATCTAGGGCTGTGGCAAGCGGCATTTGCCCCTCGACCAATGCGGCGCTGCCAAAGAGATCATCCCCGCCTGCGCGGTGTTGCAGAGGGATATAGCAGGCGCGCCCTGCCTTGGTGGCCAAGGACACGCCAACCAATTCGGCGCGCATCTCATCTAGGGCGGTTGTCTCGGTATCAATCGCAATGAACCCTTGCGCGCGCGCCGCCTCAAGCCATGGGGTAAGCGCCTCAAGCGTTGTGATTGTCTCATACTGGCCATGATCAAAGGCAGGGAATTCTCGTGCGGCGGGGGCCGCCCCGCCCGCAGGCGCAGGGGCCGCGGCGCTCGCCTGAATTTCAGGGGCCTCAACCCCCAAATGATCCGCGACACGCTTGGTCAGGCTGCGAAACTCCATTGCGGCCAGAAATTGCATCAGCGTCTCTGGTTCGGGGTCTTTAACCTCTAAATCGTCAAGGGTGATTTCAAGCGGCACTTGAGCATCGAGACTGACCAATTGCCGCGACAATCGAATTTGATCGGCAAACTCAATCAACGCCTCGCGCCGCTTGGGCTGTTTGATTTCCTCGGCCCGCGCCAGAAGCGTGTCTAAATCGCCATATTCATTGATCAAAAGCGCGGCTGTTTTTATCCCGATGCCAGGCGCCCCGGGAATATTGTCAACACTATCCCCCGCCAAGGATTGCACATCAATCACCCGCTCAGGCCCGACCCCAAATTTTGCAAAAACACCGTCAGCATCAATGCGCGCATTTTTCATCGCATCGAACATCTCGACCCCACCGCCGACAAGCTGCATCAGGTCTTTATCCGATGAGATAATCGTGCAGCGCCCCCCTGCCTCGCGCGCTTGCCGCGCAAGGGTGGCGATGATGTCATCCGCCTCGTATCCCTCCAACTCCAGACAGGCGAGGTTAAAGGCCCGCGTGGCTTCGCGGGTCAGCGGCATTTGCGGGCGCAAATCCTCGGGCATGGCATCACGATTGGCTTTGTAGAGATCGTATAGATCATTGCGGAACGTGTGGCTGCCTTTGTCAAACACCACCGCCGCATGGGTCGGCCCGTCAGAGCCGCCATTCTCGACAATCATTTTCAAAAGCATATTGCAAAAGCCAGACACCGCCCCAATGGGCAGGCCATCGGATTTGCGCGTCAGCGGCGGCAGCGCATGATAGGCCCGAAAAATAAAGGCCGAGCCATCAACGAGATGAAGGTGGCACCCTTTGCTAAATCCGCTCATATTCACACCGCGCTTGTTTCTGGGGTCTTGCTTCCCCTGTTCTAGCGCAGCATCAGAGCGGATGCGACCCGAAAGCGGTGCTTAGGACTTGGCCTTTTTGGCAGCGCTTTCGTGAATGAACATTTTGTCGCAATAGCCACATTCGACACGGCCCGTTTCATGCGGAATGGACAGCCACACCCGTGGATGACCCAAGGCGCCCTGCCCGCCATCGCAGGCCACACGCCATTGGCTGACAATCTCAGTTTCTGGGGCGTCCATGGTCATTGAGCCGTTCCTCCTGTCCTGTCTGTCTGCGCGCGGTGCGCACGCGGGCTGCTTGCCCTAGCCGTAGCATAGGCTTACATCTGCCTCATATCGCAGTTTGCCTCCCATCGGGCAAGAGGAGACAGGACAATGCCACGCGAAAACGCCATCGAGTTGCGCAATTTGCGTAAGACCTACGCGGCCACTGCGCGCAGCCCTGCCAAAGAGGCGCTGAAGGGCGTTGATCTCGACATTCCACGCGGGTCTATTTTTGGGCTTTTGGGGCCAAATGGCGCGGGCAAATCCACGATGATCAACATTCTGGCGGGGCTTGTAACCAAGACCTCAGGCCAAGTGACAATTTGGGGGTTTGATCAGGACAAAAACCCCCGCCAATCGCGCGCCTCTATCGGGGTGATGCCCCAAGAATTGAACATCGATCCGTTTTTCACCCCCCGCGCGGCATTGGATGTGCAGGCAGGCTTGTATGGAATGCCAAAATCGCAACGCGATGTTGAGGGGGTTTTGCGCCTCATTGGGCTTGAGGATAAGGCCGAAGCCTATGCCCGCACCCTCTCTGGCGGGATGCGGCGCAGATTGCTCCTTGGCAAGGCATTGATACACAACCCCCATGTGCTGGTTTTGGATGAACCAACCGCAGGGGTCGATATTGAATTACGTCAAATGTTATGGGCCAATGTGCGTCGCCTGAATGAAGAGCGCGGCATGACCATCATTCTGACCACCCATTACCTCGAAGAAGCTGAGGAGATGTGCGATGAAATCGCCATCATCAACCACGGCGCGGTGATCGCGCGCGACCGCACCGAAAACTTACTGGCGCAGATGGATCAAAAAAGCCTTGTGATCTTGCCAGAAGGGCCAAGCGATGCTGTCACCGCCCCGCAAGGCGTAACCCTTGAGCGGCGCAGCGATGGTGCATTGGTCTTTAGCTATAGCCGCGCCAAAACTAGCCCTGCGGCGATTTTAGACAGTCTGCGGGTTGCGGGCGTGGGCATTCGTGACGTGAAAACCCAAGAACCCGATTTGCAGGATGTCTTTGTCTCGCTCACGCAATCAGCCTGAGCGCTTCGCCAATAAGGGCCCCAAAGCCGCCCCACCCAAAAGATGCAGGTGATAATGCGGCACTTCTTGTCCACCATGATCGCCCGCGTTGGAGATGACGCGATAGCCCTGCCCGCCTTCAGCCAAGGACAGGCCAAGCTCTTTGCACAGCCGCCCCGTTAGGCGCACAAAATCCAAGATTTCCGCGTCTGACGCGTTTTGTGCAAAATCATCATAGGTCACATAGGCCCCTTTGGGGATCACCAGAATATGGGTCGGCGCCTGTGGCCCGATATCGTGAAAGGCCAAACAATGATCAGTCTCAGCGACCGTGTTGTTTGGAATCTCCCCGCGCAGGATTTTGGCAAAGATATTCTGCGGATCGTACTCATGCGGCATATTTTGCGGCCCCCTTTTAGCTTTGGCTTTGGCAGGGGTTAGTCGTCAAACAAATGCGGCTTGTTCAACAGCCCCTGCGCCTGTTCCTGCGATATGGTGAAGAATTGCGCAAGCGCCTGCAAGTTCTCATCGTTATTGCGTGATTGACGGATGATGTAATGCGGATCAAACCCTGCCAATAAGATGCCCATTGGCGAGATTGATCTAGACGAGGTGCACGCCAAACTGGGCGATTGATCAGATCAAGTTTTGATCGGCCAGTACCGCACGCAGGCTGCGCTTGGGGCGCGGGCCGATTTGGGCGATCACCTCTGCCGCCGCAGCCACACCCATCTCGCCTGCGCGCGCAATGCCAACATCCATCGCCATCCCGCCCAAGAACCCCGCGGCGAATTGGTCGCCCGCTCCTGTTGCATCCACAGGGGTGACGGGGGTTACAGCAACCTCGCAACGCGTGCCTTGGTGGATGATCTTCACCGCCTCGCCCGAATGGGTGCAGACAATCAGCCCACACGCCCCCGCGGCCTCGGCCAAGGCCGCGTCAAGATCGCTGGTCTGATAGAGCGACAGCCATTCTTCATGGTTGCCAATGGTGAAATCCATACCTTGCGCAATCAGGTTGCGAAAATCATCGCGGTGCCTGTCCACACAAAACGGATCAGACAGGGTGATCCCCACTTTGCCCCCGCCCGCGCGGCAGGCCTGACCTGCAAGGGTAAAGGCGGACTTGCCTTCGGGTTTGTCATAGAGATAGCCCTCCAAAAACATCCAGCGCGCGGCTTTGGCAGTGTCGACATCCACATCCGCCTCGTTAAAATCAGCGCCTGCCCCAAGATATGTATTCATCGAGCGCTCACCATCTGATGAGACAAAAATCATCGAGCGCGATGTGGGGGGCAAATCCATGTCTGCCACGGGCGGGTTGGGAAAATCGCTGCCATCGGCACGCATGCCATCGGCGTAAAATCGGCCCAACTCATCGTCTTTGACCTTACCCAAAAACGCGGTTTTCAGCCCCAAACTGGCCGCACCTGCGATTGTATTGGCCACCGATCCGCCAGCGGTCTGCACACGATCCGTCATTGCGGCATAAAGCGTCTCGGCGCGATCCTTGTCGATCAATTGCATGATGCCCTTGTCAATTCCCATGTCAGCCAAAAACGCGTCATTGCCATGTGCGATCACATCAACAATGGCATTCCCGATGCCGACCAGATCATAGGTATTGCTCATTGGGTTTTTTCCTCGAATTGACACAAGTCTTTGATCGGGCACGCCCCGCATTTGGGTTTGCGCGCCACGCAGATATAGCGACCATGCAAGATCAGCCAGTGATGGGCGTGCAGTTGGTATGGGGCGGGGACATGATCCTCAATCGCGCGCTCAACCGCATCGACCGATTTGCCAACGGCAATGCCCGTTCGATTGCCCACGCGGAAAATATGCGTATCCACCGCCTGCGCGGGCTGCCGCCACCACATGTTCAAGACCACGTTCGCGGTTTTGCGCCCTACACCTGGCAACGCCTGAAGCGCAGCGCGCGAGGCAGGCACGACACCATCATATTCTTCCACCAAGATTTGCGCCATTTTGATCACATTCTTGGCCTTGTTGCGATAAAGCCCGATGGTCTTGATATGTTCAATCAGCCCCGCTTCGCCCAGCTCCAGCATTTTCTGCGGCGTATCCGCTATCTGAAAGAGCTTTGCAGTGGCGCGGTTCACGCCCGCATCTGTGGCCTGTGCGGAAAGGGCAACAGCCACTAAAAGCGTGTAGACATTGACATGGTGAAGCTCGCCCTTGGGTTCGGGTTCAGCCGCCTCAAAGCGGGAAAAGATTTCGACAAGGGTGCTGTAATCCAATTGGCGTGCCATGGCCTCTTGTGGCGATTGGGGCGCGCGGGCGCAAGCCCTGTTGAAGGGCTTTTGCGCAAGTTTCGGGTCGCGCGGCACCAAAGCCTCGCGTAAGTTTAGTGTAGGCACATCAGAGCACATAGGGACGAAGCCACGCGATGAAGACCACCGACAGTGAAACCGAGTATCACTTTGGCGTCATTGCCCGCGCCATCGCCCTGATTGATGAAAACCCTGCTGTGGCCAGTAACCTTGACCATCTGGCCGCTAAAATCGGGCTAAGCCCTGCGCATTTGCAGCGGGTCTTTTCGCGCTATGCAGGCATCTCACCCAAACGCTATGCGCAATTCCTGACGCTTGGCCATGCGAAATCGCTTTTGACCACGCGCCACAGCACGCTTGAAACAGCTGTGCTGACGGGGCTTTCTGGCACGGGCAGGCTTTATGACTTATTCCTGCGATGGGAGGCCATGGCCCCCGGTGACTATGCCAAAGGCGGCGCGGGCCTGACCCTGCGCTACGGATGGTTTGACAGCACCTTTGGCCCCGCTTTGATCGTTGCATCAGATCGCGGGATTTGCGGGCTTGGCTTTGCCGCTGAGATGGGGGAAGCGGCCTGTTTGGCGGATATGGCAAGACGTTGGCCCAAAGCCGATTTGCAGCACGACCAAGCGGCCATCGCCCCATGGGCCAATGCCGCCCTAAGCGCCAAGGGCGAGGCGTCTTTGCACCTAATAGGCGCCCCGTTTCAGATCAAGGTTTGGGAGGCGCTGATGAATGTGCCCGCAGGCCATGTCACCACCTATTCCGAAATTGCAGGGGCCATTGGCGCGCCAAAGGCGGTCAGGGCGGTTGGAACGGCGGTGGGGCGCAATCCCATCTCGCTGCTTATTCCCTGCCATCGCGCCTTGCGCAAATCGGGCGAGATGGGGGGCTATCATTGGGGCCTGCCCGTCAAACGCGCGATGTTGGCATGGGAAACCGCCGCTTTTGAGGCGCAAGGCTAAAGCTCACGCGCCTCTCACGTCTGCGCGAGGCTTTGCCGATTGCAAGCTTGCCCGCTTTCTTTTGCTGCGGCGCAAAGCTATGATGGACGCACGAGCAAATAACCAAGAAAGAAGGTGTTCCATGGCGCAACAGACTGCAGGCCTGCGCGTGAAATCTCTGGGCGCATTGAGCGCGATTGCCCTTGTGTTGAGTGGCTGTGTCCAAAGCACCGCCGCTGATCCAAACGCCAACCGCACCCGTGACGGGGCGATTGTAGGCGCGATGTTGGGCGGCTTTCTGGGCGCGACCCGTGACGGAGAAAACAGCCGCCGCGATACCGTGATCGGTGCGGCAGCGGGGGCTGCAATTGGTGCAGGGATTGGGTCAATGCTAGATCGCCAAGCGGCTGATCTGCGGGCGCAGATGGATAATGAAAACATCATGATCCAGAACACAGGTGACGAATTGATTGTCACCTTGCCCGAGGGCATCTTGTTCGACACGGACAGCGCCGCCATTCGGGCCATGCTGCAATCGGATTTGCGGGCCTTGGCGCAGAACCTTCAAACCTATCCTGACACGACTGTTGATGTGATCGGTCACACCGATAATACGGGGTCGTCTGGCTATAATATGGATCTGTCCTCGCGCCGCGCGAGCGCGGTTGCGGGTGTCTTGCTTGAAGAGGGGGTTGCCCCTTGGCGCGTGCGCAGTTTTGGCCGTGGGGAAACTGAACCTGTCGCCTCGAACCTGACCCCTGAGGGACGGCAGCAAAACCGCCGCGTGGAAATCTTTATTCGCCCCGGCACCCAATGAGGCGCTAATTCCTTGCCCCGCGCCCTGTCTGGTCATATAAATTGACCAATCAGGGAGGGGCGCGCGGATGCCATTTCAACGGATCGAAGCCGAAAAACTGTCGCATTCTGTGCAGCGCCAGATCGAAATGCTGATTTTGCGCGGCATATTGCGCCCTGGTGAACGGCTGCCATCTGAGCGGGAATTGTCAGAGCGGCTTGGGGTTTCGCGCCCCTCGCTGCGCGAAGCGATTGCCGATTTGCAAGATCGCGGCCTTCTGGCAACCCGCGCAGGCGCAGGGATTTATGTCGCCGATGTCTTGGGGTCTGCGTTCTCACCTGCCCTGATCCGACTGTTTGGCAGCCACCCAGAGGCGGTGTTTGACTATGTGGCCTTCCGCCGAGATATGGAGGCTTTGGCCGCAGAACGCGCCGCACAATTTGCCTCGGACACTGACCTCAAAGTGATCGACACCGTATTTCGCAAAATGGAAGCTGCCCATTCCAAGCGCAACCCTGCGGATGAGGCTGATCTTGATGCGCAATTTCATATGGCGATCATCGAAGCCAGTCACAATGTCATCATGCTCCATATGATGCGCTCTATGTTTGATCTGCTGCGCGAAGGTGTGTTTTACAACCGCTCAGTCATGTTCAAGCAACGCACAACGCGCGATTTGCTGCTCGATCATCACCGCGCGATCAATGATGCGATCCAAGCCCGCGATGGCGAGGCGGCGCGGGCCGCCATCCGCCACCATCTGACCTATGTCGAAGAAGATTTGCATCGGCAACAAAAGGCCGAAGCCAATGAACAAATCGCCAAATTGCGCTATAACCATGAACGCGAAAGATAACACCGCCTTCGATTTGACCCTGAACGGGGTGCGCCATCATGTTGAGCGATGGGGCAGCGATCAGGCCCCCGCGCTTGTGCTATGTCACGGCTTGGGGTGCAGCACGCGGCTTTGGGATGGGGTGATTCCGCATTTGCCCGAAGGTTTGCAGATCATCGCCTATGATATGCGCGGCCATGGCCAGAGCGATATTCCAGACGGCCCCTATTCCATGGGGATGCTGATCCGCGATGCTGAGGCATTATTGGATGAATTGGGGCTTTCTGAGGTGATGTTCTTGGGTCTGTCTCTTGGGGGAATGGTAGCGCAAGGATTGGCGGCAAAGCGGCTTGACCTCATTCGCGCACTTATCCTGTCGAATACAGCCACCAAAATCGGCACGCGCGAGATGTGGCAGTCCCGCATTGCCACAATCGCCAAGGGCGGCGTGGCGGCCGCAGCCCCCGCCTTGATGGAGCGTTGGTTCACCCGCGCCTTTCGCGCCAAAGGGGGACACACAGCCTTTGAGGAAGACCTGAAAAATGTCTCCCTAACAGGCTATCTCGCGGGGGCCGAGGCCATATCAGGCAGTGATTTTTACACCACCACTGCCGCTTTGCGCCTCCAGACCCTTGTCATTGCGGGGGCCGAAGATGGATCAACCCCGCCCGATCTGATGCGCGAGATGGCGGATCTGATCCACGGCGCGCGGTTTGAATTGATGCGCAATGCAGGGCATTTGCCACCTATCGAGGCGCCCGAAGATTATGCAGCCTTGATCACAGACTTCATCGCGGCCACAGGCCATCT
The DNA here is from genome assembly GCF_037805225.1 of Roseobacter sp. HKCCA0882. Classification (NCBI taxonomy): domain Bacteria; kingdom Pseudomonadati; phylum Pseudomonadota; class Alphaproteobacteria; order Rhodobacterales; family Roseobacteraceae; genus Roseobacter; species Roseobacter sp. HKCCA0882. The sequence goes on from NZ_JBBLYI010000001.1 coordinate 1,257,095, forward strand.
GTCAACCTAGCTTGACAAGTCGCATTCCTCCTCACATGAGGGGTCTATGACAATGCGCCTGTCGCTCATCTTTATTATGATCACAGTGACGCTTGATGCCATGGGTATCGGGCTGATCTTACCTGTCATGCCAGACCTTATTGAGGAGGTGCAGGGGATCACCCTCTCTGATGCCGCAATTTGGGGCGGCATCTTGTCGGCCTCTTATGCGGTGATGCAATTCATCTTTTCCCCCATCATTGGCAATCTGTCAGACCGATTTGGCCGCCGCCCTATTTTGCTGATCTCGCTTTTGGTGATGACGGTGGATTATCTGATCATGTCGCAAGCCAATTCGATTTGGTTGCTGCTTTTGGGGCGGATTATTGCAGGCATTGCCGCTGCAACCCACGCCACCGCCCTTGCCTATATGGCCGATATTTCCCCCGCTGAAAAACGAGCGCAGAATTTTGGCCTGATCTCGGCAGGGTTTGGGATGGGGTTTATTTTGGGCCCCGTTCTGGGCGGTATTTTGGGCGGGCTTGATCCGCGCGCGCCGTTTTATGCGGCGGCCCTTCTGGCTGGATTAAACCTGATCTTTGGGATTTTCGTAGCACCCGAAACGCTACGGGCCGAAAATCGCCGCCCCTTCAAATGGGCACGGGCCAACCCTTTGGGCGGCATCATGGAAATTGGGGCGCTGCCAAATCTCGCCCCGCTTTTGGCCGTGATGTTGGCCTATCAAATTTCAAATTTCGTCTACCCCACGATCTGGGCCTATTACACCCAAGCCGCCTTTGGATGGGATACTGGCCTGATTGGGGCCTCATTGGCGGCCTATGGTGTGGCCATTGCCGTTACACAGGGCGCATTGATCCGACCGATCCTGTCCTATTTGGGCGAGGCGCGCGCGGTGCGATATGGCTTAATACTGAATATTCTATCGCTGTGGGGCTACGGGTTTGCGCCTGAGGCGTGGATGGTTTGGGTGTTGATCCCGATCTCATCCGCGGGCGCGGTGGTGGCCCCCGCGATGCAGGCGCTGATGTCCCGCGCGGCAGGGGCAGATCAACAAGGGGCGTTGCAAGGCGTGCTTGCTTCTTGCTCCGCCTTGTCGATGATCATCTCGCCCCTTGTCATGACCCAAGCCTTTTTCTGGTTCACCCGTGAAGGGGCCAACCTTTACCTGCCGGGCGCTGCCTTCTTGGTGTCAAGCCTGCTGATGGTGGCGTCCCTCGTGATCTTCGTCAGCAAGGGACGCGGGATCACGACCTCAGCCGCGTAAAATATCGGCAAAGAGATCAGGATCAACATTGCCCCCTGACAAGGTGACGATGGCCGTGTCGCCCTCCAACTTGGCCCCATGATAGAGTGCGGCGGCCAAAGCCACCGCGCCACCTGGCTCAACCACCAGTTTCAAATGCGCATAGGCCGCGCGCATGGCAGCGCGCACCTCGTCATCGCTGACCACGATCCCCGCCCCTGCCAGGCGGTTAAGGATGGGAAAGGTCAACTGCCCTGGCGCAGGGGTGACAATCGCATCACAAAGCCCTGCTTCTGGCCCCGTGTTGCGACAAATCTCGCCCACAGCCAGACTGCGGGCCGTGTCATCAAACCCTTCAGGCTCGACAGTGCGCAGGCGCATTTGTGGTGCATCCGCCTCAAGCGCCAAGGCAATGCCCGCAGAAAGCCCGCCGCCACCGCAACAGGCCAGAACCTCGGCCCGCTCAATACCCGCCTCGCGCGCCTGTTCGGCTATCTCAAGCCCGCAGGTGCCCTGCCCCGCGATCACATCGGCATTGTCAAAGGGTTTGATCAAAGGCAGGCCGCGATCTTCTTGCAGGCGCGCGCCGATCACATTGCGATCCTCCCCCCCTTTGCGGTCATAAAGGATCACTTCGGCCCCATAAAAGCGCGTATTGTCGATCTTGGCCTGTGGCGCATCGGCGGGCATGATGATGGTGGCCTGCACCCCATGCAGCGCGGCAGCATAGGCCACACCTTGTGCATGATTGCCCGATGAGAAGGCAAGCACGCCTTTGGCGCGCTCTGCTGCGGGTAAATTTGAGACGGCAGACCAGGCCCCGCGAAACTTAAAACTGCCTGTCAGTTGCAAAACCTCGGCCTTTGCAAAAACCCTACGCCCCGCAATGTCATCTAGGGCGGGCGCGGATAAGAACGGGGTTTGACGCACATGGCCCTTAGCGCGGGCAGCAGCGGCACGGATTTGCGCGATATCGCTCATGCGATCTCCTTCAGAAATTGGGATATCACCGCCTGTGATGCGGGTTCATCGAGAAAGGGAACATGGCCGCGATCAGGTAGGTCAGCGTAAATCATATCGGGCCTGCGGGCGCGCATTTTTTCGGCCACCTCCCACGATAGGATATTTGACCCTGCTCCACGGATCAGCGCAAGGGGCAGCGCGGCCAAAGCATCGAAACAGGGCCAAAGATCAATGGGCTTGGCATCAGCGGCAAAGGCGGGCGCAACCGCCTCGCGCAGGCGCGGATCATAGCGCAGATGCAGTCCTGCCTCATCCTCGCGCCACAGCCGCGCCACATGGGCGGCCCATGTTTCAGAGGGCACATTGCGGAAACTGGGGTGCAGATCAGGCATGGCCGCCGCCGCCTCGGCCAAACTGTGAAACTTGGGTCTGCGGCCAATATAACCCATGATCGCGGACAACCCTTCGGGCATAATTTCGGGGCCAATATCGTTGAGGCAAACACCGCTGAGCCGTGCGCGCGCCGTAAGCCCCATGATCATCGCCACAATCCCCCCGCGCGAGGTGCCCAATATCGCCGCTTGTGCAAGTCCCAAATGATCCAGCAGGGTCACGACATCTTCGGCCTCTTGCAAAGGGGTGTAGGTGGCGGGATCCGCATAATCCGACCCGCCCCGCCCCCGAAAATCAAGGCGAATGATGCGCGCATGATCGCGAAAATCGCGCACCACAAAATCAAAATCCTCGCGATTGCGCGTCAGCCCCGCAAGACAGAGCAGAACAGCCCCCGCCCCGCCCGTGTCATCATAGGCAAGGCGCACCCCATCTTTGGCGGTCACATAGGCCGTTTCGCCCATCAGATACCCCCATCCTCTCGCGCATCTACGGGGTCAGAGTATCAGCCGCCTTCCCGTGCACAATCGCAAAATTCACCAACGGGGTTTCAATCTGGGGTAGAAACGCCTAAGTTGAGACAGAACCCAATACGGGCACCTGCAAAGATGCGGCCCCGTGACATTCATTTCCCCAAAAATATCCGAAAGGACAGCCATGACGCAGGCGAAAGCAGGCGATACAGTCGCCATTCATTATACAGGCACCTTGGCCGATGGCAGCCAGTTTGACAGTTCCGAAGGGCGCGATCCGCTGCGCTTTACGCTTGGCTCAGGTCAGATCATCGCAGGTCTAGACGCGGCCATCACGGGCATGAGCCAAGGCGAAAAGAAATCGGTGACCATCGCTGCGGCTGAGGCCTATGGCGACCACCGCCCCGAGGCGGTTCAGGCTGTGCCACGGGCGCAAATCCCTGCTGAAATCCCCCTTGAAGTGGGTGGTGGCCTGCAAGTGCAAACCCCAGACGGCCAGACGATCCCCGTCACAGTGACCTCGGTCACCGATGAAGAAGTCACCCTAGACGCAAACCACCCACTGGCAGGCAAGGATTTGACCTTTGCCGTGGAATTGGTCGAAATCGCCTAATTTAGGCTGATGAGAAAAACAAAACCGCCCCCAGATGCAGGGGCGGTTTTTTTAATGCGGCGCGCTGTTTCTAACGCGTCTCGAAATCAGCCGAAGGACGGCCCAACACCCGCCCGAGCCGATCATATTTTAGCCTTCGTCACAAATTCTCAGGCTGCGCCATGCCCAGAACGTGATAGCCACCATCCACGCGCACAATCTCGCCCGTGGTGCAGGCCCCATAGTTAGAGGCGAGGTAGACCGCCGTTCCCCCAACCGCCTCTAGCGTGGCATTGGCGCGCAAGGGTGCGTTCAGCTCGGTCGTCTTAAAGGTTTTCCGCGCGCCTCCAATTGCGGCCCCTGCCAAGGTTTTCATTGGGCCTGGGCTGATGGCATTGACGCGGATATTTTGCGGGCCAAGGTCATTGGCCAAGTAGCGCACAGCACTTTCTAAGGCCGCCTTGGCCACGCCCATCACGTTGTAAAATGGCGTCACGCGGTTTGACCCTTGATAGGTCAGTGTCAACAATGTGCCACCCTCAGGCATCAATTCCGATGCGCGGCGGGCGACATCAATGAACGAGTAGCAAGAGATTTCCAAGGAATTCGAGAAATTCGCACGGCTTGTATCGGAAAACCGCCCCGTCAATTCGGACTTATCCGAAAAAGCGATGGCATGAACCACGAAATCGAGTGTGCCCCATTTCTCTTTGAGTGCCGCAAATGCCGCCTCCATCGAGGCATCATTGGTCACATCAACATCAATCAAAATGTCCGACCCAACGGATGCGGCAAGCGGTTCCACCCGTTTACCAAAGGCCTCGCCCTGATAGCTAAAGGCAAGCTCTGCGCCCTCATCTGCCATGGCCTGGGCAATGCCCCATGCGATAGAGCGATCATTCGCGACCCCCATAATCAGGCCGCGCTTACCCTTCATCAAATCCGCCATAATCCCTTACCCCCGATAGCGCGACAACAGCATCGAGCCATTGGTGCCGCCAAAGCCAAATGAATTGGTCATCACCGTATCCAGATTTGCCGCCTCAACAAGTGTGGTGGCAATCTCACTTGGGTGCAAATTGGGATCAAGGGTTTCCACATTGATCGAAGGCGCAATGAAATCTTGATCCAACATCAGCAAGCAATAGATCGCTTCCTGCGCGCCCGTGGCCCCTTGGCTGTGGCCCGTCATGGATTTGGTCGAGGAAATTGGCGGGGTCTGGCCCTCGCCGAAGACGCGGCGCACCGCCTGAACCTCGCCCACATCCCCCACGGGTGTGGATGTGCCATGCGCGTTGATATAGCTGACCTTGCGCCCCTCAGGCAGGGATTGCAGCGCAAGACGCATCGCGCGCTCTCCCCCCTCGCCCGATGGGGCAACCATGTCATGCCCATCCGATGTTGCGGCAAATCCCGTGACCTCGGCATAGATTTTGGCCCCGCGCGCCAGCGCGTGATCGAGACTTTCCAACACAACGATGCCGCCGCCCCCTGCAATCACGAAACCATCACGGTCTGCATCAAAGGCGCGGCTCGCTTTTGTGGGTGTGTCATTATATTTTGAGGACATCGCCCCCATGGCGTCAAAGAGACAGGACAAGGTCCAATCCAATTCTTCCGCGCCACCTGCAAACATCACATCTTGCTTGCCCATCATGATTTGTTCAGCTGCGACCCCGATGCAATGCAAACTGGTCGAACAGGCCGAAGTGATCGAATAATTGATCCCCTTGATCTGATAGGCGGTCGAAAGATTTGCCGAGATGGTCGAGGACATGCATTTGGGCACAGCAAACGGGCCAATGCGCTTGGTTGCGCCCGAATTCAGCACTGTTTGATGCGCAGCCAACATGGCACTGGTGGATGGCCCGCCTGAGCCTGCGATCAGACCTGTGCGTTCATTCACGACGTCGGCCTCAGACAGGCCTGCATCCGCAATGGCTTGCGCCATCGCAATATGCGCATAGGCGGCGCCCGGCCCCATAAAGCGCAAAGCGCGTTTATCGACATGTTCGGTCACATCAATTTTCAGCGTGCCCGAGACATGGCTTCGAAACCCGCGCTCGGCCATATCAGGGTTGAATTCAACCCCAGACTGCCCCGCTTTCAAAGCTGCGGAAACCTCTTGGGCATTATTCCCGATGGGTGAGACAATGCCCAATCCCGTAACGACAACGCGGCGCATTCAAAGCTCCTTCTTGCGTATTCGAACCGCTTCCAATCAGCTTTCTGAAAGGGCGACTTTCATATCTTTGACTTGGTAAATCACCTCACCATCGGCCTCAACCCGACCATCGGCGACACCCATTGTCAGACGCCGCGTTTGCACGGCTTTGGTGAAATCTACATGATAGGTCAGCATTTTGCGATCAGGGCGCACCATACCCGTCAGTTTCACCTCACCCACGCCAAGCGCATATCCGCGCCCCTGCCATCCGCGCCAACCAAGGTTGAAGCCCGTCAATTGCCACAGGCCATCAAGACCAAGGCAGCCCGGCATGATTGGGTTATTGGGAAAATGGCAGTCGAAAAACCAAAGATCTGGCTTGATGTCGAATTCCGCAACCACATGGCCCTTGCCATGTGCGCCGCCATCTTCGGAAATATCGGTGATGCGATCCATCATCAGCATCGGGGGCTCCGGCAATTGCGCGTTGCCAGGCCCAAACAATTCGCCGCGCGCGCATTTCAATAGATCATCTCTGTCAAAGCGTGTCGAATATTGCGACATATGCTCTGCCTCCCCTGCTTATTTTTGCCGAGCACCCGCGAGGGGCGGCCTGTCCGATCGTATTTATTCGACTTACCATTGCGTTTGCACCCCATGCAAGGGCAGCACGCAGCAAAGGTAACGATTTTGCGACAGCTTGCCTAAGGTTTTTTCCTACGACTTGGCGTCCAACTGCGTCAATTTCGACAAACGAATTGAAAAACCTACGCCTTAGGGGATATATTGAAATCAGAACTGGCAGGACATTGACCAATGATGACACCCGAAGCCCTAGAGCGCAGCACAATCTGGCTGGCACAGGCGGCCCTCCGCCCGACCCGTCAGCGCCTTTCGCTTGCGACTTTGCTGGTGGGGGATGGTCATCATCGCCATGTGACGGCTGAAGGATTGCATGCAGCAACCCAAGCGGCGGGCGATCCAGTGTCCCTTGCAACCGTCTATAACACCTTGCGGGCCTTTTGCGATGCGGGGCTGATGCGCGAGGTTATCGTGGATGGCGCGCGCAGTTATTTCGACACCCGCATTGATGACCATCCGCATTTCTTCATGGAAGAAACAGGTCAGCTTGAAGATGCGCCTGCGGGCCAGTTAAAGTTCACGGCCCTGCCCGATTTGCCTGAGGGCTATGAAATATCCAAATTGGATGTCGTGATCCGTCTGCGTAAAACCCCAGCACAAGCGGCGGAGTAATCCCCCCGCCGCCCTGAAGCACGCTATCATGCTTTGCCCGAGAGCTTGACCCACGCATCATATTGCGACAGGAACAATTCGCCTGACAATTCGTCTAGAAAATGGCTGCGCTTGAGGCGGTCAGTGACAGGCCCCTTCACCTCGGACATATGCAGCCGCACGCCCATGTCACTGAGGCGCGTATTTAACGCCTCAAGAGTTTCTAGCGCGGACATATCAATCTCGTTCACCGCAGAACACATCAGCACCACATCCTTGATCGGGCAATCCTCGACCACCCGATCCAGCACCAAATCCTCAAGGAAGCGGGCATTGGCGAAGTAAAGCGACTCGTCAATCCGAATGGTCAAAAGGCTATCCGCGGTCTCAACCTTGTGGCGGTTGATATTGCGAAAATGCTGTGTTCCCGGAACAAGGCCCACCTCGGCCACATGGGGGCGCGAGGTTTTGTAAAGGTGCAGCAGGATGGACAAAATCACCCCTGCCGAAACCCCCGTCTCAACGCCAAAGCCCAAGGTCAGCACAATGGTTGCAGCCACCGCCGCAAAATCGGCAAAGGAATAGCCCCATGTTTTTTTCAAAATTGATAAATCGACAAGGCTCAGCACCGCGACAATGATCGTGGCCGCAAGCGTGGCTTTGGGGAGGAAAAACACCAATGGCGTCAATGCCACAGCCGCAATGGCCAAACCCACCGCTGTATAAGCCCCTGCCGCTGGTGTTTCAGCCCCTGCATCAAAATTGACCACTGAACGGGCGAAACCACCCGTCACAGGATAGCCCCCCGTAAAGGCCGCGCCCAAATTGGCCGCACCAAGGCCAATCAATTCTTGGTCGGGATTGATGCGCTGCCGCTTTTTGGCGGCAAGGGTCTGTGCGACCGAAATCGATTCAACAAACCCAATAATCGAGATCAACAGCGCGGGCACAAACAATTGCCCCAACAGTGTTGGCGACAGATCAGGCAGGGTCAAGGGCGGCAGGCTTTGGGGCACATCCCCCACAATCGCAACGCCGTGATCCGCCAACCCAAAGGCCCAAGTGGCAAGCGTTGTCACAACGACGGCCGCAACAGGCCCCGCTTTTTGCGCAATATCAGCCATGCGCGGCGCCATTCCCATGGCCAAAAGCCGCGGCTTTAGGCCCTTGCGCACCCAAAACAGAAAAGCGGTTGCCGACAAACCAATCACCACAGTGATCGGATTGATCTGGCCAAGATGCTCGACCAAGGAAATGACCATCTCAACCAATGTATGGCCGCTGGCCTGCACCCCGATGATATGTTTGAACTGGCTTGCCGCAATCAAGATGCCAGAGGCGGTGATAAACCCTGCAATCACGGGATGGCTGAGGAAATTGGCCAAGAAGCCAAGGCGGAAAATGCCCAAAAACAGCAGCATTACGCCCGATAACATCGCAAGGCTTAAGGCCGCCATGGCATAGCCCATTGTGCCCGCCTCGGCGACCTGTCCAACGGCAGCAGCGGTCATCAAGGACACAACTGCCACAGGCCCCACCGCCAAAGCGCGGCTTGTGCCGAAAATAGCATAAAGAATGATGGGCGCGATCGAGGCATAAATCCCCGCCTCAGGCGGCAAGCCCGCCAAAAGCGCATAAGCCAGCGATTGCGGGATCAGCATGATCGTTACAATCACTGCTGCAATCATATCATTGGAAAAGGCGTGGGAATTATATGTCCGTCCCCAATCAAGGACGGGGAGGTAACCGGAGAGCTTCTTCATGGGACAATTGCCTGTCGTCTAGCGGTAGGGTTTTGGCACGCGGCACGCTAGGTGTCGTGGCAGTTTAGCGGTCAGAGCCAGACGCGGCCCTGACCAATTTCAGCCTCAGCTTGCGCTGATCTTTTCAGGTTTCACCATCCATTCGCGGCCCTTTAGCATACCTTTCCAATAGAAAGGCGGCAGGAAGCTTTCCTTCAGCCACCATGCAAGGCGCGAGGGTTTTGTGCCGTCAATCAACAGTTTCGGGAAGGAGGGCAGCAGCGCCCCACCATACCCAAATTCGGCCAAAACGATTTTGCCACGCTCAACCGTCAAGGGGCAGGAGCCATAGCCATTATATTGGGCGGTGGCGCTGCGGCCATTGATGTCATCGACCACGTTTTGCGCGACCACAGGGGCCTGCATCCGCGCCGCCGCGGCGGTTTTTGCATTTGGCGCGTTCATCACATCGCCCAATGACCAGATATTGTCATAGGTTTTATGACGCAGCGTGGCTTGATCCACATCGACCCATCCCGCCGCGTCAGCCAAAGGCGAGACGCGAATGAAATCGGGTGCGATCTGCGGCGGAACGACATGGATCATGTCGAATTCCACCTCAACCTCAGTGGGCGTGGCGTCGGGCTTGGCCACAGTGAACCACGCCTTTTTCGCCTCCCCATCAATCGCCTTGAGATTGTGAAAGAAGTTCAGATTGACGCCGTATTTTTGCACATAGCCCTCAAGCGCGGGGACGTAATCCTTGACCCCGAACAAAACGCCACCTGCGTTCATGAAATCAATCGAGATGTCCTTGAGCACGCCCGCGCGCGTCCAATGATCCCCAGAGAGATACATCGCTTTTTGTGGCGCGCCTGCGCATTTGATGGGCATGGGGGGCTGCGTAAAGATTGCGCACCCCTCCTTCATGTTCTTGACGAGGTTCCATGTGTAAGGCGCTAAATCATAACGATAATTTGAGGTCACGCCATTCTTGCCAAGCGTGGCCTCCAAGCCCTCAACCCGATCCCATGCCAGTTTCAAACCAGGTGCCACGATCAGGCGCTTGTATTTAACCACCCGACATCCATCAAGGATCACGGCATCATCTTTGGGTTCAAAGGCCGCAACGGCGGATTTGATCCATGTGACCCCACGTGGGATCAAGCTGCCCATGGTTTTGGCCGTGTCAGAGGCCTCAAAAATGCCCCCACCCACCATTGTCCAACCGGGTTGATAGTAATGGATATCTGCAGGATCAATCACAGCAATATCAAGCGATGATTTGCGCGATTTGAGAGAGGCCGCAACAGCAAGCCCTGCCGCCCCCCCGCCTACGATGATAATGTCATAACTTGCATCCGCGCGATCCGTTGGGGTTTTGCCGCCATTGGCAATGCGGCGCACAACGCCCCCCATATCAAAGCCCGCCGCCTTGGTGGCCGCCAAAATATCAACAACGGACATTCGATTGGCTTGCGATAGTGACCACAAAGTGGCCGAGCGCGTGCCCGTGCGGCAATAGGCCAAAATGGGACGCGGCAATTCCTGCATTGCAGTGCCAAAATCTGCGGCGTCTTGGTCGGTAACTTTGCCCGACACAATCGGCAGATTGCGAATTTCCAGACCCACCTTTTCCGCGGCCACCTCGATTTCCGAAAAATTCGGCTGGTCAGCCGCCTCGCCATCAGGGCGGTTGCAGATCAACGCCCGAAAGCCCTGATCAGCCAATTTCTGCACATCATCAGGCTTGATTTGCGTGGCAACCGAAATCTCGGCATTGATGGTCTTGATTTCCATTGTCGTTCGTCCTGGCAATAAACGGAGACTGATAAGTTATGATAACAAGAGACTCAAAGTAAGTTCAAAGGCACCTTGAGCATTGGACGGCCATCCTTGTCTGTCGGGATGTCACCTGCACGCATATTCACCTGCAATGAGGGAATAATCAATTTCGGCATATCAAGCTGCGCGTCACGCTCGGTGCGGAATTTGATAAATTCTTCGCGTGTCTTGCCCTCGCCCACGTGGATGTTGTGCTTTTTCTCATCGCCCACTGTGGTTTCCCACTCAATATTGCGGCCATTGGGGCCGTAATCGTGGCACATAAAGAGCCGCATCTCATCGGGCAGAGCCAAAACTTTTTGGATGCTGTCATAGAGCGTGCCTGCGTCCCCACCTGGGAAATCCGCTCGTGCAGAGCCGCCATCAGGCATGAACAGCGTATCGCCCACAAATGCCGCATTCCCAATCACATGGGTCATGCAAGCGGGCGTGTGACCAGGTGTATAGATTACAAAGGCACGCAGGCCCCCAATCTCGTAGACATCCCCATCCTTAAAGAGCGCGTCAAACTGACTGCCATCGCGCTGAAATTCCGTACCTTCGTTAAATATTTTACCAAAGGTTTTCTGAACAATGATAATGTTTTCACCTATACCAATTTTCCCACCAAGTTTCTCTTGGATGTAAGGCGCCGCCGACAGGTGATCAGCGTGAACATGGGTCTCAATCAGCCATTCAACTTTGAGGCCCTTTTCATTGGCATAGGAAATAATCGCATCCGCGTTTTCATAGGAAATCTTGCCTGCCGCGTAGTCGATATCCATAACGCTATCGACAATCGCGCAAGAGTTAGAATTGGGATCTTTGACCACATAGGAGATTGTATTTGTCGAAGGGTCAAAGAACGACTCGACCTCGGGCCGAACATTCATATTTACGGGGAAGGTGGTCATTTTCTTGCTCCTTGAAGGCGATCGTTTCAGTCAGGCGCTCGTCACATTTGTATCCAGTTCGGCGTTTGGACGCGCCGCAATAATGGCGCGGGCCACGAAAATACCGACAAGCATCGCTGCGACAAAGGCCAAAACCTCGAGGCGACCTGTACCGATGGCAGGCAATGCCCCACCGGGGCAGAAGCCGGCAATGCCCCATCCCACCCCAAACAGAGCCGATCCACCCAACAGGCGCGCGTCCAATTTGGTCGCGGATGGCAGGGCAAATTTACCCTCAAAAATCGGGCCCGAGGGGCGCGGCAGAACCAAGCGATACCCGATAAAGGTGACGATTAAAGCGCCGCCCATCACAAAGGCAAGGCTTGGATCCCAGCTGCCCGCAACGTCAAAGAAATTTATCACTTTTGCAGGGTTTGACATGCCCGAAAGCGAAATACCGAGGCCGAAAATCAGGCCGATGATATATGTTGAAATATAGCGCATCAGATCAGCCTCCGATCACGTGGCGGATCACGAAAACAGTGATCGCGGTTGTTACCATGAATGTCAAAGTTGCGGAGATTGACCGCTTGGACAGTCGCGCCATGCCGCAAACACCGTGACCCGATGTGCAGCCAGAGCCAAAGGTGACGCCAAGCCCCACGATAAAGCCACCGACCAAGAGCATCGGCATCGAGCCAGGGACGCTGATCTCGGGCATCTCACCGCGCAAAAAGAAATGTGCCGCAGGTCCAGTGATCATGCCCAACACCAAGGCCGCGCGCCACGAAAAATCACTGCGGCTGGCAGGCGCCAAAACGCCCGTCAAAATACCCGTCGCCCCCATGACGCGACCCAAGGTCAGCATCAAGAGGACGGCAGAAAGGCCGATTAAAACTCCGCCAGTAGTGGAAAGAAGTAGTGTAAATTCGGTTTCCATCTTAAGTCCATATGCCTGCGCATAAAATCACGGCAGCAGAGATTCGCCCTTATTTTATGCGTGATTAAACTGGTTACGTTGTTCGATTAAAATCAATCTACACAATCATACCAGCGCTGACAGTGATGTTGTCACATAAGCCAGAAATTTCTAAGGCTGTGGATTACAACCGGTGCTCAATGCTCGGAACGCGACAGTTTTTCGATGTCACCACGCGCCTCAATTTTGATCTGCCCTCGTGACAGGCTAATCCAACCGCGGCGCTGAAATTCGGCCAATTGACGGGAAATGACCTCGCGCGCTGTGCCAAGTTCGGCGGCCATTTGCTGATGGGTGGCTTGAATCAGATCATTTTTGGCCAAATCTAAAATCCGCTGTGCAAGGCGGATATCTACGCGGCGAAACGCAATTTCTTCGATTACATGGAACAAATCGGTCATGCGCCGCGAATAGGCGGAAAAAACAAAGGTGCGGAAACTTTCTGATTGGCTGATCAGATCATCAAAAACACTCCGCGGGATAGCAACCGCCTCAACCGCCGTTTCGGCGATGCCTTCGGCTGAATAATCTTCATATGCCAGTAGGCAGGCCGAGGTCATTACGCAGCTTTCCCCTGCATTGACGCGATAAAGAACCACCTCGCGCCCTGTGTCCGATGTTTGCTGCACGCGCACTGTGCCCTCAAGCAGTAAAAGAAGGTTTTCAGGCCGCTTTCCTGGCCCAAAAATGATAGTGCCTTCGCGAATGGAAATCGTGGTAGCGCGCTCGGTCAGAACATCGCGCACCCGCGGCTCTAGCCGCGAAAGACCTTTAAATCGGTCAATCCAAGAGGCGCCTGCTGGCATCAGATTCATTGAGAACTATCCTTGGTGTTGACCAAGACGATAGTCGGAAAAGCCGAGACATAAAAGGGGAAACACAACGTTACGGCCTTTTAAAAAATGTGGATCAAGGGCTCTGAAATCGGCTTACCATGGAGAAAGCAGAAAGATTTCCATCCAATGGAAAATTATTATCGATAATACAAATTGTTAGCGCCAACTACCTTGCCTTGATCGCATTTAACCTACAATAACAGTCAGCGGTTCGCCTCGTTAGCTGACAGAAGTTTAATAGTGGCGTGAAAACCCGCATCCAGCTTGTGCTGTAAAAAGAACAACAGCTGGCAAGATATGAGTTAAGGGAGAAATTTTGACATGAAACTCACCAAATTGACTGCACTTGCTATGAGCAGTGCGATCTGCGCTTCTGCTGCTTTTGCAGATGGCCATATGGATCGCACTGGCTGGCCTGAAAGCTTTACTGTCGGCACTGCATCGCAAGGCGGCACCTACTTTGCGTACGGTGCTGGCTGGGCGAACCTCGTCGCAGAAGAATTAGGCATGACTGGCGGCGGCGAAGTCACCGGTGGTCCAATGCAGAACATGGCACTTGTACACACAGGCGAGCTAGCCTTCGGCATGACCACAATGGGCCCCGCTGCGGAATCGCTGGCAGGCACCAACCCAATCGCACCTGGTCTGCAAATGACCAATGCTTGTGCAATGTTCCCAATGTATCAAACACCATTCTCAGTGACTGCGTTGTCCTCATCGGGCATCACAAGCATCTCTGAAATCCCTGATGGCGCGCGCATCGGCTTTGGCCCCGCGGGTTCGACGTCTGACACCTACTTCCCACGCATGATGGAAGAGTTGGGTGTAAACTTTGAGCGCCGCAATGGTGGCTGGTCAGATCTTGGAAGTCAGTTGCAGGATGGTCTCTTGGACGTGATCGCTTTCGCAGCCGGCGTTCCTGTACCAGCGGTGAGCCAGCTTGAAGTTCAAACAGACATCAACATCATTGAATTCACAGAAGCAGAACAGGCCCAAATCCTGGAAGCGTTCCCCGTATCGCAGTTCAATATTTCTGCTGATGCCTACACGACATTGGAAGCACCTGCCCGTTCCGTTTCCATGTGGAACTTCTCCATCGCTAACTGTGATCTGCCAGAGAGCTTTGTATATGCGGTTGTGGATGTTGTAATGTCCGACAACCAGCGCATGGTAGATATCCATAAAGCAGCCCGTTCTACCCTACCTGAACACTGGGACAAGAACGGCGTTCTGATGTGGCACCCAGGCGCGGCACGTTGGTTCAACGAAAACGCGGGCGCAACCATCGCTGCTGATCAGATTTTCGGCGGCTAATATTTTAACCTACAGGGCGCGCGAAAGTAATGGACCTTTCGCGCGCCTTTTCTTTTGCACTTACTGGCATAGCGGAAGCAACATCATGACTAATACTTCAGAGACCAAAACCAACGTAGTTGAAGAGATGGTTGAGACAGGTCCCGTCATCGCCGAAGGTGTAGATCAGGAACCCGTTGAAAGTAACCGCCGCCTGTTTGCTGGCACTCGTATGATCGCAGTAGCCGTACTAGCAACCCTCTATGCCGGGTTCCACATGGCCGCTTTGAACGGGATTTCCATCTCGGCTCTGACTGGCATAGACCTGCCATTTTTGCCGCAATTCCCGCTTGAAACATGGAATTTTCGAATTGTTCACATTGCAGGCGCGCTTGTCTTAGGCTTTGTCGTCTATGCTGCTTACACTTGGGTCGATGAAGTAGAGGCTCCAAGCGATACAGCGCTTCTGTCAAAAGCGGGATATGCTTTGTTCATACCGGCGGCACTAGCATTGTGGTCTGCGCTATCCTTCGGGCGTTTGATTGCCTCTGGCACCTTACCAGAGATGGGTGGGCTTGTGTCATGGGCCGCCTTCCCCGGAACCGAGATTTATGAAACCGAGATTTGGAATTTTGGTATGCCCCTCTTAGTGGCGACATTCGGCGCCATAATCTTGGGTTGGTTTGAACGCAAGCCACGCGATAGCTTCGCAACCAGCGACTTGGTTCTGGCGCTCTGCGCAATTGTAGTTGCCGCCTATCTTGTGCCCATTTTCTCTACCGCAGCACGCAATTCGGTAGGCACGCCCTTTGTACCAATCGGTGTGGCGTTCGCAGCGACAGCAGGCACGGCAATGATCATGGAATTGACGCGCCGCGTGGCAGGTCTGGCATTGGTTATCATCACAGGCGTGTTTCTTGTTTACACATTTACTGCGCATTTGCTGCCGGGCATTTTGGCTGTGCGCAACCCCTATACGTGGCACCGCTTCTTTGGCCATCTTTATTCGGATGCGGGCATCCTTGGGCCAACCACGGCGGTATCCTCAACATACATCATCCTTTTTATCATCTTTGCGGCTTTCCTTCAGGCCTCGAAAGTGGGTGATTATTTCGTGAATTTCGCATTTGCCGCAGCAGGGCGCGCCCGTGGTGGCCCCGCCAAAGTGGCCATTTTCGCAAGCGGCCTGATGGGTATGATCAACGGCACCTCCGCGGGGAACGTTGTGGCGACAGGGTCGCTGACCATCCCCTTGATGAAAAAGGTGGGCTATCATAAGAAAACCGCAGGCGCTGTCGAAGCGGCCGCATCAACAGGCGGTCAGATCATGCCCCCTATCATGGGCGCAGGCGCATTCATCATGGCCGAGATCACAGGCATCCCCTATCAGGATATCGCAATCGCCGCGATTATACCCGCGATCCTTTACTTTGTGTCGGTCTATTTCATGGTCGACCTTGAAGCCGCAAAATTGGGCATGCGCGGAATGCGCGA
Organism: Roseobacter sp. HKCCA0882; assembly: GCF_037805225.1. Classification (NCBI taxonomy): domain Bacteria; kingdom Pseudomonadati; phylum Pseudomonadota; class Alphaproteobacteria; order Rhodobacterales; family Roseobacteraceae; genus Roseobacter; species Roseobacter sp. HKCCA0882. Next base: position 1,273,220 of record NZ_JBBLYI010000001.1, read on the forward strand.
GGATGAGCTGCCAAAATTGAAACTACTTTTGAAGCAGCTATATCTCTTCTTGCCTATCCTGATACTCATCTATGCTTTGTTCCAGGGCTATTCCGTCATCCGTGCGGGCACCTTGGCCACGCTCAGTGCCGCCGTCATCTCATGGATGCCCGTGTTGATGGTGCGCTTCTTCCCAAAAAGCCTGCCTGCCGCCTCGGTCGCGGGTATGGGGCCACGGGAAATTCTCAAGGCGTTTGAATTGGCTGGCATCATGGCCATTCAGATCATCGCGGTTTGTGCCTGTGCGGGTGTTATCGTGGGTGTGATTAGCCTGACAGGTGTTGGTGCGCGCTTCTCGTCCCTCCTGTTGGATTTGGCGGGTGTGAGCCAAGTTCTGGCCCTGTTCTTTGCGATGTGTATCGCGATCCTTCTGGGGATGGGGATGCCCACCACAGCCGCCTATGCGGTTGCGGCCTCGGTGGTGGCACCGGGCTTGGTTGAGCTTGGCATTCCGCAGCTGACCGCGCATTTCTTCGTGTTCTATTTCGCGGTTGTCTCGGCCATTACACCGCCTGTGGCGCTGGCCTCTTATGCGGCGGCGGGGATATCGGGGGCGAATGCGATGGAGACATCAGTGGCCTCGTTCAAAATCGGGATCGCCGCCTTCATCGTGCCTTTCATGTTCTTCTACAATTCGGCCTTGCTGATGGATGGCACCACGCTTGAAATCCTGCGCGCAGGGGCAACCGCCATTTTCGGCGTGTTCCTGTTGTCCTCAGGGGTGCAAGGGTGGTTCATGGGGGCGCGCAACCCGTGGTTCTTACGCGCCATCCTTATTGCGGCCGCGCTGTTCATGATTGAAGGCGGGCTGCTGACCGATCTGATCGGCCTTGGTGGTGCGGTTGGGGTCTATCTGATCCAAAAACTGTTCCACCCAAAGGCGGATGCACAGATCGATGTCAAAGGCCTAGATTGATCCGACAAAGCGGCCCCCTTGTGGGGCCGCTTTTCATTTAGGATTTTGTTAGATCCTCTCGCGCGACATTGATCCGGGTCTTGTGCCCCATCAGGTCAATCAAAACCCAAACGCGCTGATCCTCATCCAAGCTTTCGACTGTCGCAACAAATTGCGAGAACGGGCCCTTTTGCAAGGTCACCTGATCTTGCGGGGCCAGATCACTGGCTGCTGTTAAAACCCCCGCCTCATCGCACCGCGCCTGCAATCCCACCACCAAATCATTGGGCACAGGGCTAGGCTGCCCCGCAAAAGAAACAATGCGCGCCACACCATATGTCGAGTTGATCTTGCGCCACGCCCCCTGCCCCGTATCTAGCGCGACAAAGAGATAGCCTGGGAAAAGCGGGCGGGACTTGGACATAAACCGCGCACCAACGCGGGATGTGACACTCAGCATCGGTAGGAAAGTTTCAAACCCCTGGCGGTTCAAATTGCACAAGGCAATGCTGTGCGAATTGGGCTTGAATTGCACCAAATACCATTCACTCAATCCACCGGACATCAAACTTTTCCAATTCCTTGAACAAAAGGCAGTCAATCAGCACAGCAGACGAAATAGCCCAACTCAGCGTCAATTGCATCTTCGAATTTGGGATCCATTCCCGCGTCCAAATGCGCCCAATTCAAAATTCAGAGAAAATTCAGTGATTGGATCAAGATTGGTCACACGGTTATCCACGCGTGTAATTTGTGCGCGCATCAACACACACTCGTTCTCGTAGTTGAGCGACAAGCCGTAGCGCCGGACCGTGTCGTCCTCTCGCGCGTAGAGGGCAGAAATGTTTCCACCCCAATCGAGGGAATGTCCAACAAGTAGGCGCAGATCGTCATAGGTGTTGCTGTCACGGTCATAAACCCAGCTGAAGGAAGAGTTCCAATCGATATCATTGTCAAATCGAATGGCGCCCTCCGTGTAAGACCGCTCGTTCTCGTATCGGTCGCTGGTCAAGCCGAGACTTGCATCGATCTGCGAGGTAATTTCGGCAGTCAGACCAACTCCCCACCTGCGCACTGCGTCAGGGCTACCGATGGCTTCGTCGCTATCAACCCTGTGATAATTTCCGGTTAGAGTAAGAAAATCGAACTCCTGCGATGCCGTTACACGGTCAGATATCCTTTCAAACTCGGGATTGAATTGGTTAATTACAGAGAACTGAAAGTCACCGCCATTTTTGCCAAAACGGGTCGCGTAAAGCTCACCCTCTCTGAGGCCTGAATTATCCGTCGACAGTATGAAATCTCTCTCCGCAGAGCCACCAATGTAGTACCCAGACGCCGTCTCGAAGCGATACGTCAGGTCAATATCGCTCGCAGTCACGTCATGTTGCGCCGATTGACTACGATTTACGCGGCGAAACCGACCCAGAGACGAGTAGTTAAAGGGATCTATCTCATCAATAGAACCATCAATAGACGGCATGGTCACATCACCCGCAGAAAAAGACACGAGTCCTACGGATGGCGTAATCGAGTGCGTCGACCCGCCTTCGGTATTAAATTGGAACGGCCAACTCATCCGCGTAGACACGACGCCACTTGAGGATGACTGACTGTCGGGATTTGTGGCGTCATCATGAATACCATACTCATCAAGGAATATAGAAGCGTCACTGTCTACGCGCAGTACTTCGCCAGCCTGCCAAGTGTCATTCCACCGCAAATTGGCGGTCAATCGATTGATATCTCTCTGACGGGCATTCGTGGAGCCGAATTCATTATAATTCGCCTGTGCCCCAAAATTTAAGGTAAAATTTCCAGGCACTCCGTCAAAGCTTTCAAACAAAGTCCATTGAGAATTAAGGACCCTATTGGGAGCGTCATATATGTAATTTGGATCTCGCAAGGCCGAGAAGCCAGTGTAGTCAAACGCGATTAACTCATCACTATCCCGACGAGAAAACCTCAAGAAGTTGTTAAGCCGATCTTCGTTAAAGACGACGTCGTCATTGCCAAATGTGGTAATACGGTCAGCGAAAAAGTCATATGTACCGATATATGCTCGATCGCTCGACGACTGGCTCTGGAACAACACGTTAAAGCCATTGTCCAATTCAAAGCGTCCATTTGAAAACAAAAAAGCCCGAAGGTTATCGCTGGTGAGGTTGTCTTGGCTAAAGGCTCCATGCATTTCGATGTAGCCGTTACTGAATGCCTGACGATAACGCCCACGCAGCGTCCGCAGGAGGTAGTTGCCGGCATCGCGCCCTCCGTCAACCGTAACCGTCGGCGTGACTGTGATGTCCGCACTGTCACCCAGCATATAAAAATATGGCAATCCAATTCTGGCACCCAGCCGCGAGTTCACGGAATATGTTGGCGCCAATAAACCGTTCGCGCGCTCTACAGTCGGATCAGGTGTCCGCAGCCACGGAGTGTAAAGAACTGGGTAGCCTGCAATACGCAATTGTGCGTCGTCGTACGTCATCGTCCGCGCCTCTTGGTCGTGGACGGCGCGCCTTGCCCTCAACTCCCAAAGTGGCGTCGCATTTTCTGAACAGACCTCACACGCAGAGGCTCGCACGTATTCCAGTTCTGTGCTGCGCCCATCACGACGCACTAATTGGTCAGACGCAATCTGCATGTTTTGGTCGATCAACTGACGAGCCGACGTGATGACGCCATCTCTTAAATCGGCAGACAAATCCGCGAAATCACCGTAAATTATCTGCTGGCCGGTTTCATCGATCAACATCAGCGGACCGTCCACAACCACGCGATTAGACACCACGTCGTATGCAACGCTTGGTGCGCGCAGTTCCAAACCATCGAAGAAAATTTGGACGTTGCCTGTGGCGTGGTAGAACTGTCGATCTTGGTCGAAGTAGAGATCGTCTGCAATCATGGACGACAATAGAGGCGCACCCACCTCTGCATCTTGAGCGAGTGAAAACGATGCAGCCACCGTGAAGGCAACGGCCAGCCCAATTTGCGCCGAAAAATCTCGGGTAAAAGTAAATAAGTTTTGGACCTTAAACGGCAGTGTGTAATCCTCCACTACTACGTAGTAAAATACGCTGCTGGCATTGCCAAGCCGCTGTTTTAACGCAACAACGCTATGAAGGCTTATACAGACATCAATTTAGGCAGATCGCTCGTGAACAAATTAACAGAACTCTTGATCAATGCCCGTCTCATTTTCCGTGGCCGGCCCGTACGCGTGGCAATGGAAAATGCTTCGATGTACACGGTCTCGGATGGCGAAATGCAAATAAATATCTGCAGGCCGGGACGCTATAATAGGTACAAGAGAGGAGTAAAGCGCGGCATCGACGCGCTTGCTGCTGACTACCACCTAGACACACTTAAGGGCATAGACGGCGGCACTTTAATTGATTGTGGAGCCAATGTCGGCGAGCTTGGTATTTGGGCCAAGGCTCGGAACATGAAGTATATAGCATTCGAGCCAGAGCACTTAGAGGCTGACTGTTGCGACCGAAACAACTATGGTAGCCAGTCTCTCACGATACGCAAAGCACTTTGGAAGGAGACGACAACTCTCGAGTTCTTTCATAAAGCCGATACTGCGGACAGTTCCGCATTTAGTGTGCGTGACTACACATCAAAATCGTTGGTCCCCGCCGCGAGGTTAGACGACGAAGTAGACCCAAGCAAATTAAGCCACCCAATAATCCTAAAATTAGAAGCAGAGGGGGCTGAGCCAGAGGTATTAGAAGGAGCTACAAAATTTGTAACATTCGCTGACTACGTAGCAGTAGACTGCGGGTATGAAAGAGGCGCAGACCAAGACCACACCTTTGTTGAGGTTAACAACTTCCTCAGCCATATTGGTTTTCGGATAGTAGCCGCGAATTTTAAAGTTAGACTTACAGTTCTATTCCACCGCAGCGGACACAAAATCAACACCACTAGTGAGCAAATCGAAGTATGAGTAATCCTAGCAAACACCTAAATGACGAGATCGACCTCATCGAGCTCCTTCAAAATCTTTGGGACGGGAAGTGGATAATAGCGGGCGTATCCGCCGCTGCCGTGGCAATTGGTAGCGCCTACGTGGCGCTCACGCCAAACAGTTTCGACGCATCCATTACAGTACGCCCGCTTTATGATCATTCAGCGTCAGATGTGATTTATCTCGGTCCGAAAGGATAGGCGGAAGTATATCCCATTTGAAGTCAATGCTGTCCCATAATACACCTTTATCATGCAATGGAGAGTAAACCCGGTCTACACAGTAGAGCATCGTCGCGGTCTCACTCAAAACTTGAAAACCGTGGGCACATCCAATTGGAACATAAACCCATTGTGTTTCTTCTGGCGCGAGGATGCTTGACCAGACAGCACCAAAGTTGTCACCAGACCGAAGATCCACGACAACATCCCTAATCGTGCCAGACACGCAAATAACAAGTTTATTGTGGGCAAACTCACCAGTTTGATAATGCATTCCACGCAAAACCCCTTTCACAGATGAAGACATGAACATCTCTTCTGGACAGAAAGGCGAAAGGTTCGCTTTGTAGAAATCGTTGTTAAATAATTTTATAAAATTACCCCGGTGATCTTCATGTGCATTGAAGCCCCCCCACACTAAGCCCTTAACGCAAGTGTCACGACCTTGTATTTGTATCATGAAAATACTCCATAAGACCTGACCCAAGATCATGCTGGAATTTAAAATTAGGAATTTTTGGCGCGCCAACCCACACATCTAACCCGGAGGAAACAGGGCTAGCCGATTTTGGCGCTTTAAGTGCCACTGAATTTCCAACTACTTTTGATATTTTTTCTAGTAGCTCCCTTATAGAAACACTCTCATTCGACAACAAAGAAAATACACGTTCATTTTTATTGAAATCTTCAAAGTTTGATATTTGTAAAATAGCCTGAATGACATCATCCACATGCACAAAATTCACTATTTTATTAATGTTTGCAATCTCAATCTCTTGATTTTCAGTGATGCATTTTTTAATATAAGGGATTAATTTTTCTCGATTATCATGCCCACCGTAAGTGTCGTTAATTTTGAGATGGTACAAAAAGTCTCTTCTATAATTTTTACATATAACATCTAATGCATGTGAGCCAGAATATTTAGAATACGAATAATAGTTGCGTTGCCTTGCACCTCCATTTTGATCCCACTCCCAAAGGCTTCCAACGTGAACAAATCTTTTCGCTCCCGCAGATATGCTAGCCAAGGCCAACTTAGATGGAAATAAAATATTACCATCAACATAATTTTTTATTTCATTAGAGGTTTCACCACGGCTGTAATATCCGGATGCATTTATAATAACTTGCCCACCAAAATCTTTTAATTTTTTGACAAGTTCGTCATCTGTTTTCCAGTCAATTACCGGCTGGTTGTGCACAGAAATTTCTCTTTCTTTGGGCAATTTACGCCCTAAAGCCATACACGGGATATCTTTGGACTTTAAATAGCCAATCAGGTGACTTCCGAGATACCCAGTAGCACCAGCAACAACAAATCTAATCTTCTTTATAGACAAAACTTCACCAATATTGCCCAATTTGATCCTGAGTTAATTGTATCATTGCGGGAATTCCTGGACCCTTTAGAGCCTCCGTGTACCACTCGACGGTGAGCGACAGGGTTTCGTGCATTCCAAAACGAGGGCGCCACCCTAATTGTTCGGTAGTTTCATCTATGTTTAGACTAAGCGTTTTAGCTTCTGTCCAGTCCTGCCCTCCGGGCTCGTTTTCGACAACGAGAGCGCTCCCGGGCCACAACTGTGCCAAAGAATTTATGCAAGATCTAACAGAAGTATCCGATCTTTGATCCGGCCCAAAATTCCACGGACGAGAAAACTTCTGGGAACCTGATAACCTTTCGGCTAACAATAAGTATCCAGCCACAGGCTCAACAACATGTTGCCATGGCCTCGTAAATGTTGGATTTCGAACGATTAGCTCTTTACCAGACGACCATGCTTTTATTGCATCCGGGATCAGCCTGTCTTTTGTAAAATCTCCCCCACCAATCACGTTTCCCGCACGCGCAGTTGCAATTTTAGAGAAGCAAGCCACCTCTTTTACAAAAGACGTCTGATAACTAGCAGTAACAATTTCAGCCGCCGCCTTCGACGCTGAGTATGGATCTTTGCCACCTAATGGATCGCCTACTCTAAAACCTCTCTGCCCATCGTTATTTTGGTAACACTTGTCAGAGGTAACAATTACGACTGGCCCTGAAAAATTATGGTGTCTACAAGCCTCCAAAAGGTTCAATGTCCCCATCACGTTTGTAGCGAAGGTCTCCACAGGCAACAAATAGCTCTCGGACACGATTGGCTGCGCGGCCAAGTGCAGTATTACATCAGGTTCTGTCCGAGTGATCCATTTTTTAAGGACATTTAGATCGCGGACGTCGCCAATTTCGTGGTCAACCCTAGAGTTAAGGTCAAGCATTTCAAAAATGTTTTGTTCAGTGCGTGGAGGTAATGCGAACCCGTTTACTTCCGCCCCCAGAGACAGCAACATTTCACAAAGCCACGACCCTTTAAAACCGGTGTGGCCAGTAACTGCAACTCGCTTGCCGCTCCAGAACTTAAAGCTGGGCAATCCAGCTACTTTCACATCCACGGAACGACCTCCTGTATAGCCAGGCGATCCAGGTACTGTTTGTCACGCAGAGTATCCATCGGCTGCCAGAAGCCATCATGCATGAAAGCCATCAATTGGCCTTGATCAGCCAAACTGGCCAGGGGCGATTGCTCCCACACAGTATCTGGACTGTCAATTAGATCGCATACCTGTGGGCTTACGACGAAATAGCCACCATTTATCCTGTACTGGTCGGAAGCAATTTTTTCGCGAAATCCGACAACCCTACCGTCATTGAGCAAATCTAAAACGCCAAACCTTCCTGGGGGCGTTACCGCAGTCACAGTGCATAACTTTCCATGTGCGCGATGAAATTTTGTTAGCCGTGAAATATCGACGTTGGCTACGCCGTCGCCATATGTAAGATGAAAATCATCCCTCAGATCGAGACACTTAACTGCATGCTTTATTCTTCCGCCAGTCATTGTGGATTTGCCAGTATCAAGCAGCGTAACATTCCAGTCCTCACTGGCATTAGACAGAGAAGTAATCTCTCCAGATTTTGTGTTTATAGAAAAATCTTGGCCTAAACCTCCATAATCACGGAAGTATCTCTTAATATATTCTGCCTTATAACCAAGGCACACTATGAAATCGTTGACGCCGTGACGCTCATAAATCTTCATAATATGCCAAAGTATTGGTTTTCCACCAATTTCTACCATTGGCTTTGGACGAATATCGGTTTCTTCGGCTAACCTAGTGCCAAATCCGCCGGCTAGGATCATAGCCTTCATTTCGCATTCTCCTGGGTAACGCTGGCAAGACTGTCCACCATGTAATCAATCATTTCTTCAGTAATGCCGGGCCACACGCCAATCCAAAAGCTGTCGTTCATCACCTTGTCAGTCACAGCCAAGTCGCCGTGAGCCCTAAAATTTACCCCTTTAAATGCGGGTTGCTTGATCAAATTTCCCCCAAAAAGAAGACGAGTGCCAACCTTTTTGGCCTCCAAATCCGAAATAACATCACGCCGAGACAACTTAGTAGGATCTTTAATTGTTAGCAAAAAACCGAACCAAGAAGGCTCCGAACCTTCGGTCGCCTGAGGCAGGTGATAAAAATCATCCAACCCTTTGGAAATCAATTTACGCTTGAGACTGTCAAAGTTGGCATTGCGGCGGGCTATGAAATAATCAATTTTTTTCAGCTGGCTAACGCCTAGCGCCGCCTGCATGTCAGAAACTTTTAAATTATATCCCAAGTGAGAGTAAGTATATTTGTGGTCATAGCCATGGGGCAAATCACCGAGTTGCCAATCAAATCTTCGTCCACAGGTATTATCCATGCCCGGCTTGCAGTAGCAATCGCGACCCCAATCACGATAGCTCTCGCAAATTCTTGCCAGCCGCAAGCTATCAGTCAAAACGGCACCACCTTCGCCCATGGTGATGTGGTGCGCCGGGTAGAAACTCAATGTTGCCAAATCGCCGAATGTTCCAACACCCTGCCCGTTAATTTTGGCACCAAACGCGTCACAGCAATCTTCAATTAGATAAAGATTATGGTTCTCGCAGAGCGCTTTTACCTTAGTCACTTCAAACGGATTACCCAATGAGTGAGCAACCATGACAGCCTTAGTTTTCGGCGTAATTGCATCCGCAAGCTGGTCAACATTTACGTTATGAGTGTATTGGTCGATATCCACAAAGACGGGGACGCAGCCGTTTTGTACAATTGGAGCAACAGTTGTTGGGAAACCGGCCGCAACAGTTATAACCTCAGAACCGGGCGCAATCCTGTTTGCCCCCAGCTTGGAAGACGTTAAAGTTGTAAAAGCAAGCAAATTTGCGGCAGATCCCGAAACCGTCAGCCTAGACAATTTGGTTCCAAACTTTTTAGGCAGTTCTCTTTCAAACTCATCAGCATATCGGCCGGCGGTCAGCCACATATCCAATGATGCATCTACCAGCGCCTCGCAGTCTGCCCTGTCCAAAACCTTACCAGTTGGCGGAATATAAGTCTGACCCGGTACAAATTCTTTTTGTTCGTGTGCGTCTTCAAAAAAATTACCCGCACTTTCAACTATGTTCTCTCGCAAATTCATCAGATATTTAGCCTCTTAACTTATTTCCATGATCCATCGCCAACTCGACGGCAGCTTCAAAGTTTTTCGCAGTCGCCTCCAAGCTGACGAGCTTCGCGATAGAAGATAAAATATCCATAGCGAGCCTATATTCAGAACCTTGCCAATGGGTTTTTAACCTATCAACTGCACCGAGTATTGTTGTTGGGTCATCCTGATCGACAGCGTATGGATACTCAGGTCCTAGCAAATCTGAAAAGTCATCATGCTGATAATGCAAGATCACTGGCACATTACAAATGGCGGCCGTGAATGCCTTGAGTAATGGCTTGAACACTTTCCTGTGCTGCAAAGGCGTGTGCGGTCTTACGGCATAATGAGCATTGCAGCTTGCGAAGATTGAAGCACTCTCGTTCCAGGACTGATTATCTTCGGCGTCAAGAATTTTGACATCGTTATGCAAGCTGTTTGGAAGCAAGCAGTTGTTTAATGCACCAAAATAACCCAGATTCATTGCCTGCATGTCACGCTCAAATTTTTGGTAGAAAAATGAATTGGCTTGATGGTGAAGCAGTGCAGAAATACCGTCCGATCCGTTAGTAAGTAGCTCGTCAAAATAGCGCTTTTGGGTAATCGAAATCGCAACATGGCAGTCAACATAATTTCTTTCGACCACCCGGACGTCACGATCGATATGGTCGACTAAGACCGCCGCACTGCGCAGCCATAAAAATTCAAGAGCGTCCTCATCCAGGCGGATTATTGCATCTTTACAAAACCAGACAATTGCACCTTTTGGTATTTGCAGACACCATGCCTTTCGCAGGATAGATAGCCTCATATTGGAAATGGGCAGCAGATTTATATTTACTTTACCGGAACCGTATTTTTTTACACAATCTGCCAGCTGTATCGCACGCAAGTGTGTGGATCCAAGCCTAAGCGTAGACCTTGCGTAAACAATGAAAACTTCAAGAGGCAAATTCGAAATGTTTGGCATAATCAATTCCAGATAGCCTCTTTACTTTGGGAATGTTGCGGTAGACTAAAACGATGTAGTTAGCAAGAACATGAGTGGCCGGCTGCAGGAAACTGGACTGAACAAAATGAAATACAATGGTAGCGACGAAATCGATCTCATCGAACTCCTTCAAAATCTTTGGGACGGGAAATGGGTGATGGCGGGTGTGTCCGCCGCTGCCTTGGCAGTTGGCGGGGCCTACGTAGCGGTCACGCCAAACAGGTTCGACGCATCCATTATAATTCGCCCGCTTGACGCGGCCACGATAGACCAATTCCGCACGCTGAACGATGCCGGCAATCCACGCAATATTATGGTTAATCGTTCGCCAGGCCTTGCATCTGAGGGGGTAACGAGTGCTGATCGCCAGCCAAACGGCATTAACGAGCCAGTCACCCAATACTTCTCCGCATCAGGAGCTCTGGCAGAGTTTACAGAAGTTCTCCTACAGAGAGACACGATTGTACAGGCAGCCGGTCAGAACAACATGACTGCGGGGCAACATGCTGCAGACATAAGTCCAGAAATGGCACTGCGCTCTTACGCATTCGGTGTGGAGATCTCGCCAGTTGATATACCAGCCCCATCGATAACTGGATCTACGAGTGCGGTAACGGCGTGGCAGGTGACGTGGGAAGCCGATGACGAGACCAAGAGCGACGGCTTCATAGCGGAAGCCTTGCGCTTGACCAACGAAGCCGCGCGACAGCGGCTGACACAGCGGCTGACAGCAGAGGCGGATCAGATGCGGCGTGAACAAAGCCGCCGCGCCCAACAAATCGAAACAGAAATCGCAAATGCGATTGAAGACTATCAAGTCAGTCTCAGTGACCAGATAGCCTATTTATCTGAGCAGGCATCCTTGGCCCGCGTGTTGGGAATTGAAATTGGGACTGGGACTGGGACTGGGACTGGGACTGGGACTGGGACTGGGACTGGGACTGGGACTGGGACTGGGACTGGGACTATCAACTCAAACGCTCCTGCGCGGTCAAGCTCAAATGGTATGTCAAGTGCCATGTCTTATCTCGACGGCTATAGGGCGCTGGAAGAGCAGATCACAATTCTGTCCTCACGAGAACAGGTGGAGGCATTCGTGCCAGGCCTGCGGGACCTGCAGGCTGAGCTTCGAGCTCTGGAGCAAGACCGAGCAGCGGACGAGCTCGTAGACGCCGTTGCGGCCACTCCCCTCTCAGACGTGGAGGCATTCCGTGCGACCCAATATGACTTGGCGGCAATCGAGATGACATACCACAAGAAGACGGGCCTCATTCTTGCACTGTCACTGGTTCTTGGGAGTTTCTTGGGTGCCATAGCCGTCCTAATTCGGAATGCCATGGACGTACGGCGGGCAAACTTCTGAAAACACTACAAGATTGTTGAACATCCTTGACGGAAATGCGCAATTCAGCGATCGGAGTTTACTAAGGGCTCCGGCAGAAATCGCCACTCCCACATAAAAATGCTATACTTGATCCAATCAATCTGGACGAACCAATCCGTCTCAAAAAAACAATTAACCCAAGTCGGCCGCGCTCCGGACGCAAGCTGAAATTTTCAACTAAACGCGCCCGCGCCCGCGCCGCGACCAGTGCATTCCGGCTAGATAAGTCAAGAAGAATGACAGAAACGCACACAGTGAGAGCCAAACTGTCGCCGCGACGTTGTCATAGAATAGCGCGCCCAAAAACATAGGCACAGTGGCCATTGGAACAATTACGGTCGCCGCCAGTGGGTTGGCGAGGGACCGGCGGCCCCGCCCCAAGACAGAAATCTCAAGGCCACGCATAACCAATTGGTGGAAGTGGAGGCGATCCGGCCTCGTCATGTCGGCACCCCGCACAGTCCTGCGCCATACTGCGAGGAGCGTGTCGGCAATCGGCCAGAAGAATATCAACAAAATTGCGAAGGCTGAGACATCGGGCGCATTCCAGACGATCGAGACCGATGTCCAGACGAGTATATGCCCCACGACATATGCACCGCCATCCCCCAAGAACACGCGGCCAAATGGAAAATTCACGACCAGGAAGCCGGCCACCGCAGCAAGGAGCAGGCCTAAGGCCTGGAAGTGCGCCCAGAGCCCGACCTGCGCGCAGATGGCCATGAGGGCCATCGCGACGCCGATGGACACAAACGAAGACAATCCATTCAACCCGTCGATGAGGTTGAAGGCATGCGTCACCCCGGCGCAGGCGATGACGGTGAAGGGAATGGCGAGCAGCGGGACGGCCATCGCCAAGTCCAGGATTGGTATATCCAGCCGCGGCAGCCACTGCCCAAATGCCGCTACAAATGCTCCACCCGACACCACTGCCGCGACAAGACGTAGCCGCACGCCCGTCGGATAGCCCAAGTCCTCTGCGACACCTGCAATAAAGAGGGGCGCAGACACCAATAGAAATAATTGATAGCTCGACGAGACGCTGGGACTGGAGAACCAAAACCAAGTGCCGGCAAACACGGCCGCAAACACCGCCACACCGCCAAGACGTGACGTGGCGCGAGTGTGCGACGCCTGCACCGCCGTGACGTCCGCCGACCCGCGCCCCACGCGCGCGAATATGAGCACCACGCTCAGCGCGAAAGAAGCGCCGAGCACGTAGAAGAAGTTCAGGATTTGATCGGCGCCCACAGACATACGGCACGTGCTACACGAATTATAGGAAATCTCAAGCCAAAAGGCGCGTCCTGCGGCATGACACGCGACGCCATGGACAATTAACAACCCGCCCGAGCCCCAGGAGAATTCCCGAGCAGGTATGTACACCAAGTGCAGTGGAATTGTTAGCGAATACGCCCTGAGCGCCGCAGCCGTCGGGGCCTTATCCCCGCCCCGAAACTTCCATGATCGCGTCGAGATAGCCTTGTACGCTGCCGCAGTCAAAGCGGCGCCCAGTCAGGGTCACGGCCTCTACGGCGCCCGCGGCAGCCTGAGTATTAATCGCGTCGGCGAGCTGGATTTCGCCACCGGCGCCGGGCGGCTGCGCGCGCAATAAGTCAAAAATATCGGGAGTGAGGACGTAGCGGCCAATACTCGCCAAGTTCGACGGCGCACTCTCGACGCTCGGCTTCTCGACGAGGCCCGCTACAGATCCAGGAACTGATCCCGGCACCACGACGCCGTATTTTGAGATGTCCGGGCCGTTCACTTCCATCACGCTCAGCTGAGTGCGCCCGGATGCTTCAAAAGCGCGCGCGAGCTCCACCGTTGCGCCCTCGTCTCCTCCCGTCAGGAAATCATCCGCGAGGAGTACAGCGAATGGCTCACTGCCGACCACTCTCTCTGCGCAGAGAACCGCGTGGCCGAGGCCCAGCTGCTCGGCCTGGCGAACGAATATGCACTCGACACCCTCCGGCAGGATATTTTTCACCATGTCGGCTTGGTCGTGCTTTCCCTTCGCACGGAGGGCCATCTCAAGCTCCTGATTATTGTCGAAGTGGTCCTCGATCGCGCGCTTATTGCGACCGGTGACAAATACGAGCGTGTCAATACCCGCGGCGATGGCCTCCTCCGCCGCATACTGAATAAGCGGCTTGTCAACGATTGGCAGGAGTTCCTTCGGCATCGCCTTGGTCGCGGGAAGGAAGCGCGTGCCAAAGCCCGCCACCGGGAATACTGCCTTACGTAGTCTCGTCATTATAGAATATCCACACGGTCACACATCGATGATTATGGTTGTTTATAGACTTAATCTCTGAGCGCAACACCAGACGATTGGTGGCACTGTTACCCTAACAGACCGAAGAGGAGCCCGCCAAAAGCCACGACCTGAAGTCTTCTTCGGAGACATGACCAGACGCGAGGCCCTCCATGACGGCGACACCATCCACTGGATCAGTCACGAAGTGCCAACCATTTAATCGCAGAAAGGTCACACTGGTCACAAAGGCAGTCCTCTTATTTCCGTCGATAAATGCGTGCGCCGTAGCGATAGCAAAGGCATATGAAGCGGCGCAGGAAAACATATCTGCGCGCTCATGCTCCAAACTGTTGACAGGCCTCTGGAGCGCCCCATGAATCAATCCCCCATCGCGCATTCCCGCCGCACCACCGTGGCGCGCTATCTGGCGGTCATGTATAATCAAAACCGCGCGGTGTGGCACCCAAATTGGCTCGGTCACGCCAGAGCCTGAAGCAGTGTGCGGTTCTCATCCATGACCTCTTCAGCTGCGGCCAATGCCGCGAGCACGTCAGGGTCATGGGCCTGAATTTTTAAGCAGTTATCGTCGGAACGGGTGACGTAGACAGTGTCGCCCTCCTTGACGTCGAGTGCCGCCAACATCTCGGCACTGACCGTCACCACGGACGAATTTCCCACCTTACGTATTTTTGTGCGAAACATGAAAACCTCCAGTATACCTATAAGTATATACGCTCGCACATTGCAGATTTCAACAGGCCATCTCGATTAGAGTACCTTTCAAGTGCTCCACTACTGTGCTGACCACATATGAAATCACGCACCGGCAGTCTTTTTTAAAAATCCGCTGCGTCGCATAATCAGTGTTTCGTTGCTTTTGTATGCTCGCGAAGTGATTGCTAATACTCAGCCTTAATCACCTAAATTTTGGCCAGCCTTATACGACCGCCACTTCACTTCGTCTCTGCAGGCATCTTTGAAGTCCCGCAGTGGACGCCACTTTAGACGCTGCAAGATTTTGTTATTTGCCGCAACGCTCGACGCCGCATCGCCGTCGCGTCGAGCGCCGATACGTTTTGGTAAGCGCTGGCCGAGAGCCTTGGAGTAAGCATCAATTGCCTCTCTGACTGTAACACCTCTTCCCGTCCCAACATTGAAAATCTCATATTTATTTTCAAGGACAGCCTCTAATGCCGCAACATGCGCGTCCGCAACGTCGGAAACATGGACGTAGTCACGCTCACACGTTCCATCGCGCGTTGGATAGTCTGCGCCAAAGATCAGGACATCATCTCGGATACCCGCGGCAGTATCTCCCAAAATCGGCATTAGATTGTTTGGAGTGCCGCTGGGATCCTCTCCAATAAGACCAGACGCGTCAGCGCCAACCGGATTGAAGTACCTTAGTATAACGGCACTGGCCTGACCCTCGGCGGCGACCCAGTCCCTGATTATCTCTTCTTGAAATAACTTAGTTCGTCCATAGGGATTAATCGGTGATACCCTATGCCCCTCATCGATTGGGATATAATCTGGCTCACCATAGACAGTAGCAGAGGATGAAAAGACAATCTTCTCACACTCATAATGCGACATGGCCGATAATATGTTAAGCGTTATACCCAAATTTACGGCGTAATAGTTAACTGGCTCCTTGAACGATTGGGCAACTGCTTTTAGGCCAGCCAACTGAATAACAGCGACAGGTGCAACCTGCTCAAAAATTTGGAAAACTCGAACTTTGTCCGCCAAGTCAACTTTATAGCTCTTAATCGCAGAGCGACTGATTGCTTCCAGGCGCGTAATTATCGACGGATCGCTATTCGCAAAGTTATCGACGATCACAGGAGTGTATCCAGAACGCATAAGACTTAATGCAACATGGCTACCGACATATCCTGCGCCACCGCACACCAAAATATTTTTCGAAAAATCAATAGAACTATCACTAACCATGTTGATGGATCCCATTATTTCACAATATTGGTGACTTCATTTGAGACAAGCGCCCGTTGCCCCGCAGATATCCATAGGCAATCGCTATAAAAGCCATTCCCGCGTGTCCATGCTCATTCATCATGGTTGTGTTGCCAAGCCCAGCTACAGTAAAACCAACTGCCACCAAAAAAGCCGCGCTAGAGACACCGCGATCAAGTGGATCAATTTTCTCGTGAGTGAACGCGATCGGCATAAACGTTTTAAAATAGAGAAAAAGCAGAATAGTTATTAAAAATAACCCCACTAGTCCACGCTCTATTAGAATGGTCGTCCATAGATTATGACCATGAGGAAAATGCCAATAGAAAGTTCCATCGTAGTTTATTCCATTGGCGTCTAGTACTGCTCGCACGTTAGCCTCCGAAGTTGCAGCTCCAAAGCTAAACCAACCGGTGCCCAGAATTGGGTGTTGATCCCACACTGCCAAAGCAGAATTTAAAATCTTGTCGCGGCCAGAAAATAGATTGTCACCCGTAACGCGAGCCACCAACTCAGACCGAAACCCTTCAGCCGGCGGCAGCAAAAGTACTGCAGAGATAGCCAAAATAGCTGTTAGTAAGGACATCAGAAAAGTGCGGCGAGACCAATTCATAGCGATAGAAAGATTTACGGACGCTATCAACAGTATCGCTGCAATTGCTACGCCGCCAACTAAGCTCTTTGATGGCGGAAGGAACGATACGGTGGCAACAATCGCCAATAAGCCTAATAAATTTAGCCACCTCACGGCCACATACAAACTACCAATGCCCACAGCAAGAAGCACAAGAGAATACATCGACGAATGGTTTACATGTCCGACCGACCGAAATTCTGGGTATGGCTTGCCGTTCAAGTGCCACGCCCAAAAGCTTTCAAACACTGCAACTATGCCACCAAGTAACGCAGCTGCCCAAAGGAACAATAATTGATCCCGCGAGTAATCAAGCCGTGCAGTTAGGAGTACAAAGAGGGCTAACAATGTCCACCGAGGTGCAGAATTCAAAGGCGTTATCAAATCCTTAAATTCTGAAAAAATCGGGGACACCCATAGTACTGCCATTAGCCCAAAAATTACCAAGCCGAATGGAGATGATCCGCCAACCGACCTTGAACGCACCGCGCAAAACAGCCAAGCAATGAGAAAGAGTATACTAAATACATTTTTTGGCGCCTCAAAAAGAGGCAAGCAAAAAAGTGACAAACCAATCAACAAAACTTCGGCGAGCGATGCCTTCCGCCCAGCCCCCAAATTGGCAATGAATTGATTGAAAATCTTCAACATCTACACCGTACACTCTGTATCGTTACGTAACACCGCGCCGATTTTATCACAAAAAGCTCATCATTGGCGCCATCACTTACATATAGACATGCCCAGCATACCAATGTGTTTCTAGCTAATCAGCACCTGGCCTCTTAAAAGCTTCAAGGTAACCTTGAGCTTTTGTCTTGTTAACTGGGACACCATAACCAGCAGCTCTATCAAATATGAACGTCTCACTGGCGGCAGTTTTACGCAGAAACACTGTGCTTGTTGTCCAATTAAGCTAAATGGCTTACACGTAATCATCTTATAAAAATAAGAAAAGGACATTCCACAATAAAATGTTCAGCGCGGTTTAGGCGTAGTTTATTTGCACGCCCATTATATCCAGCTACTAAACGTAAGTCATCTTACTGGGATGCACTCTACAGCATCCACCTTGGCAGTTCAGGTCTCCTGAGAATTGTAATTGGAAAAGTAATTTTCGTACTCTTCAGCCGAAAAACACTTCTATGCTAAATTCAGGGTGCGAATTATGTGGCAAACGCTTTATACTCCCATCACTAGGTATGACAGTTAACTTTTTAGTTTCAGGGCTCCAACCTAATCTCTGCCGTCCAGCTTCTCCGCATCACGTGCGTAAACATCGGCATACCTAACTATATCATCTTCGCCAAAATAAGTCCCCGTCTGAACTTCAATTAGAAGCATTGGATCGGCACCAGGATTTTCGAGCCGATGGACAGTTCCCAATGGGACATAAACCGATTGGTTTTTAGCAACCGACTTGACATCGTCCCCAACGGTAACCTTCGCTGTTCCACTGACCACTATCCAATGCTCTGCTCGATACTGATGGGACTGCAGTGACAAAACGCCCCCGGGGTTCACACAAATTTGTTTTACCTGAAAGCCCTCGCCAGTGACCAAACTATCAAACCACCCCCAAGGGCGGTGAATTCTAGTTGAATTTACTGCCTGTTTAACCTTGGCCGCCTTCAACGATGCAACAGCTTGTCCAACCTTATGACTATTTCCCTTAGATACGACCAACACTGCGTCATTGGTGGCTACAGCGATCATATCACTCAGGCCAATTCCAACCAGTTGCACGGCCTTGTCATCACTCCAGAGAAAACTTGATTCGCACTCTAAAGAAAGTGCGTTTGCAGAGACAATGTTACCTCTGTCATCCGCATCTTTTTGCAAATTCTCGGAAACTGCTAACCACGAGCCAAGGTCGGACCAATATCCGCTGTAAGGCATCACGGCCAAATTTTTTACCCGTTCCATAATCGCATAATCAACAGAGATGCTCGGCACCTGATGCCAAGTCTGCTCGTCTAATCGGAGAAAATCTAGATCATGTGTTGCACTGGCAAGAGAACGCTTAACTTTAGTTAATGTAGAAGATGCATAAGTTTCAAACGCCGATATCATTACATCAGCCCGAAACATAAAAATTCCAGCATTCCAAAAAAAATTACCGTTCTTTAACATCTCTTGAGCGGTAACTTCATCAGGTTTCTCAACAAAACTGAGAAGAGCACTACACTCACCTATCTTTTTCGTTCCAACTTCCAAATACCCATATCCAGTTTCAGGCCTCGTGGGCTGAATCCCAAATGTCACTATAGAGCCCCCCTGCGCAGTCGCAAAAGCTGCATGCACCGAACTAATAAAGCGCTGTGGATCAGGTATCGCCAGATCTGAAGGCAGAACTAAGACTACGCCTTCTGGGTTAGATTGTGCAACACTCAAAGCAGCAACTAATACTGATGGCGCAGTGTTGCGTCTACAAGGCTCTAAGATAACACCGTTTAGCTTGATACCCACTAAGCGAGCTTGCTCAGCAACTATAAATCGATAGTCTGTGGAAGTGAGTATAGTGGGCGCTTGAAATTCCTCTTGTCCGGCCAGTTGTAAGCATTGAGTAAATAAACTCTGCTGTCCGGCCAGCTCTACAAACTGCTTTGGAAAAGCTTCGCGGCTTGTCGGCCAAAGCCTAGTGCCTGCTCCTCCACAAAGAATAAATGGATACAGCATACTACCTCACACCCGTAACTTTAAATTTTCAAACGACAACTCACTTTGATGCAAAGTAAGGGAGATCCCAACAACCCAACAAAAACAACGCTTTGCCAACATTTCGAAGCGATAACCGGCGAGAACACTAAATTGACCAAAAGCCGTGAAATCAAACTTCGAAGCCCAATAGCACTGCGACAGAGTGACCAGAGCTGCACACCGTCGCACAAACCACGCGCGCGAATTCAAAAATGCGCGGCTACTCAAGTAGTCTTACGCTTATATTTTCGCACAGTGAAATTGTGTCGACAACAGGTTTCGCTTTTAATGAAACATCTGCCCTGTCGCACTGTCCACCTCGGTTCAGATCAAACAACCATGAGTGACGAGGACAAATCAAGTTTCCAGACTCATCAATACTGGCATCTTTGAGATCAGCGCCGTTATGCGGACAAAATCTTTGTATTTCAAAATTATTTCCACTGTGAGGATCCACTACGACAATGCGTTCCTCATTAACATCTATTGTAGTTTTAAAAGCAGAACGAATGTTTGTTACGTCTGACGATATGAAAATATTTACAAAGGTATTAAAGACGTCCGGCGATCTCTGGACCGATGCGCGCAAGCTCAAATATACGTCTTGCCAGCGATACTGAGCGTCACTCATCAAATGGAAGTAAGCCTCAGAAGCAGATATCTTCATATACTCTTCAGGAAGTAAATATTTTGTTAAATCAATAGTTTTAGTAGTTCCATTGTTTAAATTAATCTCCAGACCATTATTGCCCCAATCAAATAAAATAATTGGACATTTTTCAAATTTAAGATCTGATACTTTTTCAAGTCGTTTATTTACTTCACCTATCAGCCTATTCTCATCAAAATTTGAACCCAACACTTCATCAAATTCACAATGCAAACGCTCTTTTATAAGCTTAATTTCTTCACGAGTTGGTGGGTTTATGGGCTTTGTCGTGTTTGGGAACTGAACATTGCTCCCGGGCGTTAGGTATATCATTTCCACATCTACGCCCAGAAATAATTCCTTTAGTTTTGACTGATGTATGAAAATATTATCTTCACCTAGAGATAAATTCGGATCTAAAAAGGGAAAAATCGCTGGACCTGCCGACGGAATATAATACTTTGGTTTAATCGTCTCGATTGCCCTGCGTAATGCTGTTAACTTTGCATTTATTTTTTTCCTTGAAATTTCCGCCTTACATTCTTCAGATATTTCATAACAAACAGGATGCCAATTAGCACCACTAAACTGAACAGAATAGAAGTCAACATCAACATCACGAAAGTAATTCAGGCGATCGAAGATTTTACAGTCATTTTGATTAACAAAAACCGAATTATCAATATTCAGTACAGCGGCACTATCATGGGTTGCGCCTCGGTCAACTATAAGCAATTCAACATAATCATTATCATTTAAATAGAATTTAACTTGATCCTCCAGCTCGACTACTTCTAAACCTAACGTCGAAAGCTCATTAAATAAAAATTTATCTTCATATTGAGGAATTATACAGTGATCGATATATTTTGAAATTTTTTTAAGAGTTTTTTTGTCAAAGTGGTCCTGGTGCTCATGCGAAATGTACAAAATATTCGTTGGAGAACTTTCCAGTTCTTTTAATAAATTTTGCTCCAAATGGTGGTTAGCGGCCATTGATACCAACTCCCAAAAAAAGCACCTAAATCCGAAAACCATGGATCGAGTAACACTTTATATTTGGTTCCAGCAAGTAAAAAACAATTATGTCCAAAAAATTTAATATCCATTTTCTCTCCAATTTTACTCTACCCCCGAAACCCCTGATGTCAGCGAACCGCAATCGCAGTAAAATCAGGCTGCAATCAGCCCCATGCTTTGGAGTTTCAACAGCACCTGCTGCGCGCAGTAATCCACCTCCGTGCCTTCGGTATCGACCACCAATTCTGCAGCGGTTGGGGCCTCGTAAGGATCAGAAATCCCCGTGAATTCCTTGATTTTGCCCTCGCGCGCCAATTTATAGAGACCCTTGCGGTCACGGCGCTCGCATTCTTCAAGGCTGAAAGATCATACGAGCACACACAAATTACGCCCTCTAGCGAATTTTGGAACCTGAAAATGCCAATCCCCAATAAATATTTGTGTTATAGCGCCACAACTTACTCAATATAGCGTCCCCAAATAATGCCAAGACCCAACAACAATATATTAACGCTGGAAATTTAAGTATACGCGACAAAATTGCAGCACTCACCGACAAACCTCCGACGCAAATTGGGGTAATCTCGATATCGTCAAACCCAGCCTCACTTAGTATCCTCTTCAAGCAACTGTGAGTGTATCTAAAATAATCATCTGGATCAGCATGATAATAATGCAGAAATGGCACGAACCCTTCCAAGCGTCCTCCGGGAACCAATGATGCACAGATACTTTGGGTGAACGTAGCATGATTATACACATGTTCTAAAGTGTTCATTACGAGCGCAAAATCAAATTTTTGCCCAAAGTCGAAATCTTTTTCAAAATCTAATTGTACAACATTTACACCATCCCCATGCAAATCGGTATAACTCATCAGGCGATTATCCAGCTTAATAAAGCGATAATAGCTAGCGCTCGCATTTTTTGCACCAAAATCAATCCCAGAGCCTGAAAGTGATAGCGCACGACTACGCAGGAACAATAAATGAAGAGCGCGCCCAAGAGATTTACGCTCCCGACACAAACGATATAGCAACATATAATCCGAAAATTTCACCAGACAAACTCCCGTTATAAGCGCTTTAAACGCATAAATTCTTGGTCAGCCTCAATCGAAAGTGGAAAATAGGAGGATACAATCTTTGCACGCCCGTCAGGTTTTTTAACTGTTGCAGAACTCAAATGCAGTTTATGCGGTTCAATACCAACAAAATGTGCAATTTCATCCAAAACACCTACTGCGGTATCATTAAGCAGATCGTCAAAATCTACAACAATATGCTCATGGACGGATGCCAACATTGAAAGTTGTTTCATGTCACGAATATATTTATCCTTGATTTCATCAAAAGGAGCATTGAACCTAGCATGCCTGCTAAGGCAATAATCATCAAATTTCCTTATAAGTATAATCAGTTTAACATTATACTTATTACGAGGAATATATGGTACCAAATATAATAGTTTAGACGACTTCAAAAAGGAGGCACTAGCCGCTACGGAAGTCATACATCTATCTACTTTACGATAATAATAATTTGCCAATTTATTACAAAAAGGTATTTTTCTGAGGCTATCGGCGCGGAAGAGGAAAGAAAACGCTTGATGCAACATCGGGTGCTCAAAATTTCCTGAAGATTTGTCCCATTCACTTTTAAAGTTATGACCAAAATCCTTGCCCAATCCATGGAGTGTGCCGCTTAAAAGGGAGCTTCCATTCCGACCAGTGCCAACAATACACCATAAATCTCTTTTATCTTTCTTCATCATAAAACCTCTTTCAATTTCAGGAACTTCCAATATAGATAACGAACGAATTTTCCAAACATATATTGTATGCGCCAAACCTTAAATCTATCATTTTTCACGGGTATAAAAGTCCCATACGCAAGGTCAAAAACGCTAATAGCATGTTCACCATTCCGAGAGAAAATGAGGTATTTTTTTTCATCTGATTCAAATAGAAATGGATCCCGGCAACCATAATAAGGAGACAATGGCATTCCAGGCCATGATTTGAACGATGATAATAGATTAAGATCATTTGGAAACGGCATTTTTAATCTATGACTACTACACAAACTGAAATCATTCCAACTATACTCATTAACCATAATAGATTCTGGATAGTCAAAAATACGCGTATAAAATATTTTAAAATTTGTTCCTTCGTCAAATACGGAAAAATGTCGAATATTATTGATTGTCAAGTAAGCCAAATGAGACATGCTTTGAGAACTAGGAAAGTTAGTAAGCTTCCCAACTTTCACATGGTGCGCTCCAAACTTTTCAAAAAGAAACACCGCTTTATCTGTCCGAATATGAATGCGAGAGTATGCGTTAGCAAAAACATCAGAGGAATTTCTAAAATCGATACCATTTGTGCTCGTTAATAGCACAGTGCCTTGCTTTCCATACCTGGCTCTATCATCTGAAAATCTTAATTTTCCATGCACACTAAGAACAAAAAGATCCATTTCTTCCAAATAAATAATATCAGGAGAAGCAATATGATCGCAAATGTTTGGAAGCATTTCTAAGGTTACAAGCGGGTTTTGCAATTCTTGCCAATGTGAAAAATTTGTTTCATCAACTATAAACCCCTTAACAGCATTTCCCTTGTGATGTGCAACACAAGCGACGCACTTTCCCGCTAATTTTGATTTTGAACGGGCTGGTACTTTGATTACCGACACACCGCACACGCTAGGTACGGAATACTCCGGAAACACGTCCGTAGCTAGTAAAACATCCTTTAATTTCGACACCAAAACATCACCAAATAAATTAAGAGTACACAATATTTCGTTAAGAGACTGTCATGCACCTATGCTGTTACCCTCAGCGCTCCCATTAAAGTTAGGGGGATAAATCCGCCGACTGCATAACGAAGCTAAGTACCCACCAAGCATCAGTCCAACACTAGGAACAAAGGCAAAAACGGTGTCTCCCCTGGCCCAAAACAACACGAAACACAAAGTTGTTATCAACTTAAACAACGTAAGCTCTAAGGAATTCGTACGAGAAAACAGAAAAAGATATAGCAAGAGTAAAATTACAACCAAAACCAATATCGAAGCACCACGAAAGTTTAAATACAACTCAAATGGTAATGGTGAGCTTAGTGACCTATTCAAATTACTCGACAGATCTTCACCCGCGGCAATGAGGGTAAGCTTACCCGTTCCACGATATGTGTGAGGGTCAAACATATACGGTACAATTAAAGCGGCAAAAAAACCCTGACCATAAAATTCATAATCAGATTCTAGTGCAGAAGCAAAATGTTCAATAGATTCTACATTTGATGCATCAGCAACAACCAAAGCAATCCAGTCTTCGTGCTCGAAGGTTGCTGGGCGCTTAAACCATACGGTTAATAAAAAAACTGACACCAGCAACAACAAAACCAATGGCAATTTATAAAAATAATTGGACCAAGCTGACCCAATAACATTATTTTTAAGAAAATTACGACGATCGTATTCAAAAGACCACATAACAAGAAGGAAAACAACAGGCCAAAGAATGCGTACTGTAGTCCCCCAAAATGCTACAAGCACAAGCAAAGAAATAAACCAAAAGGAAAGGTTCCGCCCTCTAATATATGTACTTACAAAAAAATATAGCAATCCACCGTACGCACTGTACATAAAAAATCTTTGATGCATATTTGGATGAACTAATTCTTTAAAAAATAATATCGCACTAAAACAAAGAAGAATAATTATTGGCTGAATCAAACTTGGCTTATCGACTATAAATTTCTCTTTAAAAAGGGCAACTCGATAATACTTTTTAATGATCAGATTAAAAGAGAAAACACAAATTAAGGCTAGGGCCAAAATTTGAAAAAAATATTCGTCACCCAAACTAATGCCGCCGTTTACAAAAAGATATAAAATTGGATAAATTGCATATAATGCAAAAAACGAGTATATTAATAATGATATTACCAAAAAAAATTCTCCCTACGTGTTAGAATTTGCACTAAGCTCGAAGAGAGATAAAGTGAAAAAAAAGCAAAGTATGCGAGTATGACGTGAGTGGAAGACAAAACAGCTATACCTAGCAATGAGCCAAAAAGAACCACTGGTGCAATCATAAGGATCACGTAGCGCTTTGACCGTCCCTCAATCAATGAAGCCATTGCCACCTTGTTTGTTGCATTCGAAATAGCAATACAGCCACAGTATACTAGCCCCAAAACCACCACCATATTGGCGTCATCAAGTAAAGCAGTCGAGAAGTGAATGACGTACAGCAAAAAGACTAGAGCCGATAGCAATAAACTTACAAAAAGAAGCCGCCACTCAAAAACAACAGCGCCAGAGTGTTGCACAGTTAAGACACGATTAAATATATAGGGCCGAAGTGCCGAAAGTGCGCGCTGACCAATCGAAGCAGCGTGAACAGCAAACCGGAGGATAACTACCTCCGAGCTTGAACTAAAAACGCCAGCAATAAGCAAAAAACCACTTTTCAAAGGCTCTGCTATAAGTGAACGGACTGACCCCCAAACGAAATAGTCCTTTTCTGATAAAAAAATTCCAGCCAAGTCTTTGCCAGACGACGCTGTGAACTTTGGAAATACAAAATTATAGTACAAGTAAAATGCCGATATTGAAAAGTTAATAACTGACGGAACTAACAACACACATAGAACAACCAAAAAATATCTAAAATCGAAGAAAAGCACACCAGCCGATCCAACAATCATGGATAGACCTGGAATTAGACTAACAATAGATAAAAACGTATAGTCTTCTTTGGCTCTTAAAGAGTAACGAACAATTATAAATGGAATATCAATTAACATTGAAAAAGCGATCAACCAATAGATTAGAGAGCTAAGATAATCCGAACCAACAGCCATGGAACTGAAATGAAATATACCTAATGCAATAAATCGTGAAAAAGTCTCATAACTTAAACCAAAGTAAAATTGATTAGGCGTAAGGACCTTGTCAGAACCTTTAATAAGCCAAAACTCAACTACTCTAGACTTCAAAAAGGACTTCGAAAAATTAAACGAAGCCAAAGTCAGAAACACAGCGGCAGCTTCTCTGTTATCGAGACCTTTAGCAACGATAGTGGAGAAAAATATTCCGGACAAAGCTAGAATAGCGTCTTTTATCAAAAGAGAAATTTTCGCTATTTTCATTCGTGCATCCAATCAACAGAAATAGCGCGTGCCCTAGAAATTCTTGCGATAATTTCGATTTTTGGCATGGATGGATCTATACCTGTTCTTGGCAATAAAAAACGTCGCGGCGGAAACCGTCGATAGAATCCCCACCCACGAGTATATCCATATTCCTTTAATATATTTTCTATATCATGGTAATGTGGTACGTTATGTCGCTGCCCAAACGGGAATATAAAATCGTTAACATTAATATTGTATACATTAAAAACATCTTGAGATTTTTGAATTTGCGCCTCTAGGACAGAAACGTCTGAAGATCCAAAATCAATATGGTCATAGGAATGGTCGGCAATGATCACATTTTTATGAGATGATAACTCTTGAAACGTACCAACCGAAATTGGAATAACACCGCGCTTGCTCCGGTGGAGATTTTCAGTCAATATCGCTGTTTTTTTTGAATAACTGATTAATGGGTCTATAAACGACGTGCAAACACCTAACATTAACGAAAAATTATATTTTTCAACTATCGGAATAAACTTTTTCCAATCGTCATATCCATCATCAGCAGTTAAAAGAATACAAGGCTTAAAATAACCAGATTTAAAATCTTTTAAATTTACCAAATGAAAGTAACTGTTTAAAAAATCAAAAAAGTTCTCGAGCTGTCGGTCGCTATATACCAAATCATGAAGTGCAATTACTCGAATTTTCAAATTACGATTACTCCGGTTTTTTTATCACGACAAATATTCCACGCGCAAAAAGGTGCGGCACAAAGTGTCCCAAAATAAAACTGCGTTGATATGGCAATACATTTAACTCAAACTGTCGCCCACTTAGCAACTCCTCAAGCCATGGCTTAACATCGTTAACACCCCAGAAGCGAACGTGTTCACGGGGATGAACTCGCCATTGACAGAGGAAACGTCCTCTTATTAACATCCGTAAGATATAGCTGTAGTGTGTTGAATTTGGTATGCTGAATATTACACCTTTTTTTGCAATTTTTATTGCATCTAAAATATTGTTCTCTGGCACTTCAATGTGCTCTAAAACTTCAAAAAAAGTTATATAATCGGGCCTCTCGCGTCCTTGAAAATAATCCGACAGTCTAGAGGCATCTAAATTTATATAATTTATACCAATATCTTCGTAATAGTGTTGTAAACTTGAGTTGAAATCCGAAGCTGTAACATCATAACCACGTTTCGACAGCCAAACTAAAGTTTCACCCGTCCCACTGCCTACATCAAAGATTGAGTCTTCATTGTGAAAATACGATTGAAATAACAGCATTCTCTCCAATTGAAATGAATTCAATTTTGATCCACGCAAACACCCTCTATCATGCCAGTAGTCAATATTTGGCCGTGCAGAAAAATCAAATTCAGGATCATAAAAGATTCTTTTCCAATCCCAAATAATACCCCTCAATAACTTTTTAATTACCTGCATCTGCACCTTCTACCATCATGTCAGCAACAACGTTTTTCCACTGCACAAAACCCGACCCAATTGGCACCGTCGGAGGGTTATCGAAAATTTCTTCTAGTATCGTCACGAGGCCGTGGACATCGTTTGGATCAACAGACAATCCATATTCCGGCAATATAGCGTCTGTGTTTCCACTTTCCAAACTACCTATCGTGTATGTTCCACTCATCATAGCTTCCCGGTGCACCAAGCCGTACCCTTCGAAGTGATCATCGATATCATGAGATAATAATATATTAACTTTTGCAGTCCCATATAGCTTGATTAAATCACAATCACTAACGACACCTGGAAAATAAAAATTAACGGTGGGCAAAATTTCACGTATACTCGAAGTTTGACCTTCTGTGTATCCACCTGGCATAATAATATTTAAATTGACATCTGGGTGCTTACCGACGAATAAGTCAAGCGCAGACGATAGAGTTTTAAAACCTTTTCTGGGCTTTAGGTTTCCTACAAATATTAAATCAAAAGCCTTTTTGGGATTTTTAATTTTTTGCACTTCTTGATAAATTTTCTTTCCAACTCCTGCACCAACAACCGTTAGGTTCACAGAATTATCGTATTTAGAAATACGTTTTTTTGTATATTCTGACATGACTCGCCAGAGTACCCGTCTCCGTGCTAATTTAAAAAGCAAAGAACTCTTTTTAAAAGCTTTTAAGGAATAGGTACCTGCTCCATAGATTATTACCTTACTTCCAATAATTTGAGAGACAAAAAATGCAGAAAGGAGGTGGTACTCAGGTATAACTATTATATAAGAAACTTTATTTAAAATACATTTTTTTAAAATCTTTACAGTATCGATTATAACCGCAAGCCAAAATCTAGTCCCGCCAAACATTTCGTCGGCAATTAGGCCTCCACTCTGTTTTCCAGATACCACTGTAAAATGTTCGAGACCTAGGTCATCTAGTCCTTCAAGAACCCCTGTGGTCATAGTTGACCAACCATTTTTTTGCCTAGGGTCTCCGCCAATAACGCACACCTTTTGGATTTGTCTTCTAGTAAACAAATGTTTAGCTCCACACGAATACATCGTTACCAAATGACGTTTCATCTGGGGGTGGATAGCACCAAATATTTGCTTTTACCCCCCTAAAATTTTCTTGAAAGCTGCTGTCTCCGAGAATTTCGGAAAGCCATGGGGGAACTATGCAATGCACCAAAATGCTATTAGCTGCAATATCTCTTAAAGACTTTCTGCGAGGAATATCAAACGTATTTACCATCTCGTCATAATAGGTAACCTTGATGTTGTGCTCGGTCAAAAAACCAAAAATTTCAAAAGCATGGGAGTTACGGGTATCTGAAGTATTTGGGAAGCTTTTAAATGATAAACCGATTAAAATTATTTCGTCGCCAGTTTCGTACAAATCTAATATTGTATCTACTATTTTCTTAACGAATAGAGCATTGATATTTCGTCCAACTAGAACAGCATCACTAATCGTTCGACGATAATTGGTGTCCACTGCATCTCCCGAAAGAGACTGGTCTAATATGAAAGCATCTTTCGATAAACAAGGGCCCGAAACAGGACCAAACACCATCTGAGGAAAGCGTGGATAATCAAAACTTGCCAATCGATTTACTGTACTAAAATCAACTCCCAGATTGTCACACACTAGAGACACCAAATTCGCAAAATTAAACGTGTAATCTCGATACAGGTTCGAGACCAGCTTTGTCACCTCCCCCTCTTTAAACGACGAGCATTTGAGAATTTTAACACCTACAAACACTTTTTCTGCGTCCACAAATTCACTAGGATAAGGGGTCGCAAAAATTTGCGGGAGCGTGTTTAATTCGTGTAGTGCAGCGCCTTCAATTGTTCGCTCAGGAGCAAAGGCAAACCTGACTCTTCCACCGTAAGATTGATCTAGAAAGTCGCATAATCCAACCGATACTGTGCTACGAAGCCAAAATCTTTTCGCTCCACGTTCTACATAGTAAGCAACAGTTTTTAAAATTGAATCCGAAGCCGATTGGGCAGAGCCCTCCACTAGGGCTGTGCCAAGGGTAATAACTACAATATCCTGCTCATCAAACAAAAACTCATTTTCAAGTAAATTTTCCGGCAAGTAAATTTGTTTGCCACTGTTAATATAGTTTTTAAGAATGTTAGAGAGCTCTGGCTCCACAACATCAGAAATTCCAAGATTTAATCGCTCGCATCTTTCTTCATCACGCTCGATACCAAATACATCGCATCCTGAGCGATGTAGATGAAGTAACAAAGTCAGACCAACATAGCCAATCCCAACAACATAAACTCTCATCTAAACTCTCGTTCAACTTGCAAATTGACTTGATTTTGGTAATGGTTCACCATTGCGTTTAAACCACAATCCAAATTGGTGAACTGTATGTCTCGATCAAGTTCACTTTTAAGTCGCGAAATATCTGGACATCTCCGCTTAACAGACCCAGGTATAGACTTTTTACACTGAATTAGCGAGGGGTCGAGATTTAACTTTTGCATTATCGCAGTAGCAACATCATAAATTTTTGTTTCCACATCTGAACCAATATTAATAATCCGGGACTTAGGGCATTTAATTAAAAATAGCTCTTTTATAATAAATGTAAGGTCTTTTACAAACAAAAACGAACGAGCCTCATCAGCTCCAGGAAGAGTGTAATCACCGCCAAGCGCACGATCTATAAAATCAGGAATAAAATGGTTGAAACCCATGCGTGGGCCATAAATATTATGGATTCTTACTACGTAAGCATCAATATCAAAAGTTTTATGAGCTGCGAAGCATGCGTATTCTCCGTGCGCTTTAGACGATCCATAGCTCCATCGGTAAACTTCCGGTGGTCCAATAACGATGTCTGCTGTCTCAGGCGTTGGCACAGAAGTGAAGCCACAACTTACCCCCCACGAGTATACCTCTGAAGAGCTAAAATATACAAATTTTCCCCCATATTTATTTTTGCCAAGAAAATCTAACAGCTGTACCGTTGGCAGTGTCGAGTGTTTGAGCACTTCAAAAGGCGATTCATAAAAGTTTCCTGTTCCGTTGAAAGCTGCACAGTGAAATATGATACAATTATTCAGATTTATATAATTAGCTAATGATGACACAAAATTGGCATCGGATAAGTCACCCTCTATAAAATTCGCTTGCTCGATATCGCTCAATAGAGCAAGTGAAGCTTTCCCGCCTCTTATATTATTATCAATTCCAATAACATTATATTCAGAAATTTTATTGAACTCACGAACCAAATGTGAACCAATAAAGCCATAACAGCCCGTGACAACAATATCCATTTTATCCTCTGTTCATAATTGAATTTAAGCGCCATACCCAATTGTGTAACGCAAATTTATGATGAGCTTGATCCTTCAGCTTTCCTGCAATTTTGAGAAATTCTTTATCGTCAGTAGCTAATCTAACGACGGAGGCTACAAGCTTATTATAAGATTCAGAGTATAAACCGAGCTGCTCTACATCATCGAAAGCTTCTAAAAAGTTTATGTTTGAAGATAGAACCACCACACCGGAGCCTGCTGCTTCAATCACAAATTTGTCAAGCGCTGTGGATGAAAAATTCAAAGCGAATTGGCAATCTAAGTATATCTGAAATAACTGAAATCTTTGTACGGCGTTTAAGCAACATACAGACAAATTTTTTGTAGACTCGGCGGCACTCAGTGCGCGCTTTTTCACATCAAGCTCGTAGCCATCCGAATTGGTAAACCCTACAATGTGTAAAGTCACTTCGAAGCTAGGTAATGCTTCGGCAACAGATTTAACAAAATCTATACATTCAGTCACACGTTTGGAAGGCGCCACCCTACCAGCCACACAAAAGTCAATACGGCCGTCAAAACCACTCTTCCCACAAGTTGTATCAACAACAGGAAAAGCCACTCCATGGCTTATATAAATTGGCTCTCTAAGGCCAGATGGAAAACTTGATTTTGAAACTGTGAATACCTTATTAATAAGGCCAAACTGGAACAACCACCACACCAAATCCCTGACGGGGTGTGCTTTCCATTGAAACACCCTTAGCCCCAAAAGCCTGAAAGGAGCCAACAACAGCGGATAAACTCCCCCTTGATGAACCAAAACATCCACATTTCCTTTATGGCTCCAAAAAATGTTTATAAAAATACGATAAAAATTTATGAGAGTAAAAATTTTGCTACTCGCACCAAAAGAAAAAATGTTCTCAAGGTCGACGCCATCTGCCGTCAGAACTAGGCAGGTGGTTGGACGCAATCGCGAAAACTCACGGACGATGTAACAAAAGTTGCCACGCAACGTGCTTAACGGACAATACTGCTGTCCAATAATAACCAATTGTTTAGAGGGTTTCATAATAATTTATTTCATCTCTTAAGATCACTTTGAGGAGTTCATCTATTTTTTGGGTCTCCTCCAAAGAAACCGCGTGAGATTTTTTTGAATTGAGCCTCTTAATTGCTTGATGAATATTCAGTCGCAACAGAGCGTTATAAACTGAATAAAGCCCTAAATTTTGAAGCAATATTCCAGTCCCATGCACAAGTTTATCAAGTAAAAGAAGTTTGGGTATTCGAGTGGAATTTTCCTGGAACGATAACGCCTCCAAGTGGGCAGCTGAAGTACAACCAAATTTATATTCAAGAAACCTCAAAACATGCTCGGATGGAGTTGGATAAATAGCGTTAAAACGGAGGATGGAAAATGAAACGCTTTTGTCACCAGACCATTTTTGTCTAATTTCCTCAATATAGGTTTTATATGAAGAGTTTTTTGCAATAACCTTGCAAATCGTTTCAAGATTCTCCGAAGTGTCAAAATAATATCGCCTGCGTCCCGCCATGCGGTGGTTTCCGAGTTCACTAATTGCCCGTTCAACTGGATGCCGGACAATCATAGCAAGATGAACTTGATATCCACACGATTTCGCACAATCAACCATTTCGGAAAGCTTACCAAATTTATACACTAAGGTGGCATACACAAAGTGTGTGTAACCAAGATTTAGGCACTGACTTGATATCTCGGTTTCTTTTGGAGCAACTGAAAGTTCCGGAAATGAAGAAAGCATACGATGGAAAGTTGAAGTCCCACATCTCTGACCGCCAATTATAATGTATATTGACTTCACGAGAATAAATCACAAAATAAATTAATATTAAAATCTGGGTCAAAATACTCCCTTATATTATACTTATTTTTTTCTGCCTCGGTCTTTTCTAAACCAAGATTGAACTTTAAATTCGAAAAGAACAACACCAGTTCATTCACCTCATGAAACAAAAACATTCCCTTTGCTACAGTGGCAATTGATGCCGCCCCAGCATTTGCCCGTGTGATAACGGGAATACCAAGGGCCAGCGCCTCCACATACACCTTTCCAAAGCCCTCTTCACTTGAAAAAGATATTAATCCATCCGATGCAGCAAGCATATGAATTAACTCATCCCCCCAAAGACCATTATCATACCAGACCACATTGTCTATTTTATCCACGGCCCTAGCCATTCTGGAAACATCAAAACCAACTTCCCGAGAGGAAATGGGCGCAACCAATGTTAGATGTACATCTATATATTTCCTGATAAAATCTAACAACTCTCCAATTCTCTTTGTGTGCGCCAATCTCCCGACATAAATAAGTTTAATGGGCGCAACAGACTTTTCCAAATCTCGATCATAAGTTGACACATCAGAGTTCTGTTTTAAATAATCTAACAACATCACAGGTGTCGCAACAACAGAGATTTGATCTTCATTCAAACCACGCTTTATAAATACTTTCTTTTGTGAAAAAGTAAGTACTCTTATCTTATCTGCAAATAATCTCAAAAGGAAAATTCTTACAGAGTATTCTCTAGAAACTTCATAATGAACACCTGCAATACACCTTGCCCTCAAAAAGGCTCGAAAAAATACTAAAATCAAACAGAACTTTAGACTATCCTGAAAATAAATGGTCGCTCGAAAAGCTCCAAGCCGTAGGATTAAAATAATGCCATAAAAAACGGATAAAACTGGAAATTTTGATTGAATAATATGAAAAGAAACTTTTCCGGTTTTAAAACTTTTGACATCGAAAAATTTGGAGCTACGGCTGACAGAAACAATGTTGAGATCATCGATTTTTTCGGCATAACGTTGCATTCTATCATGATACGTTTTATTTTTCATAGAGAGGGCTTCGGAGCCAAGGCCAAAGAAAAAATTATTGCCCATCGTTACAATCCAAAATATCTTCACGAATGTTATTTAAAAATTTGTCTGGGTCGTGATTATGGTTCACGTAGGCGACACACGAAGCTGATAGAATTTCCCACTCCTGTTTCGACAGACTCAACAAACTGCCGATATGACTTGCAATTTTTTCATCACTCAACGACAAATCAACAGCTAAAGAATTTGAAATATTCGATACGATTTCAAGGTGGGCAGGTATCTTGCTTACGATCGGAACAACGCCACGCGACATCGCATCTAACAGAGCGTTAGGCGACTCCTCAGACACCGAAAGTGAAATGAAAAACTTATAATGATCAAGCTCAGACAACAGTTTTTCAATTGGTTGATGTCCTAAAAACTTACAATTATCTCCAAAAGATTTTTTTAACTCCTGAAGTTGTGGCCCTGATCCATAAATATCACAATTGACACCAATTAATTTCAATATATCAGAAGTTCTAGAAATATTTTTAATTGGGATTAATCTTGAGGCTAAAAGAACATTTCTACGACGAGCCTCAAATGCATTCCTTGTTTCAGGAGCCATTATTGGATTAGGGATAATCTTTATTTTTTCAGCTGCAACACCCCAGAAATTTAGAGTTTCTTTGGCTTTAAGGCTACCGCAGATATAATTATCAAACTTTCTTACCAGAAGCCTTCGGATTACATAAATTAATTTATATCCAAAATTTTTCGAGTAAAAATCATAAAAATCTGGTGGAGCGACAGCTGTTTTAGACTGCATGACAGTACGTTCCCAGATTGGGTCGCCAGCCAGACGAAATATGCGCCGTTTGCATGGAAAGCAAAAAGAAATTGAGGACCAAATCCAGTCACCTAGGGAAATAATAACAGTGTTACGATTGCAAACTGATGCAAAAATCCATGCAAAATATAAAATCCTAAGGAACTTATTAGTGGGAGCAACATGGAAAGCGACTTCTTGTTCGTGGTACAGAAGCCTATAATTTTGAGAATGGGATGGAGGAGCTACTCTTATAGCATGTACTGAATCCAAGGATTGTAGATCAAGGCCCCGTAAAAGTACCTTAAATATTTTGCCAGGGCCGCCTGCATCCTCACCAAATGATGGGGTGATGATAAGAAGTTTTTTTTTCATATATTTAAGAAAATATGTTTGTCCGCCACTGCGGCCAAACCGAGCCGGCCGACAACTTGTTTAAAACCGCTGAACGCGAAGCCAGTAACGACTGTACATCAGAAGATTGATGCATGCGCCAAGCTTGCACATAACATCGACTTAAACTCTCTCCGTCAGCTGCCCATACAATGCCGAGTCTCGCCATGCAAGCATCTCTGAAAACGGCGCGGTGAGCGTGAATATCGCTAAGAATGATGATCGAAGCGGTGCGCAATGCCTCTAGTAAAACAAATGGAACACCTTCATGCTTACTAAGTAAGCAAATGATGTCTATCTTTGACATTAAAACGATTGCGTCTGCCTGATCGTAATTTTCAATATGAGTAATTCCATTTTCTGAAATAAAATCTTGCAACTCTACTGCGCCAATTCGGCTTGGGTTCAAACCGGAGTTACTCCCCATTAGGAACAGCTGTCTATACGGAAAATTTCTTTTTATTAACACTAAATCCCGTACAAGATTTTTAAAATCAGAAAAACCTTTTTCATAAGTAAGCCTTGATACAAACCCTAAACTAGGCAATACATCTTTACGTTGATCAGGGTCACATAAGCGATACTTGTCAAAATCCACCCCTTCACCAGGCAGTACATTAACCAAAAACTTTTTTATTTGATGAACATTTTTAAAAAAAATATCTCTATCACTTTCATTTAGAAAAACGACTTTCTTAATATATCTTATATTTATTAATAACAGAAAATTTATCAATGGAAAGGATATAATTTTCAAATTATTATTGAATATACTACCCAAGCCAGTGAATATAATAATCTTTCTTGAAAAGGGCTGAAATATCAAAAAAAATAAAATTGGAAGAGATCCATATACAACATAAATTTTTTGATTTCCATTCCAGGCAAAAAGTATTTTGAAAAAATCAAATGAAAATATTGATTTTACAGATTTACTTTTGCTTGGGAGAATTACATAGCTTTTAACAAGGACACCATTATTCGTGAGATAGCCAACGAAATTCGCTCTAAACCGTAAGAATGCATTCGCATCTTGACTTATCATTACAAACACAAGGCTTTCCTCCAAATGTCGTATGATTTATCAATCATAAATTCGGAAGAGAGCGCCACATTATTTCTGTCTATCTTATAAACTTCACCCAAAGCAGCGGATAAACTATTTTTTTCTCCAGGAGCGTAGAGTATCCCACTATTAGCGCAAACAACCTCATTGCATGGGGCAATATCGGGAGCAATAACGGGCGTTTTAACACTCTGCGCTTCCAATAAAACTAACCCTAGTCCCTCATAATGGGAACTTAAAACCAAGCTGTCCGCTGACGCGATGATCGGAAGTGGATCTTGAATTTTACCGGCAAATAGAACGTACCCCCCAAGTCCTATACGCGACACTTCGTTCATCAAGTCTAAGGTTTCGGAACCAGTGCCCAAAAACACAAGTATTTTTGCCATATATGGCTCACAACATTCGATGTAATTTTTGAAAGCATGTAGCAAAAAAAATAGATTCTTTTGCGGTTCATGACGAGCCACAACTACGTGATAATTGAATTGAAATTGTGATTGTGATTGTGATTGTGATTGTGATTGTGAAAAGTACTCGATGTCTAGTTGTGGTATACCGTAGTAACATACGTCAATGTTTTCAACAGCAATCTTGTCCATAATTAGGCTATTTTTGACACGTGACGAAATTGCAATATACTTTTTGAAGGTTAAACGATAAATCCAACCCAAGTATTTTCGAGCAAAAAAGAACTCATCGTTGTGACGAACAGAAATTATTTGTTTTGACCTGTACCGTAGTGACGAAAGAGAAAAAATTAATTCAATTGGCTGTAAATTTGCTATGCTTAAATCAAAATGTCTTAACCGTATTCTTTTTTGAAATCCAATTAAGGATGATATAAACTTCAATGGATTTTTAGTCTTAGGACTTGAATCCGACGGGTGCCATATTTCAACACCCGCATCTTCGAGTTTCGCTTGGTGGGTAGGTTCACCTTGAATATAATATACCGTTACTTTGTGTCCATCATCCGCCAGACTACAAATAAAAGGAACCAAAAAATTTTCTGCACCTCCATTTTCAATGGTAGTAATTCCAAATAAAATATTCATCTTCAAATCATTCCATTCAATATTTTGACTGCTCTCTGGTCCCAAGTGTACTTTCGAGCTTCACGCATCACACACACACCCAAGTGAGTTAACTCAGAATAATTATTTATACACTTGGACAGCACATCGGCTAGTTGCCCTATATTTCCTGGTTCGTACGAAATCGAGAATTTGTCCCTCGGGAGAATTTCTTCTATTGCCGGCAAACGAGCATTCACAATGACCTTTCCGAGGGCCATATATTCAAATAATTTTAAAGGAGACACAAAGTGCTCAAAAAACCTATTGCGTGGATGTGGCATCAAAAGAACATCACACCTATGGGCGATCATCCGTGCTTCGTTCGCAGCCATAAAGGGTATGATCTCTATCTTATCGTGCAAACCCTTCGCTTCAACAAATGCACCATACTCCCTCAGCTCATCAGTATTCGCACCAATTAACAACACAGAAAATTCATCATTGGGATCAAGCAGGCTAAATGCATTGATAAGATCAAATATGCCCTTATCTTTTCCATATGTTGTTAATCGGCCAAAATATCCAAACTGTCGCACGGTAGATTTATTGTCACCTACCAAATTAAACGCTTCACTAAAATAACATTCATCGACACCATCAGGGAGAACGGTGTATGCATGTGATAATCCTTCAGGGATATAATCCTTAAAAAAAGATGTCACAGCGAATATGTGATCACAATGTTGCAATGTAAAATCCCAAGTAATTTTTGAAAAACGGCTTGATGGTACATCGTGAAGCTCAATTGCATATGATAATTTTTTAAAAAATATCTTTAATGGCAGTAATGCTAATATTATATAGTGTGACCGAGTGTATATCCAATTTACTTCTCGGCGCAATTCGAATAATTTCGAAAATATGTCCATGTAAATCTGTGTTAGAAAATATATTGTCTCAAGTAAAAAAGACAATCGCAACCGTTGGGCGAATGCTGCAAATTTAGACCGATCAGCTCTAGTCATTTCTGGAATTTTTACAATCTGGCCTTCCAGAACGATATTTTCAAAATATGGGTGATGGTCCGCAACAAGTTCTAGCCAGTTTTTTTCACGTCCGGCACGACCCCAAAAAAAAATCTTGCCTCTATTCTGACGGGACAGCGCAGCCACTGTATGCAATGTTTGAATAGTGTTAGCTTTGTACGAGTTCAGCGGTGCCGAATGAACAAAGAAAATATTTTTTAGCGTTTCTTGCATTGTTCTCGAACATATTTGGCTAAGGAATGCTTAGGTTGCCACCCCAATGCACGCAATTTTGAAGTTACTACCCTAGCGTCAAGCCGGTTCCCGGGCCTTTCGTCCAAATAAATTATATTTTCAGAAATTAGTTTTGCTAAATCTTCAATCGAATAACTTTCATCAGCACCAATTCCATACTCGTCACCATGGCCATACTGTCCAACTAACAATAATCCATCAACTATGTCATCTATGTGTGTAAAATTCCTGCGTTGAACGCCTGGTTTCACTACTGGAAGCGGTTCACCTTTACGAAATTTATCAATAAAGATAGCTACTACCGTAGCGAAATTTCCAGATGAGATTTCGCCATCGCCATAGACGTTATAAAAATATGTTATTGCGCCCTTTAAGCCAAACCAATCAATAAAACTTTTAACCGTCTCTGTATTATGCGACTTGCTCAATGCATATGGACTTTGATGCCGACCAAGGCCCCCATCACCAAACTTTGTACTGCTTCCTGCATAGATCAGCTTAAAATTCAACTTCTTCCAAAGGGCGAAAATATTCGAAGTTCCCTTTACATTGGATTGTAATATTGCATCCAAATCCCGGAAGCTCGCCTCAACACGAGAATATTCCCCTAGATGAAACACAAGGTCGGAATGTTGCAAAACATCTTCTGTGATATGAGCGGTATGACATTCGAGATAATTAACCCCTAGAATTTCATTATCTCGCGCACCGGAGCTGTAGTCATCAACGCTAAGGATACTCTTTACCCCAATATGATTAAGCTTTTCTATAAGTGCGGATCCAATAAAACCGCAGCCACCAGTCACTACAACATTTTTATTTGACCAGAAGTTTTTGTCAGGGGATCCGATATGCATCAATTTTCTCAACGTAAAGTAGGATTGTCGTTATGCTCAAAACATCTAAGACAATGTGGAAGTTAAAACAGATCTTTCTCGCGCAGGAGCCTAGTATTACAAACGCAAGTCACTTTCGTTAATGCCAAATGCTGACTTAACATCAAAAAATACATAATTATCTTTGCCAAAACTACTTATGTATTCAACGCCTCCCATTAGTAATTCATCATGCGGCACTGCAAGAATTATACCATCGTATTTTTTTTCTGAAGGGGCCTCACATAACTCAATTTTGTACTCATCGTTGGCAACCTTAGCAGAAACGCATGGATCATATACGTCGACCGCCACACCGTACTCTTCCAGATTTCTAACTATATCTACTACACGGGTATTTCTCACGTCAGGACAATTCTCCTTAAATGCAAGACCCAATATTAAAATATTACTATTGCGGACTGAGATATTTTTTTTAATCATACATTTTATAATCTGTGTCGAAATATAACCTGGAATTGCGTCATTTATTTTCCGTCCGGCAAGAATTATCTCAGGATGGTAGCCAATAGTCTGTGCTTTATGCGTCAGATAATAGGGATCAACACCAATACAATGCCCGCCAACTAGTCCTGGGCGAAAGGGTAAAAAGTTCCACTTCGTTTCAGCGGCCTTTAGCACTTCAAGCGTGTCTATTCCCATCCTGTCAAAAATAATTGCTAATTCATTCATCAGAGCAATATTTAAATCACGTTGAGTATTCTCGATTACTTTTGCTGCTTCTGCTACGCGTATTGATGGGGCCTTGTAAGTTCCTGCTCGGATAATTGACTTATATAACTCGTCAACAAACGTTGCCACTCTAGGCGTTGAACCCGAAGTGACTTTTTTAATTGTCGTGAGTCGATGTTCTTTATCGCCAGGGTTAATTCTCTCTGGGCTGTAACCACAGTAAAAATCTTTATTGAATTTTAATCCCGAACTTTTCTCAAGTATCGGAACACAATCTTCTTCGGTGGCACCGGGATAAACTGTTGACTCGTATATAACGACGCTTCCTACTTTCAACACTTTCCCAACGGTCTCAGATGCATGCAGCAATGGTGACAAATTGGGGCGCTTGGACTCATCAATTGGCGTTGGAACTGTAACGATAAAAACATTTGCATCAGCCAAATCGTTGGGATTCGTAGAATACCGAAGTTTGTCCGCCGCCTTCAATTGATCAACTGTGACTTCCTTTGTGTCATCAGTCCACGCCTTAAGACTTTGGACACGATCTGTGGATGTATCAAACCCTATCACTTCATAATATTTTGAAAATTCAACGGCTAAGGGCAACCCCACATAACCCAGTCCAATCACCGCCAAAACGGGATTTTTGATCATATTTTTCTCTCCTGCTAGTATTTGCACTTTATAAAAAATATCGTGAGATACCACCTATTTATATATTTTAAATTTCACAAATTTATATATCCAAAAAATTTCTGGCGTTTATCGGTCTATTCCATAAAGATCGCGCGAAAAAATTTTTTGAAAAGTCTCTCAATCTACTGTCAATACGATTTGCTATTATCACATCCGAAGTGCGCTTAAATGTAATTAGTTCCCTGTATACGCTAAATCCCTCAAAACTAAGACCAGAAAAATTTGGTTCATATATTATGACCCCTACTCAGTTTATCTGTAACCTTTCCATAATCCCGAGAACGGCGCTGTCACGAAAGTTATCGCTTCCTTGTTTCATTGATAGCCGATAAACACCAACCACATCCGGCTTCAGCTTGTAAATTTGATCTGACAAGAAGTCCTTGCGCGTAGAATTTGCGTCAACGATTGCGCGGATAATGTTTTGAGGTACAGCATCATAATTTGCCAGAAGTTGCTTTGT
The DNA here is from genome assembly GCF_037805225.1 of Roseobacter sp. HKCCA0882. Taxonomy (NCBI): domain Bacteria; kingdom Pseudomonadati; phylum Pseudomonadota; class Alphaproteobacteria; order Rhodobacterales; family Roseobacteraceae; genus Roseobacter; species Roseobacter sp. HKCCA0882. Next base: position 1,314,576 of record NZ_JBBLYI010000001.1, read on the forward strand.
ATCTTTTGGCAAACAGTATCCTCCGTAGCCAAACGATGGGTTGTTATAGTAGTTACCAATTCGGGGATCTAGTGATACTCCATCGATGATTTCTCGACTGTCCATCTCGCCTGCAAGAGCGAAGCTGTCCAGTTCGTTTAAGTATGCTACCCGCATCGCAAGATAAGCATTCGAGAACAACTTGATTGCCTCAGCCTCACGTGCACCAGTAAACAAGATCTCGACATCGCGCTTCTGCGCCCCTTGCGCGAGCAAATTCGCGAATAGCTCGGCGCGTTCTGATTTCTCACCAACGACGATGCGACTTGGGTTTAAGTTGTCATGCAACGCTCTTCCTTCACGCAAAAATTCTGGCGAAAACATTACCGAATTGATGTTAAATCGCTTTTTTAACTCATCGGTAAAGCCGACTGGAACGGTCGACTTTACTACAATACTGGCATTAGATTCTAGTTGAATAACTTCAGAAATAACAGCTTCAACTGACGAAGTGTCAAAGAAATTGGTTTTCTCATCATAGTTAGTGGGTGTCGAAACTATCACGTAATCAGCTCCCTTAACGGAGGCTTTCAAATCTATAGTTGCCCTCAGGTTCAAATTCTTTTCCGCCAAATATTGGGCGAGTTCAAGGTCAATAATTGGCGATTTTCGGGCATTTATAGCATCGACCCGCTCTCGTGAAATATCAACACCAACAACTTCATTATGTTGCGCTAACAACACGGCATTTGAAAGGCCTACATAACCTTAACCAACAACAACAATTTTCATTAATTAATTCTCTTTATGCTAAGCTAAAAGTTTTGCTGAGGCCGCAATGCCCAATTATCGGGCGTTATTCAGGTTGCTCTGCTTGCTCGCGCTCGAGAACTTCAATTTCTGCTTTCAACACCTGATACTCGTCCCTCTTGCGCTGAATAAACTTGGCAGCAAGCCTAGACTTCTCGCGGAAACCATCTGGAGTGAGCAAGTACAAGTAACCCGATTTATTCGGATTATTCCTAAAGTTCTCGGCCTTGATGTAGCCCTTCTCGATTAATGCCTCGAGAACATAATAGGCGGCGCCGTTCGATATTTGCATACGCGCGGCCAGTTCACGCGTAGATATATTTCCATTCTCGTGTATCAGTCGCATACACTGAAAAGACCGCTCCAGCGCCACAAACTCACGGATACTCGCCATTATGCCACAGCCCTCACAGCTACCGCACCGCGGCTCAAAACGTTTGGCCGCCAATTGATCTCGATAATTTGATAATAGGCAAACATGCGCTCAAAGTTGAGCGTACCTTAAGTACTTATGATTTGTAACTATCAAATCTCAACTTCGAGATAGATTTTCTGGATCCTAACCTGTCCAGACCGAGTGCTCAGCGCGCTCGAGATATCGAGCCAGCGTAGACACCGACTTCCAACCGTCGCAATGCGCGTCACAGCACAGGACCCTACACGCCGGAGGGCAAACTCAAGTCGGCCTTCAATGGCGTCAAACACGGACTAAACCAGCCGCCACCCCACGAATTGGTCCTGAATTACCTTATGGCATACGCCCAGGAATATGGCGTCGACGTTTCTAATGCTCACCAGACAAACCTTGGCCGCGCCCTCCTCGCCATTGCGACGGCAGACGCGCAAATTGATCGCGTCTTCACAGTGATCGCTCAGGCGCCTACCCACGAAGAAGAGCGCAGAGACCGAAAGTATTTTATGGAATGGCGTATGTGCTTCACTGGCAAGAACTACAAAGAGGCGGCACTAAGGGCCGCCGTAAAGATGTTCGACCAAATGGCTCGGCAATATGACAGGATGCACTACTCCAACTCGAAGACGCTCAACCGATATCTGAATGCTGCAATCAACGCCCGCAGGAAGGCAATGAAAAGGCTCAACTCCTTGCTATCTTAATTTTCCGAAACGAAGCCAAGTTCAGCGTGAGGTTGTATTCTTCTAAAATGGCCTCTGGCCCTTATGAGGCGGGCCTGAACAGGCCAGCATCCTGACAAAGTTCATTTCCTGCCCGCATTAATGCGGTCAAATAATTCGAGATATGCGTCAACCACTGCCTCCCGGTCAAACCGCTCCGACAGCGTATGGCGCGCGCCGGCAACAAGCCGCCCGCGCAATTCACCATCCGCCACCAGCCTCCTCAGAGCCTCCGCCAGCGCCCCCACATCCCCCACAGGCACCAACAAAGCATCCCGACCATCCTCTGCATACCAATTCGGCCCGTCCGTCATGCTCGCCACCGAAGGTACGCCCATCCTCCACGCCTCGATGAGCGTATTGCCGAGGGCCTCGTCGCGGGACGGCAGGACGTAGGCATCGCACGACGCGAGAAACCGGGTGGGATCGTCCTGCCACCCCAAAAATTTCACGCGCCCTGAGATTCCTAGGTCTTCGGCTTGGCGCAGAAGATTTTCTGCTTCTGGCCCGTCGCCAACCAGCCACAAATGAGCGCCATCCACTTGAGCGACGGCGTCTATCAACAAGTCGAACCCCTTAAAGCGCTTGAAGCGGCCCACACCGCACACAAGAAATGCATCATCCGGAGTGTCATACTCAGATCGAGATATAGCATTAGACGAAGCAGATCTTGAAAAATTAGAGATAATCTCAGTACGCCCATCAAACCCAAGCGCGCGGATGTGTCTATCAATGCTGGGATTGTTACACACGACTGCGTCCAGGCCCCGCAGGTGACGCACGTGAAACGGATAGTCACCGAGGCGAACTACTTTTGCAGCTCGGTGGCCGCGAGGTACAAGGCGGCCGGATGGCGCCCGCCACGCCATTATAACGTCTGAGTTGAATTCCTCGATGGCCTGACGGAGGTGCCACGCATCAATAAGCCCGCCGGGCGTACGCCGCAGGAACCTCCCTTCAATGACACGACCGAGGCCCTCCACCTCACCCGCCCAATCACGATTTGGCCGTATGGCGAAGGCCTGCTCGATCCCCCTCTCCGAAAAGGCTTGAGACAGGGAGATGCAAAATCGCTCCGTCCCGCCATCCGTCCCCGGCTGTATGTGGAATATCCGACGCACTGTCACGCCAAGCCCTCACCCAAAATCAAACCGCGCGCCAATCGCACCTACTTACACCACTCCGGAATGACCGCCGCATACTCAATGCAGTAATCATGCGCCGCGAACCACACGTCCGTCGCGCCAATCGAGCGGTGCACCGCCACCCACGTCTCCCGCAGCCTGCGATACAAGACCGCCACATGCGTGCCGTCCATATACTCCGGGTCCATGCCCCGCCGATAGCCCGGCGTGCTGTATAGGTCAATCGCGCCACCGCCCGGCCGCTACGGCGAGAGCGACCCATAGGCCACGTCGCCCGCCACCCGCAACTCGTCGACGACAAACTCAATGGGCCGGCCGAGCTCCCACTCCACGTGGGGGCGGACTGCGTCCATCAATGCAGACCGCGTGGCGGTCCCGCGACCGGGCTCAGAATAACTCTGAGCAGATACCGGCAAAGGCCCCACGGCCAACAATCCAATGAATAGAGCAAACACAGCGCGCATAACTTAAAACCCCCAAACAAGTAACATCCCTCATGAGAGGGCAACCCACACAAAATTGCAAGCCGCCGGCACCCGACTTAGAACCCTAAAACACACCCAAAGCACCGCAAAAACTCCCAAAGCCGTATCTTTTCTAAGTCACTGAATTCACGACACGAAACGCGTCCCACGCGCGTGGCTGCGTATTTGAACTGTTTTTAGTGATTTTCAAATGTCACGAAACATCAGTTATCAAACATGGCAAAATCACGACATTTTCAAAATTAACTCGTAAAGCGAAAAGCCCCCAAAAAAACTCGAGGGGCTCCACAACAAGTTTCACGCACTTAAGCGTTGCACTTAAGCAAAAATCGCGTTCATCGTGGCCGAAGGGCGCATGACGGCTGCAACCTTTGCGGGGTCTGCGTGATAATAGCCGCCCAAATCCACAGCCGCACCGCGACCTGCGTGCAACTCTGCCAAAATCTGCGCCTCATGTTCCGCCAATGCTTTGGCGATTGGCGCGAATTCTGCGGCAAGGCTTGCATCCTCGCCCTGCGCGGCCAAGGCCTCGGCCCAGTAGCGCGCGAACCAGTAATGGCTGTCGCGGTTGTCAGGCTCGCCCACCTTGCGGCCAGGGCTGCGGTTATCGTCCAACACGCCTTGGGTCGCGGCCTCGACCGCTTCGCCCAAGATACGGGCTGCGGCATTGTTCTTTGTCTCAGCCAAGAACTTAAAGCTTTCACCAAGGGCGCAGAACTCGCCCAGACTGTCCCAACGCAGGTGGTTTTCACCTTGCAGCTGCTGCACGTGTTTCGGGGCCGAGCCGCCTGCACCCGTCTCAAACAAACCACCGCCCTGCATCAACTTTACAATCGACAGCATCTTGGCCGATGTCGCCAATTCAAGGATGGGGAAGAGATCGGTCAGGTAATCGCGCAACACATTGCCTGTGATGGCGATATGGTTCTTACCTGCACGGATCGTCTCTAGGGCTTTGCGGGTCGCTTCACGCGGCGCCATAATCGCGAATTTATCGGCCACACCGCGCGCTTCCAAAATCGGGCGCACATAGGCGATCAATTCCGCATCATGGGCGCGGGTTTCATCCAACCAAAACACCGCCTCGCAGCCTTCGGCGCGCTGACGATCAATCGCCAAATTCACCCAATCCTCAATCGGTGCCTTGCGTGCAGAGGCCGAACGCCAGATATCACCCGCCTCTACCGCATGTTCATGGATCACCGTACCGTCTTCCAAGATCATCCGAACCGTGCCTTTTGCGGCCATTTCGAATGTGGTCGGGTGGCTGCCATATTCTTCGGCCTTCTGCGCCATCAGGCCAATATTCTGCACTGTGCCGCAGGTGGCAGGATCAAGCTTACCCGTTTCTTTGAAATACTTGATCGTCTCATCATAGACGGGCGCATAAGAATTATCAGGGATCACACAGACCGCGTCATGTTCCTTGCCATCTGGCCCCCAGCCTTTGCCACCTGCACGGATCAGTGCAGGCATCGATGCATCAACAATTACATCCGAGGGGACATGCAAATTGGTGATGCCGCGATCACTGTCGACCATATACATAGGCGGGCGCGCTGCCATGCAGGCGTCAATCGCCGCTTTGATATCGGCCTCATCTGCAATGCGGGCCAAGAGATCACCCAAACCCGAATTGGGGTTGACGCCAAGTGCCACCAAACGATCCCCAAATTCTTCAAAGACAGGGGCAAGATAGGCTTTGACCGCATGGCCAAAGATGATCGGGTCAGAGACCTTCATCATTGTGGCCTTCATATGCAGCGAGAACAGCACGCCCTCTTTCTTAGTTTGTTCAATCTCAGCCGCCAGAAAATCGCTCAGCGCGGCGGCACTCATGAAGGTCGCATCAACAACCGTGCCCGCGGGGTAGCTAACTGCATCCTTCAAAACAGTCTCAGCGCCATCTTCCGCAACGTGAACGATGCGCGCGGTTGCAGCATCCTTCAGCGTGACCGATGTTTCATTGCTGCGGAAATCGCCGCCCGACATGGCCGCAACGCGGGTTTTGCTATCCTTCGTCCACTCGCCCATGCGATGTGGGTTGGCCTGCGCATAGGCCTTCACGGCTTTGGCCGCGCGGCGGTCTGAATTCCCTTCGCGCAAAACGGGGTTCACAGCAGAGCCTTTAATCGCGTCATATTTCGCGCGCGCGTCTTTTTCCGCATCAGTTTTTGGGTTTTCGGGATAATCAGGGATCGCATAGCCCTGCCCCTGCAATTCTTTGATTGCGGCTTGCAATTGCGGCACAGAGGCCGAGATATTTGGCAGCTTGATCACATTGGCATCCGCCGTTTTGACCAACTCCCCCAAGGCGGCCAGATCATCAGTTTGGTGCTGATCGGCGGGCAATTGATCGGCAAATGCCGCCAAAATGCGCCCTGCTAGCGAAATGTCGCGCGTGCCAACCGAGACACCCGCCGCCCGCGCAAAGCGCGCGATGATCGGCAAAAGCGAAGCCGAGGCAAGTTCAGGCGCTTCGTCAACTTTGGTATAGATGATATCTGGGGTCTGGTCGGTCATAGCTTTGGCTCCTTAGGGAGGATGATTTCGGCATCCCATAGTATACAATTGACCAAATGGGAAGCGTGAAGGTTGCCGCATCACAAAATTTACAAGGGGCCTCACCCGAGGATGATCAACCAAATTGATGAGGTCAAAACTGTCACGCCCGTGCCAACCAAAACCGAACTGGCTGCAACACGCCGCCCTGCCCCATACATATTGGCAAACAGATAGGCATTGGCCCCCGGGGCCATCGCGGCGGTGATGACCACAGATTTCAGATCATCACTGGGAATATGCAAAATCTGCGATCCCATCATCCACCCAAATGCGGGATGCACAATCAGCGACAGGATCAAGACCATCGCGATCACCCGAACCTCGCCCTCAGGGCGATAACGATAGAGCACCCCACCCAACCCAAACAGCGCAGTTGGCAGGGCCGCGCGGGCCAAAAGGGCAATCCCATCCTCGACAACAACGGGCATGCCAAGCCCGATGAAATTCACAACAAACCCCGCCCCAATGGCCAAGGTCAGCGCATTGCGCGACAGCGCGCGCCCCACGGCAAGGGCCAAGATATGCGGGGCCACGCGGCCCGCCTTGACCCCCTCCATTGCGGTTACGCCCACCAGATAACAAAACGGGGCATGCAGCGCGACAATCGCAAAATTCCCTGCAAGGCTATCGGGGCCATAAGCGCGCTCCATGATCGGCAGGCCCAACAACACGGAATTGGCGAACATGGCCACAAACCCAATCGCCACCGCATCTGTCCAAACCCGCCCAAAGATGACGCGCGCCCCGAACATGCCCAAAAGGAACACAAAGATTGAGCCAGAATAATAGCTCAGCAGCAGCGGGAAATGGAAATCTTGGCTCAGATCAAGCCGCGCAATCGCCAAAAATAGCAGCGCAGGGATCGCAATCCCTTGTGAAAACTTCATGAGAAGGTCAACACCTTCCTCAGAAAACAAGCCGCGCCAAACCATCACATAGCCAAAGCTAATGACGATAAAGACAGGCAAGACAACTTCGAGAAGGGCGGACATTCTCTAGATATCCAAACTGATGCGCAGCCCATCATACGCGGGCGAGATATGCGCAGGCAATTCATCGCAAAGCGTTTGATAGTCCAAATCTAAATGCATATTGGTCAGGATTGCGCGGCGCGGGCGGGCGCGGGCAATCCAATCTAGGCTTTGCTCAAGATGCGCATGGCTTGGGTGGGGCGTGCGGCGCAGCGCGTCCAAAATCCAACAATCCAAACCCGATAGCATCTCCCAGGCAGGCGCAGGAATGTCCGAGACATCAGGCAAATAGGCCACGTCACCGATGCGAAACCCTTTCGCCATGATGCGCCCATGTTGCACATCGAATGGCTGCAGCGTCACAGGCCCGCCTGCCCCCGTCACCACAATCTCACCCTCAATCGGGTTCAGCGTCAGGATGGGTGGATAATCCGACCCTTCGGGCTGCACAAAGGCATAGCTAAAGCGAGACAAGAGATCACTGGCCGTGGCGGCATCTGACCAAACATTCAGGCGGGATTTCATGTTGAAGACGATCATGCGCAGATCATCCAAACCATGCACGTGATCCGCGTGTGAATGGGTGTAAACCACACCATCAAGCGCGCCCACATCTGCATCCAATAGCTGGGCGCGCATATCAGGCGAGGTGTCAATCAAGACCCGCGTTGTGCCCCCCTCGCCCAAACGCTCCACCAACAGCGAGCAGCGGCGACGGCGGTTCTTGGGTTCACGCGGATCACAGGCCCCCCAATTCCCCCCCAAACGCGGCACCCCGCCCGATGAGCCGCAGCCGAGTATGGTATAACGCAGCTTGCCCATAACCCTAAACGCCCCCCTGCCATTGGGCGGCCTTGGAAAACAGCCTGTCAAAATTCGCACTGGTTGCAGCGGCGAATTCGGCAAGGCTGATGCCAAAGACATCCGCCCCCACCTGCGCTGTCAATGCTGTATAGCTTGGCTCGTTCCGCCGTCCACGATGGGGTGGCGGGGCCAAATAGGGGCTATCGGTTTCGACCAAAATCCGATCAAGGGACGCTTCGGCAAAAATGGCGCGCAACTCGTTCGATTTTGGGAAGGCCGCAATGCCCGACATTGAAAGATAAAACCCCAAATCCAATGCCGTGCGCGCCAATTCTGCCGAGGAGCTAAAACAATGCATCACGCAGGAATAAGGGCCGTTTGCATATCCTTCGCGCAGGATTTGCGCCATATCCTCATCTGCGGCGCGGGCATGGATGATCAAGGGCAGCCCTGTCTCGCGCGCCGCGTCAATATGGATGCGCAAACTGTCTTTTTGCGCCTCTGCGCTATCGGCGGTGTAGTGATAATCAAGCCCCGTCTCGCCAATGCCAACGAATTTTGGATGCGCGGCAAGGGCCACTAAATCCTCAACCGTGACGGGCGGTTGATCAGCCACGCTCATCGGATGAAGGCCCGCAGCCCAGAACACGGGCGCATGGCTCTCGGAAATGGTGCGCACCTGTGGAACATTGCCCATTTTGGTGCAAATCGTCACCATACGGGACACACCCGCCTGCACAGCCCGCGCCACGATATCGCCCAATTCACCTTCAAAATCGGGAAAATCCAGATGGCAATGGCTGTCGACCAATCGCGGGGCGGCATCAGAGGAGGGGGTCACGCGGTCACTCATGGGCTAAAAGATCAGTCTCGCAGATTTTGGCGCAGCAAAGGGGGTGATGCGCCCCTCAAGGAGGATCACGCCATCACACGCGGTGCCGCTTTTTCGATGCTTATGATCATATCAAGGATCAAAGCGGCTGGGTCAAGGTTCACCGCGCGCCCCTGTCGTGCCTTGGCGGATAAACGATCCGCCAGATCGGCCCATCCCCGCCCCTCATGTGGGCTTGGCGAAAGGCGCGCCAAGATTGCTCCCTCGCCCGTGACAATGTCGGGGGGCAGTGCGCCAGTTACCCCCACACGGGCCAAGCGCGCCAACAACCGATCCAACAGCGCAAGCATCAGATCAAACTGCGCTTCGCCTACTTTGCCCGTGACCTGCTCGGAGAGGGTCATCGCTTGGGCGCGATCCAATCGCGGCAAGGTTCCAATAAGTGAAACCAAAGCGCCATAAAGCGCCAAACCACCCCCCTCAATCATCTGCGCGGCCACCCCAACCGATCCAGTGGCCAATTCAACCACCGCGCGCGGGTCGTCCACTTCCACATCAATGCTGTGCATGGCTTGGGCCATCTCATCCGCCCCAAGCGGGTTAAGGCGCAAGGTGCGGCAACGCGAGCGGATTGTGGGCAAAAGCTTCGCGGGTTGATGTGCAACCAAAAGCAAAATCGCATCCTCAGGCGGTTCTTCAAGAAGTTTGAGCAGCGCATTGGCCGCGTTGCGGTTCATCTCATCCACCGCATCAACAATTACCACACGCCGCCCGCCATCTACGGCGGAAAGTCCAAAAAATTGGTTCAGGCGGCGCACTTCATCCACGGTAATTTCGGCGGACAGCTTCTTGGTTTTTTCATTCCATCCGCGCCGCACCAGCAAAACCCGTGGCTCAGACAGCGCGCGCAAACGCCGCGCCACGGCCCCCTCAGGATCGGTGACAAAGCCCTGCGGATCAGGCGGCATGTCGAACAAAGCCGCCCCTGCATCATTGGGGCTGTTCAATAAATGCTCCGCCGCTTTCCACGCGAATGTAGCCTTGCCAATGCCCTTTGGCCCCGTAATCAGCCACGCGTGATGCATCCGATCAGAGGCAAGCGCCGCACAAAACTCAGTCACGGCGGCGGCGTGACCAATCAGTTGCGGGGCATGGCGCGGATGCGGCAGACCCTCGGCGGCATCCGCCTCTGGCAGGAGATCATCATCCTTCATAGCCGCGCCTCTACAATCCGCGCGATATCCTGTGCAATCGCCTCTTGGGGTTGATTGGCATCAACCATTGCGCAGCGGTCGGCAAAATCACGGGCAAGCGCCTGAAACCCAGCCCGCAGCCGCTCTTGAAAGGGCAGCCCCATGTCCTCGAACCGATCTTCGCCCGATTGCCGCGCCAACCCACGCGCCAAGGCCACCGCGGGATCCATATCCAATATCAAGGTCAGGTCAGGCTCTACTCCGATCACACGGGCGTGGATATCATCGACAAGCGCGCGCAAATCGCCACGCGCAGCCCCCTGATAGACGCGGGTGGAATCCGCAAATCGATCACAAATCACCACGGCCCCACGCGCAAGCGCAGGCGCAATCGTGCGCTCAAGGTGATCACGGCGGGCGGCAGAAAACAGCAATATCTCCGTTTCAGGCGACCAGCGATCTGGATCCCCCTCGACCAACAGCTTGCGGATCTCCTCTGCCCCCGCTGCACCGCCGGGTTCGCGTGTCTCAATCACATCACGACCAAGGCCGCGCAGATGTGCCGCCAAAAGGCGGCTTTGCGTGGATTTTCCCGCCCCATCTATACCTTCAAGACTGATAAACAGCCCGCCTGCCGCGCCCGACATTCAATTATCACTCAGGCTAGACACCTGACCCATCACCGCCGCCATGGCGCGCGAGGTTGCGGCCCCCAGACGCCCCATTACGCCTGCCTGCGCCACATCGGTGGCGGCAATCAAGGGCACTGTTGTCGGCGCAAGCCCCTCAACCACGATGTGCAGCTCACCCAAAGGGGTGCCCGCCGCAATCGGCGCAGGAATAGGGCCAGACAGCGTGACCGCTGCCTCAAGCAGCCCGCCCGTGACCGTCAATTGCGGCAAAAGCATCCGCACATCATCGGCCACCGTCAAAGGCACAGTTGGCGTTTCGCCCAAAAACACAGGCGCCTGCGCCAAAATATCCCCCGCAGCGATCACATCGCGCTCGACAAATTGGCGAAAGGCCCAATTCACGATCCGCTCCGCCTCAGCGGCGCGGGCATCCGCCGTAGGCAAGCCCGAAATCACAAAGGTCACGCGGCGATCGCCTTGCATGGCAGAGCCGACCAAACCATAGCCTGCCTCCTCGGTATGGCCCGTTTTCAGACCATCAGCCCCAATACCCAACCCCAAAATCGGGTTGCGGTTAAAGCGATTGTCAGGCGCGCGGTTGTCGAAGGGAAATTCACGCTCGTTGAAATAGTGGTAATATTGCGGAAACGCGGTGATCAAACGCTCGGCCAAAATACCCAGATCGCGCATCGACATCACATGCCCCGCCGCGGGCCAACCGCTTGCGTTGCGAAAGGTTGCCGTCTCCATCCCCAATTGCCGTGCGCGCTCTGTCATCAGCGCGGCAAATCCCGCCTCAGTGCCATCAGGGCTTAGCGCCTCAGCCAAAACCACCGTTGCGTCATTGCCAGACAGAACAACAATCCCGCGGATCAAATCCTCGACCCGAACGCGGTCGGTTGTGTTGAGAAACATGGTTGAGCCGCCAAAGGACATGGCATGCTCTGAGACAGGCAATGCGGTGTCCAACGTGAGGCGCCCATCTTCCAACGCCTCAAAGGTCATGTTCAACGTCATCAGCTTGGACATCGAGGCAGGCGGCAATGGCACATCCGCATTCAGCGCGAACAAAACCTGCCCTGAATTGTGATCCACCACATAGGCCGATCCTGCCTGTGTCTCAAACCCTTGGGCCTTGACCGCCTGAGGCAGCAAAATTCCCAAAGCCAAGGCCAAACTGCAGCCAAAAGTGCCGAGTGTCTTTGCCAATGTCACGCCCATTCCCCACCTGTCACCCGACCCGCAGGGCTTGGCTGCGGGTTCAATTGGTTACAAAATACGCATCTTGGAAGCCAAGCCTGCGTGCAACGTCCAGATTATTGGCCCGCTCCGCAGTTGTCGAGGCAGGCCCGACCACCACCCGCCAAAAACGGCGGCCATTGGAGGTCTGGTCATAGATGGTGGGCTGCAATCCAGAATTTCGCAAGGCCTGCGCGGTTTGATTTGCATTTTCTTGCAGCGCGCATTGCCAAATTACACAAAACTCTGCTGAAAGTACGTTGTCGCAGCGAGCGGAAGGATTCATGTAATCGTGGGGGCAAAGGCAACTTGAAAATCAGTGCCACATAATTTTTATCATTGAAAAATTCACAATCCGGCACCCCTTCCAGAATCGCCCTCCAAGGGCTATCTCGCTTAAGTCGGAGGAGTGGCAGAGTGGTTTAATGCACCGGTCTTGAAAACCGACGTACGTCAAAAGCGTACCGTGGGTTCGAATCCCACCTCCTCCGCCAAGTATTGAAATTAAGTATCTGATTTTATTAAATAAAATTAATATTATTTCATATAACCCCCACAATAGCCCCCACAAAGTTAACTGCCGCAGTGACCTGCATTGCCGTTTTGGTGAGCAGGGATTACTAGTGTCCTCAGATATTATTATCTGCACTCTGTGGTTATAGTTTTGATCCACATGAATGATCCATACGGACCAAAGCCAATTACACGTTTTGTTCTCAACAGCACTAAACACACGAAAAAACGATCAAAGCCATCAATTGATCGCCCCAGTGAGAGCTGATTGGTTGACACAAGCATTCTCCGCCACTTCCTATGGCGTATGAGCAAAAAAGTAAGCGAATCTCCTTTATTGGCAAAGATGCGCATGGATCGGAGCGATCTGTCATTAATCGGAGCAAAGCCCCAAGATCTACCTTATTCTGAATTAAAAGAACGGCTGAAAGCCTTCATGCTGCAGAATGAGCGCATGAGTATGATAATGGCCTTCGCAGAGGGAGCTGACAAAGATCAAGCTTCGGAAGGTGTGAAGCATTTTGATCCGTGCGAAGAGTTCAAAAAAGACGAGAGCAGGCTTGAAGAAATAATGATGCTGGTTGAGCATGATATGGATCTTAGAGAAACCGAACTTTTAGAAGAAGCACAACTGCACGCTGCATCTTACAATGTCCTTCTGTTTGGAGCGGCAATAAAGATAGTACGGGGCGATCAGCTATCAGATGATCTCAAGGAACTAATCGTTAGGCATTTAATTAATCCACCCGATAGATCGGTACTCTCGAAAGGTCGGCCAAAGCGTGATCCTTTAGTTGATGAACGAAAAGGTCATGCGATTAAATTTGCAATGCTCCACGGGTTAAGGCGAACTCGAAATGAGGTTAGTTCTGCAGATAGTGCATGTGATCTTGTATCTGAAGCAGCATTAGAACTTAGCAAAATGGGCCATACCGGTTTTGAAATTGGTTATGGTTACGAAACTTTGAAAAGAATAAAGCCTTAGAAAATCCCTTATAGGACCTAATATGTTGGTAATAAATTAATTATATTATTACCAACCACACAGAAATATCAAAGATATATAATGTCTCCATGTTCATTAACAAAGGAGATCATAATGAGTTTAATCCGTAGAAAAACTGTTGAAAAACTAACTGGCCTTTCACGTTCAAGCATTTATGCAATGATGAGTGAGGGTAATTTTCCAAAACAAATTAAAATTGGTCGGCGAGCAGTAGCTTGGCGGCAAGAGGATATTGAAAATTGGATCAATGAAAAAATTTAAAATTATATATATTATTATAGAGATTAAGTGAAGGAAAATAAAATGGATTATATTATCAGAAAATATCTAATGGAAAATCCAATACCAAGACCAATAAACATAACACTAACAGAAAAGCAGTGTATCGGCAGTTATCATTCAGGGATTTTTTGGATAGATGATTTATCTTCGTCAAGAAATCTGAGGCATTTCACTAACGTTCTTAACCGAAAGATATTTGGAAATAGTTTCTATAGACATCACAATCGCCTTAAAATGCTTTTTGTAAGAGAATTTTCCACTCGGCACCACATACATGGGATTATAGAAAGGCCTATTGGAATAGATGACCGTGAATTCGTTGATCTCATAGAAGATTGTTGGTCGAATACTCATTGGGGATATGAGCATATGCATTTTGAGGTACCTAACACTTATGATCGAGAAATAGGTTGGTATGTTTATATTTTGAAAAATAGAACTAAGCTAAATCTCGCTGACTCAATAGATTGGGAAAATACTTATCTTTAAGTTAAGACTTCTTTGAATATAGATTCATTAGCTCTACCAATCTTACATAAATATAATAAAGGGGATAGATATCAACTATCCTTTAATATATAACTATGTTTAATTCATTATATGGAGCTTTAATAAATGAGTGTTTAGAATGAATTTATAGAGTTACTATGATTTGAGTTTGGTCCATATGATTTAGATCTCAAATCGCTTCAGAAGCTTGATGTATAGCTGTGTGTAAATTTTAGATTAATATGAAAAGATATTGACTTCCAAATTGAGGTTCCAAACTCAAGTTCACAGATAAAATTTTAAACTGAAAAGTGGTAGCGTTCAGTAAAACCGTTTAAATCTCGTCCTTGAAATAAAAGTTTTTCCAAGCCTTCAAATATAGTTATCGGGAAAAACCAAATCTCTCCAATTATTCGTCCAAAATCCCAGCTTCCAGTTCCATTAGCCCCGATAATCCACAGTGCGAAAGGAACCGCATATAATAATAGTGCTATCCAAAAGTCGCCCGTATCATGCTGATCTGTTTCCTCAGACTGACCCTTTTGTATTATATCTGATATGAATCTTCCTAAAAATCCCAGGCCAAGAACCAAGAAAAAGAATGTTACGTAGGAAATAAGCATTTTGCTCCTCATGGCAAATTCCAGCAGGCTCATCCGGGCGCTATCGGTTGTTGTGGCTCCTCATGGAATAAACCCCACCTTCAAACAAATACCATGCCTGCTGTCGCACGTCATTTGTAACAAACGGATAAAGAACCCTCCTATTGCCTACATCATCGGGACTCGAACATGTTATACGGTGGACGAAGATCGTCTGGGCTGAGCTTGAGATTTCACTGCGAAGCGGTTCAAAAAGTCTAAACTCAGGGTTTAAGAAAAAACTTTCGATGTCGTATGTAGTGTAAGTACTCGACTGATGGTTATAGTCACATGAGTAGAAAATCCCTTCCGAATAACCTCGGTAAAAGTTTTGGCCTGCGCCCATGATCGTTGCTGGATCTAAAGCCCAAGCTTCCCCAGTGAATTTTTCAACGTACCAAGTCGTGTCTAAAAAATCTGCTTGGCCAGGTGAAGCGATGCTTAAAAACACCAACAAGGTCGGAAAGAACTTCTCATACATTTTGCATTGCTCCGTTAGCGCCGACTAAACAGTGAATTTATTCTGAAAATGTGACCTCTATTGGATCGCCCAAGCAAATCCTACCAGTCTCAAACGATAGTTCCTCCTCGTAAGTAGGGCTTTCTGGGCCATTTCTATGCAACGTCAGAATGGCACGACCCGTCAAATAGTTAACAGACTCCTCTCTCAAATCAGTGCCAACAAGAAATGAGTTCCACCATCGATCAGCACCAATAAGCCTCCAACAACCATCTTGAAATCTATACTTTGTACTAAAACTAGCGTGACTCGAACTCGAGCGAGCAATTAAAATATCTCCTTCAAAGTTGTACTGATATCCAATGGCGTCATTGTGAGTGTTTATTTCTACATAGGAACCCGAGGCATGATCAGCTGGTGTGAGGACAAAAAGATGCTGCTGCAAGCGATCAGAAACTGGCTGCAATACCAAAACATCGTGCTCTTCGTAATATTCTGGCGTCCAGTGACGAAGAGAGGAAAGGATGCCCAATGCATCAGGATTGAGTAAATCCTTTGACACCACCTGAGCCAGCGCTTGAAGTGAAGGATAGTAGACTTGCTCGATACCGTAATCGTTCCAGTCACGATCAGTTTCATCCAACAACGAATAATCAATCACTAGGCCAGTGATACTTGATAAAGCATCTGCGAGCTCAATGACTGCTACATTGTCTTCATCAGAGCACAGGTGTTGCAGCGTTAACGCTTCTGGATCTGCGCAAGATGATCGCATCGGATTAGCGGACAATGCAGTTGTATGGGTTAAACATAACGCCAAAGCCAAAATTACCGACCAAATAGCGTTGTTTAAACGCCCTAAACGAGTGTCAATTTGCATTTGGCAGTCCATTTTTCAGGATCCTATTAATTCGGCAGCCATTGAGTATTGAGAAACTCAGTCCTCTGATCTGTCAGACGGTTGTAGCAATTCATAGCGGAATCTTCAGCGATCCAACCGTACTGTGAATTTATATCAAAGATTAATCCGCAAGAAGACGAACGGTATTGCTCAAAGGCTTCTTGTGTTTCGTTGAGTCGATCTAATTCATCCCCTGAACCTGCTTCTCGTAAGGACAAAGCTCTTGCCTCGAACACATTCCGCATGCTCGCATCGGCGACGCCCATTAAGCACAGTCTAATCGCACCCATGTTGGGAGCTTTCTCGCACTGCTGATAACGAGCATCTCGCTCATCAAAAAAATCACCTTCGAGCTGCAATTCAGATGAAGCAACGAGAGTTTCAAAGTTTTCAATCGAATGATCAAAGTACGCCGCCGAGTAACGCCGATCACTATCCTCACAATCATCAATGAGACTTCTGTTTTCGATCAATTGACCGCCAGACAATCTAAAAAAAGATATACTGGACCAGTCTCCAGCCCCTCCAGCTTTAGTATGAACCACTATTTCACCAGGCATGAGCAATATGCTTGAAAATTCATGATCTGAAATAATATTGGTCCATCCCATGCGGTAATTTCTGGAGTTAAAATCGGCCACACTGCTGTCAAATACATCAACATCGCAAGATGCATCCCCGTCCAAGTTTAGGTCAGCCGTCAGCCAAGGAACAAGTTTTGGATCTTCTGGATCAATGTGAAAAACATACATTAATGCATTCGAGGGTGAGAACGCACTAGAGTTAGTGATGAAATAACTTGAAAATGTTTCAGTTGAAAAATCGTAAAGTTCGACACGATTAATGCTACCAAGCACGAAAGGCCATTCTGCAAGCCTTGTATGATAAGCTTCCCTTATGCAGCTGATTTGAGATCCACATGAATTTCGTACCACAAGCCAATCTCTTTGGGCGCTTGTCTCAACTGGTTTCTCATCTTCGCTCACGATAGTTTCAAAGGCATCGTTCCATGCATACCCCATGATGGTATCAAGCGTGCTTAGTTCTTCATCATTACATATCGCTATTTCGGTATCATTCAGTGCACCTGTGCAGTCAAAACTTGCCGCCAAAATATCATTCGAGGCAACGATCCAAACGAAACAGATTATCAGAAGGGACAGATTCACACGCATATTTATTAAGTCTCCCTCTTTCCGTTTTTATCAACCAATCCCGGTCTACAAGACCTGCTTGTTACGGTACAGGGTAAGGGTCTCCATATAACCCAAATACCTCTGGGCCATTCCATCCACCGCATGGATCATAACCGCTGTTTGCAGCGTCCAAAAGTAAACCCTCGTTCGTTACATCAATGCTGATGACCTCGGCTATACGATTAACCGGCCCAAAATAACTTTCCGACCAGCAACCAACATACCTGGGCCCTAGCGTGCCAAATTCTGCCACAAAATGACCATTGGCAATTACAACCGAGAAGACACGATAGTTGGGCACTTCCTCAACACAATGCCCAGAGCCCTCATCATACCATCCTCTCATGAAATCCGCTTGACACTCTTCGGGACCATCAACTTCTTGTCTAGTGTAATGGGTGGTCACGACCCTGCCATTGGTGCCCGAAAGCTCAGAATAGGACCAGGACAAGTCTTTGATGCGAAGCTTGTATGCTGCCTCTATCTCATAGAAATCTTGAAGATTATTTCGCTCTATAAGCCAAGCTTGTTGCTCGGCTCGCAATTCTTCCGCAGAACGGTAATCATAGTCCAAGAGCACTTCGTCTAAGACAACCGGCAACTCTGTTTCTATTTTACTCAGTAGATCACTGTAGATCACAGCCAACATTAGATCCAAAGCTCGAAGGAACTTGCTTTCATCATTGCATATTGAAAGCTCTGCAAGTGTCACTGCGTCTTCGCACTGGAAACTTGGGGCGCTGACCCGCAAATCATTAGGTTCAGCCAACACGACACACGCTTGGCCCGCCGTAATGATAGAAGCTAGCACTGGCGCAACAAAATTCTTCAACTTATTTCTCCAAAATATCATCCAACAAATCATAAAATGATTGCTCGGAGACTTCAGAGAATGACAGCGGTGGCAAATCAGGCGTGGACAGTTCCACAGCGACACTGTCGTCAACTTCTAGAATAACACCGTTTACTTCTTGAGCCTCTTCGCCGAGATTTTCGAACGTTTGCGTGTAGCGATTTTGGCGGAAATCAATCACCCGATCTTCGAAAAGAAATGTATTTCGCCCCCAACTGGTAAGACTAGATCTTGCTACTGAATACCCTCCGTCTTGCCTGTAAAAATCGTAAGAAAAATTAGACGCTCCCCATCCACCCGCCGATCGCATCTCCGAAATAGTGATAGAGAATGCTGTGGCTGACTGGGCAGTTATACCCACCTCAATCATACGATAAGGGTCATCGACGTATCCAAGCAAATTGGAGTTTACCCCCTCCAGTCGGTTTCCTTGGCGATCGTGAATGCCAAAGAGGTAAAAATAAGGCTTTTCAGAGCGGTACGGATCATATGGGTAATCATATCGCCATAGGATCACAGAATTTGACGAGTTGGGCAGGTTAACCATTGAGGCGATGCGCCATTCACCTGAAACAGAAGTGGCGTCACCAACATTATCGAAGCTGTAGAAAAATTCACTTACACGTTCTTGATAAGCGCTGACGAGGCACAAGAGATCGCTGTAACAGTTTGATTGTACATTTTGGATCCATTGGCGCTGCGTTTCTTGTGTTTCCGAAAAAGTGAAATTTGGAAATTCAATTTCATAGCCCCTATCGTATCCAGAAAACGTGCTAGCAAAATAGTTCGCATCAAGATCCACCTGAGCCTTCAACTGATATAGGGACGCAAGTAGCTCATCTAGCTTCGAGAGCTCAGGGCTCGCACATATAGTACGCTCTGTGTCCGTATTAGCTAATGAACAATCAAAACTAGCAGCATTCGCCTGTACGGCGAAAGACGAGCAACATAGAGCAAGGACAAAGCCCAATGATTTGAATTGTATATTCATTTCAAAACCTGTCCTTTAAAAACGGTCTAACGCCCCACCGCATTATAACATTGGGGTACGATACCCCCTGAGAAATTGACCGCTACAAAGTATAACTTATGGTCCTCAAACTGACGCTTTCTCCAAGAGAAAACTGCGCCACTCTCGAGAGCCGCTACATAGGACGCTGAGACGTCATAGGTCCTACGAAGCAAAGCATTGTTGGGATTAGGCGCAAAATGCAGACCGCCGGCGTTACCTGTGGCCGTCCAGTCGTACCAGCCCCAAACACTTTCACTGAAGCGATTGTCGGGAAGAATGTTGGTCTCCTGAAAGGTTGGCCCACCCTCTTCCCGAGAAAACAAAAGCTCGGAATATACCACCTCATCTGTACCCTGATAGTTTTCACGACAGCGTAGAAAAACACCATCTTCCTCAAGCTCTATCACCTCGACTTCAACACTATCGAGCGAATTCTGCGGCGAGGCCGCAAGATGCAAAAGCTCTGCGATCCTGACACCCATTTCATTGCGCAAACATAAACGATCGGCACAGGCATCACGTTGCGCTAACCAGTTTGTTTGAGAGTCCAGATTGGGGCTGCTTCGTACGAGCTGGTAAGCCTCAGCTAACAGGACATCGAGCGCACCAAGTTCGTCATCACCACAAATCGCAAGCTCTGAGTTTGAAGTAGCTTTACTACAGTCAAAACTAGCAGCTTGTAATGTCCCAGAACAGATTAGGAAAAGAACTAGAAAACCTAAGATCGTTCTCATGGACTTGTTAAGGCCAGACCAATTTAGCTGATTACCATGCTGCATCTCTTAAGCTCCGATCTCATCTCTTAGAGACAATAATGTATTATAAACAAAAGAGGCTGTTCCATCGGCCCGCCTACGTTGCCAGAAGCCATAAGTATCGAAGCCTCTCCAATAAGTGAGATCATAAAGTGGACCATTCACTAGTTTAAATTTTTCACACGGATAAAAACTATTCCGATACAATTCGGAGGGGCTCTCAGTGAAATTGTAAGCTTCCAACAGGTCATCGAGCACTGCTTCAACTTCACTATCTTGGTTCAGAGCCCGGAGTGTCATAATCAATAATGGCCTCGCAATGCCCTCAAATCGCAAATAATCATCTACTAAAGATGCGAAGCGATTGTTGATTGGATTGCGTTCAGGCAAGAAATTTAGTGAGTAGCCGAAGTTACTTGACCAATATTCCATTGGCTCACTGAAACTAGCGTCCGCCTCACTGTCAAATGGAAGATTGTGGTAAAAATTTAAAAGCTTTACGTAACTTAAAGCCAGATCATCCGCCGGACATTCATAATCTTGAAGATCACTTTGTTCGGCCAGTGTGATTGAAGGGCTCTGCCAATAATTAAAGAAATGCCTAGCGGCATCCATCAGATTGAAAACGGGTTCTGATGATAGATCCTCGGTATCACCGTCTTGCCCCCATCCGGTATTCCAAGCCCACATGACTGAACTATCCAATGCCAATGTGCTCTCAGCACATAATTGCTCGCCGTTAGCGGGAAGCCATGTGCGATCAGAAGACCGCCCAGCCGGATATTCGTATAAGCGAACAAGTTCGATACATTCAGGCGTCAATTGAACGGTATCTTTCCGAACAAACTGATAACGGTTGCAGTGCGCTTCTCTGGTGAGAATAGTAGTGTTCGGTCCCAGTTCTTGAGTGTAAGAAAATTCATCAGTGCATGCATCGTACGGAGCATCAAAAGACCTGTATGCAAGGCGGCCCACGGGATCAAACACTAAAATATGCTCATAGGCATCATCTACTTTAGATACCATGATGGAACGTTGATGGATGTCTGAGACTGCTTCAAGAGAAGGCTCCTGTGACAGTGCTGTCCATATTTGATCATACTGCTGGCCAATCCATAACGCTGTTAAGCTCATTAACCGGCTATGATACGTTTGTGACAAACAGGATATATCGTCAGCACAGTCATTCCTTACATTAAGCCAACGACGCTGATCGTTCACAATATCGGCATTCTCATCAGCCAAAAGGTTGGCGTCGTTAATGTGAAGAGTTGTCCGATAAACCAGTGCTAGTAGCCTATCCAAGTTAGATAGCGCATAGTCATTGCAAATAGACGTTTCTGCTTGGTTGTTTGCTGCAGCGCATTCAAAGCTGGCAACAGGTTTGTCGTCCTCCGCAACAGACGAGGCAATTACGGGTGAAACCACACCAGACAAATCACACATTGCCCCATGGTATGCAGTACACCCGTTGCCTTGTTCAATGCGATACCCACCGTTGATCAAGGGCCAAAGTTCGAATTCGCATTCAGGTGCCAGCAAGCGACCTCTGGGGTTTGGATCTGTGAGGGAGATATGATCGGAATGACGAGTTACTACCCCCCAGAATTCGCCCAGACAGCGCTCAGATCCAATAATAATTCTCGCTCTGTTTTGACCAAGCCGAAGTGACAGAGTTTCGTCAGTGTCTCCACCGTAATATGTTTGCCACTCATGTTGATTGGCCGCTGCCTGTGGCGCACCAAAGAGCACTAATGACAGTACGAAAAAAATCGCTGTCGGGTTTAGCCTGCTTGACCACATGTAACACCTTTGACCTAACAGTATTTCGTTCTGGGAGCGTTAAAGAAACTTCAATTCCTAGACATGCTGTTCTTTAGAGTAACCTATGTCAAACATCCTAACCAAAATATCTCAGATAGAACGGGTGCACCTCAACTCGAAGCTTTCAAAGTAAATTTCAGAATTCGGATCAAAAGCTATGGAATTGATAGCAAGGCGACCCGTTCTGCGCTCGATTAACCCGACATTCATTTCAGTACCTGATGCTGAGGTTATGCCCTCAAACATAAATCCGATAAAATTTTCAGACCAAAGATTAGTTGTGATGGAACCACCATCCAGCAAAAATGGGGACCCCTCTGGCAATGAGATTGCCTGCGATTCATTATTCAACTGAAATTGAATGACATATCCTTCGCCATCAGTGCAGTTGATCCAAAAAGTATCGGCGTATGCAGGGGCAGGATTAAAATGCCAAAAACCAACAAAGCTAATAATGAGCTTAAGTGCTCTAATTTGCTTCAAGCTCAACAATCTGAACACGGATATCTTGTGTGCCAATACTGTAGGTGATGATGTCATCCAAACCTTCTCCTTCAAGTGCTTCGCCCAAAGGACTATCAACGCCCACTGACTTGTAACCATCAATTTCAAATTGAGGATCGTTTGTTCTTTTCTGAAACCAGAATTTACTGACCACACCAGCCCTCGGACCATCAAGGTATCTTACCTTAAACTTAGTACCAATTTCGATTACGGAAGCATCTTGCGCTTGAGGTTCAGATGTGAGGTCTTTTGTTTCAGATAATTGGACAACTTCCTCACCTAAGATCCGCACATCCTCAATAATTTCACAAGGCTCTGGATCAACGACTTCGGGCATATCTTTCGTCAGCTCAGAAAGCCGTTGCGACAGATATTCTTTCAGTTTTTCTCTACAATTCAGAGTGTCCCTGAACCAATCTGTTGACCAAATTCTATATAATTTCCAACCAAGGCGGTTCAGGACTTCTTCTCGCAAGCGATCCCGATCACGGGCGCTTTTTGAACTGTGATAAGTCGCTCCATCACACTCAATACCGCAAATATAACCGTATGGATAACTCGGATGTTTCACCCCGATATCAATGTAGTACGAAGAAACACCAACCTGAGGCACAGTCTCATAACCTAAAGACTGGACAACCTCTATAACATGATCCTCGAAGGGACTATCTGTATAACCGGAGCGTTCATGGTTTTGAGGCTTCTCACCCAAACGCTTTGTTGCTGAAAATTCCAACCAACGACGTAGCAAAGTCGCACCTTCATTGGTCGCAGAAGGATTAAAGTCGGCCATAGGTATGGAAGAGAACGTAACAATCTGTTCTTTAGCACGAGAGAACAGAACATTAAGACGGCGCTTGCCGGCCGGGCCATTAATCGGCCCAAAGCGTTGATAAAACCGACCTTGTGGATCTCGACCATATACAGTGCCCACAAAAATAACATCTCTTTCATCTCCTTGAACGTTTTCAAGGTTTTTAACGAAAAAGCGTTCCAAACCGCCTCGAGCAGTTGCCCAATGGTCGAGATAATCGGCAACTTTTTTATTTGTGTCTGCTGCTCTAAGAACTAGGGCGTCCAATTGCTCCATTTGGCTTTGGTTCATCACAGCAACACCGAGAGATCGCTCAGGCGTATCCTTCATGAATTGCACTATCGCATCTAACATCACTTGAGCTTCAGCCGGATTAATTCCTTTTTGAAAGGTGCCGTTTACCTCAACCAAACTAATCCCAAGACCCTTCACGGTAGGCATCGGTGAAGGGAAAATTACCAACTCGTTGTCGTAAACATAATGGTTAGAGAATGAGATTAAGTCCTCATGCTTAGACCGATAGTGCCACAACAAGCGGTGCTTGGGATGGAATTGCATATTTGCCAACTCAAGAATGGATTCCTCAGTTGTGCTGATGTCTTCATCCTCTTCCTCATCAACAGAGAGGCCTTTGAAGAAGTTGGTAGGAGGAAGTTGGTTTGTATCGCCAGCGATAAGAGTGTTTTTACCTCGAACCAGAGCAGATATTGAATTTTCGGGTGTCATTTGCGACGCCTCGTCAATGATCACCAAATCAAACATACTTTTACGAGGTAGATTTTGAGCGACTGCCGAAGGAACCATCATCCAACAAGGGAACATCTCGATCAGAGCATTGCGTGCCCGCTTTAATACCTTTCTAGGTGGAGTTCTGCGTTGTTTTTGCAGCTCATGTTCTAATAGCGACAACTCTGTGTACTCAGATTTTTTACCCCTAGAATTTCCACGGGGGATCCGAGCATTTTCAATGGCTTTTGAAGAAACTTCTCCACTAGAAATCTTTATTATCTGCTTGTCCAGTTCCTTTATCTTCTGGCGAGCCGCAGAAAGGGATGTGCCATCAAACATCATCAGGCTGGCACCAAATTCTTTCTGAACACGCCTCCTAAGCGCAGCAATGATTGATGACCTGGCGAGATCAATAATGCTGGCCTGCGGATTTAACTCATCAATTTTTCTGAGCAAATCATCCAGGCCATAACGGTTTGCCTCTTGATAAATCGAGCGCCTCACTGTGAGACTGTTTAATCCGTGAGTGTCCTCACGGTGAGCTCTTAGGTTGTTCAAAATCTCGACGAAATCCAGTGCTGAAACATCTGTCTCTGTGACGCCAAATTTTGCCTTCAAGAGCGCAGCATAACTCTCCGAAATTTCTTCAAAAGAAGTAATCAAACTCTCTGCCATCGATAAAACATGGCCACAATCAGGATTAAACAATACTTGCACAGCAGGAACGGGCAGTAAGGAGTACTTCCGTGACGCATCTAATTGCAAACTAAGCTTTTTATCATCGTCAAAACTTTGACCAAGAGCTTCTATCAAATCCTCTCTCTGCGCAAACAAGTCATGCGCTGCGTCACAAGCCTCAGGTAGATTTGATAGCCTTGATAGCTGTGTAAGATTGAGACTAATTAGCAGGGTCTCAGCCGCTACCAGGTCATCGTAATCACCTTCGAGTGCTGCAATTTGATTAGAAGTCTCTTCAATTAAAACGTCTAACTCACTCCAGTCTTCAACGGTCAAGCTCAGATCGTCCATAAGGTTGATAGCTTCGAACGTTGTATCGGAATTAAGGAGCTTCAGCGACGCAGTTTCTGACAGGCCTACAAATTCATTGGCGGACTGAAGGGCGTCAATCGATTGCAATAATTGGTCGAGTTGCGTGGCTGTTGAAGCACCAAAGTCGGTAACGTGGCTCGACAAACCAAGTGCTTCCCATTGCTTCGCAATGTCAATGACGTCGCCAAGCTTTCGCAGCATGACCGGTATTTTGTCCGTTGAACGAACCGAGTTTAACAAGCGTGTCAGCTCAGATTTAGAACGTTTCACATCCTTTGACAGGAATGAAAAAACACCAGCGTTTTCAAGAATTCCTTGGAGTTCCATTAATGTTGAGCGAGACGGGAAAGTGCTCACTGCAAATTCCTGCACCGCCAATCTATGAATTGACTTAGCTTTTCTAACTTCATCTTTAGCTAGGCCGAGCCCTACTTCCTGTATGTAAGACAGGAAGAAATTGGGATCACGCATACTTTTCACAATAGCGCTGTAGGCCTGAACATGCTTCGCAGTAAGGCTAGCGGATATCGACGCAGTTAGATCACGCCCAAGCCCTAGTAATCTCTTCGACTTGGCCAAACGTTCAATAAGCTCTTCTTTTGCTCTATCAACAAAACCGACAGAAACTTCTTCAAGGTCACTACTTGCGGAGTTTTTGGCAAATTTTCGAATTTGTACGTTAGACGCACTCAACAATTTTAATTCCGAGCTGGACAGCTGTAATGTGCTTGTTGTCCGTTTCAGCTCTTCGTTGATATTGTGCAATTGCTCCAAATCTTGAGCAACCGTTTCGTGGCCCGAAATTGCAACGAGCGTGTGATACTCCCGCAGTTCAAGATCGCTCGAAACTTCACGTACAAGCCTCGAAATTTCTGAGAGGGTGTTGTCCAAAAATGCCAGCAGCAAAGCAGAGCTATTTTGGTCCAAAGCAGAAATAGCTTTATCGACAGTCAAAATTGCGTCGCTGGCATTTTCTAAAGCGTTAATGGCGACTTGAACTTCAAGTGATAGGGCAGACGCATCCTTCCAAACACTGCCTTGCGGCATGCCGGTCTGGCTTAGCCTAGTGTACCATTCCGCTACATTACGTGCAAAAACGTCAATGTCCTGCGGTGTATAGTCCTCAACCATTTTTTCTGGTGAAATTTCGACGCCAAGCAACTCGATGGGTAGATCTCTGACGCCATCAGCTCCAGATACCGCCAGACCTAAAAGTTGATGAACGCACATACCTGTTCTCGGTACAGGCTGAGTTAAAAGGTCAATGTACTCAGACAACCGGTTACGGTGAGCTTCATATTGAAGCTTCAGATTCTGCAGATCTCGAGATTGACCGTAAGAACGGAGCTTTAATCGATTTTCAACGGCTTCATAAAACTCGTCAGTACCTCCATGCCCCCCCATCAATGGAAGAACAAATTGGTCTAAATTAAGAGACTGCAGGCGAGAAAGTACAACCTCCAAAGCCGTTACCTTCTGGGCGACAAATAGCACTTTTTTGCCCGAAAAAATTGCATTTGCAATTGCATTAACAATCGTTTGGCTTTTACCCGAGCCCGGGGGGCCCTCCAAAGCCACATTCTCATTGTTTGCCACTTTCAAGAGCGAAATAAATTGGGATGAGTCAGCGTCCATCACGATATGCGGAACCAACTGGCTGCCAACTTGCGACTCGACATCAGCTTCCGAGAACTCACTCATCCCAGAGCTATCGCCTCGGTCTTTCCCCACCATCAGCTCAGAAACAATCGGGAATTCGGAAAAATCACACGTTTCAGTTTCGAGGTCGTAGTAGAGCTCAATACCTTGGAACGGATAAATTCCGAATGATGCTTCACGCAACACATTCCAATGCATATTCTTTGGCTTTAAGTCCGCCATCGCTCCAAAAAATCTTTCAATATCAATACGGTCAGCATCAACCAAAGACTTTATGTCTGAAAGATCCAGTTTTGCTTCAACTGTAAGCTTATGCTCTAGAGACGGATTGAAGAGAGGGTCCGATAACTTTGTAACGGTATAGGTTTCTCCGCTCGATGACTTGGATTTCGTCAGCTTTACCGGAAGCAGCAGAAGCGGTGACTTAAATTCGTCTTGTTTCTCAGCGTTCGGCAAAGTCCATTTCACGTACCCCAGGACTAGATATACTACGTCCAGTCCCCGCTCTTCTTGATACATTCGGGCCTTACTAAGAATCCTTGAAAGCCTCGACTGAAAGGTTTTTGGCATCAAAAGGGTTTGGAGATCGCTATCCTCATGGCGATCGTCACCAGTATCGACCGATGGGTCAGGCAATGCACTTGAGGGGTCAATGCCATGTGATTTGGCATGATTAATTAAATCGGAGAACTGCTCAGATTTGGGACGTGGTGGCATTTCGAGCCACTCTCGAACTCTGTCTTTCAGAACACGATCAGCGTGCTCCTGCTTGTCAAAGGCCTTCTCGTCATATTCAAAATCAATTTTCTCAATTGTATTGAGGTAGTCTTCATCAGTTGCCTGAGCAGTTTGAAAAGCATTTTTGAATTCAGTTGTATCCTCGTCAGGTGGATCAATGTCTACTGGCGGCAAAGGCACAAGCCGCATTGCTCGCCCTTCTTGCACCACATAATCAAAAATACTTTGAGGCTTCTCGTCTACTATCCTTACAAACGAGGCGGATCGAGCGTTGAGAACGTTGTTTACCAGTGGATTGCGCCGAGAAGTATCCTGCAACTTAGGACGCAATGCCTCAATGCGCTCGTTAATCAAACTTGAAAACTCGTTCACGAGGATAAGCCTTTGATCTAAATTTAATAGCCTATAAGGGTATATACCCAGCCTCGAGCGTAACAAACATTAGCATTCTTGCAAGTACAGGAAATCAGAAAAATGGTAGATTTGATTGGTGCAAGCGTATTAGTCTGGTCTGGGTTTGGTAGTTTTAAGTGCTTATGGTAACGTCAAAAAAAATAGTTGGTTTTGTTGTTTTCGTGGCGGTATTGGCGCTAGCGCCGGCCTCATTTGGGCAAACAGACGTTAATAATTTAACAGGTGTCGGAACCGCCATTTCTGCAGGGTATGAAGTAAGTAATTGCAGGGCAATAACGCACAGCACGAACATAACGGTGTGTGATACATCCGATAGCACGTTGCCATTGGGCTCAGTACTAGTAAACCAAAACTCAGGCGTAACTTGTGTTCTTAACGCTCGCTCCATCCCAATATGGGGACATGCTCGCAATGATGCCTTTGATTTTACGGAACTCATGGCGCAATGTGACGAGCTCTCCTCATCGATCCAAAATGTGGCAACAGAAGACCCTGGCCCTGTAGTATCGGTGGATGCATTTCCCGAGTTTAGATACACCGCAACCAGCTCACTGCCCACGAAAGATAGAGAATTTACCCCGTATGTATGTGACCATCAGACCTATCCAGTCACGGCCGAAGGGCAGGCAGTGGCTGAGCACGGCTGGGCCGTCCTATCTGAAATAGCAATATCAAAATATACTCTAGTTTCATTCGCTGGGAAACTAGAGCGATTTACAAATTCGATCTGTCACATCAGCGAGGGAAACATTGCTATTTTTGAAGATCAACTACTCACTGGGATCATTTACACTGCCAAAGCGGAGGACGAATTAATCTCTTGGTTGGATATCCAGGAAGGGGGAAGGGTTAGGATATTTAACGGTGCAGGCATTCATAGCCCAATCGCCGATCTAGTAATCCGTCCCGGCTCCATATCGTTGGAACCGATTGCCAACTATACATCATACTGCTCAGGACAAGAATTAGTTCCAAACATTTATGGAATGGATATCCGTGAGGCCCGTTTGCATCTTTTTGAATCCGGATGGTCACCAACACTCCCAGAAGATGATATCGAACAACGTTTTTTTGTATCCTCGCCGTATAGTGAGGGAATTTTTGAAACTCAGGGGTGCTCTGGAACGGGGGTTAATTATTGCGGTTACGCCTACCAGAATTTGGGAGCAGAATTGAACGTAACCAGCGCCGGAGAAATAGCGTTTTTTGTAGTGAATTTTGACGTCACTTGCCCCGATTGACGTGCTTACCAACTCGACTATCGTCGAATATATATTCTCAAGCTGTAGAGTTTAATCGTATGATACGGAGGAAACTCGTGACCTGCTTCTATAAAAAAAATAATCAGCAGCGTTTCAGCCGCCATGCAATTTGCATATTAGCGCTATTAACCCTTCCTTTTCTTACGATGTCATGCGTCAGCCATGTCCGAATAGACTGCTCAGACCCTACTGATAGCTCGGAACAGGCACTGTGTGAGCGTAGCGTCAGTTCAGGTGGTGATGATGTGATGAGCGCAGTGTACTTTGCCACTATCAATCTCATTGATGAGCGACATTTATCGTTAAATCGCTGGGACGTGGTTGCGCAGCAACAAGCTTGGGTTCAGGAAAAAGAGAGCTGTGATGAAGATTACAGGTGCTTGAACCGTGTTTATAAAAGTAGATTGGAAGTGTTGACTGCCGAGTGGCGAGGTCAGTCATTTGACGCTATCGGCTTGGCATTAGAGCGAGCGGACCAGGGACAGATAGAGTCGGATCGGCTTCAAAGATTTATTTTGTTTGGATACGCCTCAGGCAATCATGCTACGTCAGTACCCTTTTATGATAATCTGTTAATTTTCGATGATCAGGCTCAGTTCATAAGCGCAGATTTTAATCCAAATTATTGGGGAAATGATCTTTATGGGACCTCTCGTCCTCCATACCCGACACCCAACCTGTACCGGATGAATGATCCTTTTGGTCCGATTGAACCGGGTTTTGATGAGTTGTCGATCGAGCAAATCGGAGGGACCCACTACACAATGGGCTATCAAAGTTTCCGAGTGGAACCTGATTGCATAAGACTGGTTTCGTGGGACGGTGGTGTGAGAGATGATGTTGGCGGGGAGCCCACAAATAAAATTTGTCTGGAAGACTACGACAGCAGCATACATGAGCTTGTTGAAGATTGGATCATATCGCTTGAACCCACGCAGTGATCTGGAGCTGTGCTAAAGCAACCTGATCGACAGGACCTTGGAAAATTAGTGTAGAGAATTGATCATGCATAGGTGCTGAAAACCTCTGCTGCGCTAATTCGCCAGTCAAACGAGACTGCAAATACTCACTGCACAAGAAAACGACAGTCTAGGATGTGCTGCTGCCCTGCGCATAAAACAATGCAGCTTTCAGGGTGCTTGCTATTACCACCGGACAAGTGAGTTGAAACGGATGTGTAAGTTTTGCGTAGGGACGAAATCGTCAGCTTCGAACACCAATGACGTGTCTGATACCCGTTGAAGTCCATTAAAACAGGTATTGACTATTTCACGCTCATCAGTGGTAACCTCAAGACGAAAGTGTCCAATTGAGCCGCTCCAGTTGCTCCCCGTTACGAGTACATAAGACAACCAATTGTCTGAAAGTGCCCAGGCAGAAGCGTCCGCATGAGATGGTCGCCCTTCAATTTCCATATCTTGCCAACTCTGAATCGCTGAATTGTATTCAGTTAGGCTCACACACCGAAACTGTCCGAAAAATTCGCCTTCGTCTTCAGCCTCAAGCACCCAATCAGCGTCAGAACGCAATGATGGTGGTTCGTCCCACACCTTCCAAGGCACTCCACTACCGACATCAGGCCGGTATTCATGGACAACTTTCGTGAGGCTGTTGGCAGGAAAAACTTGGTTGCGCATAATTGAAACATAGTCTTCTGCGTTAACCCACTCAGTGTTTTCAAAGGGGCTCACCTGCTGAATGACTGGCTCTATGGAACAACCACTTTCTTGCTCTATGACACTTAGCTCGGAGACACGAAATTCGTCCGCATCACTTAACTTAGGAATATTTGTTGAGCAGTCAGAATTATCAAATACAGCCTGACCGCTAACACTAGTGAAGCAGTAGCCATATCGATTAAAAATCTCATTTCTTTCGAACCAAAGGCTCCTACATACGTCTCCCTGCTGAACGTTTGAACCAACATAAGGGAACCAACTGATCTCTTCGCCGTTCACCCAAGTTTGAAACTGTAGACGGCTGATGCATTCATGAACGGCAATCTCTTCCCCCCATTCGGAACAGTCTAGTTGGATAGGGAACGCAATTTGGATTTCAACATCTGCGAAGTGAGTATTTTCATAGGTGTACTCAACTCTGATCAAATCTTCCGAGATGAACAAATCCTCAGACTGAATTCTAATGTGCTCGTTCTGTAAAAACTCCAAACCGCCGGTCGCAGTACGGCCTCCCTCACTGTCATTTGCCGACGCAGAGGTGGCCACAGCAATAGAAATTCCGACACAGATTAATGCGTATAAATAGGAGACTGCGGCTCGCCTCATTTTACCTACTTTCCGTAAAAATATTAGAAATGCGTTGAATGGTTAGATCAATATGACAGGTCACAAAAATCGTGCCGCTTATTGATCCTTGCCATTGAGCAGCCATCCACTCGCATTCGCTATCTCGATATTCATTCCATAGATTAGAGTTTTGAGAATTACTCAATTCGGTTTCGACGGCCTCAATTGTTCTGAGAGCCTTGAGATGCGCACTCCGACATATACCAATTGATAATGTTGATTGGTTATCGGTTGTCTCACACGCTGAGACTTCATTGGCACGCACGCTATCAGCGCAATCTCTGAAATAATTAGTGGTGCCATATTCGGTGAACAAACAGTTATTCATGGCATTCATAAATCGTAAATACTCAAGCTGAGTCTCAAAGCTAACGCCGTCTGAGAAACGCTCCTCGCTGTCGATCCATTTTAATTGTTCAGCTTGGATTTCGGGAAAATAACGAGAGGAGCGATCCAAGAGTTGCCATTGTTCGCCAATCATATCATCCAGATGCGATAGGTGTTCGCTACTGCAGATTGTCAACTCAGCTTGCGTTGTTGCTTTCTGACAATCAAAGCTTGCAGAATTTGCAGGTAGCGTAAGAATGAAAAAAATTAGTGATGATGCGATAAGTATTTGAGCACGGGTGACGTCGATTTCTACCATGTCTCAGTCGCCCCCTCGTTAATGAAAATCATACCTTCGTTCAAATGCACTGAGTACTCTGTCTGACTTAGGTACGTCCCTGCCAGGGCATCATCAGTAAAAATTACAGAATATTGTCTGTCACCTGAAGGTGATACTTCAAACGAATAGTACCACTCATCTTCTATGGTAATCTCTAACTTGGTGTTTGAGATTTCGATTTGTAACCTTGGTGTTGCGTCCTCTGCAAACTGGCTAATGATTACTTCTAAAATACCATTTGGAGCCTTGTTACCCCATCTGGTTCCGCAAGGTTGACCTAATGAACTTGAGAACGAGCATATCGGCCATTTTTGAAGGATCAGTAATGGCGTAAAACTTAGATCAGAGGGATTTTCTACACTGACCGATGACTCGTTGGCATAGCTCGTGCTCATTGAAATAATGACCGCAGCGACACAGACGATCGACTTCATGTTGAGCCCCTCATAATTTGGCGGACCGGGATCTTTGGTACGGTTGTATAGCACCAGCCTACTCACGCCAATGCTGCCAACCCAGCACAACCCTCAGCCACATCCTTGAGTTATAATCGTCTTGTTCAAGCAACAGGTCAGTCATCTCAGCTAGGTCGTCATCTGAACACGCATTAACGTTCGTGCAGACGCTGTATTCCTCAGCCATACTGGCAAGGATCATCGTGCCATCGTCATGCAGCTTCGAAATAGTGAAGAGGCAGGCTGCGAAGGCAGCTATCAGGGCGAGGAGGAGTTTCACACTATATCATCCTCGCTTGTAACCCACGCTCAGGTTATGGTCAGTCTCACAGGTATCGCCAGAACAGCATTCGAAAATGTTGGATTTGCATATTGCACACTGTTCATGCCCATGAACGACAACCGTGTTTAGTGGTGACTGGCATCTAGGGCATCTCTGTTTGTGGCGATTGGCTGGGTGAAGCAAGTTATCCATCATTTACTCATCCATCTCACCAATATTTTCGTCAAAAACTTCTACAAGTGCATTGATGCCTGAGATTACGGCTTCCACTTTCTTTCTTCGCAATAGAATTGATGGTTTATCCTTCAGTGCATTCATTACTTCATCTGCTAGGGGTTGTTTGCCTGAGAACATCATCTGAGATACTAGTGCTTGGAACTCTAAGTGCTTTAAGCCGTGTTCATCTTCAAAATCCTTGAACGCCTGCGACCTTTCTTCTGACCAAAAATCTGCAAAGGTTTGCCGAATATCGTCTTCTGCACCCAACAGAGGTAGCCTTTGGTCAATGAACTTTTCGATGTAGGGACGTTTGCCACGCAACGACACCTCGGATTGCAAAAGCTCGAAGATCTGTTTGCGATACTGCTTTACTTTCTTCTTACCGTCATCGCCCTCGCCCTCCATCAGGTTCATCGAAGTAAGCAAAGCGATGATGTAGGAGACGTTGATGTCATCACGGCGGATCAGTTCAAGTTCGAAGTCGATTCCATCAAAAGCGGGTGGAACTTGTTCTTCATCCGTCTGTGACAGGCGGTGTGCCATATCAACGTACTTGCTCTTGAAGTCCTCAAAATCTTGAGGGCTAACAGGCAAGGTGGTTTCATCGAACTCGCTGAAGGTTGCCAGCACATTTCTGATGCGGATCAGGTCACGGAATGCCTTCACAAACGCTGCTTGGGCATTTTCATCGGGCAAATCATCCACAGCATCAGGCGTCTGCACGATGGTAAAGAGGTCTGCCGCTGCTGCTTCAAACTTGGCAAGGTGTTCATCGTAACTGCCAACAATGATCTCTTCACGGGCATTCTTGTTAGCAAACAGGGCAATAGCATCATCTGTTGCTTCTTTAAGGTCACGGAAACAGACGATGTTACCTTGCGATTTTTCAAGGTTCAGGATGCGGTTGGTTCTGGAAAATGCTTGTATCAGCCCGTGGTATTTCAAGTTCTTGTCTACATAAAGCGTGTTGACCGTCTTGGCATCAAATCCCGTCAGGAACATGTTGACGACCAGTAAGATGTCGACACCCTGTTCTGGATCAAAGGGCTTGTAGTCTCGGAACTTCACACGGTTCGCTACGGCCCTGTAGTAGTTGTAGAACCCCTTACCATCCAAGACGCTTTCCTTGACCCCGTAGAGGGCGTTGTAGTCGTTCACGATCTCAACCAGTCGATCCCGCTTTAGCATAGATACGCTTGATGTGCTGTCGGACGGGAAATGGGTTTCAGGGATCAGACCATCGGCATCAGGGTCTTCTTCATTGGCAGCATAAGTGAAGATGGAAGCAATTTTTAGATCATGTTCACCTGCTTTGCGCTTGGCATCAAAGCATTCGTAGTATTGCAGCAGGGCATCCACTGATCCCACACACATGATGGCACCAAATTGCTTACCACGGGACTTCTTGTGGTGGTTCTGGATCACCCAATCAGTGATTGTGGCGATGCGGTCTGGATGCTCGAAGAACTCTTTTGAGCGGTGTTCTTTCGCCGCTTCATCAGTATGTTGGATGTATTCCACGGCAAAGCGCAAAACATTCTCATCACGGATTGCATCTGTCACCACATATTTATGCAGGCACTCGCTGAAGAGGTCTTTAGTAGTCCTGCGCTTGACAGCGTTGTCAGCAAAGATTGGGGTTCCAGTGAACCCAAACATCTGGGCCGCAGGGAAGAAATCCACGATCCTCTTATGGGCATCACCAAACTGGCTGCGATGGCATTC
Organism: Roseobacter sp. HKCCA0882; assembly: GCF_037805225.1. Classification (NCBI taxonomy): domain Bacteria; kingdom Pseudomonadati; phylum Pseudomonadota; class Alphaproteobacteria; order Rhodobacterales; family Roseobacteraceae; genus Roseobacter; species Roseobacter sp. HKCCA0882. The sequence goes on from NZ_JBBLYI010000001.1 coordinate 1,349,122, forward strand.
GTCAAAGATGAACACCACACGCTCCTTGCGCAGGGCATCCATCGCCTTGTGATGGCGAGTGCTACTGATGGCATTGTTGAGTTTCTGGATCGTGGTCACAATCAATTTCACATTTGGGTTTGCGAACTGTTTGACCAATGATTTTGTGTCATCCGTGCCATCCACCGAGTCTGGCTGGAAATGATTGTATTCCTTAACCGTCTGATGATCCAAATCGGCACGATCCACCACAAAAAGGATTTTTTTGACCTTGGGGATTTCCATCAGGTTCTGCGCTGCTTTGAAACTGGTCAGCGTTTTGCCTGATCCTGTGGCGTGCCAGATATATCCATTTTCCCTACCAAGCTGGACTCGCTCCGTGATCTTTTCAGCGGCATAGTATTGGTAGCTGCGCAGCACCATCAGGATGCGGTCGCTCTGGTGTAGAACAATATACTTGGCGATCATCTTGGACAGATGACACTTCTCCAAGAACAGGTCTGTAAAGGCGTCAAGACGGTTGATTGCCTTGTTATCGACATCCGCCCAAGTAAATGTCTGAGCAAAACTCTGGTGCCTGTTGTTGGCATAGTAACGGGTGTTCACGCCGTTCGAGATCACGAAAATCTGCACATACTGGAATAGACCGCCTGCCGCTGTGAAACTGTCCTTCTGGTAACGGTTGATCTGGTCAAATGCCGCCTTCAGTTCGATCCCACGGCGCTTGAGTTCGATCTGGCAGAGGGGGATACCATTGACCAGTAAGGTCACGTCATAGCGGTTCTTACGGCGTCCGTTGATGCCGATCTGGGTCGCCACTTGGTATTCGTTGCGGCACCAGTGTTCCGTGTTGAAAAACTCGACATAGAAGGACGTTTCATCGTCACGGGTCAGGTGGAAACGATCCCGAAGTATATGCGCCTTCTCGAACAGTGATCCCTTCTCAAGGTGGTTGCGGATGCGCTTGAACTCGGCGTCACTGAACGTGGTATTGTTGTGCTTGCCAAGTTGCGACTGCACGTTCTTCCAGAGGTCATCTTCAGATGCCAGATTAACCTTTTCCCAACCCTTACCTTGCAAACGTTGGATCAGGGCATCTTCAAGTTGACTTTCACTCTGGTAGGAACTCATCGTGCCACGCCCTACACAAACATCTGCTGAAGCAGACCTTCTTTGAAGGACTCCATCTGCTCTAGTTGCGATGCTACCGACGCAATTTTCGTGTCAATTGTGGATAGGAAGCTTGCAATCTTGGCCTGCTCAGGTCGAGATGGTACGAGAGTTGCAAGACTGTTTAGACTGGTGACTGACAAACCAGGTTGTGCCACTCCAATTGCGTATTGGTTCAAATCCATCTTCTCTAGTTGATAGAAGAGCCAATCGATTTCGTTTCCTGACTTTGCACGTGTCACTACCGCATGTTCGGTAGCGTAAAATTTCCCAGTGGTAATTGCCACGTTGCCGCAAAGTGCGCCTTGCCGTCCAATTAGGACATATCTCCCTTCTTGATTGGAGGTTCGGACATACCCTCGAAGTCCATTTCCGCCATAGCAAGGAAAAAAGCCGTACTGGTTCGTTGGTGATATTTTTGATGCCTTGATAAACTTGCCTGCCTTCATGTCGGCGACCTCTTCGAGGCGCATCTCCTCCCACTCAGGAAAATCACTTCCGTCATCTTGCTTGAAGCGGATTTCCTGTGAGAAGATTTTCTGCATCAAACCCTTTTTATAGAGTTCAAGCGCATCTTTCTTTCGGCGCAGTAAGTCGATTTTCTTGTCTAAAGAGGATAGGAATGATGCGATCTTTTGTTGTTCAGGGAGGGAGGGGATTGAAATTTTGAATTTTCGAATTGTCGGTAAGTTAAGTCCAGCTTTAGCCCCGGCGTCATTTAGGCGATTAATTTCAGCACGGCATTTTTCTGAGGCAAGCATCTCAGCTACAAATTTCGGGCTAACAATATTTTTTTGGGGTCTAACGAGTGCTAGATGTTGGTTGACATAAGCCTCACCCAAATCTTCTTTAACGTAACCAATTTTTCCTAGCTCCGCAGTGATCGATATAAGTATGTCCCCCTTCTCAATAGATGTCCTTCTCCCATCTGTAGAGTTCTGGGGAATAGTCACATACTTCATATCACTTAATAACAAATCAGTGCCGATTTTTGGCAAATTGGTCATTCTAAGGAATTTAGCACCATCATCAGAATATAGTTTCGCCCAATCTCGGGAGCCACTCGTTACGAAATGGGAAATTTGCTGAATACTCTCTGCTGTCCAAAAATGCGAGAATTCATTAAACCTCAACTTCGGAACCGCACTCATACTGGTGCCTCCAAGCCAAGTTCAGCACAGAATCCTTTGATGGTTTCATCCACTTCCGCCATATCCTGCTCAATCTGTTTCAAATTGGCAGTCACAGCAATCAAATCGACATCAGGTTCCTTCTCAAATGTGTCGACATAACGTGGGATGTTAAGGTTGTAATCATTTTCGGCGATCTCATCCAGATGTGCCATATGACTGAACTTCTCTTCTTCAGTGCGGTTCTGGAAAGTCTCAACAATCTTGTCGACATCAGATGGGCGCAGGTAGTTTTCGTTCTTGCCCTTCTCGAAATTCTTTGAGGCATCAATGAACATAACTTCATCAGTTTCACGGCATTTCTTGAACACCATGATGCAGGTAGGGATGCTGGTGCCATAGAAGATATTGGCAGGCAGACCGATCACCGCATCCAACCAGTTCTTTTCCTTGATGATGAACTCTCGGATGTGTCCCTCTGCCCCACCACGGAACAACGCACCATGTGGCAACACAACTGCCATGGCACCATTGTCATCCAAGTGATGCAGCATGTGGGTCACAAAGGCATAATCTGCCTTAGACGATGGTGCGAGGCGGCCATATGGGGCAAAGCGATCATCTGCCTGAAACAAGTCCTTTGCTGACCATTTTGCAGAAAACGGCGGGTTGGCAACGATTGCCTCAAACCGCATTCCTTCATGCATGGGCGTTTCAAGCGTGTCGTCCTGCTTGAGGTCAAAATTACGATAGTGCACCCCGTGTAGGATCATGTTCATACGGGCAAGGTTGTAGGTGGTGCGGTTCATCTCCTGACCGTAGAAGTCACCAACTTCTTTGACCTCACGGGCAACACGCAGCAACAACGATCCAGAACCACAGGTGGGATCGTAGACCGATTTCAAACGGGTTTTGCCTGTTGTTACGATACGGGCTAGGATCGTTGAGACCTCTTGGGGGGTGTAGAATTCACCTGCCTTCTTGCCTGCACCAGATGCAAACTGACCGATTAGATATTCATAGGCATCACCGAGCACATCGGCATTGGAGTCTTCCAACTTGAAGTCGATGGCATCGAGATGAACCAGAATCCTTGAAATGATCTCATTCTTGGCACTTTCGGTGCGACCCAACTTGGTAGATGTCAGATCAAGGTCTTCGAATAGGTTATCAAAATCATCCTCGGACTCAGTGCCCATTGTAGACCGCTCAATGGCGTTCAGAACACTGGTCAGTTCCTCAAGGATGAATTCCCCCTTGGACCCCCGTATGGCGATCTGGTGGAACAGTTCTGAGGGTTTCAGAAAGTAACCAAGTGCTTCAACCGCAGCGAGTTTGACCTCCCCAAGGATTTCCTGCCCTTGAGCGGTGCTCTCATCCAGCGACAGGTATTCAATGCCGTCCTCGCTCAGGATGTTATTGGCATAGATATGCATCTTCTCAGAGAGGTATTTGTAGAAGATGAACCCCAAGGCGTAGTCACGGAACTCGTCAGCGTTCATCTTGCCACGTAGGGTATTGGCGATGTCCCATAATTTAGATTGGAGAGATTTTTTCTGATCGTCTGTCATTGATATTCCGTTTTTCAAGCGCCCATAACACTTTAGTGCAATGTTGGTTGTTGGGGGCGAATGATGCAATGACTAAACTTGGATTTTAGTTTTAAGTCGCTTTCTCAACTGCAATTTTGAAAGGCTCCCAGTAGTCGGATGAATATTCTCTTCCTGAATTGAAGCTGCTCCAAGGATCTTCGAGCTCTTGGAAGACTGTCGTGATTTGGTGTTTCGTCATCTGCTTAATGACAGAGACCAACTGTTCATGATCTTTATTTTCGATAGCAGCCACCACTACATCGAAATGATCTAAGCTAGAGTTCCTCCAATATTTATCTGTCAGTTATCTACTCCTTTTTTGGTTGTTTAATTTTTTTGCCGTCTATTTTATCATGGCATCTGGGCCCTCTAAAAAACAAAACCAGTCTCTTAAAAGGTCGGCACGTTGCGGCAGTAAATCCGTTCGGTAATACGCATGCTCAACTTTACTCGCAAATTTATGTGCAAGCTGAAGTTCTGCGGCCTCTCGTGACTGCCCAGTCTCGGCAACCCAATTTCTGAATGTTGATCTCAGGCCGTGAGGTACTGCAGGACGCCGTGATGTTAGATCTACGTACCCAACAGCATCTTCGTCATTCATGCGCCGCATAACGGCCGATAGTGTCATGTCAGATAGCGGTTTGTTTTTCGTTGAAGGAAATACAAGACCTTCTGAGTTTTGGCATTTGTCGAGTAAGCGTATCATTGGCTCAATTAACGGTACTCTGTGTTTACGATTTGCTTTCATGCGCTCTGGTGGGCATGTCCAAATACCATGGTATCCTCGCTCTTCTGCCTTTTTCCGATCAAACAGTTCGATCTCGTCCCAACGCATCCCTCTTATTTCATTTGACCTTGCGGCACACAAAGTCAGCATTTGTAGAGCTAATGCCCCATGGCCATCCCGAGATTTAAGCTCTGCCCACCAACGTTGTGCGTCACCGACTTGCAATGCAGGATGATGATTTTCTTCCGAAATCTTGGGTCTCTGTGGAAGTAAAATTGATAAGTTACCTTTCCATGCGGCAGGATTGGGCGGGGACATGAATTCATTGACAATTGCATAGTCTAAGATGGCTTCGATGCGGCCCCTCACTCGACTGGCAGTTTCTGTCTTACCTTCCCAGATCGGTGATAGAATGCGTTCTATATGCTGGATCGAAATTTCATTTACCGGCAACCTACCAATCTTTGGTAGAACGTAGCGTTCGATGGTACTTCGCCACTGCTCTCGGTGTTTGGCATTTGAAAGGCTTTTTTGCTTTATGGGAATAAATTCTTCTGCAAGCTCTGCAAATGTAGGCACCACCGACACTTTGGTCCTTTGGGATTTGGGATTAACACCTTGCGCTTTCAGAGCTTGGTTTTCAGATGCCAATCTACGAGCCTCGGCCAAAGATACGTAAGGGTACCTGCCTAATCCAAGCTCCTGCTGCTTGCCGCCAAAACGGATTTTCTGTCCCCATCCTTTTGTTCCAGATTTACCTACGTTGATGAACAGCCCAGTGCCGCTGTCATCGTAGTATTTGCCTGGCGAAGGATTAGAGTTCAAAAACTGGGATGTTAGTCGCTTTTTTGCCATATAACCCCCTCATCAACCCCCACAAAGTTAGTGGAACACGCTAGATTTTTCAAGATCTGTCTGGAATATGAAGGCTATTTTATCTAATAAAATAAAAGAAAAATAGAATTACGAGGAACATTGTAGAATAATAATTATACGGACACCTCCTCCGCCATTTTACATTGAATTATAAAGATAATATCCAAAAGAAGTGGGTTGTTACCATAATGGCTCCCTAAAGGGAGATGCCATTACCCCCCCTCTTTTGAAGAATCTGCTTTCTGCGCTACCCCACCCCGGGGGCACCCCAAGGTTTCTGCAAGGATAGATCAGCTGAAGGCTGAGGCAGAGCTCAGTGCCGCAGAGAAAAGAGAGGGTGTGAGAGAGTTCGTGCTGCATGAGCTCACGGCGATGGCCTGTGAGGCATCCACCCCTTCAGCGCGCCTGAAGGCGCTTGAGCTCCTTGGCAAGTCTGTGGGGCTGTTCAGTGACCGTGTTGGGGTCTCTGCGCCCGAGCGGTCGATTGAGGAGCTGGAAGCTTCAATTCTTGCGAAAATTAAATAATATTAAAAATAGAGTGAAGCTTATGAGGTGTTCAATGATCAATCGTTACTTCGTCTCAGCGGCAATAATTGCTAACGCTGTGATGGTCAGCGCTGCTGGTGCGGAAACTTTCACTATAAGCTGCGAAAGGCAGACATTATATCTGGGCAATATTCCGACACTGGATACTGCCGAACACGCTCTGCCAGCCACCTCACAGTTTACCTTGGATCACAATGAGTTCACCACAAACTCTTTCGGCTCGTTGGTAAATGTTAATAGTGGGACTGTGAGGCAGAGGGGAAGTCGATACGAGTTAAGGTTTTCTTTCCGCTACAGTGGCGGCATGTATGACTATACGATGGATTATAATCCTAACTCAGGGTCTTATCGACAGGTAATTGTAAGTAGGGAGTATAACGTGGCAGTGGGTGGCGCAGAAGGCGACTGTAGGCGCCTTTAGCGGTTTTTAAAGGGCGTGCTCAGCCGCTTACAATCTCCGATATAAAGTCCTCTGCAGCTCAAAAAGTGGCCCCTCACTAAAGCAGCAGCGTCAGCCCTTGAGCGGTAAAATTTTTTTTAATTTGAGGATTGATAGATGGCACAGCAAACCTGATGGGTCTTGCTTGATGAGCTCATAGGGATGGCTTGGGTTACTTCGGACTTCGTCCAAGTTCTCACTAACATATCTCATAACGCCGATTAGCCAATCATCAAAACATATGGTGGGTGATGATGCAAATAACTTGCAAGGGAACCCTCAGAAATCTGACCCAAGAAACAGCCCTTCCTCGGTTTCCACCTTAACCAAATGCGCACTTCGCTTTGAGTAGAATTGTTGGGAATATCCAAGGTCTTCTGGCAGTTCATATTGTAGAACATGGCTTTTTATTTTGGTTATTTTCATAATTGCCTTAGTCTGAAAAATAGGCCCACACTCACAACAGTAATCCAAAGCTTGGTCAAGCGAGGTCGCGGGTGCGATTAACCGATAATTGCGACTATAAAGTCAAATATAAACAAAAAGGAATTATTTGATGATTACGCCCCAATTCTGTGAACAAATGGCCCGTTACAACAGTTGGCAAAATACCAACATCCACTCAAGCCTAAGTGCCTGTTCTCATGAGGTTTTAACTGTTGATCGTGGCGCCTTCTTCGGGTCAATACTTGGCACTCTTAATCACCTTCTTTGGGGTGATCAAATTTGGATGTCGCGCTTTGACGATGGCGAAGGTTCAAAAGCGTCCGTTGATCAAAGCGCGGAACTTACAAAAACGTTTGGAGATTGGAATGAAGAGCGTAAAAAATTAGATCAGCGCATCATGAAATGGGTTTGTGATTTAACTCAGATTACCCTTGAGGAAGAACTCATCTGGTTCTCACGAGTTTATCAAAAAGAGATAAGGATAAATAAGTCTCTTGCGATTGTTCACATGTTCAATCATCAGACCCATCACAGAGGCCAAATCCACTCGATGATGACTGCCATAGGAATTGAAACGCTGCCGACAGATATAATTGCCATGCCATAATAATTCAGATTTTTTATGGTCGTTTTCGTTCTATCGATTGAGGGTGATCCTTTAGCGGCAGAATTCGTTCATAGAAGGTGACAGTGTTCAAACCTGTACTATCTATGCCCCATGACCAAGCATAGAGCCCATCTGCCCCCCGAAATCGAACTGCTTTACAATGCCAATTGTCCCATCTGCAGTTGGGAAATCAATCAGTATAAAAAACGCGCGCCTGAGCATTTCCGCTTTGTTCCCATAACGGATGACGCTGCCGCAGACTGGGGTGTCAGCACAGATGCTGCTCTGCGAGCGCTGCATTTACGCGAGACGGACAGCCCAGATGTGCATAAAACGGGGGTTGCGGCCTTTTTGGCGCTTTGGCAGGCTATGCCTCGCACAAGATGGATTGCGCGCCTGGTTGGACTATGGCCACTGCGCTTGGTTGTGGATTGGGCCTATCGCGAAGTGGCGGCACCCGCCCTTTACCATTTGCACCAACGGCGCGAGGCAAAACGGGAGGACAGATCGTGAAGCCTATCCTTACCGCATGGGCCGTCTTGGGTTTCACAGTCGCGGGGCTTGCTTTTGCGACCGCCACCCCACCCTATCAGCTTGAGCTGACCTGCCGCGCGGGGGATGTCACGGCCACAGTGCGGGTCGATCAACCTCGGCGCTATTTCGCGTCTCTGCGCGCCACGGCACTGCCACAGGCCAAGATTGCTGACGGACGCGCGCGCTTTACGGCGCAATTTGCACATCAACACTCTGATCGGGGCGAGGAAGTTACTTTTTATCTCGAGAGCGGGGCATATTTGGGCGCTTGGACGGATGCAATCAACGAATTATGGCTCTATCGCGATGCCACGGGCGCGGTTTATGACAACGCCCTTGTCCTGCCCTGCACATAGGGCCAGAATGACGGGCATCTGTTATTGCCCCTTTACGCATGGGCCTTCGCAGATTAGGCAAGCGCTAACGTAATCCTTTCAGGAATGGCCAAAATGTCGGTTTCGATGCTCTCCACCTTTGTCAAACCCATGCATCCCGAAGGGCGCAAATTCGTGGCCATTGCGGCGGCGATCACGCTTGTCCTCTTCGCGCTATGGGAACCTTTGGGGTGGATTGGCACGGGTCTGACAGTGTGGGTCTATTACTTTTTTCGCGACCCCGAGCGCGTCACCCCAGATCGCGCTGGCGTGATGGTCTCGCCCGCCGATGGTGTGGTGTCCCTGCTTGAACCTGCGACCCCACCCGCCGAACTTGGCTTGGGCGAGGCGCCGATGACGCGCATCTCGGTTTTCATGTCCGTCTTTAATTGCCATGTGAACCGTATCCCTGCGGCGGGGCGGATCACGGCCGTGGCCTATCATGAGGGCAAATTCCTCAACGCCTCGCTCGACAAAGCCTCGACCGATAATGAGCGCAACGGCATCGCCGTTGAACTGCCCGATGGCCGCAAATATGGTGTGGTGCAGATTGCAGGATTGGTTGCACGCCGCATCCTGTGTTGGAGCGTTGTGGATGAAGCGATGGAGCGCGGGCAACGCTTTGGCCTGATCCGCTTTGGCTCGCGGCTTGATATCTACCTGCCAGAGGGCGCAGAGCCTTTGGTCGAGATCGGACAAACCATGATCGCAGGCGAGACTGTGATCGCCACGCTTGACCCTGACACGCAACACTAAGGCCCGCGGCAATGAAACGTCTGTTTTCGCGCAATTCTGGAAATGAGGGGGTGCCTTTTGCCCTTCTACTGCCCAATCTTGTCACTTTGACAGGCATGTGTTTGGGCCTTACCTCGATCCGTTTTGCGATGGATGGGCGGTTCAAAACGGCGGTGGTGTTAATCCTGCTTGCGGCTGTGATGGACGGGCTAGACGGGCTAATTGCCCGCCGCCTCAACGCCACCTCTCGCCTTGGCGCAGAATTGGACAGCCTGTCAGATTTCCTTTGCTTTGGGGTCGCGCCCGCGCTGCTTGTCTATCATATGATCTTGGATGGCACTGGATCTTTAGGATGGATCGCCGTTTTGACCTTTGCAGGGGCAAGTTGCCTGCGCCTTGCGCGCTTTAACGTCATGCGGGCCGAACCTGGCAAAATCGAGGACAGCACACCTGATCTCGATGATGTCATCGAAGAGGTTGAAAACAGCAAACCCCATTTCGTAGGCGTCCCTGCCCCAGGTGGCGCAATGTTGGGGCTATTGCCGCTTTATCTCATTTTTGCAGGTTGGGATTTCCCAATCATGCACCCGTTCGCTGCCGCGCTTTGGTTGGGGATTGTGGCGATTTTGATGATCTCCACGCTAAAAACCTTTTCGCCAAAGGCGCTGAAAATCCCGCGCTGGTCAATCGCACCTTTGATGATTGTCACAGTGGTCTTTATCGGCTTGATCTTTTCGATGCCTTGGACGCTCTTCGCTGTAATCTGCGGAGGCTATGGCGCGCTGATCACGGGCAATATCATCACCGCCCGCGGCAGGCTGTTTGGCTGATTAAGCGGTCTTATCGTCCTCAGGTTGTGCGGGTGGATCGTTATAGGCGGCCCAGCCGTAATCCCCACCTGATGGCGGCAACTCCGTTTCGCGCACCCGCCGCGCCATATAGGCCTTTGCGATAAAATGACCCGAAATCGGTGCGGTGAGGAACAAGAACAAGGTGATCAGCAGCTCGTGAAAGCTCAGATGCCCTTTTATCAATAGGAAATAGAGCATCGAGGCCAGAAGCACCCCACCCACGCCCAAAGTTGCGGCCTTGGTCGGCGCGTGCAGCCTTTGCAACGTGTCTTGCAACTTGATCATCCCGAATGAACCCACGAGGCCAAAAATCCCGCCGATGACCAAGAGCGCGCTGATGATAATTTCTGCCAACATCACCATCCCCTATTCGATAATGTCGCCGCGCAACAAAAAGCGGCAATAAGCAACGGTTGACACAAACCCGACCATTGCGATCAGCATGGAGGCTTCGAAATAAACGCCCGTTCCCTGCCAAATGCCGTAAAGCACGACCAAGGCAATGACATTCAGCACCATTGTATCCAAGGCAAGGATGCGATCCGCAAGATCAGCGCCCGTGGCCAGAATATAGAGATTGGCCAAGAGGCCGATGCCAAAACAGGCCATCGCGAAAATCAACGCATAGGTGATCATTGGAAAATCTCCTTCAAACGGCGCTCATAGCGGGTTTTGATCTCATCGCGCACGGCATCGGGATCATCCGTGTCCAAAGTGTGAACCAAGATCGCCTTCCCGTCCGAGGACAGCATGGTCGACACCGTGCCGGGGGTCATCGTGATGGTTCCCGCCAAAATCGTGATCGCCTCAGCCGAGGTCAGATCATGCGGCACTACCACCCATTGCGAATGGATATTGGCATTGCGCTTGAACAAGATCACCTTCGCGACTTGAATATTCGCGACAACAATATCCCACAGCACGATCAGCATAAATTCGATCGCCTTGAACGGGTGACGTAGAATAGGCCGATGCGGCCAGTAGATCGATGTCATCAAAGGCAGAACAAGCCCAAGGAACCCGCCAAGCAAAATATTGCCAAGCGTCACCTTGTTGACGAGGCCCAACCAGACCAATGTCAGCAAAAGCGAAAGATAGGGATGTGGAAAGATGCGTCTGAGCATGGGGGTCATCCTTCGCCATGGGGTGCAAGCACCGCCTCAATATAGCCCTGCGGGAAGAACAATTGATCCGCCGCAGCCGCGCCCGCATCATAAATTGGGCCTGCGAAGAGGGTCAGCCACACTAAGAGCGCGACAAGCGCACCCATTCCCGCCCCTTGCGATAGGGTGACAGGCGGGGCGGCCTCTGCATCGGGGTCTGGTGCGACCGTAACCGATTTCCAGAACAGGATTGATCCCGCGCGCACAAAGCCCAAGATCATCACCAAAGAGCCTATCAAGATGGCCGAAAAGGCTAAAGTGATATGCGGGCCATCGGCCAAGGCCTCGAGGATCAACAACTTGCCCAAGAAGCCGCTCAATGGGGGCATACCCACCATCGCAATCCCTGCGGCAAAAAAGGCAGCCGCAAAAAGCCCGTTTTGCGCCAAAGGTGCTGCAAGGATTACCCTGCCACCTTCGCCGCGCCGCGACAGATAGAGATCTGCAAATAAGAACAGCGCCGCTGCCGCAAGAGTCGAGTTCAGCATGTAATATATCGCCGCGGAGGCCGCCGCAGGGGTCATGGCGGCAACCGCCAACATCATCGTGCCCATTGACCCGATCACAGCATAGGCGATGAGGTGCTCCAAACGTTTGGCGCCAAAGACACCAATCGCCCCAACCGCCAAAGTCAAAGCCGCCATTGGGATCAACCACGCGGTCACCATATCCCCAATCGCGCCCGCCTCAGGGCCAAAGGCGATGGTGTGAATGCGCAAGATTGCATAAGCACCAACCTTGGTCATGATGGCGAAAAGCGCAGCAACGGGGGCTGGTGCGTTGGAATAGGTTGCAGGCAACCAAAATTGCACAGGGAACAACGCGGCTTTGACCGCAAAGACAAACAGCAACAAAATCCCCGCAACCCGCACTAGGGCTGCATCCTCTACGGGCACCTGCGCAATTTTCACGGCCATATCCGCGATATTCAGCGTGCCAGTCGAGGCGTAAAGCGTGCCAAGCGCGAACAAAAAGAGGGTTGAGCCTGCAAGGTTCATCACCACATATTGCAAGCCTGCCTTCAGACGGATCTTGCCCCCTGCATGGATCATCAACCCATAAGACGCGATCAAGAGAACCTCAAAGAACACAAAGAGGTTGAACGCGTCCCCCGTCAGAAATGCCCCCACAATCCCCATAAGTTGGAATTGATAGAGCGCGTGGAAATGGCGGCCTCGCTTATCCCAATCGGTTACGACAACATGATAAAGCACTACCAAGGCCAAAATCGCCGTCAGCAAGACCATCAGCGCCGAAAGGCGATCAAGCACCAAAACAATGCCAAAAGGTGCGGGCCAATCGCCGAGGCGATAGACAAATGTCTCGCCGCCCGAAGCCATCACAAAGAGGCCAATCGCAAGACTCAATAGGCCAAGAACGCCTGCAAATGATCCAACCCGCGCAAGGGTTATGTCGTGCCGCATCACATAAGCGATGATCGGTGCAAGCATCGCAGGCAGAATAACGGGGGCAATGATCCAATGCATCATTTCGTCCCCTCTTCTGCTGCGTCTTCGGCGTCAAGATTGATCTCATCACTTTCGTTTTCGAAAAATGAGCCCAAGGAAATCATCACCAAAACCGCCGTCATCCCGAAGGAAATCACAATCGCCGTCAGAACCAAGGCCTGTGGCAACGGATCCGTGTAGGGCTGATCACCATAGGGGTTGAGGATGGGCGCTGCATTTACCACAAGGCGGCCTGTTGAGAACAAAAATAGGTTCACCGCATAGGATAAAAGGGCAAGACCAAGGATCACGGGAAAGGCCCGCAACCGCAAGATCAGGTAAACGCCCCCAGCGGTCAGAATGCCGACCGCGCTGGCTACAAGAAACTCCATCTCAAACCCCCTTCGCAGTCTGCTCTTGCGCCGTGTCATCGGCGCGCGCGGGATCAAAATCCATTGGTTCGGGATTGGCACGCTCACCGCTGGTAAAGGCAATACGAGCCAAGGAATAGAGCATCAGCATCACCGCCCCCAGCACCGTCAAGAAGACACCCAGATCAAAAAGGGCTGCTGTTGCCAATTCGAATTCCTCAATGGGCGGGAAATGGAAATACCCAAAGGCAGAGGTCAGGAACGGCGTGCCCGAAAGCCACGCGCCCATCCCCGTCATGCCTGCAATCACCACGCCCCAACCAATCAAGCTGTGATATTCGAATTTTTGCCGCTCCTGCGCCCAAGCAAAGCCTGACGCCATATATTGCGTCAAAAGCGCAATCGACACGATCAGCCCCGCAACGAATCCACCACCCGGTTGGTTATGGCCGCGCAGGAACATGTAGACCCCGACCATCAACACAATAGGCAGCATCACGCGGGTTGCGACAACCATCATCAACGGGTGACGATCACGCGACAAATCCCCACGATCAGGGTTCGCGCTGCGCCGCAACCGCCGCCCCACAGGGCCAGAGAGCAGCGCCTCCATCAGGGCATAGATCACCAGACCCGCAATACCCAGAACGATGATCTCGCCATAGGTGTCGTAGCCACGGAAATCGACCAAGATCACGTTCACAACATTGGTGCCGCCGCCGCCTGTTTTGGAATTGGCGAGGTGGTAATGCGAGATTGACGAAAAATCCCGCAAGAGGAACGCCATGGACAAGGCCGCAACCCCAACACCCGCCGCAATCGCAATCGCACCATCGCGCATGCGCAAAGCGGGGCTGCTTTCGGTAGGGGTGTATTTCGGCAAGAAATGCAGCGCAATCAACAACAGCAAGATCGTCACCGTCTCAACCGAGATTTGCGTCAGCGCCAGATCAGGCGCCGAGAGGTAGACAAAGGCACCAGAGACACCCAGGCCAATAATACTGATCAAAATCAGCGACAAGAACCGCTTGCGGTGGTTCAAGACAACAAGCGCCGTTGCGATCACCATGGCCACCCACCCCGCTGTGGCTATCGGGGTGATTGGCAAAGCCTCGCGCGTGACAGGGCCGATACCCGCGCCGCTATATGCGATGTAGCCTGCCGCCAAAATGGCAACCACGAAGATTGCCAAATAGCGACTGATCGCGCCATTGTGCAACGCCCCGTTAAGGGCCGACATGGCCCGCTGAAGCACGCCATAAAGAGCATCAAAAATCACTTTCGCCTCAGGGCGCGGCACCGCGTTCCAAAGACGCTCAAGCTTGTCATGCAGGGCGAGCAGGATCAAACCACCGACCACCGCGCCGATGGACATAAACAAGGCAGGCGTGAAGCCATGCCAAATCTTGAGGGCGTAATAAGGCAACTCCCCGCCGATGACCGCCTGCCCTGCCGTGGCCACCAAAGGCCCCGCAATCAGGGCGGGGAAGAGGCCGATCAAAACAACGAAAACGACCAAGAAGGCGGGCGCGGCCCACATCCCAAACCCCGGATCATGCGGCATATGCGGATAGTCATCCCGCTTTGGCCCAAAAAAGACATGAACGATCAAACGGAACGAATAGGCGACCGAGAATAATGCCCCCAGGGTTGCAAATACTGGCATCACCCAATGCGCCCCCACCCAAGGGGTATGCACCGCCGCCTCAAGCATCATTTCCTTGGACAAGAACCCGTTGAAAAGCGGGATACCCGCCATAGACAACGACCCAATCACCGCAATTACCGCGGTGATGGGCATCAGGTGACGCAAACCGCCAAGCCGCTTGATATCGCGGGTATGGGTTTCATGGTCAACAATTCCCACGCTCATGAACAAAGCGGCCTTAAAGGTCAGGTGGTTGAGGATATGAAACACCGCCGCGACAGCGGCAAATTTCGTGCCCATCCCCAAGAGCAAGGTCAAAAGGCCCAAATGGCTGACAGTCGAGAAGGCCAATAATGCCTTTAGGTCGTCTTTGAACAGTGCGATCTTCGCGGCCATCACCATCGTGATCAAACCTGTCGTGGCCACGATGTAGAACCACTCAGGCGTGCCTGCCAAAACGGGCCACATCCGCGCCATCAAGAAAATGCCCGCCTTCACCATGGTCGCCGAATGCAGATAGGCTGACACAGGTGTGGGCGCAGCCATCGCGTGGGGCAGCCAGAAATGGAAGGGGAACTGCGCGGATTTTGTAAAGGCGCCAAGCAGGATCAAAATCAGCGCGGGCAAATACCAGTCGGAGGCGCGGATCGCATCGCCTGCCTGCAAAATATCCGTCAGGTTATAGCTGCCTGCAAGCTGGCCCAAAATGACCAATCCCCCGATCATGGCCAAACCACCCGCACCCGTGACAGCCAAAGCCATCCGCGCGCCTTGGCGACCTTCGGGCAGGTGTTTCCAGTAGCCAATCAGCAAGAAGGAGGAGAGCGAGGTCAACTCCCAGAAAATCAGCAAAAGCAGGATATTGTCAGACAAAACGATGCCGAGCATCGCGCCTTGGAACAGCAGAAGATAGGTGTAAAATTGCCCCATCGGGTCTTTGTCCGACAGGTAGAACCGCGCATAAAGCGTGATCAACAGGCCCACGCCCAAGATCATGCCCGCAAACATTAGGCCCAAACCATCAAGGAAGAATGCCATCTCCAAACCCATGGCAGGCAGCCAAGGGACGGAATAGGTCAAAACCTCGCCACGAAATACCGCAGGGGCAAGCGTGCCCAACATAATAAGCGCCAAAGCCGTGGGGATCGCGGTAAATGTGGCGCAAGCATTGCGCCCCGCGCGGATCATCAACCCCGGCACCAAGGCGCCCAAAAACGGTAAAATGGCAATGATAGGCAATATCTGGCCTGCGCTGCTCATGTTACTTCCCTGTTCTAGGCGCATCTTGGGTGATGCGCGATTATGCTGTATCAATCTGCAAAGGCTTTGCGGGAAAGGTCAATATCTGACACCCAATTAACGGCGCATTTTCTGCGTCCGATAGAGAATGCGCGTGAAAAACGCCAAGATATCGCCCCAACCTGCGCCAACCCGCCATGAGCGCATAATGGGAAGGTCACACTGACCGCTGCCCGTTCTTTTTGCCTTCTTCGGTGGTCTCAACTTTCTGTGAGGTGATCTAAAGCCCGAGATATGGTTCTGCAAGAGGTGGGCGGCTTTTCACCCGCATCAAAACTTGATCTTACCTCTGACCTCGCAGCAGAGGATGATCAAAAGTCTTGAGGCAGACTCAACAATGCCACGGCATCGCGTGCCAGCGGATGCAATCGGCCAGCCTGTGACGAGTCGCTGACAAGGCCTACAAAATCAGCGCGCATCTCTGGCCCCCAAAAATCGTTCAGATGGGCCGCAACACGCTCGGCCAAGTCATCGCCTTTTTGGCTTTCGAAAAATGTGGCGATCTGGTTCGCCATCGTAATCAGCTTATCCGATGCCATAGTGATCTATCCTTGTTCTATCCGCTGGGGATGCGTGAAAATTTCAAATTGCCCTTTGCGCGCCAATGCCGCCACGCACAGCCCCGCCTGATCTGCAACATCCAAGGCCAACGCGGTTGGTGCGGAAACCGCGATCAGCACAGGCGCGCCTGCGATAACGGTTTTTTGCACCATCTCGACCGAGACGCGGCTAGTGATCACAATCGCGCCCGCAGTCGGATCAATATGTGCCGCCCCCATCGCGCCGATCAGCTTATCAAGCGCATTGTGCCGCCCAACATCCTCGCGCGCCAAGACAATGCCCTGTGAGGGATGAAAAAACGCCGCCGCGTGAACCGCATGGGTTTCATCGTGCAAAGGTTGGTGACCCCGCAAGGCCTCCGCCGCACCCAATAGCGGGGTGAGGGGCAAAGGGGCTATATCGTGCGGTAAGGGCGCGATATCCCGCATCGCTTGCGCAAGGCTATCAATACCACACAGCCCACATCCCACAGGGCCCATCATCGAGCGGCGCCGCGCCTGCAAGACCTTTGATTGCGCGGCATCAAGCCAAAGCCGTGCTTCAATGCCTTCACCCGCCTCGTGGCGGACAATCTCAATCTCGCGAATATCGGCATCGCTCGCGATAAAGCCTTCGGTCTTGGCAAAGCCCCGCGCGAAATCTTCGAGATCACGCGGGGTGGCCATCATGACCGCTTGCGTGCCCCCATCAAAGACCATAGCCACAGGGCATTCTTCGGCCAAGGCACGGTCTTCGGCCGTCAGGCCGTCACGGGTGGCCTTTACCACCGCGCGCGCCAAAGGGGCCGCAGCCATAGCTATTCCGCCGCTGGCAGGATACGCCGCGCCGCCTTGGCCTGCGCCTCATAGCTTTCTTGCCATTCAGTCGGGCCATTTGATTGCGACACTTGCACCGCTGTCACCTTATATTCAGGGCAATTCGTGGCCCAATCCGAGAAATCGGTGGTGATCACATTGGCCTGCGTCTGCGGGTGGTGGAAGGTTGTATAGACCACACCTGGGCTGACGCGATCAGTGATCTTGGCGCGCAGGGATGTCTCGCCTGACCGCGAGGCCAGCTTGACGTAATCGCCCTCCTTGATCCCGCGTGTTTCTGCGTCATGGGGATGGATTTCCAACACATCCTCCTCATGCCAGACGGTGTTTTCCGTGCGCCGTGTCTGCGCCCCCACATTATACTGGCTCAAGATACGCCCTGTGGTCAGCAAAAGTGGGAAGCGCGGCCCTGTGCGCTCATCGGTGGCAACATATTCAGTCAGAATAAAGCGCCCCTTGCCGCGCACAAACCCATCAACATGCATCAATGGCGTGCCCTCTGGGTTTGCGTCATTGCACGGCCATTGCACGCTGCCTTTTTCCTCAAGCACCGCGTAATCAACGCCAGCAAAGCTTGGGGTGGTGGCGGCGATTTCCTCCATGATTTGAGACGGGTGGGTATAGTTCCACCCTGCCCCCATGGCATTGGCCAAGGCTTGCGTTACTTCCCAATCAGCCATCCCTGCCTTTGGCGCCATGACTTCGCGCACGCGGTTGATGCGCCGCTCAGCATTGGTGAAGGTGCCATCTTTCTCAAGGAAGGTTGAGCCAGGCAAGAAAACGTGGGCGTAATTAGCAGTTTCATTCAAGAAAAGATCATGCACGATCACGCAGTCCATCGCGGCCAAACCTGCCGCCACATGTTTGGTATCTGGGTCAGACTGAAGGATATCTTCGCCTTGGCAGTAAAGCCCTTTAAACTTACCCGCCACTGCCGCATCCAACATATTGGGGATGCGCAGGCCTGGCTCTGGGTCAATCTCAACGCCCCAAGCTTGCTCAAAAATAGCGCGCACATCGGCGTTTTTGACATGGCGATAGCCCGGCAATTCATGCGGGAAAGACCCCATATCACACGAGCCTTGCACGTTATTTTGTCCACGCAGCGGGTTCACACCCACCCCTTCGCGGCCCACATTGCCCGTAAGCATCGCCAAATTGGCGATCCCCATCACTGTGGTCGAGCCTTGGGAATGCTCTGTCACACCCAAGCCGTAATAAATCGCCCCATTGCCGCCCGTTGCATATAGGCGCGCTGCGGCGCGCAGTTCCGCAGCAGGCACACCCGTCAAGGCCTCAACCGCCTCGGGGCTATGGCGCGGGTCAGCAATAAATTCTGCGTAATCTTCGAACTCATCCCAATCGCAGCGCTCGCGGATATAGGCCTCGTTCGCAAGACCTTCTGTGACAATCACATGGGCCATGGCCGTAACAACCGCCACATTTGTGCCAGGCTTCAGCGGCAGGTGATGCGCGGCCTTGATATGGGCGGATTTCACCAGATCAATGCGGCGTGGGTCAATCACAATCAGCTTTGCCCCTTGGCGCAGGCGCTTTTTCAGACGGCTTGCGAAAACGGGGTGGCCATCGGTTGGGTTGGCCCCAATCACGACAACCACATCCGCATGCGCGACCGAGTCAAAATCTTGCGTCCCTGCCGATGTGCCAAAGGTTTGGCCCAAGCCATAACCGGTTGGCGAATGGCAGACCCGCGCACAAGTGTCGGTATTGTTATTGCCAAACACCGCACGCGCGAGTTTTTGCACAAGGAAGGTTTCTTCGTTCGTGCAACGGCTTGAGGTGATCACGCCGATGGATTTCTGGCCATACGTCGCCTGAATGCCCCGCAGTTTTTGCGCGGCGAAGCCAAGCGCCTCCTCCCATGACACTTCGCGCCATGGCTCGGAGATGTCATCACGGATCATCGGGTTCAAAATGCGGTCTTTATGGGTGGCGTAGCCATAGGCAAAGCGCCCCTTCACGCAGGAATGCCCGCGATTGGCCTTGCCGTGTTTATAGGGCACCATCCGCACCAATTGATCGCCATTCAATTCTGCTTTGAACGAACAGCCCACACCACAATAGGCGCATGTGGTCACGACCGAGCGTTGCGGCGTGCCCAATTCGATGACAGATTTTTCCTGCAAAGTTGCAGTTGGACAGGCCTGCACGCAAGCACCGCATGACACGCAATCCGAACTGAGGAAATCATCCAACGGGCCGCCTGCTGATACGCGGCTGTCAAACCCACGCCCCTCGATGGTCAGCGCAAACGTGCCTTGCACCTCCTCGCAGGCCCGAACACAGCGGTTGCAGACGATGCATTTGAAGGGGTCATAGGTGAAATAAGGATTGCTTTCATCCTTGGGTAAATATTCGGGGTTGAGATCCCCATTGGTATCACGCGCGGTGAAATGGTTGGCGATACTCGCCCCTTCGGTCGCGCTATAGCGCACATCGCGCAATCCAACCGCGCCCGCCATGTCCTGCAATTCGCAATCGCCATTGGCGGCACATGTCAAACAATCAAGCGGGTGATCGCTGATATACAGCTCCATCACCCCGCGGCGCAGTTTGTGCAGCTTGGCGTTTTGGGTATGAACCACCATACCCTCGGCCACGGGTGTCGTGCAGGAGGCGGGCGTGCCGCGCCGCCCCTCGATTTCGACAACGCATAAACGGCAAGAGCCAAAGGCCTCAAGGCTGTCCGTCGCGCAGAGCTTGGGGATCGACAATCCCGCCTCGGCTGCGGCGCGCATAACGCTTGTGCCCTCTGGCACAGTAACCGCCACACCATCAATCGTCAGACTGACAGGCGCGCCCGTCTTAGCGGGCGTTCCCATGTCGCGGTCATCCCAAGGAATGATGAAATCTTTCATGGATCAAAACCCTCCTATTCCGCGGCCTGATTGGCGGGGGTAGCCCCAAATTCATCTGGAAAATTCTGAAGCGCCGACATGACGGGGTAAGGCGTGAACCCGCCAAGCGCGCAGAGCGAGCCGTCTTTCATCGTCTCGCACAGATCGGTCAACAAGGGGATTGCGGTCGCATCCCCGGCGGCAATGCGGTCGATGGTTTCCACCCCGCGTCTTGCCCCAATGCGGCAGGGCGTGCATTTCCCGCAAGATTCCACCGCGCAAAATTCCATCGCAAACCGCGCCATCTGAACCATGTCGGCGCTGTCGTCAAAAACGACCACGCCCGCATGCCCAATCAGCCCGCCCTGCCCATCAAATTCCTCATAGGCAAAAGGCGTGTCAAATTTGGACGGGGGCATATAGGCACCCAAGGGGCCGCCCACCTGAACCGCTTTGACGGGCCGCCCCGTAGCGGTGCCGCCCACAATCTCGTTGACCAATTCGCCCAAAGGCATCCCAAAGGCGGTTTCAAACAACCCGCCGCGCGCAACATTGCCTGCAATCTGGATTGGCATCGTCCCTTTTGACCGACCAAGGCCAAAACTGGCATAATGCGCCGCACCCTTTTCGAAAATCACAGGGATCGTTGCCAAGGACAGGACGTTATTCACAACGGTTGGCCGCCCTAGAAAACCCTCTAAGGCGGGCAGCGGCGGCTTGGCGCGCACAACACCGCGTTTGCCCTCAAGGCTGTTCAAAAGCGATGTCTCTTCGCCGCAAACATATGCCCCTGCCCCCACGCGAATCTCAAGATCAAAGGCTTTGCCTGATCCCAACACATCGTCACACAAAACGCCTTCGGAACGGGCGATGGTGACCGCCTCTTCCATCACTTCAATCGCATCGGGATATTCGGAACGGATATATACAAACCCGCGCGTGGCCCCTGTGGCCAGTCCCGCAATCGCCATGCCTTCAATCAAGCAGAAAGGATCCCCTTCCATGATCATCCGATCCGCGAAGGTTCCGCTATCCCCCTCGTCTGCGTTGCAAACGATGTATTTCTGAGGGCCTGCCGCCTCTGAGACAGTTTTCCACTTGATCCCAGTCGGGAAGCCTGCACCACCACGCCCGCGCAATCCAGAGGCGATAACCTCTGCGACAATGTCAGCGGCACTCATGGCGGCGGCACGAGACAGTCCCACAAGGCCGCCGTGAGCGCGGTAATCCGACAAGCTGAGCGGATCAATCAAACCGCAGCGCGCAAAAGTCAGGCGGTTTTGCTTGGCAAAAAACGGAATATCTTCGACAGGGCCGAGCGTCTCGATCTTGTCTGCCAGAAGATCCTCGACTTGATCCGCCGCAATCGGGCCATAAGCCAAACGGGTGCCATTTTCTTCGATCTCGACCAGAGGTTCTAGCCAGATCATCCCGCGACTTCCGTTGCGGATGATCTGCGCCTCTTCCCCACGCGCCATAAGCGCATCGGCCAAAGTGGCCGCAACCTCATCAGACCCAAGCGCCTTGGCGGCGGCATCACGGGGGATATAAATCTTTTTCATAGGCCCGCCTCCGACAAGGTTTTAATGATTTTTTCTTCGGTGGCGCGACCGATCAATTTGCCATCCAGCATAGCCGCAGGCGCACAGGCGCATAGGCCAAGACAATAAACAGGCTCAACCACCAATTTCCCATCGGCGCGCGCCTGCCCCCAATCCAGTCCAAGCATCGCGAGAATACGATCAGACAGCGCTTTGCCGCCAACAGCCTGACAGGCCTCGGCACGACAAATTTTCAAGCTGTGCCGCGCGGACGGCGCTGTACGGAAATCATGATAAAAGCTGATCACCCCGTGCAATTCCGCGCCTGTGATGCTGAGCGCATCACAAATGATCGGGCGGGCCGCTTCAGGAATATACCCAAATTCCTCTTGTAAGGCATGCAGCATGGGCAGCAGAGGCCCCTCCATCCCCATGTGGCGCATCACAATCGCCGTGATGTCTTGATCATTCGCATCAGCATGGTCGCGGGGCATGGCCGTAATCCTTTGGTCGTGAGGATCGCGCGCATCCACGCCTGAACGCGCGCGCGATGCCCGACCAATGCCCGAGGCTTAATTCCATTTCAATATCAAAATTTCGTTAAACGATAGACAAAATCTATCAATTTACCTCGCCCGCCATCTCGCGCGCAACGCGTAAAAGGCTTCGGAAAACGGGGGTATAAGGCTCTTGATGGGGGGCGATCAAACCCACCTCAGGGCGCAGCGCCCCATCTTCCAACGGGATCACCCGCAGATCATGGCCAATGGCAAGGAACTGCGCCATGGGTTCCGGCAAAACTGTCAGCGCACCTGCCTCAATCACATGGCTCACCAGAACAATGGTCGAATTGCTTTCGACAACCGATTTTGGCTCGAGACCATGCGCCGCGAAATTGCGGTTCAAGATCCGCCGATTTTGCATATCAGGGGTTAGGAGGCTCAGGCTCATCCCCTCGAGCGCGGCCCATGCCACTCGGGTCTGTGCCGCAAAAGGGTGATCTGATCGGCACAGAACCGCGTAATTTTCCCGATAGAGCCCCGTGCTAACCATGCGTCCCAAAGGCTCATTGTCCAAATAGGTCACACCCGCATCTGCATCGAGATTTTCCAACAGCTTGAGGATTTCGGCGGACGAACGGGACAGAATAGAAAAACTGACATTGGGATGCGCGCGCGAAAAGCGGCTGACCAGACGCGCGGCTTCGGTCAATGCGGTTGGGATCACCGCAAGGCGCAAATGGCCCGATAACCCCTCGCGGCTATAACGCATTTCTTCACGCAACTGGCGGCTATCGCCAACGATACGCCGCGCCCACTCCAATGCGCGTTGCCCCTCAGGAGTCAGACCGCCAAAGCGTGACCCGCGCTGCACCAGCTTCACCCCAAGCTGGTCTTCCAGTTGCTTGATCCCTGAGGACAGGCTTGGCTGAGTAACCCCCAACAATTCAGCCGCACGGCCAAAGTGCTGGGTTTTAGCCAAAGCAAGCAGCATTTCTAATTTTTGGATCATAGACACTTCCTATCAATTTCCACAAATTCTATCACAACATCAGATCAAAAAAAGGCCGCATCGGCATACCCAATGCGGCCTTAATGATGTGATCTTGCGCCAATCAGCTTGGGCTTAGGCCCCTCAGTCGCTCTGATCTGCGGCGCAGAAGTTCAACTGTGGTCAAAAGCAGGATAGAGATGGTCACAAGGATCGTGGCCGCCGCCAAAATCGTTGGCGAGATTTGTTCGCGGAGGCCCGTGAACATCTGCCAAGGCAGGGTCTGCTGCTGCGCTGAACCAACAAACAGTACCACGACAACCTCGTCAAACGAGGTGATAAAGGCGAACAGACCGCCTGAGATAACACCCGGCAAAATCAGCGGCATCTGCACACGGAAGAAGGTGGTCACAGGGTTTGCGCCCATATTCGCCGCCGCCCGCGTCAGCGACCGATCAAAGCCAACAAGCGTGGCGGTCACTGTGATGATTACAAAAGGCACGCCCAACACGGCATGCGCCAAGATCACCTTCACATAACCCACGAAGGATTTGTTCAGACCCAAGGTCAGTTCCAACCAATTACCAAGAGGGGCGTAGAAAAAGAACATCCCTGTCGCTGAGATGATCAAAGGCACGATCATGGGCGAGATCAAAACCGCCATGATGGTTTGACGTCCAGGCACATGGGATTGCGACAAACCGATGGCCGCCAATGTGCCAAGACTAACCGAGATCACAGTCGCAATCGGCGCAATGATCAGCGAGTTTTTCAGCGGCTGCATCCACTCATCCGTGGTCAAGAAATCGCGGTAATGCTTCAGCGAATACCCCTCGGGGTCAAAAGCCAGCATCTCGGGCGTGAAGGTAAAGAAATCCTGCGCGTTAAACGACAGCCACATCACGGGGAAAAGCGGGGCAATCAGAAAGAAGAAGATCAGTCCACAGATAAACAGGAAACTGTTATGCCAAAGGGTCTGCCCGCCTGTGTAATAAATCGGCACGCCTTTGCGATAATCGCCCGTGTCGATCCAGAAGACGAACCATGACAGCACCGCGCCCACAAGGCCTGCTGCGATTCCGCCGCCCAAATTGGTGGCGAAAAGACCCGCGGCAAAGAAGATCGCAATCACACCAAGGCGCGCCATCATCCGCTTTTCAGCCATGGGGTGCATCAAGGCCGCCAATATGCCCCCAATGACAGCGCCCGCAACAATCCCCGTGAGCGGATTTCCAAAGGATGTGCCTGCGATATAGCCAAAGGCCGCTGACACAGCCGCAGTCAGGGGTGCCGTGAACCCCCAAAGGGAGGGGCGCTTGAGCGTAAGTTTCAGCGATTGAGCCATAATCTCAGCCCCCCAATTTCACGTTATCAATGCCGACAATGCGGTCATAAAGCCAATACAGCGCCAAGACCAAGGCCAGAAGGATCGAGCCCAAAGCCGCCGCCAAGCCCCAGTTGAGCGAGGATGAAATATGGTAGGCAATGCGGTTCGAGATAAAGACACCATCTGTACCGCCCACGATTTCAGGCGTGATGTAATAGCCAATCGCCAAGATGAACACGAGAATCGACCCCGCCCCAATCCCTGGAACAGATTGTGGGAAATAGACCCGCCAGAACGCTGTCCAATTGGTCGCGCCAAGACTTTTGGCGGCGCGAAGGTAAGACGGCGGAATGGTTTTCATCACCGAATAAAGCGGCAAAATCATAAAGGGCAGCAAGATATGCGTCATCGCAATAATCGTGCCTGTCGAGTTATTCATCAAAATCAGGCGGTTTGCATCATCGACAAATCCAAGCCAGACAAAGATTTCATTAATCACGCCTTGCTGTTGCAGCAGCACTTTCCATGCACTGGTGCGCACCAAGAGCGATGTCCAGAACGGCAGAAGAACAAGGATCATCAAAACATTGGCGCTGCGCACAGGTAGGTTGGCCAAAAGCCACGCCACGGGATAGCCTAACAGGATACAGGAACCTGTGATGATCAAGGACATAATCATCGTGCGAATGAACAGTTTGATGTAAAGCTGCTGGCTTTCAGGGCGAGCATTCACACCCTCAAGCCCCTTTTCCATATCAATCGCGTTGAGGAAATAGCCTGTGGTGTAATCAGGGCTGTAAATCTTGATCGTTTGCCAGTTTTCCGTATCGCCCCATCCATCATTTTCTTCGATGAATGCGGCGCGGAAATCAATTTGCGGCAGGGTTGGCAGGGCTGCAATCACATTGGCCAATGGGCCCGCGCCCGCCCCTGTGTATGAGGCTAGAGCGGCCGCTGTATCAGCGCGCGCCAGATCAAGGGCCAAGGCCGCATATACGGCCTCCCATGGGTCTTCTTCGGAAACCACATCCTCATCCGCGATGGCGGTATAGATGGCCCAGTCACTATAAGCGGCGGCGGTTTGGGGCAGAAGTGCTGCGATCTCGCCCGATAGGGTAAAACCAATATCGCCTGCAAACCCCTCGCCCACCATATTCGCCCAAAGGGCGCGGCGGGCTTCGATCACATCTTCGCCGCCTGTGCCAGACAGCATCTCATACCATGTGATCCCGTCCTTGAAGGCAGGATCTGCATCTTCAAGCCAATCTTGAAACACCTCGCCAATATCATCAATGCCCCGCCCTGTGGTGCGGAACATCGAAGAAAGGCCCGTGCGTTCATAATTCAGGCGCGAGCCAAGTTTGGTATGTTCCTTGGCCTCGGCAGCGCGGAAAATGTCGAAAAATAAGGCTTGAAACACGGTCTCGTCTGGCAAGGTGCCGTCTTGGCCGTCCCAAGCGTCAAGCGCTTCAACCGTTTCGGGAAGCGTGCCAGCTACAATTTGGTTTTCCACCGATCGAAACAACATCGAGCCGATCGGGACAACAAATGTCAAAACAACAAAAGCCAAAAGGGGCGCAATCAACATCAGCGCACGCAGCTTTTGGCGTCTGAGGGCACGGGAGAGGCTCGTCTTGAGGGGGGTTCCATCCGCCGCCAGCATCGGGCCTGAATTGGTGGTGTCGCTCATCCTGTCCCCGTCAGTCGTTTCGATCTTCAATCGTCATGAATTTGGTCGGGCCGTGCCGCGTTTTCACGCGCGTTGGGTCTGCCTAGACCCCTGCCCTCATAGGGCCACCCGATGGTTGAAGGGGGCCGCGTTTGATCGCGGCCCCGCCCCAAATTCAGCTCAGATTACTGAGCCAGCCATGCTTGGAATTTCGCGTCAATATCATCGCGATAATCCGCCCAGAACTCGTAGTTATAGAGGAACGTGTTCTGTGCGTTGTTTGGATCGGTTGGCATATGTGGTGCCATTTCGATGCCAAGCTCTGCATGGTTGCCAACCAGTGGCGCAGAGGACAGACGTGCAGGGCCGTAAGAAATGTAGGCCGCCTGATCTGCCAGACGCTGGGTGTCCGTCGCAAAATTGACGAAGTCCATAACGCGGGCTAGACGATCCTCAGGCAGACCTGCTGGGATGATCCAACCATCAAGGTCGAATACCTGCGCGTCCCACATCATGCCGATTGGCTGGTTCTGCTCAACGATGGCCGAGAACAGACGACCATTATAGGTCGAACCGATAAAGATTTCGCCATCCGCCAAAAGCTGTGGCGTATCGGCGCCTGCGTTCCACCAGATCACGCTGTCGCGGATGGTGTCGAGCTTGGCCAAAGCCTGCTCTTGGCCTTCATCAGTGGCCAGCACGTCATAGACGTCTGCTTTTGCAACGCCGTCACAAAGCAAAGCCCATTCCATGTTGTTGATTGGGCGGCTCTCAAGCGAACGCATGCCAGGATATGTGTCGAGATCGAACACATCACAGATGTCATTTGGAGGCTCTACACCATCAGGCACCATGTCGGTGCGATAGCCGAAGGTGGTGGAGTAAACGATCTGTGGGATAAAGCAATCACCAACCAAGAGATCACCAAAGTCGTCGCTCGCTGATGTTCCATCAGGAGCAGGCGCTAACATCTCGTCAGCATCGATTTCCATTGCGAGGCCTTCGTCACAAAGACGCAGCGCATCAGATGCCACAACGTCAACCAAGTCCCATGTCAAGTTGCCCGCTTCGTTCATGGCACGGAGTTTTGCGACAGCTTCGGCTGAGCTTTCGTCCCAAACGAATTCAACATCTGGGTTATTGGCGGAGTAAGGATTTGTGTACGCGTTGGTTTGGCTGGCTTGATACGCCCCGCCCCAGCTAACCAAAGTGAATGAGCCAGTGGCCATGTGGCCACCCGCATAGGCCAAACCTGCTGCGGCGACGCCGATTGCAGAAGTTGCCAGAAGTGTTTTTGACAGTTTCATGTCAGTCTCCCGTGTTGTTACCTGGTATGGTCTTGTGCATAGCCACCCTCCAGGCGAAGGTGGCAGCTTAGGCCATGCGCTTAAGCATCAAGCGCGCGGCAATCGTCAGGCAACCATCCTATTTCAATCTGGGTGCCAGGTGTGAGTCGTTTTTGATCGGGGGCGTTGCGGGTCTTGATGATGAAGTCATCCGAACCTGCCACGCGCAGGCGCGTGCGGAAAATGTCGCCCATGTAAATAAATTCGAGAACCTCGCCTTTCAGCGTATGCGCGTCAGGCGAGAGACGGCGCTTGTCCATTTCCACCCGCTCGGGACGGATGGAAACAGTGGTGCGATCCCCCACGGCCGAAACGTTTACAGGACGCGCGTCAATTTCGTCACCGCTGTCCAGCTTCACAACGCAGCGATCGCCTGAGATTTTCGTCACCAAACCCGAAAGCGTGTTATTTTCGCCAATAAACTGCGCCACAAAGCTGTTTTGCGGCTGTTCATAGAGAACATCAGGCGGATCAAGCTGTTGAATACGGCCATCATCAAACACCGCGACACGATCCGACATGGTCAACGCTTCGGTTTGGTCATGGGTCACATAAACTGTAGTGATGCCCAACTGATGCGCCAGATTGGTGATTTCAAATTGCATATGTTCGCGCAATTGCTTGTCGAGCGCCCCCAAAGGTTCGTCCATCAAAACAAGCTCAGGCTCGAACACCAAGGCCCGCGCCAAGGCGATACGCTGTTGCTGCCCACCCGAAAGCTGCGCGGGACGGCGACCGCCAAAATCCCCCATCTGCACCATATCAAGCGCGCGTTTGATCTTTCCTTCGCGCTCTGATTTGCCCATGCCACGTACTTCCAACGGGAAGGCAAGGTTTTCTGCAACCGACATATGCGGGAACAAAGCGTAATTCTGGAACACCATCCCAATGCCGCGCTTATGGGGCGGAATGTTATTGATCGGACGACCCTGCAACAGAATCTCGCCATGGGTGGCTGTCTCGAAACCTGCAAGCATCATCAGGCAGGTCGTTTTGCCCGACCCCGAAGGCCCAAGCATCGTTAGAAATTCGCCCTGACCGATCTGAAGGTTAAGATCTTTTACGACCAGCGTTTCGCCATCGTAACTTTTCTGGACATGCTCAAAAGCGACAAACGCGTCTTTTGCTGTGTCGAACAAAGTGTCGAACTCCCGTTGTGGTTGCGGTGTAGCCCCGCATTCAATTGCCCTATGCTAAACAGCCTGAGCCTTTGATGACAACCAATTAACAGAAATTAGTGTAAAACCGTCCTGAAAGCGCCGCTTTGCACCTCAGAAAAGACATCGACCCGAAAACAATGGCGGATACAGGAAATATGACCCCATACATTGCGGGTGCTTGTTTGCAGGGGCGGCATAGCCTAATCAGGGCGGATGATGATTTGCTAAGCATTCTTTAGCAGAATGCATAATTTTTCGCAGATTTGGAGACGCATGTCAGACCCAAGCCCCGCATCAGATTCGCAGGCCACGGCCCCAAATGGGGTTGATCTGCGCTCGTCTCGACTTGTGATCCGCCTGTGGCGCGAGCATGTCCTCAGATATTGGCCCGCCCTGACATTCGCGCTGATCTTGATGAGCCTTGAAGGCGCCGCACTTGGTGCATTTGCATGGATGGTGCGCCCTCTCTTCGATGAACTTTTTGCCGCACAATCCTTGGATGGGCTTTGGAAAGTGGTCACGGTCATCGGATTTTTGTTCCTGTTCCGCGCCGTTGCGGGCTTTGTGCAGCGCGTCATTATGTCGGCGCTTGGCCTTAAAGTGACAACCGCATTGCAAACACGTCTGGTCGAGCATCTTTTGACGCTTGATGGTGCCGTCTTTACCCGCCACCCCCCAGGTGAATTGATCGAACGCGTGCGCGGGGACAGCCAGACGCTGCAATCTGCGGCGACAAGTGTCCTGCTCTCCTTTGGGCGTGATTTAGTTTCGCTTGTGGCTTTGTCCTTTGTAATGTTCTCAAATGATTGGCAATGGTCACTGGTGGCCTTGGTTGGGCTGCCTTTGATGATCGTGCCCATGACCCTGCTGCTCAAGCAAATCCGCCGCACCGCATTTGCCGCGCGCGAGGCTGCTGCGACCCTGACCACGCGGCTGGACGAGATGTTTCACGGCATTCAATCCATCAAGGTCAACCGCCTTGAGGCGCATGAGCGCGGGCGGTTTGAGCTCAGCGTCAAGCAATACCTCAAGCAACAGATCCGCTCGAGTGCAGGACAATCCGCGAACCCCTCGTTGATCGACCTCATGTCGGGCATTGGGTTTGTTTCGGTCACATTGTTTGGGGCCACCGCCATTGTCACAGGCGATAAATCGGTGGGGGATTTCATGTCCTTTATCACCGCGCTTTCGCTGATGTTCGACCCGCTCAAACGTCTGTCAACTATCGCAGGCAGCCTTCAGGCCGCTGCAGCCTCGCTCGAGCGGATCTATTCCATGCTTGATCTGCGCCCCACCGTTCTTAGCCCTGCCCACCCTGCCCCGCTGAGTTCTGGCGATATCTGCTTTGAGAATGTCGAATTCTCCTACGGGGACATGCCCGTTCTGCATGATCTGACCTTCGCCGCCAAAGAGGGGCAGACAACCGCGATTGTGGGGCCATCAGGCGCGGGTAAGACCACGCTGTTTGCCTTGCTGACACGCTTGATTGACCCAGTGGCAGGCAAGGTGCGCATCGGCAGTGTTGCAACAACCGAGGCTGATCTGGCCGCCTTGCGTGACATGATCGCGGTTGTGGGCCAAGACACGGCGCTGTTCGATGAAAGCATCGAAGATAATATCCGCATGGGGCGGCTTAATGCTGACAGCGCCGATGTGGCCAAAGCCGCAGAAAACGCCGCCGTGATGGAATTTGCCAAATCCCTGCCCGCAGGGTTGGAAACAGCTGTTGGCCCGCGCGGCTCGTCCCTGTCGGGCGGCCAACGTCAGCGCGTGGCCATCGCCCGCGCGATGCTGAAAGATGCACCGATTTTGTTGTTGGATGAACCCACATCGGCCCTCGACACCCAATCTGAAAAATTGGTGCAAACTGCCCTATCGCGCCTGTCGCAAGGGCGCACGACCCTTGTGATTGCGCATCGGCTGTCCACCATTCGTGATGCCGATAAGATTGTGGTCATGGATAAAGGCCATGTTGTCGAAGAAGGCACCCATGACAGCCTGATGCAAAGGGGCGGCATTTACGCGCGTCTTGTTGAATTGCAATCCGCAGGGATGAGTGCTGATCTCTAACGCCTGCGCCCTTCGGCCAATTCATCGGCCAAGGCCGCACGGCGTTCAGGCGGCATATCCGCGATCAAATCAACCAAGGCACGATGCCCGCTTTCCTGTATGGCGCCGCGATATCCGCGCTGCTCAGACAGGGCCTGCATCAACGCATCAGGCACAAAGGGGGTTGCGCGCAACGCAGCCTCAACCTGCAGATTAGCCGCCCCGATCCCACGGCGCGCGGCGCCCATCCCTTCGCGCCCGCCCATGCGCCCGATCAACATCCGCATTTCATCGCGGTTCAATTCCCCCGCCAATGGCCCCAAACTGCGCAAGGCGTTGATCCGCTCACGCGGGCCTCAAGGGAGGCACTCAATTCTTGGGCGTCCAACGTGCCATCCCCGTTGGTGTCTTGGGTCGCAAATCGCGCCTTGGCATACGCGCCAGTTCCTCAGCCGTGACCTGACCATTGCGATCCGCATCTAGGGCGGCAAATATCGCATCTGCATCGGCCTGCGCCATTGGGGCGGCGGTTACCATTTGCGCAGCAAGACCCAAAAGCAGGGCCAAGCCCAAAGTGAAAAGTTTGAATGTGCTCATCTCAATAACTCCTGATCTTGTGGCAAATGGCCCATCCATCCGCCGATCTATTCCTTTCACGCGCTCGCCCGCAGTTTCCGGCACACTTTTTTGCAGCTCTCTTTTGCCCCGCGTCAAAACGGCCCGCCCCTTTGCCAATGATTGCGCTTTGCGCTAGGGCTAAGGTCGAGATAAGAAAAGGATGCGCGCCATGGCAAACCCCAGCACCGAAGCGGCTGAAATAGATCCAATCACTGCCTGGGCGGATGGTGTTTTCGATCATGTTCCGCAGGAACGCCCAACATGGCCCGCGATTGCCAAAGCCATGCGCGGCCGCTGCCCGTGCTGTGGTGAGGGCGCACTGTTTAGCGGCTATCTGAACCTTGTAAAAGCCTGTGGCAGCTGTGGCGAGGATCTGAGCCACGCCCGCGCGGATGATGGGCCTGCCTATTTGACGATCCTCGTGACAGCGAAAATCTTGGGCAGCTTAATGCTCTGGGTTTATACGGCCTATCAACCAAGCCCATGGGTTATGGCAGGCGGGTTTTCGCTTGGGGCCTTTATGGTAGCACTGTTCCTCTTGCCCCGCTTTAAGGGGATGATTGTGGGCATCCAATGGGCCAAGCGGATGCATGGTTTCTGATCCTCCCATTCGGGATGCTGCAAGCATCATCTTATTGCGCGACAGCACAAAAGGCGCGCAGGTCTTAATGGGCCAACGCGGGGCATCTGCCGCGTTCATGCCGCGAAAATTTGTATTCCCCGGCGGGGCGGTGGATGCGGTGGATCACGACACCCCGCTTGCCCACGCAATCCCTGATGCGCTTGCAGCGCGCCTCGGCCATGACAGCGCCTGTTCACCCGAGGCCTTGATCAACGCAGCCTTTCGCGAGTTGCGCGAAGAAACAGGACTCAGCCTTGGCCCATACGATCCGCGAAGGGTTGATTTCTTTTTTCGTGCCGTCACCCCCACAGGCCGCCCACGCCGCTTTGACGCGCGTTTCTTTTTGGCGCGTGCTGACGATCTGAAGGGCGTTGCGCAGGATTTCACCAAAGGCGATGGCGAGTTGTCTCGTCTGACATGGCTTGATCTGGCAGAGGCGCAAAGCTTGGACATCCCCTTTATCACCCATGTGATCCTCGCAGAATTATCCCAAGCGGTGGCGCGGCACGGCTATGGATTTCGGCCTGAGGCGGTGGCGTTCTTTGACAATCGCACAGATATATCGCGGTTTTACTGGCTCTAACCCACCTATCTGGTTGCAGCCTGTCACCGGCGCGCATAGCCTAAGGCCAACCCTTCCCCGATATAATGAGGCCTGCCCCGTGTCCGCCCTGCCCCTTGATGCAACATCTGCCACTGCCACGCCCCGCACCATTTGGCTCAGTGACTACACCCCGCCCGAGTATTTGATTGACCATGTGCATCTTACCTTTCGCCTTGCACCAAAGGCCACGCGCGTCATTTCACGGATCACCTTTCGCCCCAACCCCGAGGCGCAAGGTTTGGGCGAAGGGGCGCTTGTGCTTGATGGCGAGGATCTGCGTCTGATCTGGGCAAAGATAGATGGAACAGCTCTAAGT
This sequence comes from Roseobacter sp. HKCCA0882, assembly GCF_037805225.1. Taxonomy (NCBI): domain Bacteria; kingdom Pseudomonadati; phylum Pseudomonadota; class Alphaproteobacteria; order Rhodobacterales; family Roseobacteraceae; genus Roseobacter; species Roseobacter sp. HKCCA0882. Next base: position 1,382,035 of record NZ_JBBLYI010000001.1, read on the forward strand.
GAGGCCGATTATCGCCTCAACGAAACAGCCCTGACTGTGCCTGCCGCACGCCTGCCAGAGGGCGGCTTTGTTTGGGAGGCCGAAGTCGAAATCGCACCACAGGATAACACAGCCCTTGAGGGGCTTTATATGTCCAAGGGCATGTATTGCACCCAATGCGAGGCGGAAGGGTTTCGCAAAATAACCTATTACCCCGACCGCCCCGATGTCATGGCGCCCTTTGATGTGCGCATTGAGGGGGATGCACCGATCCTACTGTCCAATGGCAATCGGGGCGAGACAGGCGCAGGCTATGCAGAATGGCATGACCCTTGGCCCAAACCTGCTTATCTCTTTGCTTTGGTGGCGGGCGATTTGCGCGCCTATAGCGATCAGTTCACCACGGCCTCGGGACGCGAGGTTGATCTCAATATCTATGTCCGCCCCGGTGATGAGGGGTATTGCGCCTATGCGATGGACGCGCTCAAGCGGTCAATGGTCTGGGATGAACAGGATTATGGCCGCGAATATGACCTTGATCTGTTTAACATCGTGGCGGTCGATGATTTCAACATGGGCGCGATGGAGAATAAGGGGCTGAATATCTTCAACTCCAAATATGTGCTGGCCAGCCCTGAAACCGCAACGGATCAAGATTATGCCTTTATAGAGCGGATCATCGCGCATGAATATTTCCACAATTGGACAGGCAATCGCATCACTTGCCGCGATTGGTTTCAACTCTGCCTCAAAGAGGGCTTAACCGTCTTTCGCGATCAACAGTTCAGCGCAGATGCCCGATCCGCGCCTGTGCAGCGAATTGGTGATGTGCTGAATCTGCGCGCGCGCCAATTCCGCGAGGATGCAGGCCCATTGGCGCATCCCGTGCGCCCTGCAAGTTTTGTCGAGATCAACAATTTCTACACGGCCACTGTTTACGAAAAAGGGGCGGAGCTGATCCGCATGCTGCGGCTTTTGGTGGGCGAAGGGGCTTATCGCGCGGCGCTTGATCTCTATTTCGACCGCCATGATGGGCAGGCCTGCACCATCGAGGATTGGTTGCAGGTGTTCGAAGACACCACTTTGCGCGATCTATCGCAATTCAAACGCTGGTATGAACAGGCAGGAACGCCGCGTTTGACGGTCACCTCCACCTATCAAGATGGGCGCATGGTGCTTAAATTGGCACAGCGCACCGAACACACCCCCAACCAACCGCTCAAAGAGCCATTGTTGTTCCCCGTGGCGCTTGGCCTATTGGGTCAGGACGGGCGCGAATTGCTGCCCACGCAAATTGTCGAAATGGCGGATCCTGAGATGGAATTGGTGTTTGACGATCTGCCTGAGGCCCCTGTCCTGTCGGTCTTGCGCGAATTCTCGGCCCCTGTGATTTTAGAAATCGAGCAAGATTTTGCCGCGCGCGCGACCCTCTTTGCCCATGACACAGACCCGTTCAGCCGATGGGAAGCGGGCCGCAGTCTGTCGCGTGAGGTTCTGTGCGCAATGATCACCGATGGGACAGCCCCAAACCCTGACTATATCGCAGCTCTCGCTGCAGTGGTGCAAGATGACACGCTCGACCCCGAGTTTCGGGCGCTATGCGCAAGCCTGCCAAGCGACGATGCGCTGGCCAATGATTTGGCCGAAGCAGGCGTGGTGCCTGATCCAAGCAGCATCCACGAGAAGCGCCGCGCTTTGGAACAGTCCATCGCAGCTGCACTTGCGCCGATTTACGCGCGGCTGTTCGAAACACTGACCGATAAAGACGGCTATAGCCCTGATGCGGCCTCTGCAGGCCGGCGCAGTTTGCGCAACGTGGCCCTGCGCGCCTTGACCCTTGTGCATGGCCCAGAGCTCGCGCAGACGCAATTCGAGACGGCCACCAATATGACCGATCAATTGGCCGCTTTCGGTGCGCTGTTGGATCACGGGGGTGGTGTTGCACAGCAGGCAAGCATCGCCTTCTACGACCAATGGCATGAAAACCGCATCGTGATGGATAAATGGTTCATGCTGCAAATCGCCCATGCCGCCCCTGATGAGGCCGCGCAAGTTGCACATCGCCTGACCGAGCACGCAGATTTTGATTGGAAAAACCCCAATCGCTTCCGCGCGGTGATTGCAGGTCTGACCTCAGCCAACCCGGCGGGCTTTCATGCGCCCTCAGGCGCGGGCTATCAGTTCCTCGCGGATTGGCTAATCCGCATGGACGGCAAAAACCCGCAAACCGCGGCACGGATGTCCACCGCCTTTGAGACATGGGCGCGCTATGATGTTGATCGTCAGGCCCTGATCCAAGAGGCGCTAAAGCGTATTTCTGACACCCCGAACCTCAGCCGCGACATGAGCGAGATGGTGGCAAGAATGCGTGCGGGTTATCAAGGCGCATAATCCAGCAGCCAAACATATCCACCGACCAATGCCAGGAGCACGGGTTGGTGGATTAGATAAAACGCAAGGGAATTGCGCCCCAAAAGGGCCAAACCCACCCCAAGCGCACCACCGCATATCTTTTGGGGCATGGTCGGCCTGCCCAGATCACGGGCAAATTGCGCCCAAGCCATGCCCAAAAGATAGGGGCCGATCCATGGCAAGATTGGCAAATAATCCACTGTCACAGGCCGCGCCGCCTGTGCGCCTGTGATCCAAAATATCGGGTGCTCAAGCGCAGGCAGGCGCAGCCAAACCCCTGCAGCAAGGGTCAAGACACCAAGCACGGCCAAGCCCCAAGCAGGCACACGCCCCAAAAGGACAATCCCCACTAGGCTTGCAGCCGCCATTATGTGCAAAATACCCCAAAAGACAAATTGCGCCCCAAAGGCAAAATAGGTCGTAACGCTGACCGCCGCCGCAGCAGCGACCAAAATTCCCCATCGCCGCCAAAAGGCGGGCCACCGCCGCCCCACCCCATGGGCCAAGACCATGCTGAGGCCCGACAGGAACAGAAAGCTGCCCGCAATCGCGATAGCATAGCCGCGCATATAGGGGGACAGGGCTGTGCCCGAAGGCACAAGCCCGAATAATTCAAGATCAAAGATGAAATGATAGCTTGCCATGGCCACAAGCGCGACACCGCGCGCCTGATCCAAACCCGACAAGCGCGCCGTCATGACTGGCAGTAATCCTGCTCCGACACCCAACCGCGAATATCATTGCGCAAGGCTTCGCGTTGCAACGGCCCCCAATCAGCCGCAACCCCGCCTTGATCTGCGGCAATGACCCCATCGCGCACGACAGTTGATGACCAAATGCGCAGAGCGCAGCGCAAATTCGCCTCGCCCTCGCGTAAAGCCTCGCTTGTGCCAGCAGCACAGCCATAGCCGCGCGCAGTTGCGGGCGAGATTTGCAAAAGACCATGCCACTTACCATTTGACGAAATCGCATCTTGGCGGAAGGTGCTTTCACGATAGGCCAAACTGGACAAAAGCCCGTTCCAGAACGCAGCACGCTGTTCTGGGTTCGCCTCATCATAGGCGGGACACCATGCCTCAATATCCGCAGGGGTTGTCTCAACCAAAACGGCCGCGTCCTCCTCCAACATCGAGAGGCTTGCCTTTGTCCAATCTTGGGCCTGTGGGGTTTCATCCCAACGTGCGGCGGGCAAATCAGCCTGCGCGCTGACACATCCCATCAAAACCGCCGCGCCCAAAAAGGTTGCAGCAAATTTGCCGAATTTATGCGCATGATGCGCCAGATCGCGTTCATTCCTTTTGAATGAAAACATGCAATTCCCTCAGGTGGCCAATAGATGCCCGCCCTTTGCCCTTATTTTGCCTCAAAATGCAAGTCCTGCCCTTGCCGCGCCCTACTCGCTGGCCTAGTAAACGGCGGGAAACCGCCTGTTGGAGAGATGCGCCATGCTTGACCTCAGCTATGAAGCCCCAAAACCCAAAGTGATCGCGGGTGCCAAATCCGATTGGGAACTTGTGATCGGTATGGAAGTGCACGCGCAGGTCGCAACCCGTGCGAAACTCTTTTCGGGGGCTTCAACGAAATTTGGGGCAGAACCCAATTCTAACGTGGCCTTTGTGGATGCTGGCATGCCAGGGATGCTGCCTGTGATCAACGAGGCCTGCGTGGCCCAAGCGGTGCGCACAGGGTTGGGTCTGAAGGCGGAAATCAATTTGTTTTCGGCCTTTGACCGCAAAAACTATTTCTACCCTGACCTTCCGCAAGGCTATCAGATCAGCCAACTGTATCATCCGATCGTGGGCGAAGGCGAGGTTTTGGTCGAGCTTGGCGATGGCACGGCACGGATTGTGCGCATTGAGCGTATCCACTTGGAGCAAGACGCAGGCAAATCCATCCATGATATGGATCCCGCCCTGTCTTTCGTGGACCTCAACCGCACGGGTGTCGCGTTGATGGAGATCGTCTCGCGCCCCGATATTCGCGGCCCAGAGGAGGCAGCGGCCTATGTCTCTAAATTGCGCCAAATCATGCTCTATCTGGGCACGTGTGACGGGAATATGCAAAACGGCAATCTGCGTGCGGATGTAAACGTGTCTGTCTGCGCACCGGGCGCCTATGAAAAATTCCGTGAAAGAGGTGATTTCAGCCATCTTGGCACGCGCTGCGAGATCAAGAACATGAATTCGCTGCGGTTCATTCAACAGGCCATCGAATATGAGGCACGCCGCCAAATCGCCATTATCGAAAATGGCGGCACTGTGGATCAGGAAACACGACTCTATGATCCTGATAAGGGCGAAACGCGTTCGATGCGGTCGAAAGAAGAGGCGCATGATTATCGCTACTTCCCAGATCCCGACCTCTTGCCGCTTGAGATTGAGCAGGCATGGGTGGACGACATTCGCGCGAACCTGCCTGAATTGCCCGATGCCAAAAAGGCGCGCTTTATCGGCGATTTTGGCCTTTCAGATTATGATGCCAGCGTTTTGACCGCGGATGTCACCGCCAGCGCGTTTTTCGAAGAGGTCGCTGCCACCGCCAAAGACGGGAAACTGGCCGCGAATTGGGTTATCAACGAACTCTTTGGCCGCCTAAAGAAAGACGAGCGCGACATCAGTGACAGCCCTGTCTCACCTGCACAGCTTGCAGGCATTATCGCGCTGATTAAGGCGGGGGATATTTCGGGCAAAATCGCAAAAGACCTGTTCGAAATCGTCTATACCGAGGGCGGCGACCCCGCGCAGATTGTCGAAGCGCGCGGCATGAAACAGGTCACGGATACAGGCGCGATTGAAGCGGCGGTAGACGAGATCATTGCCGCCAACCCCGCCCAAGTGGAAAAGGCCAAGCAGAACCCGAAACTTGCGGGGTGGTTCGTGGGTCAGGTGATGAAGGCCACAGGCGGCAAGGCAAACCCTGCCGCTGTGAACCAGTTGGTCAGCCAGAAACTAGGGCTGTAACCCTTCTCAGGCGGGCCGCTCAGGCCCGTCTGCATCAATGGCCAAAGCGTGAATTTCGCCCATCAAAGGCTTGCCGATGGCATCATGCACGGCACGATGGCGCGCAATGCGCGACAACCCCGCCAATCCATCGGCCCGGATCACCACGCGAAAATGACTTTCGCCCCCCTCTTGATAGCCGCTATGGCCACGATGGGCCTCACTTTCATCGTGAACATACAACACTTTGGGATTGAATGCTTTTTCTAATGCGTCACGAATTTTTTCGGTTCTTGTCATGAAAATCTTCACCCTAGCCCTTCACCTTCGCCACCAATAGCTTAGACTGCCCGCTCCGAGTCGAGAAGGACAGGCCCATGACCTACAAAGATCCATTTAATTTTGATCTTCGCGTTTCGACCGACAAGAAAAAACGCAAGACGGGCCGGCGTGGCATGTCTGGGGCATTTGAAACCTCTCAGCGCAAATGCGAGCATCCCGCCTGCGAAGAGGCGGGGCAGTATCGCGCGCCCAAATCCCCCGACAATCTCGAAGATTTCTTCTGGTTCTGTCGCGAACATGTGCGCGAATATAACCTCAAATGGAATTTCTTTGAGGGCACGACCGAGGCCGAGATGGAAGCGCAGCTTGACCGCGATCGCGTCTGGGACAGGCCGACCAAACCCTTCAAAAAGTCGGTTGAGGAAAAAGCATGGGCGCGGCTAGGCGTGGATGACCCGCATCAGGTTTTGGGCGGCAATGCCACCCGTAATCCAGGGCAGGCAGGTGGGGCACAATCGGGGCGCAAACTGCCGCCAACAGAACGGCGTGCGCTTGAGATTTTGGAAGCACGCGACACGATGAACAAGACCGAAATTCGCAAATGCTACAAAGCGCTGATCAAGGTTCTGCATCCCGATATGAATGGCGGTGACCGCTCGGATGAGGAACGCCTCCAAGAGGTGGTCTGGGCTTGGGATCAGATCAAGATCAGCCGTAATTTCGTGGACTAAATGGCACAGCTGCCGCAGCATCATGTCAGCACCCTAATCCTTGGCGCGGGGGCGGCGGGGATGATGGCCGCGACCCATTCAGGCGCGCGCGTTTTGGTGATAGATCACGCAAAAGCCGCGGGCGAGAAAATCCGCATCTCAGGCGGCGGGCGATGTAACTTTACCAATATTTACTGCGACCCTTCGGCGTTTTTGTCCGAAAATCCGCATTTCGCCAAATCTGCCCTGTCGCGATACGGCCCTTATGATTTTTTAGATTTGGTCAATCGCCACCGCATTTCATGGCATGAGAAAACCTTGGGGCAGCTTTTCTGCGACACATCTGCGAAAGAGATCATCGCAATGCTGCGGGCCGAGATGGCGGCGGTCGGTGCCGAACTTTGGCTAGAAACAAGCATTTCTTCAGTGCGGCAGAGCGGGGATAAATTTTGCGTATTAGTCGAAAAACAGGGCCAAGCGCGCGAGATATATGCCGATCATCTCGTCGTGGCCACGGGCGGAAAATCCATCCCCAAAATGGGCGCTACAGGCTTGGCCTATCAGATTGCAGAAACCTTCGGTCACCGCGTCACCGACACCCGCCCTGCCCTTGTGCCCTTTACGTTTGACGAGGGGCAACGCGCGCGGTTCGCGGCGCTGGCTGGGCTCTCCCTGCCTGTGCGCGCCAAAGCGGCCGATGCAGAATTTGACGAAGCCATGCTTTTCACCCATCGCGGCCTGTCTGGCCCCGCAATTTTGCAAATTTCATCCTATTGGCGCGAAGGACACGAGATCACGCTGCATATCGACCCCGAAACGGATTTTTTCGCTGTCCTGCGCGAAGCGCGGGGTCAATCAGTCAAGCGCAGCCTGCAAGGGGTGTTGTCCGATTATCTGCCCAAAGCCTTTGTTGCGGATTTTGGGCAAATCCAAAGCCTTGCCGGCAATATCGCCGATTGCAGCGATGCGCGCCTGCGCGAGATTGTCGAGGCATTGCAAGATTGGCGACTGCGGCCCACAGCCACCGAAGGGTATCGCACCGCCGAAGTGACCTTGGGCGGTGTCGCGACCGATGGCTTGAGTTCCAAAACCATGCAATCCACGCATATCTCCAACCTCTATTTCATTGGCGAAGCCGTGGATGTCACGGGTTGGTTGGGCGGATATAACTTTCAATGGGCATGGGCCTCGGCCGTTGCGGCAGGGGCGGCTATCCGCGCCAAAAGGCAGGCATGAACAGCACCAAAACCGCCAACAACTCAAGGCGGCCAAGCAACATGCCCAGCGTCAAAATCCACTTCGCCGCATCATTGAGCGGGGCAAAATTGCCAGAGGGGCCAATCACATCCCCCAATCCTGGCCCGATATTTGCCAAGGCGGTGGCAGCCCCGGACACAGAGGTGACGAAATCTAGCCCCGTCAATCCCAAAGCCACCGCGAAAATCCCCAACAACACAAAGAACAGCACAAAGAACCCCATGACGGAGGAGAGGACATCTGCCGAAACAGGCCGCCCCTCAAAGCGAGGTTCGAACACACCATGGGGGGCCGACAGGCGGCGCACTTGGGTGGAGATGGATTCGAGCAAGATCTGATAGCGGAATATTTTGATTGAACAGGAGGTCGAACCCGCACACCCCCCAATCAAGCCGACAAAGAAGAACACCACCACGGGCAAAGGCCCCCAGAGCTGGTAATCCACCGAAGAATAACCTGTGCCAGATATGATGGAGGTAATGTTGAACAGCCCTTCGCGGATCCCATGCTCGAGATGGTCGCCATTCGCGATAATCCGATACACTGTCATGATCAGCACAAGGGCCGTGATGACCCCAAGATACGCGCGCACTTGGCTGTCACGATAAAGCGGTTCTGCCGTGCCCGCCAAAAGTTGCACAAAGCGCACAAAGGGCAGGCTTGCCAAAATCATGAACACCGCCGCGACATATTCAAGCGGGCCTTGATAAACCCCAAAAGAGGCATCTGTGTTCGAAAACCCACCCGTGGACAGCGTGGTAAAGGCGTGGAAGATCGCGTTGTAAAAGGTCATGCCTAAGGCCCAATAAGCCAGAAAGCACAGGAAGGTCAGCGCCACATAGATCACCGAGATGCGCGCCGCAATTTCAGTTGCGCGGGGCAAGATTTTTCCCATTGTTTCAAATGCCTCGGAGCGGAAGATTTGCATCCCCCCCACCCGCAATTCGGGCAAAAACACCATCGCGACCACGATGATACCCACCCCGCCAAACCATTGGATCATCGCCCGCCAAAGGTTCAGCCCGTGGGGTAAATATTCCAAGCCTGTGAAAACAGTTGAGCCTGTTGTCGTCAGCCCTGACATCGCCTCAAACACTGCATCGACAATCCGCGCATCTGTTGCGCCGAACACAAAGGGAAGCGCTGCAAAGATCGGCAAAATCGCCCAAATTGCGGTTGTCAGAAGAAAGGTCTGTTGCAGGCTCAGGCCCTGCTGCACCGCATTGGCGCAGGAAAACACCAAAGCAAGGCCGATAAACACCGAGATTGCGGCAGACTCGGCAAAGACACCCCATTCGCCATTGGCAAAGGCAAGATCCACCCCCATAGGCACAAGCATCGATACCCCAAGAAAGGTAACGATCAGGCCAATGACATATCCAACGGGGCGTATATCAAACATGAGGCAGAGCGTTGGCCCCTGACTTAGGCAGTGTCAAGCATGGAAGGGCCTAAAACCCCGCCAAAGCCTTGATCTGGGGCTTCATTTCATTTGCAAACACCACGCCCGCAGTTTACTGTGATCGTTAGTATACGACCGGACTGCTTCGTCAGACCGAGCAAAGCCTCAAGACAGCGTCACATCTGTGACCCGCGTCTTGGGGCTTTTTTCGTATTGGGTCTTGGCCCTTAGCCCATATGGAACAGGCTTTGGAACAGGCGCGGGTCAAGGCTGGCCTGTTCAAACGTAGCGCCTTCGGTCAAGAGGCTGACCGCGTCATGGCTGTGCAGGCTTTCTTGGTGGCTCGCCAAAACACGGAAATCGCCCACTCGTGGATCAGCTTGCAACTCGCCCGCGAAAAGGCGGGCCGCATCTTCCACAAAGATCGGGTTTGCAGCGTTTAACTCTGCGAAGGCTTGTTCATCCTCGCGTTTCACCATGACCTGCGTTTCTGTTGGCACAGCGCGGCGCGCCATCTCAATCAGGTCTTCAAACCACAAACACCCTGCGTCAGGGGCAATCTCGACCGAAATCCGCACAACAGATCGCTGCGAATGCGGGGTGGCCAACTGCCCACGCGTGGCGCGCGCATGTTCGCTCAATTCAAGCGAGCAAGGGCAGGTCGAAGAATAAACGTAATCCAGATGCACCAATTTCTGGCGCACCCCATCGCGCTCGACCAGTTCCAGCGCAATGTCATAATATTGATAACCCGAAAGACCAGACCGCAGGCTCTGCACCTTCATTGGGAAGGAAACGCGCATTTGGATACGCGCATCAAAACTTTCGAGGTCGGATTTGTAATCATCAAGCGCAGCTTCGATCACCTCAAAGCTAAACGTCTTTTCGGCATGGGCATAGAAGCTGCGCATGATGCGGCTCATATTGATGCCCTTTTTGCCCGCCTCTAGGCTGACGGTGCCCGTCACCGAAGTTTCCAGCATCACATCGCCATTGTCGCGGGTGTGATAGCGGATAGGCAGGCGGAAATTGGAAATCCCCACATGTTGGATTTGACGCTTGGCCCCTTTAATAAGCGAGGCAGGGCCATTTTGAAGATCAGGAAGACCCGCCTTATAGGCTGCGTCCACTTTGAAATCCTGCGGATAGCTGCGCGAAAATTCGGGGTAATCTTGGGAGGGGGTCAAAAGTTTGGAGACAGCAGGATCAAGGGCGGCACGCTCCGCCATGCTTGCGCTTTCCGCCCACTGTTTCAAAAGCGCCAAGGCCGCACGGGCCTCGTCTTGGGTCGGTTCACTCGCAACTGCACCAATATGGACGTTCATCTCATCACCCCTTCGGCCACGCGACCTTACCATCATATGGGTGTTGGTGCGCGGAATCCAAACTTGTTTTGTGAATAATTTACGATTGTGAACGCCGAACGGATCAATATTGGCCCGACAAATATCGACCAATTCCTTGAGTTTCCAACAAAATCCTAAAAATAAGGGTTAATTTGCAGCACGCGCAGCACCGAGCGCGTGTTTCAAATCCCTTAACAGGTCGTTAACGTCCTCAAGCCCCACCGACAGGCGCACAAGACCAGATGTAATGCCCAGATGTTGCTTTTGATCCTCAGGCAAACGCTGGTGGGTCGTTGTGGCAGGATGGGTGATAATAGATTTTGCATCGCCCAAATTATTTGAGATTGTAATGATCTCTAACGCGTTGAGGAACCGAAACGCCGCATCGCGCCCGCCCTCCAGTTCAATCGCGATCACTGTGCCGCCTTTTTGCATTTGCGTGAGGGCAAGCATGGCTTGCGGGTGGCTGTCGAGATGCGGATAGAGCACCCGCGCCACACCCGCCTCCCCCTCTAGCCCTTGCGCAATGGCAAGAGCAGTGTCGGCTTGGGCGTTAACCCGCAGGTGGAGCGTTTCCAACCCCTTGAGCATAACCCACGCGTTAAACGGCGACATCGCCGCGCCTGTATGTTTCAGATAGGGTTCCACGGTCTTGCGAATGAACTCACGGGTGCCACAAATCACCCCGCCCAAACACCGCCCCTGCCCGTCAATATGCTTGGTCGTGGAATAGATCACGACATCAACGCCCAGTTTGCGGTTGTCTTGAAACAAGGGAGAGGCAAACACATTATCGACCACCACCAAAGCGCCTGCATCATGGGCCAGACGCGCAACGGCGGCGATATCGACAACCTGCAACGTGGGATTCGAAACACTTTCAAAGAATACAGCGCGGGTTTTGCCCTTGATGATTGCGGCCTCCCATTGGGTCAGGTCATCGCCATCCACAAACGTGACCTCAACCCCGTAACGGGTCAAAATCTCCTCAAGAATGTAGAGACAAGACCCGAACAAGGCGCGCGCAGACACCACATGATCACCCGCGCGCAACATGGACATCAGCGCGCCATTCACCGCCGCCATTCCAGAAGCGGTTGCAAAAGCATCTTCTGTGCCTTCAATCGCCGCGATCCGATCCTCGAACATTGCGACAGTCGGGTTGCCATAGCGGGCATAGATAAATTCCTCACGCCCTGCTTCGATAAAGCGGGCCTCGGCCGCCTCGGCGCTGTCATAGACAAAACCTTGGGTCATAAATATTGCCTCAGACACTTCGCCGTATTGGCTACGGCGGGTGCCTGAATGCACCGCGCGTGTCTGCGCCGAAACGGTATCGGGCAAGAATTTCAATCCTATGGATTGCTTGGCAGCTGCGTCTGACACTTTATATCCCTTCCATCTGAACGGTCGGGCATCATGCGGCAAGCAGGCCTCGACCTCTTTAGCGGCATTTTTTTTGTGGCCCGCAATCCGGTAAACAAATCGCCACGGTACAGGGCATTACGCCTTGCCATAATTAGGGTCAAGGGGCTGCAATACAATACCCGCCGCCACGCTGTGAGATTGCAACCATGACAGATACATTCCAAATCTTTAACAGCCAAACCACCGCAAAGCTGATTAAAGAAAAATATATGTATAAATTTTTAAAAATTCATTACCACATTGGGTTGCAACGGTGAAATCCAATGCAAGGGTGAAAAAATGATCGATCCTAAGTCCTCAAAATCGACCCAACCGTGGTTGATATTTGGCCACTCGGGGTTGCCGAATTGGCGCATGTCGTGATCGTCGAACAGTATTTTCCGCAAAGAAGTCGAGCGTGGCGTTATTTAATTGAGACGGTGAAACGCGCTAATAAGAAATTGGTTGCAAACATCAAAGATAATCTTGCAAGTGCAGACACAGGACGGATGCTCCGCTCTGCAACTGATGAAGACACCTTCAAGATGGACGCGAAATTGCGCAACACGTTGGCCGCTGGCAAAGACAAAATCCATATGCAACGCTTCCTAAGCGCTGATATGTAAGGCGACATTATGCATTTTATGAAAAACGCGATCTTTTCAGGGCGCAAGTTTCGGCGCGGTCTATGGATGGGAGCGGCGCTTGGCATTTTGGTGGGCTGTCAGGCCATGGGGCCAGCCGCCACGGACCAGAACGGAGTATCAAGCAGCATACCTGTAACCACCCCCTCTGCCGAAAGCGCACTTTACGCGCAATATTATGCCCAAACCGAGGCACGGCTTCTGCGTGAGGGGTTATTGCGCCAATCCACCACCCCCTCGGATGCCCCTGTCTCGCGCCGTGCTTTGGCGCGCAATTTCGAAGCCATTGCGCTATATGATGAATATGCAATGGAAAACGGTCGCTTTGTTGCCCGTCAAACCCCCTCGCGGCTGAGACGATGGATTGATCCTGTCCGTATCGAAGCACATTTTGGGCCAGCAACCGACCCGCAAAAAATGGCAAGGGATCGCCAAATTCTGACCGATTACGCCCGACAACTCAGCCGCGCCGCGGGGCATTCGATTGATTTAGTTGGGTCGGGTGGAAATTTCCATGTGCTGTTCATCAGCCGCGATGAGCAGGCAGAAATCAGCCCCTATCTGCGCAGTATCGAGCCTAGTATTGATACCTCAATCATCCGCGAAATTGAGAACCTGCCGCGCCATACGTTCTGCTCTGTCTATGCATTTGCGCGTTCAAATGCGCGGCCAGAATATCGAAGCGCTATTGCCGTAATCCGCACCGAGCATCCGGATTTGATGCGCACATCCTGCATTCATGAGGAAATCGCCCAAGGGTTGGGATTGCCCAATGACAGCCCCACGGCGCGCCCCTCGATTTTTAATGATGATGAAGAATTCGCCCTTTTGACCGCGCATGACGAATTGCTGTTGCGCATGCTGTATGATCCGCGCCTGGAGATTGGCATGACCCCCGATGAGGCACGCCCCATTGTCGATGCGATTGCTGCGGAATTAATTGACACTTCTAGCTAACGACGACTGCTCACGTTCATTTTTGATTTCATTGAATGGGTAGACTGGAACAGTGATCGTTGAGGCGACGTTTTCAGCAACCATGATATTGGGTGGCCAGATCAAAGGCACCTCCACGCGCCTGCTCCCAATTTATCGTGAGGGCAATTTCGTAGAGGCCAGCGATGACACGCCACTCTTTCAGATTGGCGCGATGCAATATGGCCGCCCCATTTTGGTGCGTGCCTTTGACCTCGAAATGAGTTTTGAGGATGCGGTCAAGCTTTTGATGGTGAGTTTTGACTCGACCATTAAGGCCAATCTTTCGGTCAACCTGCCGCTTAATCTTCATGTTTATACTGCAGACAGCTTGAAGCATGGAAAAATGACACGGATCGAAAAAAATGATCCGTATTTCAACGTAATTTCAATGGTTTGGGGGGATATGCTAAAGCGTGCGTTTAACAGCCTACCCCCCCTATAGCTTTACGACTTGGTCGGATCAAATCCGTAAATCCACTCAAAGCGTTGCGCCAGCAGATACGGCGCGTAGCGCGTTACCATGCGTAACCCTGTATGCGCGGCCACCCGAAACAGGCTTGGCCGCATATGATAATGGTCTGCATTGTCCGAGGCCGCCTGAACAATCCGTGCGGTGCGGGGGCGGCGCAGCGCCTCATATTCAGCCAAGGCCCTTGATAGATCATGCGTATCCGAAAGGCGCGCTGCCAAGATCCAAGCATCCTCCAACGCCATATTGGCCCCTTGCGCGAGGAAGGGAAGCGTTGGATGCGCTGCATCCCCCAAAAGCACCATCTGGCCATTTTGCCAGTTGCGCGCGACCGGATGGCGAAACAACCCCCATTGATAGCATTCCGTCACGCGGCCTAAATAGGCACGCGCCTCGGGGCAAAAATCACCAAATCGGCCCGTCAGCTGTGCAGGATCGCCCCGCTCCAACCACGAGTCCTTAACCCACTGGTCATGTTCCTCAACCGCCACGATATTGATCAATGTCCGGCCCCGAAGCGGATAGATCACCATATGACGGGCAGGCCCCATAAACACCTGCACATCGCGCAACGCATCGCCCTGTTGCGCCTCAATCACGGCGCGCCACGCAACTTGGCCCGTGAAAAACGGATGCCCACGCGGCTCAAGATGGGTGCGGATGCGGGAATGCAATCCGTCTGCCCCGATAATCACATCCGCACTTTCGCGCTGATTATCAGCCAAAATCACTTCACGCCCCTCGACCCCCGTCACAGCCGCGCCAAGGGTAATCTCAACCCCAAGATCACGGGCACGACTGGCCAAAATCTCGATCAAATCCGCCCGATGGACATAGTGATATGGGCGTCCGTGACGGGATAAGGGCACACGCGCCACCGCCGCCCCTTTGCGAAAATCGCGCAGATATACGGCATTGGCGCGGGGGGATATCGCGCTGATCTCTTCGGCCAACCCAAGGCCTGCTAACGTGGTCATCCCATTGGGGCTAAGTTGAAGCCCTGCCCCAAAGGCGCGGATTTCCTCGGCCTGTTCTAGCACGCGCACCGAAGCGCCCCGTTGCGCAAGGCAGCAGGCCGCAGCCAAGCCACCAATACCTGCCCCAATCACCAAAATATTGCGCCCGATAAGCATGCTCAGCCTCGCACCCGTCAAAGAAAAAAGGCATCCGAAAAGATGCCTTTTTTAATCTTATAAACTCGCTGCGCGCAATCAATCGTCCCGATGGACTTTTTCGCGGCGCTCATGACGCTCTTGTGCTTCAAGCGTCATGGTCGCAATCGGGCGCGCATCCAGACGTTTAAGGCTGATCGGGTCGCCTGTGACCTCGCAATAACCATATTCGCCCTCATCGATACGGCGCAAAGCAGCATCAATCTTGGTGATCAGCTTGCGCTGACGATCGCGGGTGCGCAATTCAAGCGCGCGGTCTGTTTCCTCACTCGCACGATCCGCAACATCAGGGATGCTGCGCGTGCCATCTTGCAGCGCGGTGACAGTTGTGCGGCTTTCATCAAGCAGATCAGCTTTCCAGTTGAGCAGTTTCCTGCGGAAATACTCTAACTGTCGCTCATTCATAAACGGCTCGTCCTCGGCGGGACGATAGTCTTCTGGAAGAAAGGTCTCAGCTTTCATCTCGTTCCCCTCAGCGGCGGCTGACCCGATTTTTGATTTTGCATCAGACGTCATTTTACCACCTCGGGCTCCGCTTACAGGATGGCGTGGGTAATGTCACCCACCTAAAGACGGTTTTTCCGCTCAAAATCACCTGAACCGATAGGCGCCCCCCCTAGGCCCCATAGAGAACTCCGTTTCTGACTGCGCCTCAAATCGCTTTGGACTGGCGAATGGCCCCAATTCGGCTTGGCCCGCGCAATTTGTCGCGGCTATAATGCCTCAGGGAGTATCACCCAGAACAACACCAGTTTTTGCCAAATTTGCGACAGAATCTGTGGATACATCCGCGACAGCAATTGGTAGTCGGAGTAACATATGCCCAGATCAATCGATATTTTGCCCTTGCGCCCAGAGGATCGGAGCGCGTGGAAGGGGCTGTGGAAGGCCTATCTCGCATTCTACGAAACCACCCTCGCCGAGGCGGTGATTGATCTCAGCTTTACCCGCTACAGCACCCCTGCGCAGAGCAATATGATGGCATGGTTGGCATGGCAGGATTGGCGCGCGATTGGTTTAGTTCATGTCATCTCTCACGCTCACGGGTGGAAGGCCGAACCCGTAACATATCTGCAAGATCTGTTTGTCGCCCCTGATGCACACGGGCAGGGTATCGGGGCCGCTTTGATTGATCATGTCTGCGCCGATGCCGCAGCGGCAGGGCGGCCTTCGGTATATTGGCTGACACAAAGCCACAATGCGACCGCGCGGCAGCTTTAGGATCGCGTGGCAACGGATATGGGCTTTGTTAAATATGCGAAATGAATTACACTGCACTTGTGGCGTTTTGGCGCTGCTCACGCTGTGCGCCTGCACGGCCGATATGTCGCGCGATGATGCGGCGGCGCGTCTTGCGCCTGCGATGGACACATCCACATCTGATCTGCCAAGTTTTGGTGCGCCAACCCCAATCCGTTTTTCGCGCAGCAACCAATCCTTAGCTGAAGATTTCATGGCCCTCAGTTTTGTTTTGGAATCGGGTCGGCAAATCCCACGGATCAGCCGTTTTGAAGGGCCGATTACGGTGGCCCTTGCCTCTTCCGCCCCACCTGCATTGGAGGGGGAGCTGTCGCGCCTGCTGACCCGTCTGCGCACCGAAGCGGGGATTGCGATCAGCGCAACCGCGTATCGGACAAACAGCCCCGCAAAAATCACAATCGAGGCCCTGCCCGCCGAACGCATTGCGGCTGCCGTGCCTCAAGCGGCCTGTTTTGTCGTGCCCAATGCCAGCACATGGCAAGAATTCATCCGACAAAGAGGGCGCGTGACCTCCGATTGGGCGAGCCTCACCACCCGAAGCCACGCGGCTATTTTCCTGCCCGCCGATGCCAGCCTGCAAGAAATGCGTGATTGCCTCCACGAAGAATTGGGGCAGGCTTTGGGGCCATTGAACGACCTATATGACCTGACCGACAGTGTCTTTAACGATGACAATTTTCATGCGGTGCTCACCACGACCGATATGATGTTTCTGCGGATCTTCAATGACCCGTCCCTGCAAAGCGGCATGGGTCAGGCCGATGTCGCCGCGCGCCTGCCCGCAATTTTGGGGCGGATCAACCCGACAGGTGGTGTTGTTTCCAGCATCAATCTGGCCAACCGTGACAATCGGGCATGGTCAAATGCCATTGGCCGCGCGCTTGGCCCGAATATGCCCGAAGGACAGCGCCTTGAACACGCGCAAGCGGCGCTCAACATTGCGCGGCGCTCAACATTGCGCAACGCTCAAACATGCGCGATGCGCGTCTAGGATTTAGCTATTATGCCTTGGGTCGGATTGCCTTGGCCCGTGACCCTGATCGTGCCGCAGCCGCCTTTGCATCGGCGCAAGATATATATCAACGCCTGCCCAATACCGATGTGCAGCGCGCCCATATCGCGATGCAAATCGGGGCCTTGGCCCTTGCGCGTGGGGATATGACCGCCGCACTTTTGCAAAGCACAACCGCCCTTCCGATTGCGCAGCGCAGTGAAAATGCCCATCTCTTGGCAAGCCTTTCAATGCTGCGCGCAACAGCACTCGAAGGATTGGGGCGAGGGTCTGAGGCACAGAGATCACGGCTTGAAGCCTACGCATGGGGCCGCTATGGGTTTGCGGATCGCAGCCTGATGCAAATTCGTTTGGGCGAAATCGCAAATTTCGCTCCAAACGCAACCCAAGCCGCGCGCAATTAAGACGAGAAAAGGACAGCTTCGCATGATCCCCTTGCCCGCACTTCTTGGCCTTTTGGGCGGCATTGCCCTCGGCCTCTTTATGGCCTTTCGCAAAAAGGGCACTAAGCTAGACCTGTTGCATTATGGCTCGGTATGCGGGCTGATCGGGTTCACTTTGGGCTATTTTGTGATGTTGGTCGTGCCTGCCCCCGTTTAGGCAACCCTTGCATAAGCACCCCTTGTCCGAGGCGCAGTGCCGCGCCATATCAGCCTTATGTTGAAGCTGACCCCGATCCTTTTGGCCATTGGCTATGCGCTACTCAGTTACCAGTTCTCAAGCTGGCGACTGAAGCGAGAGCTTGACGAACGCTCAACCCGTTTGGCCGATCCGCGACTGCGCGAAATCTCTAAGCGGATGGCCAAGGTGCTCGACCTTGAGGATATTCCCGTCCATCTCTACGAAGTCGAGGCCATCAATGGGCTTGCAGCACCAGATGGGCGCATTTTCATTACCCGTGGTTTTTATCAAAAATATCGCGCGGAGGAGGTCACCGCCGAAGAGCTGGCCTCGGTGATCGCGCATGAATTGGGCCATGTCTCACTGGGTCACACCAAGCGGCGGATGATTGATTTTTCGGGTCAAAATGCAATCCGTGTGGCCCTCAGCAGCCTTTTGGGGCGGTTGATCCCAGTTGCGGCGGTGGGGATTTGGGTGGCCAATATCCTGACCTCTCTTTTGGCCGCGCGCCTAAGCCGTGCCGATGAATACGAGGCAGATGCCTATGCCGCCTCATTATTGACGGCCAGCGGCATCGGGACAGAGCCGCAAAAATCGCTCTTTCGGAAACTCGAAGCCCTGTCTGGCGGAGGATTGCGCGGGGGGGCGGCGTGGCTGATGAGCCATCCAAGCACGGCTGATCGGATCAAAGCCATCGAAACCCTAGAAGATAAATGGCGCGGGCAAATCCGCTAATCTGCAAGGCGTTTCGCCAATTTTGGCAGGCGCGCGCGCTTTAGCATTTTGCGCAGATCAGATGGCGCATCGCGCAAATCATTCATGCGCTCCAGAACGCCTGCGCAAATTTTGGCCACCAAGTCAGGTTCCTGCGCCCAGATATCGCACAGGTAGCTGTCAGGATGGAGGGCCACGATATCATGGCCCGCCAATTCAGCCCGCGGAAAATCGCGTAGGTTGAAGGTCAAAATGGCTTCGGCCTTTCCCGTGATAGCGGTGGCCAACACATGAATATCAGCACGATCAGGCAGGTAAAGCCGCGCTTCTATCTCAGAATCCGCCTCGATGACGGCAGCGGGGAAATTGGCGCGCAGCAGCGCAATTTCCCCGCGTGCAATCATACCCCCCTCAGGCCCAAGATTACGCTCTGCGGCACGGGCCCATTCCTCGAGAATGCGATCGGACCAAAGCGGCGTCATCTGCCCTGCCTGCGCAAGCCCGATCAAACAGTCGCGCAGAACCGTGGGGTATAGCACACAGGCATCAAGACAAAGCCTCATGGCATCAGGCGGAAGGCCAAAGCCTTAAGATAGCCTGTTGCAGTCAAACTTGGATGTTGCGGATGATCAGGCCCGGCGAAGCCCGTATAGATCAATCGCGCCTCACGCCCCGCGCGCCCGATGCCGCGCAAACACGCGGCGCGGAATTTTTCAAGATCCGCCGCATGCGAACAAGAGCATAGGATGAGCACACCCCCCTCAGCCACCAAGGGGGCTGATAAACGTGCAACACGTTCATAGGCGCGCAGGCCTTTTTCCAAAGCGGGCTTGGACGGCGCAAATGCGGGTGGATCGGCCACAACAAGATCAAACTGCGCAGCCTCGCCTGCCAAGGCCTCAAGAACGTCAAAAGCATCCCCTTGGCGGGTGGAAAATCGCGCCTCGGCCCCCATGGCCTTAACCCCTTGCGTTGCCAAATCAAGCGCCACTTGCGAGGCATCAACCGACAGGGCCGAGCGCGCACCCGCAGCCAGACTTGCCAAGGCAAACCCGCCAACATGCGAGAATACATCCAAAACCCGTGCATCCTTGGCCAATTGCGCAGCAAAGGCATGGTTGGGGCGTTGGTCGTAAAAGAGACCAGTCTTTTGCCCCCCCATCACATCGGCCATATAGGTGGCCCCGTTCATGACCACGGGCAATGGCCCGGAAATCGGCGCGCCAGAAAGCTGCGCCATCTCCTCGGGGAGGTTTTCCGCGGCGCGCGCGCGGGACGTGCCGTTCTTGATCAGCGTTTCAGCGCCCGTCACATGGCGCAAAGTGGTGGCGATCTCCTCAATCCGATCTTCTAGCCAAACCGCATTGGGTTGAATCACCAAACAGTCGCCAAAGCGATCAACGATCAGACCTGGCAACCCATCCCCCTCAGCATGGATCAGGCGGTAATAGGGGGCGGGATAGATCTTGTGGCGCAGGTCATGGGCTGCTTGGATCTTTGCCTGCAGCCACGCAGAATCTATCACGACATCCACGTGGCGCTCCAAAACCCGAAAAGCAATCTTCGCCTCAGGTGTCGCGATGCCAAGGGCCAGCGGATTGCGCTCGGCATCCTCTAGAATGGCAAGACTGCCTGCCGCAATCGCGCGGCTGCGGCGATCGAGCACCAGATCATCGGCCCAAGCCCAAGGATGACCAAAGCGGATGGCACGCGCATCGGCCTTGGGACGCAGACGCAAAACGGGAAGGAGCGAAGGATTATGTGTCATGCCCCGCCTTTAGCTCAGAATACCGCGCCCTGAAAGAGGGCGCGAGATTAGAATGTGACGCCTGATGGGGCCACAGGTAGTCGGAATTCGGAAATCATCCAATCATGCATCCGCGCCTCGATGCGCGCACGCTGGGTCAGACCCATCGCTTCGGCTTCCACGGCGCGCCGTCCGCCATAAGCGGCAAAGGTCAGATCCCGTGATGCGGGGCCATAGACCAAGGCACCCGTTGTCGCGTCATAAAGCGAAAAGGTGAATTCGATCTCATGCTCATCCCCAAAGGTGCTGCGCACCAAAGCTGTCTGGGCATGAAAGAACGACACGTTGAGTTGCAAAACCACTTCACGGCTGCCCTCAAAGGCAGGCAGAAGCCTGCGCATAGGCCGCTCTAGAATGTCACGCACTTGGGCATAGCGATCCCCATAGGGCTCATCCTGCCACAAAAGTTCGACATTGGGTTTCATGGTATTTGCTTCAGAGGTGCTGAGGCTGCGCGGCACATTCACGCGCACATCTGTGATCCTCCAGCCCCGCTCACGCACCAACGCCGCAAGGGTGGGTTGGGTTTATGCCGATGGGTTTGAAACATTCCCAGCAACATCGAAAAAGGTGGATGTGTCAAATGCGTTGGTCGCTTCGCGGGTTACTGTCCCGTTCGAGACACAGGCCGAAGCCGAGAGCGCCAAGGCAACAAGGCCTAATGCGGTTTTCAATCGTGACATATCTTCCCCCATTCTGGGTTAATTCTCTATCGCAATGGCCAGGATAGGCGCAAATGCGACTCACGAATTGTGCTCGTTTCAGCACCAATGACCCATAAATGAGGCGGAAATAAGAAAGCCTCGGCACATTGCCGAGGCTATTCTTGATCTCAAACCCCTGCGCGCACATAGGCCACGCGAGGCGAGGGCCGTAGAATTAGGCCAAATGCGCTGCTTGTTTGCCACCCAATTTTGCAACAGCGCGGAAGGGGGCGCCAAGTGCGTTAAAGAGTGCGCCAAAGATTTCTTTCATCGCTTCAGCGCGCAAACGGCGGGCTTCAAGCTCTACACGGCGAACATCAGCGAAAGAATAAACAGAAGCAGTTGTCATTTCATTTCTCCTATATGGCTGTCACATCAGCCTTTCTGCTATGCAGCATATGGGACAGCATGGGTGACTTACCACTGCCGATTTGATCATCCCGACATGCGCCAGACGCATAGCTTATTCAAAAGCCTATACGCCTGGCGGCAAAGGTGCGGCTTCCATTGCAAGCGGTGTGGGCATCTCAGGCAGGTCAACCGCAGACGGTGCTGCTGCAGGCGGCGGCACAAGCCCGCCAGTCGCGCGCATCGTAATTTCTTTGCCAAGGCGCACAGCGCGCATGCCTGACTTTTGCCCCAACCGACCGCGCAACACGGCCCGCCCTGTCACATCCTCAAGCCGTATCTCGGTCAATGTTGCATCTGTAAACGGCAGCACGGTGCCGACGGACAGCCCTTCAACTTCAACAAAAGGCAGTTTGCGGCGCATCAAAATGGCCTCAAGCGAAACGCTGGCCTCGCCAATTACAGCGCCCCATGCGGCGCGCCATTTCTGCCGCTCTGCCTCGGTGAATTTGCGCAGCTTTTTAGGGGCTTGGGCCACGGCATCGGCGCGCCCAATCACAGGCAGGGTCAACGCGATCTGCCCCGATTTCACCCCGCCGCCCAACTCAAGGCTTAATTTCCACATGTGGTAATCCCGCTCCTCCAAAATCAAAGGCAAGCGATGACGTTCTTCTTCAGGTTCCCCCAAAGACAGACGCAACGGCCAATCGCGGGCTTGAAAATCGTCGAATGCCCGCGCGCAGCCTGCCAAAAGCAGGTCGATAAAATCGCGCACCAACACGATATCAACCCGCGTCACGGGGCGGGCGGGGCCTGTTTGCGCCTCAACCCGGCCCGTTGTCTGCACCTCGACCATGGCATCGACAATGCCTGAGGACAGCGCCACCGCGCCGTAAATCATAGCTTCTCCTGCACCAGTTTGATCTTGCACTTGCCTCTCGAGAAGGGCGACAAACCCGTCTATGGGCATGACCGTGCCCAGATCCCCCAGATCGCGGCCCCAATGAAAGGTCGAGTCCAACGCATTCGGGGAGAGCGTGCCGTAACTGTCACCTGCTGCAATCAAGGCCCGCTGCACCCCACGGATCACCCGCGCCTCTTGCCGCGGATCTGGCGGGGTCGTGGCACTGGCCTGCCGCGGCAGATCACGGCCCAGCATTTTGGACAGGATCCGCGTGTGATCGGATCGATTTTTTGAAATGCCTTCTGTCATCCTGCGCGCTTTCTGCCCCAAAACTCATCGGCCTTTCGGGGATCATAGCCGCGCAAAGGTTGAGCAAAGTTTAAGCCGCGCGCGCCTCCGCTTTGGGAAGGCGCACCAAAAACACGGCTCCGCCCTCTGACGGCACATAGTGCAGCCCTCCGCCAATGCGCTGCATGATCTCGCGGCTGATGGCCAGACCCAACCCCGCGCCTTGTGCGGGGCGCGTGCCATCAAGGCGCACGAATTTCTCGAAAATCAAACTTCTCTGGCGTTCAGGAATGCCTGCGCCATTATCGGCAAATTCCACCTCAAGATGTCGCGCTGTCTCGCGCAGGGTGATGGTGAGGCGCGGGGCCTCTGCCTCGCAATATTTCTGGGCGTTCGAAATCAAATTGATAAAGACCTGCGCCAAACGATCTGCGTCCGTGTTCAAACGAAAGCCCGCCTCCTCCGTCCCATTGTAAATGATCTCAAGGCGATGGCTTTCCTCAAGGGCGGCGGTCGCATTGATCGCCCGCTCTAAGACCCGCGCGAGATGCACCTCACTAGGGTTCAGAGAGACATGGCCATTCTCAAGAACGGATAAATCCAGCAAATCATCCAAAAGCCGTGTCAGACGGCGGCTTTCATCATGGATGATCTTCAAGAACCGCGCCCGCGCCGCATCATCCAAACCGTCAGATTGCATCAGGATTTCAGAAAACGCGCGAATAGAGGTCATAGGCGTGCGCAATTCATGGCTGATCTGCGATAGAAACGCATCTTTTTGCACAGAGAGTTCCGTCAGCTTTTGGTTCACCTCGCGCAAGCGCGCCGCGGTGCGGGCCAATTCCGCCGATTGCGCCTCAAGTTTCGATGAATATTCCATGATCTGCGCGGTCTCATCGGCCACAGCCAGAAGGTCTTGCACCGACACGCCTGCGCCGCCCGTAATTTGCCCGACCATCGCATGGGCTGTTGCAGCACCAACAGACCCCGCCAGTTCCCGTTCAAGGCGCTCTAGAAAATCGGGGGTTGGATCGGGCAATTCACTGTCCCGCCCCTGCGCGCGGGCCGCCTGCCCAAACAGACGCGCCGCGCGCCCCGCCCCTAAAATACGCCGCGCCATGATCAAAAGATCATCAGCCGTGCCCTGCGCCGCCTGCCACCCCGATGGGGCATGGGTGTAGTCAAACACTTTGACAAATTGCGCGCCCTGCAAGCGCTCTAGCGGGGACGGGAAGCTTGCCAAAGACACCACGATAAACACAACCGTGTTCAGCCCCAAAGACAGCACCATCGCCGTCAAGAGCGGGTCTGTTCCAGCCATGCCAAGGAAATTATTGGGGCGCAGCCATTGCACCCCCATTGGCCCCAAGGTCAGCACATCATGAAGCAATTCACCCGCAAAGGCATTTGGCAGCAACAGCAGCCACGCCCATACGGCAAAGCCTGTCAAAATGCCCGCCCCTGCCCCAAGCCGCGTGGCCCCGCGCCAGAATATGCCCCCTGCAAGCGCAGGCAAAACCTGCGCCACACCCAAAAAGGCAATCAATCCCATTGCGGCCAAAGCCTCGGTTCCGCCAGAAAGGCGGTAATAAGCAAGGCCAAGCGCCATGATCCCAAGGATCGAAAACCGCCGCGCCATCAGCGCCACGCGGCGCATATCGCCAGACATCGGATCATCGTGGCGCGTGGCGCGCAGCCAGACAGGCATGATAATATGGTTCGACAACATCGTAGCCAAGGCCAAGGCCGCCACAATGACCATTGAGGTGGCGGCAGAAAACCCGCCCAAAAACGCAAGCAGGGCTAGGAATTCGCGCCCTTGCGACAAAGGCAGGGTCAGAACGAACAAATCAGGGTTCGCGCCTTGCGGCATTTTTTGCAGGCCAGCCACGGCAATTGGCACCACGAAAATCGAAATCAGCAGCATATAAAGCGGGAAGGCCCAAGCCGCTGTTGCCAGATGCCGCTCGTCAGAGTTTTCTACGACCAAGACCTGAAACATCCGTGGCAGGCACAAGATCGCGGCCCCCGATAACAGTGTTAAACCGACCCAACGCGCGCCATTGGACGAGATCGAGGCAAGCGGGCTTGCATCTATCCGCGCCAACATATCCATCGGGCCAGAAGCCACGCCCCAGACCACGAAGACGCCCACTGCGATCAGGGCGAATAACTTGACGATGGCCTCTAAGGCAATAGCGGAAACCAGACCCGGGTGACGCTCGTTCACATCCAAAGAGCGCGTCCCAAACACGATGGTAAAGAGTGCAAGCCCCCCCGCAACCCATATGGCCATCAGGCCTGTATCCATCTCGCGCCCTGAATTTGGCGTGATAAAGGCAGAGAAAGACAGCGTCACCGATTGCATCTGCAAGGCGATATAGGGCGTGGCCCCGATCACCATGAGGATGGTCACAATCGCAGCCAATCCCCCCGATTTCCCATATCGAGATGAGATCATATCCGCGATAGATGTGATCCTTTGCGTTCGCCCAATGCGCACCAATTTTCGCAAGATCCAGAACCATCCGATGAAGACCAAGGTCGGGCCAAGATAGATCGTGATAAACTCAAGTCCTGATCGCGCGGCAGACCCGACCGCGCCGTAAAATGTCCATGCGGTGGTATAGATCGACAATGACAGCGTATAGGTCACAGGGGATTGCAGCCAACGCGCCTTGCCCTCGGCTGCGCGTTTCTCCGCCCAAAAAGCCGCGCCAAAAAGCCCCACCACATACAGAACCGCAACCGCGACCAACCCGTCAAAGGACAGCATCACCCCTCCCCCGATGCTGGATCGGC
The DNA here is from genome assembly GCF_037805225.1 of Roseobacter sp. HKCCA0882. Lineage (NCBI taxonomy): Bacteria > Pseudomonadati > Pseudomonadota > Alphaproteobacteria > Rhodobacterales > Roseobacteraceae > Roseobacter > Roseobacter sp. HKCCA0882. Next base: position 1,407,492 of record NZ_JBBLYI010000001.1, read on the forward strand.
CGCAGGGTCTGGGAGGTCTGCGGAGGCATCTTCGCGCTCAATCTGGCGCAGCGCGCGCGACAGAATATAGGTGATCACAATCAAGATTGTCCAAACCGCGAAAAAATAGACAAGCCAGAATGATATCCCCCCTGCCAGTTGCTCGCGCGGGGTGAGGATGAAGGCGGGGCCAAAGAACAACAATCCCCCAAAGACAGGCATCAAGGCAGCCGCATCGCGCAGGCGATTCTTGCGATAGCTTTCCCGTTCAAGAAACAAATGCCTGCGCGCAGGTGGCGCCGCGCGGGACGTGTCGCGTGGGGGGCTCATTTAGGCCGATCCTTTTTGCACGGCTGATTTTGCCCCGCGTTCGTCCAAAATTTGGGTCAAAAGTTGCAACATTTCGGAATTGGAAAAGGGTTTGGTCAAATAGGCATCCGCCCCCAACACAAGCGCCGTCTCGCGATCCTTGGCTTGACCCTTTGCGGTCAGCATGACCACAGGCAATGCCTCCGTGCTTGGATCGGCGCGCAGGTCACGCAGAATATCCAAGCCCGATCTGCCGGGAAGCATGACATCTAATACGATCAGATCAGGGCCATAGCGTTTGACCTCCTCCACGGCGGTGGCCCCATTGCCGTGGCTGCGCACCTCCATTCCAGCACGCGAGAGGATGAACGTGATGGCCTCAAGAATATTGGCCTCATCCTCAACCAGCAAAATGCGGTTCGTCATGATGTCCCTCCCCAAAGCAGATATGGGCTTGGCGTTTGCGCCTTCTGTCCCACGCTGCTTTTCCTATGGAATCCCTGCGACACCGCTTTTGTCAATCTTTCTGCATCAAGACCCTAGGCCAGAACAGAAGGCACGCGGCGCGCGGCACAGGCGTCACGCGGGCAAACATGACAACCAGACCCGATGGGAAGCGCGGTTTGCGGCAGGGCATTCTCAGCGTTCTGCAAAGGACGTAGAAGCATCGTTGCATTCAAAATTGGTGCGGCTGCAAACCCCGCACCGCCGCGTGGTTGCGCCACCGCCCATGCATGATAGGCCAAACCATTGGGCAATTCCAAAACCCCATCCGTTGGCATCATTGGGCGCGACAGCACGGTATATAGCGGCCATAAGGGGCAGCCCGCCCCAAAGCGCGGGATCGAAAACCCCGTGATACGTTTGCGGAACATCAGCGCGCCCGAAGCATCGCAAATCGCAAGTCCGAATTCAGGCATATCAGGGTCAGGCGGCAGCGTGGCCAAACGGCGCAAGATCAAGGCCACATCCCCCTGCCCCAGATGCAGCAATTGAGACGGGTTATAGCCCACTGATTTGGCGGCAGATTGAAACTGCGCCAAGGGCAATCGCGCAGCATCTTGCGCATAGGCCTGCAACATAGCACGCGCCAAATCCCGCGCTGTGCGATCCTCCATCCCAGCGGCGCGCGCAATCACCGCGTCTATCGCGTCCACCCCATGCGTCTCAATCGCCGCAAAATGATGCCCTGCCGCGTCAAACATGGCCTCAACCGTTTCTTGCGCTGTTGAGCTTGCGCCCTCATTTGTGTCGCCTTGTTGCTCGAAATGGCTAAGCATTTGCGTGGCCCGCAACGATAGGCGTTCTGCTTCCTCGTTGAGGTTGCGATGAAAGCGGGCACGCCATTGCGTTTCGAGATCAGGCTCGCGCACCAAAATATCAGCGGTCGAACGGATTGCTGCAACGCTTGAGAGGATCTCATGCATGGCTTCAGCCAAAACAGGATCATTGGCCAAACGATCCTGCAAACTATCAATCATCGCCTCAAGCGCGGTGATCCTTTTCTGCTGCAAGGTCAAAACCCCCGACCATCCCGGAAAGCGGCCAGACAATTCATCAATGCGATCCAATTCTGGCTCAGCCAAAAGGTTCGGGCGCAAATCTGTCGCGGCCTTGTGCAGCGCGTCAAAAACCGTTGCGTCCGCGCCTGATGACAGGGCGGTCGGCTCGACCGATAGGGCACGGGCGATATCGACCAATAATTTACCGCCAATTCGGCGGCGGCCATGCTCAATCAGATTGAGATAACTGGGGGAAATCTCGACCGCTTTCGCCAAATCAGCCTGCCGCATCCCCAAAGCACTGCGGCGTTGACGGATACGACTGCCTGTCAGCGCGCTGCTTGAAGGCAGGGCGGCGGTTTTCGTTGTAAGGGGCAGGTCAGCATGGCTCATAATCCCTGCTTATCGCAAGTTGGGCGGCCTTGTAAAAGAATTTACTAACCGCCTCTTGCCTGCCCTACTGGTTGCAGATCATGCGCCCTTCTTCGGTGAGGATTGGCAGCAAAGTGGTTTCGACCACGCCATTATAGAGATACCAGTAACAGTTATCTTCCATCAGGCGCACGCGGCCAATATCTTGCCCATCCGCTGCCAACTCGACCAAAGCCTCTGGCAATTCAACCAAATAGCCCTCGTCATCCACAGGCGGGTTTGTGACGCAACCCGTTAAAAACGCGGCCATCGCCACGGCCCCTGCTGCAAATCGCAGATTTGATCCGGTGAAGTTCAGTATCATCACTACAGAGGCCCCCTATGGCGCATTTGGTTTTTATGTGGGCAAGCACACAGCCGCACCCCGCTGTTCGTCAAATCAGATCAATGCAGTTTTTTCAACACATCTGCCAATGTTCCGATCAATTGATCAATATGCGATTTCTCAATGATCAACGGGGGGGACATGGCGATAATATCGCCCGTGGTGCGGATCAAGATGCCTTTTTCATAGGCGTCAAGGAAGGCTGCAAAGGCGCGCTTGGCTGGCTCGCCTGCAATCGGCTCCAGCTCGACCGCGCCAATCAAACCCATATTGCGGATGTCTTTGACATGCGGCAGGCCCTTCAGGCTATGCAGCGCCTCTTGCCAATACGGAGCAAGTTCGGCTGCACGCTCAAAAAGGCCTTCTTCTTTGTAGGTTTCGAGCGTAGCAATCCCTGCCGCAGAGGCAATCGGGCTGCCTGAATAGGTATAACCGTGGAAGAGCTCAATCATATGTTCTGGGCCTTGCATAAAAGCATCGTGAATTTCTTTTGTAGCCAGAACCGCCCCCATGGGGATCACGCCATTGGTCAAGCCTTTGGCACAGGTGATCAGATCAGGCATGACCCCGAAATGTTCCGCAGCAAAGGACGAGCCCAGACGACCAAACCCTGTGATCACCTCGTCAAAAATCAGCAAAATGCCATGTTTCCGGGTGATCTCGCGCAGGCACTCAAGATATCCTTTGGGCGGCAGAAGCACACCCGTTGAGCCCGCCATAGGCTCGACAATCACGGCGGCAATGGTTTCAGGCCCGTGCAGCGCCACGATCCGCTCGAGATCATCGGCAAGATGCGCGCCATGCTCAGGCTGACCTTTGCTATAGGCGTTTTCAGCCAGATGCGTATGCGGCAGGTGATCAACACCTGTCAGCAAACTGCCGAAGAATTTGCGGTTATTGACGATGCCGCCCACAGAAATCCCGCCGAAATTTACACCATGATAGCCACGCTCGCGTCCAATCAAGCGGGTGCGGCTGCCTTGGCCGATGGCCCTCTGATAGGCCAGCGCAATTTTCAAAGCCGTTTCAACGGACTCAGAGCCCGAATTCGTAAAGAACACATGCTCAAAGGGCGCAGGCGCCATATCCCGCAGGCGAGAGGCCAATTCAAACGCCACAGGATGCCCCATCTGGAACGCAGGCGCATAATCCAATTCGCCTGCCTGTTTGCGGATGGCTTCGACAATTTTGGGGCGATTATGCCCTGCATTGCAGCACCACAATCCCGCCGTCCCATCCAAAACATCGCGCCCATCCGCTGTTTTGTAGAACATCCCATCGGCTGAGACGAGCATCCGAGGCGCTTTCTTGAACTGCCGATTGGCGGTAAACGGCATCCAAAATGCCGAAAGATCATTGGGTGTGTTCGACCGATCCAAAGCCATGATGCATCTCTCCCGTGGCGAAAGCGCCCTAGTTCCGTTTCCAAGAATATGAACGCCTTTATTGGCTGTGGCGCAAGAGGGAACGGGGCAAATCTATGCGCATATCCTCAATCATTGCATGCGCAATCGTTCTGGCCTATCACAGAAGATGCAAACACAGATAAGGAAAGAGATGTGCATTCGTTGCAAAAGAAGCATAATTTTTTGACCATCTGGTGCTTTCCACTCTGGCCGAGGTGGCATATAGAACTTCTGATTTTGCGGCAATTTAGGGCGCAAACATAAGCGAAGGGCTCAGCCAAAGGCGGGCGAATAATCTGCGAGGGATCCATGAGCAAGAATACGCATGACGGTGATGTTGGCTTTATCAAAGCCTTGGCTGAGTTGCTGCGCGAAAACGATCTGACCGAATTGGAAGTTATCCGCGAGTATGGCGAAGATGACAGCCTGAATGTGCGCGTGGCGCGGCAAATCCATGCGGCCCAAGTTGCGATGGCCCCTGCCCCAGTTGGAGCAGCCCCTTCTGCAGCGGCCCCCGTTGCCGCCGCCGCACCCGCAGCGGCCCCTGCCGCCGCCGAAGACCCAACCCAAAGCCCAAATGCGCTGACCTCTCCAATGGTGGGCACCGCATATCTCGCACCAGAACCTGGCGCGGCGGCATTTGTCTCGGTGGGCGATAAAGTCACCGAAGGTCAGCCTGTCTTGATCATCGAAGCAATGAAAACCATGAACCAAATCCCCAGCCCGCGCGCAGGCACGGTGAAGCGGATTTTGGTGGAAGATGGCTCACCCGTGGAATTCGGCGCGCCATTGATGATCATCGAATAAGATGGCTGCCCGCATGTTCAAAAAAATTCTCATCGCCAATCGCGGGGAAATCGCGCTGCGCGTGATCCGTGCCGCGCGCGAAATGGGTATTGAGACAGTCGCCGTGCATTCCACCGCCGATGCTGATGCGATGCATGTGCGCATGGCCGATGAAAGTGTCTGTATCGGCCCGCCCACCAGCACCAACAGCTATCTGTCGATCCCCTCTATCATCTCGGCATGCGAGATCACGGGGGCCGAAGCGATTCACCCTGGCTATGGGTTTCTCTCCGAGAACGCGAATTTCGTGCAAATCGTAGAGGATCACGGGATCAAATTCATTGGCCCCTCTGCCGAGCATATCCGCATCATGGGCGATAAAATCACCGCTAAGGAAACGGCAAAGGCGCTTGGTATTCCTTGCGTCCCCGGCTCTGAGGGGGGCGTTCCCGATCTGGACGCGGCCAAGAAAGTCGCTGCCGATATGGGCTACCCCGTCATTATCAAAGCCACTGCAGGGGGCGGCGGTCGCGGCATGAAAGTGGCGCAAAGCGCCAAGGACTTGGAAAACGCATTCCGCACGGCGCGCAGCGAGGCGAAATCTGCCTTTGGCAATGACGCGGTTTATATTGAGAAATACCTCACCACGCCGCGCCATATTGAGGTGCAGGTATTTGGCGATGGTAAGGGCAATGCAGTTCATTTGGGCGAGCGGGATTGTTCTCTGCAGCGCCGTCACCAAAAGGTCTTCGAAGAGGCCCCAGGCCCCTGCATAAGCGAAAAGGAACGCGCCGAGATCGGGGCGATCTGTGCCAATGCGATTGCCAAAATGGGATATGAGGGTGCTGGCACCATTGAATTTCTCTACGAGAAAGGCGCGTTTTATTTCATCGAAATGAACACCCGCTTGCAGGTGGAGCATCCCGTGACCGAAGGGATTTTCGGGGTGGATTTGGTGCGCGAGCAAATTCGCGTGGCAGCGGGCTTGCCGCTCAGCTTTGCGCAGGAAGATTTGCAGATCAACGGCCATGCCATTGAGGTGCGGATCAACGCGGAAAAAGTGCCACAATTCTCCCCCTGCCCCGGCAAGATCACGCAATACCACGCCCCAGGTGGTTTGGGTGTAAGGATGGATAGCGCGCTTTATGATGGCTACCGCATCCCTCCTTATTATGACAGCTTGATTGCCAAGCTGATCGTTCATGGCCGTGACCGACCCGAGGCGCTTGCCCGCCTCAAGCGCGCCTTGTCAGAATTGATCGTGGATGGTGTCGACACCACTGTGCCTTTGTTTCACGATTTGCTCGACCAAGAGGCGGTGCAAACAGGCCAATATAACATCCACTGGCTGGAACATTGGCTGGAAGAAACCTTCGGCAAGGCCTAATTCTGGCACAAAATCAAAGATCACAGGCCAAAATGCGTGCAGCATTTTGGCCTTTATCATGCTAAATTTCACTCATGCCCGACACCCAAGCCGCCCTTGAAATTACCCCGCAACTTCTGTTGCAAGCCTATGCAGCGGGCATATTTCCAATGTCCGAGGGCCGCGATGACCCAAACCTATTTTGGGTTGACCCAAAACGGCGCGGGATCATTCCGCTAGACGGCTTTCACATATCCCGCAGCCTTGCCCGCAGGATCCGCCAAAACCCATTTGAGATTAGGATCAATAGCGATTTTGCAGGTGTTGTGGCCGCCTGTGCGGATCGGGACGAAACATGGATTAATGCGGAAATAACCGCTTTATACAGCGCGCTGCATGAGAATGGATTCGCCCATTCGCTTGAGCTGTGGCAAGGGCGTGATCTGGTGGGTGGTGTCTATGGGGTGGCGCTTGGGGCTGCGTTTTTTGGGGAAAGTATGTTTTCGCGGGCGCGTGATGCCTCGAAAATTGCGCTCGCCTATTTGGTCGCGCGCCTCAATGCAGGCGGGTTCACGCTCTTTGATGTGCAATTTACCACGCCCCATTTGATCCGCTTAGGTGCTATCGAGATCTCGCGCATCGACTATCGCAAGCGGCTTGATGCGGCGCTTGAGAAACATGCAGATTTCATGGCGGGCGGGGGCCTATTCACCCCTCAGGATGTGCTACAGCGCAACACCCATACATCATAGCGCGGGTGATCAAAGGCGATCAGCGCGGGGCTGGAGGCCACCATCCATCCATCAAACAAGGCCCGCCCATCGGTGTCGGTGATGCGCATATGGGCGAAAGCATCTGAATTGGCGTCACTCTCAGGATAACGGCATTCAACCATTTCAACCGTGATACGGCCAAGCCGCGCCGCGGCCCCAGTCGCCAATTCCAAATCACGCGATTGCGCCAAGGTTTTGTCTAAGGCGCGCAACAGCGCCCCTGACCCCGTTTCTGTTGCGATTTCTGTGATGGACGTCACGCCGCCCAAATCAGGTTCAGCGGGGCTTGTTTCCAAGAGTACACCCGATTGCCCCGCATCGCCATTATCGGTCAGGGTCACATCCCCAGTTTCCGCTTGCGGCACGATCACAGGCGCCACCTCCCCCATAACGGGGGCAGGCGCGATAACTGTGCCGCTGCCAAGAGGAAGGCTGCCTTCACCAAAGGTTTGCGGGCGGCTTGTCTCTGCGCCAGTATCAAGCGGCAAAGGATCAATCGGGATCACAACAATGCCATCGGCCGACACTTGCCCATTCAAACCCAAGGTTTGATCTTGCGCGCCCACAGGGCCTACACAAAAGGCTGATATCAACGCCAATCCCGCCAGACGCGCCCGCATGTTACTGCCCAGATCCCGAGAAGGCGCGCATCAGCAAGGTCACAAGGCTGACCGAACTTTGTGTGTTTAATACCTCATCCCCAGCGGTCAAGTTAAACGGCGAACCACCTGGTTGGATGTCAACAAATGACCCACCCAAAAGCCCCTCTGATGCGATGCTTACAATGCTGTCATCAGGCAACAGAATATCGTCACGGATATTCAAGGTCGCTTCTGCGCGGAAGGTGGCAAGGTCAAGATTGAGGCTGCTGACAGTGCCGACCCGAACGCCCGCAAGGCGCACGTCTGTACCAATTCCGATCCCTTCTGCAGAGCGGAACAGCGCCGATACCTCGTAGCTTGACCCCGTGCTGCGCCCGATCCCGCCGATTTCAGCGGCATAGAGCAGAAACCCCGCAGCTACGGCCAAGACCGCACCGCCGACCAAAATTTCGCTCAATCTATTTTCGGCCATCACGGAACCCCTCTCATGCTTCCAAAAAAGCGCACAGGCTTATTCGGGGCTCCATGCCTCGTAATCCTTGCGCGCGACTGGTGCGGCCTGACGCAACGAACCCGCAGGCGCATAGGCCGCTTCTGATCCCGTCAGGTTCATTTCGTGCTCTTTTTCCCACGCCTTGCGCGCAAGCGGAGCATCGGCAGGGGATTTATCCCATGTGTGATGCAACCAGCCATGCCAATCAGGGCTGATGCGGCTGGCTTCGGCCTCGCCATTGAAAATCACCCAACGGCGTTTGCCATCGCGGGATTGGTAGAACACATTGCCCTGCGCATCCTCACCAACCTTCTGGCCCTTCCGCCAAGTGTAGATTTGCGTTCCAACCGTCTGACCATTCCACCAAGTCACAAGGCGCAGCAGGAATGAGAGCATGACAATCTCCAAACTAAATCGCGTGTCGTTTTGTCTTCTAATGCCGCAACACGCCGCTAAGGTCTAGGGGCAATGCCAATAACAACTGCGACAGATGTTGTTTTGCACACGCCAGCGCCCTAAACATAACCCTCAGGGAAACACGCGAGGAGAAAAACGCCATGTCCGACCCCAAAAGCCTAAAATTTGACACGCTGCAGATCCATGCAGGTGCGCATCCAGACCCTGCAACAGGCGCACGCCAAACGCCGATCTATCAAACCACGGCCTATGTGTTCAAAGATGCTGATCACGCGGCGCGTCTGTTTAACTTGCAAGAGGTCGGCTTTATTTACTCGCGCCTGACCAACCCCACAGTCGCTGTGCTACAAGAGCGGATCGCGACCCTAGAGGGCGGTGTTGGTGCGGTTTGTTGCTCGTCTGGTCATGCGGCGCAGATCATGGCCCTGTTTCCGCTCATGGGGCCAGGCTGCAACATCGTGGCCTCTACGCGCCTTTATGGCGGCACAGTCACCCAATTCAGCCAGACCATCAAACGCTTTGGGTGGTCTGCAAAATTTGTTGATTTCGATGATCTTGACGCGGTGAAAGCGGCGATTGACGATAACACGCGCGCCGTGTTCTGCGAGGCCATCGCAAACCCTGGTGGCTATATCACCGACCTGCGCAGTATTGCGAATATCGCCGATGGCGCAGGCATCCCCTTGATCGTGGATAACACCTCTGCAACACCTTATCTCTGTCGCCCAATTGAACATGGCGCGACATTGGTTGTGCATTCCACCACAAAATATCTCACGGGCAATGGCACTGTCACAGGCGGCTGTGTGGTTGATAGCGGCAAATTTGACTGGTCAGCCAATGATAAATTTCCTTCGCTCTCGGCACCTGAACCCGCCTATCATGGCTTAAAATTCCACGAGGCGTTGGGGCCGATGGCCTTTACCTTCCACTCAATCGCGATTGGCTTGCGCGATTTGGGGATGACCATGAACCCGCAAGCGGCGCATTATACGCTGATGGGGATTGAGACCTTGTCGCTGCGGATGCAGCGCCATGTTGAGAATGCCGCGAAAATCGCTGCATGGCTTGAAAAGGATCCCCGCGTTGATTTCGTGACCTATGCGGGTCTGCCATCCTCGCCGTATCATGGGCGGGTCAAGGATATCTGCCCCAAAGGTGCGGGCGCATTGTTCACCTTTGCTGTGAAAGGCGGATATGAGGCTTGTGTGAAACTGGTAGATAGTCTTGAGCTGTTCAGTCATGTCGCCAATTTGGGCGATACGCGTTCGCTGATCATTCATTCAGCATCAACCACCCACCGCCAGCTGACCCCAGAACAGCAACAAGCAGCGGGGGCAGCACCTAATGTGGTGCGTGTCTCCATTGGGATTGAAGATGCAGATGATCTGATTGCCGATCTTGATCAGGCCTTGGCCAAAGCAACCGCGTAAACCTTGCGCCACTGAAAAAGAAAAACCCCCGTCCAAACAGATTTAGATGGGGGTTTTTGATAGGTTCGGGCAGAGGCCAGTGTCGGCTGCTAAACTGGGGACTGGCCTCTGCCCCGGGCTACGATGGGGTTACGGAGTAGCCCGCACCCAACCTGCAAGATTGGCCAGCTGCAGGAGGGGCGTTCCAATATCTGCGGAAAAGTCCCAAATTGATTCACCCGACTAAGGCGCTTGCATCAAGAATTCAGGTCTGAGATTTCCCCGTGAATCGCATGTGACACATCGGGCGCTCGTTTTCAATCATTTTGATTATTTTTTATGAATTTCAATGCAGAGAAGGCGTTGTATTTAGGAAACATATATTAATTATAGTTACATATAGATATGAGATATGAGCGGCTTAGCAGCGAGATTGGTATAAACGCGCGGTCGGTTAGTACGGAGTTTAAGCGTGGATCAAAGCTCGCTCAATGTGTTGCCGCGCATGCGCCAGCTTTTGGCGTCGCTTGAGCGGGACTTAGGTCTTGTCTCGCTGCCCAAAGTAGAACTTGATCTTCTATACGCGATCGACCTTTTGGCTGAAAATCCAGACGAGATTTTAACATCTGCAGAAATCCACAATCATCCGTTGATGCGAGACGTCCCCACAGCCACATTCAATCGTGCACTGAAATCTCTTATGAAAAAGGGGTTTATACAGTTGAATTCTGACAGTCGCGCCAAACATTATCGCAAGACAGAGCATTGGCCCAGTCTTTTGCAGCGTGACGATTGACATCAGTCAAATTTAAGCATTTGCAATCTTTAGGCATGAGTAATAGGTCTTTATTAACAACAAGACTTTAAGATTGGTTATCGTAGTTCGGAGCGGGCTCTCAGCTCCAAAGGAGTCAACCGCGTGGTTAAATGGTTTAAATGTCTTGCGGGACCTGCGTTCCTGCGCGCTGTTTCACATCTGAAAACCGCTTTTTTCGTGTCCTCAGCCCTGTTGGGTGCCGCGTTGATCAATCATGGCTTGATGAGCCAAACCAATGCGACCCTCCATTATGCCACGGAGTCCGTTTTGATCTTCTTTGGCTTTGCAACCATCGCCAAAGTGCTGACCGCTTGGCTTTATTCACATTCTGGGCTTCTCTACGGCCTGCCAGGTATCGCGCTGACTGTATATATCTACGACACCGAAAATGATGCCCATCTCTTCTTACTGGGCATGATCGGGCTCACGGTGCCCGTTCTCGCGTTCAAACTGCTGGCCTTCTTGGAGCACTATATCACAGTGGCACAGCGCCAGTCATGGCGGGTGTTACCACCCGTTACTATCGCAAGTAGTGCAATCTTGATGATCTGTGCATGGGCGATAGCGCCCAACGCAGAATTTGGACTTTCAGCACTGTTTGAATTGGCGGCTGTCGCACTGTTTGATGCATGCCTGCTGATGAGTGTGCTGTTGATCGCCCTCGCCCTGACACGCGCCTACGAGCAACGGCGCTGATCTCGTTCAAATTTTTATAAATATAGCGCTTATCTGGTTTATGCCCCCTGCAACTATCGTATAGAGTTAGGCGCGAGGAGGGAAAAATTACCCCCCCCCTTTGGCCCACTTAACGAGAAGCGCATCGGTATTTTGAGCACGGAGTTCACGCTACACCTGTCGCCCGAGGCCATTAGCCTTGCTTCACGCCGCTCTGATGATGCGTGGGAGGTAATCGTTCGCACTGCACCAGATGCAGAGGATCTCAGCGCCGCTTTCGCGCAGATGAAATCTCTGATTGAGGCCAAAGACAACGCCCAAGTTTTGGTGATTGTCCCGCGCGAGCAAGTTCTGTTTACAAGCTGCGAAGCCCCTGATGAGGCCACCCCCGCCGCTGAGCGGCGCGCAGTCGAGGCCAAACTGGATGGCCTCACCCCCTATGAATTGTCGGAATTGCAATATGATTGGCTACGCACGGATTCCGTGATCCAAATCGCCGCCATTGCAGCGGAAACCATCCAAGCCGCGCAAGAGTTTATAAAATCCTACGGGATCACGGCTGTGGCATTGACCGTGGAAACACTGCCAGATGATTATGATGGAACGCCCATCTTTCATTTGGCAAAGCGCCCCAAACCGACACCGCATGTGCAAAACCTTGCGACCATTCCTGCCCCCAAGCGCAAAATTCGCCTAGAGGACATCGCGCTCTTCGTGCCGCGTTTTCGCAAAGGAATGGCCCTTGGTCTTGGCGGGGGGCTTGGCGTGACTGTTGCGGCATTTCTCCTGATGCCTTCTGCCCCAGAGCAGGATGTGACGCCTGAAGCCCCCGCTGTTGTCGCAGCAACGCCCCCAGTTGCCGAGCCCGCCCCAAGCGCGCCTGTGGCAAACGGCCTGCCTGCGCCCGATGTGGCACTTATGGCGACAGCGCCTACCCTTACTGCGCCAAGGCCACGGCGTGACGGCACCATCCTTGCCGCGATTGACCCGATCCTGACCCAACAAGATGCACTGGCCCTACGCCCACCCTTGGGCGGTATCGGCGATGATACCCCGCCGCCAATCCTCTCGCCGATCCCCTTTGGCGCGGGCAGCGTTTTGAACAGCGCGGGTCTTGTCGATCCAACCCCTGAGGGGGCGTTGAACCCCGATGGAGTATTGGTCTTTGATGCGGCGCCCCCCGTTGCGGCAATCCCGCGCCCCGATGCCATCCTAGAAGCGGCCCGTGCGGCACGGCTTGAGCAAATCGAAACATTGGCAGCCACGCTGCCGCGCCTCAGACCTGAGAATTTCGCAGAAATCCTTGAGCGCCAGCAATTTAACGGCTTTACGCGCAGCGAATTAAGCGGCATCACGCCGCAACTGCGCCCCGCCTCACTTCAAGAAATTGCCGAAGCGGCCCGCGCCGCCGAGGCAGTAGCCCTCGCCGTCAGTGAAGGACGCAGCGCCAATCAGGCCTTGATCAGCGATTTGGCTGTCGCGCGTTCGCTTTTGCCACAGGCCCGCCCCTCGGGCTTTGAGGCAGTGGTGGCCGCTGCAACACCTGCAAGCGCCGCTGCACCAAATGGCGTTGCTGCAGAGGCCGCGGCACAATCAGGCGCAGATGAGGAAATTGAGGCGGAAATTGCCGCCGTCAGCACCGACACCCCATCCGGCGAACGGGTGACCCGCGCCGCGACCAATCGCAATGCCATAAATTTGCGCGACACGAATTTGATTGGTGTCACTGGCCCTTCGAGCAGCCGCCGCGCCTTGGTGCGCCTGCCATCGGGTCGATTTGTTACGGTCGAAGTTGGAGATCGTCTTGACGGGGGGCGGGTCGCCGCGATTGGCGATGACAGCCTTCAATACATCAAGGACGGCGAAAATATCACGCTAGAGGTGCCAAACGGCTAAATCAGGACAAGTGCTGCGAGGCCAAGAAAGGCGAAGAAGCCCACAACATCGGTGACTGTGGTCACGAATGTGCCAGAGGCGAGCGCAGGATCCGCGCCAAAGCGTTCTAACGCAACGGGGATCAATATCCCCGCCAATCCCGCCACAACAAGATTAACCACCATTGCGCCTGCAATGACGCCGCCCAAGAGAACGGAATCGAACCAAACATAACCCACAATGCCCATCACAAGGGCAAAGGCCAAACCGTTCAAAGCCCCCACGCCCGCCTCACGCATTACAACACGCCACAGGTTGGCGGAGGTGAGGTCGCGTGTTGCAAGCCCACGCACAGCCAAGGCAAGGCTTTGCGTTCCGGCATTGCCCCCCATAGAGGCGACAATCGGCATCAACACGGCCAAGGCCACCAATTGCGCAATCACCGCTTCGAATTGTGCAATCACCACCGAGGCCAAAATCGCGGTGCCCAAATTGACGAACAACCAAGGAAAGCGTTGACGCACAGTTTCAAAGGTCGTGTCGCTAAGGCTTTCATCCACGCCCAAACCTGCAAGGCGGCGCAAATCCTCTTCATTGACCTCATCAAGAACGCTCATGGCGTCATCAATGGTGATCACGCCAACCAATCGCCCATCATCATCGACAACGGGCGCAGAGATCAGGTGATACTGGTTAAAGGCGTAGGCGACATCATCCTCATCCTGCTTGGCAGGGATGGTGCGAAAGCTGTCTTCCAGAATGTCTTTCAATGATGTTGCCCGCGCACTCGACAACAACCGCCCAAGCGAGACATAACCCACAGGTTTCATCGCAGGGGTCATGAGGATGATGTGATAGAATTGTTCGGGCAATTCCGCCTTTTCGGAACGCAGATAGTCAATCATCTGCCCGACATTCCAATGTTCGGGCGCGCGCACCACCTCGCGCTGCATAAGACGCCCAGCAGATCCTTCGGGAAAACTCAGCGCCTGTTCAACCGCGACCCGATCCGCATCGTCAAGCGCGCCAAGAATAGCCCCTTGCTGATCTTCTTCTAGGTCTTCGACCAGATCAACAACATCATCCGAGTCCAACTCGCGCACAGCATCGGCCAGAACATCGCTTGGCAAAAGCGGCAAAATGTCTTCACGGATTGACCAATCAAGTTCAGAGAGAACCTCACCATCAATCCCACGCGACCAAAGCGCCAGAAGGGCTGCGCGCTCGCCGCTGGAGATTTGTTCAAGAATATCAGCGATGTCAGCAGGGTGTAGCGGCTCTATCAACTCATCGATGGCATCTACATCCTCGGCACTAACCGCACGCCGCAATTGCGCGCGCAGACTATCGTCCAACGCATAAGCGTCACGATCATCAACTAGATGGAGGTCTTGTTCGTCCAAAATGATCCACCTCGCGCAACAAGATCAGGCGTCGCGCGGGGTATGACATTGCAAAGCCGATCTGAAAAGGTGGTTTTGCGAAAAATCCCAAAAGGGACAGTCAGCGCGGAGTTACAGCTCGGCGCGAATGGCCGCTGCAATATCCCCAACCACAGCCGCCATTAGCCCCTCATCCTCGGCTTCGGCCATAACGCGAATAAGGGGTTCTGTGCCTGATTTACGGATCAAAATACGCCCCGCCTGCCCCAATCGGGCCTCTGCTTCGGCGATGGCGGCCTTGACTGATGCTGCCTCTAACGGGGCTTTGTCAGGTGAAAAGCGCAGATTCTCTAACATCTGCGGAACGGGATCAAAGCTGCGGGCAAGCGCGCTTGCAGGCTTGTTCTGGCGCACCATTTCAGCCAAGAATTGCAAACCTGCCATCAACCCATCACCCGTGGTGGCATGGTCGCTCATGACGATATGGCCCGATTGCTCACCGCCCAGATTATAGCCACCTGTGCGCATCGCCTCGACAACATAGCGATCCCCAACGGCCGTGCGGTGTAGGCCAATCCCGCGCCCGCCCAAAAACCGTTCCAATCCCAAATTTGACATCACAGTGCTCACCAATGCACCACCTTTGAGACGGTTCTCATCCGCCCATCGCGCCGCCAACAGCGCCATGATCTGATCCCCATCCGCAACTTGGCCAGCCTCATCAATGATCACAATGCGATCAGCATCGCCATCAAGGCACAAGGCCACATCGGCCCCTGTTTCCTTGATCTTGGCAATCGCGGCTTGCGGCTTTGTTGACCCGACATTTTCGTTGATATTGAACCCATCAGGGCTAACGCCAATCGCCACGACTTCGGCGCCCAATTCCCAAAGCACTTCGGGGGCGGCGCGATATGCGGCACCATTGGCGCAGTCGATGACAACCTTCAAACCTTCAAGGCTCAGACCTTGGGGGAATGTGCCTTTGACGCGTTCGACATAGCGGAAACGACCATCATCAATGCGCCGCGCGCGCCCGATATTGCCCGCTTGTGCAGGTTGAACATCCCCAAAGACAAGGGCTTCGATCTCGGCCTCTGCCTCGTCTGACAGTTTGAATCCATCAGGGCCAAAAAACTTAATCCCATTATCTAAGGCGGGGTTGTGGCTTGCGGATATCATCACACCAACATCTGCCCGCATGGAGGGGGTCAAAAGGCCCACAGCAGGGGTTGGCACAGGCCCCAGCAACAGAACATCCATGCCCGTGGAGGTGAAGCCCGCCGTCAGCGCATTTTCCAACATATAGCCCGACAGGCGCGTGTCTTTCCCGATCACAACACGATGGCCGCGCTCCATATCACGGCGGAAATAGCGCCCTGCCGCCGCACCCAATTTCAGCGCCATATCGGCGTTCATGGGATAGCTGTTTGCCTGACCCCGCACCCCATCTGTGCCAAATAATTTTCGTGCCATTTTATTACCCCTCCCCAAGGGTCAAACCGCTTGCTGCCATATAGGCAGAAATCATCGCTTGATGCACGGCTATATCATGGACACGCAGCATCTGAACCCCCTGCGATATGGCCCATAGGCCGATTGCCGCCGATGCGGCATCACGCTGATCTGCCTCTTTGATCCCCGTCACATGGCCCACAAACCCTTTGCGCGATACGCCCAAAAGCAACCCACAGCCAAGCCCGTGGAACAGGCTGATGTCACGCAACAACGCGCGGGTTTGCGCAAAGGTCTTGCCAAAGCCCGCCCCAATATCAAGCAGGATTTGGTCATGCGTCAGCCCTACAGAAAGCGCCTGATCGCGCATCGCAGCAAGCCCATCGTAGATATCGAGAACGACATCTTGATAGGCATCGGGGGCCAAATCTTGCATGGTTTCAGGCGTGCCAAGCGAATGCATCAGGATCACGGGCGC
The DNA here is from genome assembly GCF_037805225.1 of Roseobacter sp. HKCCA0882. Classification (NCBI taxonomy): domain Bacteria; kingdom Pseudomonadati; phylum Pseudomonadota; class Alphaproteobacteria; order Rhodobacterales; family Roseobacteraceae; genus Roseobacter; species Roseobacter sp. HKCCA0882. The sequence goes on from NZ_JBBLYI010000001.1 coordinate 1,423,976, forward strand.
GCGGCTCTCGCGCAGAACCTCAATCATATTTGCATCAAAGCGCAGCCCTGAAACATCGTTGATCACCTGCGCGCCCGCAGCAAGGCCCGCACGCGCCACATCGGCCTTGCGCGTGTCAAGCGAGATCACGCCAGAGCCGCGCAACGCCTCTAGCGCAGGCATCAGGCGCGCGATTTCTTGTTGCTGCGGCACTTCTTTGGCGCCTGGCCTAGTGCTTTCTGCGCCCAAATCCAAAATATCTGCGCCTTCCGCCACAAGACGATGGGCTTGCTCCAGCGCGGCTTGGATGTCCTCATGTCGCCCACCATCGGAAAAGCTGTCTGGGGTGAGGTTCAAAATCCCCATAAGGCTTGGGTGCCGCATAGGCACAGTCGCAAAATCACCACGCGCTGCCGTCAAAGGCGCGCGCCACGCCGCGGGCAAGTCTGCGGCGGGCAAAATCTCGCGCGCGCCCGTGCGGCTTAACCGCTCAACATGCGTGAAATGGCACCAGCCCCCTGCAAGGGGCACGGCCGCAGGCCCAATCGCGGGGCCCGTAACAGGTATGGGGCGATAATAATCAGACATAGGATTAGCCCTACCCTGTGGCTCAGCGTCCATCAAGTTTACTGCCCAGATTAAAGATCAGGCATCACGTCAAACGGCCATGCCTGCACAGGGATAGACGATTTCAACGGCGGGTGGCCGCCCAAATAAACAATACGCTGCGCCTCAAATTGCTCGGCCAACCACAGCGCCAATTGCTCCCCCGTCACTTTAGCCCCTTTGGGTGGTTCGGCACTGTCCAAAACCAGTTTTGAAGGGGCCCAAACCGAAATTTGCCCCTGCCGCATGGCCCAGTCCAATTCTGTGCGACTGTCCACCACCACACAGCGATCATCGCAAGAGGCCAAGACCCAAGCGTTCTTTTCCATATCCAACAGATCAATCCGCCGCTGCGGCAGGCCGTGGCGGGCTTGAGGCTGCGCCAAGCCCGTGCTGCCCACGCATAGAATGACAGGGGCACCTGCCTGCTCAAGGTGATCCAGAAGCTGCGCCAAATCAGGGCGTGCAATTGCATCATTGGCCAAATACACGATCAAAGGATGCGGGCCATCATCCGCAAGAAGACTAAGGCGCTGATTGGTCTCTGCTTCGCGCATAATCTCGACCCCCAAAACATAGGGCCCGCGGTCCAATTTCTCAATTCGCACGAAACAGCGCGCAGCCAATGGGTGGCTCAAGACCCGCTCTGCAATTCGCACCGAGAGCGTTTCCAGCAAATTGACACGGCCCTGCGCAAGTTCGGCATCAATCGCCTCGACAATGCGGTCGTAGGACAAAATGCGATCCACATCATCCTCGGCGCTTTCCGCCTGAGAGCGCACCTCTACGACCACATTAAAACGGATGCGCTGCAAAATCCCGCGCTCGGCTTGAAAGGCGCCGATTTCAACATCCCGCTCATGATTAGACATCGAAATACGATCAAGGGGGGCATCTGTGGCGGTCGCCTTGGCCCGCTCGGACGGGTGGGCAAAAGCAAGTCGAATATCATCCGTCATAGGCGTAGGCTTTCGTGATCGTCTTTTTGCAGGTTGCATAGCCCAAAACACAGCAAAAGACAGGCGTCAAAACCGCCGCAACCCGCGCTATCAGCGACCCGCTCTTGCGCTGCGCTTAATATTGCTGACGATAGAACAGATGCTGCCCAATCGTGGCAGTGCGGGGATAAACCCGTGCCCAGTCAGGATGGACATAATCCGCATGATAATGCGTAGCCCCTGAGGTGAGGGTGCGCGGCGCGCCATCCATCATCAAACGGGCGATGCGCGTCAGGCGGTCCCATGTGGCACGATCCGTCACATTTTCAGGGATGCCATCACAGGCATAGGTGAATTGGCAGGCCAAGTGCCGATGCGCGTTTTGGTAGACGACATCGCAAATGTTATCTGGATAATTGTCGTTATCCACGCGGTTCAAAATCACTTCGGCCACGGCATATTGACCGCGGATCGGTTCACCACGCGCCTCGAAATAAAGCGCCTCGGTGAGGCATCGATGCTGCGCGTTACTGCGTGGACGGGGCAACGACATCAATTGGGCTTCATTATAAATCTGACGCGGCGCCCCATTTCGACCAAAGCGGGAGCGCACAGCCGCACCCAAACGGGCAACTTGTGAGGGGCTGATGCCGCGCAACGCAGCGCGCTCATCAAACATCAAAGACGATAGGCGCAACTCCATCGAACCGGCTTGCGGCTGCGAAGATGACATAACAACGGGATAATCCCCATCATAGATTGAGGACGTTTCCGCCAAGGCGGCATGTGACATAAATAACAAGGAGGCCGCAATCGCAGCGCATGCCTGTTTGAAACCCATTACCTCTGCTCCTTGGGGTTGATCCCCAATGTCGCAATCCGTTGATCAGAATGCGACAGAGCCATTAGCACGGTTTTCTAAAACCGACAACTTGACCCACGTTTTTGCGTTTGACGCGCAGCACACCGCATCATTTAGACGTAGGCCTTGGCAAATCAGATGGCAGACTCAGCGCAATATCAACGCTTTGCGGGGAGAGTCTCATCCTCCAACACCCATTGTGCCGCCGACAGCTTGGCCAAGGGAACACGGAAAGGTGAACAAGACACATAGTCAAAACCAGCGATCCGCGAAAAGCGGATCGAATCTGGATCACCGCCATGCTCCCCACAGATGGAGAGGGTCACTTCGGGGCGGACAGCGCGCCCACGTTCTGCGCCGATGAGCAGCAATTCACCCACCCCTTCCGTGTCCAAGCGGGTAAACGGGTCTTCCACAAACACACCTTGCTGAACATAGGCCGACATAAAGCGCCCCGCATCATCGCGCGACAAACCATAGGTCATTTGGGTTAAGTCATTGGTTCCAAATGACAAAAAGGACGAAGATTCCGCGATCTCACCTGCCCGCAACGCTGCGCGCGGCGTCTCAACCATTACCCCAAGGCGATAGGTGAAACTTTTGCCGTTTTGGGCGGCAACGGCGGCGGCGACCACATCCACCCGTGATTTTACCAACTCAACCTCGCGCTTGGCCGAAACAAGCGGGATCATGATTTCGGGAACAACGGGATTTTTCCCCTCGCTTGCGGCAATGGTTGCCTCAAAAATCGCACGGGCCTGCATGTCATAAATCTCAGGCACGGTGATCCCAAGACGCACGCCGCGCATCCCCAGCATTGGGTTATATTCTTGCAACGATTCAATGCGCGCGGCCACGCGGCTTACGGGCAAATCCAACGCTTCGGCCAAGGCGCGAATGCCATCGCGATCTGAGGGCAAGAATTCGTGCAAAGGCGGGTCAAACAGTCGGATACACACGGGCTTGCCCTGCATCCGTTTAAACAGCTCGGTGAAATCCCCCCGTTGCATCGGCAATAATCGGTCCAAGGCTGCCGCCCGGTCACTTTCGGTTTCGGCAAAAATCATTTCGCGCATCAAAGTCAGGCGATTTGGATCAAAGAACATATGCTCTGTGCGGCACAATCCGATCCCGTCAACACCGAATTGCTGCGCGGTTTCCACATCCTCAACTGTGTCCGCATTGACGCGAATGCCGATGTCGCGAATTTCATCGGCCCAGTGGATCAGCGTGGCAAAGGCTCCGCCGACAGCAGGCTCGATCATCTTGGCCGCCCCCACCAAAATATCACCAGAGGAGCCATCAACAGTAATCACATCCCCCTCATGGAACACGCGCCGCCCTGCGGTGGTGAGCGTTTTCTTACGCATATCCAGTTGCAGGCTGTTTGCGCCTGTCACACAGGGCAAACCAAGCCCGCGTGCAATCACGGCGGCATGGCTGGTCATACCACCCCGCTCGGTCAAAACGGCCTGCGCGGCGTGCATCCCACGCACATCTTCAGAACTGGTTTCGCGTTTGACCAAAATTGTGGCTTCGCCTTGCGCAGCCAAGGCCTGGGCCGCGGTAGACGAAAAGACAATCTTGCCGGTCGCAGCCCCAGGTGCGGCGGCAATACCACGCCCCAAAACATCACGCGGGGCCTCGGCATCCACCTGACGGTGCAACAATTGCCCCAAGGAAAAGGGCGGTATCCGCGACAAAGCCTCGCCGCGCGAAATAACGCCATCATTGGCCAAATTGACCACCGTTGCGACTGCCGCGCGTGCAGACCGGGGCGCGCGCACCGCGTCAAGAATGTTCAGCTGACCATTCATCAAGGTGAATTCAATCTGCATTTCTTCGCGCAATTTCTCACGCATCAAAGCGCCCGCAGCGATCAAGTCATGATAGGCCTCTGGCGCCGCATCTTGAAGGGAATGGCCACGCGCATCACTGCGGATGTAGAGCGCATCATCATCACGCAATGCCACCCGGCCCTGCGCCTGCGGCACGAAACGACCGATCACATCGGCGTCTCCCGTGTCGGGGTCAATCATTTGAACGATACCAGAGCCCGAAACGCCCTCACCGACACCCAGTGCCATGCGCTGCACCACAAGACCAAGACCCGCATCAGCAGGTGCGCCTTGCGCCTGCCGCAACAGCCGCGCGGTTGTCCCCTCCCACGCCCGCGCCATAGAGCGCAGAACCTCGCGCAACTGCACGGCGGGGTCTTGGGGAAAGGCCTCCTCCGCTTCATCCTCGAAATAGTCTTTGGCAATCCGTGGGGTCAGTGGCCCCTCAAATTCATCGGCATCCAGACGCAAGACATCCACCGCATAGGCGCGGATGAAATTGACATAAAGCTGATCTGCCGCGCTGCGCCCATGAACCTTGGCCAAATGCTCAGCCAATTCGTCATTCATCCCGATATTTAGCACCGTGCCGGGCCCGCCCCAATCCGCAGCTTGGCTGCTGGAGCGCACAGAAACCAAGGCATGAGGGCCAAACTCAGCCCAAAGCGGGGCCAGATCAGGAACCACCCCTTGCGCGATTTGGCGCACAGCGTCAAAGGACAAAGCCGCTGTCAAAGGCACGGGCAAACCCAAGCGCACCAAACGCTGCAAGCATTTGGCGCGATTGCCATGAGTGGCTGTGTGCATATCCGCCGTGGCGGTGATCAGCGTATAGTCGGGGCGATTTTTCATTTGCAATTCTTACTCTTAGCCGAAACTGGCGAAGACACTAAGATATAATCATAACGCGATCTGTAAAGCGCCGCGATGCAGCATTACCCCTCTATGCGCGACAAATCGGCGACCTTGCCACAAGTTTCCACGATTTCATGCAGCAAGTTCAGACGATTGCGCCGCACTATTTCACTATCCGCATTGACCTGCACTTTTTCGAAAAAGGCATCAATCGGCCCGCGCAGCGCGGCCAAAGCGGCCATGGCGGTCGCAAAATCCTCAGACGCTAGGGCGGGGTTGGCCGCGTCCCGCGCCGCGGCAAGGGCCGCGAAAAGCGCGCGTTCTTCATCGGTTTCTGCAAATTTCATATCTGCACCAAACCGATATTCCACCCCATCCTTAGCCTCTGCTTGCGTCAGGATGTTGTTGGCACGGCGATAGCCTTGGATCAGATTTTCACCATCATCGGTCGACAGCACCGCCTGCACGGCGCGCGCCCGCGCCACGACCAAGGCCAAATCATCATTGCCCGCCATCGACAGGCAGGCATCAATCACATCATGGCGAATGCCCTCATCGCGCAAATGCACCTTGAGGCGGTCGTGGAAGAACGAAAGGAGGTCTGTGGCTCCAGCCTCAGGTGCATCAGACCCAAAACCCGCACCACGCGAAACGAAGGGGACGGATAGGTTCAAGCGCACCCCATTGTCCAAAATCAATCTGATCACCCCCAAGGCCGCACGGCGCAGCGCGTAGGGGTCTTTGCTGCCTGTTGGTTTCTCATCAATCGCCCAGAAGCCCGTCAGCGTGTCGATCTTATCGGCCAAGGCCACGGCAACGGACAAAGGCGCGTTTGGCACATCATCTGACGGGCCAAGGGGTTGGTAATGTTCCTGCGCAACCGCTGCAATTTCAGGCGCATAGCCTGCCTCAGCGGCGTAATAGCGCCCCATCAGACCTTGCAATTCAGGGAATTCATAGACCATCTCAGAGGACAAATCCGCTTTGGCGATTTTGGCCGCTTGGCGCGCCTGATCTGCGTCCGCCCCCACAATGGGGGCCAGTTCCGCCGCCAACTCCGCAATCCGTTTGATCCGCGCGGCCTGCGAGCCAAGTTTCGCCTGAAAGGTCACATTCTCAAGGCTTTGCATCCATTGGGTGATATCCGATTTGGCAACGCGCAAATCATTTTCCCAAAAGAATTTCGCATCTGACAGACGCGCAGAAAGCACCTTTTGATTGCCCGCCAAAATGGTCGCACCCTCATCTGCGGTGATGCGGTTGGCGACGGTCACAAAGCGCTCAATCCGCCCTGTCTTGGGGTTCTTCACAGAAAAGAATTTCTGATGCTCTTTCATCGAGGTCTGCAAAACCTCTGGTGGCAGGTTCAAGAAATCCGCACCAATCTCGCCCATCAAAACAACGGGCCATTCCACAAGGCCCGCCACCTCGGCCAAAAGGCCGCGATCTTCGACCAATTCCATCCCCGCGGCAAAGGCCATTTGACTGGCCTCGTGCCAAATGGCATCTGCGCGTTCATCTGCGCGCAAGATCACATGGGCACGTTTCAGCTTGGCTTCATAATCCTCAAAACTGCTGACAGCAAAGGCATCAGGAGCCATGAAGCGATGGCCGCGCGTTTTGTCACCCGCCACAATATCATCAACCTCGAAGGGCACAACGCGTGCGCCCGCCTCATCGGTCAAGAGGCATAGGATGGAATGCAAAGGCCGCACCCAACGCAAAGACCCTGCCCCCCAGCGCATGGATTTCGGCCATGGGAAATTGCGAATGACCGATGGCACCAATTCCGCAATAATATCCGCAGCATCACGCCCCTTATGGGTGATACGGGCGACATAAATCTCGCCCTTTTTATCTTCGCGTGTCTCAAGCGCATCGCGTGACACGCCTGCGCCGCGCAAGAACCCTTCGATCGCCGCCTCTGGTGCATCCACGCGCGGGCCTTTGCGTTCTTCTGTTGTAGTTGGGGAATTGGCGCTCAGCCCGTCCACCACCAAACACAGGCGGCGGGGGGTCGCAAAACTTGCCGCAGATGCATAGCTCAGCCCCGCATCAACCAGACCATTGGTGACAAGCGATTTCAAATCCTCGGCCGCTTTGGCTTGCATGCGGGCAGGGATTTCTTCGGAAAACAGTTCCAGCAGAAGATCGGGCATAGATTTCGTCCTATTGCGGTCGCGTTAGATCCAATCAAGATTGACGCGGGTGATCGGATAGGCCTCGCTCAGGCGTTCGCGCAAAGCGCGGAAACGGGGGCGGAGCTCTTTGAATTTATTTTCATGGGTTTCAGCCACAGTCAGGCGGATTTTGTCAAACAGGCCCGCCGCCTCCATCGCTTCGAGAAGGTCAAGCTCGGCGCCCTCGACATCCATTTTGACAAAGGCGATTTCGCCATGCTCTGCGATGAGATCACGCAAAAAGGCCGGGAAATCCAACAGGCGCACATCTATCGCGTGCCCCAGATCCTGATCAATCATCCGCCCGCCCTCCAAGACAGTGGATTTGACGGATGCACCTTTTGGGTTTTCGTCAAAATTGACAGCCCGCATCAATTGGATCGTGCCTTCGCGCGTGCCAAGTGCCGCTTCGTGAATGGTTACGTTTGGCGCATCGGCAAAGCGTTTCTTCAACGTATCAGTACAATAGGGATCAGGATCAAATGCGTGAACATGGGCGCCTGACGCGGCAAGCTGTGCGGTCACATCGCCAACATTCGTCCCACAATCGCAGACCACATCACGCGGGGTCAGCATCGACACAACCCCCATCAACAGCCCATCCGCCTGCGCCTTGCGCGCACTACGGCGCGCGCGGCGGCGGAACCGATCAAACTCGGCTTGCAGCTGTTCAAGTTCGGTAAGGGTTTCGGTCATTGCATACCCTCAGGGACAGGCGGGCACCCTTCTGGCACAGGATCCTCATTAAAGGCCGCTTCGCCGCACGGGTTGATCTGCCGCCAAGCATGGCCCTGCCCTACGTCATCCAAGGCAACCACGATATCGACCCCATAGACAAAATCGCGCGCACCCAAATAGGCGGTTGCGCGCCCCGCCTCTAGGGCGGCACCAATCGCCTCGGCGTCAAAACATTGGAACCAAGATGGCGCGATCAAGGGCGTTGCACCCTCATAGAGTTCTGCTGCTGAAATCAGCACCTCTTGGCCTGCCTCAAGATCAAAACAGGCGCGGAACCGAATGGGCGAGCTGTTGCTGTCAATGCCATCGAAGTTGGAAATGGCCAAAGGCATGGGCGCGCCATCAACGCTGAGCGTGATCTGCCCGCGCGGATCATCGGGCATCACAGGGGCGTAATAGGCGCGGGTCTGCGCATACCACATTCCCGCCCCTGCCGCCAAAGCCGACAGGGCAATCGCCGCCACCACAAAACGACCCAAGCGTTTACTGCTCATGCGTGCTGCCCCTCATCAAATCCGCCCGCCTCAGTTTGTACGAAAGCGTCAGCGCAAAGTTTCGCCAATGCGCGCACGCGACCAATGTAACCTTGCCGCTCCGTCACCGAAATGACCCCACGGGCATCCAACAAGTTGAACATGTGGCTTGCCTTGATGCATTGATCATAGGCGGGATGCGCCATGATGATCCGCTTGCCTGTTTTGGGATCAATATTTTCTGCGGCAAGGATGCGCTGACATTCCGCTTCGGCCTCTTCGAACTGACGCAAAAGAATATCTGTATTGGCCGTGTCAAAGTTAAAACGGGAATATTCTTCCTCGGTCTGACGGAAAACATCCCCATATTTCAACGCAATCGGTGCATCTGGATCATTAAACGGCATCTCCATCACATGATCCACGCCCAGAACATACATCGCCAGACGCTCAAGACCATAGGTCAACTCGCCCGACACAGGGTGGCAATCATGCCCGCCCACCTGTTGGAAATAGGTGAATTGGCTGACCTCCATGCCATCACACCAAACTTCCCAACCAAGGCCCCAAGCGCCCAAAGTCGGACTTTCCCAGTCGTCCTCCACAAAGCGAATGTCATGCATCGCCATATCAATCCCAATGGCCTCAAGGCTACCAAGATAGAGATCTTGCAAATTGGGCGGGCTTGGTTTCATCAGCACCTGATACTGGTAATAATGCTGCAAGCGGTTAGGGTTCTCCCCATACCGGCCATCGGTGGGGCGGCGCGAGGGCTGCACATAAGCTGCCGCCCAAGGCCGCGAGCCTAAGCTGCGCAAGGTTGTGGCAGGGTGAAAGGTTCCCGCCCCGACCTCCATGTCATAGGGCTGCATCACGGCACAGCCTTTCTGCGCCCAGTAGGTTTGAAGACGCAGGATGATCTCTTGGAAACTGCGGGGCTTTTCCATGCGCGACATTGATCGTTCCTTGGGCTTAACGAAAGTTGTCGACCACATAGGACGCAGGATGCCGAGGGTCAATCACAGCTTATGAGCTGCGCGATGGGAAATTTAGGAAATTATTGGTGAAAACGGGGTGCATCCCGTCCGTTTCGCGGATAACCTGAACAAAATCACCCTTAAGGTTACGGATTAGGGCAGTATGCAAAATCACGGGGTTCGGGCAGGTCAGACTGCGCGGTTGCGGGAGGCAATTGTGATCTCTTTGGCCGTTCTATGCGCCAGTCTGATTGGCCACGCGCCAGAGGCCCAAGCGCAGGCCCAAACAGATTTGGTTTGGGTGCAAATCGAAGCGCATCCTGATCTGGTTACAGCGCAATCGCGTCTGCGCGTCTATGAGAGTAACAGCGCCACCATGGGGTTAGCAGGGTTCATGATGCGCACGGGCCTATATGCACTGGCCCTCGGCCCCTATCCGCGCGAGGTCGCACAGGAACGCCTGCGCGATCTAAGGGCCTCGGGTCAAATCCCTAGCGACAGCTATATGCAAACGCCGCAAAATTATACGCGCCAATTCTGGCCTATTGCGGCCCAAGCGACAGCACCGCAGGTGATCGCAATTGAACCTTTGCCCGAGATCGCGCCACAAGACGCGCCTGAAAAACCATCACAAACACCCGTGGAACCAAAAGCCGCCCCCGTAACCACGCCCCAAACAGATGCGCTACCGCAACAAACCCTTGCCCTAGCGCGCGCAGGCGAAGCAGATCTTGATCCCGCCGCGCGCGATGATCTACAGCGCGGGCTGCTATGGTTCGGGCTTTATGATGGGGCGATTGATGGGGTATTTGGCGCGGGCACGCGGGCGGCCATGGCGGCATGGCAGCGCAGGAATGACTGGCCCACAACGGGGGTATTAACCGCCGCCGAACGGTCAGATTTGATCGCGCAATGGCAAGCAGATTTGGGGGAACTTGGGCTAGAGCGGATCACGGACACCCGCGCGGGCATCGCAGCACTCTTGCCCATGGGATATGTGGAATTCGCGGCCTATGCCTCCCCTTTCGCGGTCTTTGCACCGACAGATGCGCGCGGGGTCGAGGTCGTGCTGATCTCCGCCGAGGGGGATCAGGCGCGGCTGCAGTCTTTGTTCGAGATCGTAACGAATGCCGACATCATGCCCGAAGGGGGCTTGCGCGATATGCTGCGGGGCCGTTTTGATATTGCCGCCAGTGATGCGGCACGCTTTACCACTGGTTTTGCCCGCTTAGAGGGCGGCGCGATTAAGGGTCTGATCATCCGCGGCCCCGCTGCTGAATATACCCCCATCGCACGGCTGATGCCGCAGATTGAGGAAAATTTCTTGGCATTAGAAGGCGTGTTAGAGCGTGACACCGCACAAAGCGGCACATCACCCGCGCTGAATGCATCGGAAACAGAGCCAAGCCCCCTTGCGCAACGCTCAGGCGTTTTTGTGACGGACACTGGCCATGTCCTAACCGATGCAAGCCTGCCGCAAACCTGCCCTACCCTGCGCCTCAATGATGCGATTGCCGCGCGGGAGATTTACCGCGACAGCGCCCTTGGGATTGTGGTGATTGCGCCAGACACCCCGCTGACCCCACCAGATTTGGCTGAATTTACCGCAGCCTCGCGGATGGGATCGGCGCAGTATATCGCTGGATTTGCCTATGAGGGCAGGGTTTCAGCCGCAACCTTGCGACCCTTGAAGGACGCAGGCCCCGCCTATCCAACCCCCTCGCAAACCGAGTTGGGCGGGCCCGTTCTTGATGCCACAGGCGGGCTTTTGGGGCTTTATCGCGGGGGGGCTTTCACGCCTGCTGCCGATATCACCACAACGCTTGCGGCGGCAGGGCTGCCTGCCCTGCCCCGCGTGATCCGAGAGGAACCGCTGCGCGGCGAGACCTTAGCGCGGCTTGCGCAGGCGATTACGGCAAAGGTGACCTGTCTTTCGCGTTAAGCGTGTATTTTGGCAGAAATAGCCCCAAATCGGAGACAAAATTCCTACGCCCCTTCCCCTTGCGGCGCGGCGCGATATGTTGCACCACCACAGATGACGCATTTTAACTCCCCCGAGGTTTTACGATATGGCAGATGGCAGCTTGGCAATGGATGCAAAACCCACCGAAGAAATTTCGGTGCGGGATGTCTTTGGCATCGACAGTGATATGAAGGTTAAAGGCTTTGCTGACGCGACTGATCGTGTGCCTGAGATCGACTCAACCTATAAATTTGATCGCGACACCACATTAGCGATTTTGGCAGGGTTTTCTCATAATCGCCGAGTGATGATCCAAGGCTATCACGGCACAGGGAAATCGACCCATATCGAACAGGTCGCCGCCCGCCTGAACTGGCCCGCCGTGCGCGTGAACCTCGACAGCCATATCAGCCGTATTGACCTCATCGGCAAAGACGCCATCAAACTACGCGATGGTAAGCAGGTGACCGAATTCCATGAGGGTATCCTTCCTTGGGCTTTGCGCAATCCTGTCGCCATCGTGTTTGACGAATATGATGCGGGCCGCGCTGATGTGATGTTCGTGATCCAGCGCGTGCTCGAGCATGATGGAAAGCTCACCCTGCTTGATCAAAACGAGATCATTCAGCCGCATAAATATTTCCGTCTTTTCGCAACGGCAAACACTGTCGGTCTGGGCGATACCACAGGTCTTTATCACGGGACGCAGCAGATCAACCAAGCGCAGATGGACCGTTGGAGCCTCGTGGCGACCTTGAACTATCTCAGCCATGATGCCGAAGCCGCAATCGTTCTGTCAAAGGCCCCCCATTACAACACGGCAGAGGGGCGCAAAACGGTCAGCCAGATGGTCACAGTTGCAGATCTCACGCGCACGGCCTTTATGAACGGCGAATTGTCGACTGTGATGAGCCCGCGCACCGTCATCAATTGGGCGCAGAATGCCGAGATTTTCCGCGACACGGGCTATGCGTTCCGTTTGTCCTTCCTCAACAAATGTGACGAGCTCGAGCGCCAGACCGTGGCGGAGTTTTATCAGCGCTGCTTTGATGAAGAATTGCCAGAAAGTGCTGCAAGCGTCAGCCTTGGCTAAGGAAAGACCGACACCCAATGGGCAAGCCCACCGATAATCCAGCCGATCCGTTCAAAAAGGCGCTTGCCGATGCGACACGGGTTTTGGCCAATGACCCCGATCTTGGGGTCAGCTATTCGGTTGACCCACCCGGTGCAAGCAATGACACGATCCGCCTGCCGCAAATCAGCCGCCGCATGAGCCGTGATGAGGTTCTGCTTGCGCGTGGCACGGCTGATGCGTTTGCACTGCGTCATCGCTTTCACAACCCCCGCATTGCCGCGAAATACGAACCCACGGGGCCTATTGCGCGCGATTTGATGACGGCGATTGAAACCGCACGTTGCGAAGCCATTGGTGCCCGCGTCATGCCTGGCACAGCTGGGAATATTGACGCAAAAATCGGCGCAGAGGCGCGGCGCAAGGCCTATGGTGAAATCACCGAGCGCAGCGATGCGCCGCTGTCGACCGCGGCGGGATATATGCTGCGCCAGATTGCAACAGGCCGCCCGCTGCCCCCTGAGGCGCAAAATATCGTAGAGCTGTGGCGCCCCTTCATTGAAGAACGCTGCGGCGAAAGCCTAGATGCCCTCAAAGGGTCACTGGACGATCAAGCCGCCTTTTCGCGCGTTGCGCGGCAATTCATCTCTGATCTGGGATATGCTGACCAACTGGGCGATGATCCCGACCAATTGGACGACCAAGAGGACGAGGACAGCGCCGATCAAGATCAGGATCAAGAAGAAACACCAGACAGCACAGGCGATAGCGAAAGTCAGGAAGATGACAGCGCCGATGCCGACCCAGAGCGTTCGCAAGAAGAACAGCAGGACGCCTCTCAGGCACAGGTGCAAATGGATGAAAACGGCGATGCCGAGGAGGGCGAGGAACAAGAGCTGCCCGATGGGGACGCGCCCGTTGAACCGCCCCAAGCGCCCCCTCATTCGGATGCTGATCCAGATTACACCGTATTCTCAACCGCCCATGACGAGGAAATCGCCGCCGAAGATTTGGCCGAAGCGCAAGAGCTTGAACGCCTGCGCGCCTATCTTGATCAGCAGTTGGAACCTTTGAAAGGCGCGGTCAGCCGCTTGGCAAATAAACTCCAGCGCCGCCTTCAGGCACAGCAAAACCGCTCGTGGGAGTTTGACCGCGAAGAAGGAATATTGGATGCAGGCCGCCTTGCGCGGGTTGTAGCCAATCCTACAACGCCTTTGTCCTTTAAGGTGGAAAAGGATACCGAATTCCGCGACACGGTGGTGACGCTTCTTTTGGACAATTCAGGCTCGATGCGCGGGCGGCCCATTTCCATCGCGGCAATCTGCGCCGATGTTCTGGCGCGCACGCTAGAGCGCTGCGATGTAAAGGTCGAAATCTTGGGCTTTACCACGCGGGCGTGGAAAGGCGGCCGCGCGCGCGAGGAATGGCTTGCACAAGGCCGCGCGCAGCAACCCGGTCGTCTGAATGATCTGCGCCACATCATCTATAAATCAGCCGATGCCCCATGGCGGCGGGTGCGCGACAATTTGGGCCTGATGATGAAAGAAGGCCTTTTGAAAGAAAACATCGATGGCGAGGCGCTGGAATGGGCGCATAAGCGGATGTTGGCCCGCCCCGAAGCCCGCAAAATTTTGATGGTCATCTCGGATGGCGCGCCTGTCGATGACAGCACCCTATCCGTGAACCCCGCGAATTACCTCGAAAAGCACCTGCGCGATGTGATCAGCATGGTTGAACGCCGCCGTGCCGTTGAATTGCTGGCGATTGGCATTGGTCATGATGTAACCCGCTATTACGAGCGCGCCGTGACGATCACTGATGCCGAACAATTGGCAGGGGCAATCACCGAACAATTGGCGGCCCTCTTTGACAATGACCCACGGGCCCGCGCCCGCGTTATGGGACTGCGCAGCGGGGGCGCAAAATCAGGGTTATATCGGTTTGGATAAGCGGGCAGAGTTTCAAAGTTTTGATACTGCCTCCCGCCCCGACCAAGGCACCCCACGCGTGGCTGCTTTGCGTGATTGTTTCCCAAAACTTGGGGTGGATGGTGTTTTAGTGCCGCGCGCCGATGCCCATCAAGGCGAATATGTTGCGCCTTGTGATGCACGGCTTTTGTGGTTGAGCGGATTTTCAGGCTCGGCTGGGTTCTGTGCCGTTCTCAAAGATCAGGTTGGTATCTTTATTGATGGCCGTTACCGCCTGCAGGTGCGCGATGAGGTCGATTTAGACATCTTCACCCCTGTAGATTGGCCCAAAACCAAACTTGAAACATGGCTGCCCACAGCATTGCCGAAGGGCGGCGTGATCGGGTTTGATCCATGGCTGCACACAATGGCCGAGATTGATCGCTTGGCCGAGGCCGTTGCCGGCCATCAGATCACCTTGCGCCCTCTTGCTGAAAACCCAATTGACGCGCTTTGGTCTGACCGCCCGCCGCCGCATGATGGGAAGGCGAGCGCCTATCCACTGCGCTATGCGGGCAGCAGCGCCGTTGAAAAATGTAGCGAAGTTGGGCTTGACCTCGCCGCCCAAGGCGTGAGCGCCGCTGTGCTCAGCCTGCCCGACTCCATCTGTTGGCTTTTAAACATTCGCGGCGCCGACCTGCCGCATCTTCCCGTGGTTCAGGCCTTCGCCATTCTCTCAAGCACAGGCAGCATCACCGTATTTGCCGACCCTGCGAAATTCGTGGATGTTGCTCTGCCCGATCAGGTCACGCTTTACCCTCTTGACCGCTTTGAGGAGCGGTTGCGCCAAGAGGCAAACTCTGGCCCCATCCGCCTTGATCCCAAGACCGCCCCACATAAGCTGCGGATGATTTTGGCCGAGGCAGGGGCAGAAATTGACGAAGGCCCCGAGCCTTGCACCCTGCCCAAAGCGCGCAAACATCCCGCCGAGATTGACGCAACCCGTGCTGCACATCTGCGCGATGGGGCCGCCATGGTGCGGTTTTTGCATTGGTTTGATCACCGCGCCCCTCAAGGCGGGTTGACCGAAATTGAGTGCGTCTGTGCGCTTGAACGCTTTCGCCGCGAGACAGGCGCGCTGCAAGATATCAGTTTTGATACAATCGCAGGCGCAGGCGCACATGGCGCGATTGTGCATTATCGCGTGAGCGAGGCCACCAATGCGCCGCTTGCGCCAAACACGCTGTTTTTGATCGATTCAGGCGGGCAATATCTTGATGGCACCACCGACATCACCCGCACCCTGCCCGTGGGGGATGTTGGGCTTGAGGAAAAACAGGCCTTTACCCAAGTTTTGCGTGGCATGATTGCGCTGTCGCGCGCGCGCTTCCCCAAAGGATTGGCAGGGCGGGATTTGGATGCATTGGCCCGCGCCCCCCTCTGGGCCGCTGGACGCGATTATGACCACGGAACAGGTCACGGTGTCGGGGTCTATCTCAGCGTGCATGAGGCCCCGCAACGGATCAGTCGCGCCTCGGATGTGCCCCTTGAGGTTGGGATGATTTTATCAAACGAACCAGGCTTCTACAAAGAGGGGGCTTATGGGATCCGCATTGAAAACCTGATTGTCGTCCAAGAAGCCGCCCCAATTGCGGGGGGGGATGCGCGGACGATGTTGGAATTTGAAACTTTGACCCTCGCCCCCATTGATCGGCGGTTGGTGGTCAGCCATGACATGGCGGCGGCGGATATCGCATGGCTGAACGAATATCACGCCCGCGTGGCCAAAGCCCTGATGCCGCTGGTGCCGCCCGAGGCGCAGGCATGGCTGCGACAGGCCACTGCGCCCATCGCGTAGTCTTTCCGTTACCTTCCCTAGCTATTCTCAGACCAAGCCTGTATGAGAGGCCTAAGAAGGAGATCTATTCATGACCAACACAATGTCGATTCGCCCTGCATCGGGGAAATATGTTGTGCGCGCAGGCGGCGCGATCGTGGCGGAATCTGCTGCGGCATTGGAATTGAAGGAGGGCGATTTGCCCGCCGTGATCTACTTTCCGCGCGAAGATATCGCCATGGCGCTTTTGGAAAAGACCCAAAGCACCACCAAATGCCCCAAGAAGGGAATGGCCAGCTACTATGCCATATCAACGGCATCAGGGCAGATTGACGATGCGGCGTGGTCTTATGAAGACCCAAAAACGGACGAAGCCCAAGCCATTAAGGGTCATATCGCCTTCTTTACCGACCGCGTCACAGTCGAGCGTATCTAACAGCGTGTCCGTCAGCTGTGCTCTTCAGCGGCAGTGTCCGCCATGGCACGGGTATAGGCTTTGAGCGCATCAATATGGAACACCGCCCCCTCAAGGGCGGGCGGCCCATCCTGCGGATTTTCTTTGATCACGGGAATGTAATCCGCTTCGGTTTTCTCAAAAATCGGCATGATGGTTTCAAGCGTATCCTCAAGCGTCACAAACACCCCTTCCGCAACCTGCGCCAAGAGGGCATCAGCGGGCGCGGCACGCGGGTCAGTCATGGGCCGCATGATCCGCCCTGCCCCGACCATGGCCAACAAATAGGCCTGTGGCCCTGCCGCCAAATGGATGTTTCGCCGTTCAAGTTGGGTCAAAAAGAACGAGCGATCTACAAGGCGGCTGGCAAGGGCCGTGGAAAGGGACACAGAAACCATCACCGCAAGGCCCGTTTGCCAGTCGCCTGTCAGTTCAAACACAATCAACGTGGTTGAGATGGGCGCGCCTAAAACAGCGGCGGCAACCGCCCCCATCCCTGCCAAAGCGTAGAGCGTCACCGACCCTGACATCTCGGGCAGGATTGCGGTCGCGATCAAACCAAAGGCAAGGCCCGTCAGCGCGCCAATCATCAATGAGGGGGAAAACACCCCGCCCCCCATGCGCCCCGCAACCGTGATTGCCACGGCAACCGTCTTGAGAACGGCGAAGATAATCGCCTCATGCAGCACCAATTGCCCCGTGAGAGCGGCGCTCGTGGTCTCATAGCCCACGCCAATGATATGGGGGAAGAAAATCGCCAAGCCGCCCAGTAACGCCCCCGCAATCGCAGGGCGCAAGAACCGCGGCAAGCGCAGGAAATTTTGCACCCGAGTGCCTTGGTGATCGGCCCAAAAGGCCGCGCGGATAAACACCACGGCAACAAGCCCACAGATCAATCCCAACATGAGATAGGCGGGCAGTTCCGCGTAAAAGCCCAAGGCGCTTTCACGACCCAATGTGAACTCCGTCACATCGCCCAAGGTGAGGCGACTGATCACTGTGCCTGCCACACTGGCAATGACAATGGGCGCAAATGCATGCACCGCGAAATGGCGCAAGATCACCTCAAGCGCGAAAAGCGCCCCTGCAATTGGTGCATTGAACGAGGCGGAAACAGCCGCGGCCACCGCGCAGCCCAACAAATCCCGCCCCGTGATCCCATCGGCACGAATAAGCGCGGAGATTTTACTAGAGATTACGGCAGCCAAATGCACCACAGGCCCCTCTCGACCCGTAGAGCCGCCTGAGCCAAGCGTGATTAAGGACGCCGCAGCCGAGGCAACGCCCGCGCGTATCTCAACGCGACCTTCATTCAGCGCGGCCCCCTCAATCACATCCGCCACAGAGCGCACCCGCCCATCAGGCGTAAAGCGATGCAGGATCATCCCCACCAAAAGCCCCCCCAAAATGGGGATCAGCAAAATCAGATACCACGGCAAACTTTCGGCGTAGCTGTGCAAATGACGGATATCTTCGGTGCCATAAAGCGTGGCTTGCAAGCGATCTACACCAAGGCGGAACAAAACCGCCGCACTGCCTGCTGCCCCCCCAAGCACAAGCGCGATAAACCAAAACTGAATTTGGCTTGGGCCTTTGCGGCGCAGGATAAACCATGCCTCCGACAACAAGGCGCGCTGCTGGCGCCATGTTGCTGCCAACATCGCCTTAAGGGGGTGTTGCCCAGATCGGGACGGGTCTTTATCCAACTTACCAGCCTTTGCGCCGCGCCTCTATAACCACCAAAGGCCCAAAGAGGTTGAAATTCAACCCTCTATCAGCTGCGCACCCCCGCAAAGCGGGCTTGCCATTCTTCGCGCTGCTTGTCACTGATCTTTGCGAAAAGAACCTCAGGCACAGTGAAGCCCTGCCCAGCTGGCAGCCGCGAGAGGCCTTCTGCGACATCTTCGGGCCATGCGTAATCTTTGCACCCCATCGCATCCAACATTGCCTGTGCGGCATCTGGGATGAACGGCGCAGACAAGAGCGCATAAAACGGGATGAGGTTCAGAGAAAACCGCGTGATGGCCGCGGCGCGATCTGGATCTTCCTTGAACACCGTCCAAGGGGCTGCAGATTGCAAATATTCATTCCCCAAAACCCAAATTGCGCGCAATTCGGCGGCGGCTTTGCGAATTTCAATCGCCTCCATATGCGCCTGATAGGCCGCAAGGCGGGCCTGTAAATCAGCCATCACTTGGGCCTCTTGTGCGCTGTAGTCGCCCGCCTCAGGGATCACTTCACCGAATTTTGAGCGGCAGAATTTGGTGATCCGACTGACAAAATTGCCCAGAACATCGGCCAAATCCTTGTTCACGCCTGCTTGGAAATTCTCCCAAGTGAATTCGCTATCCGAGGTTTCTGGCGCATGGCTCAGCAACCACCACCGCCAATAATCCGAAGGCAGGATCGACAAAGCCTGATCCATGAACACGCCACGCCCTTGGCTGGTCGAGAATTGGCCGCCATCATAATTGAGATAGTTGAAGGATTTGATGTAATCCACCAGCTTCCATGGCTCGCCAGAGCCTAAGATCGTTGCAGGGAAGCTCAAGGTGTGGAAGGGCACGTTATCCTTGCCCATGAACTGGACGTAACGCACATCTCGCGCGCCCTTGTCTGTGCGCCACCACCGCTCCCAATCATCTCCCTTGCCTGCGTCAACCCATTCTGCGGCGCAGGCGATATATTCAATCGGCGCATCAAACCAAACATAGAAGACCTTGCCCTCCATCCCTGGCCATTCATCCTTGCCCTTTTTAACAGGGATGCCCCAATCCAAATCGCGCGTGATCCCACGATCTTGCAACCCGTCCCCGTCATTGAGCCATTTTTTGGCGATAGAGGTGGTTAGAATTGGCCAATCTGTCTTGCTGTCGATCCACGCGTTCAATTGATCCCGCATAGAGGACTGGCGCAGATACAGATGCTTGGTCTCGCGCACTTCCAAATCCGTTGAGCCAGAAATCGCACTGCACGGGTCAATCAAATCGGTCGGGTCAAGCTGCTTGGTGCAGTTCTCGCATTGATCGCCGCGGGCCTTGTCATAGCCGCAATTGGGGCATGTGCCCTCAATGTAGCGATCAGGCAAAAAGCGGCCATCGGCGTTGGAATAGACCTGCCGCTCGCTCACCTCAGAGATCAGCCCTGCCTCGGCCAAACGGCCTGCAAAATGCTGGGTCAATTCGTGGTTTTGCGGGCTAGAAGACCGGCCAAAGTGATCGAAACTCAGGCGAAAACCCTGTGCAATCTCAGCCTGAACTGCGTGCATTTTGGCGCAATATTCAGCGACATCCATGCCCGCTTTGGCGGCGGCTAATTCGGCGGGCGTGCCATGCTCATCTGTGGCACAGAGAAATAAAACCTCACGGCCCCGACCGCGGTTGTAACGGGCGAAAAGATCAGCAGGCAATTGGCTGCCTACAAGATTTCCCAAATGCTTGATCCCATTGATATATGGGATCGCCGAAGTGATCAGAACACGCTCCATCACGCCCGCCTTGTCTTAGATGATTTCCTTCGCTCTCGCGTCTAACCCAAAGCAAAGCGGATGGCTAGACGGTGCAAAGATGTCAAACAAAACTGGGCGCTATGGATTTCGCACAAAGGCCTGAGGATGCGCGCGTTACACGCCATGCGGCGGGCGGGGCAAGGCGCGCGCGCAGACGTTGCATATGCCATGCGCGCCCCTCTAGGCCTGCAGGCAGATTTCCTGCAAGCGCCCCTTGCATGGATAAGGCCCCATGATTGGCCGCTAAGGAAAAGCGCGTCTCAACCCCTGCTGCGCCCCCATGATGCGGTGTTAAAATCGCGGCGAAAGGCTGCTTTCCCGCATGTTCAGCCGCCAGATGCAAACGGCGGATCGCGGTCAGGTTGGGTGGCTCTAGCACTTCGGCAACCACAGTTTTACAGGCCACGCTGCGCAAAGCCTCCTCCATGCACCATAACAGGTCTTCGCGCCGCTCAGGCGCGACAAAGATCATGCGGGCAGGGTCAATCTCCTCCGCCACGGCCTGCATATGCAGATGATCAGGGTGCCACGCAGGGCGGATCCAAAGCACCGCCCCCTCCATCCGCGCCGCCGCCCAAAGCGCCAGACGCCGCCGTGCGGGGCCGCAAAACTCATGCACCCGCCCAAGCCGCAAATCACACCCCTCGAAAAGGCGCAAAGACGGGTTTGCCCGCGCCACAGAGGCCGTAATGTGATCAAAAGAGGCATGGGTGATTTGCATGAGGCCAGACTAAATGTTCTTCTTTTGTTCTGCAAGAAATTTTCGCACTCCCCTTGCCCTTCTTGGGCATCTCGCTACCAATAACGCGGAAGATAGCAGCGAAAGATAGGATGGGATGCGCAAAATTCAGCTTGGCACCACAGACACAATGATCACCGATTACTGCCTTGGCACGATGACATGGGGCAACCAAACCCCAGAGGCAGACGCACATCGCCAAATGGATATGGCGCTTGCGGCAGGGATCAATATTGTCGACACCGCCGAGATGTATCCCGTTAACCCTGTGCGGGCGGAAACAGTCGGCAATACCGAAACCATTCTTGGAAATTGGAACCACGCCAACCCTGCGCGGCGCGGCGATTATATCTTGGCCACCAAAATCACGGGCAAAAACGCCGCGTTTGTGCGCATGGGTGAGGATATAACAGCCGCAAGTTTTACCGCAGCACTCGATGCCTCGCTCGCACGACTGGGCACAGAGTATATCGACATTTACCAAATGCATTGGCCCAATCGCGGTTCGTATCATTTCCGCCAAAACTGGGGCTATGATCCTTCGGCACAGGTGAAATCCGTGACGCTGGCCCATATGGAAGAGATCTTGGATGCAGCAGATCGGATGATCAAAGCAGGCAAAATGCGCTATTTCGCGCTGTCCAATGATACGGTCTGGGGCGTTGCGCAATGGATGCGCCTTTCCGAAGAGCGCGGCCTGCCGCGTGTGATGTCCTTGCAAAATGAATATTCGCTCCTGTGCCGCCTCTATGACACAGATTTTGCGGAACTGGCCGTGAATGAGCAGCTGACCCTGCTGGCCTATTCGCCCCTTGCCGCGGGCCTTTTGACGGGAAAATACCAAAACGGGGCCATTCCAGAAGGCTCGCGCATGGAGGGTAACGGGGATTTGGGCGGTCGCAAAAGCCCGCGCGTCTTTGATGCGGTCGCAGCCTATCTAGACTTGGCGCAAAAGCACGGTGTTGATCCAGTTCACATGGCTTTGGCCTTTACTGTGCAGCGCCCTTTCTCCGTCTCGACCATCTTTGGCGCAACCACAAGCGCACAGCTTGCCCGCATTCTAGATGGCTTGGATGTGACCCTATCGGGCGATGTTCTGGACGAGATAGGCGCAATCCATCGCGCCCATCCGTTGCCCTATTGATGCGCCTGCGCCTCACCCAAACCGCGCTCCTATTGGCCCTGTGTTTGATCACAGCCTGTAGCCCGCCCATGATGGGGGCAAGACGGGCGGATGCACCGATTGCCTCGACCACGCGGTTTGAAGCCGCACGATTTGCGGGGCCATGGGTGATGCGCCACGCCATCGATAGAACCGCGCCGCGCAACCTCAGCTTTGAGGAAGGCAGTGGCCAAATCATAGGTTTGCGGTATGTGGATGGGTCTGGCCAAAGGATGGCGCTGACCTCGGACGGCCCGCACCCTGCCCGCTTTACAGATGCGCGCGGGCGGGCGCTTTGGGTGCTTTGGGTTGATGATGACTATCGCACCGCATTGCTAGGCGCGCCTGACGGGCGCTTGGCGTGGATCATTGACCGCAGAACAACGGGGGGCGCTGATCGCATTGACGCTGCATTGCGCCTTGCTGCGGCCAATGGCTATGATCCAAATGATTTTATCGCGCTGAACCCATGACTGCACGCTTGCCCTTTCTCAGGAAAGGCGCAATCTGATCGCATGCCAATTTGGATTGCCGCCACCATCTTTGCTGCCTTCATGCAGAACCTCAGGTTTCTGTTACAGCATCACTTGCGCAAAAGTGCGCTGTCGACCGCAGGCGCCACTTGGGCGCGGTTTCTTTACAGCGCGCCCATCGTGGCCTGTGGCGTGATCCTATATGCCCGTATACGCGGGTTTGATTTGCCACAGATCCAACCCCAGTTCTGGGCCTATATCGTTCTTGGCTCATTGGCCCAAGTTCTGGCCACAGCCTGTGTTGTGGCGCTGTTTGGGTTTCGCAACTTCGCAATTGGCGTGACCCTGAAAAAGACGGAAACCATCCTGACCGCTTGCCTCGGTTTGGTGGTTTTGGGCGAAGGCGTATCGCTGTGGGTTTTTGCCGCCATCGTGGTTGGGGTGATCGGCGTTATTTTGATCTCAGACGGGGGGCAAAAGGGCGATGGTCAAACCCTTCTCGCACGCTTTGCCACCAAGGCCGCATTTTTCGGGCTGGCCTCTGGCGGGCTTTTCGGGGTGTCTGCCGTGACCTATCGCGGCGCGATCCTAAGCCTTGAAGGGGGGGATGCGCTGCTGCGATCTGGATTTGCCCTTGCGGTGGCCTGCGCCATTCAAGCCAGCAGTTTGGGCCTTTGGATTGCTTGGCGCGAGCGCGCACAAATTGGTTCTGTGCTGCATCAATGGCGCATTGGACTTGCCACGGGGGCCACCTCACTTTTAGGTTCACTTGGATGGTTCTTGGCCTTTGGCCTGCAAAATGCGGCATTGGTCAAAGCGGTCGGGCAAGTGGAATTGGTCTTTACCTATCTCTTTTCCATCTTCTGGCTCAAAGAACGCAGCACCAAAAAAGAGGTGATGGGATTGGTTCTGATCCTCGCCGCGCTGCTCGCCATTATCCTGCAAGAGGCGTAAGAAAGCGCCATGTTCACAATACCCCTCGCCATTGCGCCGATTTTCGTTCTGATTGCCACAGGCTACGGCCTGCGCCGCGCGGGCCTGCCCTCGGCCGAGTTTTGGAACCTCAATGACCGTCTGGTCTATCTGGTTCTGATGCCTGCCATCTTCTTTGACAGCATTTCTACGGCCGATTTGGGCGCTGCTGCTTTGGGTGGCTTTTCCGCATTGCTCTATGCGGGTTTTTTCGTGGGCATCATTGCGGGGCTCATCGGGGCAGGCTTAATGCGCCACCATGGGCGCGCCGCGGGCAGTTCTTTGGTGCAAGGGGCGGGACGGTTCAACACGTTCATCGCCCTTGCTGTCGCGGGCGCCCTCTATGGGCCTGAGGGGTTGGAGCTTGCGATTTTAGGCGCGGCCATTCTGGTGCCTGTGGTCAACCTAACAGTGGTGACCACGCTTGTCCTCATGTTGCCACAAGAGCGCGGCACGGGGATTGGCGGCCAGATCACGGCCACGCTGAAAAATCTTGCGAAAAACCCTTTGATACTGTCGATTGCCGCTGCCATGGCATGGAACCTTGCAGGGTTGCCGCGGGTGCCAGTTTTTCACGACAGCCTCGAAATTCTGGGCCAAGCGGCCCTGCCCATCATGTTGCTGTGCGTTGGGGCGAACCTCAAACTGCGCGGCCTTTCGGCAGAGGCGGGGCCATTATTTCTTGCAGCCATCGCAAAGCTTGGCTTGTTTCCTGCCGCAATTATGGGGTTGGCTTTGATCCTCGATGTGCCGCCCCTACAGGCACAAATCGCGCTAACCTTTGGCGCGCTGCCAACAGGTGTGGCCGCCTATACATTGGCCCGACAAATGGGAGGGGATGCGCCGCTTATGGCCGCAATGATCACGGTGCAAACGCTGCTCTCCTTCGCAACCATGCCATTGTGGCTGAGCCTTGGGGCGCGGGTTTTCGGTCTGTAATTATTTCAGCGCAACGCCGTGTCGACCTGCCAAATCAGTGAAAAATTGCCATGCCACGCGGCCTGACCGCGCCCCGCGTGTTGCAGTCCACTCAATCGCCTCGGCACGCAACTGATCTTGGGGCACAGCCACGCCATAGGCACGGCAATAGCCGTCAATCATCTCGAAATATTCGTCCTGCGTGCAAGGATGGAACCCAAGCCACAGCCCAAACCGATCCGAGAGCGAGACCTTCTCCTCCACCGCCTCAGACGGGTTTATAGCACCGCTGCGCTCATTCTCGATCATATCCCGCGGCATCAGGTGACGGCGGTTAGACGTGGCATAGAAAATCACATTTTTAGGGCGGCCTTGCACACCACCATCCAAAACCGCCTTGAGCGATTTATAATGTTGGTCATCATGGCTGAAGGACAGATCATCACAAAACAAGATCACGCGTGCAGGGGCCGCGCGCAACAGTGTCAAAAGCCTGCCAATCGTGGGCAAATCTTCGCGCTGCATTTCCACCAATTTGAGCGGCAAACCCTCGGCCACCACGGCCCCATGTGCGGCCTTAACCAGCGAGGATTTCCCCATCCCCCGCGCGCCCCATAAGAGCGCGTTATTGGCGGCATAGCCGCGCGCGAATTGGCGCGTATTGGCCATAAGCGTGTCGCGCGCGCGATCCACGCCCACCAACATTTCAACACCCACGCGCGAAATCTGCGCGACAGGTTCCAAATGATCAGGATCTGCATGCCACACAAAGGCATCAGCTGCACCCCAATCAGGGGTTTGCGCGGCGGGCGGGGCCATCCGTTCTAACGCATCCGCAATTCGGGCAAGCTGCTTTTTCGCCATAGCCATTACTACCGTTTACTCTTTCTGCGCCGCGTCCTTTGCGGATGCTTCATCGGCCTCGTCTTCATCCCATAGGCCTTCGGCCTTGAGGCGCTCCTTACGCTTTTTCTCAACCATGGCGACCAAGAAAATGGAAATCTCGTAAAGCCCATAAACGGCGCTGAAAAGGATCAGCTGCGTGACAACATCTGGCGGGGTTACCAAAGCCGCAACGACCAAAATGCCCACAATCGCATATTTGCGCACATCGCGCAGACCTGCCGCTGAAACCAAACCCGCCTTACCCATCAAGGTCAAAAGCACGGGCAACTGAAAGCACAGCCCGAAGGCAAAGATAAACTTAAGCGCCAGATCAAGCGACTCGCGCACCGAACCGAGAAAGACCGTTTGCAGCTCTTGTGAGGGCGCGGAGGGTTGGAACTCCCCCTCCCCTGCAATCAAGTTGGCCAAGGCAGGGATCGCATCGGAAAACCCGATGAAGAAATTCATGGCCAAGGGCGTAACGATGAAATGCGCGAAGGCAGCCCCTAAGAGAAACAAAAGCGGCGAAGCAATCAAGAAGGGTAAAAAAGCATTTTTTTCAGTCTTATAGAGACCAGGTGCCACAAAGCGCCAAAGCTGATGCGCAATCACAGGGAAAGAAATCGCAAAGCCCGCGATCACCGAAATACGGATCAAGACAAAGAATTTCTCTTGCGGGGCGGTGAAGATCAAACGTGCATCTTCGCCCCGCGCGCGCAAGACATCGGCCAGAGGTTGCGAAATAAATTCAAGCAATGGTTCGGCTACAGTGAACATAATCACCATACCCGCCACAAAGGCCAAAACCGAGCGAATCAACCGCGTGCGCAATTCCGCCAAATGCTCAATCAATGGGGCGGAATGATCTTCAATCTCGTCTTCGCTCATGCCTCATCCGCCTTTTTCGCGCGGGGTTTAGGGGCCGCTTTGGGCGCAGTGGTCTTGGCCTTTGCAGGCGCAGCCTTGGCCCGTGTCGTTTTTGCGGGTTCGGCTTTTTTTGCAGGTGCCTTTTTCGGCGCAGCCTTGGGGGCCGCCTTTGCTTTGGGCGCAGCCCTTTTGGCAGGCGCGGCTTTTGCCTGCGCTGGCGCCTCGCTTGGCGCCTCTGCAGGCTCACTGCGCTTAACGGCAGGTGCGGGGGCTTGGGTCGGATTTCCTTGCGCGCCCGCAGGTTTACCCTGATTGCCCGTCTTCAGCGGCTTGTCGCTATTGAAATCTGCATCCAGATCAAGATCCGCGTTGAGAGATTGCTTGACCTTATCCAGACCATATTGACGCGGATTGGTCAGGGCTTTCATCTCGCGGTTCATTTCGCGCATGCCCGTTTGATCGGCCGCATCATTCATCGCCGAGGTAAACTCGCGCGCCATGCCCTTGATGCGCCCCACAAACAGACCCGCTTTGCGGAACATGACAGGCAAGTCTTTTGGCCCGACAACGATCAAGGCAACAATGCCGATCACCATCAATTCCATCCACCCGATATCAGGCATGGCGTCCCTCTCGTGACAAACCGCGATTAGCGCAGGGTTTCATGATCCAGCCCCGCGCCAATGCGCAAGGCCAAAGACGATCATTAGGCCTTGTCACGCTCATTTTCAGGGGTGACATCGCGCGCGCCCTCACCATCGGCAGCTTTATTTTCAAGCTCCTCGGTGCTGTCTTTGACGCCACGCTTAAAGGCGGTGATACCTTTTCCCACTTCGCCCATCAGGCCCGCGATTTTGCCGCGCCCGAATAGAACCAGCACGACCACCGCAATCAGCAAAAGCCCTGCAGGGCCAATATTGTTGAACATTTCGATCTCCCATTTCAGCGCAGGCTGATGACACAATCCGCACATCAACCGCGCCGCGTTTATATCTTGTCCTCAACGCCACAGCCCCCAAAGGCCAATGCCGCTTGCCCACCAAAGGAATGTCGCGAAATCCTGCGCCGCCTGCAAGGGGCAAAACGCCCCTGCACGCGGGAAACTGATCACGATTGTATAATGAAGGCCCGTTTAGGAAGCTTTGGCCGCAGGAAAGACAAAACATTTCTCGCGGCGCAGGCTCAACCACATCGCGGTGCCTTTCTTGGGCAAAAACACGCCCGGCACTGTGGCACGGATCACCTCGCCGTTGAAATCCATACGAAACTCAACAAGGCTTTCATGGCCCATGAAGCGCGCGCGCTCGACCATGCCGCGTGCTGGCACACCATCGCTGACAGTAGGGTTTGGGCCACGACCACCCCGATCAAAATCAATCTTCACATGTTGGGGGCGAAAGACAATCTCAACCGCCGTGCCATCGGCAAAACCCGGCGCCAAGAATTGCCCGAAGGCGGTGTCGGTCAGCGCCCCATCCACACGGCCAGAGATGACATTCACATCCGAGAAAAACGCCGCCGCCGCTTTGTCCACGGGGGCGTTGTAAATATTATAGGGCGCGCCCTGTTGCACGATATGACCGTTGCGCATCAAGGCGATTTGATCCGCCATGCGCATCGCTTCTTCGGGCTCATGGGTGACAAGAACCACCGCTGTGCCCTCTTCTTTCAGCAATTCCAATGTTTCATCGCGGATGCCATCGCGCAGTCGATTGTCCAACCCCGAAAAGGGTTCATCCATCAGCATCACTTTGGGGCGCGGCGCAAGCGCGCGGGCCAAGGCCACACGCTGCTGCTCGCCGCCCGACAGCATATGGATGCCTTTTTCCCCATAGCCTTTGAGATCGACACGGGCGAGCAATTCCTTAACCCGCGCGCCCACTTCAGGGCCGCGACCCTTTAGACCAAAGGCAATATTTTGCGCCACGTTGAGATGCGGAAAAAGCGCGAAATCTTGAAAGATCAAACCGACCGACCGCGCCTCGGGGGGCAGATGCAGCCCTGCATCGGAGACAGTGACACCATCAAGCGCAACCGTCCCACCCGTTTGACGCTCAACCCCCGCGATGACACGCAATGTGGTAGATTTTCCGCATCCCGAAGGGCCAAGCAAACACATCACCTGCCCAGCCGCCACCGACAAGGATATGCCCCGCACCACTTCCGTCCCATCAAAGACGCAAGAGAGGTTGCTTACCTCAAGCCGCGGGGAATTTTGGCGCGGGACTTGGTTCATAGGGCGATTGCATCCTGATAAAAACACTCAACTTGGTCAGCTATCAGGCACAAGCCCCCCTTTCAAGCGCCGCTTTGCTGCGGCCTCTCAAATGGTGATGGCGTTCTGGCCACCATCCAAGAGCACATTTTGCCCCACCATGAAGCCCACATGTTGAGAGCATAAAAACGCACAAGTAGCGCCAAATTCCTGCGCCGTGCCGTAGCGCCCAACGGGTAGGGTGCCAAAGCGGCGGGTGCGTGCCTCCTCAACACTAATTCCCTCGCGCTCCGCTACGCCCTTATCAAGCGCATCGGCGCGATCCGTGGCGTGGATACCGGGCAAGAGATTGTTGATGATCACCCCTTTGGCAGCAACCTGTCGGGCTGTGCCCGCAACATAGCCCGTCAAGCCTGCGCGTGCAGAATTGGACAAGCCCAATTGTGGGATCGGTGCCTTGACCGATTGCGAGGTGATATTGACCACACGACCCCATGATTTTTCCATCATTTGCGGCATGTAATGTTTCATCAGCGCAATCGGTGTCAGCATATTGGCATCCAGCGCCTTGATGAAATCATCGCGCGTCCAATCCGACCACAAACCTGGTGGGGGGCCGCCCGCATTGGTCACAAGAATATCAATTGCACACGCCCCCGCGATCACATCGGCGCGCGCCGCCTCATCGGTGATATCGGCGGTAATCGCGGTGACTGAAACGCCATAGGTGTCGCGAATATGCGCGGCAGTCGCCTCAAGCGCCTCTGCACCGCGGGCATTGAGCACCAGATCAACCCCTGCCTCAGCCAAGGCTTCGGCACAGCCGCGCCCCAAGCCTTTGGACGATGCACAAACCAATGCGCGCTTTCCCTTAATGCCCAAATCCATAATCTGCTCCCTCGCATTCTTTACCATCTTTCCTTGCGCGCAAGCGCACCTCTGGGGGCAAGTTAGGTGCCTGTTGCTGCCAAATCCAGTCTTGCGTGAGATTTACCTTTCACCAAAAGCGCCGCTTGACCGCGCCCTGCCCCGTTTCTATTGAGAAAAAAGGAGGGTGAAATGGCCAGCTTACCCGCGCAATTAAAATTCGATGTTTATCCTGCCACGCAGTTCTGCGTGGATCGCGGCGCCAATGAAGGCGATGCGCTTGGCACCTTTGACGAGGTGGAGGCAGGCGATATCTACCGCATGCGCAAAGATGCCAGCGCTCTCACCCTTGCCATGCGGGATGATGCCGATGGCAGGCAGTTGGTGGCCGAAGGCAGTCAATTGGGCCGTGCAGGCCAACCCGCCCATTACATCCTGCCGCTGTGCAATCTTGAGCCGGGTGAAGATTATGAATTGGTGGGCTCTGAGGCCGAAACAGCATCGCTGCGCTTTGCTGATATTGCCTGCCTGTCCTTTTTGGCAGGCACGCACCTTACCCTTGCCTCTGGCGCACAAATTGCCGTTGAGGCGCTGCAATAGGGCGATCTGCTGCTGACCCGCGAAAATGGGGCGCAGCCTATTCGGTGGATTGGGCGCACTGTGTTTCGCGGCACAGGCAGCACAGCGCCCGTGCTGATCCGCCAAGGCGCGTTAAACACGGCGCGAGATTTGGTTTTGATGCCGAACCATCGCCTCTTTTTATGGCAACGCCAAGATATGCTTGGCACAGGCCGCGCTGAGGTCATGGTCAAGGCCGCCCATTTGATCAATGGCAGCACCATCACACGGCTTGAGGGCGGCTTCTTTGATGGGTTCCAAATCCTGCTTTATCGTCACGAAATCCTTTATGCCGAGGGTATCGCGGTCGAAAGCCTGATGGTTACAGGACAAACCCACCCCGCCTTGCCCGAAGCGATCCTTGCAACCGCCGCGCCCGATCTGAGCCCCGAATTACGCACCGCGCTTGAGCTTGACGCGCTGGCGCTTGCCCGCGCAGGGGGTGATCCCGCCAAGGCGCTTTACGAGGCCTCACTGGGTGGCAAAAAACGCCCTAACCCATAGCATATTCTCATCACCCTGCCGCATCATCCCCCTTTCCAAAGGGCGCATCGCGCCATATACCGCGCCCCATGTCCGATATATCGCCTTCACCCCTCGCCAATCGCCCTGCCCTGCCGCCTGAAATCGGGCGCAGACGCACCTTTGCGATCATTTCCCACCCAGACGCGGGCAAGACCACGCTGACCGAGAAATTCTTGCTTTATGGCGGTGCGATTCAAATGGCGGGTCAAGTGCGCGCCAAAGGCGAAGCACGGCGCACGCGCTCGGACTTTATGAAAATGGAACAGGATCGCGGCATCTCAGTCTCGGCTTCGGCCATGTCCTTTGACTACCGCGCGTTCCGCTTTAACCTTGTCGACACCCCAGGCCACAGCGATTTCTCAGAGGATACCTACCGCACGCTTACGGCGGTGGATGCTGCCATCATGGTGATTGATGGGGCCAAGGGCGTAGAAAGCCAGACCCAAAAACTCTTTGAGGTTTGCCGCTTGCGCGATTTGCCCATCCTCACCTTCTGCAACAAGATGGATCGCGAAAGCCGCGACACATTCGAAATCATTGACGAAATCCAAGAGAACCTTGCGATTGATGTGGCCCCCGCCAGTTGGCCTATTGGGATGGGGCGCGATTTCTTGGGGTGCTACGACCTGATCCATGATCGGCTTGAATTGATGGATCGCGCAGATCGCAACCGCGTTGCCGAAACGGTCAAGATGAGTGGGCTAGACGACCCGAAACTTGCGGATCACATCCCCGAAGCACAGCTTGCCAAGCTGCGCGAGGAAATCGAGATGGCGCGCGAATTGCTGCCCGCCTTTGATCGCGCCACATTCCTTGCGGGTGCGATGACCCCGATTTGGTTCGGCTCGGCCATCAACTCCTTTGGGGTGCGGGAATTGATGGAGGGCATTGCCGAATTCGGCCCCGCGCCACAGGTGCAAACGGCCGATCCGCGCGAAATTGCGCCAGAAGAAGGCAAGGTAACGGGCTTTGTGTTCAAAGTTCAGGCCAATATGGACCCAAAACACCGCGATCGCGTGGCGTTTATTCGTTTGGCGTCAGGACATTTTGAGCGGGGCATGAAACTGCATCATGTGCGCTCTAAGAAACCGATGGCTGTATCCAACCCCGTGCTCTTCCTCGCAGCTGACCGCGAATTGGCGGAGGAGGCATGGGCAGGCGACATTATCGGCATTCCCAATCACGGGCAGTTGCGCATCGGGGATGCCCTGACCGAAGGGGAGGCGCTGCGCTTTACAGGGATACCCAGTTTCGCGCCTGAATTGTTGCAAGTGGCGCGCGCAGGCGACCCGATGAAAGCCAAACACCTTGAAAAGGCCCTGATGCAATTCGCCGAAGAAGGGGCGGCAAAAATCTTTAAGCCACAACTTGGCTCAGGTTTTATCGTGGGTGTTGTGGGCGCGCTGCAATTCGAGGTTCTCGCCAGTCGGATAGAACTGGAATACGGGCTGCCAGTGCGTTTTGAAGCCAGCCAATTCACATCGGCCCGATGGGTGCATGGCGCGCGCGATAAGGTCGATGCATTTGCGACCGCCAATAAACAACATATGGCGGTCGATAATGATGGCGACCCTGTGTATCTGACGCGCCTGCAATGGGACATTGATCGTGTCGAACGCGACTACCCCGATGTGCGGCTCTCGGCGACCAAGGAATTGATGGTTTAACACCCCGTTTGACCCTTGCCGTGGTTTCGGCTAAGTGCTTGTCCATTCTTGGCAATCTGGCCAAGGATCACGCCGCGGAGCGCGCGAGGATATGCGCTCCTTCACATATGCCAGGTGAGACTGGCCAGAACGGACGCATATGACCAAATTCACCGATCTAAACCTCAATCCGAAGGTTCTGAAAGCTATATCTGAAGCAGGGTATGAAACCCCAACCCCCATTCAGGCAGGCGCAATCCCCCCCGCATTGGAAGGGCGCGATGTTTTGGGGATTGCCCAGACGGGCACAGGCAAAACTGCCAGTTTCACATTGCCCATGATCACGCTTTTGGCACGGGGTCGGGCACGGGCGCGGATGCCACGTAGCCTCGTTCTTTGTCCCACCCGCGAATTGGCGGCACAGGTGGCCGAAAATTTCGACACCTACGCCAAGCATCTGAAACTGACCAAGGCCCTGCTGATTGGCGGGGTGTCATTCAAAGAGCAAGACCTTCTGATTGATCGGGGTGTCGATGTTCTGATCGCAACACCGGGCCGTCTCTTGGATCATTTCGAGCGCGGCAAACTGCTGTTGACGGGCGTTCAGATCATGGTGGTGGATGAGGCCGACCGCATGTTGGATATGGGCTTTATCCCCGATATTGAGCGGATTTTCTCGCTGACGCCCTTCACGCGCCAAACCTTCTTTTTCTCTGCCACGATGGCCCCAGAGATTGAGCGGATCACATCAACCTTTTTGTCTAATCCCGCGCGGATCGAAGTGGCGCGCCAATCCACGACATCCGACACCATCACGCAGGCGTTGTTTTCCTTCAAACCCACCCGCCGCGACACAAGCGCGAAAGAAAAGCGCACCATGCTGCGCGCCGCGATTGCCGCAGAGGGCGAGGGTTGCACAAATGCCATCATCTTCTGCAATCGCAAGGTGGATGTCGATATAGTCACAAAATCGTTGAAGAAACACGGGCTGGATGCCGCCCCTATTCATGGCGATTTGGATCAATCGCAACGCATGCGCACCTTGGATGGGTTCCGCGAAGGAAGCCTTCGCTTTCTTGTGGCCTCAGATGTGGCCGCGCGCGGCCTTGATGTGCCAAGCGTAAGCCACGTGTTTAATTATGACGTCCCCTCTCACGCCGAGGATTACGTCCACCGTATTGGCCGCACGGGCCGCGCAGGGCGTAAGGGCCGCGCAATCACCATCGCGGTGCCTGCAGATGAAAAATATCTCACAGCGATTGAGGCCTTGATTGGCAAGCCCATTCCGACTGATGAGCCCCTACCATGGAGCCCCACAAGCGCGCAAAAGCCTCATGAAGCGGACGCGGCGAATGATGACCGCGACAAACCCCGCCACAGCCGCGGGGGGCGTGGTCGCCGCAAGTCGCACGAGGGCGATGAAGGCAGCACAGCAAAGACTGAAACACACACCGAAGCGCCCAAAGAGGTGTCCGAAGACAACACCCCGCCCCAGCCAACGCCGAGCAGCGCGGCGCCGCGCCCCGAGCGCAGCCATGACCGCCATGAGCGCGGCGGACGCAATCGCGCCGGACAAGGTGGCGGACATCGTGTTGTTGGCATGGGTGAGCATTTGCCAAGCTTCATCGCGCTCAGCTTTGACGAACGCCGCGGGCCAAGCAGCAGCTATGTTCCTGCCGATGCAGAGGATGAGCAGAGCCAAGCTGAGGCGCAAGAGATTGAGACACCAGTGGCCGCCACTGAGGAGGCCCCAAAGCCAAAGCGCAAGCGCAGCCCGCGCAAACCTAAAGAAAAACCTGAGGCGGAAGGGCCAGAAACCCCCGCTGAACCAGTATCAGAAGAATAAAAAAAACGCCCCATCTTGGGGCGTTTTTTTATTCAGCGACAAGGCGGCTGATGATCACGCTGACCTCAGGCTTTTTGCCGATTTCGGCCTGAACAGATTGGCGGATGGCGCGGCGCACCGCCTCCTCAATCTTGTCGTCATCACGGGTGATCTTGCGATCCAGACGCGGCAGAAGATCGGCCAATTCATCCTCGAGCATCTCGGTTAAACTGCCATGGCCATTGCGCAAATGATCTGGCAGGCCACGCAGCTCGACCCACGCATCTTCAATCAAGCTGTCATCCTCATCGACAATCAGCGCCGCAATCACGAGGCCATTTAGGGCCAGTTTCATGCGATCACGGATCACCCCGTCATAGGCGCCCACCCGTGTGCTGCCATCTAGGTAATCGCGCGCGACCTCGACATATTCGACCGCAGCGGGCGCATTGCCTGACAATTCCAACATTGTGCCATTTGGCGCAACAACGCCAAGCATTCCCTTTTCCATGGCAAGCCGCGCATGTTCGCGCAAATGGCGGAATTCACCATGATTGGGCACAAGGATACGCGGACGCAAAATATCATGCATCTTTTCCAAATCGGGGCGATTGGCATGGCCCGACACATGGAAAAAGCCCGATTGTTCATCCACGATCTCTACCCCGATTTCTGCAAGCGCGTTTTGAATGCGCCCCACAGAGACCTCGTTGCCTGGAATGGTTTTGGACGAGAAGAGGAACATATCGCCCTCTTTGAGCTCCATCCCCAAATAAGAGCCGCGCGATAGGGCCGCCGAGGCTGCCCGCCGCTCCCCCTGACTGCCTGTCACAATCAGCATAAGGTTTTCGCGTGGGATATCGCGGGCCTCCTCAACTGACACGGTCGAGGGGAAATCAGTCAGCACGCCTGCCTCGACCGAGGCGCGGATCATGCGTTGCATTGCACGGCCTAGCAGACAGACGGAACGGCCATTGGCCACTGCGGCATCGGCCAAGGTTTTCACCCGCGCAACATTGGAGGCAAAGGTGGTCGCCACCATCATGCCCCGCGCGCGCCCAATCAGCGCTGTGATGGGTTCTGGCAACTGGCTTTCGCTGCGCCCTTCATGGCGCGAAAACACATTGGTGCTGTCGCAGATATAGGCCAAGACCCCCTTCCCTGCGATCTCACCCCACATGGCTTCGTCAAAAGGTTCGCCGACCATCGGGTTCGTGTCGATTTTGAAATCACCCGAATGCACCACGCGGCCATGTTCCGTGTCGATAACAAGGCCCGAGCTTTCAGGGATGGAATGCGAGACGGGGGCAAATTGCACCTTGAAAGGGCCTGCTTCCACCACTTCGGGATAGGCCCCAACGACCCGCACCTGATCAGGGTCGTGACCCGCCTCTTCCAATTTGCGGCGGGCATGGATGGCCGTGAAATTACGGGCGTAAACAGGCGCGCGCAGGCGCCCCCACAAATGGCCGAGGGCGCCAACGTGATCTTCATGGGCGTGGGTGATGAAAATCCCCTCAAGGCGATCTGCACGTTCTTCCAACCACGCGATATCAGGTAGGATCAGGTCAACGCCCGGTTGACCATCCATGTCGGGAAAGCTGACGCCGCAATCGACAAGGATTAAACGCTCCGCACCTTGTTCTCCAACACCATAGACATATGCGTTCATTCCGATCTCACCTGCCCCGCCAAGGGGAAGATAGATCAGCCTGTTTCGATCGCTCATCAGCTTGCCTGTTCCTCGTTATATTTATGGATCACGGTCAGACCATGCATGGTCAGATCATCTTCGATCCTGTCAAACAACACATCGCCCGTAGAGAAGAGCGGCGCAAGCCCCCCTGTCCCAACTATCCGCATCGGGCGGTCGCGCTCGGCGCGAATGCGGTCACAAATACCGCGCACAAGGCCCACATAGCCCCAAAACACGCCCGACTGCATGCAAGCCACCGTATTGGTGCCAATCACCGATTGCGGTTTTGTCACATCCACATGGGGCAAGGCGGCGGCTGCGTGGTGCAATGCTTCAAGGCTAAGATTGACGCCCGGCGCAATGACACCACCCACATAAGCGCCATCTTCGGCCACAACGTCAAAGGTAGTTGCTGTGCCAAAATCCACCACAATCAAATCGCCTCCATGGCGATCATAGGCGCCCGCGGTATTGACCAAGCGGTCAGGCCCCACTTGCGTGCCTGCATCCACCCGTGGCGGCACAGGCAAGAGACACTCAGATTTACCAACCACAAGCGGGCGGCAGTCGAAATAGCGATCACACAAAACGCGCAAGTTAAAGACCACGCGCGGCACAGTTGAGGAGATAATCACCGCGTCAATCTTGGGTTTTAGCCCATAATGATCCATCAAGGTTGAATACCAAACGTAATATTGATCTGCGGTGCGTTGATGCTCGGTTGCGGTGCGCAATGTGCACAGAAATTGCGCGCCATCCCAAAGGGAAAACACCGTATTCGTATTGCCGCAATCCACACAAAGAAGCATCTCGCACGCCCCCTAAAAATAAATATCCGCCGCCGCAATGGCACAAGGCCCGCTTGGCGTGGTTAATATCAGATTACCAGTTTCATCGACATCGTCAAAAACGCCACGAATGTCCCGATTGGGCAAACGCGCCAAAATGACTTGGCCGCGCTTGGCCGCGTGGGTCATCCATGCGGCGCGCACAGGGGCAAAACCCTGCTGAGAGATCTGCGCCTCCCAATGCGCCATGCGCGGGGTCAGCTGATCTAAAAAGGTTTCAGGGTCTGGGCATCGGCCTGCAACGCTGAACAGATCAATGGGCGCAAGCGCGCCCTCCTCAAGGCCCGCCACATTTGGGCTGTGTCGAAGGTTCACACCGATGCCGATCACCAAATGCCCCTGCTTGCCCGCAGCGATCCCGTGGCTTTGCAGCAGGATGCCCGCGATTTTCTGGCCCTCAAGTAGCACATCATTGGGCCATTTTAAGGTCAATGCGTCAGGCGCCACATAACTGGACAAAGCATCACGCAAGGCCAGCGCTGCGGTGAACGAACGCAAAGCTGCCTCTTGCGGGGGGCAGTTGAGTGGCAGGATAAGTGAGGCTGTGAAATTACCAAGGGGGGCGCGCCATGCCCGCCCCCGCCGACCATATCCCGCCTCTTGGGTATGGGCCAAAATCCATGTGGATCGCTCTAGCGGCGCGGCGCGCAAGCGCCGCTCCGCTTCGGCCATGGTGCTGTCGACACGGGCCAAAATGACCCGTTCAACCGCCGTGCTGTCAGCGCACAAGTGCCTGCGCCGCGTTGGCCGCCAAATGGTCAATACCGAACAGATTCACAATGCCCGCAATCATGACCACGGCGGAAATCGTCAGGCCCAAGAATTGGATGATCGACATCCGCCCATCTAGGCCTTCGCGCGGTTCGCCAAAATACATGAAATAGACGATACGCAAATAATAGTAGGCGCCGATCACAGAGGCGATGCCCCCTGCCACGGCCAACCAAACCAAGCCCGCATCAACAGCCGCTACCAAGACCGCGTATTTCGCGAAAAAGCCCAACATGGGTGGGACACCTGCGAGACTGAACATCAGCACCAAAACCGCCAAGGCCTGACCCGATTGTGCGGTAGCATAGCCGTTCAAGGCAGAGATATCGGTGACGGGGTAACCATCTTTCTCCATCGACATGATGAAGGAGAAAACACCAATGTTCATGGTCACATAAATTGCCATATAGATCAGCATCGCCTCGACACCCTGCCCCGTGCCAGAAGCCAGACCCATCAGGGCAAAGCCCATATGCCCGATGGAGGAATAAGCCATCAGGCGTTTGATATCAGTTTGGCCAATGGCTGCAATGGCCCCGACAAACATCGACAAAACCGCCAAGGCCGCAACGATCTGCTGCCAATCGGAAATGGCCATGCCAAAGGCATCGTAGACCACACGGGCAAATAGCCCCATTGCGGCCATTTTCGGCGCTGTCGCAAAAAGGGCTGTCACAGGGGTCGGTGCGCCCTCATAAACATCAGGTGTCCACATATGGAACGGGGCCGCTGATACTTTGAAGGCCAGACCTGCCGCCATAAAGACAAGGCCAAACACCATACCCAAAGACATACCGCCCATCGATGCCTCGATGATGCCCGCAAAAAGCGTGGTGCCCGCAAAGCCGTAAACGAGGGACGCGCCATAGAGCAATAGACCCGAGGAGAGAGCGCCAAGTACGAAATATTTAAGGCCCGCTTCGGTTGAGCGCACGCTGTCACGGCGCAAGGCGGCAACCACATAAAGGGCTAGGGATTGCAGCTCCAACCCCATGTAAAGCACGATCAAATCACCAGCAGACACCATGATCATCATGCCAACAACCGCCAAGGTGACAATCATCGGATATTCAAACCGACCAAGGCCCGGTTTCTGCATCACCTCTTGGCCCACGATCAAAATTGCCGCCGCGGATAAAAGGATCACAATTTTGGCAAAGCGCGCAAAATCATCAACCACGATCATGCCACCAAAGCTGCTTGCATCGCCTTGACCTGTTGCCGCGACATAGAGCGCCATAATCGCAAAGACTGCGGCGGTCGCGTAGGTCAAGGCAGGCGCCATGCCATCTTTGGTTGTGTAAACAGCCAACATCAGCCCCGCCATCGCATAGATGGACAGGACAATCTCTGGGATCAAAACTGCGAGGTCTGCGCCGATCATTAGAAATTCCTCAATGGCTGGCTGCAAGCGCAGTTGCGGGGGCAAACTCCGCAACGCTTGTGTGATAATTCGACAAAAGCGCCTCTACCGAGGGGCCAATAATATCGGTGACGAGGCTCGGATAGACACCCAATAGAATGGTCATCACCACCAATGGCGCGAAAATCGCCTTTTCGCGCGCGGTCATGTCGGTGATGGATTTCAGGCTTTCCTTGATCAGGTCACCAAACACCACGCGGCGATAGAGCCAGAGCGCATAGGCCGCCGACAAGATCACGCCTGTTGCCGCCAAAAGCCCAATCAGCGTGTTCACATGGAAAACACCCATCAAGGTCAGGAATTCGCCGACAAAGCCCGATGTGCCAGGAAGGCCCACATTGGCCATAGTGAACAGCATGAACACCGCCGCATAAGCGGGCATCCGATTTACCAGACCGCCATAGGCATCAATCTCGCGCGTATGCATGCGATCATAGATGACGCCAACACAGAGGAACAAAGCCCCCGAAACAAAGCCGTGGCTGATCATTTGGAAAATCGCGCCATCTACACCTTGTTGATTGGCGGCGAAAATCCCCATCGTCACATATCCCATATGCGCAACTGATGAGTAAGCGATCAGCTTTTTCATATCTTCTTGCACCATCGCGACCAGTGAGGTGTAGATGATCGCAATCACAGACATCCACAGCACCAATGGCGCCATGATGTCAGAGGCGACTGGGAACATTGGCAAGCTAAAGCGCAAGAAACCGTATCCGCCCATCTTCAGCAAAATTGCCGCCAGAACCACAGAGCCTGCGGTTGGCGCCTGAACGTGTGCATCGGGCAACCACGTATGGACAGGCCACATTGGCATTTTGACCGCAAAGGACGCGAAGAAAGCAAGCCAAAGCAACATCTGCATCCCACCTGCAATCTGCCATCCAAAGAGGCTGATACCTGCCGCCGAGAATTCATGTGTCAACAATGTGGGGATATCGGTGGTGCCCACATCAATATACATCGCCACCATCGCCACCAGCATCAGCACCGAACCAAGGAAGGTGTAGAGGAAGAATTTGAACGCCGCATAGATGCGGTTTTTGCCGCCCCAAATCCCAATAATTAAGAACATCGGGATCAGGCCTGCTTCGAAGAAAAGGTAGAAGAGAACCAAATCCAATGCCACAAAGACGCCGATCATCAGGCTTTCGAGAACCAAAAGCGCGATCATGTATTCTTTGACGCGATGCTCTACGCCCCAACAGGCAGCAATTGTAATCGGCATCAAGAATGTGGTCAGCAGAACGAATAGCACGCTGATCCCGTCTACACCCAATTTATAGCTGAGGCCAAAGAGCCATTCGCGTTCTTCCACCATTTGGAAGCCCGTGTCATTCGCATCGAATTGCACAAGGATCGCCAAGGAGATCAGGAAGGTTGCGGTGGTGGCTGCCAGCGCCAAACGCTTGGCTCCAAGCTGTGCCGCCTC
The DNA here is from genome assembly GCF_037805225.1 of Roseobacter sp. HKCCA0882. Classification (NCBI taxonomy): domain Bacteria; kingdom Pseudomonadati; phylum Pseudomonadota; class Alphaproteobacteria; order Rhodobacterales; family Roseobacteraceae; genus Roseobacter; species Roseobacter sp. HKCCA0882. The sequence continues at coordinate 1,464,048 of NZ_JBBLYI010000001.1, forward strand.
ATCCTCGCCGCGCAAAAACAGCGCAAGGATGAGGGCCGCAACCATAGGCAGGAAGGTGACGATGGAAAGTAAGTTGTCCATGGAAATCCCTTAGCCTCCGATCGAAAGGCTGATCCATGTGATCAGTGCTACCACACCGACCACCATGGCAAATGCATAATGGAAAACGTAACCCGACTGCGCACGCCCTGCGAGGCGGGTTAACAAGGGGATGATCCCAAGGGCAAGGCCGTTGATCCCCCCGTCAATGATTTTGGTATCGCCAAGCTTCCAAAAGACACGGCCAATCGTCTGAGCAGGGCGCACAAAGACCGCGTCATAAATCTCGTCAAAATACCACTTGTTCAGCAAGAACAGATAAAGCGGGCGGTTGACCGCTGCCCAACGAGCAGGAAGGCTTGGGACAGCGATGTAAAAGATATAAGCCACAAGTAGCCCGCCCAACATCGCGATAAACGGCGCAACTTTGACCCATTTGGGCACTTCATGCGCGTCTCTGAGAACGGTATTGTCAGGGGCTTGGTGAATGGCCCCTTCACCGGGTGCGCCCGTAAAGACATAGTGATGTTCAGCTTCGGCTGTGCCCTCATGCGTGGCGGCATGGGTGGCATCATGACCTTCTTCGGCCATGGCCGCATCGGTGTGACCTTCGGTGCCATGGGTTGCGTCCCCCTCACCATGGGCCATTGCCTCAGCATAGGGGACGCCAAAGAATTTACCGACCTCATCTGGATGCCCAAAGAACGGCTTCAGCCAGATCATACCTGCAAACACCGCACCAAAGGCCAGAACGCCAAGCGGGATCAACATCACCACAGGGCTTTCATGTGCGTGATCATGCGTGTGCTTGTCACCCCGCGGGGTGCCAAAGAAGGTGAGGAACATCAAACGCCATGAATAGAAGCTGGTGAATGCAGCAGCGATCACCAACATCCAGAAGGCGTAATGGCCCAATCCACCGCCAAAGGCATAGGCGCTTTCAATCACCGCGTCTTTGGACAGGAACCCTGCAAAGCCATAATAGGTCAGCGGGATACCAACGCCCGTGATGGCCAATGTGCCAATCATCATCGCCGCGAATGTATAGGGAATCTTCTTCCGCAATCCGCCGTAATTGTGCATATCCTGCTCATGATGCATCGCGTGGATGACGGAGCCTGCGCCAAGGAACAGCATGGCCTTGAAGAATGCGTGGGTAAAGAGGTGGAACATCGCCACCGAATAAACCCCAACCCCTGCCGCAACGAACATGTATCCCAATTGCGAACAGGTGGAATAGGCGATGACGCGCTTGATGTCGTTCTGCACCAATCCAACAGTGGCCGCAAAGAACGCGGTCAGCGCGCCAAGGATGATGATGAAATTTGTGGCATAGGGGGCGTATTCCATAATCGGCGACATACGGCAGACCAAGAAGACCCCCGCCGTCACCATGGTTGCAGCGTGGATCAGCGCGGATACAGGGGTCGGGCCTTCCATCGCATCAGGCAACCATGTGTGCAGCAAGAGCTGCGCCGATTTCCCCATCGCGCCGATGAACAACAGCATTGCGATTGTATTGGCGGCATTCACCTCGAAGCCAAGGAAGGCAAAGCTTTGCTCTGCCAGTTCCGCACCCATCGGCAAAATCACATCAAATTGGATCGAGTCCGCCATCCAATACAGACCGAAGATCCCCAACAAGAAGCCGAAATCGCCAACGCGGTTGACGATAAAGGCCTTCATCGCCGCCGCACCTGCGCTTGGCTTGCGGAAATAGAAGCCAATCAAAAGATAGGAGGCGACCCCTACCCCTTCCCACCCGAAGAAGAGTTGCAGCAGGTTATCCGCGGTCACCAGCATCAGCATGGCAAAGGTGAAGAACGACAGATAGGCAAAGAACCGCGGGCGATAGCTTTCGCCTTCGCGGAAATTGTCGTCATGCGCCATGTAGCCAAAGGAATACAGATGCACGAGCGCCGAGACAGAGGTGATCACAATCAACATAATCGCCGTCAAGCGATCAATGCGAATGGCCCAATCCGTGAACAGGCTGCCTGATTCCACCCAACGCAGGATTGATATGGAATAGGTTTCGCCATCAAACCCGATGAACAGGGCCCAAGACAGGATCATCGACAAGAACAAAAGCGCGGTTGCAATGATGCAGGCGAGTTGTTCACCAAACCACCGCCAGCCAAAGCCAGCCAAAAGCGCGCCGATGAGCGGTGCAAAAAGCAGGATCGTTTCCATCGGCTCAGCCCTTCATATTCGAAACATCTTCAACCGCGATGGTGCCACGGTTGCGGAAGAAACAGACAAGGATCGCAAGACCAATCGCGGCCTCTGCCGCGGCGACTGTCAGGACGAACATGGTAAAGACCTGACCTGTCAAATCCCCCAAATAGGAGGAAAACGCGACAAGGTTGATATTCACCGATAGCAAAATCAATTCGACTGACATCAGGATCACGATGACATTCTTCCGATTGAGGAAGATGCCAAAAATCCCGATCACAAAGAGCGCAGCCGCCACCGTTAGGTAGTGTTCCAGTCCGATCGTCATCTCGTCCCTCCGAGGGGGTTGCCCTCATGGTCATTCAATATTCTGCGGGGCTAAAAGCCCCGCTTATGTCACAGCCCTTGACCAGGCTTTACGTCTTTTAGTTCCATCGCTTTCGCAGGATCACGATACATCTGCGCCAAGACATTCTGGCGCTTGACGTCCACGCGGTGGCGTAGCGTCAGAACAATCGCGCCCACCATCGCAACCAACAAAACCAAACCTGCCAATTGGAACACCAACAGGTAATGATCATAAAGGATCATCCCCAAAGCTTTGGTGTTGTGCATCTGATCGATTGCGGGGGTTGGATTGCCCAAGCGGGTATCAATCCCATCTGAAAAGGCCCATGTGCCATAGGCAAGGCCCAGTTGGATCAACAAAACCACACCAATCAAAAGCGCAAGTGGCATATATTGCGCCATTCCCGCCTTAAGTTCGGCGAAATCAACATCCAACATCATCACCACAAAGAGGAACAGCACCGCCACCGCGCCCACATAGACAATGATCAACAGCATCGCGACAAATTCAGCGCCCAAAAGGACGAACAAACCCGCGGCAGACAGGAAGCTGAGGATCAGCCACAGAACCGAATGCACGGGGTTGCGGGCCAGCACCACCAAAAGTGCTGCGGCAACCAGAACGGTTGAAAACGCATAGAAGGTGATATCGGCCACGCCCATATTTTAGTCCTCGCCTTCGTCAATGGCCGCTTTGGCCAGTTCCATCGCTTTGTTCATCGCAGGCACACCGCCAAACATAGCGGCCATGCCAATGGTCTCAGCAATCTCTTGCGGGCTTGCCCCTGCCTCGACCGCGTGGCGCACCGTCATACGGATTTGCGCCTCGGCCAATGCGCCCTGAACCGTCAGACCATGCAGGGTCAAAAGCAGCCGCGTTTTCGCGTCCAAACCCCCAGGATTGAATTGCTTTCCAAAGAAAGCCTCCATCATTTCGGCGGGCATGGTGGGCCAAAGTTTATCAAGATTTGACGCAGTAATATTCGCCATGGCGGGGTTAACCGCCTTGAGGAAGTCCTGTGTCATCTCTTGCGTTTGGCGCATCAATGCCTCGAAAGGATTCTGGGGGGACTCGTTACTCATTTTACACACTCACAGGTTCGGACTTACCGATACGGCGCGTCCAACTCTAGGTTGCGGGCAATTTCCGCTTCCCATCTCTCACCATTGGCCAGAAGTTTGGCCTTGTCGTAATACAGTTCTTCACGGGTTTCAGTGGCGAATTCGAAATTCGGCCCTTCAACAATCGCATCCACAGGGCAAGCCTCTTGGCAGAAACCGCAATAGATGCATTTGGTCATATCGATATCGTAGCGCGTGGTGCGGCGGCTGCCGTCCTCGCGGGGTTCAGCGTCAATCGTGATCGCCTGTGCGGGGCAAATCGCCTCGCATAATTTACACGCGATGCAGCGTTCTTCGCCATTAGGATAGCGGCGCAGCGCATGTTCGCCGCGAAAACGCGGCGACAGAGGCCCCTTTTCATGCGGGTAATTGACGGTCGCTTTGGGGGCAAAGAAATACTTAAAGCCCAGCTTGAAGCCTTTAAAAAAGTCGACCAGCAAGAAATATTTTGCAGCGCGGGTATAATCGATCTGTGTCATCGTTCAGCCCCCAATTGCCCAACGGGCATATGCCCCACCAAAGAGTTCAAACTTTGCGAGGAAAGCGACCAAGACGACCCAAGCCAAAGACATAGGCAGGAACACTTTCCAACCGATGCGCATCAATTGGTCATAGCGGTAGCGCGGCACAACCGCCTTTACCATCGCGAAGAAGAAGAAGAATACGGCCATCTTAGCGACCATCCACAGCGCGCCATCTGCGACCCCTGGAATGGGCGATAGCCAACCGCCGAAGAACAACAGCGTCATCAGCGCGCACATCAAGAAGATCGCGATATATTCGCCGGCCATGAACAGCAAGAAAGGTGTCGAAGAATATTCAACCTGATAGCCCGCGACCAATTCCGATTCCGCTTCGGGCAGATCGAAGGGTGGGCGGTTGGTTTCAGCAAGCGCCGAGATGAAGAACAAAAACACCATCGGCAAATGCGGCAACCAATACCACGAGAACAGGCCGAAATCCCCGTCCTGCGCGCGCACGATATCGCCAAAGTTCAGCGAGCCAGTCGAAATGATTACCCCAACGATGATCAGACCAATGGACACCTCATAAGAGATCATTTGCGCTGCCGAGCGCAAAGAGCCAAGGAACGGGTATTTCGAGTTGGACGCCCATCCCCCCATGATCACGCCATAAACCTCAAGCGAGGAAATCGCGAAAACATACAGGATTGCCACGTTCAAATCGGCCAAAACCCATGTATCGTTGAACGGGATCACCGCCCAAGCAATCATGGCCAAGACAAAACTGGTCATTGGCGCCAAAAGGAATACGGGGCGATCCGCACCTGCGGGGATCACGACCTCCTTCACGACATATTTCAGCGCATCGGCCACGGTCTGCAACAGGCCAAACACACCCACCACATTGGGGCCGCGGCGCATCTGAACAGCCGCCCAAATTTTGCGGTCGCCATAAACAAGAAAAAGTAGCGAAACCATCACAAAGCCGATCACAAGCAAACATTGTGCTGCGATGATCAGCATCATTCCGGGCGTGGTTGATAAGAAACCGTCCATGTCGTCCTCAAACCGTCGGTATGCCGTTATCCTGACAGGCCGCAACGATGACTTCTGCATCTATCGTTTGCGACCCGAGCGGGAGCGATGGCGAGATGGTGTAAACCGCATCTCCGCGCCAAATGCCACCCTCTTCGTATACATTTGTGCGCACATGTCGCGCAAAACCATATCCGCGGATCAGCGCATATTGCGCTGCCGCACATTTGGCATAGTCCTCGACATTACTTGTCGTGGCCGCGCCTGACATTTGCACGATGAAATTCACCAAGTCGTCGTCCAGTAGTCTTGTCTCTACACCGTAATAAAAAGCGGGTGGCCCTTGATCGTAACGCGGAATGGTCTGGCATCCCGCAAGGCCTAAGCCCGCCCATATCAGCCCCGCGACCATCATAGAACCCCGTTTCGAGATAATATGATGTAAATCGCGGAACATCATTTCTTCATTCGGCCGCCAATGCGGCCGCATTACGCGCCTTTGCATTCGCCGATAGTTCGGCCATCAATTGGCTGGCGCGGGCAATCGGGTTGGTTAGGTAATGATCTGCAATGGCCGATTTGAAATCTGCCTTACCCAAGGCCTTTTGCGTCAGAGCCGCGCCTGAATTCGCGGGCAACTCGTCCACCATAGCCAAATGCGGCACGGCTTTCACTAAGGCCTGACGCAATTGGGTTTGGGTGTCGTAAGGCAATGTCGCACCCAATTCAACGGAAAGCGCGCGCAAAATCGCCCAATTTTCCTTGGCTTCATTGGGGGGGAAATTCGCGCGCAGCGCCAATTGCGGACGCCCTTCGGTGTTTACGAAGAGGCCATTTTCTTCGGTATAAGCTGCAGCAGGCAGAATGACATCCGCACGATGCGCGCCACGATCCCCGTGGCTGCCTTGATAGATAACAAAGGCACCATCGGCGATCTCAACCTCATCTGCGCCGAGGTTATAGATGACATCCGCATCTTTTACAGCGGCGGGCAGCCCCCCCTTGGTAACAGCGCCCACATCCATCGCGCCCACGCGGGCCGCGGCCGTGTGCAAGACCAAGAGGCCCGATTTGATTTTCTCAGCCAAGGCTTGCGCTGCGGCCAAAACCGCCTCGCCATCGGCCTCACGCAGGGCCCCTTGGCCGATGATGACCAGTGATCCCTGTTTTGCGACCTCCCCTGCCGCACGGGACACGGTTTTCTCCAAGGCCGCACGATCTGTGCCCAGATGTGCATAGTCATAGGTCAGATCAGCCGCTTCGCCGATCACCTCGACATTTGCGCCGCGCGCCCATGCTTTGCGAATCCGCGCATTGAGCACGGGGGCCTCAAGGCGGGGGTTGGTGCCGATTAGAATGATATGATCTGCGTGATCAATATCTTCAATCGCCGCTGTGCCCACATAGGCCGCGCGATTGGCTTCGGGCAATTTCGCGCCATCGGTGCGGCATTCTACAACGCCACCTTGACCCTCGATCATCTGTTTCATTGCAAAAATCGCCTCAACGGGGGCCAAATCACCCACGAGACCAGCAATTTTCTTAGCGCCTTTCAGCGCCTCCGCGGCTTTGGCCAAAGCCTCGCCCCACGTTGCTTTGCGCAATTTACCTTTTTCGCGGATATAGGGCACATCAAGCCGCTGGCGGCGCAGGCCATCCCACACAAAGCGGGTTTTATCCGAAATCCATTCCTCGTTCACGCCATCATGGTTGCGCGGCAGGATACGCATCACTTCGCGCCCTTTTGTATCCACGCGAATATTGCTGCCAAGCGCGTCCATCACATCGATAGTCTCGGTCTTGCTCAACTCCCAAGGCCGCGCGGTAAAGGCATAAGGCTTGGAGGTCAGCGCGCCCACGGGGCACAGGTCGATGATGTTGCCCTGCAAGTTCGAATTCAGGGTTTCCCCAAGATAAGAGGTGATCTCTGCATCCTCGCCACGGCCTGTCTGGCCCATTTGGGTGATCCCTGCCACCTCGGTGGTGAAGCGCACGCAGCGCGTGCAGGAAATGCAGCGCGTCATGTGGGTTTCGACCAAGGGGCCCAAGTCCAAATCTTCTGAGGCACGTTTGGGTTCGCGATACCGGCTAAAATCCACGCCGTAAGCCATGGCCTGATCTTGCAGATCACATTCACCGCCTTGGTCACAGATTGGACAATCAAGCGGGTGGTTGATCAGAAGAAACTCCATCACCCCTTCGCGGGCTTTCTTCACCATAGGCGAATTGGTTTTCACCACAGGCGGCTGACCTTCTGGGCCAGGGCGCAAATCGCGCACCTGCATCGCGCAAGAGGCCGCAGGTTTGGGGGGGCCACCCACAACCTCAACCAAACACATCCGGCAGTTGCCCGCGATGGAGAGGCGCTCGTGATAGCAGAAGCGCGGAATTTCGATTCCTGCCACTTCACAAGCTTGGATCAGGGTCATCGCCCCTTCCACCTCGATCTCATTCCCATCAATTACGATTTTTCTCAGGTCGCTCATGCGCGCGGTCCTTCGTTGGCCTCAGGGCGGGTCTGGAATTTATGCCCTGCAAATTCGCTTTTGGTGCCTTCTAACCCTCAATAAGCAATCTGCCAACGGCTGACTGCGAAGAAATTTCGTCGCGGCCCAATCTGCACATAGATTGGGCATCTTCGACACTTGCTTCGCGCTCTGCCAGATAGGCCACTGCTAGGGCACGGTATCGTGCTTTGTCAGCATCGCTATCGAGATAGTCTTCTAGCTCAGCACGCGAATAGCCCAAGGATATGCCGCGATCAACCAAGCTTTGTGCAAAAGCCCAAGCGCGCAGAATCCGTGCATTGATACTGTCACAATGATTGCGCACCAATCGCCCGATTGAGATGACCAAAAGACCCTCATGAATTTGGGGATCGTTGCGCAAGGCATCAAAGCGATCCTCAGCCCTTGCAGGCATCGCCGCTGCCGCCAAAAGCAGCGTAAGGACCAAGGCGCGCACCATCGCGCGCGGGCCATTTCGAGGGGATTTGTGCATCTGCGTTACCATATTCAAATCAGGCCACATCGGATGTCAGAGCGCAATTCACAAGCCCGTGCAGAGCTTAGACCAACGATAGATACAAAAACGGGGCCGCAAGGGCCCCGTTCTCTATCATTCTGCTGCAATCGCGGCACCGCGTTTTGATTTGATGCGATCTTCAATTTCATCACGGAAATTGCGGATCAAACCTTGGATCGGCCATGCAGCCGCATCACCAAGCGCGCAAATTGTATGACCCTCAACCTGCTTGGTCACATCAAGCAGCATATCGATTTCTTCAACCGATGCCTCGCCTTTGACCAAACGATCCATCACGCGCATCATCCAGCCCGTGCCTTCGCGGCAAGGCGTGCATTGGCCACAAGATTCGTGCTTGTAGAATTTCGACAAGCGCCAAATCGCTTTGATGATGTCTGTGGATTTATCCATCACGATCACCGCAGCTGTGCCAAGGCCAGAGCGCTGTTCGCGCAGATAATCAAAATCCATGATGGCCTCGCGCATATCCTCACCACGGATACAGGGCACAGATGATCCACCGGGAATGACCGCCTTAAGGTTATCCCAGCCACCGCGAATGCCGCCGCAATGACGCTCGATCAATTCCTCAAAGGTGATCGACATCGCCTCTTCCACCACGCATGGGGTGTTCACATGGCCAGAAATCGCAAAAAGTTTTGTCCCTGCATTATTGGGGCGCCCAAAGCCCACAAACCATTCAGCCCCACGGCGCAAAATGGTCGGCACAACTGCGATTGATTCGACATTGTTCACCGTGGTCGGGCATCCATAAAGACCCGCCCCCGCAGGGAAGGGTGGCTTCATGCGTGGCATGCCTTTTTTGCCCTCAAGGCTTTCAAGAAGCGCGGTTTCCTCGCCGCAAATATAGGCCCCTGCCCCGTGATGCAGGTATAGATCAAAATCCCAACCCGATTTCGCGGCATTTTTGCCCAGAAGGCCCGCATCATAACATTCGTCAATCGCGGCCTGCAGGGCCTCGCGTTCGCGGATATATTCACCGCGGATATAGATGTAGCAGGCATGGGCCCCCATCGCGAAAGAGGCGATCAAACATCCCTCAATCAGCGTATGAGGGTCATGGCGCATGATCTCGCGGTCTTTACAGGTGCCAGGCTCAGATTCGTCCGCATTCACCACCAAGTATGACGGGCGACCATCGCTTTCCTTCGGCATGAAGGACCATTTCAGACCTGTGGGGAACCCTGCCCCGCCACGGCCCCGCAATCCCGATGCTTTCATGATCTCAATGATTTTGTCACGGCCCAGCGCAATCAGGTCTTTGGTGCCATCCCAATGGCCCCGCGCCTTTGCGCCTTTCAGGCTGCGCTCATGCATCCCATAGATGTTGGTAAAGATGCGGTCTTTATCCTGAAGCATGTCCTAGTCCTTGTCGTTCTGGCGCTGCCCGTGCCCCGCTCGGAGTTTTTTACGGCCTTGCCATACCTGATACGTTACCACAAGCGCCCAGAAAAGGGCCGCAATTGCCGCAAGGTCAAACAAAAAAGCCAGTCTTGCAGGCCACCCAAGATGGGCACCGATGGCCTGCATCAACATCCACAACAGCATTGCCCCCGCAATAACCAAGGCAGCCACCCGCCCCTTGCGGTCGAGCGCGGCATCTTCAGCGTTTTGCATGGGCAGTTTGCGGGTCATTCATTTGGTCTGCAACATGGCATGTCATTTGCTCGGGGTTTTAACGGGGGTGGCTGCAAGCTGCAAGAAAAAGCGGCCCCGCATCTGGGATGCAGGGCCGCCTTTTGAAGGAATTCGCATTAGGATTTAGTAGACATCCCCATCGCCAACGCGTTTTGAGAATTCCGTTTGCCCACCTGAGGCCAAGGTTTTGGCTTGCGCAACCCAATTATCGCGGCTGACTCGGCCCTTAAACCCTTCGAGGTTCTGATCAACCCATGCAACCTCATCCGCCGTCCAAGAGGCAACTTGGTCAAAATGGTAAAACCCTAAACGATTGAGCAACGCCTCCAGTTTCGGGCCAACGCCTTTGATCATTTTCAAATCATCCGCCCCTGAGGCGCGCGCGGCGCTCAAGGCGGCAGGGCGCGTGCCCGCGCCTGTGGTGGCCGCGGGTGCGGCGGCTTTGGCAGCCGCTTTGGGTTTTGCTGTGGCTTTGGGTTTCGCCGCTGCCTTTGGCTTGGGAGCGGCTTTTGGTTTTGCAGCAGGTTTTGCAGTTGCGGATGCTGCAGGTGCTGCCGCTTTCGGGGCTGCGGGTTTTGGCGCTAAGGGCTGTGGCGCAGAAACACTCTTATCGGCGGGCTCAGGCAAGCTGCGACACAGCGTGAGCATCAAAAACAACCCCACACCGACTGCCACGATCACGGCCGCAAACACCGCTTGCATAAAGCTCCAATCGCCAAGGACTGCCACAAGCACCCCTGCAAATGCCCCGACCAATGCCGCCAAGCCCCATGACACAGCTGCACAGGTCAAACCCCCTGAATTCTCGCTCATTTATTTTCCCCCGTCTGATCGTAGATTTTTGATCACTGATTTCGACATGCGCCTGTCGCGCCTTAATGCCCCGCAACTTACCCTATCTTTTCACATATAAAAAACATCTTTTCATGGGGTGACATGTAAAAAACCCGCCATAAAGGCGGGTTTTTTGTGGAATTGATCCGAATTTTGAGTGGTAAAGCCGCTTATTCGCTCGACTTTGGCTTGCGCGATGCGGGCTTTGCTGCCGCCTTTTTGGCGACTGGTTTCTTCGCAGCAGGCTTTTTCGCAGGCGCTTTCTTCGCCGCATTTGCGGGTTTGGGCCGCGCGGCCTCATTGGGAATACCGGCCGATGACTGCTTACCCCAAGGGGCCAGCAATGGCACCTCGGTGCCATCAATCCGCTTGACCGTATCACCGATATCTGCCGCCAATCGCGCAGTGGCATTCAGCGGATCGCGGCCCTTTTCATGCGCGGCCAAACTGGTCAGACCCGATGCAGGCTCAGATGTGTAGCGGCCATTTTGTGGCCCAGGTGTCGGCACCTTGCCCGCCGACAATTCATCAATAATCTCAGACAGGCGCGCCGCCGTCAGGTCTTCGTAATAGTCCTTGCCGATCTGCGCCATTGGCGCGTTGGAACAGGCGCCCAAACATTCGACCTCTTCCCACGATAACATGCCATCTTTCGACAGCTCATGCGGGTTGGGGGCAATTTTCTCGCGGCAAATGCCAATCAAATCTTCCGCGCCACAGATCATGCAGGAGGTGGTGCCGCAAACCTGAATATGCGCCACGCTGCCCACGGGCTGCAATTGGAACATGAAATAGAAGGTCGCGACTTCCAAGGCGCGGATATAGGCCATGCCGAGCATATCAGCGACATATTCAATCGCAGGCTTGCTGAGCCACCCTTCCTGTTCTTGTGCGCGCCACAACAGGGGAATAATCGCCGAAGCCTGACGTCCTTCGGGGTATTTGGTGATCTGCGCCTCAGCCCATGCCTGATTTTCAGGGGTAAAGGCAAAGCTATCTGGCTGTTCCGAATGAAGGCGTCTGAGCATCGTAAAGTTTTCCGTCAACAGGTTGAACGCGGCGGTGATCCCCCCGCTGCAAAGGCCGATCCGAGATCAGCGGTCAATCTCACCAAACACAACATCAAGCGACCCAAGAACAGCAGACACATCCGCCAATTGGTGGCCGCGGCATAGGTGATCCATCGCCTGAAGATGCGCAAATCCTGGGGCGCGGATCTTAGAGCGGTAAGGTTTGTTGCTGCCATCAGAAACCAGATAGACACCAAACTCACCTTTCGGGGCCTCGACCGCGGCATAAATTTCGCCCTCAGGGACGTGGAAGCCCTCGGTATAAAGTTTGAAGTGATGGATCAGCGCCTCCATCGAGGTTTTCATCTCACCGCGTGAAGGCGGGGTGATCTTGCCGCGTGCCAGAACATCGCCCTGATTTTCGGGCAGTTGCAACTTGGCACAGGCTTGACGGATGATCGAAATGGATTGGCGCATTTCCTCCATGCGGCACAGGTAGCGATCATAGCAATCGCCATTCTTGCCCACAGGGATTTGGAATTCGAACTCGTCATAGCATTCATAGGGCTGTGCGCGGCGCAAATCCCATGCCAAACCAGACCCACGGGCCATAACCCCCGAGAATGCCCAGTTTTGAATATCTTCTTCAGTGACAATGCCAATATCGACATTGCGCTGTTTGAAGATGCGGTTTTCGGTCAAAAGCCCGTCAATATCTGACAACACGCGCGGGAAGTCCTGCGCCCATGTATCGATATCCGCAATCAATTCAGGGGGCAGATCTTGGTGCACGCCACCGGGGCGGAAATAGGCCGCGTGCAAACGCGCACCACAGGCGCGCTCGTAGAACACCATCAGCTTTTCGCGCTCCTCAAAGCCCCAAAGGGGCGGCGTGAGCGCGCCCACATCCATCGCCTGCGTGGTCACGTTCAGCAAATGGTTCAAGATACGCCCGATCTCGCAATAGAGAACACGGATCAACTGGGCGCGGCGCGGCACCTCGACACCTGTCATACGTTCGATCGCCAAGCACCATGCGTGCTCTTGGTTCATCGTGCCAACGTAATCCAAACGGTCGAAATAGGGCAGGTTTTGCAGATAGGTGCGGCTTTCCATCAGCTTTTCTGTGCCGCGATGCAAAAGGCCGATATGCGGATCACAGCGCTCGCAAATCTCGCCGTCCAATTCTAGCACCAAACGCAACACGCCATGCGCGGCGGGGTGTTGGGGCCCGAAATTGATATTGAAATTGCGAATTTTCTGCTCGCCTGTCAGCGCGTCTTCAAATCCTTTGGAGCCGTCCATCATTTCTGCGCCTCCTTGGCTTGGTCTGCCTTCTCATCCCCGGGCAGCACATATTGCGCGCCTTCCCATGGGCTCATGAAATCAAATTGGCGGTATTCCTGAACCAGTTTTACAGGCTCGTAGACCACGCGCTTGAGCGCCTCGTCATAGCGCAGCTCAACATAGCCAGTGGTCGGGAAATCCTTGCGCAACGGATGACCGCGAAAGCCGTAATCGGTCAAAATGCGGCGCAGATCGGGGTGGCCCGTGAAAAGGATACCGAACATATCGAACACTTCGCGCTCAAACCAATTCGCCGATGGATGAAGCGACGCGATAGAGGGGGCCATCTCATCCTCGCGCAGCGCTGCTTTAAGGCGGATGCGTTGATTTTGATACATAGACAAGAAATGCCAGACCAAATCAAAGCGCCGCTCTCGACCGGGGTAATCCACTGCGGTCACATCGACCAAGGTCGAGAAGGCGCAATTGCGGTCGAGTTTCAAGAATTCCACGAAATCCAACAGATGGGCCAAGGAGACCTCGACCGTCAATTCGCCGCGTGTGATGGTGCTGCCCATCACGGCTTCGGGCTGCTTTTCGGCCAGATAATTCGCCAATTCTTGCAAGGCCTGGTCGCTCATTGCGTAACTCTCTTTTTGGTTCGGGCGCCTTGCGCCCAAAGATGCGCCTTAGCGCGTAATCGTTCCCGTGCGGCGGATTTTGCGCTGCAACTGAAGGATACCATAAAGCAGCGCTTCAGCGGTCGGAGGGCAGCCAGGAACATAAATATCCACTGGCACAATCCGATCACAGCCGCGCACAACGGAATAGCTGTAATGGTAGTAACCGCCGCCATTCGCACAAGATCCCATCGAGATCACATAGCGCGGTTCAGGCATCTGGTCGTAAACCTTGCGCAACGCAGGGGCCATTTTGTTGGTCAAAGTGCCCGCCACGATCATAACATCCGACTGGCGTGGCGAGGCGCGTGGGGCGATCCCGAACCGCTCCGCATCATAGCGCGGCATTGAGGTGTGCATCATCTCAACCGCGCAGCACGCCAGACCAAATGTCATCCAATGCAAGCTGCCCGTGCGCGCCCAGTTGATGATGTCCTCTGTCGAGGTCAACAAAAACCCTTTATCCTGAAGCTCGCGATTAAGCGCTTGGGTGGCGACCTCCTTGTCCACACCTGCGGTGTTTTGACCTGTCATCACTCCCATTCCAGCGCTCCTTTCTTCCATTCATAGGCAAAGCCAATGGTCAGCACGCCTAAGAACACCATCATCGACCAGAACGCCGTCATCGACATATCTGGGAAGGCAACCGCCCATGGGAACAGGAACGCGATTTCCAAATCAAAGATGATGAACAGGATCGACACCAAATAGAAACGCACATCAAATTTCATGCGCGCATCATCAAAGGCGTTGAACCCACATTCATAGGCGGAAACTTTTTCAGGATCAGGATTGCGCACAGCGACAATCACAGCAGCCAAAATCAGGATCAGGCCAAGGCCGATGGCCATGGCAAGAAAGATCAAAATTGGCGCGTATTCAGAAAGAAGGTCTTGCAAGATGCTCTCCCTCGGTTGTCAGGAACCGTGGCAAAGGGTGTCCGGTCAGCGCAGGGTCTAGCGCCAAGCCTTGAAGTGGTCAACCGATGCGCGCGCATTGCGCACGTTTTGTCGCTGCTTTTTTCAACCAAAGGCCCGAGTTTCGTGCAAATTTATGCCGCAAGGCGCAGATTGCGCTATCCCTATGTTGCGCGACACCTGCATAGGGCGGTATGTCTAGGCCGAACGACAAGCCCCCATGGGGCTAAATGAGGGACTATGCCAGAGCGCACGGAAACCGAGAGCCGCAAATTGCTGCGCCGCTTGCAAGCCAGTTTGGCCGAAGCAGGCGCAGGACAGGAGCGACTTGACCGTATCACCCATCTGATCGCCGATTCGATGGGCACGGAGGTATGCTCGATTTACCTGCTGCGCGATTCCGACACCCTCGAGCTTTGCGCGACTGAGGGCTTGGCCCCCGAGGCCGTTCACGTCACCCGAATGCGCCTCGGCGAGGGTCTGGTGGGGCGCGTTGCCCGCGATGCCCGCCCCATTAACACCCCCAACGCCCCCGCCGCGCGTGGATTTCGTTATATGCCCGAGACGGGCGAAGAGCGGTATTCCAGTTTCTTAGGCGTGCCAATCCAGCGCTTAGGGGAACGGCTTGGCGTTCTGGTTGTGCAATCGAAAGAGGCGCGCAGCTATTCGGAAGATGAACTCTATGCCCTAGAGGTTGTCGCGATGGTTCTGGCTGAAATGACAGAACTTGGCGCCTTTGTCGGTGAGGGCGAGGCTTTATCGGCTCGTCACCAATCGCAGGTGATGATCCGTGGCGGTGTCGCGCAAGAGGGCGTGACCGAAGGCGCGGTTTACCTACACGAACCACGCGTGGTCGTCACCCGCCCCGTGGCCGATGATCCAGAGGCCGAACAAGCCCGCCTATCAGATGCAATCGCCACGCTGCGCCAATCGGTTGATCAGCTTTTGACCCGTATGGACAACGATGACAGCGAGGAACGCCAAGTTCTCGAAGCCTATCGCATGTTCGCCAATTCGCGCAGTTGGATCAAACGGATGCAAGAGGACATTGCGCGCGGCCTATCGGCCGAAGCAGCCGTTGAAAAAGAACAATCGGCCGCCCGCGCGCGGCTAGAAACTGTGCCTGACGCCTATTTGCGCGAACGTTTGCAGGATTTAGACGACCTTTCAAACCGCCTTTTGCGGATTTTGACAGGTCAAGGCGGCGACACGGGCGCGGAAATGCCCGAACACCCGATTCTCGTGGCACGCAACATTGGGCCAGGGGAATTGTTGGATTATGGCCGCCGCCTCAAAGGGGTGGTGCTTGAGGAGGGATCGGTTGGAAGTCACGCGGCGATTGTGGCCCGCGCCCTTGCCATTCCGCTAATCATCAATGCCAAACGTATCACAACCGAGGCGCTGAACGGTGACCCGATTTTGGTCGATGGCGAGCAGGGTATCGTGCATTTGCGGCCCGAAGAGAATGTGGCCAAGGCGTTTCGCGATAAAATCGCCATGCAGGCCGCGGCGCAAGAACGCTATGCATCGATCCGTGACAAACCCGCCGAGACGCTTTGCGGCACGCGTATCACGCTTGAGATGAATGCGGGCCTTATGGCGGATCTTCCCTCCCTGCCCTCGTCTGGTGCGGAGGGCGTTGGGTTGTTTCGCACGGAATTGCAATTTCTCACGCGCAACCAAGTGCCACGACGCGGGGAATTGGCCGCGCTCTATTCTCGGGTCATGGATGCAGCAGGCGGCAAGCGCGTGGTGTTTCGCACGCTTGATATAGGCTCGGATAAGGTGCTGCCCTATATGAAGCGGCCAGAGGAACCAAACCCCGCCTTGGGGTGGCGCGCGATCCGCGTGGGTCTTGATAAACCGGGCGTTATGCGAATGCAGTTGCAGGCCCTAATCCGCGCGGCACAAGGCCGCCCGCTTTCGGTCATGTTCCCCTTTGTGGCCCAGCTTGAAGAATTCACCGAGGCCCGTGATCATCTTTTGCGCGAAATGGATCGCGAAGCGGCCTTGGGACATATCTTGCCCGAAACCCTTAAAATCGGGGCCATGCTGGAAACCCCAAGCCTTGCTTTCGCACCGCGCCAATTTTTTGAAATGGCTGATTTTGTCTCAATCGGCGGCAACGACCTTAAGCAGTTCTTCTTCGCCGCTGACCGCGAGAACGAACAGGTGCGCCGCCGCTATGACACGCTCAATGTCAGTTTCTTGAATTTCCTAGAAATGATCGTCACGCGGTGCGCGGAAACTGAAACCGATTTGTCATTTTGTGGCGAGGATGCAGGCCGCCCCCTTGAGGCGTTGTGCTTTGCCGCGATGGGTTTGCGCAAATTGTCGATGCGCCCTGCCTCCATCGGCCCCGTCAAAAGCCTCTTGCGGCGGGTTGATTTGCGCGAACTGCGCGCCGTGATCCGCGAAGCGCAGGCAACAGGGGCGATGAGCGTGCGCAGCGCGGTTGCAAACTGGCTCGCTCATCAAAACGGCCATTAGGCCCTAGCTGCGCAGCGCAGGCAGCCCAACGCCTGTCGACTCGAACCCCCCATCTGCAGCCAGTATTTGACCAGAGATGTAGCTCGCTTTTTCACTGCATAGGAAGCAGATCGCTTCGGCAATCTCACGCTCGGACCCATAACGATTGAGCGGGATTGCATCATGATAGGCGGCGATGATGGCGGGCGAATGCACCGCAATCGACAATTTCGTGCGCACAGGGCCAGGGCAGACGCAATTCGAACGAATGCCGTATTCGCCCAATTCTGCCGCCTGCTGTTTGGTCAAATGAGTAACAGCCGCCTTGGTCGTGCCATAGGCCACCCGCAAGGTTGACGCCCGCAGACCCGAAATTGACCCAATATTGACAATCGCGCCATAGGTTTCCTTTAGCGCAGGCGTCATCGCCTGTGACATCAGAAAAACGCCATCTAAATTGGTCGCCATGACACGGCGCCATGTTGTGAAATCGCATTCTTCAATCGGCCCAAATTCCGCGACACCTGCATTATTCACCAAAGCATCCACGCGCCCCATTTTGGCGCTGATCTGGGTCGCCAGTTCTGCCACAGCCTCAGGGTCTGAGACATCGCAAACAAACCCTAGGGCCCCATCACGCGGGTTGGATGTCGCGCCAAGTTCGGCCGCATCGCGATCCACCATCGCAACCCGCCAGCCCATCTCAAGGAAAAGATCAGTGGTGGCCAATCCGATACCGCGCGCGGCCCCCGTTACAATCGCTACTTTGCTCACCCGTTTGTCCCTCCCTTTATGTTGGCTTTGCCGTGGCATCCTGACGGGTTCCGCGCTCGTGGCAAGCGGAATTTATGCCGCCCGAAAAATGAGGGCTTTTATTATTAGACCGAGCCGTCTAAGAAATGTCGCATGAGCTTAGCCGATGTGACATATGACGCCCCCAAACGCCGTGGCCGCCCCGCCACTGCGCCCCAAGACGCGGCCACCTATCAGCGATTGATCCGCGCAGGGTTGGTGCATCTCACAGAGCGGGGTTATTCTGCGGTCGGGCTTGATATGATCCTGACGCATGCCCGTGTGCCAAAGGGCAGTTTCTATCATTATTTTCCCAACAAGGCCGCCTTCGGTCGCGCCGCCATCGCGGCCTATCGCGCCTATTTCGTGGCAAAGATGGAACGCCACTTGAGCGATGACAGTCTTGCCCCGCTTGCCCGTGTCGCGGCCTTTGCTGCGGCGGTCGAGGCGGGCATGGCCCGTCACGGCTTTCGGCGCGGATGTTTGATTGGCAATCTGGGCCAAGAAATGGGCGCATTGCCCGAAGAATTCCGCGCCGATCTCATTGCGACCTTGGAAGATTGGCAAGCCCGCTTGGCGCGGGTTCTACAGCTTGCCCAAAATCAGGGCGAGATATCCCCCCATCACAACCCCGCCGATCTGGCGCAAATGTTCTGGATC
Organism: Roseobacter sp. HKCCA0882; assembly: GCF_037805225.1. NCBI lineage: Bacteria > Pseudomonadati > Pseudomonadota > Alphaproteobacteria > Rhodobacterales > Roseobacteraceae > Roseobacter > Roseobacter sp. HKCCA0882. Next base: position 1,482,566 of record NZ_JBBLYI010000001.1, read on the forward strand.
GGATGGGAGGGCGCCGTTTTGCGGGCCAAATTGGAACGCGGGCCTGCGCCCTTGCGCCTGTTTGCAGCGCAATTTCTTGCACAGCTTAACACCACCCCAAAAGGAGATGCCCCATGTTCGATGCCATCGTAATCAGCAAAGAGGATGATCAGCAAAGCGTGGCCTTGCGCCAAATCGCCAAGGAAGACTTGCCCGAGGGGGATGTTTTGGTCGAAGTGGCTTGGTCAACCTTGAATTACAAGGACGCGCTCGCCATCACAGGGGCCGCGCCAGTAGTGCGCAGTTTTCCGATGGTTCCCGGCATTGACCTATCGGGCATCGTCCGTGAAAGCGCAGATCCACGCTATAATCCCGGCGATCGGGTGGTCTTGAACGGATGGGGTGTTGGTGAAAAACATTGGGGCGGTTTGGCGCGTTTCGCGCGCCTCAAGGGCGATTGGTTGGTTCCACTTCCCGATGGTGTCAGCCTGCGCCAAGCGATGGAGATCGGCACGGCAGGATATACCGCGCAGCTCTGCGCCAGCGCCTTGTTGAAGGCCGGTCTCACGCCAGAGGCGGGCGAGGTCGTGGTCACGGGGGCCGCGGGCGGTGTTGGCAGTGTTGCCGTGGCCCTTTTGGCGGCGAAAGGATTTACTGTCTGTGCGGTCACGGGCCGCGCCGAGGAAGAAGCCTATCTTAAATCCTTGGGCGCAAGCGAAATCCTGCCGCGAGAGGAATTCGCAGGCAAACCCCGTCCCCTCGACAAGGAGCGTTTCGCAGGTGCGGTCGATGTTGCGGGCAGCACCGTCTTGGCTACTGTTATCTCAAAAATGAAATATCGTGGGCTTGTCGCCGCCTGTGGCCTTGCCGCAGGCATGGATTTGCCAAGCTCGGTCGCGCCCTTCATTTTGCGCGGGGTCAGCCTATTGGGGGTCGACAGTGTCATGGTGCCGCGCGATGAGCGGATTGATGCATGGGCGGCCTTGGCCAAAGATTTGGATATGAGCAAATTGGCGGCAATCGCCCATGAAATGGCCCTTCAAGATGTCATCGCCGAGGCGCCAAAATTTCTTGAAGGTAAAATCCGCGGCCGCGTGGTTGTGCCTTTGAATGCGGCACTGGCCTAATAGGGCCCCAAAAGGATAGCAGCTATGACAGACCCCCTTGCCCCATTGGCGCTTGAGGTTGAGGCCCCAAAGCGGCTTATGGCCTTTCCAAATTGGGTCTATCTCTTGCGCGAGTTTGAGGCGCTTTACAGGCGCGGCTCGGCGGGGGGATCAAAACCAATCCGCAGCCACCGCAAACGGGTGCGTGAAGGCATCTCGCAGGTATTTGACACAAATCCCGTGGTGATGCCGCGCGGGCCATTGCTTAAACCCGTCACCGACCATTTGCCCCGCGCCCTTGATCTGGGCGAGCGGGGTTTGGTCGCGGGATTGTCGCGCGCGCTGTCGCGGGTCGCAAACGAACTGACATGGGAATACGGCTATGAGAAAGTGCCAAAGGCCTTGGCGCAGAAATATGCCTATTGCGAGATATTGGGGCCGCGCGGGCCGATCTATTCTGAAAAGATGATCTTGGGCTTTGTTCTCTTTGCCCCCCGCACCACTTACCCGCAACACAGCCATGCGGAAATTGAAGAAAGCTATATCTCGGTCGCGGGCGATTGGTCTAAAAACGAGGTCGCAGTTCATGCGCCAGGTTCGTTAATCCTAAACCGCCCCGGTGACGAACATCGGATCACAACGGCGGATCTTGATCCCTGCCTCTTGGCACATGCATCGGTAGGGCCTGAGAGCAAACTTTCAAGCCCAGGGATGAAGCTTTCTGCAACAAGAAAAGCCCGTATTGAAGCGGGCATATAAAAAGCAATCGAGGTCAAATCATGCAGGCAGCGGATATTGTGATTGTCGGCGCAGGGTCAGCGGGATGTGTGTTAGCCAATCGCCTGTCTGAAAATGGCAAGCACAAGGTCGTGTTGTTGGAGGCGGGTGGGCATGACCGCCACCCTTGGGTGCATATCCCCGTGGGATATCTCTATGCGATGGGAAATCCGCGCCTTGATTGGTGCTATAAAACCGCGCCTGTGGCGGGGTTAAATGGGCGCGCGCTCAACTATCCGCGTGGGCGGGTTTTAGGGGGCTGCTCCTCAATCAATGGAATGATCTATATGCGCGGCCAAGCGCGCGACTATGATCTTTGGCGCCAGATGGGCAATACGGGCTGGGGATGGGAGGATGTCCTGCCCTATTTCAAACGCTCGGAAGATTATCATCGCGGCGCGGACGCCCTGCATGGCGCAGGCGGCGAAATGCGCGTGGAAAATCAGCGCCTATCATGGGAAATTTTAGATGCGGTGCGGGAAGCCGCCACTGAAATGGGCATCCCGCCCTCAGATGATTTCAACACAGGCGACAATGAGGGAGCGGGATATTTCGAAGTGACCCAAAAAGGCGGTTTGCGGTGGAACGCGCGCCGCGCCTTCCTTGATCCTGCCAAAACCCGTAAGAACCTGAGCATCGTAACGAATGCCGAGGCCGAGAAAATCGTCATCATCGAGGGGCGCGTTCGCGCCTTGCGCTATCGTCAAAACGGGATCGTCAAAGACATCCAAATCCGTGGTGAGTTGGTCTTAGCCGCAGGGGCAATTGGCACACCGAAACTTTTGGAGTTGTCAGGGATCGGCCAAGCGGAACGCCTGCAGGGTTTGGGCATACCCGTGATCCAAGACAGCCCCAAGATTGGCGAAAACCTCGCCGATCACCTTCAGATCCGCACGATTTTCCGCATTTCAGGCGCAAAAACACTCAACACCCTTTACGCCTCGCTTTGGGGGCGGGCCAAAATTGCGCTTGAATATGCGCTCAAGCGATCTGGCCCGATGGCCATGGCCCCCTCACAACTGGGTATTTTCACGAAATCAAGTTCCGATTACGAAACCGCCAATATCGAATATCATGTGCAGCCCCTATCGCTTGAAGCTTTTGGTCAGCCTTTGCATGACTTCCCCGCCCTCACCATCTCGGTCTGCAACCTGCGCCCAGAAAGCCGCGGTTCGGTGCATATCACCTCGCCCGATGCAAAGGCCGCCCCTGTGATTGACCCAAATTACCTATCGGCTGAAGCTGATCAGCGCGTGGCGGTCGATAGCATCAAACATGCCCGCCGCCTGATGCAAACCGAACGCTTGCGCGCCTTTGCGCCGCAAGAAATCAAACCCGGCCCCCATATCAATAGCGAAGGTGATCTGGTGCGCGCCGCAGGCGATATCGCAACCACGATTTTTCACCCTGTCTCAACCGTTCGAATGGGAGCGGATCAAAACGCGCCGCTTGACCCAGAGTTGCGCTTGCGCGGGATTTCGGGCCTGTCTGTGGCGGATGCCAGCGTGATGCCATCCATCCCCTCGGGCAATACCCATGCGCCCGTGACCATGATTGCCGAAAAAGCCTCAGATTTGATCTTGGCGCGCCTCGCTTAGGCGCCCCAACGCGTCACTTTCCCCGTGACCCCTGACCAATCCCCAACGCCCAAAATGCGGGCGGGGTTGGTGGGTGGTGGCATCTCCACCCCTTCAAGGCGGTGAAACCCGAAGCGGCTATAATACGGGGCATCCCCCACCAACATGGTGCGCGGCCAGTGCAAGGCGTCAGCCCGCCGCAGACCTTCGCGGATCAGCAGCCCGCCCAAACCTTCCCCCTGACGGGTGGGATGCACGGCAATCGGGCCAAGCAACAACGCCTCTTTGGGCCCGACACGCACCGGCCAAAAGCGGATCGCCCCACCAATCGCACCATAGTCATCGCGGGCTATGAGACAGAGCCCCTCGACAGGCGGCACCCCATCACGCAAGCGATAGGAACTCAGGGCCGTGCGCCCGGGCGCAAAGCACAGATCGAAAAGGGCTTCGACCTCCCACCAGTCATTTGGCTGCTCTTTGGCTATATCGACCATTGGCTGCTCATGTAATGCCTCTGGTCAAACTGGTAGCACGGCGCTAGCTCAATGCCAAACCGAAGAAGCAAAAGGCGCGGCGATGTTCTATAAACCTGATGACGGCCACCCCCTGCCCCACAACCCATTCAATGCCATAGTCGCACCGCGCCCGATTGGGTGGATTTCGACACGGGGGAGCGATGGTCAGGACAATCTTGCGCCTTATTCCTTTTTCAACGCAGTCGCCTATGTGCCGCCACAGGTGATGTTCGCCTCGACCTCGGCCAAAGCGGATCGCGGCGACACCAAGGATAGCGTGGCCAATATTCGCGAGACGGGGGTGTTTTGTGTTAATCTCGTGGGCTACGAGATGCGCGATATGATGAACCAAAGCTCTGGCCCGTGGCCAAGGGGCGTGGATGAATTCACCCATGCACAGATCGCCCGTGCCCCCTGTGAAACCATTGCGGCGGCGCGGGTGGCCAACGCCCCCGCAAGCATTGAATGCAAACTGACCCAAATCGTTGCCTTGGACGGGGCACATAATTTTGCGGTCTTTGGCGAAGTGACGGGGGTTCATATCCGCCCCGATTGCCTGAATGATGGCCGCTTTGACATCACCCGCGCGGGCGTGATTTCACGGCTTGGCTATCAGGATTACGCGCAAATCGGTGAAATTTTCACCATGACGCGGCCTGAATAGGCCAAAATACCAATTCGCGGGTTCCCTTCCCCCCGCCGCTTGCGATACTGAGCGCTTGGATTTGGAACCAACCCATTGAGGGGCAGGATGACAGAGCGCGTGATTGGCGTGATCGGCGGCTCGGGCGTCTATGAGATAGACGGGCTTGAGGGCGCGAAATGGGCTGAGGTGAACAGCCCCTTTGGCACACCCTCTGACGCCATCCTGACGGGCCGCCTGAGCGGGGTCAGCATGGCCTTTTTGCCCCGCCACGGGCGCGGCCATGTCCACAGCCCCACCACGGTGCCCTATCGCGCCAATATTGACGCGCTAAAACGCCTTGGGGTGACCGATTTGATCTCTGTCTCCGCCTGCGGATCATTCCGCGAAGACTTGGCGCCTGGTGATTTCGTCTTGGTTGATCAATTCATCGACCGCACCTTCGCGCGCGATAAATCTTTTTTCGGCACAGGCCTGGTGGCCCATGTCAGCGTGGCGCATCCAACCTGCGCGGATCTCAGCGCAAAATTGGCCAAGGCCGCAAGCGCAAGCAGCGCAAAATTGCATCAAGGCGGCACGTATCTGGCGATGGAAGGCCCGCAATTCTCGACCCTCGCGGAATCACTGATGTATCGCAATGAATGGAAGGCCGATGTGATCGGAATGACCAATATGCCAGAGGCAAAATTGGCCCGCGAAGCGGAGATGTGCTACGCCCCGATTGCGATGATTACGGATTATGACAGTTGGCATGCAGATCACGGCGCAGTGGATATCACCGAGATCATCAAAACCCTCACAGGAAATGCAGAGAATGCGCGCAAAACCATAGCCGCCTTGCCTGCGCTTTTGGGGCCTGAGCGCGCGCCTTGTCGGTGCGGCTGTGATCGCGCATTGGATCACGCCATCATGACGGCCCCCGATAAGCGCGACCCTGATATGGTCACCAAGCTAGATGCGATTGCAGGCCGCGTGCTGTAAGGCCCGCCGAACGGAGAGACGCTATGACGCCCCAAAAAACGGTTCAGGATTATATCCGCACCATTCCCGATTTCCCGCATGAGGGGATTTTATTTCGTGACGTGACCACGCTTTTTGCAGACCCGCGCGGGTTTCGATTGGCTGTGGATCAATTGCTTGCCCCTTATGTTGGGCAAAAGATTGATAAGGTCGCGGGGCTTGAGGCGCGGGGGTTCATCCTTGGCGGCGCGGTCGCGCATCAACTGGGCAAAGGTTTTGTTCCTATTCGCAAGAAAGGCAAATTGCCCGCGGCCACAATCAGCGAAGATTACGCATTGGAATATGGCACCGCCACTGTCGAGATCCATGATGATGCTTTCGAGGCGGGTGAACGTGTCCTGCTCGTGGATGATCTGTTGGCCACTGGCGGCACGGCGCAAGCGGGCATTCACCTGATTGAGCGCCTCGGCGCGCAGGTGACGGGCTGCGCCTTTGTGGTTGATCTGCCCGAATTGGGGGGGCGCGCCAAGCTTGAGGAGATGGGCCAAAGCGTTCACGCGCTCTGCCAATTCGATGGGCTATAAAATTTTTCGCAATTTCACCAAAATTTAACGCCCTGCCCTGTATCGAAGGGGCGTTCGCCAGCACGTGCGAACATGTTGCTTGCTAACCCAAACCCTCGCCTCGCTCATATTATGGGCGGGGCGAATTTTGGATGTAGGGGATGGAAAGTGCCTTGGCCGCTTGCGGGGCGGGAAACTTTCCTCTAGTCAAACCCTGTGGCCGCTTGCTGGAACTGGTAGACAGACCGGACTTAAAATCCGAGGCTTTCGGGCGTGTGGGTTCGAGTCCCACAGCGGCCACCACCTTCCCCAAAAAAAATCACTTTTTTTCTTCGCTAAATTAATTACTGGCGAGGTAAAAAATGCACACAATACCGCACACATTAATTCGTGACGGGAAATACCTCTACAATCGTAGAGTTCCGGTAAAAGCGCAGAATCGTTACGGTAGACTAATTCGTTTCCGTATTGGCAGTGATCCGCAGGTCGTTGAACTTGTAGCAGTTAGGATCACTGATTTACTATCGCGAAGCTTCAATGACGGAACGGTCTTAGACTACAAAGCAATTGCTGAAAGCTTACGGCCAAAAGAGGAAAAGTACTCCTACTGGCTCGAGGAGTATTTGGAACTTCGTAGGATCGCTCCGAAGCATCCACACCTCGCAGCCAGAACTTTGTTTGCCGTTTGTGGTGATAGGGACGTAGCCGATTACTGTAGAGACGATGCTCGCGCTGTAGTCTCTTATCTAAGCAAGTCCGGCGTATCGACATCTACGGTACGCAAGCGCATCAATTCGATCAGTGCAGTCATGAACTACGCCTACGCTGAACTGGATATTGAGAAACGGAACCCTTTTAGCCGTGTATACATCAAGGGCGAAGGTCTTGATGTAAAGAAGCGCGGTACTTTCACCCATGAACAGTTAATCGCAGGCTATAAAGAAGCATTGAGTAGCGGCAGTACCGTGAAGCTATTGATGCCTCTGCTTGGCGAAACAGGGTGTCGCATCTCTGAAATTGTTGGGTTGAGAGTTGAAGACATCGACTTGGGAAGTGCTGTCATACACATATGCCCACACGCCCACAGAGGCCTCAAGACGGCTTCTAGTGAGAGAACCCTGCCGCTTGTAGGTGCAGCGCTAGAGGCCCTCTGCATAGCTCTGAAGCAGTCTGACGGAGTATGGCTGTTTCCCCGTTATTATGATGCTTCGGGCTTCAAAGGTACACATGCCTCCAACGCTATCAATAAATGGCTCAAGCAGAGATTTGATGGGCTTACTGCCCATAGCCTACGTCATACCATGCGAGATAGGCTGAGAGAGGTGGAAGCGCCATTGGAACTGATTGATCAGATAGGTGGCTGGTCTTCAGTAAGCAATGTGGGTTCACGGTACGGGTCAGGCTACAAAGTTGAACAACTGCAGATATGGCTAGACCGTGCATCAATTCCTTTATCCGCTTGCAGACTTAATCCGTAGCTTTGGGACTACACCAGTTGCTAGTTCAAAGGATTTGGACAGGAAGTCTTCTGCCACTTCTACATGACGCAGTGGCACAACTATTGCGTCATGCCCAGGCAGACATGGCACGTTCTTGAACTTGTATAAGCGGTACATAGTCAGAAAGATAATCTGAGCTTCAGTGTGTTGCAGTGTGAAGGAGTCTTCTTTCACCGGTTCCAACAAATCTAGGAATGGCATAGCCTTGAGAAACTCATTTGCTACATCTTTCCACTTATGGCCTTTAACCTTCATGCCGTAAGGCCACCGCTCTCGTGGGAAGCTAGCGTTCCCCAATGCTTTGGTGATTACTGTCTTTACCTGCTCACGATCTAGAAGTTGGGCCGTGTTTTCGACCACATCAGCATAGAAGTCTCTGGCCTGAGGCACTGGCTCATGAGGCTTTCTTTGGCCCCTTATGAAACGGCTCCAGAGGATTGTTGGCTGACATGCTGCAATATCAATCTCAATAACAGGCTCACCATCAATCAAAATGTTCAGCCGGTCTTTCTCCTTCATCTGCTCACAGCCACCATAGGGGCGGCCTGACCCGTTCAAGTTATGGATGAAAGTGCGGTTGAAACCTCTGAATGTCTTTGGCTCACCCTTGATTGTCAGAAGTCCAGTGAAGGTATGTTCAAATGCTAACTGATTGACCAAATGAACTTCATTACGGAGATCATCTGGTTGCTGTCTGTCTATCTGCCGTTCAGGCAAACGGTATCCATTTATGCGAAGATACTTACTAAGCGTCCTCTGCTTAATCTTAACAGTCTGAGCTTTGGTGAGCTTTGGTCTGTCAGGAAGTACATCTTCCCACTCCAGAGCTTTGGGTAGCCTTGAGATTAACTTACTGGAGACCTGCCATCGCTTAGCATAACCATCTTTAGAGATTTGATTGGGAACTACAGTTAGCCATCCCTTTTTGATCATCGCTTTTTGAACTGTGTGAACAACATTAAGGGTTACAGGATAACCTTCCTGCTCATGTTTATCTCTGTTTGTGAGCCAATAAACTTGGTGATCTGGATCATCTAACGCAGCCTTGCAAATAGAGCAGAAGACAAAAGACCTCTTCTCCATGTGTTTGCTACCCCGTGAGGTGAAGTTTAACTCAAAGAGCAGAGGCATGAGGTTACCACTAACCTCCTTAAAAACATGCCTGACAAAAGTACCTTTAGTTAGATCATCTACTACTGTTACTATGTAGTTCTATGTCTCCCTTACAGGGTATTCGTTAAAGGTTTACTGGGACGTTTTTTTATCTATATCCCTACTGCACTAACCTATCATTATTTGTGGTGTAGTGAGCCTTTTTACAGAGAGCATCCTTGCAGCCGTCCCGAAACCCAATGCCCTCTACGCCACGCTTATAATGGCGCTATAGGCGTCACATGACCCACTGTTATCAATTAGATAACGACCCTTAATCGGTGAAGCTTTTGTTTCAGGAAAACTAAAACAACTACCTCAATTACACTCAATTACATTCTTAGTAATTGGGTCTGGCAGCAGTCGATATAGTGATGGACAAATAGATTCTGGATACGTGGCGATGTGCTGGCCACCTCCATTATCCAATCGGAATTCATCTATGGAAATGCAATCTCCCGACACTGATCTAGACTGTAAAGTCAGTGGGTCGTTTTGAATAACGGTAATTGTTTCTTCGCTTTCACCGCTGGCACACAAATTAGGGTTATCACTTTGCCTACAAGCATCCGTTCCGTATATCGTTTCGCTCCACTGGCCGTAGCGGCTAGTGAAAACTTGTAATACTAGATTATCGCTGGTGTTAACTGCCTGAGACAGTGCAACAGCACAGGACTGAGTGGCTTGTGACAACATGTCAGCAGGCACGCCTGAGATCAGCACACGATCATAGTTCCCGTCATTAATGGCACTTTCTACGAGAGCGTCATTGGCTTGTTCAACGGCATCACAACTCCAATAGGTACCTCCCTCTTGGGTGGTTGTGTACACTGGTCTTGCTGAATTAATCGTATCAAAGTCGATTATTTGGATGTTTGAGGTGAGGCTAAGCGAACCATCAGAATTTACAGTTCCGTTATATGTTGTAACAGCAGTGGCGTGTACTGTAAGGCTCGGATTGTAGTACACGTACTCTGCTTGAAATGTACGAAGCTGCTCATCTACGTTGAAGTAGTTTACCCTTAAATCGTTGGAACTGGTGTCGTCACCATTGATCATTTGCAAGTAGCCTTGAGGTGTAAATCTCTGAAATGACCGAGCCTGACCAGTACCACATGACAGGTTATCGTCAAAAAGTGTCCATTCCGTTTGGACAAAATCCGATGCAAAATTGCTGCCGCTAGCTGGACTACTTGATGAGGTTGCAGGCTCACTTGGACCTGCAGGATTTTTGTCCCCTGTCGGCGAAACGGGAGTTTGCTGTGGGTTTGACAGGTTGTTTTCCATGTCGGACAACCGGCGTTCCCAATCGCCCAGTTGACGCTCCCACTGGTTTAAGTCTGCTTCACGTTGATTGAGGCGCTGTTCCCAGTCAGCTAATTCTGCCTCACGATACTCTAGCTCAAGCTCCCAGCTATCATCTTCGGTATCGCCGCCCATGCGCATCGAAAGAACTCGAATAGAGGGATTGTCTTGCGAGCCGCAAGCCTCAATTTCAACCGTATACTGACTGCCAACAAGAACCTGAGCAGGCATGTCGCCCATTCCATTAGCGTTCATATAGGCTCTTATAGCCTGACCGTAGTTAGCTCTGGCCTCACGGTTCACCATGATCGGATCGGGCTTATCATTCGGGTCAAGCCGCCCTTGTTGGTTCACATAGAAGCGATCTTGCTGAAACACAGCATACGCATCACCGAGTGCAGAACCCGACGAATTGAACGTATCTTCGTATGAAAATTCTTGGGAAACCTGCGCGACTGTACATGACTGAGAGAAGGCTACGGCAGGCGCTAAACTAGTAATTAAGGACAAGATTGCCAATGTTTTCATACGCAGCGCCATTGTAGTCTCCATCAATTTCTATCTAAGTTGTAGCTGGAGAGAAGTTCACTTCAAGATATTGGGGAAATAATCCATGCGTACTGCAGGCAACGTATTATGGTTTGTGCTGTTTGGTTGGCACATAGCTCTCACGTGGCTCGTTGCAGGATTGATTTTCGCCATAACGATTATTGGCCTACCACTCACACGTTCAGCGCTTGAGATGGCGAAAATGAGTGCGTTCCCTTTCGGGAAAGAAATCGTTCACATCAGAGACATTGACCAGAAAGAACTCTCTCCAAAGACTATGATGACCGGCACTGTTGGCTTCATATTCAACCTACTATGGGCAGTAACATTCGGCATTCTTCTGTTCTTTTACTACATCCTTGCGGGTGTTCTGGCCTGTTTGACGATCTTACTTATTCCCTTCGGACTACAATGCTTCAAACTGGCGGCTATCTCCATTTGGCCTGTTGGTCGTAGGGTGGTTAGCAACGAAGTTGCTGGGATTGTAAGACATGACAAGGCTGCCGGTTACATAGCGAAGCATCGTAGCTAGTATTCAAGAGTAGTAACTCAGCAGTAGCCGGCCCTTTGGATGGCTGATCGTCCAGCATCGGTTTCAAACGCTGCGTACCTGCCTCCGGAGTAACGTCTGCAGTCCAATGCGTAGCCGTTACTTACAGCAATAGCTCCAATATCGTCGCCATTGAAAAAGCACACCCCAATCTGCCGATCATAACTACGCTCACCAGTAAGCTCACAGGTGACTTGTTGGTTCAAAACCAACTCCGTCATGAACCGTTTTGCTTGTTGTCCGATGTTGGTGGATAGCTCAGGCCCGTCTAGTCCGTTCAACCTGACAGCTACGTCTCCGACCTCAATTGTGTCTACATCCCTAACGTGCGTGACATAACCGATAACCTGTGACCCGTTTGGTGTTGCGGTTGTCGGCAACAGCGAAAACATCAAGATGCCAAAAGTCATGAATGATATGCGGGCCACAGAAATCAGCCTCCAGCGCTTGTGTAATCCACCGTAGCGCTTCAGTTGCACCACCTGAAGCTCACTTAGCAATTTCCAGCGTTGATGAACCTAAATTTACATGGTCTCAAAAAGTACCAGAAAATTTCAGATGCCAAAGTACTGATTTAGAGAAGGGGGTAGTCCCCCACCTCCGCCCTCCTGCTGAGAGCTTATCAGAAAGCCCCACCCCCACCTTTTGGGCCAGATAGTTAATTTAAGACTGAATTATGAGTCCCGAATTAGGACACATACTTTTCCACATGAGGCTCAGTAAATATTGGTTATAGCCTCACGTTATTTTTCATGCCTTCATGAGTGTGAGTACACGTGTATTCATACACAGGCTAACCACAAATCAATTTCCCACACTAATGGATTGGTAGTACGACTTTTCTGTTTGATATACGACTTGCCCGTAGCTACTGCCTTCACGAATTTCGATACCTAAAATAGCGTCTCTTGAGATATTCCTAGCGTAAATCCCAAACGACCTTGGCACTGAAAATTCGTTATAACGACGTGTCCCAATGTCATAATCCTGATAAATGCGGGTTCTTCCATCTGTGGTAACTTCTAACTCACTCAAGCATTCTACCAGAGGCACGTCCATCCCATAAATCCGACAGTATAACTGTACAAAAAAGACATCTTGCGCGTAGGCCTGTGCGTTAAAAAACAGCGTAAAGGCTAATGAAGCAAAACCAATTTTTGCGATCTTCATGAGTTACCTCCAGAAATAATTAGTAAAATCGCTGAGTGCTTGTGCAGACAATAAAATTCTCGTCCCAGTACTCGTCCCAACCGAAGTCTTGTCTTTGCTGCCTAGTTGGATAGGTGCGTCCAGACACAAGCCCACTCTCTAGGTCACCATAATCAAGCGATAATTCAGTACCGGTGGGATAGCGCAACCGCAACGCCAAGCCTTCTTCGTCACGATCAAGGATCCTAAACTCAGTGGACTTTTCCCAACCTTGGCAGATTTCGCCTGACCGCGTTTCATTAGTTCCTACTCCCCAAACTTCCATGTGTTTTTGTGTGCAATCATCTCTTACTAATGTATCTGCTCTTGCTTCTGTAAGCGTTGTACCTGAGCCTGAGTGAAAACTAAGGAAGGAGAAAACACTTAAGTTTGCTGATGGAGATGCCCTCAACTCAGCGATAATTTCAGGGCATTCCGCTCCAAGAAAATCGGAAAAACCAATATCAGTTCCCGTAAACACACCTTCATCTATGTCTACATACGCCAATCCATAAGATGCACTTTCTAATAGTCTTTCCCCAGACAAATTATCGTCTTTGCACGCTGCTAGTGCTAAAAACGAGAATAAGACCAGATTTCTTTTAGCCATCGCACACCCACTTATTTTAATCCCATGATGATTATCTAAAGAATTCAGAATATTGCAAATCGTTTCTCCAAAAAGCTCCAGTGCTTTGAAGCATACCCCACCGCTTTTAAATCAGACGAACAGATTAAGATCGAAGTTCGATTTCCAAACTAGCACCCATGCTTTGGAAACAGAAAGCCAACAAAATTAACTTCCAATGCCTAGTAATTTGATCTGCCACTATGCCTGTCAGCACACATTCTTTCACACACAAACTTAAATTATGCCTGCTGCGGCGAGTGCAGCGGAGCGTGCAAGAGTGCTGCACACACTGACCCCCAAGATAGAGTGGAACGGCAATATTCAATTGCAGGACGGTAAACTTATAAGTCGTTGACAAATATAGATTTATTTACACCTAAGGCGATTAGCGCCAGCAATCAAATACACTACATTTAGTATTTTATTTCAAGTAATGTTCTATATGTAGCCTATACACATCATGCAGCCTTTACTTGCAGTGCATCAGCGATTGAGGCACGATGTTAACCACACGAAGAAAACTAGTGACGTTTTTGAGAAAAGTTAACGTGGCAAGGCCTTTGGGAACGTGTCAACCAGACCAGTAGGCTTTCGGGCGTGTGGATTGTATGCAGCGCATTGGGCAAATACTGAGTTGGTTTTGATGCGATCAAAGCCAACCACAGCCACAGCGGCCACCACCTTCCCCAAAAAAAACGCGCCCCAATGGGACGCGTTTTGAAAGATCAGGCGTGACGTTTGATCAGGCAGCTTCGGCCTGATTGCGGCGTTCGCTTTCCTCACGGCTCAGCGCAACAGAGGTGCGCACGCCAGAGGCCACAAATTTCATCAAGCCTTGAACAACGCGCTCATTGGGGTCGATCCCTGCACAGCTGAGCACTTCGCGCCCATCACGGGAGCGCGCCCAGCGTGCGATTTGCTCTGGACCGTTGCCGAATTTCTTGTCATCGGCGATTGCATCATCAAGCGCGGCCAAAACAACGGCAGCAAATAACTTGCGTGCGCGTTGACCTTGCTCGTAATTGAAGGCGGTGCCATCAACGAAATCTCGCATTTCGTCGTCCTTTTTATTTTTTGCTCTTGCGTTTTGCGGCGTGGGGCTCCTTATGCACATGTTCTAAGCGATTCTGGTATGCGAATATTGCATACCTCGTATGCGTTTTCTGCATGGGATCGCATTTAATGCTGCACGGCGCTTGTGTATTGCCACCCTGATATCGCCTAGATATAGGGAGCATTAATCAATCATCAAGGTTTGCTAGGGTTTATAATATGCCTAAAATCAACGGCAATGAAATTCGTCCCGGAAATGTTTTGGAACATAATGGTGGCCTCTGGGCCGCTGTAAAAGTGGATCACGTGAAGCCTGGTAAGGGCGGTGCTTTTGCTCAGGTCGAGATGCGCAATTTGCGCAATGGCAGCAAATTGAACGAGCGTTTCCGCTCTGCGGACAAGGTAGAACGCGTGCGTCTTGAACAAAAAGACCAGCAATTTCTCTATGAGCAAGATGGAATGTTGGTGTTCATGGACGCCGAAACCTATGAGCAGATCGAATTGCCTGCGGAATTGTTGGGCGACCGCCGCCCCTTCTTGCAAGATGGGATGACCATCGTGGTGGAATTCCATGAAAGCGAGGCGCTCAACGCAACCTTGCCTCAGAAAGTCACCTGCAAAGTTGTGGAAACAGAACCCGTGGTAAAGGGCCAAACAGCCGCGAATAGCTTTAAGCCCGCAATCCTCGACAACGGCGTAAAGGTTATGGTTCCGCCCTTTGTCGGCCAAGAGGAAATGATCATCGTGAACACCGAAACGATGGAATATTCCGAGCGCGCCTAAACACGCACGCGGTCGGTCAGATCAAATGCCCTGCGCGATGCGTGGGGCATTTTTCGTTTGGCAGATCACTTTGACCAAGGATTGTCGCCGCGCGTCTTGCGGGTCACCCGCGGCACACGGGTGACTGCGGGTGGCGCATTTTTGGGCCGGCCCACAGCAGGAATTCGGCTTTGGCCGAAGCGATATTGCGCCTCTTCATGGGGGGGAACCCCCGCGGTGCGCGCCCAAAAAGCCTGAGCGCCACGTTTGATCCAAAACGGCAGCATCAATGCGAAGCCCACGATAAACCCGCCCGCATGGGCCCAATAGGCCACACCGCCACCTGTGGCATCCATCGACAGACCATTAAACAGCTGCAGCCCAAACCATAGCCCCAACATGGCCCATGCGGGCACAGTGAAGACTTTGAAGAAAATGATGAAGATACAAAGGATGTCGATCTTCGCGCGCGGGAATAACAGCAAATATCCCCCCATCACCCCAGCGATGGCCCCAGAGGCACCCACCATCGGCACTTGCGAAGCGGGGTTTGACAAAATTTGTCCAAACCCCGCTGCGAGCCCTGCGACAAGGTAAAAGGCCAAAAACCCAACATGCCCGAGCTGATCCTCTAGGTTATCGCCAAAAATCCATAAGAACAGCATATTGCCGATCAGGTGCATCCAGCCGCCATGCAGAAACATGGACGTAATCAAACTATGGGGATCTCCGCCCTTCAGCACTTCGGCGGGGACAAGCGCCCAACTGTCAAAAAACCGCGCAAGACCTGTAGGGGTCGATGAAAGTTCGGGGTAATAGCCCAGAAACACAACAACATTCACCAAGATCAGACCGATCGTGATCACGGGCTTGCGGTTGGATGGGTTATGGTCGCGTATCGGAAACATGACACTGCCATCTTCGCGGGACCGCGCCTGTCGTCAAGGCTTATCCATCCAGTTTCTCAGCCGCGAGGATCATACGAATTTCGCGGCGCACAAATTTGCGCAGATTGCTGGTAATCCGTTGCCCCAAATCACCCTGCAATTCCTCGCGGACAACACGCGCAACAAGGGCGCGTAACGCAACTTCGTCTTGCTCGGCCAAGATGAGATCGGCCTCTTTTGCAGCGAACCGCATATGCGGGGCATGGCCCAAGTCATCAACAGGATCCTCCGTTGCAAGATCATCTTCTTGCCCCTCTGGCTCGGGCTCAATCGTGTAGACAGGGGGGCCTCCGCTTTGGGCTTGGCCCTCAATGGCGGCGGCGGCGCGGCGAAGAGGGTCAGGGTTTCCACCTCCTCGTCATAGCCATCTTCATCGGCTATCTCGGTTGATATAAAATTATGATGCCTTTCAGGCGCGTCGTGTTGCGCTGCATCTGCCTGATCAGGCAGGGGATCTGCAGCGGGAGGTATGGCCGCTTGAGGCGAAGCGTCTTGCTGCACTGCCCCCGCAGGTGATGCGGCGGGGCCGCGCAACCCTTCTGCAGCGGCAGCCAAGGCAGCACCAAGCGCATCTTGCGGTGCGGCTGATGGCAAAGCGCCGCCATCTGCATAATCCGCCAAGCGATCCTCACGCGCCCAAGCCCGTTCATCGCCAGACGCGTGATCTGCAGGATCAAGGGGAATGACTGCCCAAGGGTTTTCAGGCTCACTCACCCGTTGGCTTGGGGACAGCACCAATTTTTGCTCAACAGCGTCACCCACTGGGCGCGTTGGTCGCAAGCGTGGTTCTGCGCGCAGCGCGCGGCGCTCGGCCGATGACACCGTTTGCGCGGGCGCTGTCTTAGCCACCAAACGGCGGATGGAAGAGAGCACATCCTCTATATCAGCGCCGTCTTTATCTTCGCTCATCCCGTCACCCCAAATGCCATCCGCTTTGCGGTCTTGTTGCCGATCTCACCTGCATCGCAGGGCAGAACATTTTGATCACAGCAAAATAGTAAATTATTTATGTATTTATTTAATTATATACTCTGCAAGAAAGTCAAACAGCAACGTAAAGAATTCTGCCGATGCGGCAGCTGCGACACGTGACACGGCAGGGCGGATGCAAGACCAGTGGCCTAGATATGAAAAACCCGCCCCATGGGGCGGGTTTCATCGGGCCTGGTCGCGACTTGGCCGTTTGGGCTTACTCACGCCCTAAGCGTTCCAGAACACCGTCAAGGCGGCTGCCTTGCACCGATGGGCGGCCAAGTGGTGCGCCTGAGAAGCGCGCGCCATAGGCGTCAGCATCGTATAGCTCTACATCCAGCCCCATCGCCTCTGCGGTCAGCCCGCCCATCGCATTTAAAACGCTGTAGCTTGCCGTATAGAGATCCGTCTGCGCCTGAATGCGGGCTATGCGCGCATCAAGCAGATCTTGTTCCGCATTCAGCACATCAAGCGTGGTGCGCGCACCCAAAGACGCCTCTTCACGGACGCCTTCAAATGCCAGCTGCGCCGCGTTAATCTGCTGCTCGGTGGCCGCAATTTGCGCGGATGCGATAGAAAGGCGTGCATAAGCATTGCCCAAGTTTTGGATGACAGTTGCGGTCTGGCGGCTCAAATTGGATTGAGAGGCTGCAAGATTGGCCAGCGCAGTCCGCTCAAGAGAGGCCAGCCGCCCACCTTGGTAAATGGGTTGCGTGATGGTCAGCGACAGACGCTCGCTGTTTCCGATGGTATTGGGGGCCCCTTCCCGCGTGTCTGTCGAGGTCGCGCTCATGCTGACAGTTGGGCCATAAGCGGCACGGGCCGCGGTCAAATTATATTGATTGGCCGTCACCTCATGCTGTGCTGCGAGGATCAAGGGGGCTGAGCTGCGCGCAATCATTTTCGCTGCCTCAGCAGATGAAGGTAATTCGGGCCGCGCACCTGGTGCGCCAAGTGCTTCTGGTGCTACGCCCACGGCCAATTGATAAAGTTCGCGACTGATGCTGAGCGTCCCTTGCGCCGCTGCCAAAGCGGATCGTGCCGCAGCCATCTGCGCCTCGGCCTGCGCAACATCGGTTCGGGTGGCCTCGCCTAAATCAAAGCGATCTCTTGCGGCGCGTAGTTGTTCCTCAACCACCCGCAAATTGGATTGACGCACATTCACCACCTGAACATCGCGCCAGACATTCATATAGGCCGTGACAGCATCAAGCAGCACCTGCCCCTCAAGCCCCAAAAGCTGCGCTTGGGTGGCCTCGGCGGAGGCCCGCGCCGCCGCAATCTGAGCGCTGCGACTGCCACTTGCAAACAGCACCAAATCTGCGGTGAGGGCAATGGTTTCGGTCAAGCTGCCTGCCGCGTCCGTGCGCGCCCGCTGTGCAACCATATTGAGGGTGGGTCGCAACGCGGCAACGCGCTGCGCAATGCCTTCATCAGCAACTCGCGCAAGATAGCGGTTTTGCTCGAGCAGATCGGAATTTTCATAGGCCGCTTCCATCGTGGCCTGCAACCCTTGTGCGCTCACCTGCCCTGCCCCGAGAACGGACAGGGACATGGCCAAAGAGGCGCCAAACATCTGAAAGGATTTCTTGATCCGAACACTCACAAGCAACACTCCCTCACGGGGCCCATAGGCGCCCCAAATTCACTTCGTGCCGCCGCTGATGCGCGTGCTTAGAGCTGAAACGCCGCTTCGCGCTTGAACCCGTCTAAAACAGGCGCATTGGCATGGCACAACAGCCGCCAATTCATTTGGCCGTCAATTTTGCGCCCAATCCGCAATTCGCAGAGTTGACCAACCGCGAAGATCGCGCCCATGCGGCCACCTTCCTTCAATTGATCCGTCAGGCTTGTGGGCATGGTTTCAACAGCCCCGTTCACAACTATGACGTCATAGGGGCCATATTTGGTCGCGCCTTCAACATGGCTTGCGCAAATCATTGCGGCATTATCAACAGATTGTGCTGCGAAATTTGCTTCTGCCTCTTGGGCAAAGTCGGCATTTTCTTCGACCGCGACCACAGCCTCGGCCATATGGGCCAACACCGCACTGGAATAACCAAGGCCTGCGGCGACATCGAGAACCAGATCACTCGGGCCAATGTCGAGCGCGTCCAACATTTTCGCAAAACTGCGGGCTTCAAGGATCACGCGACCCGCCCCAAGGATCAGGTTTTCACCAATATAGGCCACATCCTGCATATCGGCGGGCACATAGGCCTCGCGCGGGACGGCAAGCATAGCATCAATCACCTGGAATTTCGTGACATCTGAGGGGCGCACTTGGGTGTCTACCATCGTGACGCGGCGAGATTTAAAGTCGGCCATTCAACTGAACCAATGAGTCTAGTTTACGTTGTTCTTGCTATGGCACATGGCGGGCCCTCGTGCAACGCCTGCTGGGCGCTTTGGTGCAAGTTAGGTCTGCTTTGCCGCATCCTTGCCCAAAATTCCCCCGCAATGGGGCGATAGACGCGCGCATCACAATAGATTAACACTTGCGCAAGGGCGGCCTGATTGATGCCCATCTGTCAGTTTATTTGTATTTCGGTTAACCAATATGACGTCAAAAATCAGCATTGATCTTGGCACGGCCAACACCGTTTTCGTGGATAGCGAGTCGGGCGTGATCTTGGATGAGCCATCTGTCGTGGCGTTTCACATCAAAGACGGGCGCAAAAAGCTGTTCGCGGTGGGTGAAGATGCCAAATTAATGCTCGGCAAGACGCCGGAATCGATCCAAGCCTGCCGCCCCCTGTCCGATGGGGTCATCGCCGATTTTGATGCAGCTCAAGAAATGATTGGCGCGTTTTTCCGCAAGGCCTTGAGCCGTTTCATGCTGCGAAAGCCGATTGTCTATGTCTGCGTGCCATATGGCGCCACCCCCGTTGAAAAGCGTGCGATCAAGCACTCGGTCGAAGCAGCAGGGGCGCGCAAAGTTGGGCTAGTCGAAGAACCGATGGCCGCCGCACTTGGTGCGGGCCTGCCTGTTCTTGACCCACGCGGCGCGATGATTGTCGATATTGGCGGCGGCACAACCGAAGTTGCCGTTCTCTCCTTGGGCGGCATCGTCACAGCACGCTCAGTGCGCATCGGGGGCGACCATTTTGATGAGGCTATCTCAAACTTCATCAAGAAAAACTACAATTTGAACGTGGGCATCTCATCCTGTGAAAAGCTCAAACATGAGATCGGCACCGCCATCTTCCCCGCAGATGGTAAAGGACGGAGCGCCACAGTGCGGGGGCGCGATGCCTTAAATGGCCTGCCCAAAGAGCAAGTTGTGACCGAACAGGATGTGGCCGAGGCACTGCACCCGCTTATCGAACAGATTTGGACGGCGGTGATGTCACTGCTCGATCAAACACCGCCCGATCTGGCATCGGACATCCATGAATATGGGTTGATGCTTACAGGCGGTGGCGCGGGCCTCAGGGGCATTGACAAAGCCTTGTCTGACCTCACGGGCGTTCCTGCAACCGTGGCCGAAAATCCCAAATATTGCGTAGCCTTTGGCACCCAAATTGCGATGAATTTGGGCAAGCGTATGGAGCACGCCATACAGCGCGATCCATAGGGTCGCAGCGGATTGACCCTTGGCCCTGCAAGGGCATATTATATCATATTGATAATTTTTCTGGATGAATGATGACGCCGTTCTCTCCCACAAGCCCGAATGAACCCAACTTTGACGGCCCGCGCGGCACAGCGTCTGCAACAGTCATCCATGCTGGTATGACGATTGAGGGGAAGTTGCGCAGCAACGGCGATGTCGTCATCGAAGGCAGCGTGACGGGCGACATCACGGGTCATAACGTAACCATTGCCCACGGGGCCAAAGTGCGCGGCACAATCACCGCTGACATGGTTAAAATCGATAGCCAGTTCGAGGGAACGATCACCTGCAGAAAGTTGCAAATCGACAGCAACGCACAAGCGCGCGGTGAGTTCAACCAAAACATCCTCGCCGTGGCCTTTGGTGCGCGCTTTGAAGGCAATGTCACCGTGAAGCAGCAATCTAGCATGGCGATGAACGATTGAACCGCGCAGCAATCAATAGGCACAGCACCATGAGCGCAGAGTATGAAAACGCCAATGAACTGGTCTTTGTCTCCAATGCCTCGCAGATGAAACTTGCGCGCAGCATGGATGTTGAGGCGCCATCGACCGAATATTTGCGCAACCTGCCCGAATGCGCCGCTGATTACTCAATTTGCCAAGGCATGATCGCAGATTGTTTGATGAGTGACTGTCAATCGCTTGATCTTTCAGGGCTTAACAATTTGGTGGAATTGCCCTCAAGCATCGCCAAATGCAGCAATTTACGCAGCCTGAACATTTCAAACACGCACGTCACCAGCCTACAGCCTTTGCGCGGCCTGTCTCATCTTGAGCGCGTCTCAGCTTGGGCCACGCCAATCAGTGATCTCAGCCCCTTGGCGGGTATGCGCAGCCTGACCCATCTGCAGCTTGGTGGAACATTTATATCGGACATCACAGCTTTGCGCGAATTGACGGGGCTGCGCTATCTCGATGTATCTCATAGCCGCGTTGCGGATATCAGCCCGTTGAGCCTGTGCAAAGATCTGCGGGAATTGATTCTGCGTGACACCGAAGTTTATGACATCACGCCGATTGCGCGGCTGCCACGGCTTGAGATCCTTGACCTCAGCCTTTGCCCCGTGGATCCATCCATGATCCAAACGGGGCCCCGCATCAAAATCGTGATCCGTGAGGCCGCCGCCGTAGAAAAGCCAAAGCGCAAAGGACTGTTTTCAAGCTAGCCCAGCCTTTCTTGCGCTCGTTTCGCCCTCTTACCACTTGCGCAGGCGCAAACCTTGCAGTAGCACCGCCCCATAGACACCACAAATACCCTGAAGGCGAGTTGGCGGAGTGGTGACGCAGCGGATTGCAAATCCGTGTACACCGGTTCGATTCCGGTACTCGCCTCCACAGCCTACTGTAAAAATAATTTAAAATTGACGCATTCGTACAGAATGTAGTCAAAATTTCTTTGTACACAATTTGTACACAAAACGCTCTGCACAAAAGCTTGAGAATATGCTACACTCAACAATAATTGAGTGTGGAGAAGAAAGCGGTGAGCTACGGCGTAGAATCAATCCGAATACACAAAAAACTTCGCCTTGATAAACGAGCAGGTTCGGACAACTCGAGCGTTGACACCTTTGTCCGCTAACTTAGTCAAAAACTGCCGACGGCCACTGTGACTGCTTGCACCATCAATGGCGGCTAGACGGTACAGTTTTTGAAACAGGTTCACCATTGTCTGCGCAGTAAATCCCCCACCCTTGCCGCTGTAGATTAAAGGTTGGTCAATTACGGATGTATGTTTCGGATAAGCCTTTGCGTATCGGCACTCTTTTGGCCTTTGATCTTGGTCACAGCGCGCCGCTTGATCCATTCCGCGCCCCTGCCATTCTGGCACTGGGTTCAGGTCAAGCAGCCAGCGGCGCGCATTGCGCCGCAGCGCCCGGGTCTTAAAAAATGACGCGCGAAGGGTCATCTTCGCGCGTCATTGCATCACAACACCTTCGCAATACGATCAAGCGCAGCGAGGATATTCTCGGTGGAATTGGCGTATGAAAAGCGCACATAGCCCTCGCCCATCGCGCCAAAACTCGTGCCCGCCACTGTGGCCACGCCCGCCTCGTTCAGGAACAGGTTCTGTGCCTCCACGGCAGTCATGCCTGTGCCCGAGATATTCGGGAATGCATAAAACGCACCCGCCGCATCGGTGCAGGTCACGCCTTTGAGGGTGTTCAACCCCTCAACAATCACTTGTCTGCGCGCATCGAATTGGGCGACCATCTCGCGCACGGCATCTTGAGGGCCATTGAGCGCCGCAATCCCTGCAAATTGCGTAGCGGCATTCACACAGGAATGGTCATTGATGCACAGGCGGTTCACATGCGGCACGCAAGCCTCAGGCCAAACGGCATAACCCAAACGCCACCCTGTCATCGCATAGGTCTTTGACCACCCATCTAGCATGATCAATCGATCCCGAATTTCGGGATATTGCAGAAGCGAAACATGCTCGCGCCCGCCATAAAGCATGTTGGAATAGATCTCATCCGACATCAGTGCCACATGGGGATGATCCAAAAGACCCGCGACTAACTTGTCGATCTCTTCCTTCGGGGTCACACCGCCCGTTGGGTTTGCGGGCGAGTTGATGATGATCAACCGCGTCTTGGGCGTGATCTGTGCCAAGACCTCCTCTGCCGAAAAGGAAAACCCGTTTTCCTCGCGAAGCGCAATCGGCACAGGGGTTGCCCCTGAATAGCGGATGACAGATTCGTAAATCGGGAACCCAGGGTTGGGATACATGATCTCGGCGCCAGGCTCGCCGAACATCATCACCGCAAAGAACATCGTGGGTTTACCCCCAGGAACGGCGACCACACAATCAGGGTTCACCTCTACCCCGTGGCGGCGATGCAAATCGGCGGCCACCGCCTCCCGCAGTGCGGGCAGGCCATTGGCGGGCGTATAGCCATGATGACCATCCCGCAGCGCCTTGATGCCTGCCTCAACGATATGCTCAGGCGTCCGAAAATCAGGCTGACCGATGCCCAGATTGATGATGTCGCGACCCTCGGCGGCCAAGGCTTGCGCGCGGGCCAAAACGACAAAGGCAGATTCTGTGCCCAAGCGAGACAGGCTTTGGGCGAATTTCAAGTCAGACATGCGCGCTCCCTCTATGATGCGCGGCCAAAATGGCCACTCTTTTTTGGTATACCAAACTTGTGATACCCAAGGCATAGAGCTATGTGAAGAGGGCAGCAACCTCAAGCATGACGCGCGGAGGATTGCATCTCACAACTTAGGCAAAGGGGCCGAGATATGCACAAGATCGGGATTATCGGATTGGGGTCTATGGGCTATGGCATGGCGCGCAATCTGATCAAGGCGGGTCATCAGGTTTGGGGCCATGATATCAACCCCGATGCGGTCGCGCGACTTGTTGCAGATGGTGCACAAGCAGGTGCGCTCTTAGATCATGCAGAGGCTTTGGACGCGTTGGTGGTGGTCGTGCTCAACGCGGCGCAAACCGAAGCCGTCCTTTTCGGCCCTGAGGGCGTGGCAGCAGCGCTTCAACATAACACGGTGATCCTTTCTTGCGCCACGATCCCCCCTGCTTTCGCTGCCGAAATGGAAACGCGCGCAGAAAGCGCAGGCCTGCTTTATCTGGACGCGCCAATTTCTGGCGGGGCGATTAAGGCTGCCTCGGGTGAGTTGACGATCATGGCATCGGGGCGCAAAACGGCCTTTGAGGCTGCAAAGCCCGCACTCGATGCCATCTCTGCAAAAGTCTTTGAAATGGGCGACCGCGCGGGGGCAGGCTCCGCGATGAAGGCCACAAACCAAATGTTGGCAGGTATTCACATCGCCTCAATGGCCGAGGCGATCACCTTTGCGCTGGCGCAGGGCATCTCTCCTGAGCGGTTTTTAGAGGTGGTGTCCCAAAGCGCGGGAACCAGTTGGATGTTAGAAAACCGCGCGCCCCACATCATCGAAGGTGATTACACCCCACGCAGCACGATCAATATCTGGCCCAAGGATTTGGGGATTGTGATGGATATTGCGCAAAACTCAGGCTTTTCTGCCCCGATCACTGAGGCCGCGCTTGCGTTATTCAAGGAGGCCGCAGCGCAGGGTCTTGGGGCAGAGGATGATGCAGCCCTTGCCAAACTCTATGCCAAGGCCGCAGGTCTGACCTTACCCAACGGACAATAACACAATGACCACGCTTTTTGGTGCAATTGCCGATGATTTCACTGGCGCCACAGATCTTGCAGGGCTTTTGGCGCGCAGCGGATACCCTGTTTCCTTGCGGATTGGCGTTCCTGCTGAACCGCCACAGGACACAAGCCCCTTCGAGGTCATCGCCCTTAAAATCCGCACTGAGCCCGTGACAGATGCGGTTGCAGAGGCGCGCGCGGCCCTCGCATGGCTCAAGCGCGCGGGGGCACAGCAATATTTTTGGAAATACTGCTCAACCTTCGACTCGACCCCAGAGGGCAATATCGGGCCAGTGGCCGAGGCGATTATGGCCGATCTGGATGTCGCGCAGACGATCTATTGCCCCGCCTTTCCCGAAAATGGCCGTGCCATTTTCATGGGCAATTTGTTTGTGGGCCAATTGCCCTTGTCAGAAAGCCCGATGAAAGATCACCCCCTAACGCCCATGCGCGACAGCAATCTGATGCGGCTTTTGCAGCCGCAGGTCCGTGGAACAATTGGGCTGATTGATCGCCTGACTGTTGCCGCAGGGGCCGCGGCCATTAAAAAAGCTTGTGGAGACTTGGCCGAGAAAAACGTGGCGCATATCGTGGTTGATGCGGTGGAAAACGCCGATCTTGCGCGGATCACCGAGGCCTGCGCCGATATGCGGTTTCTGACGGGCGGCTCTGCGATTGCGATGCCGATCCCCCAGATTTATGCCAAGCGCGGCCTACTGGCTGCACATGAGAAAGAAACCACACCCCGCGACATAGCGCCCGAAGGGGTCGTTTTATCTGGCAGTTGCTCTGCCATGACCAATGCACAAGTTGCGCGGTATCAATCCCAAGGAAGGCCCAGTTTCCAGCTTGACCCCCTAAGTCTGAAGGCACGCGGCCTGCAACCCGCCATGGATTGGCTTGCAGCCCAAGATCTCGCAGCGCAGCCCCTAATCTATGCGACCGCAACACCCGATGCGGTGCGCGCCGCACAAGACCAATTGGGCAAGGCCGAGGCGGGCGCAATCGTTGAGGCGGCACTTGCAGATTTGGCGGTTGCCGCACGCGATCAGGGCGCACGGCGGATTGTGGTCGCGGGCGGGGAAACCTCAGGCGCGGTCACAAAGGCCCTGCGGATCTACAGGTTAGATATCGGGCCTGAAATTGCCGCAGGCGTGCCATGGTGTTTTTGCATATCAGAGGGGCAGGATATCGCCCTCACCCTCAAATCTGGCAATTTTGGCGCAGAAAGCTTTTTCAACGATGCTTTCGCAAAATTGGAGGACGCATGAGTTCTGAATCCAAACTGCGCGAGCAGATTTGCCTCTTGGCGAAATCGATGTTCGATCGTGGCCTGACGGGGGGATCAACAGGCAATATCTCCGCCCGCACCGAAGATGGGGGGCTTTTGGTTTCGCCTACGGGCAGTTCCTTTGGGCGGCTTGATCCTGCAGAGTTGTCCCGCTTCGATGCAGCGGGCCGACATATCGCGGGCCTGAAACCAACCAAAGAAATGCCGCTTCACAGTGCCTTTTACGAGACACGAAAATCAGCAGGCGCGGTGGTTCATTTACACTCTTGCCATTCTGTGGCGTGGTCAATGATGCCTGAGATTGACCCCAACAATGTGCTGCCGCCGCTGACCCCTTACGCAATCATGAAACTGGGCAAGGTGCAGCTTTTGCCGTTCTTAATGCCAGGCGATGCCGCAATGGGCGAAGCCCTGCGCAGTCTAGGGGGCAAGCGCAGCGCCGTCTTGCTTGCCAATCACGGCCCAGTGGTTGCAGGCAAAGATGTCGAGGCCGCCTGCAACGCAATTGAAGAGCTGGAGGAAACAGCCAAGCTTGCGATCATGATGCGTGGCTTTGATGCCCGCGCCTTGACGCCTGCACAGGTGCGCGATGTCGTGCGTAAATTCGAGGTGGAGTGGGATTGATGCGTTTTTCTGCAAATCTAGGGTTTCTATGGGCTGACCGCCCCCTGCCTGATGCCATCCGCGCAGCAAAAGCGGCAGGGTTTGATGCGGTCGAATGTCATTGGCCCTATGCTCATGACCCACATGATGTGAAGGCCGCCTTAGATGAAACGGGTCTTGAGATGCTTGGGCTCAACACAAGCCGAGGCGATGTTGCGGCTGGCGAAAACGGATTGGCCGCTTTGCCCAACCGTGAGGCAGAGGCGCGCGCCGCGATTGATCAAGCCCTCGACTACGCCCAGATCATCGGCGCAGGCGCTGTACATGTGATGGCAGGGTTCGCTAGTGGCGAAAGCGCCCATAAGACCTTTCTAGTCAATCTGCGCTACGCGGCCACACAGGCCGCCGAAAAGGGCATCACAATATTGATTGAGCCCCTCAATCATTATGATGCAAAGGGCTATTTCCTTTCGACAACCGCACAAGCGGTCGCCATCATAGAAGAGGTCAAAGCCCCAAATTTGCGGCTGATGTTTGATTGCTATCATGTTCAGTTGATGGAGGGGGATTTGACCAACCGCCTCAGCCGCCTGTTGCCTGTGATCGGGCATATTCAATTTGCCTCTGTGCCTGATCGTGGCACCCCTAATCATGGTGAGGTGAATTACGACCATATCTTCTCTCATATCGACAGCCTTGGTTGGGCCCGCCCGATAGGTGCAGAATATAAGCCGAAAATCGAGACAGACCTGACCTTAGACTGGATGGCACAGTTTCGCTGATCCCCGCGCGTGTTTGGGATTGCGGAGGGCCTTTTTCTACGCCAAACTGGTATGACCAGTATACCAGAATCATGGCAGCCCATGTCCGACCGCGACCAGATCATACGGCCCAAAAAACTGTCAGACGAAGTCGAAGATCGCCTGTTGGCCTTGATCCGCGCGGATGACCTCAAACCAGGTGATGCTTTGCCAAGCGAGCGCGCCTTGATGGCGCGCTATGGCATTGGCCGCCCTGCCATTCGCGAAGCCATGCAAAGCCTTCAGCATAAAGGCGTGATTGATATCCGCCACGGCGGCAAGCCGCGCGTGGCAACCCCATCCTTGGATGGGGTTATTGATCAATTGGGCATTTCCATGCGCCATATTCTGACGCATTCGCACTCCTCTCTCGAACATCTCAAGGAGGCGCGCGTGGCCCTTGAGGTGGAAATGGTGCGCATTGCCGCAGAACGCCGCAGCGCAGGTGACTTAAACGATTTAGAACAGCTTTTGCGCGCCCAAGCCGCAGCCAAGCGCGATGTGCCGCTTTTTACCCAGATAGACGGGCAGTTTCACCGCCGCATCTCTGCCATCTCGGGCAATCCGATCTTTGAAACCCTGACCCATGGCGTTTTCTCTTGGATGAGCGCCTTTCATAAAGAACAGGTTCACAAATTGGGCCTAGAGCCACTGACATTGACCGAGCATCGCGCCATTTTGGATGGAATTGCCCGCAAAGATACCAATGCCGCCGCCCGTGCCATGCGCGAGCATTTGGAGCGCGCCAACGCCCTATATCATCAGGATCACGCGCAATGAGCGACAGAATTGAAGCAGATTACCTGATCGAAACCCCGATTGACCCCGCCCGCGCCGCCGCCGTGATGGCGGGCGAGCAAAGCGCGGGCACCTTTGTAAAAGTGCCGGGCGAAACGCCAGGACTACAGGCCCGCGCGGGGGCCCAAGTGGTTGCCCTAACTCCGCTTGATGCTACCGACAGCCCAAGCTTGAAAGGCGGGCAGCAGGGCACGCGCTATCAGCGCGCCAAGGTCACACTCAGTTGGCCCTTGGATAATATCGGCCCTGATTTGCCGAACCTCATGGCTACGGTCGCGGGCAATCTTTTCGAATTGGCGCAATTCTCAGGGCTACGTTTGCTGGATATCCGCCTGCCGCGCGCATTTGCGGATGCCTATTCTGGCCCAAAATTTGGGATCAGCGGCACCCGTAAATTGGCAGGGGTTGCGGTTGGCCCTCTGATTGGCACGATTATTAAACCCTCTGTCGGGCTTGACCCGCAGGAGACTGCCAAATTGGTCGGCACACTTGCCGAAGCGGGCATTGATTTCATCAAGGATGATGAATTGCAGGCCAATGGCCCTGCCTGCCCCTTCGAGGAGAGGGTGAGCGCGGTAATGGATGTCATCAACGCCCATGCCGACCGCACTGGTAAAAAGGTCATGTATGCCTTCAACCTAACAGGCGAAGTCGATGAGATGCGTGCCCGACATGATTTTGCCCTCTCAAAAGGTGCAACTTGCGTGATGGTCAGCCTCAATTCGGTCGGCGTGGCGGGCTTCTTGGGCCTATCACGGCATAGCGCGCTGCCTCTCCATGCTCATCGCAACGGATGGGGATATCTCAGCCGCGCCGAATTGTTAGGATGGGACTATGCAGCATGGTCGAAAATCTGGCGCTTGGCGGGGGCAGATCATATGCACGTCAACGGCCTCCAAAACAAATTCAGCGAAAGTGACGCAAGCGTCATCGCCTCGGCCAAATCTTTGCTCACCCCACTCTTTGGTGATGCACCCTGCATCCCGATGCCCGTCTTTTCATCGGGCCAATCCGCGCTGCAACCCCCTGAAACCTATCGCCACCTCGGCCATGCAGATTGCATTTATGCAGCAGGAGGTGGGATTATGGCCCACCCTGACGGGCCGCGTGCAGGTGTCGCGGCATTGCGGCAATCGTGGCAAGCGGCGATGGCGGGCATCCCCGCCGCTGATTATGCCAAATCCAATCCCGAGCTTTCCCGCGCGCTAAAGGCCTATGCGAAATGACACTCCCTGATGGGCCATTAATTGCCTTTTTGGGCGATGATTTCACAGGCTCCGCCGCCACGATGGAGGTGTTGAGTTTTGCAGGCCTGCCAACGGTGCTGTTCCTTGCGCCCCCGACAAAGGCGCAAGCGGCGCGATTTGGCGCGATGCGGGGCATCGGCATTGCCACCACCGCGCGCAGCCAATCACCCGATTGGATGGCCAGACATCTGCCACCGCTTTTTGCACATTTGGCCGCTACGGACGCGCCCCTGTTGCATTACAAAACCTGCTCCACCTTGGACAGCGCGCCGCATACAGGCTCGATTGGCAAGGCAGTTGAATTAGCCCTTGCGGTGCGCGGTAGCGATTGGGTTTCTTGCTTGATCGCCGCACCACCGTTACGGCGCTACCAAGCCTTTGGTCAGCTATTTGCCGCCGCAGGGGACGCGGTCTATCGGCTTGATCGCCACCCTGTGATGGCATCCCACCCCGTAACCCCGATGCAAGAGGCCGATGTGGCCATGCATCTGCGGAAGCAAACCGACCTGCCGCTTGCGACACTGACGCTTGAGCATCTCAACCCCACAGGCCTTGCATCCTTGCGCGCCAACGCGCCCGCGAAAATCATAACGCTTGATTGCATCGACATGGATCACGCGGCGCAACTGGGCGCGTTGATCTGGGATGCCGCAGGGGCGGATGGACATCTGGCAATAGGCTCGCAGGGGGTGGAATATGCACTGGTGGCCCATTGGCAAAAATCGGGCCTTATACCCCCGCCCGAACCCGCCCCAAGTTTTGGCAAAGTGGATCAGGTGATTGCGATTTCGGGCTCTGTCTCACCCACCACTGCGGCACAAATTGCCCGCGCTGAAGAAGATGGGTTTGTCGTCATCCCACTGGACGCTGCCGCACTGATCAAGGGCGGCGTTAGCGCCAAGCGGGCTATGACCAACAGCTATGAAGCCGCACGCGCCGCGCTCTCCCAAGGGCGCGATCCGCTGATTTGCAGCGCGCGCGGGCCAGATGACCCGGCCGTTGCGGCCATGCGCGCGGCGCTGTCAGCATCTCAGCATACACCGCATGAGGCCAATGCGCTCATCGGCACAAGCCTCGGCGCGCTTTTGCGAGATCTTTTGCGCGGTACGGGCGTTGCGCGCGCGATCATCGCAGGCGGCGACACATCAGGCTTTGCCGCTCAAGCGCTCGGGTTGTTTGCCCTCACCGCGATTGGCGCAACCACGGCAGGCGCGGCCCTTTTGAAAGGGCATAGCGACAACCTCGAATTTGATGGTTTGGAATTGGCCCTAAAGGGCGGTCAAATGGGCAGCCCTGATTATTTCTCTTGGATCAAAAACGGCGCGCGTGCCGAAGCGAAAGGATAGATCATGACAAAAATTGCACTTCTTGGTGCGGGCGGCAAAATGGGTGTGCGGATTGCGCGCAACCTGATGCAAAGCAGCTATCATCTTGCCCCTGTCGAAGTGACCGAGGCAGGCCAAGCACGCCTTAAGTCGGAAACGGGGCTTGACTGTGTGGCCGCTGAAACCGCCCTTGGCGATGCCGATGTTGTTGTCATGGCCGTGCCAGATCGCCTGATCGGCAAAATCGCGCATGGATTTGTGGATCAATTGAAATCTGGCGCGGCCGTGATCGTGTTGGATGCTGCCGCACCCTATGCAGGTCAGATGCCCGTGCGCGAAGATGTCACTTATTTCTGCACGCATCCCTGCCACCCCCATATCCTAGAGGCACATGACAGCATTGCCGCGCAGGAGGATTATTTTGGTGGGATCGCCGCGCCGCAGGGCATTGTTTGCGCGCTGATCCAAGGGCCAGAGCCGCATTATGCGCTATGTGAAGATATCGCTAAAGTGATCTATGCCCCCGTTGCGCGCTCGCATCGGTGCAGCCTTGAAAATATTGCTGTTTTGGAACCCGCCCTTTCTGAGACGGTCGGGGCAACCATCGCCTTGGCGCTGCGCGAGGCAACAGATCGCGCCGTATCCATGGGCATCTCTGAGGCGGCCGCACATGATTTCATCTTGGGCCACCTCAAAATTGAATTGGCCATCGCCTTTGGTATTTTCCCAGAGGGCAAATTTTCAGACGGGGCCTTGATGGCGATTGATAAGGCGCGCTCTGTGATCTTCCAACCCGATTGGTTAGATCGCGTCTTTGATCTGGGCGCCGTTAAGAAGTCAGTCACTGAAATCTGCGAAGATTAACGGCGCGGCCGCGCCATAATAGCGTTACTATTGCCGTTAAAGTGCCAATATGCCCTGCATCATCAGATTAATAGGGTTGCACGAGCCAACCTATTACTAAAAGATTTTCGTGAAGATCAACGAGTTAGCGATACTCCGAAACCCGTTGCTACAAATCGAGGACTGATGGCATGGATTTTACTATTAAACGAGTCACCGTTAGCCGTGTTGAAGGAAGTGGAAGCGGTGGGGACTATTTCCAGCAAAGCAAAGAACATTGGCTCATAGGCTCCTTGATCGCCAATCCGATGTCAGGGCACGATAACTATAAAAAAGTGAGAACAAGCTGGGGAATAGACGTTCTAGGATCGATAGTTGTCGAGATCGAAACTTCTAATGGGACAATCGGAGTTGCAACAGGATTCGGTGGTGTGCCTGCAGCTTGGATAATTAATCATCATTTCAACCGTTTTTTAGTGGGCCAAGACGCACGAAATATTAATCTTATTTGGGATCAAATGTATCGCGCCAGTTTGCCGTACGGGCAAGCTGGTTTGCCAATAGCGGCCATCTCTGCTGTTGATTTGGCCTTGTGGGATTTACTGGGAAAACTACGCGACGAGCCTGTCTATAATTTAATTGGCGGGTGTAGCCGTCCAGAAATATCGTTTTATTGTACAGGCCCTAATGCCAAAGCCATAAAGGACATGGGCTTTTGGGGGGCGAAAGTACCGCTTCCTCATGGCCACTATGATGGAATTGATGGAGTAAAACAGAATTATCAATTTCTGAAAAAGCAGCGAGCCGAAATTGGAAGTGATTTTCCTTTGATGGTGGACTGCTACATGTCCTTAACTCCAAGCTATGCTATCGAACTTGCAAAAGCTTGCTCTGATCTGAACATTTATTGGTGGGAAGAAGTACTGCAGCCGACAGATATTGAAGGCTATCGCATAATAAGAAATGCTCATCCCACACTAAAATGGACGACAGGTGAACATAACTACACTAGGCATGGATTTAGAAAGTTAATTGAAGAACGAACCATCGACATTCTTCAACCTGATGTCATGTGGGTGGGCGGCTTAACTGAACTTCTACGCATTTCGGCACATGCATCAGCTTATGATATTCCCATTATTCCTCATGGCTCCGGTCCTTATAGTTACCACTTTATAATGAGCCAAAACGAACAACCGAGATGCGAATATGTTACATCAGCACCTGATGGAACCTATATACGACCGGTTTTTGGTGAATTGTTTAGCGACGAACCCGTACCAAAAAATGGAAAACTCAAATTAGAGTCGAAACCGGGTTTTGGGATGACGCTCAATCCTGATTGTAAACTTGCACAATTCTGAACTTTAAATAGATATAAGTGGAGCTCCTAATGACTGACGTACTTGCAATTGGGCCATACAGCGAACGTGATATTTCAGGTCTAAAATCTGCTTTTGATCCTATTTTTTTGGACACTCCTTCTCAAATGCATGAACTCGATGCAAGCGCGCGATCAAAAATAAAAGCACTTGCGTTCAAGGGGCACACCTCGTTTGGCGCTAATGAAATCGCAATGCTTCCAAACCTAAATCTCATAGCAAATTTTGGGGTTGGGTATGATGCTATTGATATTTCGGCTGCAAATGAACGAAACATCAAAGTTACCAACACTCCAAATGTTCTTAATGATGACGTGGCGGATCTAGCCGTTGCAATGTTGTTGATGCAAGTCCGAGAAATGGCCCAAGCTTCCGAATGGGCACATTCAGGAAACTGGAAAACTGCAGGCGAATACCGCCTAAATCGAAAGTTCTCCGGTGGGCGCGCGGGAATCGTTGGCCTTGGTCGTATCGGACGAGAAATTGCTAACCGTTTAGCGGCCTTTAAAATGGACATCCACTATTACGCTAGAACAGAAAAAGAAACCCCAGGTTGGACCTATCATTCAGACGTCACGAGCCTGGCCGCAGCGGTGGATTATTTGATTGTCGCTGTAGTAGGCGGTCCAAACACTATAAATTTTGTATCGCGCGAAGTCATTGCAGCATTGGGCCCCCGCTCGATAATTGTGAACATCTCACGCGGAAGCACAATAGACGAAGAAGCTATGCTCGAAGCGCTGGAGACTGGTAAAATTGGCGGCGCTGCATTGGACGTGTTTCTCAACGAACCCAACATTAATCCGAGATTTTATAGTTTGCCAAATGTAGTGGTTCAGCCGCATCAAGGCTCTGGAACAGTCGAAACCCGTGACGCTATGGCGGCTCTTCAACGAGACAACATTCACGCGTTCATTCAAGGATCCAATTTGATCACACCCGTCAATTAACCCAAAATAAAAACCCCCGAAAAACGGGGGTTTTTTTGATGATATACGACCTAAGTCAGGCTGCAGGTTTATCGTCTTCCAAATAATATCGGATGTTATCCTCAAAACTTTCATCTGCACTTAAGCCAAGTTTAAGAGCTTTTTCAGGGCGCAAATCAAAACGCCATCCTTTGCAGATTTCTTCAATCATTGGTTGCGCTTCAAATTTAATTAGCTTGGCTGGCTCCGGTCCAGCGACCACTGTCAAGGCTTCAATCATCTGACGAATTGTCCAAGTTCTACCGGGCATCATCATGCATCGGTTTTGGCCAAGATCTTCCTCGTTAACCTCTGCTCCGCGAATAAGGTTTTCGACACATTTGCGCGGCGACAGATAGAAATGCGGAAAATCATCACTAACAGGGCAAATTGCCTCTTGCCCATTGAGCGGCTCGCGCAAAATCGATGACATAAAGCTCGAAGCAGCGCGATTTGGTTTGCCTGGGCGCACTGAGATGGTAGGCAAGCGGAAGCCGCGACCGTCGATATAACCTTTGCGGCTAAAATCATTCACCAACAATTCGCCCATCGCCTTTTGCGCACCATATGAAGTTTGTGGATTTAGAAAAGTGTGATCCACAATCGGGTCCGGCACTTCACCCCCATAAACAGCAATTGAAGAGGTAAAGACCACTACCGGCTTAGTCTGCAACTCGCGCGCCCGCTGCAATACGTGGAGCGTCCCCATTAAATTAATCGACAACCCAGCATCAAAATCCTCTTCTGCATGGGCAGAGACAATGGCAGCGAGTAGATAGATCACATCCACATCTGCTCCGAGCGTGGCAGCCACTGAAGCGGGATTACTGATATCACAGGAAACGCAATCGACGTCGAACGGGGCCTCTACCATTGCGGGGTCAACAATATCAGCCAAAGTGATTTTACGGATTTCTTTTCCACGCAACTGCCCGCGTGCTGCCAATGATCGCGCCAGTTTTTGTCCCACGACGCCACCGCCGCCAATAATCAGAATATGCATTACTTTTCTCCCTTAAAAATCTGTGGCACCAAAGCTCCGCGATATTGGATAACCTGACCTGCAAGCTGCATCGCGGCTAATGCGGCCTCTTCCAAAGAGCAACCCTGCGCTACGTTTGCTACAAAAGCTGCGCCAAAACTGTCCCCCGCAGCGGTACTATCGACCACATGGTCGACGGGCCGACACGGTAAGACACGCACCCCGCCTGCTTCATCCCACAATTGCACATCGCCCGCGCCATCTTTAAGCGCGATGATATGTGCCCCTGCTGCGCGGTAGCGGGCAATCGTGTCTGACGCTGTCGCTCCCTCAAACAAGATTTGTTCTTCATCAAAAGACGGCAAAATAATATCAGCCACTGCTGCACCAGCCATTATTCCTGTCTGCATAGTCGCATGATCTTCCCACAAACGGGGGCGAAGGTTTGTATCAAAGGCGATCATGGTCCCTTGTCTACGCGCCTCCGCCAATGCGGCGCAAAGGGCCGCGCGCCCCTCAGGCGAAAGGATTGCTAGGGTGATGCCAGAAAAATAGATTACATCGCAGCTGGCAAGAGTGGCCTGAAGCCATGCGGGATCATCAGCGAGGCAACGCGCAGCAGATTGGCTGCGCCAATAGGAAAAGCTGCGCTCGCCCTGATCCAGGCTGATCATGTAAAGCCCAACGGTTTGATCCGGGATCACGCGCAATGCCTTAGTATCGATTCCACCTGCCTCCATAAAGGCGCGCATCTCGCCTGAGGCTGCATCCGCACCAATGCAACTGCCATAGGACACTGACCATGTCTTTGGCAAAATGCGGCGGGCGTACCATGCGGTGTTAAACGTATCCCCCGCAAAGCCGCGCCGATAGAGGCCACCGCCCTGATCGGACAGCTCAACCATACACTCACCCAAAGAGATGAAGGACGACCCCATTAAATCAATCTACGCTCTGCCAAATTGCGCATCAAAGCCGCCATACCAAAGCGCCATTCGGGGCATTCGGTCGACAGTCGCACAGTGTTTTGCAACGATCCAAGCCGCGCTTCAGTAATGGTAACCACATCGCCACCATGATGGGTAAAGCCCTGACCTACTGCGTCGCGATCTTTGACGGGGGCAAACATTGTTCCCAAGAACAAGAAAAACCCATCAGGATATTGGTGATGTCGCCCGATGGTCTGCGCCACAATATCGGCAGGGTCACGACTGATCTTGGTCATCGATGAATGCCCTTCAAGAACGAATTCATCTTCGCCCACAACCCGCATGGAAAGCTCCGCCGCTCGAATATCATCAAGGCTGAAGCTGTCATCAAACAGGCGCAGGAATGGGCCAATTGAACAAGACGCATTATTGTCTTTAGCTTTACCCAAAAGAAGCGCAGAGCGCCCCTCTACATCCCTAAGATTAACATCATTACCAAGCGTAGCGCCTACAATCACGCCTTTAGAATTGATTGCCAAAACAATTTCTGGCTCTGGGTTATTCCAACTGGACATCGGATGCAGCCCAACTAAAGCGCCGTAGCCCACCGATCCCATTGGTTGCGATTTGGTGAAGACTTCCGCGTCAGGGCCAATGCCCACCTCAAGATATTGCGACCAGAGCCCCTCTTCTTGGAGAACCGATTTCACCTTCATCGCCGCCTCTGATCCGGGCTCAATGCCGGACAAGCTGTCGCCAATCACCGCTTTCACGCGCGCGCGGATCCCGTCAGCCAAATCGGCATTGCCTGCCGCCTGCTCCTCAATAACACGCTCGACCATGCTTTCTGCGAAGGTCACGCCAGACGCTTTAATCGCTTGCAAATCGGGTGGGGCCAAAAAACGCAAAGCATTGGCATCGCCTGTTTGCGCAGCGGAAAGGCTGCTTTCAACCAGATCATCAAGACCACATATCACATCGCCCTTAGCAGC
The DNA here is from genome assembly GCF_037805225.1 of Roseobacter sp. HKCCA0882. Lineage (NCBI taxonomy): Bacteria > Pseudomonadati > Pseudomonadota > Alphaproteobacteria > Rhodobacterales > Roseobacteraceae > Roseobacter > Roseobacter sp. HKCCA0882. The sequence goes on from NZ_JBBLYI010000001.1 coordinate 1,519,223, forward strand.
GCGGGCGGTCGCCGCAGGGTGCTCACCTTCCAAAAGGTCATGCATGGTGGGACAAGCGCGGCTCGTGATATCAAGCACATCCCCTCCCTCAAGCCTAACAAGCGCAGGCCCCACATCAGGTCGCCAGACGCGGCCTACATAAGTTCCTTTTGGATCAAAATCTTTTGTTGAAATCATGCCTTGCCCTTTCCTAATGCGCTGGAAACATCTTGTTCGGATTGAGAATATTTTTCGGATCAAAAGCCGTTTTTATTGCCCGCATGTAAGCCACTGCCGCGCCATGTTCAGCATTCATGAATTTGACTTTGCCAAGGCCAATCCCATGCTCGCCCGAGACAGTGCCCCCCAAGCGTAGCGCGGTTTCAGCTAAGGCCGTGGTGAATTTTTCGGCCCGCTCCATTTCATCTGAGTCATTCGGATCAACACTGAGGCCTGCGTGGAAATTTCCATCGCCAACATGGCCAACAATCGTTGCGGTGAGCCCCATTGCCTTTGCATCGCGTTGCGCCTGCAACACGGCCTCGGCCAATTTTGAGATCGGGACGCACACATCTGTGGGCCAAATATGGCCGCCCTGCCCTAAGGCCGCACTGGCGTAATGGGAATTGTGGCGGATCGCCCAAAGGGCGTTGCGCGCTTCAGTGGTAGTGGCTGTCTCAAACCCATCTGAGCCAAACTCGCTTGCGATATCCGCAAAAGAGCTCATCTGCTCTTTGACACCCGCCTCTGTGCCGTGAAATTCTAAAAATAAATGCGGTATTTCGGGGAAATCTGATTTTGCATATGCGTTAAAGCCACGCACCATCATCTCATCTACCAATTCGATGCGCGCCATCGGAATACCCGACTGGATCGTTAAAATGACACAATTGACCGCATCCTCGACGCTCGGAAAACGGCAAGTGGCAGCCGCAATTGTTTCAGGCACACCGTGCAATTTCAGGGTCAACTCAGTGATGATCCCAAGCGTTCCCTCCGAACCGATCAAAAGATGGGCCAAGTCATAGCCAGTCGAGGATTTGCGCGCGTCTGAACCTGCGCGGATAATCGTGCCGTCTGCCATCACCGCCTCAAGGGCAAGGACATTCTCACGCATCGTGCCGTATCGCACTGCAGTTGTGCCAGAGGCGCGGGTGGCGGCCATACCCCCGACTGACGCATCTGCGCCAGGATCTACCGAGAAAAATAAACCCGTTGCGCGCAATTCCTCGTTGAGGGATTTGCGCGTGATGCCGGGCTGCACAGTCACCTTCAAGTCTTCAGCATCCAAGGACAGCACGCGCGCCATGCGCGACATATCCAAGCTGATCCCCCCTGCAACGGCGAGATGCTGCCCCTCCAAGGACGATGCAGCGCCATAAGCTACCACGGGACATTCTTGCGCGTGGCAGATTTTGAGAATTTGAGACACTTCCTCGGTCGTCTCAGGATAGGCAACGGCATCGGGTGGTGTGTTGGGATAATAGGTCTCATTTTGACCATGCAGGTTCAAATCAGCTGCACTAGTAACTAAGCGTTCTCCCAACAGTGCGCTGAGCTCAGTAATGGCCTGTGAATGATCACGCATGTCATCCCTCATTGCGATACACGGCGCGCAGTTGTGAAAGCGCGATCAAGATCAGGTATCAATTCCATGCCCAAACCTGGAGAACGGCTAACAGAAATTTGGCCGTTTTTGACTTCGGGTAAACATGTCACAATTTCTGCATACCACCCCTTATAAAAAGCGCGTACGCTTTCTTGGATCAGGGCATTGGGTGCAGAGAGCGACAAATGCGTGGAAGCCGCTAAAACTACCGGACCTGTGCAATCATGCGGTGCCACTGGAAGTTTCTCTGCCTCGGCCATCGCAGCGATTTTCCGAGCAGCAGTCAAGCCGCCACACCATGATAAATCCAACATAACGACGCCTGCTGCCTGCGAGGCCAAAAGATCACGAAATGCACCGATTCCATGAAGCGTTTCAGAGGCACAAACAGGTGCGGGGCTTTCTTGAGCATAACGTGAAAGGGCTGCAAAATTATCCATTCGGATCGGGTCTTCATGCCAATAGGTCTGATAGGGTTGAAGCGCCCGCGCAATGCGAATTGCAGGGGTCAATTGCCACATCGAATGGAATTCGACCATAATATCCATTTGATCACCAACGGCGCGGCGAATTTTCTCAAACGGCGAGAGCGCCAATTTCAATTCCTTAGCCGAGATATGCGATCCCTCATTAGCCTCTGCCGCCGCATCAAATGGCCAAATTTTCATTGCGGTAATCCCTTCTTCCAGAAGAGACTGAGCCAAATCGTCCGCTCGATTCAAAAATCCATTTAGGTCATCATATCGATCATCCGCACCGAGTCCGTAATTCTTGGTAGTCTGGCCTTCATTTTTTTTGATGTAATCATTGCCTGCACAAGTGTTGTAGGTACGAATGCTATCACGAGTGAAACCGCCTAGTAGCTGCGCCACTGGCTGGCCTGTGGACTTGCCCCAAAGATCCCAAAGCGCAATATCAAATGCAGAATTTCCCCGCGCCTCAGCGCCTGTTGAGCGCCACCCGAGATAGCCCTCCACTTTGCGGGCCAGATACTCAATACGCAATGGATCCTCACCAATTACCAATGGTGCAAGGGTCTCATGAATATACGCTTCTACTGCGCCTGAGCCAAAAAATGTTTCGCCAAGGCCCATCACACCGTCATCTGTATGCACATGCAGCCATACCAAGTTGGGCCGTTCCTTAACCCGGATGGTTTCCAATTTGGTAATTTTCATCCCTGACCTCCGAAACTTGACCATAGGGCCAAACCAACAACGCTGAGCATGGCCAATGCCATGAAAATATTAATGATCCGCTGCGTTCGAGACGGCAGATCAAGGCGATGCAGCGTCACCCCCGCCCAAAGCCACGCCAAATGGATAGGAATCCAAATCGCATTGGCAATCAGGATTTTCATGGCAATCTCAAAGACCAAGTTATCGGGCGCAAATCCAAAACCAGTCATCAGCGATGTATTGACGGCATAGGCCTTGGGGTTAATCGCTTGTAGCAAGATACCCCCCAAGATGCCTGGCGGAGTGGCAGCCTCGATAAAAGCGATTTTTGCGCCTGCAAAACCAATCTTCGTCGCGAGATAGAGCAGATAGGCCACCGAGGCCCCCATTAGCACCACGCGCAACCATGGCACAGACAAGACCACCGCCGCTAATCCAGACACGACTGCCAGCATCACCAAATTTGTGCCAATAAACAAACCTAGAACATAGCGCAAAGAGGGCTTGAACCCATAAGCCGCGCCAAAGCCCGCGGTGCTAAGAACACCCGGCCCAGGAGTGATGATAAGCAAAATGACAGCAAGCGCAAAAGTCAGCACGGGCCAAACTCCAATTGCACTTTCATGGCCTGAGTGCGGTCATTGGCCATCGCAAAAGCCGCCGAAAATTCCGCCCAAGCAAAACTATGCGTAATCAGGGGCCGCGTGTCGATCAGCCCATTTTGCATCATCCGCACAGCCATTGCGAATTCCTCATGGAAGCGGAAAGAGCCCATCAGTTGTAATTCGCGCGCGGTGATCTGCATCATGGGAAGCTGCATATCCCCAGACATCCCCAATTGCACAAGACGACCTTGGGGGCGGATCGCGAGCAGTGCAGAAACAAGGGCCACTTGCGCGCCTGAACATTCAAACAACGCATCAACTGTGCCTTTGCCTTCTTCATACGGGCTTAGCGCCTCTGGGTTGCGCGCGGTGTTCAGACAGACATCTGCACCCGCTTTGCGCGCATAGCTTAACATCGTGTCGCTGATATCTGTGGCGATGATTTCGCCTGCGCCCGCACGGCGCGCAGCCATAATGGCCAAAACGCCAATCGGGCCGCATCCCGTCACTAAAACGCTCTGGCCTACCAGGTTCCCTGCGCGGCGGACTGCGTGCAGCGCCACAGCCAAGGGTTCGGCCATCGCAGCCTCAGCAGCACTCAAACCATCGGCTTTAACACAGTTTTCTGCGCGCACTGTAATTACTTCTCGAAATGCGCCTTGGATATGGGGAAAAGGCATAGCCGATCCGTAAAACCGCATGTTAAGGCATTGATTGGGCAATCCGCGCCTACACTCGACACAAGTGAAACAGGGACGCGAGGGTGAAATGGCAACCAGATCCCCAACCGCCAAGCCCGTTACCTCTGGCCCAATTTCAGTGATCTCGCCCGCCACCTCATGACCCAAGATCATCGGCTCACGCAGACGCACGGTGCCAAAGCCGCCATGGTTGAAATAATGCAAATCTGACCCGCAAATCCCCCCTCGGCGCAGGGCAACCTGCACTTCACCTTCCGATGGACAGGCCGTCTTACAGGTCCCAACGCGGAGGTCTCCAGAGCCATGTACGAATAGCGCTTGTGCCACAACAATATCCTCGTTTTTCAAACGTCAGGCTTTCTCTTGCGCCAACCTAAAAATGGTATACCATTTGAGCATAGAGCGCGGGATTTACAAGAAATGTCAAGGGCGCGAGTGGCGCTTGGTTCGGCTAAGCCAATCAAAAATCAGGGTGCGAAAAACCCAGAGGAGAAACAATGAAACTGTTTAGTCTAAGCGGGCGACGTGCTTTGATTACAGGCTCTTCAATGGGTATTGGATACGCTTTGGCTAAAGGTCTGAGTGACGCAGGCGCTCAAGTTGTGCTGAATGCCCGCAATGCAGACCGCCTTCATGCGGCTACCGAAGACCTACGCGCAAAAGGGGCAAATGTTTTGGCATTAGCCTTTGATGTAACCGACCCAGTCGCAGCGCGCGAAGCGATTGATGCCTTCGAGGCAAAAGAGGGTGCAATTGATATTTTGGTGAATAATGCAGGTATGCAACATCGTGCGCCATTAGAGGACTTTCCAGCCGATGCTTTTGATCGGTTGATGCGGACAAATGTGAATTCGGTTTTTTATGTTGCCCAAGCAGTGGCACGCCACATGATCGCACGAGGCAAAGGCCGCATTATCAATATTGCAAGCGTACAAACCGCCCTCGCCCGCCCCTCTATCGCACCTTACACGGCGTCTAAGGGCGCGGTTGCGAACCTCACCAAAGGGATGGCGACCGATTGGGCGAAATACGGGCTCAACTGCAATGCCATTGCGCCTGGCTATTTCAACACACCGCTCAACGCGGCCCTTGTTGCTGACCCCGAATTTTCCGCGTGGCTTGAAAAGCGCACCCCTGCAGGCCGCTGGGGGGAGGTGGATGAATTGGTGGGCGCGTGCGTGTTTTTATCTGCGGAAGCATCCAGTTTCGTGAACGGCCACACGCTGTTTGTCGATGGCGGCATCACCGCAAGTCTATAGGAAAGGGAGATCCATATCATGACAAAAAAACCCGTTATCGGTTTTATCGGCGTAGGTTTCATGGGCCATGGGATGGCGAAAAACATCCTAAAGGGCGGGTATGAACTTTGGATCTTGGGCAACCGCAACCGCGCGCCTGTCGAAAGCTTGCTCAGCATGGGTGCAAAAGAGGCCGCATCGCCACAAGACATGGCCTCAAAATGCGACATCATCCATCTGTGTCTGTCCAACTCGCCCCAGGTCGAAGCGGTGATCACGGGCGAAAGTGGCATCATCGCAGGTGCGCGCAAAGGTATGATTGTGATCGACACGACCACCGCTGATCCAACATCAACGCTGGCTATGGCAGAAAAGCTTTCAGTGGTTGGCGCGCATATGGTGGATGCCCCCTTGGGCCGCACGCCCAAAGAGGCCGAGGAAGGGATGCTTGACGCGATGTTGGGCTGCGATGCTGCACTGTTTGATCAGGTGCATCCGGTCATTGATTGCTGGGCTGGCACCATCACGCGCATTGGCGAGGTGGGCACAGGCCACAAGATGAAGCTCTTGATGAATTTCTTAGGAGCCGCTTATGCTGCTCTTTATTCCGAGGCTACTGTTCTAGGCGCAGCAGTTGGGATCTCACCCCACGCGTTTCGCGAAGTGATTGCACCCAGCCGTCTTGGCTCAGGCTTCTTTGGTACATTCATGCAATATGTCTGCGATAGGGATGAGAATGCGCATAAATTCTCGATTGAGAATCTGTCAAAGGACATCCGCTATGTGAATGCGATGGCAACAGATGCGGGCGTGATGAATGTCATGGCATCCGCTGCGCGGCATTATTTCACCCATGCCGAAGCCATCGGAAAAGGCGGAGATTTTGTTCCAATGCTGTCGGATCACATTGGCAACTTAAACGGAATGGATTTAGCCGCCGAAGTAGCCAAAGGTAAAAAGTAGCACCTGCATCAAAAAGGAGGCTAACCATGCTATCCAAAGACGAGATCGCATCCTACCAAAAGAATGGCTATCTGATGGTGGAGGATGCAGTCAGCCCCTCCCAATTAAACGAATTGCGCCGCTTGACCGCGCAGTTCATTGAGGCTTCCCGCGATGTACGCGAAAGCAACGCGGTTTATGATCTCGACAAGGGCCACGGGCCAGACACCCCGCGCCTAACCCGGATCAAAATCCCGCATAAGCAGCATCCCTATTTCTGGGAGGTGCTGCGCAATTCACGCATGACCGAGGTGTTGGCAAGCCTGCTTGGCCCCGATACAGCCATTATCACTTCTAAGCTCAACACCAAGGCACCAGGCGGTGGGGCAGCGGTGGAATGGCACCAAGATTGGGCATTTTATCCACATACTAACGATGACCTTCTGGCCTTTGGCCTGATGCTTGAGGACGTGGATGCGGCCAATGGCCCATTGATGGTGATCCCTGAAACCCATCGCGGGCCAATTTTGGATCACGGCATAAACGGGGTTTTCGCGGGCGCGATCAATCCCGATGACCCACTCTTTGAGCGCGACAAGATTGTAACTTTGACAGGGAAAGCAGGATCAATGACGGTGCATCACGCCCGCATTCTGCACGGCTCAGCCCCGAATGTCAGCGATAGACCGCGCTATATTCTGTTCTATGAAATCGCCAAGGCAGACGCATGGCCGATCCTTGGTGCCGCTTCGTATATCCACGAATTGGGTCAGCGGCGGTTTTGGGAAGATTTACAGGAACGCATCATCACAGGCAAAGCCTGCCTAGTGCCCCGTCTTGAAACAGTGCCTGTGCGTATGCCCCTGCCACCTGCGCCAGACAACAGTTCAATTTTCAAAACTCAACAAAGCGCAGGCGCGAAAAGTGCGTTTCAGTGACAACGAGCGCGGACCTTCAATAAGTCGCGCGCCCACCTGACAGGTCAAAAACTGATGCAGTGGTAAAGGAATTCTCGCGGCTCACAAGCCAAGCGATCATTGCCGCTGCCTCATCAACTTCTAGAAAACGATTACGTGGGATCTTTGAAAGCATATAATCTATGTGCTGCTGCGTAATCTGATCGAAAATCGCTGTGCGTGCTGCGGCAGGTGTTACACAATTAACTGCAATGTCGTGGTTCGCGCATTCCTTTCCTAGTGACTTAGTAAAGCCAATGACACCAGCCTTCGAAGCGCTATAAGCGCTTGCATTGGGGTTGCCTTCTTTACCAGCGATAGACGCAATGTTTACGATCCGACCAAAATTGCGTTCCATCATTCCAGAAATCACAGCTTTGTTCGTGTAATACGTGCCCATCAAATTGATGTCTATAACCCGCCGAAATTCGTCATTGGAATACTCCGCCACCGTCGCGTTATCGCCTGCAACACCCGCACTATTCACAAGGATATCGATGCGTCCAAACGCGGTCTCAGTTGCATTAACCGCTGCCTCAACAGAACTGTAATCGCTTACATTACAATCAAGAGCCTGAACCCGCCCAATCGCAGACAAGCTTTTGACCGCTTTATCATTTAGTGCCGAATTCATATCCCAAAGCATAACACTAGCCCCGGATCGCAATATTCGTGATGCTACAGCATAACCTATGCCTTGCGCGCCACCCGTCACCACCGCACAAAGGCCCTCTAAGTTAATCCTGCTTTCAGTGTCTGACATAACTTACTCCCTAATTAATCGACTATTACTGCACGCCCATCATTAATCATCTCGGAGATAATGGGCATTTCGCAAAATCCACTGCGGACTTTTTCATCCAATGCATCTTCAGCTGCGCTGATTTCATTTATTGTAGCAATAACTTCATCAATTCGAGCAAAAGGTACTACTACCACGCCGTTTATGTCAGCCACGATAATATCACCACTTTGCACATTTCGTCCGCCAACTATGGCGCCGAAACCAACACGAGCAGGCCCATTGGAATAGGGCGAATTAGGGCTAAGACCCGTACAAAAAACTGGCAAACGGGTTTCCAAAATCCCCTCATAATCACGCATTTCGCCATCTGTAACGAACCCCGCCGCACCCTTGTTCTTTAGCATGCCACAGAAGCGATCCCCGGAAGCCGAGCAGTTTTTACCGCCTTGCATTGCAGCAATGACTATATCTCCCTTTTGCAAAACATGCAGCGCACCCATTGTAGCAAGAATTTCTGCTGGGCCATTTTCAGCGACAAGTGCCACCCCCACGGTGGTGTAAAGATCTTTATCTCGAGTAGCTGCAAAAAGGGGCTTAATACTACTGTCCATCGCACCCTGCCCCTCCATGGCGTCACAGACATAGCCGGTAGGTATATTCTTAAAAGCAGCAATTTGTGCTGAGGATGGGCGCTTGAAGTTCTCACAAATAGTCAAAATTGGTGGTTCAAAAATCACGTTATTTTCTCCTGTTATAAAACAGCCAATCAAACTTTTTTCATTCTAACTAATCAATATCCAGGCAAGCGAATTGAGTGGCTTTTACACCATCAATCAAGGCCTGCTGCGCGTGATGTGACCCTGGCCAATGCAAGACCAGAGGTCGTTGCGAGGCACTGTGCTTTTTGCCTTTGAATTATTTCTCCTGATAGTTCGGATAAAGCGAGCGCTAGCTCTTCCAAACGATCGCACTGCAACAAACCGCTGAGCATATCGTATTTAAGCCCAATCGTCATAAGAGCAATTAACTGCTCGTCAACTCTGCCGCGGATATTTGACATCGCAGAACTGATGCCCTCATCAAACTGACCACGGGCTTCGATAAAACATAAGGTCGCGACCGAACTCATATCTTCAGACTGAGTGAGACACGGATATAGCGCTTCATTGATGCACGACAGTACTCCCTCTTCGTCCTGAGTACCATCAGACAAGCACGTGTTGAGTGTTAGTCGTGCATCTTGCGCTAATGCAGGGCCCGAAAAAACTAGCATGCAGGCCACTGTGAGGAATGACCAAAATTTCGTTTTCATAATGTTTCTCAGTTCAAACGCTTTACTCTTGCATTTGGTATACCATTTGCATTTTGTATAACAAGAACACTTTGACGTTTGACTTTATTAGAGCTGCTAACCCCAGCGAAGCCGCTCGATCAGGAGATTACAATGTCTGACACTCGCGCCAACAAACGTTTCCGCTCACAAGAGTGGTTTGATAACCCCAACAACCCGGGGATGACTGCTCTCTATGTTGAGCGTTATCAGAACTCGACGTTTTCACGCGAAGAATTACAAAGTGAGCGTCCAATCATTGGCATCGCTCAAACGGGATCTGATCTGGCACCATGTAATAAGATACATGTTTTCCTGATGGAACGGATCAAACAAGGCATTCGTGAGGCAGGCGGGGTTCCAATGGAATTTCCCGTCCATCCAATTCAGGAAACAGGCAAGAGGCCAACTGCAGCGCTTGATCGCAACCTGCAATATCTTTCGTTGGTAGAGGTTTTGCATGGTTATCCTATCGACGGAGTGGTGTTAACCACAGGATGTGACAAAACAACCCCAGCAATGTTGATGGGAGCAGCCACTGTCGATTTGCCAGCAATCGCGCTTAATGGCGGACCAATGCTTGACGGTTGGTGGAATGGAAAGCGAGCGGGTTCCGGCATGATCGTATGGGAAAGCCGTCGCCTGCTTGCTGCTGGTGAGATAGACTACGAAGAGTTCATGTCGCGGGTATGCTCGTCAGCGCCTTCACTCGGGCATTGCAATACCATGGGGACAGCTTCGACTATGAACGCCATGGCTGAAGCCTTGGGAATGTCTCTGACTGGAAACTCGGCTATTCCTGCACCATTTCGTGAGCGGATGACAATGGCTTACGAAACAGGCAAGCGAATTGTACAAATGGTTCATGAGGATCTAAAACCTTCCGACATCATGACGCGCAAAGCTTTTGAAAATGCTATCGTCGTTAATGCGGCGATTGGTGGTTCGACAAATGCTCCACCTCATTTGCAGGCGGTTGCCCGTCACATAGGTGTAGAACTTAACGTACGGGACTGGGAAAAGATCGGCTATGACGTACCACTAATGCTTAATATGCAGCCAGCAGGCGAGTATTTGGGGGAAAGCTTTTTCAGAGCCGGCGGTGTTCCTGCTGTTATGGGAGAACTACAAAAGGCAGGCCGCATACATGAAGATGTAATTACTGCGACAGGTAAAAGTATGGGCCAAAACCTGGAAGGTCAGGTCTCTCGTGACCACAGCGTAATTACGACTTATGAAAAACCGCTGCGTAAAAATGCAGGCTTTAAGGTGCTCTCAGGTAACCTGTTTGACTCAGCTTTAATGAAAACCTCTGTGATTTCGGAAGACTTTCGCAAGCGCTTCCTCTCAGAACCCGGGAGTGAGGGCGTATTTGAGGCTAAGGCAGTGGTTTTTGAGGGCCCTGAAGATTATCACGAACGAGTTAATGAAGCCTCTTTGGGCATCGATGAGCACACCATCATGTTTATACGTGGCGTTGGCGCCGTTGGCTATCCTGGCTCAGCGGAAGTTGTGAACATGCAGCCACCTGATCACATCATTCGTCAAGGTATCAGCCACTTGCCGACCGTGGGAGATGGGCGTCAATCAGGTACATCTGAGAGCCCATCAATCCTGAACGCTTCGCCAGAAAGCGTAGTTGGAGGTGGCCTTGCCTATCTAAAGACAGGCGACCGGGTAAGATTGGATTTCAACAGTTCAACATTGCACGCATTAGTTGATGATGCCGAGTGGCAAGCCAGAATTGATGCTTGGATCCCTCCTGAATTACATCATCAAACCCCATGGCAGGAAATTTATCGTACTCATGTGGGCCAGCTAGCCGATGGAGGTTGCTTAGAATTAGCGACTGCGTATCAGAAGATTGGGCGTGATCTACCCAGGGACAATCACTGAAGCCACCGCATAAGATCAATCGAACAAGGAGGCCTAATATGTCCAAAACTATTATCATTACAGGCGGCGGCGGCGGTGTCGGACGCGCCACAGCGCAACATTTCCTCGCCAATGGATGGCAAGTCGGCTTAATCGGCCGCAGATCCGCCGCTTTGGAAGAAACCGCGGCAAAAAATAAAAATACACTTATTTTACCATGTGATGTCACTGACGAAACCCAAGTGGAAAGTGCGTTTAACACTGCCTACGAGGCATGGGGGCGATTGGACGCCGTATTCAACAATGCCGGCGTGAGCCTCGGAGGCGCGCCAATCGACGAACTTTCAGTGGACGACTGGCGTAATCTTATTGATATCAACGTTACAGGCAGCTTCATTGTGGCCCGCGCCGCTTTTAGGATCATGCGACATCAATCGCCACAAGGCGGCCGCATTATCAACAATGGATCTGTCTCTGCCTATGTACCACGTTGGGGCTCTGCGCCGTATACAGCTTCAAAACACGCGATTACCGGTCTTACTCGCTCAATCAGCCTTGACGGACGTCCATTTAACATTGCTTGCGGGCAAGTTGACATCGGCAACGCACTTACCGACATGGCCAGAAAAATGACAAAAGGTGTACCGCAAGCTGATGGAAGTATCGAAGTAGAGCCGGTCATGGATGTGTCTAATGTCGCAACATCCGTGCTTCATATGGCAAATCTTCCTTTGGAGGCCAATGTCCAGTTTATGACAGTCATGGCTACGAATATGCCATATATTGGACGTGGCTAAATTATTAGTGGAAGGGAGAACCGCCCTTCCACTCGCCACCTAACGCTGTAAGCGCGAAGTCACTCTTTTTCCGCTATCGTTTTACCGGCTTAAGAAATTGGAAATCACAACCCTGTTCTGCCTGTGTGACTTCGGTAGCATAGAGCTTATTATATCCACGCAAATTCTCAGGCTCTTCGAGATCAGATACCCATTCTGACCGACGCTTATCTAATTCCTTTTCATCGACCAACAAATCAATACGCTTGTTAGAAACAGAAATGCGAATGCGATCTCCATTTCGCACGAGTGATAGCGGACCTCCTATGGCTGCTTCAGGAGACACATGAAGCACAATAGTACCGAAAGCAGTTCCAGACATTCGGGCATCAGATATCCGCACCATATCTTTCACACCCAATTTGCTGAGCTTTTTAGGAATAGGTAAATACCCCGCTTCAGGCATCCCAGAGTCACTTTTTGGCCCTGCATTTTGTAGAACCATAAAGTCATCGCTAGAAATATCTAAATCTGGATCATCAACTCTTGCAGCTAAATCTTCGAGAGAGGAAAAAACAACGGCACGGCCCTCTGCTTCAAAGAGATTTTTGTCGGCCGCAGCCCGCTTAAATATTGCACCATTTGGAGCCAAATTTCCAAAAAGAGCAATCAACCCTCCTTCTGGCTCTAACGGCTCCTGTGCACGTGCTATAACCCTCGTATCTATGTAGCCGTCATCTGTCTCCAATCGATCGCCAAGCGTTTCACCGGTCACACTAATTGTATCCAAGTGTAGCAGGGGACGTAATTCGCGAAGTACAGCTCCCATCCCACCCGCGAAGAAAAAATCTTCCATGTAATGTGAGCCCATAGGCTTTAGATTAACGAGGACTGGTGTCGTATCCGATAGCTCGTTCAATCGCTCTAAAGAAACGTTTATCCCTAGCCGACCAGCAACGGCAGTTAGGTGCACTATGGCATTAGTTGAGCCGCTTAGCGCGAGCAAAACCCTGATTGCGTTTTCAACGGATTTTTCAGTTATGATTTCACTAGGAAGTATGGGTTTTTCAACCATCCGCGCCGCGGCCAAACCAGACGCTTCAGCCGCTCTAAGGCGATCCGCATGCACCGCGGGTATAGCGGCCGTACCAGGAATGGTCATTCCTAGAGTTTCAGCAACACAAGCCATTGTTGAGGCAGTGCCCATAACTGCACAACTGCCTGCAGTAGTGGCTAGCCGACCTTCAATATCATCGATTTGGTCTTTTGAGACATCACCAGACCTGAACTTAGCCCAAAACCTGCGACAATCGGTGCAAGCTCCTAGCCTTTCTTCACCATAGCGGGAAGTCATCATTGGACCACCAACCAGCTGAACTGCCGGTAAATTTGCTGAAGCCGCACCCATTAATTGAGCCGGCACAGTTTTGTCGCAGCCCCCCATCAACACAACGGCATCCATTGGCTGAGCTCTTATCATTTCCTCGACGTCCATCGACATCAAATTTCTAAATTTGAGACTAGTTGGATTAAGAAAAACCTCGCCAAGCGATATGGTCGGAAACTCAATGGGCAGTCCCCCTCCTAGAAGAACGCCCCGCTTAACCGCCTCAAGCAATTCAGGGAAATGCCGATGGCAATTGTTAAATCCAGAATAACTATTGGCTATTCCAACAATAGGCTTTTTCAAAACCTCTTTTGAGTATCCCATTGAAGCCGCAAATGAGTTCCTCAAATACAATGAGAAATCTTGGTCACCGTAATTGGTAAGTCCCTTACTGAAGCCGACTTTTTTCTCTTTTGACATAATCACCCCAAAAGAAGACTTATCCAACGCGATTGGCCTGCACTTTTTTGTCACGTTCTCTTCGCCAAATATAGAGACCAGAAGCGATGATAACTGCAGCCCCGGCTAAAGTCCAAACCGTTGGATATGTGTTGAAAATTACCACACCTACCAACGCAGCCCAAAAAACCTGTGTGTAGATAAGCGGAGCTAGAATTGATGCGTCAGCCCAACGATGGGCAGTGGTAACCGCAATATGGCCCATAGCACCGCAGAAACCAATTATGCCTAGGACGGCCCAGTCAACGCCGTTATTTGGCCATACCCAAACATTTAAAGCAAATGGCGCTAGCACTATTGTAGCAATTCCGCTGGACCATACCTGTTGTGTTGCATTGGTCTCTACACCGGCTAACAGCCGGGTCATGATGAAATATGTCGAAGCCATCAATAACGTGCATAAGCTTAGAAGCATTGCTGGATGAAACGATTGCCCCCAAGGCTGAATCACCAGAAGAACCCCGAGAAAACCAACGCACACTGCAATAATACGACGCAAACCCACTTTTTCACCAAGAATTGGGATAGCCATTAAGGTTATTACAATGGGTCCAGCAAAAGAAATCGTAGTAGTCACGGTAATGGGAAGAAATTTTAGAGCTTGAAAGTTCAAAACAGTACCCATGAAAAGAGCACAAGAGCGCAATATTTGACGCTTTGGCGCGTTGGAATGAAACACCTCAAATCCTTCACGCGGCACATAAATTACTAGTGAAATCAGAAAGTGTCCTGCGTACCGAATAAAGACAATCTGCAAAATAGGAATGCCAACTATACTCAACCATTTTGCAGACGTATCAATGCCAGTGAAAAATATCACCGCTAGGGTCATGGCAAGCACGCCAGCCAAAACTCGATGCTCTCTGGGCTCCGGGACGTTCATGTTTATGAATTACATCGTCATGCCACCGTCAATGGCAACACATTGACCGGTCATGTACTTCGTTTCGTCGGAGGAAAGATACACCACAAGCTCTGCGATTTCATCCGCGGTACCAAGTCTTCCCATTGGCTGTCGCGCAACAAAATCTTTCATCGCCTGATCGTAATCACCTGTTGCATGCAAACGGCCCTGTAAACTTGGTGTATCTACGGTGCCAGGTGCAATACAATTCGCGCGAATACCGCGCGTAATATAATCGGCGGCAACCTGTTTGGTTAGGGCAATAGTTGCGCCTTTAGATGTCCCATAAATAAAGCGGTTGGGAAGACCGCGGAGAGATGAACATACTGATGCAATGTTCACAATGGCTCCCTGACCACGCTCCAACATCCCAGGAACAGCGGCTTGGATTGCGTGAAAATGGGCCCGCACGTTCAGGTTCATCGCCAAGTCAAAATCTTCATCGGTTGCTTGCTCAATCGTACCAGAATGCACAATCCCAGAGCAATTCACCAAAACGTCTGGCTGTGCTTTAGTCACTGCAGCAACCAGAGCAGCCTTATCAAGAACATCAAGGGCAAAGGCTTCCGCGACATTCAAGTCAGACAGAAATTTATCATGTAAATCCGTGGCAATAACGTGTGCGCCTTCACGCGAAAGCGCAATAGCACTGGCCCGCCCAATCCCCTGCCCAGCAGCAGTTACAAATACGCGCTTACCTTGTAATCTCATGATGATTTCCTTCCCAAATTTTCAACCATCCAGTCCACAATCTGTGGGACCATTAAACCCCCTGCGCCACTTTCAACAATTTCGGCAAGCGTGGCGTTAGCTGCGCCTGACATACGGCTATTAAGGCCCAAATCTTGGGCCATTTGTCGATAATAGCCGACATCTTTAGCCGCATTTTGTGCTGAGAACGCCAGATCGATCTGCCCTTCGGTGGCGTAATTTCGAACAAATTGCATCATACCTGAATGGTTTGGTCCTGCCGCCATCACCTCATAAAGAGATTGACGCGCGATTTTCGCCTCATCGGCGAGAGCAAAAGCCTCTGCCATAGAAATCGCCGTAGTCATGGCAAAGTAATTGTTGATCAACTTAATTGTGTGACCATTCCCAAGCTTGCCTAAATGGAAAACATTTTCACCCAAGACGTCCAGAACCGGCTTCACGCGTGTGTAAGCATCTTCATCGCCGGCACACATAATATTTAATTTGCCATCATAGGCGTGGGCAGGGGTGCGCCCTAAAGGTGCATCAAGATAAATCGCGCCTTTCTCAGCCAACGCCACTCCGATCTTTAGCGTGGACGCCGGCAGCGAGGTGCCAAAATCAATCACAATTTGATTTGGCTTTGCGCCCGCAAGCACACCGGCCTCGCCAAAAATTCGCGCTTCCACCTGTGCCGATGTACCCATGCAAAGCATCACAATATCGACCGACGCTGTTAGACTTGCAGCGTCTAGCGCTTCAACCGCGCCTTTTGCAGCGACTTCCTCGATCCCACTACGATCTTTGTGCCCCAAAACCGTTACAGGATGACCCGCTGCCAAGAGGCGGGAAGCCATCGCTCGCCCCATAAGACCCAGTCCAATAAATCCAATGTGTTCAGCCATATGCTCTACCTTTTATCTTTTCAAATACCACGGAAATCTTGGGGAACCTCGCCACGAGATACAGGCTTTCCGAGCTTTGCCGACAAGGCAGCAGCAAGCGTCATTTCCATCGCCAGAATACCTTGGGATCCAGTGCACAGGACATCATCATGTGCACCATCTATAACCGCAGCGAACCGCTCCATCTGAGCAAGGATCGGATCAATAGAATTATAAGCAGGCGCTTCAAATTGAGACAGACCCCGTCCCCATTCAACTTCACCGGAGTAATTGGCCCTCCAAATCTTTCGTGACGGAAACTCCATCGAAGCTCTTGTACCAGAGATCTTAATATAGTCCTGACCTGTCCCTGCAATATTTGGATTTTCGAACGTTCCCGCCTCAAAACTCCAAGGCGAAGCCCCAGCATCAGAGATTAAAAAAGATCCTAAAGCTCCATTTTCAAATCTCAACGCCAATGAAGCGGTGTCTTCGATTTCTAACTTGCGGCGAGCAGATGAAGTCAGTGCTGTTACCTCACTGATTTCACCAATTAAAAAGTTTAGTAAATCGATTTCGTGGATCAAATTTATCATAAGAGGACCCGCACCTGGCTTACGGCGCCAAAGTGGGTCGAAATAGCTGTCATTTTTGCGTAGCGACCAAAAACCTTGAACACCAACCAAATCACCGAGACTTGAAAGCTCTTCACGCGCCGAAACCGTGAAAGGATGGCAGCGCCGATGATGCCCAACAACCAGCGGGATGCCAGCTTTTTCGAAAGCATCAACAACTGCAAGAGCCTCACCGAGTGTTGCCGCCACGGGCTTTTCAAGAAGCACTCCGAGCCCTTTATCCAAAGCCGACATAGAGTTCTCGTAGTGAGCTGGAGTCGGTGTCGCAATGACAGCAGCCCTAACATTTTTGGGCAAGTCATCCAAGGTAGCCACAGCAGACAGGCCGCTTTCTGTAAGTTTAATCCGCCGGGCTTCATCCGCCTCTACAACAGCAACAAGATCAACAAAATCAGACTTTTGCGCCACTTCTACATGGCGCGCTCCAATTAATCCTGCTCCGATAACACAAATTGGGAGAGGTTTTTTCATAATCCTACCTTACATCACCGCGCCAACTTGCCATGGTACAAATTCAAAATCACCCAACCCCTGCGTCTCAGATTTTGATTTCTCACCAGACGCCATACGTAACCAAGCATCATAGATTTCACGTCCTACTTGCTCGACAGATGCGCCATCGGTGAGAATACGACCGGCATTCACATCCATGTCTTCAATAAGTCGGTTATACATCTCAGTGTTTGTTGCTACCTTTAAAGTCGGTGAAGGCTTAGAGCCAAAAGCCGAACCGCGCCCTGTCGTGAAGACAACTAGGTTACAACCACTTGCAATTTGTCCCGTAACACTTGCCGGGTCATATCCGGGGCTATCCATGAAAGTGAACCCCTTGGCTGTGACCGGCTCAGCGTATTTATAAACACCGGTAAGCGGAGTGGTCCCGCCCTTGGCCGCTGCGCCCAAGGATTTTTCCAAAATTGTGGTCAAACCGCCCTTCTTATTTCCGGGAGAAGGATTGTTATCCATCGACCCCCCATTGCGCGATGTATAAGTTTCCCACCATTTAATTAATTCAATCAGCTTATCGCCAACTTTGCGATCTACCGCACGGGCCGTCAAAAGGTGTTCGGCCCCATAAATTTCAGGAGTTTCGGCCAAAACTCCCGTGCCTCCCTGCGCAACTAATAGATCACATGCATATCCAACTGCTGGGTTAGCGGTAATTCCAGACCATGCATCTGATCCGCCGCATTGAAGGGCAACCATTAACTCAGATGCGGGACATTTCTCACGCTGGGCTTCATTTACCAAAGGCAGCATGGCGTTAATTTTTTCGATACCCCATTCGACTGTCCGGCGAAGTCCACCGATATCTTGAATATTCATTGTCTGAAACAATGGGCCAGGCTTCAAACCATAGGCTTCGATCAGCCAATCAATTTGCATCATCTCACAGCCTAAACCGGCCATAAGAACTCCACCAACATTTGGGTTTCGTGCATATCCCCAAAGAGTTCGCTGCAGCAGCTCAAAGCCAGTGCCGTCTCCACCCATTGCACAGCCAGTTCCATGGACGAATGCAACCACCCCGTCTACATTCGGATACGCTGCGAGACGTTCAGAGGTAAAATGTTCGGCGATTAAGCGAGCCGCAGTTGCAGAGCAGTTAACGCTGGTTAAGACTGCAATATAATTACGGGTACCAACGCGACCCGTGGCACGTCGATACCCCATAAAATAATCTGTCTGATCTGCAGCAAGGACAGGACGCAGATTAGTCGAATATTCATACTCGGTATCTACGTTACGGAATTCCAAGTTGTGCGTGTGGACATGCGAACCCTTCGGTATGTTGCAACCAGCGTAACCAATGGTTTGCGAATATTTGATAATTGCTGAACCCGCCGGAATATCCTCTGAAGCAACTTTGTGACCTCGAGGAATTTCCTGCACCGCACCTTCATCGCCAATTTTAAGAGTTTCTAGGGCAGTAACAACATTATCAGATTGGGAAAGTCTTACTGTCTTCATATGCACACACCACTAAACTTAACGTCCATAAAAGAACGCGCGCAATTTATTTCACAATTACGCGCGCTCCAATTTTGATCAGTTATTGACCTATCCTAAAGGAATAACGTCACCATGTTAGGCCAAATAAGCAATACACCCAAAGCGCAAAGCTGCAGAAGAATAAAGGGCAGGAAACCTCTAAAAATGGCCGTCAATGTGATATGCGGCGGCGCAACCGATTTTAGGTAAAACGCCGCTGGTCCGAATGGTGGCGACAGGAAGCTTACCTGCATGTTCATACAGAACACCACACCAAACCAAATTGCGACATAGCGAGGCTCGAGCTGGCCTATTAGTCCTATCTCCTCAATCGGAAGCCTTGTCACAATGGGCAAAAACACTGGCATGACCAAAAGCACAATGCCAATCCAGTCCATAAACATGCCCATGATGAGGAAGATGAGCATCATCATCAAGATAACGCCCATTGTCGGCAACTCCGAGGCAACGATCAAGTTAGCCACGTAAGTTGGTCCCCCAGCTAGCGTGTATGATGCTGCCAAAGCTGCGGCACCGATAGTGACCCAAATAATTGTACCGGTAGACTTCAAAGTCCTCATAAGGCTGTCCCAGACAATCTCGAAGGTCATTTCGCGACGGACTAACCCAAGCACAAACACTGCTATCACGCCCATCCCAGCAGCCTCTGTGATCCCAGTAATACCCATATAGATGGAACCCAGAACAACACCAATCACGATCGTAGGGGCAATCAAGCCTTTGCCCATCTCCCAACCACGTTCGGTGCGTTCTTTTCCAACCAACAAAAAGACGGTCGCTGTAGCCAGAGCAAAGGCTCCAACAATGTAGGGAATATCAGCAACCATCCCCAACGGAATTGGATCAATACCTTCTACGATTTTATTATCACCAGTGAGCGTGAAAAACACCGCTCGGATGAACAGGACACCCGTCACCCACATGGCGAACTTAGCGATAAAGCCAAGGAACAACATACCCTTTTCGGACCCACTAGGCATCGAAGGATCAGGCTCCGGTAGAGGAGCAAGTGACGGGTTTAGGTTGGTGCGGATCAAGATATAAAGAATGAAAAACGTCGCCAACATGAAGCCAGGTAGGAAGGATGCTGTGAACAAAGCCTTGATCGAAGTTTCAGTCACCAAGCCATAGAAGATCAAAACGATAGATGGCGGGATCATTGTACCCAACGAGCCAGACGCACAGATGGTTCCGATTGCCAGATTTTGATTATATCCAAGACGCAGCATTTGAGGCAAAGCGATGAGGCCCAGAAGTACAACCTCACCACCAATAATGCCGGACATGGCAGCCATAATGACCGCCATAATCGCGGTAACTACTGCAATACCACCCCGAGTTCGGCTCAACCAAACGTTCAGAGAACTGTACATGTCTCGGGCGATACCACAGCGCTCTAGTAGTGCCGCCATGAAGATAAAGAGAGGAACCGAAATCAGAACGTAGTTTGTCATCTGGCGATAAATTGCCTGACTGAGAACGGCCAATGGGCCAGAGCCAAAATCTCTGAAGATGAATTCCGGACCAAACTTCATACCCAGAACAAGAACTGCCAACGCAGCCGATGCAAACCCAAGCGGCATACCAATCGCCAACAAAGCAAACATTGAAAGGAGCAGAACAAGACTAATTGTGCCGATGTCATTAGTCTTGATCCACGAAAATAATTCCAAAAATTCCATGTTTACTGCTCCAAAGTCTTACGAATATTTTCGATTTCCGTTTCATCAATGTCATCGTGGGCAAGGTGCTCAGGAGCCTTGTTCCAATCTGAGAAGAGGTTGGACACAGCTTGGACAGCGACCAAGCTGATGATGGCCAGAAGTGAAGCCTTCAATGTGCCTGGGATGGGTGGATCCCAAAACGTTCCGAAAACCTCCATACGGGCCCAACGTGCTGCCGCATCGTTGTAGCCCCCCCAGACAAGCGCAAAGGCAAAGAAAACGATTAAAACAACAGAAATAACGTCAGCAGTTTTTTGCGCCCAGCGTGGCATCATATCGTAGATAACGTAGATCCGAATATGGCTTCGCTGCTGCATGGCGTACTGACCAGCGAACAAGAACACGAAAGCAGCAATCCAAAGCGACATCTCGTTGGCCCACAAAGTTGGCGCTGAAAATACATACCGCGCAACCACCTCGTAGAACATTACCATCACAATTACAGCAATCGCGATCATGGTAAGCCTGGACGTCACCAAAGTTAGTTTGTCAAAAAAGCCGTCGGGCACGGGCTCAATCGCACCTTTGGTGTCAGAAAAATAAAGCGAGGTCATGATTAAAGTAAAGGCAACTGATACCCAAGTAACCGGTACAATTGGCCGCCCTTCAGGCCGGATCATCTCATACAGGCCCATACCTTCCTCTGCCCACAAATGGGTGGACAAGAGATACAAGTAGATGACGCCCGTAATACAGCCAGATGCAATCGCTAGCATTTTTACTGGTTGGCGCATCTTCCCCAACCAAAGACTATTAGTCTGCATAATTTGCCCCAATCACGTGTTGGTTTAACCCTGCTGGAAGGGGCTGGCGAACCTGGTAGTTCGCCAGCCCCGAGCTAACCGCTAATTGCGGCCATTGAGCATTAGTTGATCAGGCCCAGAACGGTCATGTACTCAACATGGCTGTCTACCAGCGCAGCTGCCTCAGGCGAACGTGTTGCCCAGTCAGCCCAAGCTTCTTGAGCCATCGAGCGGAACATCGCACGATCTTCTGCCGACCAGTCGTGAAGCACGATACCATCTGCTGTCAACTGAGCCGCCGCTTCGGCGTTTGCAACGTCCATGTAAAGGGTCAGCTGCAGAGAAAGCTTCTGCCATGCAACTTCCATGATGCGCTGCTGCTGCTCAGTCAAACCATCCCAAACGTCCTTGTTACAGGCTAGGTGGTCAGATGGCATTGAGTGGAAGCCAGGGAATGACGCATGCCCTACGATGTCGTAAAGACCCATTGCTACGTTGTTAGCAAGCGCAGAAGCGTCGGCGCCGTCGATCACACCCGTCTCAAGAGCGGTAAAGATGTCGGTAAAGTCCATCACGATAGGCGATGCGCCGAGCTTCTCAAAAATCTCGGTCTCCATTCCAGGAGGCGAGCGGAACTTCCAACCTACAAGATCTGCTGGTCCAGCGATTGGACGGGAAGAAGACATCGACTCTTGGCCAAACAGCGACCAGCCGATGAGCTGCATGTTGTATGCATTGTACAGCTCCTGGGCATCGTCGTATCCACCGCCTTGGTAAAGCCACGAATACTGCTGCCATGGAGTGTCATAACCACCCATGATATCGCCCAAGAATTGGAAGGCAGGGTTTTTACCAGTTTGGTAAGCGGCGCCGGTTGCGTCGCAATCCAGAATGCCGTTAACCGCAGCGTCCCAAGTTTCAACAGAACCCACAACAGATGAAGAGAAGAACATCTCTACAGTAATGTCTCCGCCAGACATCACATTTACGTCGTCAGCCCACTGTGTAATATGACGACCAAGCGGCGTCTCTGCTGCGTGGTGAGTTTGGATCCGGAGATTAACCGGGTCCGCTGCCGCTGCGCCAGCGACCATAGCGCCCGCTGCAGCTGTTACTAAAAGCGATTTAATTTTCATCGTTCCTCCCTTTGCGGCTTTAGCCGCTGAGTATTTTGCTGCTGTACTGCAGCTTTTAAAATTCGATGGCGCACCATCTAGAATCGACGGTAGCCAAAGCGCTATCGACAATCAACCACTTTTGGTATACCAAAATTTTTCATCTCAATTATTTCAAACGTTGATTATTGGTTTGTTGTCGATTGTGAAATTTCTATGTCAGAGTTTTCATCGCAAAATTTGGCCGACCAAACGGCTCTAAAGCTCAGAAGATGCATCCTTAGAGGTGACATCAAACCTGGCGATCCAATCAAAGAACGAGACACCGCCATCGTGATGGGTGTGAGTCGTACGCCGATGCGCGAGGCGATCCGTATGCTGTCCAAGGAAGGGCTCATTGAGCTTCGGCCAAGCAGGAGTCCAGTAGTTGCAGAGCTGAATATAACATCCGCAACAGAGCAGGCTGCAGTCCTTATTGCTTTGGAAAATCTTTCCGTTGAACTAGCGTGCGAAAACGCGACCGAGAAAGATCTCGAGGACATGCAGCAAATTGTTGAAAATATGGATGCGAATTTCTACCAGTTCGACCCCCTCGACATGTTTGAGATTGACATGTCGTTTCATACAGCTATCGCCAAAGCGTCGCACAACTCGGCACTAGCAAAGACACATCAAGCCTTTCAGCAACGGCTATGGCACGCACGCTATTTAGCCGCGCGGGAACGTCGCAACCGAGATCGTGTCGTCAGTCAACATAACTCTATCCTAGAAGGGTTAAAAATGAGAGACAAACGGGCCGCTTGCAGCGCAGTGGGAGCGCATCTGTCGCAATTAGCCGAAGATATTCGTCAACAGATTACAAACCAAAATGCCCGGAAGGGTACATAGCAAGATCAAATCAAGAGTAGGAGAATAATAGATGAAATTACTGCGCTACGGCCCCCAGGGTCAGGAAAAGCCAGCTATTCTAGATGCAGAAGGCCAAGTGCGCGACCTGTCAAGCCATGTCGCCGATTTCGCAGGCGCAGCCGTGTCACTTGAGGCTTTGGACGCAATCCGCAAAATCGACATCTCAACTCTACCCGTTGTTGCCAATCCTGGTCGGATTGGGGCCTGCCTTGCCTCTGTGCCTAATTTCTATTGCATTGGCTTAAACTACGCCAAACACGCCGCCGAGACAGGCGCAGAGCCCCCAAAGGAGCCCATCATTTTCTCCAAAGCGACCTCATCCTTGTCTGGCCCGTTTGACCCCGTGGTCATTCCGCGCAATTCGGTCAAAGCCGATTGGGAGGTCGAGCTTGGAGTGGTGATCGGCCGCGAGGCGCTTTATGTCAGCGAGGCAGATGCGCTCTCTTACGTGGCGGGCTATTGCACCATTAACGATGTCTCAGAGCGCGAGTTCCAAATCGAAAAAGGTGGTCAGTGGATCAAAGGCAAATCTGCTCCAACCTTTGGCCCTACAGGCCCCTATCTGGTCACCGCAGATGAGGTTGGCGATCCGCAAAAACTGGGGCTAACCTTGTCGCTGAATGGCGAAGTTGTGCAGGATTCGAACACCGATGATATGATTTTTGGTGTCGCGAAAATCATCTCTTACATGAGCCAATTCATGAAACTGGTTCCGGGCGATATCATCGCGACAGGCACACCTTCGGGCGTAGGTATGGGGATGAAACCGCAACGGTTCCTCAAGCCAGGTGATATGATGGAGATCGAAGTGAAGGGTCTCGGCGCACAAAAACAAACAGCCGAAGCTGCAAGCTAAGGCCATCTAAGTTTCCCAAGGCGGGGTTCGCCCGCCTTGGTTTTTTATGTTCAGCCAGAGTTTGTCCCCATGTCGCGCACGCCCAACCTTAACGGCTTTCTGTATTTCGAAACCGTGGCACGGCGGGGCACGATCAGCCGCGCCGCCGAAGAGATGTCAGTATCGCCCTCAGCGGTCAGCCAACAAATCAAACTTCTTGAACAAAATCTGGGCGTAAAGCTGTTCCGTCGTCAGGGGCGTATGTTGAGCCTGACGCTGGAAGGCGAGCAACTGTTTCAATCGGCCTCCGTGGCGCTTCGCATGCTGCGCGACACAAGCCGTCATTTCAAACGCGGGCGCGAAACTTATCAGCTGAATATGCGCGTAACCCCCAGTTTTGGGGTGCGGTGGTTGGGGCCCCGCCTGTCTGATTTCATCGCGCGCCATCCTGATTGGGATCTTCACATTGATGCGGCCCCCGACCCCACCGATTTTGACCGCGAGATGATGGAACTGGATCTACGCTATGGCACGGGGAATTGGCCGGGCTATCACAGCGAAGCGGTGTTTGACGATTGCGTGGTTCCCCTGTGCAGCCCCGACTACCTAAAAGAGCTCCCACAAAGCGGCGATGCCGCCGCCACCCTTGCCGCGGCACGTCTCATTGGCACGCCACGGGCCTTGTGCCAGTGGGACTATTGGCTGAACCACAATGCCATCACCCTGCCCGAACGGCATATGCCGATTTTGATGGATCGCTCCTCTATGGCGCTGCAACTGGCCGTTGATGGGGTGGGGGTGGTGCTCGACAGCATGTCCTTAGCTATGCCTGAAATCGCCGAGGGGCGACTTGTGCCAGTTCTGCCGCAAATTCCCGTTTTGCGCTTTACATCCTATTGGGCGATCTGCCCGAGCCGCTATATCAAGCGGCGCGCTGTGCAAGAATTTCTTGCGTGGTTAAAATCGCAGACCAAGGATTTCGAAACTGAAATCACCGCTGCCTGCGCCCGCCACGGATTGCGTCAAACCCGTATAGAATTCGACCTCGAGCGGGCGGCAGAGCAGCATTAGGTTTAGTGGATCAACGATCCGCCATTCACATCGACCTCAGAACCCGTGACATAGGCCGAAAGATCAGATGCCAAGAACAACGCGCAACCTGCCACGTCCGAGGCTTCGCCCGCGCGCCCCATCGGGATACCCGCAAGGATCTGCACCTTCATCTCAGGGGTCAGCTTGCCCGCCGTAATGTCGGTGGCGATAAATCCTGGGCAAATCGCATTGGCACGGATGCCATCAGGCGCCAATTCCCGTGCCATTGCCTTGGTCAGGCCCAAAACACCCGCCTTGGCCGCCGAATAATGCGGCCCGCCAAAAATACCGCCGCCCCGCTGCGCCGATACCGATGACATATTCACAAGCTTGCCACTTTGCCGCTCACGCATATGCGGGATTACAGCCTGACTCATATTCAGCGTGCCAAGCAGGTTCACATCCAACACGGCATCATAGTTTTCATGGCGAATTTCCATGATCTTCAATGGCTGTGTAATGCCCGCATTATTGACCAAAATATCAATCTGGCCATAGGCCTCGAGGATCACAGCGACCGCACGGTCGCAATCCTCTTTGCGCGTCACATCGCAGGCAAGCCCGATATGGCCTGCGCCCAAATCAGCGGCGGCTTCTTCGGCTTGGCCCTCGTCCAAATCCAAGATTGCCACTTTTGCGCCATGCTCCACGAAAAGCTTTGCCGTGGCCTTGCCCAATCCGCGCGGGCTTGCAGCCCCTGTGATGATGGCAATCTGTCCGTCCAGTAAACCCATTCTCGCTTCTCCTTTGACCGCGCCGCGCGGCGCGTGGTTATTGGTCGACCCAACGGCGCAGTTGCTCTGCAATCCGTTCAACTGTGATCCCGTATTGGTCATGCAGGCTTGGCAATGCGCCTGCGTCCAAAAATTCATCTGGCAAGCCAATTTGGCGCAATGGCACGAAGACATCATGCGTCATCAGCGTCTTGGCGACCGCATCACCAAGCCCGCCTGTGATGGAATGATTTTCTGCAACCACCACAAGGCGCCCGTTTTTTTGTGCCTCGGCAAGAATTGTGTCTTGATCCAAGGGTTTGATGGTTGGGCTGTGCAACACCGCAACGCCAATGCCATCTTGCGCCAGAACCTGCGCCGCATCCAAAGCGCGCATGGTCATGATCCCTGAAGAAATGATCAAAACATCCGCACCCTCGCGCAGCAACTTCGCGCGACCAAGCTCAAAACTATAATCATACGCGCCCAACACATTGGCCACTTGTCCGCGCAAAAGCCGCATATATGCAGGGCCGTTATAGTCTGTGATGGCGCGCGTGGCCTGTGCCACATCCACCGCATCGCAAGGGTCAATCACCACCATATTGGGCATCGCCCGCATGATCGCCATGTCTTCGGTCGCTTGATGGCTTGGGCCATAGCCTGTGGTCAAACCCGGCAGCGCGCAGACGATTTTGACGGGCAGGTTTTCCTCTGCAATCGCCATAGCGATAAAGTCATAGGCGCGCCGCGCGGCAAAAACCGCGTAGGTGGTTGCAAAGGGCGTAAACCCTTCGCGGGCAAGCCCTGCTGCGGCCGACATCAAAAGCCCTTCGGCCATACCCATCTGATAAAACCGCTCAGGATAGGCCTGCGCAAAAATATGCAGATCGGTGTATTTCGACAAATCGGCAGACAACCCCACGATATCCACACGGGTCTTGGCCAAGTCCACCAATGCATGACCAAATGGCGCCGCAATCGTCTCGCGGCCTTCGGCATCGAGAGAGGCGATCATAGCGGATGTGCGCACTGCATCTGCGCCACTTGCGCGGCTGCGGGGGGTATATTTCGACTTTCTGCGGGAATGGGGAGGGATGCTCATAGCGGCTTTTTCTCCTCATGCTCAGCCAAGGCCTTGGCCCATTCATCGGCTTCGACACGGATAAAATGCGTTTTCTCACGGGTCTCAAGAAAGCTGATCCCATGACACATTTTGGTATTGCAAATAATAACACGAGGGCATGGATTGGGATGCGTTTTGGCCGCATCAAAGGCCGCAACCACCGCTGCTAAATCATTGCCATCCACCTCTTGTGCGAACCAGCCAAAGGCCTCCCATTTCGGCGCTTCGGCCCCTTGGGCCAAGGCCGCACGACTTGGCCCATCGGCCTGTTGATTGTTGAAATCAACGATCGCAATCAGGTTGTCCAATTTCCATTGGGTGGCAGACATCACGGCCTCCCAAGTCGAGCCTTCGCCAAGTTCGCCATCTGACAACAGATTATAGACAAAGGCAGGGTTGTTCTTGCGTTTCAGACCCAAGGCTGCGCCCACCGCAATGCCCAACCCATGACCAAGCGATCCGCCTGTGATCTCCATCCCAGGCGTATAGGCGGCCATGCCCGACATCGGCAGGCGGCTATCATCCATGCCATAGGTGGCGATTTCATCCTCGGGCAAAATCCCCGCTTCAATCAGTGCTGCATAGAGTGCGATCGCATAGTGACCTATGGAGAGATAAAACCTATCGCGCCCTTCCCATTCTGGATCATCGGCGCGCAAGCGCATCGCATGAAAATAGGACACGGCCAAAACATCAGCGACACCAAGCGCCTGACCAATATAGCCTTGCCCCTGCACCTCGCCCATCAATAGCGCGTTGCGCCGAATTGCCCAAGCCCGTTGTGCCAGCGACATATTTACTCCGCTCTGGCTCACAACACCCCTCCCTGCATGCTCTGCGGTTTCCCCATGATATCCGCGCCGAAGATGCGGCAGCGACAGGACGAAAAACAAGACCAGATAAATGAATTATCTTTAAGCCCTGCTTTAAGATAATGCTCAAAAAAAATGATGGTTATTGTCGCAGCCGTCCCGTTATCAAAGATAGGGCTTGTGCCGCAACCAATAGGGAAAAAACATCATGAACCTGTCACGACTGCTTGCCGAATATAACGCCGCCAAGGGGCCTGTGCGTGTTGGTTTGATTGGGGCGGGAAAATTTGGCTCAATGATCCTCGCGCAGGCAAAGCACATCAAGGGCTATCACATTGTGGGTGTTGCGGATCTTGATATCAGCAAGGCCAAATCCTCCTTCGCGCGCGTTAATTGGGCTGCCGAGGCCTATGACGCCCCGACCCTCTCTGACGCGTATAAGACGGGCAAAACCTGCATTACCGATGACGCGGAGGCGTTGATGGAATTTGATGGCATCGACTGCGTGATTGAGGCCACAGGGCATCCGATTGCAGGCATCCGCCATGCGCTTGCCGCCATTGAGGCGGGCAAACATGTGATCATGGTTAATGTTGAGGCCGATGTTCTATGCGGGGCCTATCTGGCCGCGCGCGCCCGTGAAAAAGGTGTGGTCTATTCCATGGCCTATGGCGATCAGCCTGCCGCCATTTGCGAACTTGTCGATTGGGTGCAGGCGAGCGGCTTTGAATTGGTCGCCGCAGGAAAGGGCATGAATTTCTGCCCGCATTACCGCTATTCGACCCCCGACACGGTCTGGGGCTTTTTCGGGTGGAGCGATGAAGAAGTCGCTGCAGGTGATTTCAATCCAAAAATGTATAACAGTTTCACCGATGGCACGAAGGCCGCGATTGAAATGGCCGCGGTCGCCAATGCCACAGGGCTTGACTGTCCAGAGGATGGCTTGGCCTTCCACCCTGCGGGCCTGCATGATCTGGCACGCGTATTCAAACCCCAATCCGAAGGCGGGCAATTGGCCCGCGCAGGTTTGGTCGATATCGCAGCAAGTCGCGAGCCCGATGGGCGGGTGGTAATGAACAATATCCAATACGGAATGTTCGTCACCTTTCGGGCGCCCGATGAATATACGCGCGCTTGCTTCCAGCAATATGGACTCTTGACCGATGACAGCGGGTGGTATGGGTCAATGTGGCGGCCGTTCCATTTGATCGGCCTTGAAACATCGGTTTCCGTGTTGAACGCTGTTTTGCGGGGCGAGGCCACAGGCAGTTCAACGCTTTATCGCGCCGATGCAGTCGCAACCGCCAAAGGGGATTTCAAAGCAGGCGACTATTTGGACGGCGAAGGCGGGTTCAAAGTGTGGGCCAAGGCAATCCCCGCAACGCGCGCGGCCAAGGTCAATGCCTTGCCAATCGGGCTTGCACATCACATCAAACTCAAGCGCGACATCGCCCGCGACCAGATCGTGACCCTAGACGATGTCGAAATCAAAGACGATCTCGATATATTTGAGATGCGCCTTGCCTTGCGCGAAATGGCCAATGGCTAGGGAGGGCAGCATGAACATCCAACCCATGGCGGATTCAATCCGCTTTTTGGCACTTGATACGATTGTGGCAGCGGGTGAGGGTCATCAAGGCGTCCCGCTTGGTATGGCCGAGATTGCCGCAACGCTTTACGCCAATCACCTCAAGGTTGACCCCAAAAACCCGCTCTGGCCCGACCGCGATCGCGTGGTTCTCTCCAATGGTCATGGATCTATGTTGCTTTATGCGCTGTTGCACCTCTCAGGCTATGAGAAGGTTGATCTTGCGGCGGTGAAATCTTTTCGAAAATTGCACTCGGTCTGCGCAGGCCATCCCGAGATTGAGCAAGATGCAGGGATTGAGGTCACCACGGGGCTGCTTGGCCAGGGCATCGCCTGTGCGGTTGGCATGGCCGTGGCCGAAGAACGGATGCGCGCAGAATTTGGCGCTGATCTCTGCGATCATCGCACATGGGCCTTTGTGGGTGATGGCTGCTTGCAGGAGGGCATTGGCCAAGAGGCGATTTCACTGGCGGGTCACTTGCGCTTGGGGCGCCTGACATTTCTCTGGGATGACAACCATATCACCGATGACGGCGACACTGCTTTGTCGATCAGCGAGGACATTCCCGCCCGTTTCACCGCGGCGGGGTGGCATGTGGTCGAGGTGGATGGCCATGATATCGCCGCGATTGATGCCGCCATTCTATCTGCAAAGTCTGACCCCCGCCCGTCTTTGATTGCCTGCCGCACCACAATCGCGCGCGGCATCCCCCGCCTTCAGGGGCAACGCGGCGGACATAGCGCGCCACTCTCTCCAAAAGACGCGGCTGAGGCGCGCGCTGCGCGCAACTGGACGCACGAGGCCTTTGTGATCCCGCAAGACATTTATGCCGATTGGACAGCCGCAATGTCGCGCGGAAGAGATGCTGCGCGGGATTGGGCCGCGCGTCTAGAGTTCGATCCAAAGACCGCAGAATTCACCCGCCGAATGGAGGGCATATTGCCCCAAAACTGGCCGCAAATTATGGCCGATATTGAGGCGCGTTTAACAGCAACGGACGCAGCCCGCGCGACAATCGCCTCATCGGGTGATGTTTGCGAAAGATTAGAGGCCGCTTTGCCCGAGCTGTGCATTCTCTGCGCAGATTTGGAGGCCCCCACCAATCACAAGCGCGGTCGCACGGCATTCGGCCCTGAGAACCGCCAAGGCAGCTATGTGCATTGCGGGGTGCGCGAGCATTTAATGGGGGCAATGGCCTGTGGGATCGCCGCCCATGGCGGGCTGATTGCGGTCAATGTGACCTATCTGGCCTTCGCAGATTACGAGCGCCCTGCGATGCGGATGGCCGCCTTGATGGGGCTGCCCGTGCTTTTTGTCTTTAGCCATGACTCCATCGGGGTCGGGTCGAATGGGCCAACCCATCAGCCCGTTGAAATCCTCGCCAGTTTTCGCGCTATGCCGAATTTCTGGGTGATGCGCCCCGCCGATGCGCGCGAAACAGTCATGGGGTGGGATCAAGCCCTGCGCCGAAAATCAGGCCCCACCCTTTTGGCGCTCAGCCGTCAGGACTTGGTGCAGCTGCCCCAAATATCGAGTTGTGCCAATGGGGGCTATATCCTGGCAGGCGAAGACCCTCGCGATATCACGCTGATTGCAACAGGCAGTGAAGTTGCACTTGCGCTTGACGCAGCCGCGCAGTTGCAACGGGCAGACATCCGCGCCTCGGTTGTCTCGTTGCCCTGTTGGGAAATTTTCGAAACCCAAAGCCCCACGCAGCGCGCCGCAATCTTGGGCACGGGGCCCAAAATCGGTATTGAGGCCGCTGTGCGGTTTGGCTGGGATCAAATCCTTGCCCCAGAAGATCCGTTTATCGGCATGACGGGCTTTGGCGCCTCTGCAAAAGCGCCCGAACTCTTTGCCCATTTCGGCATCACAACCGAGGCTATTGTTGCCGCCGCCAAAGCACGGCTTGCGCGTTAAGTCGTAAGATAAGTCTCTAGCGTTTTGCGCACCCCCTCACGGGACAGGGCTAGATAGGCATCCGTCACGGGCACATGAATATCAGCGGCAAGGCTTGGGTCGAAGATCGCCTCAAGGCCCAAAATTCGTGTAACCGCCTCGGCCTCATCCACGCCTGAATGAGCGGCGCGCAGGACATCGGCCATAGGATCACGCAACTCAATCGCCTCCCCCGCCTCGTCAAAGCCAGCGGTGTAGCGCATCCACCCTGCAACAGCGAGGATCAGACCCCGATCCTCAGCCCCCTTTTTGCGCGCCGCGCGTAATGTCCCAAGCAGGCGTTGCGGTAATTTCTGGCTGCCATCCATCGCGATCTGCCATGTGCGGTGCTGGATCGCAGGGTTGTTGAACCGCGCACGCAAGGCTGCGGCATAATTTTCGAGCGATACACCCTCAGGCGGGGTCAAATGCGGAATGACCTCGCGCGCCCAAAGACGTTGCGCATAAGCGTCAAACACGCGATCCGCCATAACATCCGTGATCGTATGATGCCCCGCCACATAACCCAAATAGGACAAGGCCGAATGGGAGGCGTTGAGCATCCGAAGCTTCATATCCTCATAGGGGGCGACATCTTGCACCAACTCTGCCCCGACCTGATCCCATGCAGGGCGCACACCGCCGACAAAATCATCCTCCATCACCCATTGGCGATAAGGTTCATGCACCACGGGTGCGGCATCGGCAAAGCCCGTCAGGCGCGCCACTTCTGCCCGTGTCTCATCGGTCGTAGCGGGCACGATCCGATCGACCATGGTTGAAGGAAAGGCCCCATGATCCGCGATCCATTGCGCAAGATCTGGGTCAAGGATTTGTGCAAATTCCAAAACCAGCCCGCGCAAGAGTTTCCCGTTATGAGGTAGGTTATCACAGCACAAAATGGTAAAGGGCGGGATGCCCGCCGCCTTGCGCAAGGCAAGCGCGCGAGTGAGATAGCCAATGCTGCTTTGCGGGCTGTCATGGGTCAAATCATGGATGATATCAGGGTGATCACGATCCAACGCGCCGCTTGCGGGATGGTGGCAATAGCCTTTCTCCGTGACGGTCAGCGAAACAATTTTGACCGAAGGGTCTGCCATTGCGGCCAAAACCGCAGAAGGGTCTTCTGGGGCAACCAAAACCGTGCTTAGGCTTGTAACAAGGAGAAGCTCCGCACCATCTGGGGCAAGTTCCAAAGCGTGATAAACAGCGCCTTGCGGTTGCAGCGCATCACGGGTTGTGGGCGATTTGAGAGAAACCCCGATGATCCCCCAATCCCCGCCTGCCTTTGCCATGGCCTGTTGCGTGTAAATTGCCCCATGCGCGCGAAAAAACGCGCCAAGGCCCAAGTGAACAATGCCCGGGCTTGGGGCAGGTGCCGTGCGGGTCAAAGGGTTATCGGGCAAGCCATCCTCCATCTACATTGATCACCGCACCATGAATATAAGCCGCCGCAGGCGAGGCGAGAAAGGCCGCCGTATGACCAATATCTGACGGCTCGCCCCATCGACCTGCGGGAATGCGCGCCAGAATTGCCGCATTGCGATCGGCATCTTTGCGCAGGTTTTCCGTGTTGTTGGACACAACATAACCCGGCGCAATCGCGTTAACGTTGATGCCGTCTGCCGCCCATTCATTGGCCAAAATTTTGGTTAAACCCGCAACCCCATGCTTTGAGGCGGTATAAGCAGGTACGCGAATGCCACCCTGAAACGCCAACAATGAGGCAATATTCACCACCGCTGCGGGGCCGCGCGGCGCGCGGTCAAGATGCGCCTTGGCGAAGGCCTGCGTGGTAAAAAACAACGCCTTGAGATTTACATCCATCACCGCGTCCCAATCCGCCGCCGTATAATCGAGACTGTCCTCGCGTCGGATGATGCCCGCGTTATTGACCAAGATGGAATAGCCCGCGCCCGCAAAAATTTCGCGCGCGGCCATGGGATCCGCAAAATCAAGGATCATCTCATCGGCAATACCGCCCTTCGCCGCAATCGCCGCGCAAGTTTCAGCGCAGTCGCGCCGCCCCGCACAAGTGACAGATGCCCCTTGATCGGCCAAGGCAAGGGCAATGGCCTGACCAATGCCCGTATTCGCCCCCGTCACCAAGGCCCGTCTGTCGGCGAGGGAAAACGCGCTCATCGCAGATCCTCCAGATCAACAAAATCCATATCCGTGAAATCGACATTATCGCCCGCCATGGCCCAGATGAATCTGTAATGCCCATGCCCCGCGCCCGCATGAATTGACCACGGCGGCGACAGCACAGCCGCCTCATTTCCCACAACCAAATGGCGGGTCTCGTGCGGTTCCCCCATCAGATGCAGCACCCGCGCCTCTGGTGCCATATCCCAATAAAGATAGGCTTCCATGCGCCGATCATGCGTGTGTGGCGGCATCGTGTTCCAGACCGATCCTTGACCCAAAGTGGTGTAGCCCATGACCAATTGGCAGCTCTCCATCACTAAAGGATGGATGAATTGGTTAATCACGCGCTCATTGGCCGTCTCAGCCGCACCCAAGGCCAAGCGGTTGCTGTCTTTCGGTGTGAGATGACGATGTGGATAGCGGTGATGCGCGGGGGCGGAGGTAATGTAAAACCGCCCCGCCCCTGAGAAGGTCACATCACCCGCCGCCATCCCCAGATAAAGCACATCGCCCTGCGCCATCTCCCACAACTGACCATCCGCGCTGACTTGGCCTGTGTCCCCAATATTGACGATGCCCATTTCACGGCGCTCCATGAAACTGGCCGTGCGCGTCTGTCCAATTTTATCAAGGCGCAGACTGCCGCCATTTGGCACGGCGCCGCCAAGGGTGAAGCGGTCATAATGCGAATAACACAGCTTGATCTTGCCGCTCTCAAACAGACCTTCGACCAAAAAGGACGCGCGCAACATTGCCGTATCCATACCCTTTGCGTGGTCAGGGTGAATGGCATGGCGGGTTTCAACCTCGATCATCGGGGCAGTCCTTTCAAAGTTTATAGGCACGGCGCGCAAGCCCCGTGGTTAAGTCCTGCATCAGATCACCCGCTTCGCTTTCGTCCAAGCGGCCTGTGACAATCAATTCCGCCAAATAGGCTGCATCGACCCGCCGGGCGACATCGTGGCGCGCGGGGATCGAGCAAAAGGCACGGGTGTCATCATTGAACCCTGCAAGGTTATAGAACCCTGCGGTTTCCGTAACCGAACGGCGAAAGCGCATCATCCCTTCATAGCTGTCATGGAACCACCAAGGCGGGCCCAGAAAGAGACAAGGATATACCCCCGCTAAAGGTGCCAGTTCGCGGGCGTAGCTGCTTTCATCCAAGGTGAATAGGATCAGATGGAACCCGTCCGCGCGGCCAAATTCCTGCAACAAAGGGCGCAGCGCGGTGACGTAATCGGTGCGTTGCGGGATGTCGTAACCCTTATCCCGACCAAAGCGCGCCAAGACCCAATCGGAATGATTGCGCTGTGATCCTGCGTGTATTTGCATCACCAAACCATCTGCAACCGACATGCGCGCCATCTCGGTCAGCATTTGCGCGCGAAACAACTCGCGCGTGGCGAGGTCAGCTTTGCCTGTCATGACATCGTCAAACAGGGCCGCGGCCTCGGCCCGCGAGAGATTGGCGGTATTGGCCGTTGGGTGGCCATGGTCAGTCGCGGTTGCACCCAAAGATGCAAAATACGCACGGCGCGCATGATGGGCGGCAAGGTAGCTCTCCCATGTTACAGCACCGCCACCATGCGCACAGAAGGCTTCGACATTGCCTATGAACCCATCAAAATCGGGATCAATAACCGCGTCAGGCCGATAGGTGGTGATAACGCGACCCTGCCATCCGCTGTCGCGGATCATGCGGTGATGGGCCAAATCGTCAAGCGCGCTTTCCGTGGTCGCGAGAACATCTAAGTTGAACCGCTCAAATAGGGCGCGGGGCCGAAAGGCGGGGCTTGCTAATTTCTCGTTGATTGCATCAAAAGCCGCGTCTGCCGTCTCTGGCGATAGTCTTTGATCTAGGCCACACAAATCTTGCAGCGCGTGGTCAATCCACATCCGCGAAGGGGTCGCTGCAAAAAGGCGATAGTGCCGCGCAAACAGCCGCCAGATTTTGCGCGGATCCGTTTCCACCGCACCACCATCGGCACGCGGCACGCCTAAATCCTCTAGCGCGACACCTTGGGAATGAAGCATCCGAAACACATAGTGATCGGGCGTGATGAACAGTTTGGCGACGTCTTCAAAGGGTTCATTCTTCGCGAACCACTGGGGGTCGGTATGACCATGGGGTGAGATGATCGGCGCATCTTTGACCTGCGCATAAAGCGCACGGGCCAGCGACCGCGCTGTGGGCTCTGTAGGAAACAGGCGGTCTTCACTTAAAAAGCCCAT
Organism: Roseobacter sp. HKCCA0882; assembly: GCF_037805225.1. Classification (NCBI taxonomy): domain Bacteria; kingdom Pseudomonadati; phylum Pseudomonadota; class Alphaproteobacteria; order Rhodobacterales; family Roseobacteraceae; genus Roseobacter; species Roseobacter sp. HKCCA0882. Next base: position 1,555,108 of record NZ_JBBLYI010000001.1, read on the forward strand.
AGGCGGCCCCTTTTGGTTAATCTTCTTGCAAACTGATATGCTAGTATATAACCTAGGTCAATCAGACAGGGATTGATCCTGAAATGACCCAAGACATGCCACTCATATCGCTTGACCGAACCGCCCGCCCTGCGATCGCGGATTTGGTCTATGGGGAATTGCACAAACAGGTGCTCAACCTTGACCTGAAACCCGGTGAGAAGCTGTCAGAAGCTGAGATCGCAAAACGGTTTGAAGTCTCCCGTCAACCAGTGCGCGATGCATTCTACAGGCTTTCGAAAATGGGCTTCCTGCTGATCCGCCCGCAACGCGCCACATTGGTGTCGTTGATCTCCACCCGGGCGGTGATGCAGGCCCAGTTCATTCGCATCGCGCTTGAGGCTGAGGCCGTGCGCCATGCGGCCACACGGCTTGCCCCCGCAGATATTCAAGCATTGGAGGGGCTGATCGCAGAACAGGCCGCCGCCAAAGACGCTGGCGACAAGCTGCGGTTTCATGCCGCCGATGACGCCTTCCACCGCGAAATCTGTTTGCGGGCGGGGCTAGAATTTACATGGGACCTGATTGCCGAAAACAAAGGCCATATGGATCGGGTCAGAATGCTGTCCTTGGCGTTTTCATCGCAAACGGCATGGGATGATCATATAGCGCTGACCCGCGCCTTAGCTGATCGTGATCCTGATGGCGCGGCAGAGATCATGCGCGCTCATCTCTCACGCATTCATGAACAACTGATCCGTATTCGGGCCGAGCATGAAGCCTATTTCGAAGATGACGACCCAAGCGAGGCAACTCTGCCCCTTGGATTGCGAGAAAAGAGGATGACCTGATGCAAGAACCTGTCGCACGCAACGGAACCCATCTCGCCCCTGATATGATCGCGCGCTACTGGGAGGATGGGTTTCTCTTTCCAATAGATGTTCTGTCACGCGATGAGGCGCAAGCCTACCGCACTCAACTGGAATTGGTCGAGCGTGATTGGCTAGACGGTGATTTGCCCCTGCCCCTCAACACCTACAAACGCGTCAACGCGCAGCTGGTAATGCCCTTTGTCCATGAGATAGCGACTAAGCCACAGGTCTTAGACGTGATCGAAGGCATTCTTGGACCTGATATTTTGATCTATAGTGCCGAGTTTTTCATTAAAAACGCACAAAGCGATCAGTATGTCTCGATGCATCAAGACTTGACCTATTGGGGAATGGGCACCACCTCTGAGATGGTCACCGCTTGGATCGCCCTTTCTCCAGCAACGCGGGCAAGTGGCTGTATGGATTTCGTCAAAGGCAGTCATAAATCGGAAATTCTACCTCATACCGATACGTTCAGTGAAAAGAACCTGCTGTCGCGTGGCCAAGAGATTGCGGTCGATGTGGCCGAGACAGACAAAACCGCCATTGAGCTGATGCCGGGGCAAATGTCGTTACATCACGGGCTGACCATTCATGGCTCTGGTCCAAATGTCTCGGATGATCGGCGCATCGCGGTTGTAGTACGCTATCTCACGCCTAAAGTAGCGCAAAACATGGCCGATCAGGATTTTGCTATGCTTGCGCGTGGCATCGACCGGGTGGGCAAGTTTATCCATTACACCGCGCCGCAAACTCTGTTTGAGTCTCGCGCAATTGATCTTTATGACGAAATAAGGCAGTCGCGCGCCAAAGCGATGATGGCAGGCGCAAAAGCACAAAAAGGCATCTACGCCTAAGACCCCATAGTTTAGAAAGAGCCCTCCCCATGCTCGCGATGCTGCATGTTCTGACACATGACATCCTGCCAGTCTTTGCCATGATGGCACTGGGTTTCATACTCGGTAGGGGTAACTTAGTCAGTGTTCCAGATGCGAAAACGCTTAACCGTGTAGCATTTCTACTACAGCCTGCACTTCTGTTTCCCCTGACGAATTTGCTCGATTGGCATGACTTTCAATTCGACGCAATCGGTCTTTATGCAATTTGCCAAATAATAATATTTAGCATTACTTTTTTCATCTGCCGGATCGTTTTAGGTCGCGAAAAGCTTGAGGCCTGGCTGCTCTCAATGGCCATGATTTTCGTAAACACTTTGCTATACATGTGGCCGATTTCATATCTAATTTATGGCGAAGCCGCAGCCCTTCCGATCACTGCAATTGTGGCATGGGATGCCACTATTACATTTGCTTTCTTCATAATAACAACGGATTTGATGGCCAACTCAAAAGCAAATGTTTACCAATCTATGCGCCGCATAGCACTCAACCCTGTGTTGATTTCAATTTTTTTGGGGATCGTCACCAACTTGATGGGCGTAATAGCGCTGGAACCAATACTCACAGGTCTCGACTTTGCTGGGGCAGCTGCTGCGCCGCTGACGTTATTCGCACTTGGCGTGATCCTATCAAGCCATCCACTTACACCCAACGCCAGTGTCATCATGCTTACAGGGATAAAACTTCTAGCGTTCCCAGCCTTGGTATTTGCAGCTTTGAGCCTTGGAGAACGTCCAGCCCAATGGAATACGCTTGTGGTCCTTTGCGCAGCGGGTCCGTCCGGGGCAATGGCATTTACACTCGCAATGCTACACGGAGTACGCACAGATACTATCGCCCCAGTCATTATCTGGACATCAACCCTCTCGCTGATCTCACTTGCCTGGTTGGCTTAGCAATACCGCTCGATCGTACGCATGTGAGTGTAAGAATAGCGATCCCCGCGGGCAAATCCCACAGGTAACACTGCTTCGATCCGCGCCATATCAGCATCGGAAAGGGCAACCTCATCAGCGCGAACCCATTCCATTAGATGCGCCGCAGTCCGTGTTCCAGGTATGGGAACAAACCCAGCGCCACGCTGCAGCACCCACGCCATTGCCATGGCGGATACAGGTACAGATTTGGCCCTTGCTAATTCTTTGAAGCGGTCGATCAGAGCCTTGTTTTTTGGATAATTCTCGGTTGAAAAACGTGGAATATCACGGCGCAAATCACCCTCGGCCATCAGCGTCGGATCGGGATAATTTTCGCCAAAGACGCCGCGCGCCAGAGGCGAAAACGGCACAAAGGTAATATCCAATTCTTCACAACTTTGGATTACTCCCAATTCCGGCAATCGAGACCAGAGTGAATACTCACTTTGGACTGCAAGCGGGGGTAAAATTGCATGAGCTTCCCTAACTGTCGAAGGCGCTACCTCAGATAGACCGTAACCGCCGATCTTTCCCTCTCGGATCAAATCTTGCATTACCCCGACAGCCTCCGATAAGGGCACTGCGGGATCGCGACGATGCAGATAATATAGTGCGACATGATCTACACCGAGGCGCTTCAGCGATCCTTCTATTTCAGCTCGAATATGGTCGGGGCGGTTGTTAACCGGCTCTTTGGCATCACGTTGGATCCCAACTTTTGTAGCAAGCACAACATCACGACGGGCTTTTTTTAGCCAAGAGCCAAGAACAGTTTCCGATCTCCCCATTCCGTAGACATTAGCCGTGTCCAAAAATGTGATGCCCATCTCATAAGCGCAATCAAGGCACGCGTGGCTTGTTGCCTCATCCGTTTCGCCAAATACACCCGCAAAACTCATACATCCCAAACCAATTGCCCCAACCATGGGCCCATTTGCACCAAGTCTGCGCTGTTTCATAAAGTCCCCTGCATCATTTATAAAAGGTCAGGGACATAGGGGACAGATGAAACCGAACTGTCAAGGTTATGAAAAAAATGACTCTTTTCAAAAACTCAGAAATTGCCCACAGTCGGATCTTAACAAGATCTGAAAGAGGTAGCTGCTAATGTCGATACTCGCGTCTTTGACTCCACGAAAGGGCTTACGCGTTTTGATAACTGCTGGAGCCAGCGGCATAGGCAAACACATCACGGATGGGTTCATAGAAGCCGGCGCTCGTGTCCATATCTCTGACATCAACTCAGATGCCCTCAATGATGCAATAGGCGGCCCAATCACGGGAACCCTAGCAAACTCAGCTAGTCCCGAAGATACCAAGCAGCTGTTTACACAAGCGATGCTAAACCTGGGGGGGCTTGATGTAGTAATTGCAAATTCGGGGATAGCAGGGCCCACAGCAACTATTGATGATGTCTCACCAGAAGATTGGGATGAAACACTCGAAGTTAACCTGAAAGGAGCCTATCTAGCAGCTCACCACTCAAGCAATGAACTAATTAAATCAAAAGGCTTATTTATCGCAATGTCGTCAGCCGCTGGTCGACTTCCCTATGCTTTTAGGACACCTTATTCAGCCTCCAAATGGGGCGTAGTAGGATTGGCTAAATCCCTCGCTGCAGAGCTTGGTCCAAAAGGGGTGCGCGCCAATGCTATTTTACCGGGAATAGTTCAAGGACCCCGCATGGATGGCGTGATATCGGCCCGAGCCGAACAAACAGGCGTAAGCTTTGAAGAAATGCGGAATACATATCTTGCCAAAGTATCGTTGCGTCGAATGGTAAGCCCGCAGGACATTGCATCAATGTGTCTATTTTTGTCATCTCCCGGGGGCTCCAACATTTCAGGTCAAGCTCTAAGCGTCTGTGGTGGTGTTGAAACACTTTAATCCTGCTTGGATCATGTTCATTACACTAAAATACTCAGGTAAGCCTGCTAACAGCTTTTAGAATAAGGAGCCGCCAGAATGCCGAAATCTTCACGTAAGGTGATCATCACATGCGCGGTTACAGGCGCAATCCACACGCCATCTATGTCACCCTTCCTTCCTGTCACCCCACAAGAGATCATTGATGACGGGATCAAGGCCTTTGAGGCAGGCGCATCTATTTTGCACCTGCACGCGCGCGATTCTGAAAATGGACGGCCTACACAGGACCCTGAGATGTTCCGCAAATTCCTGCCACAACTCAAACAGGCAACCTCAGCGGTGTTGAACCTAACCACAGGCGGTTCGCCCCATATGACCGTGGCGGAGCGAATGCGCCCTGCCGCAGAGCTCAAGCCCGAGGTTGCCTCCCTCAATATGGGAAGCATGAATTTCGGACTGTATCCCATGCTTAACCGTTTCAAAGAGTTCAAACATGACTGGGAGCGCGAGCATCTCGAAAACAGCCGCGACCTTGTCTTTAAAAACACATTTGCCGATATCGAACACATCCTGCGCACGGGCAATGCCAATGGCACGCGGTTTGAGTTTGAATGTTATGACACAAGCCATCTCTACAATTTGGCGCATTTTGTGGATCGTGGCTTAGTCAGGTCCCCTTTCTTGGTTCAAACCGTCTTTGGCCTCTTAGGAGGAATTGGCGCGCACCCCGAAGATGTCGCACATATGAAGCGCACTGCAGATCGCTTGTTCGGGGATACTTATGTGTGGTCTGTTTTGGGTGCAGGGCGCAATCAATTCCCCGTGGCGGCCCAAGCCGCTGCGCAAGGGGGGAATATCCGTGTCGGGCTTGAGGACAGCCTTTGGTCGGCGCCGGGTCAATTAGCACAAAGCAATGCCGACCAAGTTAGAAAAGCTCGTGCCTTGCTTGAAGGACTGAGCCTCGAAGTGGCAACGCCTGACGAAGCGCGCGAGATGCTAGATTTGAAGGGGGCGGGTGATGTCGCATTCTGATCCAAAAGGCGCGGTCATTGTCACGGGCGGCTCACGCGGGATCGGGGCCGCAACGGTGCGCCGCTTGGCCCTTGCAGGCTATCCTGTGCTCTTCACCTATCACAGCAACGCCGCCGCTGCTGATACGCTCTGTGCAGACCTTCATGCACAGGACGCGCAAGTGGTGGCACTGCAATCTGATGCGGCTGACCCCGCCGCGGCGGAGGCCGTGGTGACCGAATGCATAAGGCGCTTTGGGGCCCCAATCGCGCTATTTGCAAATGCTGGCATCACGGGACCTGCCCTACCATTGCGTGATCTGGACATGGCTGATCTGCGGCGTGTTATTGATACCAACCTTCTGGGTGTTTTTGCGATCGCCAAGGCCGCCACTGCCGCGATGCCCCAAGGTGGGTCTGTCGTTTTGATGTCCAGCCGTGCGGCAAAACTGGGTGGCGCGGGCGAATGGGTGCATTACGCAGCCTCAAAAGGAGCGATTGACACTATGACCGTCGGCCTTGCCCGCGAACTGGGGCCAGCTGGCATCAGAGTGAATGCGGTGGCCCCTGGCTTGATCGATACGGAGATTCATGCAGCCGCAGGGGTGGGAGACCGGCTAGTCACAATGAAAAAAAATGTACCGATGCAGCGTATCGGACGGGCTGATGAGGTAGCCGAGGTCGTCAGTTGGTTGCTCTCAGACGACGCAAGCTATGTGACTGGAACAATTGTGGAAGTCTCAGGGGGGCGCTAGGCGTTTATAACCCCGCCTAGTATAACCCTAAATCTTCTAATCCACACCATCATTGCCCCTATTGGCCTTGCGTATTAAGGCCAAACAGCAGGGTCAATTTGCCTTCGACTTCGGTAAAAACGGCAAGGGCGCGATTTGCACGCCCTCCTCAATCAATGCTTTGGCTTCACCGGGGGCGGCTTCGCCGTGGATCATGCGCTCAGGCGCGGTGCCATCATGGATTGCGCGCGCTTCTTTGACAAAATTCTTACCAACATAGGTCGAATTTTCTTCGACATGTTTGCGCATCGCTTGGATCATTTCCTGAAGTCTACCATCGGGGGCGCTTAGCGCCCCTGTGGGCAGGGTGCTTGGCACAGGCAGGTTATGTGCAATTTGAGGGCTATCGCCATCGCCATCGCTTGGGGCGACACGAGGAGCCATGATCGCCTTTGTGACATCAGAAGATCCGCAAACACCACAAGACAGCAATTCCCGCTCCGCCAGATCGTCAAAGGCGGCAGCCGATTGGAACCAACTGTCAAACCCGTGCCCTTCAGCACATTTCAACGCATATCGGATCATAGAGTTCCTAACTGTGGCGAAAACGTCAGATTGCAAGTGGCGCTAAGTGTTACATCCTGCGCATTGCCCCCTGCAAGGGTCAAAATCACGTGGCAGGTGGCGGTGGCAGAAACCCTTTCAGGATCGCCTTAAGGTCCGGCTCCCGCACCTTTGACGCGGCCTTTTTCGCAGAAAACCATTTGCGCCGCCGCTCCCCCGCTTCGGGATATTTATCGGCCAAAGATTTCACCTCGACAGGAAAGACGGACACGATACAGGGCACTGGATCGGTGCCATCAATCTCTTTGGAATAGGAATAAAGCCCGACACAAAGGTCTAGGGTCGTGCCGCGCACACCTGCCTCTTCCCATGCCTCTATCCCTGCGGCTTCGGCGGGGGTTTTGCCATCCATGGGCCATCCTTTGGGGATGATCCACCGCTCACTGTCACGCGAGGAGATCAACAAAATCTCGACGCCTTTCTTCTTGCGGCGAAAACACAGCGCTGCAAATTGCGAGCGCGGATCCCGTTTGGATGCCCCCTCAACCCGTAATGGCCCTTGCACTGTGCGAAGATTGCTCATCGCGTTTTATCACCGCTCTTTGTTATATTCGTTATGTCCCAGTTTGCCGAACTTTCCCAAGAAAAGCAAAATAAACCATAAATTTTTCAAGCGGGGGTTGGCGCATGTAGCACCCGCGCCCTTGATCACATTGGCATTTCAACTAACTTTTGCACAAATGCCAATCGAAGGAGCAGCATTGATGACAGTCTCAGGGATTTTGGCCAAATCCGCTTTGGTTTGGGCTGTGGCCACATCAATGGCCGTGGCTGTAGAGGATTTCACATTTCCTTCGATTGACGGCGGTGAATATCAGTTTTCAGACTGGCGCGGGCAGCCAATTTTGGTGGTAAATACGGCATCGCAATGCGGCTTCACACCACAATATGAGGGATTGCAGGCCTTGCATGATCGTTATGCCGATCAGGGATTGATTGTATTGGCCGTGCCTTCCGATGATTTTGGGCAGGAACTGGCCAGCGAGGCCGAAGTGGCCGAGTTTTGTGAATTGAATTACAATTTGACCCTTCCCATGACCGAGATCACGCGGATTAAAGCCCCCGATGCACATCCATTTTTCGAATGGCTCGCACGCGAACATAATGCGCGGCCGTCATGGAATTTTTCAAAGTTCCTCATTGATGGAAATGGTGAATTTGTCGAGGATTGGTCAAGCCTGACAAGCCCGACAAGTGGCGCGATCATTCGGGCGGTTGAGCGCGAATTGGCGCGCTAGTCCTTGTGACCACGCCCGTTTTTCTTGGCTCCGAGATATATCGCGGATCAACCTATGGTTCGTGGCACCCCTTGCGCATTCCGCGTGTCTCAACTGTGATGGATTTATGCCGCGCCATGGGGTGGCTGAGCGCAGCGCAATATCGTCAAAGCCCGCGCGCCAAGCCAAAAGCCTTAACTGCATGGCATGACCCCCTCTATATCGAGGCGCTCATGCGCGCCGAAGAAACCCAAGATGTGGATGACGCAACCCGCGCGCGCCATGGCCTTGGGACTGTGGCAAACCCCGTCTTTCCCGAAATGTATCGCCGCCCCGCCACGGGTGCAGGTGGCGCACTTTTGGCGGTTGAATTGCTGCGCGCGGGCGGTGTTGTTTTTCATCCGGGCGGTGGCACGCATCACGGTCTGCCTGACCGCGCGAACGGGTTTTGCTATCTCAATGACCCTGCGCTTGCGATCACGGCGTTGCGACAGCAGGGGCTGACGCGCATCGCCTATGTCGATATTGACGCCCACCATCCAGACGGGGTGGAGCATGGGTTCAAGGGCGCGCCCGATGTCTTGATGATCTCTGTGCATGAAGAGCGGCGTTGGCCATTTACAGGGGCGCTGGACGATGATGGCGGGGGAAATTGTCTAAACCTGCCCGTCCCGCGCGGGTTTCATGATGCGGAAATGGCACTCATTCGCGATATGCTGATCTTACCCGCCCTAGCGGCGTTTTCCCCTGAGGCGATCGTGTTTCAATGCGGTGCAGATGCGGTGACCGATGATCCGCTCTCAAGGCTCTGTCTCTCTGCGCAAAGCTATTGGGACATGGTCGCTGCCGTTCAATCTTTGCGCTGTCCCCGCCTATTGGTGACAGGGGGTGGGGGCTATAACCCATGGACAGTCGCCCGCGTATGGAGCGGGATTTGGGCCACACTCAGCGGGCAAGATATTCCTGACCGCCTGACGCAAGAAGGCGAAGCGGTCTTGCGGGGCCTATCTTGGGGGGGGCATTCGAAAGGGAAATCACCACCTGCGACATGGTTCACGCAGTTGCATGACCGACAAGACGAGACACCAATTCGCGACACAATCCGAGATCGCATTGCCCTGCTCTCTGCGCGCCCTGCGGCGCAGGGCGTTTTGCCGTAAAAAAGGCGGCCCCGAATAGGGGCCGCCTGATTGTCATTCTCGCACCACAAGGGCTTAGGCGATTTTCGGCAACAAGCTGTCGATTGAAGCCTTCGCATCGCCATAGAACATCCGCGTGTTCTCTTTGTAGAAAAGCGGGTTCTCAATGCCCGAATAGCCCGTACCCTGCCCCCGTTTGGAGACGAAAACCTGCTTGGCTTTCCAGCATTCCAACACAGGCATCCCTGCGATTGGCGAGTTGGGGTCTTCTTGCGCGGCTGGGTTCACAATGTCGTTTGAACCGATCACAATGGCCACATCGGTGGATGGGAAATCCTCGTTGATCTCATCCATTTCCAGAACGATGTCATAGGGCACTTTGGCCTCTGCAAGCAGAACGTTCATGTGACCGGGCAAGCGGCCTGCAACGGGGTGAATGGCGAAACGCACAGTTTTGCCCGCCGCGCGCAGTTTGCGTGTAAGCTCTGCCACACCTTGCTGTGCCTGTGCCACCGCCATGCCATAGCCTGGGATGATGATGATGCTGTCAGCCTCGTTCAGCGCATTGGCCACACCATCGCTGTCGATTGCGATTTGCTCGCCCTCAATGGCCTGCTGCTCGCCTTTGGCACCGCCAAAGCCACCCAAAATCACGCTGATGAAACTGCGGTTCATGGCTTTACACATGATGTAGCTGAGGATGGCGCCCGAAGAGCCCACCAAAGCCCCCACAACAATCAACAGATCATTGCCAAGGCTAAAGCCAATCGCGGCGGCCGCCCAGCCTGAATAGCTGTTCAGCATGGACACAACCACGGGCATATCCGCGCCGCCGATCCCCATGATCAGGTGATAGCCGATAAAGAGCGCCAGAACTGTCAAGGCAATCAATGTCCAGCCGCCTGCGCCGCTCAAATACATCGCGGCCAACGCCAAGGATGCGGCAGCGGCGACAGCGTTCAAGATATGCCCACCAGGCAATTGCTTCGCCGCACTGTTCACGCGCCCTGCAAGTTTGCCATAGGCGATGACGGAACCCGTAAATGTCACAGCACCGATCCAAATCCCCAACACCAACTCAACGCGCAAAATGCCAACTTCAACGGCGGTTTTCTTGCCCAACAGCGCCGCGAAATTGGACAGGGTGCCAAGCATTTCATAAACTGGCGCTGCAATCGGGCCTTTGGGTTGCGGGAAGGCCATACCTGCCTCGCGCAGAACCTCGCCCACGCTGACCAATTCAAGATGCGCGTTAAAGCCAACGAAAACGGCAGCAAGACCCACCAAGGAGTGCATGATTGCCACAAGTTCAGGCATTTGCGTCATTTGCACCTTGGTGGCGAGTTGATACCCAACCCCTGCGCCTGCCACGATCAAGACCAATGACATCAGCCACAGCCCCGAACCTGGGCCGATTAAGGTTGCCGAGATCGCAATGGCCATGCCTGCGATCCCATACCAAACCGCACGCTTGGCACTTTCTTGTCCCGACAAACCGCCCAGCGAGAGGATGAAGAGGACGCCCGCGACTACATAAGCCGCAATGGTGAAACCGAAATCCATATCTGATACCCCTGCTGCTTACGATTTTTGGAACATGGCGAGCATCCGCCGTGTCACGAGGAATCCGCCGAAAATATTAACTGCAGCCATAAAGATACCAAGGGCCGCCAAGATCGTGATCAGCGCAGAGCTAGAGCCGATTTGCATCAGCGCGCCCAAGATCACAATCGAGGAAATCGCATTGGTCACCGCCATCAAAGGCGTGTGGAGGCTGTGCGCCACGTTCCAAATAACTTGGAACCCGATGAACACTGACAGCACAAAGACGATGAAGTGCTGCATGAAGCTTGCAGGCGCAATCAAGCCCACGCCCAAGACCAACGCGGCACCAATCGCCAGAAGGGTAACTTGGTTCTTCGTCTGCGCCTTGAAGGCGGCGATCTCTTGCTCCCGCTTTTCTTCGGGCGTCAGTTCTTTGGGCTTTTCACGCTTCTGCGCGGCAATAGCCGCCACTTTGGGTGGGGGCGGTGGGTAAGTGACCTCACCGCCAAACACCGCAGTTGCCCCGCGGATCACGTCATCCTCCATGTTGTGCACGACCTGACCATCCTTTGCTGGGGTAAGATCGGCCAACATATGGCGGATATTCGTGGCATAGAGGGTTGAGGATTGCGCCGCCATACGGCTAGGGAAATCGGTGTAGCCGATAATCAACACGCCATTGTCGCTGACAATCCGCTCATCTGCCTTGGTCAATTCACAATTGCCGCCCCTTTCTGCCGCCAGATCGATGATCACCGAGCCAGGCTTCATGCTTTCGACCATGTCTTTGGTCCACAGCAATGGCGCAGGGCGGCCTGGGATCAAGGCCGTGGTGATCACGATATCCATATCTGGCGCGATCTCGCGGAATTTGGCCAATTGCTTGGCTTGGAACTCAGGACTTTGGGGAGGGGCATACCCACCAGTCGCTGCCCCATCGGGCAATTCGTCATCTGAGAATTCAAGGAACACGAATTCTGCGCCCATGGATTCAATCTGTTCTGCAACTTCGGGACGCACGTCAAACGCATAGGTGATTGCGCCCAAAGATGTGGCCGTGCCGATGGCAGCTAGTCCCGCAACGCCTGCACCAACCACCAAAACCTTTGCAGGGGGAACCTTGCCTGCGGCAGTCACCTGACCTGTGAAGAAGCGGCCAAAGTTATTGCCCGCCTCAATCACCGCGCGATAGCCTGCGATATTAGCCATTGAGGAGAGCGCATCCATTTTCTGCGCACGGCTGATGCGGGGCACCATATCCATTGCGATCACATTGGCACCTTTGCTGCGGGCCAATTCCATCAACGCCTCATTCTGGCCGGGCCAGAAAAATGAAATCAGGGTATGCCCTTCGCGCAAGCGCTTGACCTCAGCCTCTTGGGGCGGGCGCACTTTGATCACAACATCCGAGGCTTTGCACAAGGCCGCCGCTGTTTTCACAACGCTGACGCCTACCGCTTTGTAGACTGCGTCTGAAAAGCCAGCTGCTGCACCCGCACCTGTTTCGATCACGCATTCATGGCCAAGCTTCTGCAATTGCGCCGCGCTGTCGGGTGTCATCGCAACCCGCGCTTCGCCCTGTTCGATTTCTTTTAAAGCGCCAATTTTCACGCTACATTCCCTCCAGTTTTTGGTGGCTCCCGCCCCCATAACAACTGCCGCAGATGGATACAACGGCCCATTCCGCGACATAATATTTCGTATACAACCGCATACCGCGCAATATCTATTCAAAACAAGGATTGGCTCAAGTTGCGGCAATGTCCAGAGGCAGAACGCAGCCGCGCCAGATCAATTGACCTCAACGGGCAGATGCGGCAGCAATTCGAAAAGAGGAGTGGCCAAGATGACAGATTTCACCAAAACCCGTGCGGCGTTCCATATTCCCGATGGGGTGATCTATCTTGATGGCAATTCCCTCGGACCCCTTCCCTTGGCGGCACAAGCAGCAGCCAGCCAGACCTTGACCGACCAATGGGGTGAGATGTTGATCACCGCATGGAACCGCGCAGGCTGGATTGATCTGCCGCGCAAATTGGGGGATCGCATCGCTCCGCTGATTGGGGCTGAGCCTGAAACAGTTCAATTGGGCGATACATTATCCTTGAAACTTTATCAGGCGCTTGGGGCCGCTTTGGCGATGACCGATCGCAAGGTGATCCTCAGCGATCAGGGCAATTTTCCGTCCGATCTCTATATGGCCGAAGGGTTGATCCAAACCATGGGCCAAGGTGACGAACTGCGCTTGGTTGCACCCGAAGCCGTGGAGGAAGCACTCAGTGACGAGATCGCCGTGCTGATGCTGACCCAAGTTGATTATCGCACAGGCCGCAGGCATGACATGGCGCGCCTGACGGCTCGGGCGCATGAATTAGGGATTATCACAATCTGGGACTTGGCCCATTCGGCGGGGGCGTTCCCCGTGCATCTGGCGCAAACAGGCGCGGATTTTGCGGTCGGATGCAGCTATAAATACCTTAATGGCGGGCCAGGGGCGCCCGCCTTTATCTATATCGCCCCGCAATATCGTGACCAAGCGCATACCGTTCTCAACGGGTGGCTTGGGCACGCGACACCCTTTGCGTTTCCCCTAGACTATACGCCCGCTACAGGGGTGGATCGGATGCGGATTGGCACCCCTGCGGTGGTGCAGATGCAAATCCTAGATGCCGCCCTTGATGTGTGGCAGGGGGTTGATCTGAATGATCTACGTGCGGCCTCGGTCGCGCTGTCCGAGCGTTTGATTGCAGGCATTGAGGCCAATTGCCCCAATCTGCGCCTTGCAAGCCCCCGCGACCCCGAGCAACGCGGCAGTCAGGTATCATTTCATTTCGAACAGGCTTATGCCCTATGCCAAGCCCTGATCGCGCGCGGCATCATCGGAGACTTCCGCGCCCCCGACATTCTGAGATTTGGGATTGCGCCGCTTTACATCGGCACGGCTGAAATTGACGCAGCCATTGGCGCAATTTCGGAAATCATCAAAGGCCAGCTTTGGGATCGCCCCGAATGGAAGACACGCAACGCAGTGACCTAAGGCCACCTGATTGCATACCGCTGAGTGCAGATAAACCTTTAAAATACAAATAAATTTTTGGTTTACATATCCAAAAATTTTCGTCAGTTTGAAGCATCTTTCCCCGCCTGAAAGGCGTGACGGCATATGCTACAAGATCATCCGCTGCGCTATGCGCTTGCCAATGAGTTGCACGCGCGGCCCTTTCCTTCGCTGAACGCGCCTTCGCAGGCTTTGTTCCTCGCGATCAAACAGCCGCAAAATGCTGCCAAGCGCGACCGCGCTCTTGATCGCGCGCATCTTATCGCGCTGCTTGATCGGTTCGGCGCCGCGCATCCGCAGCCTGATGCCACCCATTATTTCGGTGATATGGGCAAGTTCCGTATCAAATGGGAAATGCACACGGAATTTGTAACCTATACCGTCTTTGTGGACGGGCCAGAAACACGCGCCTTTGATCCTGAGTTGTGGCAGGTCTTTCCCGAGGAATGGCTAAAATCCGCACCCGGTGCGCGGATCACATCCCTGCATATTCGCGTGGCCAATGCCCCAAGCGATGCCCAGATCGCACAAGAGATTGACGAGTGGTTCGTTCCAGAAAGCCTTGCCGTCAGTTCGGTTCTCGATGGAAGTGCTGTGATTGCAGGCGATTTTCGCATTGATAGCGGCGGGCATATGCGCTTTGCCGTTTTTGTGGATAGCGAGACAGGCCAACGGCGTATCGGCCGCGTGGTGCAGCGTATTTGCGAAATCGAAACCTATAAAACCATGTCCATGCTCGGCCTTCCCCGCGCGCGCGATATTGGCGCAAGGATGGGCGAGTTGGACGAAACCCTGTCGCAACTTGTCGCTGATATGAATGGTGACTTGGCACAGCCCGAAGACACGCTTGATCAACTTCTCTCCATCGCCGCGGAATTGGAGAAATTGCAATCTGAAAGCGCGTTTCGCTTTGGGGCCACGACCGCCTATAATGCGCTCGTCAATCAACGCATAAACGTGCTGCGCGAAGAGCGGTTCGCGGGGCGGCAAACCTTTGCGGAATTTATGATGCGCCGCTTTGACCCCGCCATGCGAACCGTCAAGGCGAATGAAAACCGCCTGCAACAGATCACAGATCGCGCCATTCGCGCGGGCGATTTGTTGCGCACACGGGTCGATGTGGGGCGGTCTGCGCAGAACCAATTGCTGCTGGAAAGCATGAACAAACGCGCGGATCTGCAGTTGCGGCTGCAAAAAACGGTTGAGGGTCTTTCGGTCGTGGCCATCAGCTATTACGCCATCAATCTGGTGGCCTATCTTTTGGCCCCTTTGTCCGAACCTTTGGGAATTTCCAAAACCACACTCACAGCCGCTGCGGTGATCCCTTTGATCGGGCTTGTCTGGTTTGTGATCAACCGCCTGCGCCGCCATATCGAATGAGGGCTTGCGCAGGGTTTATGCGCTGATTTAGGCTTGTGCGCATGAACACCACCACGCCTTTAATCGACCCATTTGCCCGCGCGATTTCCTATCTGCGCGTCTCCGTCACGGATCGCTGCGATTTTCGCTGCGTCTACTGTATGGCGGAGAATATGACATTCCTGCCCAAGGCCGAATTGTTGAGCTTGGAAGAGCTGGATCGGCTTTGTTCCAGTTTCGTCAATCTTGGGATCAAGAAACTGCGGATCACAGGCGGGGAACCCTTGGTGCGCCGTGGCATCATGACCTTTTTCGAGGCGATGGGACGGCATCTGGAAACAGGCGCGCTCGAGGAATTGACCCTCACCACCAATGGCAGCCAACTTAGCCGCTTTGCGCAGCCGCTTTATGATTTGGGGATGCGGCGGATCAATGTCTCGCTTGATACGCTGAAGGATGACAAATTCGCCGCCATCACCCGATGGGGCCGCCTGCCCCAAGTCCTCGCGGGAATCGAGGCCGCGCGCGCCGCGGGTCTGCGCGTCAAAATCAATGTGGTGGCCCTTAAAGGGTTCAATGAGGATGAACTGTTCGACATCCAATCCTGGTGCGCGCAGCACGATATGGATCTGACCTTTATCGAGGTGATGCCAATGGGCGATCTGGGCAATGAAGACCGCCTAGACCAATATTGGCCCCTGTCGGATTTGCGCGGGCGTCTGGCCACGCGCTTTACTCTGACCGATCTGGCCGAACGCACAGGCGGCCCTGCCCGCTATGTCCGCCTTGAGGAGACAGGGCAGAAAATTGGGTTCATCACGCCGCTCACACATAATTTCTGCGAAAGCTGCAATCGCGTGCGCCTGACCTGCACGGGGCAGCTTTATATGTGCTTGGGGCAAGAGGACATGGCCGACCTACGCGCCCCCTTGCGCACCAGTGATGATAACGCCACCCTAGAGGCCGCCATCCGCACAGCCATCGCCCGCAAACCCAAAGGCCATGATTTCGACTATTCCCGCCAAAAAGTGGCGGGTCAGATGTCACGGCATATGAGCCATACGGGGGGGTAGGTTTACCCCTTCAGCCCGCCGCCATCCGCCGCTCTACGATCTCGGCCCACCAGCTGCAGCCTGCGGGGATGGCTTCATCGTTGAAATTGTATTTTGGGTGATGCACGCCTGCGCTGTCACCATTGCCGACCAGAATATAGGCCCCAGGGCGGGAATTGAGCATGAAGGCGAAATCTTCGCCGCCCATGATCAGGGGCGCTTCGACACAATCGCCTGAAACGGCGCGGGCGACTTCGGCGGCGAATTCGGTTTGCGCCTCCGAATTGATCATCACAGGATAGCCATGGTGATACTGCACCTCGGCCTGCCCGCCAAAACCCTCGGCGGTGGCTTTGGCAATCGCGGTAATCCGCGCTTCGGCCAATTCTCGCAGATCAGGGTCAAGCGTGCGCACAGTGCCGCGCAGATGGATTTTCTCCGGGATCACGTTATAGGCCTCGCCCGCGCTGTGCATCGCCGTCACCGAAACCACCACCTGTTTCACAGGGTCGGCATTGCGGCTGGCGATGGTTTGCAGGGCAAGCACCAGATGGCTGCCCATCACCACAGGGTCAATCGTGTCTTGCGGTTTGGCGGCATGGCCCCCTTTGCCCGTCAGGTAAATATCGAATTGATCGGTCGCGGCGAAAAATGGACCAGGTCGGATCGCGAATGCGCCCGTGGGCATCCCCGGCCAATTATGCATCCCGTAGACCTCTTGGATGCCGAAACGCTCCATCATCCCGTCATCAACCATTTCGCGGCCGCCGCCGCCGCCCTCTTCGGCGGGTTGGAAGATGATGGCAACCGTGCCATCAAAATTGCGCGTCTCGGCCAGATATTTCGCGGCACCGAGCAACATGGCCGTATGCCCATCATGGCCGCAGGCATGCATTGCACCGGGTGTTTTCGAGGCATAATCAAGCCCCGTTTCTTCATGGATCGGCAGAGCATCCATATCTGCGCGCAACCCGATGCAGCGACCCGATGCAGTGGATTTGCCTTTGATGATGCCCACAACCCCTGTGCGCCCTAAGCCCGTAACCACCTCGTCACAGCCAAATTCGCGCAACCGCTCGGCCACCACAGCCGAGGTGCGATGGGTTTCAAACAGGATTTCGGGGTTCTCGTGCAGATCGCGCCGCCACGCGGTGACTTCGGGCAGCAATTCGGCAAAACGGTTTTTGATCGGCATAAGAGGCCCCTTTCTTGTGCATAGGCTGTCTCACGAAAACTATAGCCCGCCTAGATAAGGCAGCAAGCGGATTCCCGCCACACCTTTACGGGAGCGGCTTAATCTGCGCCTTACCATCAGCCAGTTCAACCTCAACCTCGGACGCCGTGCGCAGAGCTGCAGTTGTGGTGATCAACCCCGTCTCATTGCGCAACACCGCATAGCCGCGCTTGAGCGTTGCCGTGTAGCCGAGGCTCTGCCGCATCCGTTCAAGGGCATTCAGTTTTTGCTGTGCATCTGCAATCGCGCGGCTCAGAACCGAGGGGCGCAAATTGGCGCAAGCGCGCTCATAAGGCAGGCGTTTTTGCGCCAAAGCACGATCCAAGGCAGGCACCAGTCGCGCGCCCACAGTTTGCACATGATGGCTGCGGGTTTGCACGGATTGCACCAATGCAGGCTCAAGCCTGTCTGCCACGCGATCAAGGCGCTGCTGCGCAGTCTCAAGCAGCGAGGCAGGGCGCGGCAAGGCGCGCGAGAGATCCGCCAGCCGCACACGCCGCTGCGTGACAACTGCCTGTGCCCCCCGCGAGAGGCGCGCGCCGCAATCTTGAACCCAAGTGAGGATATCCATCCGCACAGGCACCGCACGCTCGGCCGCAGCGGTCGGCGTGGGCGCGCGATAATCAGCCGCAAAATCAATCAAGGTGGTATCGGTTTCATGCCCCACAGCGGAGATCAGGGGGATCCTGCTTTCGGCGGCGGCGCGCACCACGATTTCCTCGTTGAAACCCCACAGGTCTTCAAGGCTGCCTCCGCCCCGCGCCACGATGATCAAATCAGGGCGGGGGATGTGCCCCCCTGCGGTAAGGGCGTTAAACCCGCGAATGCCTGCCGTCACTTCTTGCGCGCATTTCTCTCCTTGAACCGCGACAGGCCAGATCAAGACCTGCCGTGGGAAACGATCCCGCAGGCGGTGCAAAATATCGCGGATCACCGCCCCAGAGGGCGAGGTAACCACACCGATCACCTCAGGCAAAAAGGGCAGCTCCTGCTTGCGCGCAGCATCAAATAAACCCTCAGCAGCCAATTTGATACGGCGCTGTTCCAACATCGCCATCAAGGCACCCGCCCCCGCAGGGCGCATATCCTCGATCACCAATTGATATTTCGATTGGCCTGCAAAGGTCGTCATGCGCCCCGAAGCGACAACCTCCATCCCCTCTTCGGGTCTGTGGGATAGGCGCGCGGCTGTGCCCTTCCAGATCACGGCATCCAAATTTGAGCGATCATCTTTCAAGGTCAAATAGATATGACCAGAAGCAGGGCGCGAAATACGGCCCAATTCGCCGCGCACGCGGATATGCGAGAACTCCCCCTCAATCATTCGCTTCACCGCACCAGAAAGCTCGGTGACAGAGAACTCTGGTGCGTTTCCGCCCTCGGCTTCTTCGATCAAATCCGACATCTGCCCTTCATCCCTTGGGTTGGCTTGCGTTGATTTCCCTCGCAGCTTAGAACGCGGCAACGAAAAGGCCAAGTGGAGCGGATGCGATGAATATCTTGATTTTGGGCAGTGGTGGCCGTGAACACGCTTTGGCTTGGGCGGTTTTGCAAAGCCCCAAATGTGATACGTTGATCGTTGCCCCCGGCAATGCGGGGATCGCCCAAATCGCCGCTTGTGCCGATATCGATATTCTTAACCCGCAGGCGGTTGTGGATTTTGCTGCCGAAAACGCAATTGATTTTGTGATTGTTGGGCCCGAAGCCCCCTTGGCCGAGGGCGTGGTCGATGCCCTGTCACAATCGGGCATCTTGGCTTTTGGCCCAAGCCGAGAGGCGGCGCGGCTTGAGGCCTCTAAGGCCTTTACCAAGGAAATCTGTGACGCGGCCAAGGCACCGACTGCCGCCTACGCGCGGTTCACCGATGCAGCATCCGCGCGGGACTACGTCACAGCACAAGGCGCGCCCATTGTGGTCAAGGCCGATGGTTTGGCGGCGGGAAAAGGTGTGATCGTGGCGATGGCCCTGACCGAGGCGTTGGACGCGATTGACGATATGTTCGGCGGCGAGTTCGGCGATGCAGGTGCCGAGGTGGTAATCGAAGAGTTCATGGAGGGTGAAGAAGCCAGTTTCTTCATTCTCTCTGATGGCGCATCCATCCTGCCTATTGGCACAGCCCAAGATCATAAACGCGCCTTTGACAATGATGCGGGGCCGAATACGGGTGGCATGGGTGCCTATAGCCCTGCCCCCGTCCTAAGCGATGAGATCGCCGCGCGCGCCTTGCGCGAGATTGTGCAGCCCACGATTGACGAAATGGCCAAGCGCAGCACGCCCTATCGCGGCGTACTTTATGCAGGGTTGATGATCAAAGACGGCCAAGCACGCTTGGTCGAATATAACGTGCGCTTTGGCGATCCTGAATGTCAGGTGTTGATGATGCGCCTCGGCGCGCAGGCCTTAGATCTGATGGTGGCTTGCGCGGAACAGAGGCTTGACCAAATGTCGGT
Organism: Roseobacter sp. HKCCA0882; assembly: GCF_037805225.1. Lineage (NCBI taxonomy): Bacteria > Pseudomonadati > Pseudomonadota > Alphaproteobacteria > Rhodobacterales > Roseobacteraceae > Roseobacter > Roseobacter sp. HKCCA0882. Next base: position 1,575,066 of record NZ_JBBLYI010000001.1, read on the forward strand.
CAACTGGGCCGAGGATCACGCGCTCAGCGTTGTGATGGCGGCAAATGGCTATCCCGGATCATATGAAAAAGGCAGCGTGATCAACGGGCTTGAGGCGTTGGCGCAAGACAGCAACCACATGGTATTTCACGCAGGCACCAAGGAAGTGAATGGCGCAATCACAGCCGCAGGAGGGCGCGTTTTAAACGTCACCGCCCGAGGTGAAACCTTGGCCGAGGCCCGCCACCGCGCCTATGACATGGTCAATAAAATTGATTGGCCTGACGGGTTTTGCCGCTCAGACATCGGATGGAGGGCGCTGTAGCACAGCGCGCCTCCGATGCCATCACAGCTTGGAGAGCTTGTTTTGCAGTTCCGCAAGCTGGCGTTTGATCTGGCTCAGTTCGTCCTCTTCGCTCGCAGGGGTGGGCGCGTCTTCCTCCTCTGCGCTCGGGCCTGACCACCCTTTGCCCAAACCACCAGTCATCGCCTTCATCAAGGCTTCTTGCTGGGCGCGCATGGCCTCAAACCCGGGCATGGAGGCCATCGGGTTAATCGCGCTCATGTTTTCCATCATCGCGGATTGGCCCTGTTTGAGCATATCAAAGGACATCGCAAGAAAATCGGGAACCACGCTTTGTGCTTGGCTTGTGTAACTGCGCACCAGATCATTCAGCACGGCGATTGGCAAAACACTTTCGCCGCGTGATTCATGTTCTGCGATAATCTGCAACAGAAATTGGCGGGTCAGATCATCCCCTGATTTCAGGTCAACAATCTTCACCTCGCGCCCCGCGCGGATGAACCCCGCAATATCATCAAGCGTCACATAATCGGAGGTCTCAGTATTATAGAGCCTGCGGCTGGCATAGCGTTTGATCAATAAAGGCTCTTGTGCCTGTGCCATTTCATCCTCCCTGACTTACTGTCACGCGTTCACCCTAGGGATCAGCCTAAGCAGTCGCAGAAAAAAAACAATAATTGTTTTGCAGATGCAAAAAGGGCAGGCGGTGAGGCCTGCCCTTCTTGGGAGCGCGTTGGAAGGGAGGATACCAACGCGGCACAGAAATCTGTAGCTTATGCAGCTGCAGTTGCTGCTTTCTTGGCTGCTGCAGTGACTTCAGCAGTTGCTTTTTTAACAGCTGCAGAAGCTTCTTCAGTTGCAGATTTGCCTGCAGCCATCATCAACTCAACAGTGTCCATCTGAACTTTTTTCGCGACTTCAGCGAAAGCAGCCATGTTTTCAGCTGCGATTTCTGCTTGTGCAGAAGCGAAATCGGTCAGGGCTTTGCTGTAATCAGCAGGCTCTTCTTTAACTTTTGCAAAATCGCCGAGTTTCGCGATGGTTTCTTTTGTCCAACCTGCTTGGATTTCAGAGGATTTCTCAGCGGCTTCAAGAGCAACTTTCGAGAACTTCTCGCCCATCGCGGCAGAGTTTTTGAACGCGTCGGTCATTGCCGACATGTCCATTGGGTAAGCCTTCATCATGTCCTGAAGAACTTTTGTGAATTCGTTTGCGGCTGTTTTTGCCATGGTCTCTACTCCAAAAAATATCGCGTGTTTCGCGGACTGCGTTTGCTGCATGTGCAGTATATGCCATGCTGCATCGCAGCAAGTCAAGCACTTTTCTGCACCGCAGCAAAAGCCAAAAATTTTATGGATTATCAGAGTTCTGGCGTTTCCTTGACATAGGTTCCGGGGGCTTGCGCCAATATTTTATAGCCCGACTCACCCAAGCTGCGCGCGGCAACGCGCTTTCCCGAATGGGTGCGCAACCATGCTTCCCACCGAGGCCACCATGACCCTTCGTGGAATTCAGCCTGCTCGCGCCAGTCTTTCACGGAAAGGCTAAGGTCATCTTGTGTATAGTGACCGTATTTCTTTTTGTTGGGCGGATTGATGATCCCCGCGATATGGCCCGATTGGGATAGAATAAAGGTTTTATCTTGTGACCCCATTTTTTGCACACCGCGATAACTGTCCTTCCACGCCGCAATGTGATCCGCCTCGCAGGCAATGGCGCAAAGCGGCAGGTCGACATCACTGACCTTGAGCTTCTTTCCCATCAATTCAAACGTGCGCTCAGCAAAATCATTGCTTTGGCAAAGACCTCGCAAATATTGCACGGTCATCTTGCCAGGCAAATGCGTCCCGTCACCATTCCAGTAAAGCAGGTCAAAGGCAGGCGGCGCCTCCCCCATCATATAGCTGCGCACCGCAGGGCCGTAGATCAAATCCTTGGCGCGCAAAAAGCTAAAGGTCTTGGCCATATATTTGTTATCAAGCACACCATCTTCGGCAACCTGCCGTTCGATGGCATCGACAAAGTCATCTTGCAGAAAGACCGTAAATTCACCCTGATCGGAAAAATCCGTCATCGTGGTGAAGAAGGTGGCCGATGAAATCGGCTTTTGGCGCCGTTTTTTCAGCAGCGAGAGCGTGAGGCTAAGGGTGGTGCCTGCAATGCAATAGCCCACCGTATTGACCGCCTTACTGCCCGTGATCTCTTTGGCGACGTCAATAGCCTTGAGATAGCCTTTCTCGATGTAATCTTCGAGGCCCTTATCTGAATAGGACTTATCAGGGTTCTTCCAAGACACTACGAATAAGGTATAGCCTTGATCCACAATCCATCGGATCAAACTATTTTCGGGGCGCAAATCCATTACGTAATATTTGTTGATCCACGGCGGGAAGATGATCACAGGTTTTTTATAGACCTTCTCTGTGGTCGGCGCGAATTGCAGCAACTCCATCATTTCGTTGCGATAGATGACGGCGCCTTTTGCGGTTGCGATATTCGTGCCCAATTCAAAGGCCGAACCATCGGCCAAAGTTGGCAAGATCTCACCCTTATGGGCCTCAATATCGCGCACAAGGTTCTCTAAGCCCTTCACAAGGCTTTCGCCCTCGGTTTCGACCGCACGCTCCAACGCATCTGGGTTTGTGGCCAGAAAATTTGTTGGTGCAAAAAGATCAACCATCTGTTTTGCAAAGAATTCGATTCTCTGCCGATCTTTATGCTCTAGCCCCTCAAGATCCTTCAACGAGACCTCTATGGCATTGGCCGAGATCATATATTGCTGTTTGACGTAGTTAAAATAGGGGTGCGTTTTCCACAGCGGATTGGAAAAACGGCGATCATCTGGGGTGTTATCCTCGGGCGGCTCTAGCTTGCCTTGCGTAAGATTCTGTTGAGCTTCCGCGTAATGGGTGACGGAATCAGCCCAAAATTTGACCTGCCGCTCCATTAATTTTGCGGGGTTATTCACCAATTCCGACCAGTATGCCATGCTGGCTTTCATATAGAGATCGGGGCCTGGCCCATTCAGGCCAGGGTCGTTTTGGTCTTTATTTGCGAGGGCTTCGACCAAACGTCGGCTTAACTCTTCCACGCGTTTGAGATTGGTGTTTAACTTTTCTAAATGGTCACCCATGACTCTTGCCTCCTCGCGCGCGGATCGTCACTTTGCTTGATTTTATCCGATAAATGCTGCATTTGCATAGAGAGGCTTTACCAAGGTGAGGGGGTAGGGTTGATTTACCGCAGGGTGCATTGACGGCGCCCAAGCTCAATTTTGGAGATATGCATCCGATGCGACAGCTTCTCACCTATGATTTCATGGAAACCATGCGCGTGACCAACCAATGGCTTGGATCAACCGCGCGGGCGATGTGCTCCTATCCGCAATTCGGGCTTGTGGCCAATCCCGCCATCCAAATGACCGCCGCTTGGGGTGAGGTGATGGAGCGCAGTTTTGCGCGCATGGCGGTAAAACCTGATTGGGGCATTCGCTCCATCACACTCAGCGATGGCCGTGACCACGCGGTCAGTCCGAATGTTGTTCTTCCAAAACCTTTTGGCGATTTGGTGCATTTCGCTGTTGCAGAGCGCGCGGCTATGACCCGCAAGGTGTTGTTGGTTGCCCCAATGTCGGGCCATTACGCCACGCTTCTGCGCTCGACCGTCATCAGTCTGCTGCCCGATTGTGATGTCTATGTCACCGATTGGCACAATGCCCGCGACATCCCTGTCAGCGCAGGCAAGTTCGATGTCGAGGATTACACCCTCTATCTGGTGGAGTTCATGCGCCACATGGGGCCAGACACCCATGTCATCGCGGTCTGCCAACCCGCCCCTCTGACCTTAGCAGCGACCGCCTATCTGGCCGAGGAAGACCCCAAGGCACAGCCCCGCTCATTGACCCTGATCGGGGGCCCAATTGACCCAGAAGCCGCGCCAACGGATGTGACCGATTTTGGCAATCGCGTCACCATGGGCCAGTTGGAACAGTCCATGTTGCAGCGGGTGGGGTTCAAATATGCAGGCGCCGGCCGCATGGTCTATCCAGGATTGCAGCAGCTTAGCTCGTTTATGGCGATGAATGCCGAAAAACACAGCCGCGCCTTCACCGAGCAGATTCTTCGTGTGGCCAAGGGCGAGGCATCTGACAACGACAAGCATAACCGCTTTTACGATGAATATCTTGCGGTCATGGATATGCCTGCGGAATTCTACCTCTCAACCGTGGATCGTATCTTCAAGAAGCGCGAGATTGCGAAAAACACCTTCACCGTTTCGGGTAAGCCTGTTGATATCGGTCAAATCACATCGGTTGCAGTGAAAACTGTTGAGGGCGGCAAAGATGACATTTCCGCCCCGGGCCAATGTGTTGCAGCCCTAGATCTATGCACCGGCCTGCCAGACAGCAAAAAGGCGAGCCACCTCGAGCCTGATGCAGGCCATTACGGGATTTTTGCAGGCAAAAGCTGGCGCAACAATATCCGCCCGCTTGTTCTGGATTTCATTGACGCCAACAATAAGTCCGCGAAGATCAAAGCCGTCAGTTAAACCGCGCTTTCCAGCATTTCATCCAGCCTGCGCGCCAAAAGATCAAGGCAATGCGGGCTGGAAAAGCGGTGATCCTCGCCTTTGACCAATTCCAAATGCAAATCATCGCACTGCAAATGCGCAAGAAGGCGCAAAGCCACCGTTTGATCCACCGCCTCATCCTCGGTGCCTTGTAAAAGGCGCACAGGGGCGTCAATCGCCAGAGCGCTGCGCAGAACCAAATTCTTGCGTCCATCCTCAATCATGCGCTTGGTGACGATCATCGGCTCCCCGTATTCTGAGGGCAGCGCGGTTTGCCCCTGCCCCATGACTTCAGCGCGTTGATCGTCGGTGAAACTGGCCCAAAACCCATCTTCAGTAAAATCAGGGGCAGCCGCGATGCCAATCAGCCCCGCAATCCGTTCGGGGTTTCGGCGCGCTATCAACAGTGAAATCCATCCCCCCATGGACGACCCCACCAAAACCACCCGCTTCGGGGCAAGGCGATCTAAAACCTCGGCGGCGTCTTCGGCCCAATCGCCAATACAGCCCTCGGTGAACGCGCCGCTGCTTTCGCCATGGCCAGAATAATCAAACCGCAGGAAAGCCCGCCCACGGGATTTAGCGTATTCCTCAAGGAATACAGCCTTGGTTCCCGCCATGTCTGAGCGCAAGCCGCCCAAAAACACCACCATCGGATGGGTGCCTTCCGTCAGATGATAGGCAATGCTGCGAGATTTCTCGGTGATCAGATGGTCGGGCATGGTTTCGCTTTCATGTGCGGGCATATGTCCCCTCCATGCCAAAAACCTGTCCCCCCGCGCAAGAGTTGACACCACATCAAAGGCGCGCCAAAAGACCAAGCAACACTTAACCCGCAACCGGGCGTTTCGTAGGCGCCAAACTGACGAGGAGCAATGGCGATGCCACAGATTTCCCTAACATTTCCCGATGGCAATTCCCGCAGCTACGAGGCTGGCGTGACAGCCGCCGAGGTGGCCGAAAGCATCGCAAGCTCGCTTGCCAAAAAGGCGATCAGCGCCACAGTGAACGGCGCGCATTACGACTTGGCTTGGCCAATTGATGCCGATGCCACCATCGCGATCAACACCATGAAGGATAATGACGCCGAAGCCTTAGAGCTGATCCGTCACGACTTTGCCCATGTGATGGCGCGCGCCGTTCAAGAAATCTGGCCAGATGTAAAAGTGACAATCGGCCCCGTCATCGAAAATGGCTGGTATTACGATTTTGACCGCAAAGAGCCCTTCACCCCAGATGATCTGGGTCGGATTGAGGCGAAGATGAAAGAGATCATCAACGCCCGCGATGCCGTGCGCACAGAAATCTGGGATCGCGCACGCGCAATCGCGCATTACGAAGCAGCAGGCGAACCATATAAGGTAGAACTGGTTGGGATGATCCCCGAAGATCAACCCGTGCGGATGTATTGGCACGGGGATTGGCAAGACCTCTGCCGTGGCCCGCATTTGCAGCACACAGGGCAATTGCCCGCTGATGCGTTTAAATTGATGAAACTCGCAGGCGCATATTGGCGCGGCGACAGCAACCGCCCGATGTTGCAGCGCATCTATGGGGTCGCGTTCAAAAACCGCGATGACCTCAAGGCGCATCTGACTTTCTTGGAAGAAGCCGAAAAGCGCGACCACCGCCGCTTGGGCCGAGAGATGAACCTGTTCCATATGCAGGAAGAGGCCCCAGGTCAGGTGTTTTGGCACCCCAATGGGTGGCGCATATACACGGCGCTGCAAGATTACATGCGCCGCCGTCAGCAAGATGGCGGCTATGTAGAAGTTAACACCCCGCAAGTAGTTGACCGCCGTCTTTGGGAGGCCTCGGGCCATTGGGAAAAATACCAAGAGAATATGTTCATCGTGGAAGTGGACGAAGACCATGCCCGCGAAAAGGCCATCAACGCCCTGAAGCCGATGAACTGCCCCTGCCATGTGCAGATTTTCAATCAGGGCATGAAATCCTATCGCGACCTGCCCTTGCGGATGGCGGAATTTGGATCATGTAACCGATACGAACCATCGGGCGCATTGCATGGGATCATGCGGGTGCGCGGCTTTACCCAAGATGACGCGCATATCTTCTGCCGCGAAACGCAGATTGAAGATGAAACAAAGCAATTCATCGAGTTGCTTTCGGCGGTTTACAAGGATCTTGGGTTTGAGAAATTCCGCGTGAAATTCTCTGACCGCCCCGACACCCGCGCGGGCAGCGATGAGGTTTGGGACAAGGCCGAAGCGGCACTTAAATCCGCCACCGAAGCGGCGGGATATGCCTATGAACTGAATCCCGGCGAAGGGGCTTTTTACGGCCCGAAACTGGAATTCGTGCTGACCGATGCCATTGGGCGAGATTGGCAATGCGGCACGTTGCAGGTGGATTTCGTTCTGCCCGAACGTCTGGACGCCACCTATATCGGCGAGGATGGCGCGAAACACCGTCCCGTCATGCTGCACCGCGCAATTTTGGGCAGCTTTGAGCGTTTCATCGGCATCTTGATCGAGAACTTCGCAGGCCGCCTGCCCTTCTGGTTGGCCCCGCGTCAAGTTGTGGTTGCTTCTATCGTCTCCGAAGCGGATGGTTTTGTGGATGAGATTGTCGCGTTGCTCAAAAAACGGGGCGTGCGCGCCGAGGCTGATAAGCGCAACGAAAAGATCAATTATAAAATCCGCGAGCATTCCACAGGAAAGGTGCCTGTGATTTTGGCTGTTGGACGCAAAGAGATGGAAGATCGAAGCGTGACCTTGCGCCGTTTGGGTGAAAGTCAAACTTCCGTTCAGCCCTTAGATGCCTTGATCGATGCCTTAGTGGCAGAGGCGATTGCGCCTGATCTGCGCAGCTAATTTATAAAAGCGCGGCTTTTACATCCGCGCCCCATCCCAGATATAGCGCCCCGTGATCCGCAAGGATGACGGGGCGTTTCATCAGGGCGGCATGGGTCGCCAACAGCGCCTTTGGATCAGTGGCGCGCGTGGCATCATCCAAACCACGCCATGTGGTGGATTTGCGATTGATGAGGGCATCCGCCCCAAATTCTGCCAAAAACTGCGAAATCTCAGCATCGTTCAACGGGGTTTCGCGCAGATCACGCAACGCGGCGCTATGACCTGCAGCGGTCAATTCCTTCACCGCCTTGCGGCATGTGTCACAATTTTTCAGCCCAATAATCTGCATCTGTGCCTCTTTTTTATTCCACAAACCACAGCATAGGGCCGCAGGCGCTCGGTTCCAGAGAGTTTTTCTTGATTTTTAGTAAAACCAAGGCACTCTCTTGGCGTGCCTCTAGGTCACCAGTTGAACTGCTTTTGAGACGGCAGCAAAAGCATGGTCATCGGCCCTGGCTGCACCCCACGCGCAGACACGCTTGTGGGATTGAGACTTGAGACAGGAAAGATACGAAAATGCCCACTGGCACTGTGAAATGGTTCAACACCACCAAAGGTTACGGGTTTATCGCGCCTGATGGCGGCGGCAAAGATGTGTTCGTGCATATCTCTGCAGTTGAACAAGCGGGGATGAAAGAATTAGCCGATAACACGAAAATCAGCTTTGAGCTTCGTGAAGGCCGCGATGGTCGCGCCTCTGCGGTCGATCTGAAAATTCTCTGACGTCAAAACCCCGCGCGCAAGGCAACCACACCGCTTTGCGCGCATGGCCTCCTAGGCCGTGATGGCGCGCGCGATCATGACCCCACCCCATGCGGCAACCCCTGTCAGCGTGGCGCCCCAAATCACATCCATTAGCACCATTTGCGGATGCCAATCACGCATCACCGCCCAAGAGGTGAATTCATAGGTGCCATAGGCCACAAAGCCCAAAATTGCACCATTGATCAGGGCAAGGCTTGGCGTATCTGCGCGCATCGCGGGGGTGGAGGCAAAGTAAAGAATGCCCCCCATATAGGTCAGATAAAACAAGATTGCAGGCAACAGGCGAAACCCACCTTCATAGAGCAAGTCGCCAATATGCCGCGCAAAGACAGGCTGTAACACTGTGTTCAACATCACCGCATCAGCAATGAGGAAGATCAAAGATGTCGCCACGAAGAGCATTAAGAGGGTCATCAGCTGCCGCCTTTTCGCGCTACGTCCCGCATGCCATAAGTTAGCGGTGCTTTTGAATAAGGCAAAACTTTAGGCCCGCACCAATTCCCGCACCACGCACGCGGGGCCTTCCTCGCGCAAGGGATGCCGCCACGCCTCGCGCCAATCACTTTCGGTGATCTCAGGGAAGTAGGCATCTGCCGCCTCAATCACCAAATCAACCTCGGTGACCAAAAGCCTGTCTGCCATCGGCAGCATTTGCGCATAAATCTGTGCACCGCCAATCCCGTAAATCCGCGGATATCCTGCGCTTCGGGCCAACTCAATCGCTGCATCCACAGAAGCGACAACCTTATCGTGCAAGGATTTATCACGGCTGACCACGATATTGAGGCGATTTTTCAGCGGCTTAAACGGGAGGCTCTCCCATGTGATACGGCCCATAATCACCGCCCCGCCCATTGTTTCACGTTGGAAAAAGGCCAAATCCTCGGGCGCGTGCCACGGGATTGTGTTGCCCTTTCCAATCGCGCCGTTCTGCGCCCGCGCCACGACAAGTGAAATCATGATCTTACCCCCCTAAACCGCCACTGGCGCTTTGATGGCGGGATGGGGGTCATACCCTTCGATGATGAAATCATCGTAGCGGAAATCGAAAATCGACCCAACATCGCGTGCAAGCCGCAAGGTCGGCGCAGGGCGACTGTCGCGCGACAGTTGCTCTTTCACCTGATCCATATGATTGGAATAGATGTGACCATCGCCTATCGAATGCACAAATTCGCCGGGCTTATAGCCCGTGACATGGGCCAGCATCACCGCAAGCAAGGCATAAGAGGCAATGTTAAACGGAACCCCTAAAAACATATCTGCCGAACGCTGATAAAGCTGCAGGCTCAGCCGCCCGTTCAAGATTTTCACCTGCCACAGCGTATGGCAGGGCGGCAGGGCCATTTGATCTACCTCGCCCGGGTTCCAAGCCGACACAATCAGGCGGCGACTGTCCGGCGTGCGTTTGATCATCTCAACCAAATTCGAAATCTGATCAACCGATCCAATCGACACGGCGCCATCTGCACCATGCATAACCTTTGGAAAATGTCGCCATTGATGGCCGTAAACAGGGCCAAGATCGCCCTTTTCATCGGCCCATTCATCCCAAATGGAAACGCCATTTTCTTTGAGATAGCCAATATTCGTATCGCCCGCGAGGAACCATAACAACTCGTGAATAATGGATTTCAGATGCAGCTTTTTGGTCGTAATCAGCGGGAAAGTTTCGCTCAAATCGTAGCGCGCTTGCAGGCCGAAATAGCTGCGCGTGCCCGTGCCTGTGCGGTCCGTTGTATCCACGCCCTTTTCAAGGATCAGCGCCAATTGGTCATGATATTGCTGCATCGCCACGCATCCACAGGTTGGGCCATCGTTACGCTGTATATTGAAACGATTTTAGCACAAACCGCAATATCGGGTGGGGCATTTCGTGCCCCGGCCCCCTGTAATTCTGCAAATTTCACGCTAAGCTTGAGGCAACGCGAAATTTCACGAGGGAGACAGCCGTGGCAATCCGATATCTTCACACAATGGTGCGGGTCAAAGACCTTGAAGCAACCCAAAAATTCTTTGCGCTCTTAGGCCTAAAGGAAACGCGGCGCTCTGATTATGAAAGCGGGCGCTTTAGCCTGATCTTCATGGCCCCTGAAGGCCAAGAGGAATGTCCCGTTGAACTGACCTATAACTGGGATGGTGATGATGGGCTGCCATCAGATAGCCGCCATTTCGGGCATCTCGCCTATGAGGTGGATGATATCTACGCGATGTGTCAGCACTTGATGGATCATGGCGTGACAATCAATCGCCCCCCGCGCGATGGCCGAATGGCCTTTGTGCGCTCACCCGATAATATCTCGGTCGAATTGCTTCAAAAAGGTGCGGCACAAGAGCCCGCTGAACCATGGGCTTCGATGCCAAATATCGGGCATTGGTAAGGGCCGCACTCATAATTGGGGTGGCTTTGCTGCTGCCCCAATCGGCTACGGCTTGCCGCTTGGCCTTGGCCCTTGGGTTGGATGCATCGGCATCGGTTGACAGTGACGAACACAGGCTGATGCGCGCGGGCCTTGCCAATGCGTTGACAAGCCCAGTTGTCATGACCGCACTGTTTGACAGCGCGGCACCCGTGGCCATCTTGGTGTATGAGTGGTCAGGACGAAGGCAACAGCAGTTTTTGGTTGACTGGACGATCCTCGACACCCCGACAACCCTCACCGCTGTCGCTGCCGAAATTGTGGCCGCACCGCGCGCGGATGATGAATTTCCAACCGCACTTGGATACGCGCTCGGCTTTGGGGCCACGCAATTAGCAGCAGCACCTGCCTGTGATTTTTATACGCTCGACATCTCGGGGGATGGTGAAAACAACGAGGGATTTCAACCAAGCCACGCTTTTGCCCATTTCCCCTTTGACAACGTCACTGTGAACGGGTTGGCGATTGGGGGCGCAGCGGTTGATATTGTCGAATATTACCAACGCGAAATCCTGCGCGGGCCGGGTGCCTTTATCGAACAGGCGCGCGATTACCAAGATTTTGAAGCCGCCATGTTGCGCAAACTCGAACGCGAATTGCGCCCCATAATGTTGGGCGGCCTTTGATCCGCGCGCAAATGACTTGGAAAGCCGCGAATGATATGCAAATTATATGTAAGTTTTGATTATATTTTGGGTGATTTGCGCATGCTTGACCGAACTGACCGCCGCTTATTACGTGCCTTGCAACAAAATGGCGCAATGACGGCGCAGGAGATGGGGCGTCATCTTGGTCTTTCGACCTCTCAAGCAGGGCGGCGGCGACAAAAGCATGAACAAACAGGCGTGCTGCGCGCGGTTCAGCATAGATATTGCACCAGAGGCCTGCGGCTTATCAGTGCAGGCGTTTTTGACACTCACCCGCAGCGCCCATGATCCTGCCTTGATGGATGATTTCAAGCGATTGCTACACAGCACCCCTGAAATCGTTTCAGCCTTTGATGTCACAGGCTCTGCAAACACAATCCTGCGCGTTTGGCGCAGCGATCTAGACGCCCTACGCGAACTCATTGATACCATCATCTTACCCCATCCGATGGTCGAGAAACTGCACACCGAGATCGTGATGGCGCAAATCAAGCCAGACAGCGCCTTGCCGCTCTGATCCACTCGTGCCAAAGTTGCACTCAAGACGAACGCAACCTCCCCCACGCAAAGGACAGGCCGATGGAAAGTCTGCTTTTACAGGCGACAATCTACCTTTCTGCAATGGTCATCACTGTGCCTTTGACCGTGCGGTTTGGTCTGGGATCGGTCTTGGGCTATTTGCTTGCTGGCATCGCGATTGGCCCATTGATTGGGTATATTGGGTCGGACACGGATGACCTCCAACATTACGCCGAATTTGGCGTGGTGCTGATGCTGTTTCTGATCGGTCTAGAACTAGAGCCGCGCAATCTGTGGGATATGCGGCAACGTTTGATCGGTTTGGGCGGGGCGCAGGTTGTTTTGACGACCTTTGCGCTTGCAGGGGTCGCGCTGCTCTTTGGCTTGCAATGGCAATTGGCCTTGGCAACAGGGATGATCTTGGCCCTGTCTTCGACCGCGATTGTGCTACAGACGCTCAGCGAAAAGGGATTGATGAAAACCAACGGCGGCCGCGGCGCGTTTTCTGTGCTTATGACCCAAGATATTGCAGTCATTCCGATGTTGGCGTTTCTTCCCCTTTTGGCCGTGTCGGGCAGTTTAAGTTTTGCACAAGACGGCTCGATCCAACGCGCAACCAATACGGCGGATCATGGGGCCCATTCCTTCTCACTGGTCGAGGGACTGCCGGGATGGGGGGTAACGCTGGTCACAATTGCCGCCATCGCGCTTGTGATCCTTGCGGGGCATTTCCTATCCCGCCCCCTGTTCCGCTTTATCCACATGGCACGCTTGCGCGAGGTTTATACCGCGGTGGCGCTAGTGATCGTTGTTGGTATCGCAGCCCTCATGATCTTGGTGGGGCTTTCGCCCGCGCTTGGGGCGTTTATTGCGGGCGTTGTCCTTGCCAATTCCGAATTCCGCCATGAATTAGAGGCCGATATCGCCCCGTTCAAAGGCCTGCTCTTGGGGCTGTTCTTTATCACTGTGGGCGCAGGTATAAATTTCGGAACGCTATTTTCAGCACCCCTGACAATCTTGGGTCTGACCTTGGGAATGATGGCCCTTAAAGGGATAATCCTTTTGGCTATCGGATTTGCCTTTGGAATGCGGAAAAAAGACCTGTCTCTCTTTACGCTTGGCCTCGCACAAGCGGGCGAGTTTGGCTTTGTTTTGATCTCATTCTCAGTGCAGCAATCGGTGATGACCGATGCGACCGGCGAAACGCTTTTGCTGGTTGTGGCGCTGTCCATGCTTCTGACGCCTTTGGCCTTCATCCTCTATGATCGGCTCGCCCATCGTTTGGCCGATACAGGCACCGCCCCAGAGGCCGATGAAATCGGGGAAACCGCGCCCATCATCATCGCAGGCGTGGGGCGGTTTGGGCAGGTGGTCAATCGTGTTGTCCAAGGTGCAGGGTTTAAGACGGTGGTGCTCGATGCCGATTTATCAGTCATCCAACTGATGCGCGGCTTTGGCTTCAAGGCGTTTTTCGGCGACCCGACCCGCCCCGAACTCTTGACTGCGGCAGGGTTAGAAGAGGCCAAGGTTCTTGTCGTTGCGGTCGACAACAAGGAAAGCGCGGTGCGTCTTGTCACCTATGCGCGCCGCATCAGGCCAGATCTCCATATCACTGCACGGGCGCATGATCGGCTGCATGTCTACGAACTTTATAAGGCAGGTGCAGATCATATCGTGCGCGAGATGTTCGACAGCTCACTGCGGGCCGCGCGCTATGTGCTTGAGGATATGGGCCTGTCTGATTACGAGGCCCATGAAATGGAGGTGGCCTTTTACCGCCATGACCGCCAAAATCTGCGCGATTTGGCGGAACTGTGGAAACTAGGCGTGCCGATTGCCGAGAACCCCGCCTATATGGAACGCGCGCGCGAATTGAACGCGAACCTTGAGGCGGCGCTGCTCAGCGCATTAGACGAATCCACGCGGGAGAATGCCATGTGGGAAGGCCCTACAGATCGCCGCCGCGCGCGCGGTGATGCCAGCGCACTTTCGGGCAAGCTGTCACGCGGCGGTGCGCGGGATGCCTCTTAACCCGCGCTGACGCCAGCTTCAGCAAAGCTCGCCATGCCTGAGTGGCAGGCAAGCGCCCCTTTAAGAATTTGAATGGCCAAGGCGGCCCCGCTACCTTCACCAAGACGCAATCCAAGGTTCAGCAAAGGCTCTTTGCCAATCGCGTCCAGCAATTTGCGATGTCCTCCCTCAGCTGAGAGATGGCCTGCCACACAATGATCCAATGCACCCTTTTGGGCCTGCTCCAAACAGGCGGCCGCCGCAGTGCAGATAAATCCATCAAGGATAACAGGGATGCAGTTTGCGCGCGCCGCAGCAATCGCGCCCGCCATGGCAACAATCTCGCGCCCGCCCAAGCATCGCAAAGCCGTCAATGGATCGCTCCGCGCCTCAGGGTTCGCGGCAATCCCCCGCGCCACCACATCCGCCTTGCGCGCAAGGCCCGCATCATCCACACCCGTGCCGCGACCAACCCAATCGCCCCCCGTGCCACCAAACAGCGCGCAGGCCATCGCCGCAGCGGCAGTGGTGTTGCCGATCCCCATTTCTCCCACCACCAAAAGGTCAGAAGTTGGATCAACAGCCCCCCAGCCCGTTAAGAACGCAGCCAAAAATGCGGCCTCATCCATTGCAGGGCCTTGCGTGAAATCTGCGGTTGGCTGTTCCAGATCAAGCGCATGAACATCCATCTTCGCGCCAGCAAGCTTGGACAGTTGATTGATCGCTGCCCCGCCTGCCTCGAAATTAGCAACCATTTGCACTGTGACCTCAGCGGGAAAGGCACTGACACCCTGAGCGGTGATCCCGTGATTCCCTGCAAAGACAATGACCTGTGGGGCGTCAATTTGCGCGCGCGCATTACCGCGCCACCCGCAATACCAGATTGCCACCTCCTCAAGACGCCCCAAAGCGGCAGGGGGCTTGGTCAATTGGCTGTTGCGCAACTCGGCAGCCTCCAACGCGGTTGCATCAGATTTGGGGGCTGCGACAAGGGTCGCGCGAATGTCGGAAAGGGTCTCAAATTGCATGACGAGCTTTGTCCACCAGATCAAAGGATTGCGTGCTGCCCCCCCTATCCGATAGACAATGGCGGGGACAACAGGAACATCGCAAGAATGACCTATAACTTTCTGCATGGAAACCGACCAAAACTAGGCGATATCGCCGTTGCCTTTGCGCTTTTGAGCCGCCTTTCCCTGCCCTTCAAACCCGATTACACGCGCGGCGCAGAGGCCGCATGGGCCTATCCGCTTGTGGGCGCGGCTATCGGCGCGATTGGGATGGGGCTTGGCGGTGCGGCTTTGGGGCTGGGCCTGCCGCTTAGCGTTGCGGGTATAATCGCGCTTGCCGCCCTTATCCTCAGCACAGGCGCGATGCATGAGGACGGTCTCTCGGATGTGGCTGATGGGTTTTGGGGCGGATGGAGTGTGGAAGATCGCCTGACCATCATGAAAGACAGTCATGTGGGCGTATACGGCGTCATTGCCCTGACCTTATCGCTACTGCTTCGCGCAAGCCTAATTATTACGGTTTTACCGCAAGCCCCCCTTGCCCTGATTGCCATCGCTGCATTGAGCCGCGCGCCCATGGTCGTGCTGATGCGCTTTTTGCCCAACCCCCGCGCCGCGGGCCTGTCGCGCAGCGTGGGAACCCCGTCTAACGTCACCACGGGCGGCGCAGCTATTCTTGCCTTCCTGATAACATTGGGGCTAATCGGGCCGCTTTCGGGCCTCTTGGTGATTGGCGTTGCAGCCTTGACGGCATTTGGCCTTGGCCTGTTGGCTAAGGCCAAAATCGGCGGGCAAACGGGGGATGTGTTGGGGGCAAGCCAACAGATCACCGAAATTGTCGCCTTGGCGACAATTGCATCTGTCTTATAACAAAAACGCCGCGCGAAGATCCCTTCACGCGGCGCATCGAATGTTTCAAGAAATGGCTTAGGCCGCGCGGGCGGTCAAAACCTCATCCACGCGCTGCTGCGCGCCGCGCTCATCCATGCCTTGCACGGCGGCCAACTCGCGGGTCAAACGCTCGAGCGCCGCTTCATACAGCTGACGCTCAGAATAGCTTTGCTCGCGCTGGTCATCCGCACGATGCAAATCGCGCACCACTTCGGCAATTGCGATCAAATCGCCAGAATTGATCTTTTGCTCATATTCTTGCGCACGGCGCGACCACATGGCCCGCTTCACCCGCGCCTTACCCTTCAGCGTATCTAGCGCCTTGGACACGACATCGGGACTCGACAGCGAGCGCATCCCGACCTCAGTGGCCTTTGCGGTTGGCACCCGCAGGGTCATTTTGTCTTTTTCAAACGAGATCACGAACAGCTCCAGATTGATGCCAGCAATCTCTTGCTCTTCAATCGAGATGATCTGACCTACACCATGGGCGGGATAGACGACATAATCATTGGGGCTGAATTCTTGCGATTTACGCGACTTGCTCATAAGCAGTGTTTCCTTTGCACGGGCCACCCACGGCAATCAGCCGAAAAAACCGCATGCAGAAAAGAGCTGCTTTTCTACCTTGGCGATTGTTACGGAATGTGAGGCGATGGCCTAAGCCCGTGAATATGTTGGTTTGGGCAGTGATTCCAAAAAAGCTTGCAACATTAATTTAACACAAAATTACGCTGATTCAAAGTTGGCGCAGCAGACCTGCGCCCGTATCCCTATTTTTTCAGATAAATTTGCGCACAAATAAAGGCCAGCACAAACAGAACACAGGCGAATCGGTGCCAGAATCGCCGCGTCTTTTTGCTATTTAACCACCTTCACCGGGCTTTTCGGAAAAGAGATCCATTTTGCCAGGCTTACCATCCATTTCCTCTGCCTCGGGCAGTGGGTCTTTCTTGGTAATGATCACAGGCCATGCTTCTGACCATTTGCGGTTAAACTCAACCCACTGCTCCATATCTGGCTCAGTGTCGGGCCGGATCGCATCGGCAGGGCATTCAGGCTCGCAGACGCCACAATCGATACATTCGTCTGGATGGATGACCAACATATTCTCGCCCTCGTAGAAGCAATCCACGGGGCATACCTCAACGCAGTCTGTATATTTGCAGGCAATGCAATTGTCGGTCACGACATAGGTCATAGGGTCATCACTCTTTTCAAAAGATCATGCGGCATGGGTTTACTGCCCTGTCGCCCATCATTCAAGCACCCCTTGGCGCAAAGAAATAGCCTGTCGCCTTTCGCGTTTTGAGGGGCGTCCATGTCCCTCCATCTGGGGCTTTTCTGGAACAGTTTCTTTGATCTCGCTCAAATCGGCATAACAGGCCTGCGCCTCCGAGGCGGGGCCGCGGCGGACGGGCAAGGATATAACCCGCACCACGCGCACCGTCTGGCCTTGTGCGAAGGTCAGAACATCCCCCGCGCCGATGGCAGTTGCGGGTTTGGTAACCCGCGCGCTGTTCACCCGCACCGCCCCCTCCTCAACAATACGGGTGGCGAGGCTGCGGGTTTTGAAGAACCGCGCGTGCCACAGCCATTTATCAATCCGCAAGGTCGGGCGGGATTGGGTCAACCTTTCTCCTTCAGACCCATCAAGGCCTGCGCAAATGGGTTATCGGGATCAATGCGATCTTTTTTCTCGGGCTTGGCGCTGAAACTGCGCGCGGCCTCAGGCTTGCCGCCCTGACCCTTCCCTTTGGGCCCGCGCTGCGGCTTGCCACCTTTGCGCGGAGGCCGTCCTGATCCATCCGCCTCACCCGCACCTTCGCGGCGCGGGTTTGATTTACGATCCCGCCGTGGTGGCGCCCATTTGAAGTTATAGAAAACTTCCATCTCTGGGGCATCCTCTGGGGCATCGGTTGCAGCAGCATCTGCCACCTGTGGCACTTCGGTGGTTGGCTCAGGGGTAGTTTCGGCGGGTTCCGCATCCGTGGCGGCATCAGGCGCTGCGATCTCGGCGGGGGCATCAACCACCGCCTTAACCTTCACCCGTTCGCCCCTCTCAGCGCGATAGCCAAGACCTGTCATCAAATCCGCGAATTGCTCCAGCGTGAGGCCCGTGATGGACAGCATATCTGCATTGCCCTCGAACCCTGCGCGGCTGTCTTCCTTGCGCAGCATGTCAGCGAGACGTTCAAGCATATCAATACGGATCGCACGCGTGCCAGCAGGACGGTAACCTGACATTGTGAAATACCCCTCTGGCGCTTCTGCGTCATTGGGAATTGTCACGAGCCCCGGAGGGGGGCTTTCGGGGAATTGATCCAACTTGCCTGCCAACGCCCATAGAACCAAGCGCAACCGTGTCGGCGCGGGTTTTAGCAAGGCAGGCATGAACACGGTGAACTGACCAAAGCGCACCCCATGTTTGCGCAAGAGCGCGCGTGCCTCTTGATCAAGGGCTTTGACATCGTCTGCGACATCGCTGCGCGGCAAGATGCCCATGGCCTCAGACAGGCGGAAGGCAAAACCGCGCGCAAGCCCCGTGATGCCCTCATCTTTTTGCATCGCCAACATAGGCTCAAACAGGGCCGCAATTTTGCGATCAATAAAATGCTGCAAGCGCCGCTGCACTTTCTGGATAACCTCAGGGCCAGCATCCTCGTCAACAAAGGCCTCAGCCACGGGGCGTGTTGCGTCACTGCCAAGGGTGAGTTTGCCAACCGCCGATTGGCCCCACATCAGCCCACCTTGCTCGGTGAAGTCAAATTCCGTGTCGGGTGCATTATACAGACGATCTGCGCGCAGATGCAGCTCGGGCTTGAGGGCAGCCACGGCGGCTTGGCGCAAAGTTTTCGCTTCATCAGGGGTGGCGGCACTATCTTGGCGGAAGCGGAACCCGTCCAAACGACCAATGAATTGGCCCTCTACGGTGACTTCCCCGTTTTCATTCACTTCGGCCACAAGGCTCTCCTTCTGTTTCAATCGCCGCATCAAAACCGATGTGCGCCGATCGACAAATCTTTGGGTCAGTCGCTCATGGAGCGCATCTGACAAGCGGTCTTCTACCGCACGGGTTTCCTCGCGCCAATACGCGACATCATCCACCCAAGCAGCACGTTGTGCGACAAATGTCCATGTGCGGATATAAGCCAAGCGTTTCGATAATGTGTCAATGTCGCCATCTTGCCGATCAATCCGCTTTACCTGCCGCGCAAGCCAATCATCAGGCACGCGGCCCAATTCATGCAAATATTGAAAGATACCCGCCAAGAGGCTGCTATGCTCAGCGGGGCTAATCCCCCGAAAATCAGGGATACAGCATACATCCCACAAAAGCCGCACATCTTGGGCATCTCTGATCCGATGGGTCACATCAGCCCGTTCCGAAAGCGTCCGCAGCGCGATGACATCATCGGCTGCACGCGCCCGCGTCAGCCATTCATTGTCGGTTTGCGCCTCTAAAGACATCAAAAGACGCGAAATTGATCCAAATGACAGGCGACTGTTGCGCCATTGCAATTTGCGGATAGGGGCAAAACGATGCTCGGTGATGGCTTTAGCCACTTCATCATCTAATGGGCTTGCCTCGCCCGTCACACCAAATGTGCCTTGCAAAGTATGACGGCCCGCGCGGCCCGCGATCTGACCCAATTCATTCGGCGCCAAATCGCGCATCTTGCGACCATCAAATTTGCGCAGCCCCGAAAAGGCCACGTGCTTGATATCCAGATTAAGCCCCATGCCAATGGCATCCGTAGCCACCAGAAATTCAACATCGCCGTTTTGATATAAATCGACCTGTGCATTGCGTGTGCGCGGGCTAAGCGCACCCATCACAACCGCAGCACCACCCTTTTGGCGGCGCAAAAGCTCGGCAATGGCATAGACGTTTTCAACCGAAAACCCGACAATGGTCGAGCGCGGCGACATGCGCGACAGTTTCTTTGAACCAGTATAGGTCAGTTCAGAAAAGCGTTCTCGCCTCAGGAATTGCGCCTTCGGCACAAGCGCCGCGATTGCGCCCCGCATCGTATCTGCGCCCAGAAACAACGTCTCATGCAGGCCCCGCGCGTGAAGCAAGCGGTCGGTAAAGACATGGCCCCGCTCTGGATCAGCACAAAGTTGGATTTCATCCACAGCCAAAAAATCGCATGCGTGATTTGTGGGCATCGCCTCGACTGTGCAGACCCAATATTGCACGCGATCAGGAATGATGCGTTCCTCGCCCGTGATCAGCGCGACCACGGAAGGGCCGCGTATGGCCACGATGCGATCATAGACTTCGCGCGCCAGGAGGCGCAAAGGCAGGCCAATCACGCCAGTGCGATGCGCCAACATCCTCTCGATGGCGTAATGGGTTTTGCCCGTATTGGTGGGGCCTAATACGGCAGCGATCCGCCCTTGGCCCATCAATGTGCCCGTCATGCCGCCCATCTTGCCCGTTTTAGGCAGAGCCCTGCCCGCCTCTTGCCTAGAGGCTGATTCCTTCAAGCTGGCGCTCCAGCCGCTCCACTGCCTGTTCTAGGTCGGGGCGATGCGGATGTATAGCGCGCGCGGCACGAAAAGCGTCCAAAGCATGGGAATAGGCCTCCACCTGCTCCATGATCATGCCCAATCCCGTGAGCGCCCCAAAATGATTGGGGTTCAGGGCCAAAGTGCGCGCGATATCATCAAGGCTTGGGCCATAATCGCCCATTTCATAAAATAGGGTCGCGCGCGCGTTCCAGCCTTCCGCAAATTCAGGCGCATGATCGGTCAAGGCCGTCAAATGGGTCAATGCAGCGGAATAATCCCCCCGTGCCATGGCCTGCCTGCCACGGCGCAGCAACAAATCCATCGCGGGAGAGCCCGAGCGCGACCAAAAGTTTAGGATTTCGGCTTCGACACGTTCCCAATCGGGCAAAACGGGGGTTTGCAACTCGCTCAACAGGGAGGCGAGCCTTGCATCGGATGCAGCCTCCTCACTTGGTGCAGCAGGCGCAGATTGTGCGAGGGCAGCACAGCAGAGGGCCGTATTTATTGAAAATACCGCGATCAGGATGTTGAAGCTGATCCGAAATAGCCACATCATATGTGAGAAGTTAGCAGCCAATCACGCGACATCCAGTCCTGATTTTCAAAATCCTTGCGGTGAGGCCGCGTTATGAAAGAGAAATTCCAATGTCCGATTTGATTGCCGCAGCCGTGGATGCAATCGCCAAAAAACTGGTCAAACCTTACGATGGCGCGGCTAAATTCGTGATCGAGGGGGCAGGTTGCGTGATTATCCAAGGCGCAGACGTGCGCCCCAGTGACGAGGCTGAACCTGCCGATGTGACCATGCGTGCAACATCAGAGGTGTTCCAAGACATCCTCGCAGGGCGACTAAACCCCGCCATGGCATTTATGTCAGGCAAACTTAAACTTGAGGGCGATATGAGTGCCGCCATGCGCCTTGGTGGGGTTCTGGCGTGACACCTCCCCCGTTTTACGGCGCAGATCGGCCCGAGGATATACGTTGGATCACCGCCGCAGACGGCAAACGCTTACGCGCGGGCCATTGGCCGAAGGGGCAAAAGGGAACAATTCTTTTGTTCACGGGGCGCACCGAATTCCTTGAGAAATACACGGATGCGTCCCAAACTTTTGCCGCGCTTGGATGGGGGATAGCTTCGCTTGATTGGCGGGGTCAAGGCCTCTCGGCGCGGTTGCTAGAAGATCCACAAATCGGTCATGTGGGTGATTTTTCTGAATATCAACGCGATGTGGATGCGTTTCTTGACTATTGCGCGCGTTGCGATTTGCCCAAGCCATGGGTCATGTTCGCCCATTCGATGGGCGGCGCTATCGGCTTGCGCGCCCTTCACAACGGGTTCCGCCCCGCAGCTGCGGTGTTCTCTGCGCCAATGTGGGATATTCAACTGAGCCCCGTCTTGCGGATCTTGGCCAAGGTTGCCTATGTCATCGCTAAGCCGATTGGCCGTGCCGCGCGCTATGCGCCCACGCAAGGCCCGCATGAGCCGATGGTGTTTGAAGGCAATCCCCTAACCCATGATCAGGCGCGTCTCGATTGGATGAAGGAACAAGCCAAGGCAGACCCGCTGCTGACCCTTGGGGGGGCATCCATTTCATGGGTCTATCATGCCTTGACCGAGTGTCAGGCCCTTGCCGCACTGCCTGCGCCAAAAGGTGTTCCGACCCTTGGCTTTGTCGGCACGGATGAGCGCGTGGTCTCGCGCGAGAGAATTGCAGAGATCATGGCGACATGGCCTGATGGTCAGTTTCTTGAAATTGAAGGCGCCGCGCATGAGGTGTTGATGGAAACAGATCCCCTGCGCGATCAAGCCTTGCGCGCCATAGCCCAGATTTTGGGGCGCGTTGCCCCTTAGGGGCAATGCGGGGCAATCTGCCCTTGGGATAACACCACCACCCGATCCATGCGCGCAGCCAAGGCGTGGTTATGGGTGGCCACAAGCGCGGCCATGTTGGAGGCGCGCACGAGATCAAGCAGCATATCAAACACCATATCCGCCGTATCAGGATCAAGATTGCCCGTTGGCTCATCCGCCAAAAGCATCCGTGGTGCATTGGCCAAAGCACGGCAAATTGCCACGCGCTGCTGCTCGCCTCCAGACATTTGGGCGGGGCGATGCTGCGCCCTTTGCGAGAGGCCAACACGATCAAGCAAAGCGGCGGCCCGTGCCCGCGCTGCCCCCTCATCATGGCCAAGGGCCAATTGTGGCAGCACGATATTCTCTAGCGCGCTGAATTCAGGCAAGAGATGGTGAAATTGATACACAAACCCCAGATCACGGCAGCGTGCAGCACTGCGCCCCGCATCAGTCGCGCGCGCCATGGCCTGACCGCAGAGATCAACCTGCCCCGCGTCAGGCGTATCAAGCAAGCCCGCGATATGCAAAAGCGTGGATTTACCAGCGCCTGACGGCGCAATGAGCCCAACAATCTCGCCTGCATGAATGCGCAGATCCGCACCCGACAAAACACGCGTCTCATTGGGGCGACCAAGGTTATAGGACTTTTCCACCCCCTCAAGGCGCAGCACAGGCTGATCACTCATAACGCAGTGCCTCCACAGGGTTCATTCGCGCCGCACGGCGCGCAGGGAAAATCGTCACCAAAAATGACAGCCCAAGCGACAGGGACATGGCGGAAAGAATATCGCCCATCTCCAATCGGGCAGGCAATTGCGACAGATATCGAACCGAAGGATCCCAGACCCCGCCCCCTGCCATCCAATTCACGGCAGCAAAAATGGGATCAATATAAATCGCGAAGGCCGAGCCAAGGGCCACGCCAAATAGCGTTCCCGCCACCCCTACAGAGGCCCCGCAAATGAAGAAGACGCGCAAAATCGCCCCTTGCGTGAGGCCAACTGTTCGCAAAATCCCAATATCGCGCCCCTTGTTTTTAACCAACATGATAAGGCCCGAAACAATATTGAGCGTGGCAATCATCACGAGGATCGACAAGATGATGAACATCACATTGTCCTCCATTTGCAACGCTTGCAAAAAGGCGCCAGAACTGTCTTCCCAAGTCCACGCTGTGGCCATGGGCCCCGCTGCACCGAACACACGGGTCACGGCCGCATTTGCTTGTTCGGGGTCGTCCAGCATCACATCGATGCGATCAACCAAACCTTCGCGGTTAAAATAGGGCTGCGCTTGATCAAGTGGCATATAGACCCGCACGCGGTCGATATCGAAACGGCCCACTTGGAAAATATAGACCACTTCAGCATTCACAATGCGCGGGCTTGTGCCAAAAGCGGTGCGCGCGCCATCGGGCGAAATCAGGCGGATTTGATCTCCAACCACCACCCCCAATTCCCGCGCCACGCCCGAGCCGATAGCGACACCTTGATCAAATTGATCCAGATTGCCCCATGCGCGTTCAGGGTCCGCAACAAGGGGCAGACTGCGCAAATCTGCGCCTGTGATCCCCACAACCTCAACGCCTGCATTTCGGCCAAAAGCGGCGGCCATGACCTGCCCCGTGACCACCGGGGCCACGTGGGCCACGCCATCTAGCGTTGCAATTGCCGAAGCAATATCAGTGTAATCTGAAATCTCACGGCTCATCGCGCCTGTTGCGCTGTAATTGGGCGCACCATAGACCGAAATATGCGGGTTCGCGCCCAAAATCGTTCCAACAAATTCATGTCGAAACCCCGCCCGCACCGAGAGGGTCGCAATCAGCGCCGCCACGGCCAAAGCGATGCCAAGAAAGCTGATCCATGTCATCGCGGACACGCCCCCCTCAGCACGGCGGGCGCGCAGGTAGCGCATGGCGATCATAAATTCAAACCGCGCAAACGGGCGCGGGGAACGCGGTGCAGGGTTGGCGGTGGCAGCGGTGGTCATGACCACTCCTTCGCAAGGCTTCCTTGCCCTGATTTAGGCCTTCTTGAGGCGCTCTACAACTTGGCTCGCGTTTTCGTCAGGCGGAAACACGGGATAGATCACATCTTCGATCACCCCATCGCAACAGATCAGGGTCAGGCGTTTCAACAACACCTCCCCCGCAACCTCAAAACTAGGCAACCGCAGCGCATCGCGCAGTGCAAGCCCCTGATCCGATAGCATCGCATAGGGCAGATGCAGACGCAGAACCGCCTCAGCCTGATAGGCGCTGTCTTGGGTTGAAAGGCCAAAAAGATGATCGACCCCAAGCGCGCGCAAATCTGCGTAAAGATCACGAAACGCACAAGATTGCGGGGTGCAGCCCCGCGCGCCGGGTATGTCATTCCACCCGTCTGGCAGCGCGACATCAGGTCGTCCCGTGCGCGGATAGGCAAAGATCACGCTCCGCCCCTGAAGCGCCGCCAGAGAGACGACCGCCCCATCAGTGGCAGGCAAAGATACATCAGGCAAGGTCATACCGCGCAAGTGATCTGCCGCACCATCATCAACAGGCGCAGGGATGGTTGACCAATCAACTTCAAGCCCGTGCTTGGCAGATGCAGACATGGCCACGCTCCTCAGCTCTGGATATGCCCGAAATGCGGGGCGTAAATCTCGACCAAGCGCGCAATCGCATCTTCTGGCTTCATCTCAACGCTTTCGCCCGTGCGCCGCGAGGTCAATTCAACCACGCCATTGGCAAGGCCACGCGGGCCAACAGTGATACGCCATGGCAGGCCGATCAAGTCCATCGTGGCGAATTTGCCCCCTGCCCGCTCGGCGCGATCATCATAAAGTGGCTCAAGACCCTTGGCACTGAGGGCGTTGTAAATCTCGTCACAGGCTGCATCTGCGGCAGCATCACCCTGCTTGAGATTGACAATCCCGCAATGGAACGGGGTCACGCCTTCGGGCCAGATGATGCCATTATCATCGTGGTTGGCTTCAATGATCGCACCCAAAAGACGGCTCACCCCGATGCCATGGCTGCCCATATGGACGGGCACACGATTGCCATCACGATCTGAGACAACAGCCCCCATTGCCTCTGAATATTTTGTGCCAAAATAGAAAATCTGGCCCACCTCAATCCCGCGCGCCACGCGCTGACGCGCTTCGGGCAATTGCGCGAAAATCTCGGCATCATGTGTTTCATCTGTGCGCGCATAGCGGCTTGTGAATTCCTCCAGCACGCTTTGGCACTGGTCGACATTGTCGTAATCAATATCCCGATCACCAAAACGCAGATCCGTGATTTCGCTGTCATAGAATACCTCAGACTCGCCTGTCTCGGCCAGAACAAGGAATTCATGGGTGTAATCGCCGCCAATAGGGCCGCCATCAGCGCGCATCGGAATTGCTTGCAGCCCCATACGTTCATAGCTGCGCAGGTAACTGACCAAATGGCGGTTATAGGCGTGCAGCGCATCCTCTTTGGTCAGATCGAAATTATACCCGTCCTTCATCAAGAATTCGCGGCCCCGCATGACACCGAAACGCGGGCGGATTTCATCGCGGAATTTCCACTGGATATGATAGAGCGTCAGCGGCAAATCCTTGTAACTGCCGACATGGGCGCGGAAGATATCAGTGATCAATTCCTCATTGGTCGGGCCATAGAGCATATCGCGGCCATGGCGGTCTGTGATGCGCAGCATTTCTTGGCCGTAATCATCATAGCGTCCGCTCTCGCGCCAAAGATCGGCAGATTGCAAGGTGGGCATCAGCATTGGAATATGGCCTGCGCGCACCTGCTCTTCATGCACGATCGTCTCGATCCGCTTGAGAACCTTATAGCCCAAAGGAAGCCAGCTATAGATCCCCGCACTGGTCTGTTTGATCATGCCTGCGCGCAGCATCAAGCGGTGGCTTGCAATCTGCGCTTCGGAGGGCGTTTCTTTCAGGACGGGCAGGAAATAGCGGGTCAGGCGCATAGCGATCCTCATGGATTATGGTGATGCGCCCTCTCAATCAGGCGCAATACGTTTGACAAAACCGCTTAGGCCATCATCCGCGATGCGGCAAGGGGCCTGTGGCCAAGATGCTAATGTGTGCTGTTGGAAAAAAGCTGCACCACCACAATGCCGCTCACGATCATGCCAATCCCAATGATGCCCGCAAGGTCAAGTTTTTGCCCATAAACCCACAGCCCCACCAGTGCGATTGCGGCAATCCCTGCCCCTGACCAAATCGCATAGACCACGGCCAAATCAAAAACCCGCAAGGCCTGTGAAAGCATGACAAAGGCCAAGCCGTAACTGATGACAACCACCACAGATGGCAAAACCCGTGTGAACCCATCAGAAGCCTTGAGCGCGCTTGTTCCCGCAACTTCGGCGCATATCGCGATAGTAAGATAGATCCAATGCATGGGTTAAGCTGCCTTCTACCCCAGAGCGGGTTAATCAAAGAAGGGCATCGGATCGATGGCTTCGAACCCGCGCCGCACCTCAAAATGCAAGAAGGACGGCGAACCAGGCCCAACCTCGGCAATGGTTTGACCGCGGCTGACACGATCCCCGCGCGAGACGGTGATGTCGCGAATATTGGCGTAAACGGTCAGCAACCCATCGGCATGGCGCAAAACCAAGATCGGCACTTGATCCGTATCTTGGGTAATCGCCGCCACTTCGCCCGCCTCCGCTGCGCGGACGGGCGTGCCAACCGCCGAGGCGATATCAACCCCCTCATTGCTGGCCGAGAAGGCACGGATGATATTGCCCGATACGGGGCGCAACAAAGCCCCCCCTGCATCTGCCACTGCAGGCGCGGCTGCCTGCGGCTGCGCAGCAGGTGCGGGTGCGCTGCTTGGGGTCGCGGGGCGCGGCGCAGGCACAGTGCTGCTTGCAGGTGCGACTGCGCTTTGTTGCGCGGGCAGCGTTTCGCTGGTGATGGGGGCTGGCAAAGCTTGGCTTGCAGAAGGCGGTGGGGGTGGGGTCGAGGCACCTGGCACCGCCCCATCGGCAATAGTGCCTGTGGCGGTTTCAAGGGCCAACGGAATGACGAGATATTGCCCCTCACGCACTTCGAGATCGGGGCCGAGCCCGTTCCAATCCGACAAGGCGCGCACAGACACGTTGTAAAGACGCGCAATGGAATAGGCCGTTTCCCCGCGTGTCACGCGGTGGCGCACAGGCTCTTGACCAGATTGCACGGCGGGCGATTGCGGGCTGCGTGTCTCAGCCGCATCAATGGCCGAGCTTGCAATCTGCGTGATGTCCCGTCCCGCACCGCCACTGCCCACACGCGCATCACGCGGCAAGGCCAAAACCTCGTTCGGGCGCAGCGGATCATCCGCAGTGCGACCATTGAACCGCGCCAAACTGTCTGCATCAATACCGATGCGCGATGCCACGCTGCGCACTGTGTCACCCGACCGCGCGACAGCAAGCTGATAATTGGGATAGGTGATTAAACCTTGCGCATCAGGTTCAGGCCGTGGAGCTGTGGCGCTGACATCCGTGTTGGAAATTGCGTTTCCACGGAAATCAAAATCCAAATCGCTGACCGCACCAACGCAGCCCGACAACAGCGCAGCGCTCAGCCCGAAGGCGAGAATATTGGTCACAGGCAAGTGGCGCGCCACCGAAAATTTGCGTTTCATCATCTGCTCTTTCAGCTTCTGGCCGCTCAGCCAGAGGGAGGGCATCGGTTTCACCGCTGCACGTTCTTTACGCTCAACCATATATCAAAGATGCGGGTCGTTTCTACCCTTTGTCCCGCGTTATTGCGCGCTTTATGCCTCGGCCAAGCCTTCGACAAGCGGGACAAAGCGGACAGGCATCAATTCTTCGTAGTCAAACCCGTCCTCATGGCGCACAACCTTGATCAGGCTTTGCACCTGATCGGACTGCCCCACAGGCAGCACCATTATGCCGCCCACCTTCAGCTGCGCCAATAAGGGTGTCGGCGGGTCCTCGGCCGCGGCTGTGACGAGGATACGATCAAACGGGGCTTGTTCCTCCATCCCGAAACACCCGTCCCCTGTCACAACAGTGACATTGGGGATACCGAGCGCCGTGATCACCTCTTGCGCGGCACGGGTCAGGTTGCGATGGCGGTCGATCGTATAGACGCGGCGCGCCAGATGCGACAGCACCACAGCCTGATATCCAGACCCTGTGCCAATTTCCAAAACCTTATCGCGTTCGCTCACCTCAAGGGCTTGGGTCATCAACCCCACCACGGAAGGTTGCGAGATGGTCTGACCCGAGGCAATCGGCAAGGGCATATCTTCATAGGCCCGATCCGCGAAATGGCCGCGCACAAACATGCCGCGGTCGACTTTTTCCATAGCCGCCAAAACACGCGCATTGCTGATCCCCTTGGAGCGCAAGGTCAACAGAAACTGCATTTTGCGTTCGGCCAAATCGCTCATATTGGATCACTCAAGGCGGGATTTCAGATCTGACAACGCATCATGAGCGGTCAAATCTGCGCGCATTGGCGTGATTGAGATATAACCTGCCAAATTGGCATGGGCATCTGTATCGGGCTGGGTCGGCACATCTTGCGCGCCGCCCTTGATCCACAAAAAGCGGCGCTGGTTGGGGGCGATCATAGCCTCGACTTTAAAGCTTATTTCGCGGCGAAAGCCCTGCGCAACAACGCGGCGCCCTTTCACATCTGCTGCGGCAACGGGTGGGAAATTCACGTTATAAAACAGCCGATAATCATTTTGATCCCAATGCGCCTGCTGCCACAACGCGCGCAAAAGATCTGCGCCATGCGCCTCGGCAGCCTCAAACGGGTTTTCCAGATGGGCATTATGCGGCCCGAAATATTGCGACAATGCGATTGCAGGCAAGCCCTGCAAGGCCGCCTCCATCGCACCGCCAATCGTGCCAGAGTAGAGCACGTTCTCAGCAGAATTATTGCCGCGATTGATGCCAGACAAAACCAAATCTGGCGGGCAGTCTTGCAGCACATCGTAAAGCCCCGCCAAAACGCAATCCGCAGGCGTGCCTTCAGCGGCAAATTTTTTGGGGCCAAGTTCAGCGATCATCGTAGGATGCACATAGGAGATGCAATGCGCGACACCTGACTGTTCAAAGGCAGGGGCAACCGTCCAAACTTCGCCATCAGGGCCTGCCAGATCAGTTGCTATTTTGTAAAGGCTGGCCAGACCCGGCGCATTGATGCCATCGTCATTGGTAATCAGAATTCGCATCAATCGCACTCCTTCACGGCTATCGTTCTGTGAGTGTTGTTAGCGAAGGGGGCGGCGCACGACAAGGGCAGAGCTGCGCTGTGAGGATCGCCTAACTGATCCGAAGCGCATGATTGCGCCGCGCCGTGTAGATCGCCGAAGCGGCGGCGCCAATAGCGCAAGCGAGCATCAAATAAATCAGCGGATAGGCCTGATCCGATTGAGACAGAATGACGCCCGAAAGCGCGGAAAGACTGGCCCCACCCGCCAACATTATCGAGCCACCAAGCCCCGAAGCCGTGCCCGCCAGATCAGGTCGGATGGACATCATCCCAGATGTCGCATTCGGCAGCACCATCCCATTTCCAAGGCCCACAAAAGTCATTGAGCCAAAAAAGACCAGTGCGGTTTTATAGCCTACGAAAAACAGACCCAAGCCTGTGCTGAGACCTGCAACGGTGATCAGTGCGCCCCATAGGATCATGCGGTCAACGCCCACGCGCACTGAGAAGCGCCCCGATATTAGATTACCAAAGAAATAACCCAAAGCGGGCACGCCAAAAAACAGGCCAAGCAATGCAGGCTCTAGACCGAAGATGCGCGCGCCCACCAAAGGAGCACCGCCCAAATAGGCAAAAAACGCGCCCGAGGCCAAAGTGCTTGATAGGCTATAGCCCCAAAAGCGGCGCGAAAGCAGCAAAGTGGGATATTGCGCGAATTGATCCCGCAAGCGCCCCTCCCCCTTCCGCGCGGTCTCGCCCAAATCAGCCCATGCCAAGAGCAAGATCACGAGGCCTGCGCCGAATAAGAGCCAGAAATTGGCCTTCCATCCGAAGGCTTGCCCCAAAGCGCCACCGATGACGGGGCCAACCATTGGAACAATCGCCATACCCATGGTGACATACCCAATCATCGAGGCCGCTTGATCCCGAGGGTAAAGGTCACGCACCACAGCACGTCCCAACACCAAACCCACAACAACGCTGGCTTGAATCATGCGAAACACCAGAAAGGTGATGACATCTGGCGCCCAAAGGCACCCCAAACTGGCCAAGCAATAGATCGCCACCCCAACAAGCATCACAGGTCTGCGGCCATAGCGATCAGAGAGCGGGCCAACCAACAGCTGCAAGGCAGCGTTCACCCCCAAATAAAGCGCCACAGAAAGCTGAACCACACCGTATTCTGCCCCGAAATACTCGGCCATCTGCGGCAAAGACGGCAGAAATACATTCATCGACAACGCGCCCAAGCCCGTGAGCACGATCAATGTGAAAATGGATGGGGCCGTGCTGCGGTCTAAGAACCGCTGCGGAGGGATGTGAGACATAGCCCATCGCTAAGCCCGTTTGACTAAACTGTCTAGTTCAAAATCTGCACATGGCGGCAATGCCTCTAATATTTGCAGATTTGCAAAATTATTAAAAGCAAAGCGAAGTAATTTGCAAATATGCCAGAGAAGACTCGCCCGACCACATCAGATTGCGTAAGGTCAACGCAATTGTGAGACCGCCCCATGACGCGGCACGAAGGAGGATCGCCTGATGAAGGATATTTTGCAACAGCTTGAGGATCGCCGCGCGGAGGCGCGTTTGGGGGGCGGGCAAAAGCGCATTGATGCCCAGCACAGCAAAGGCAAGCTGACCGCACGCGAACGGATAGAACTGTTGCTCGATGAAGGCTCCTTCGAAGAATATGATATGTTCATCACCCATCGCTGCACCGATTTTGGGATGGCCGAAAGCAAGCCACGCGGCGATGGGGTGATCACGGGATGGGGCACCATCAATGGCCGCTTGGTCTATGTGTTTAGCCAAGACTTTACCGTGCTTGGCGGTTCCGTATCGGAAACCCACGCGCAAAAAATCTGCAAAATTATGGATATGGCCATGCAAAATGGCGCGCCTGTGATCGGCATGAACGACTCAGGCGGTGCGCGCATCCAAGAAGGCGTTGCCTCCTTGGCTGCCTATGGCGAGATTTTTCAACGCAATATTGAGGCATCAGGCGTTATTCCGCAGATCAGCCTGATCATGGGGCCATGTGCGGGCGGTGCGGTCTACAGCCCCGCGATGACTGATTTTATTTTCATGGTCAAAGACAGCTCATACATGTTCGTCACAGGGCCAGATGTTGTGAAAACCGTGACCAACGAGGTCGTCACAGCCGAAGAATTGGGCGGCGCCTCGACACATACCAAGAAAAGCTCGGTCGCGGATGCCGCCTTTGAAGATGACGTTCAGGCTATCTCAGAAGTGCGCCGATTGATTGATTTCCTTCCGCTATCCAACCGCGAAAAACCCCCAGTCCGCCCCTTCTACGATACGCCCAATCGGATCGAAGAGAGCCTTGATACGCTCGTCCCCGACACCCCCAACACGCCCTATGATATGAAAGAACTGATCGAAAAGGTCGCGGATGAGGGCGATTTTTACGAGATCCAGGAAAATTTCGCGAAAAACATTATCACGGGCTTTATCCGCCTTGAGGGGCAGACCGTGGGTGTCGTTGCCAATCAGCCGATGGTGCTGGCGGGCGTTCTTGATATCGACTCGAGCCGCAAAGCCGCCCGCTTCGTACGTTTTTGCGACTGCTTCGAGATCCCGATCCTGACCTTGGTGGATGTTCCAGGCTTCCTGCCAGGCACGAAGCAGGAATATGACGGGGTGATCAAGCACGGCGCAAAGCTACTCTTTGCTTATGGCGAGGCGACCGTGCCAAAAGTCACTGTCATCACCCGCAAAGCCTATGGCGGGGCCTATGTGGTTATGGCCTCCAAACATCTGCGCGCCGATGTCAATTACGCGTGGCCCACCTCAGAGGTGGCCGTTATGGGCGCGAAAGGTGCCACGGAGATCCTCTATCGTTCCGAATTGGGCGATGCCGCAAAAATCGCGCAGCGCACCAAAGATTATGAGGATCGGTTCGCCAATCCTTTCGTGGCCGCAGAGCGTGGGTTCATTGACGAGGTGATCCAACCGCAATCCACCCGCAAGCGCGTTTGCAAAGCCTTTGCCATGCTTCGCAGCAAAAAGCGCAGCATGCCATGGAAGAAGCACGACAATATCCCGCTCTAGGACAGAACGGCCCATCATGTACATGAAAATCATGTTTAATTTATATTTAAAATTTCCTTTGACTGCGTATATCATGCGCGCAAGCCATGAGTTCATGGCCAAAGCGTTGCGCGAATTCGGAAGCGAATTTGCGCCTATAACAAAGTTGAGGAGAGCAAGATGTCAGCGAGCATCAAAATTATTCTGGTTGCGGCAGGTTTGGCCAGCCTTGCAGGCTGTGCGCAACGCGCGCCTGTGCAAGACGAAGTCATCTATGTCGAGCCTGCGCCAATCATGCCAGAGCCTGTTTACAACAAATACCGCTGAACCGCGTTATAATCGGTTTGGGTACACGATGGCCGCTCCTTACGAGGTGCGGCCATGATCAAACATCGCGGTTTCCCCTCGCGCCTTCCAGGCACCGATTATCACTTCACCATCCGCCGTGAAAGCCGTGAAGGGGCCACCCCCCTTAAGCGCCGCGAGCGTTTTGCGGATCGCAAAGCCGCAGATCGCCGCGCAGATGCAGCTTTTATGGAGGCGTTGTGGCTCTATTTTGGCGAGGCCCCTTTCGAGCGGGGAAATCTCGATGCAGGTCGCCTGTCATGGCTCTTTGGGCGCGAAATTATCGCCGCCGAAGACCCGTTTGATCCAGAAAGCTATGATGCGCTTTTGCGGATTGATGTGGCCCGCGCACAGGCCGCCTTCCCTGAAGCCTTTGATGGATCAGGCGTTTGGGAGGGGCGATCGGCATGAATCTGCCCATCTTCGACAGATTTCAGCTAATTGCCGCTGATGCCAAATCTGCGCCCGCTTCCCCACTTGAAGCACGGCAGCCGCCTGCCCATATGATTGGTCACGCAACGGATTTTACCTCCTATTCTAGCCGCTGCAGCGGGGCCCATACGGCCCCAGGATGTTCCATCTATTCCCCTTCGAAAGGGTCGGTGCGCCCCACGCATCGACCCTCTAGGATTGCATGGATAAACCATGTATTATTTTCGCATATAGGCAGTCATCGGACAGGAGATCCAATATGCAAAAAACACTCAAACTCTTCGGCATCGTTCTTGTGGGCGCAATGCTTTCGGCTTGCGTCTCCTCAGATATTGAGCGCGCGGGCGTTGGCGCCGCTGCGGGGGCTGGTGCAGCTGTTATCTTGGATGGCGACATTGCCACAGGCGCCATTGTCGGCGCAGCAGGCGGTGCGCTTTGTGACGATGTGGGGCTGTGCCGCCGCTAACCCAGCGCAATACGTAAAAATTCAAATCGCCGCGTGTGGGGAAGCGCCCCGCACGCGGCTTTTTGTTTGAGACAGACGGCCAGCTTGGCCCAAAAGGAAGGAACGTGAACCCATGTTCAAAAAAATTCTGATTGCCAACCGTGGCGAAATCGCCTGTCGCCTCATCAAAACCGCGCGCAAAATGGGCATCGCCACCGTGGCGATCTATTCCGATGCGGATCGCAACGCGCTGCATGTGCAAATGGCAGATGAGGCGGTGCATATCGGCCCCGCCCCCGCCAATGAAAGCTATATCGTCATCGATAAGGTGATGGCAGCCATCAAGGCAACGGGTGCCGAGGCCGTGCATCCCGGCTATGGGTTCTTGTCCGAAAATAAGAAATTCGCCGAAGCCCTTGAGGCCGCAGGCGTGGCCTTTATCGGGCCACCTGCAGGCGCGATTGAGGCCATGGGGGATAAGATCACCTCAAAGAAACTCGCCCAAGAGGCAGGCGTCTCCACTGTTCCGGGCTATATGGGGCTGATTGAAGATGCTGAAGAAGCGGTGAAAATCAGCAATGAGATCGGCTATCCCGTGATGATCAAGGCCTCCGCAGGCGGCGGCGGCAAGGGGATGCGAATTGCATGGAATGATGATGAGGCACGCGAAGGGTTCCAATCCTCCAAGAATGAAGCAGCAAATTCCTTTGGGGATGACCGCATCTTTATCGAGAAATTCGTAACCCAGCCGCGCCATATCGAAATTCAGGTTCTCGCCGATGGTCACGGGAATTGCGTCTATTTAGGCGAGCGCGAATGTTCAATCCAACGCCGCAACCAAAAAGTGATCGAAGAAGCCCCCTCGCCCTTCTTGGATGAAGCCACCCGCAAATCCATGGGCGAGCAGGCCGTGGCCTTGGCCCAGGCAGTGAATTATACAAGTGCGGGCACAGTGGAATTTATTGTCGATGGCAATCGCAATTTCTACTTCCTTGAGATGAACACCCGTTTGCAGGTGGAGCATCCTGTAACCGAGTTGATCACGGGCGTTGATCTGGTCGAGCAGATGATCCGTGTCGCCTATGGCGAGAAACTGCCTTTCGCGCAAAAGGATGTGACGCTGACAGGTTGGGCCATGGAAAGCCGCCTCTATGCAGAAGACCCGTATCGGAACTTCTTGCCTTCAATCGGCCGCCTGTCCCGCTATCGCCCCCCTGTCGAAGTGGCTGCGGGGCCGCTGTTGGAAAGTGGCAAATGGCAGGGCGATGCCCCCAAGGGCGATACGGCGACACGCAACGATACGGGCGTCTACGAAGGCGGCGAAATCAGCATGTATTACGACCCGATGATCGCCAAGCTGTGCACTTGGGCCCCAACGCGGGCAGAGTCTATCGAAGCCATGCGCCACGCCCTAGACGGGTTCGAGTTGGAGGGGATTGGCCACAACCTGCCGTTCCTCTCTGCCGTGATGGATCATCCGAAATTCGTGTCAGGTGATATGACCACCGCCTTTATCGCCGAGGAATATCCCGAAGGCTTCGAAGGCGTGACCTTGCCTGAGGATCAAATGCGCCGTGTCGTGGCCGCCGCAACCGCAATGTATCGCGTCAGCGAAATCCGCCGCACCCGCGTCTCGGGTCGGATGGACAATCACGAGCGTGCGGTTGGCAATCAATGGGTTGCGCGCATGGGTGAAACAGAATGG
Source organism: Roseobacter sp. HKCCA0882 (assembly GCF_037805225.1). NCBI lineage: Bacteria > Pseudomonadati > Pseudomonadota > Alphaproteobacteria > Rhodobacterales > Roseobacteraceae > Roseobacter > Roseobacter sp. HKCCA0882. Next base: position 1,610,593 of record NZ_JBBLYI010000001.1, read on the forward strand.
CCTGTGACCATTACAGCAGATCATGACGGGGCCACAATTCGCTTTGATGATGGTCAAGACATACGAGTAACATCGGATTGGCGGCCTGGAACGATGTTGGCAAAACTGACTGTTGATGGCGGCCCATTGACTGTGAAAGTGTCAAAAATTCCGCAGGGCTTCCGCGTGCGCACGCGCGGCGCGGATTTCAAACTGTTCATTCGCAGCCCGCGCCAAGCCGAGCTTGCGCGGCTGATGCCTGAAAAGCTGCCCCCAGATACTTCGCGCCTTCTGCTTTGCCCAATGCCAGGATTGATGGTGAAACTCAGCGTTGAGGAAGGCCAAGAAGTGCAAGAGGGTCAGGCCCTTTGCACGGTTGAGGCCATGAAGATGGAAAACATCCTCCGCGCTGAGCGCAAAGGTGTTGTGGCCAAGATCAACGCCGCAGCAGGCGACAGCCTTGCGGTCGATGATGTGATCATGGAGTTCGAATAAATGACCCTTGCCGCCCAAAGCCTAGCGGTTGCGCAACTCGTCCTGACGCAGGGCGAAATTGTCAATCGCGCGGGTCAGTTCGCGCACATCGCGCGGGCTGGGGCGGCGCAGGCCGACACGGCCATCTTTTTGCAAAATCACGACTGCAAAACCACGCGGGCGCAAGGTGCTGCGAATGTCACTTTGGCCATCGGGGTCAGTGTCGATGATCACCACAACATCGCGCTCCAACAACGGGGCGGGGCGCGCCGCAAGCCGCGCCATTTGTTCCGCAAAGCGCGGATCGGCCTCGGTGTCGGCGAAAACAATCAGCGGTCGCGCCGTCCACAGATAGTCATCCAGACTGACATCTTCGGCCCGCAAAATCGGCAACTCTCCCTCCTCATCGGCCCATGCGCCATTGGGGGCGAGTGCCATCCAGACTGTAATCGCAAAGGAAAGAACCCGTTTCATCACGCCTCCTGCTGATGAAAGACATATAGGGCCTAAGCCACGAAACCAAAGGCCGAAGCTACGAGAAACTGCGCCAAACAAGCATTTCCGCCACAAGGATTTGCGCCGCAGATGAAGGACAGAGGAAGACGGATATGACTGTGACCAAAAAAGACTGGCAAGAGCTCGCCTCGAAAGAATTGCGCGACAAGCCGCTTGAGAGTTTGAACAAGGAAACGCTTGAGGGGATCACTGTCCAACCGCTTTATACCCACGAGGACATCCAAGACTTGCCCCATATGGGGAATTTACCCGGATTTGCGCCCTTCACGCGGGGGGTAAAGGCTACGATGTATACGGGCCGCCCTTGGACGATCCGCCAATATGCGGGTTTCTCAACTGCCGAAGAATCAAACGCCTTCTATCGCAAGAACCTTGCAGCGGGGCAGCAGGGCGTCTCGGTCGCCTTCGACCTCGCCACCCATCGCGGCTATGACAGCGACCACCCCCGTGTCGAGGGGGATGTCGGCAAAGCAGGCGTGGCCATTGACAGCGTTGAGGATATGAAAATCCTCTTTGATGGCATCCCGCTCGATCAAGTATCGGTGTCGATGACCATGAATGGGGCCGTTATCCCCATCTTGGCCAATTTCATCGTAGCAGGCGAGGAGCAAGGCGTGTCCCGAGCCGCCCTGTCTGGCACAATCCAGAATGACATCCTCAAAGAATTCATGGTGCGTAACACCTATGTATATCCACCAGAGCCCTCGATGCGGATAGTGGCCGATATCATCGAATATACCTCCAATGAGATGCCAAAATTCAATTCGATCTCAATCTCAGGCTATCACATGCAAGAGGCAGGCGCCAATTTGGTGCAGGAATTGGCCTATACTTTGGCCGATGGCCGCGAATATGTGCGCGCTGCGATTGCGCGCGGCATGAATGTCGACAAATTCGCGGGCCGTCTTAGCTTTTTCTTTGCCATTGGCATGGATTTCTTCATGGAAATCGCCAAGCTGCGCGCCGCACGCCTGCTCTGGTCGCGGATCATGGACGAGTTTGACCCCAAAGATCCCCGCTCGAAAATGCTGCGCACCCATTGCCAGACTTCAGGCGTAAGCCTGCAAGAGCAAGACCCCTATAACAACGTGATCCGCACGGCCTATGAGGCCATGTCAGCGGTGTTGGGCGGGACGCAAAGCCTTCATACCAATGCGCTTGATGAAGCGATTGCGCTGCCCACCGAATTCTCGGCGCGTATCGCGCGCAACACGCAATTGGTGCTGCAAGAAGAAACACGCGTGACCGATGTGGTCGACCCGCTGGCTGGGTCTTACTATGTCGAAAAGCTCACCCATGACCTCGCCGAAGCCGCTTGGAAACTGATTGAGGAAGTTGAAGACATGGGCGGCATGACCAAAGCGGTGGCTTCGGGTCTGCCGAAATTGCGGATCGAGGAATCCGCCGCCAAACGCCAAGCCATGATTGATCGTGGTCAAGAGGTAATCGTGGGCGTCAACAAATATCGCAAAGAAAAAGAAGACCAGATCGACATTCTCGAAGTCGATAATGACAAGGTGCGCGCGTCACAAATCGCGCGGCTTGAACATATCCGCGCCACCCGAGATGGGGCGGCGGTTGAGGCGGCCTTGGCCGAATTGACCCGCCGCGCAGCAGAGGGCGGCAACCTTCTCGAAGCGGCCGTTGATGCGGCACGCGCAAGGGCCAGCGTAGGAGAGATCACCATGGCTATGGAGAAAACATTCGGGCGTCACCGCGCCGAGGTTAAAACTCTCGCAGGGGTCTATGGCGCGGCCTATGAAGGCGATGCGGGCTTTGCACAAATTCAAAAAGATGTCGAAACTTTTGCAGAGGAAGAAGGCCGCCGCCCCCGCATGTTGGTGGTCAAAATGGGCCAAGACGGCCATGATCGTGGCGCTAAGGTGATCGCCACGGCCTTTGCTGATATAGGCTTTGATGTGGATGTCGGCCCCTTGTTCCAAACGCCCGATGAGGCGGCCCAAGATGCCATCGACAATGACGTCCATGTGGTGGGCATTTCCAGTCAGGCGGCAGGTCACAAGACCCTAGCACCCAAATTGATCGCCGCGCTCAAGGCGCAAGGTGCCGAGGAAATCATCGTCATTTGCGGCGGCGTGATCCCGCAGCAAGATTACGACTTTCTCAGGGCCGCAGGGGTCAAGGCAATCTTTGGGCCTGGCACGAACATCCCCGCCGCAGCCGCCGATATTCTGCGCCTTATTCGCGAGGCACGGGGATAGTTTTGCAGCGCGCCTTTGACGAAACCCCTTGAACCACAGGCAGCAATGCCGCAGATGTGAGGAAAGGGAAGTCTGGTTCAAAGGCGCGCGCAATCAATGGCATTGCCAATCAAACAACAAGCAGCGATTTGGGGCGGCATTATTACCGTCTTTTTGGCGCTGTTATGGTTCTTGGGTGATGTCATTCTGCCCTTTTTGACAGGGGGGGCGATTGCCTATTTTCTTGATCCTCTCGCAGATCGGCTTGAGAAATGGGGCCTTGGTCGCGCGGCGGCTACAACCGTGATCTCCTTGGTTGCGCTTTTGGTGGTCGTGGCAGGTATTTTTGTGATCGTTCCACTTTCGGTGGCGCAAGCCACGGCGTTAATCCAATCCGCACCGCAAATATTCAGCGAATTGCAGGCCTTTTTGACCCAACAGTTTCCGTCATTGATGGATGATGGATCGCCTTTGCGCCAATCCTTGATTTCCGTCGGCCAGACCATTCAGGCGCGCGGGGGCGAATTGCTCAATACGGCTCTCACCTCAGCAATCAACGTAGTAAACGCGATCGTGTTTATGGTCGTTGTGCCTGTTGTCGCCTTTTACATGTTGCTCGATTGGGATCGTATGGTGGCCCGTATCGATGAATTGCTGCCCCGCGACCATCGCCCCGTGATCCGTCAAATCGCCACTGATGTGGATCGCACTTTGGCAGGGTTTGTGCGGGGGCAAGGCACAGTGTGTCTCATCTTGGGCACATTTTATGCCATCGCGCTCATGGTGGTTGGTTTGCAATTTGGGCTTGTGGTGGGTTTGATTGCAGGGCTTTTGACCTTTATCCCCTATGTTGGCGCTTTGGTGGGGGGGCTTTTATCCATAGGGCTTGCCCTTTTCCAATTCTGGGGAGATTGGTGGAGCATCGCCGCCATCGCAATCATCTTTCAGGTCGGACAGATGCTTGAGGGCAATGTATTGACCCCGAAACTGGTCGGCTCCTCCGTTGGGTTGCATCCCGTTTGGCTGATCTTCGCGCTCTCGGCCTTTGGGGCGGTGTTTGGCTTTGTCGGGCTTCTGGTTGCTGTGCCAGTGGCCGCAGTAATCGGCGTTTTGGTGCGCTTTGCCATAACCCGCTATCAGGCAAGCCTGCTCTATCGCGGGCTTGAACCCCCGCAGGACGACTGACATGGCCAAACAGATGCAATTTGATCTGCCCTATCGCGCAGCTATGGGGCGGCATGATTTCTTTCTTTCCCCCTGCAACGCGGTTGCGGTCGCAGGCATTGACGCATGGCACCATTGGCCCTTGTCAAAATTGATCTTGATCGGGCCTGAAGGCGCGGGAAAAACCCACCTCGCCCATGTGTTTGCGGCACAATCAGGGGCGCTGATCCACAACGCAACGGGGCTGCAAGAGGCAGACATCCCAAAACTCATGCAAGCCTGTGCTTTGGTGATTGAAGATTGCGACCAAATCGCAGGCGATGCTGCGCGTGAGGAAATGCTGTTTCACCTGCACAATGATGCAGCCAGCCGTCAAGCGCCACTCTTGCTGACCGCTCGCGACAAGCCAGAGGCCTGGGGCATCGCCCTTCCCGATCTTGATAGCCGCTTGCGTCAGACCGATCTGCTGCGCCTTGAGGCCCCAGATGATGCGGCCTTAATGGCGGTCACGATGAAACTGGCCCATGATCGCGGCATCAGCCTGCCTGCATCAGTCCTGCATTACGCGCTGCCCCGCATTGAGCGCAGTTTCAAAGCCGTGATCGATTTTGTGATAGAACTTGATCAACAAGCCCTTTCTGAAGGAAAATCCCCAAGCCTTTCGCATGCCCGTGCAATTCTTGGGATGGAGGGGTGAGCCAATTTTGACTGTCATTGAATTGTGATAGAGAGCCAGTAAAGACGCAGGCATGACACATTTTACAGATTTCCTGAATGCCCCCATGCCTGATCCCGTGACCCTTCCTGAGCGGGAGATCACGGGGCCTAGCCGCTATTTTAACCGCGAATTGAGTTGGTTGGCCTTCAATTGGCGCGTTTTGGATGAGGCGGAAAATCCACGTGTTCCCCTGCTTGAGCGGGTGCGCTTTGTGTCAATCTCGGCAAGCAATCTGGACGAGTTCTACACTGTGCGCGTGGCAGGTTTGCGCGAATTGGCCCATAGTGGCAACACAACCCCAGCTGACGATGGGCGCACCCCGCTTGAACAGCTCAAGCTCATCAACGCGGATGCGCGCAAATTGATGACCTATCAACAACAGGTGTGGCGCAAGCTGAAATCCGAATTAGAGGCCGAAAAGATCACGGTCTGCACCCGAGCCAATCTCAAGGCACGCGACAAGGCAGATCTTGAGGAGATTTTCATCCGCCGCGTCTTTCCAATCTTATCGCCCTTGGCGATTGACCCCGCGCATCCGTTTCCCTTCATCCCAAACGAGGGGTTTGCCCTTGCCCTCCAGATGAAGCGTAGCAAAGATGGGCGGATGTTATCGGCGTTGCTGCCAATCCCTGCGCAAATTGATCGTTTCATTCGACTGCCCGCCGCAGAAGGCCAAGCACGGTTCTTGCCCCTTGAAGAGCTGCTGCTGCTGCATCTTGGCAAATTATTTCCTGGCTATGAGTTGACAGGTTCCTGCACATTCCGCGTCCTGCGCGACAGCGATTTGGAGGTTGAGGAAGAAGCCGAAGATTTGGTGCGTGAATTTGAAACCGCCCTCAAACGCCGCCGCCGTGGCGAAGTGGTGCGCCTTCAAATCAGCGCGGGCGCGCCCGAAGATCTGCGCGATGAGATCATCGACCAATTGGGCGTGGATGACACTGAGATTGTCGAAGTGCGCGGCATGATTGGCCTTGTGCATCTCAAGGAGTTGGTGATTGACGAGCGGCCCGATTTGCTGTGGCCCGCCTTTGCCCCGCGCGTGCCAGAACGGGTGCAGGATTTTGAAGGCGATATGTTCGCCGCAATCCGCCAAAAAGATATGCTTTTGCATCACCCCTATGAAACCTTTGACATGGTGATCCGCTTCCTCGCGCAGGCCGCGCGCGACCCGAATGTTGTGGCGATCAAACAGACGCTGTATCGCACCTCAAATGAAAGCCCGATTGTGGCGGCCCTGTGTGAAGCGGCGGAAAACGGCAAGTCAGTTACGGCCCTTGTCGAGTTGAAAGCCCGTTTTGACGAGGCCGCCAATATTCGGCAGTCACGCAAACTCGAGCGCGCAGGCGCCCATGTGATCTATGGCTTCATCAACTATAAAACCCATGCCAAGATCAGCTCGGTTGTGCGCCGTGAGGGTGACCGATTGGTGACCTATACCCATTATGGGACAGGCAATTATCACCCGATCACGGCGCGGATTTACACTGACCTTAGCCTCTTTACCTGTGATGATTCTTTGGGGCGCGATGCGGTCAAAGTGTTTAATTATGTAGGCGGCTATGCCGAACCTGAGGGACTGGAAAACCTGTCCATCTCGCCCATCAACCTAAAATCGCGCATCTTAGAGGAAATCGATGCCGAGATTGCCCATGCAAAAGCGGGTCGCCCTGCGATGATGTGGGCCAAGATGAACAGTCTCATCGACCCCGATGTGATTGACGCGCTGTATCGCGCATCTCAGGCAGGGGTGCGAATTGATCTCGTGCTGCGCGGCATTTGCGGCTTGCGTCCCAATATCAAAGGGCTATCTGAAAATATCCGCGTCAAATCTATCGTGGGTCGCTTTCTAGAACATTCCCGTATCGTTTGCTTTGGAAATGGGGCGGGGCTGCCTTCGAAAAAGGCACGGGTCTATATTTCTTCTGCTGACTGGATGGGCCGCAATCTCGGTCGCCGCGTAGAGACTTTGGTCGAATGTAAAAACCCGACTGTAAAGGCGCAGATTGTCAGCCAAATTATGGCGGCGAATATGGCAGATGTCGCGCAATCTTGGATGTTGCAGCCCGATGGAAGTTTCCTGCGCCCTGACCTCAGCGTGATTGACCAACCCTTCAATTGTCACCGCTTTTTTATGGAAAACCCATCCCTTTCAGGGCGGGGGTCTGCGGGGGCAAATGATGTGCCCGAATTGACCCATACAGAAGATTGACGCAAGACCACGCTTTGTGAAACAACCAATTCCATGAGTATCGTGGTGCCCGCTGAGAAATCCGAATTGGTGGTTGAGGATCATCCTGAATGGGGGCCTTTCGGCGCGCCTCTTTTTGATGCCGATCATGCCCGTTCGCTCTCGCGGGTGGGGGTTATCGACATCGGCTCAAACTCTGTGAGGATGGTGGTGTTTGATGGGGCCGCCCGCAGCCCTGCCTATTTCTACAATGAAAAAATTCTCTGTGGTTTAGGGGAAGGCTTTGCAGAAACGGGGCGCTTGAACCCAGAAGGCCGCCAGCGCGCCCTTGTCGCGCTGCGCCGCTTTGCCACGCTGTGCAAGGGCATGGGGGTGGCACCTCTTTTGACTGTGGCCACTGCGGCGGTGCGCGATGCTCAAGATGGCGCGGACTTCCGCAAAGATGTGCTCGATCAAACAGGCCTCGCGATCCGCATCGTAACAGGCGAAGAGGAGGCCCGTCTTTCTGCGCAGGGCGTTCTCTTAGGATGGCCCGGGGCCTATGGGTTGATCTGCGATATTGGTGGCTCATCAATGGAATTGGCCGCCCTTGAAGGCGGCGGCAGCATCGGGCGGCGCAGATCGGTGGATCTTGGGCCGCTGAAGCTGATGGGGATCACAGGCGGCAAACGCGCAATCAAGGCGCATATCAAAGCACGCATTGCTGATCTCAAGGCTGAATTTCCCGAAGATCACCAAAGGCTGTTCTTAGTCGGCGGATCATGGCGCGCTATCGCGCGGGTCGATATGGAGCGGCGCGGCTACCCGCTTAAGGTTTTGCATGAATATCGCATGACACCAAAGACCATTCTTGAAACAATTAAATATATTGCCAAGACCGACATCGAGACGCTGCGCGCACAGACAGGCACCAGTCTTGAACGTCTGCGCCTTGTGCCCCTTGCGGCGATCGTGCTGAAGGAATTGCTGCGGCAGTTGAAACCACGCGATGTGGCCATCTCAAGCTATGGCATCCGCGAAGGTCTGCTCTATGAACAAATGTCCGAAGAGCTGCGCCAACGCGACCCGCTGATCGAGGCCGCCCGCCACGCCGAGGCCATGTCAGCCCGCATTCCAGGGTTTGGGCGCAAACTATATCATTTTGTTGAGCCGCTTTTTCCACAGGCAAAGCCTGCAAAAAAGCGACTGATCCGTGCGGCGTGCTTGCTGCATGATGTCTCATGGCGCGCACATCCCGACTATCGGGCCGAGACATGTTTTGACAATGCAACGCGCGCCAATTTGGGCGGGCTCGCCCATTGGGAACGCGTCTATTTGGGTCTTGCCCTATTGCATCGGTATAAATCGAACCGCGAGGCGACACATTTTGACACCAATCTCTTGACCCTTTTGCGCGAGGTGGAAGTGCAAGAGGCCGAGATTTTGGGGCGCGCCATGCGCTTTGGGGCGATGCTTACCTTGGAAAAACCGCTGGATCATTGCTATCTCGAAGTGAACAGGCGGCGCAAAAAATTGATCCTACATTTGCTCAGTGATGCAGCGGATGATCTATTTGGCGAGGTCGCCCAAGCGCGTTTCGGGGCTTTGGCCTTGTCTATGGGTCTTACGCCCGCCGTCACCGATGAGCGCAGCAGCCGATGATCCGCGCCAAACCCCGTTTGGCCGTGCGCGGCCTGTTGGTGGTGGCAGACAAGCTGTTGCTTGTGAATGCCTATAAGGAGCGTGAAGGGGCGCTTTATTGCGCCCCGGGCGGTGGGGTTGAGGCAGGCCAATCCCTTCCCGAAAACCTGCAGCGCGAATTTCACGAAGAAACGGGGCTGACAGTTGAGGTAGCTGCGCCCTGCTTGGTCAACGAGTTCCACGACCCTCAAGGCACATTTCATCAGGTCGACATTTATTTTCATGTGACCCATATCGCAGGCAATCTTACGGGAGAGTGGCGCGATCCTGAGGGTGTGGTGAGCGAAAGGCGCTGGGTGACGCGCACAGAGCTTGCGACCCTACAGGTGAAACCTGATAGCCTTGCACGCGTTGCATGGGATGGCGAGATCATGATCTATGACGCGCTAGAGCCAATTCTGCGCTAAGACGCTTTATGCGCGCCCGTCAGACCATAGGCCACGCCACCAATGACCACGAGGCTTGCAGCGATCAAATGCAGCGTCAAAACCTCGTCCAATAGCAGCACACCGCCCAAAATTGCCAAAGGCGGAACACTGAGCTGCGCAAGCCCTGCGCGGGCGGCACCCAGATGCGGCAAGATCGTATACCACAGCGCATAGCCCATTCCCGAAGTCACCGCACCTGACAGGATCGCCAAACCCCGCCCCGTTACATCGGCAGTCTGACCTTCGGGAAGGGGAAACAAGAACAGGGCCAAGGCGCAAAGGCCAAAGGCAATCCAAAAATTCACGGCTGTTTCAGGGATCGGGTCGCGGGCCTTTCGCCCCAAAAGCGAATAGCCCCCCCATCCTAACCCTGCGACCGCAATTGCGGTGACCGCATCTAGCGGCAAAGTGATCTGCCCTTCTGGCAGAAGCAACCAAACCAACCCTGCAAGCGCGACAGCCGCGCCCCCCAAGCGGCGGGGTGACACCCCCTCCCCCAAAAGGAGCGATCCTGAAAACATGGTCAATTGCACCGCGCCAAAGAGCAGCAAAGTGCCCAAGCCCGCATCCAATTTCAAATAGGCCAATGAAAAGCCCAACATATAGGTCGCAAGGCAAAACCCGCCCGCAAGACGCATCTTGGGATTGGCGCGCGCAATCGTCAGAAACTTCCGCCCGCATAAAATCACACTCAGGCCAAGCAGCGTCACAGCGCCCGCAGCCACACGCCAAATTGCGAAATCCCCAACGCCGATATGCCCTCCCGCCACAGCCATACGGTTCAGCACAGAATTGGCAGCAAAAGCAATCAAGGTCAGAAAGGCCGCGAGGATCAACCGCGTCATGACAACAGCCTTTGCACAATATCCCCGCGCGCATAGGCAATCTGCCCGCCCGCGATTGTGGCGGCCACCGCATGGCTTTTGGCATCTAGGATGACAAAATCGGCGCGCTTGGCCGTGGCAATCACACCACGATCCTCCAAACCCAAAAGCCGCGCAGGGCCAGAGGACACGAGCGCCCAAGCCTCTGTCAAACCCATTCCCCCTTGCCACAAAGTCAGCGCGGCGCGCAGCAAAGCAGGGTAGTGGTAATCTGACGCCAAAGCATCGACCAAACCCGCTTCGACCAAAAGCCGCGCAGAGACCTTGCCCGCATGCGACCCGCCACGCAGAACATTGGGCGCCCCCATCACTACGCCATGGCCTTCTGTGCGCGCGGCCTTTGCAGCTTCGACTGTTTCAGGAAATTCCGCCAAGCTGACCCCAATCTCCGAGAATTGCGCATGGGCGGCGGGGGTTGCGTCATCATGGCTGCCCATCACCACCCCAAGTTCAGAAAGGTGTCCCGCCAGATCACGCAATGCAGGCATCACTTCGGGCTTTCGGGCATGGAGGCTGTGCAGAAACGCGAGGTGCGCCTCGGGCGAGCGGCCTGCCTTAAGCGCCTGCCCCGTCAAACGCGGCGGGCGTTTTCCCGCCGCTAAGGCCTCATGCGGCAGATGATCATTAAACACCACGCAAGCGATTTGGTAATCGCGCACCAAGTCTAAAATTGCGGCGTAATGGTCAACCATATTCATATCAACGCGCAATTGCAGACGCAAATCACAAATCAAGCCCTGCGCATCTTGCAAGGCGCGGGCCATGGCGGCGGCGAAATCGGGGCCGCGCATCCCCCCTTCCCAAGAGTAGAATTGTGCAAGCATGGCTGTCGTTATCCCATTGGCCGCCAACTCCGCCTCGATGGGACGTATCCCCTCGCGCGGGTCAACAACGGCCCCACGGCGGGGCGCAACATGGCGTTCGAACCCATCGCCATGGAAATCGACCAATCCCGGCAAGATGATATAGCCAGATAGATCAATACAGCGCGAGCCTTGATCTTGGGTGATGACCCCCTCCGCCATGCTCACAGGGCGCGGCGCAAGCCCCTCAGGGCCCAAGACCTCAGCCCCCATTAGCGTTAGGTTCAGACCCAGCATGCGCCCTATCCCACAGATGGATCGCGCCAGCGATTGACGATTGGATAGCGCCGATCCAACCAGAATGCGCGGGACGTCAGCCGCGCCCCCGGTGCGGATTGAAAGCGCTTATATTCCGAAATGTAGATCAGATGCTCAATCCGCTTGACTGTCGCGACATCAAACCCTTGTGCAACCAAATCTGCAACGCTTGCCTCATGATCTATCAGCCCCTCAAGGATGGCATCCAAAACCTCATATGGCGGCAAGCTATCCTCGTCTTTTTGATCATCGCGCAGTTCAGCCGATGGCGGCTTTTCAATCACCGACACAGGCATCACAGGCCCATCTGGCCCTTTCATCCAAGCGCGGTGGTTGGCATTGCGCCAATGGCATGTTGCAAAGACGCGCGTTTTATAAAGGTCTTTGATCGGGTTATAGCCCCCTGCCATGTCGCCATAGATGGTGGCATAACCTACCGCGACCTCGGATTTATTACCTGTGGTCAACAACATTTCGCCAAATTTATTCGACAACGCCATCAGAAGAACCCCGCGCAAACGGGATTGGATGTTTTCCTCGGTCAAATCTGGATCGCGGCCTGCAAAGAGCGGCGCAAGCGTGGCCTCAACCGCCTCTTTCGGGGCCTCAATCGGCAAACTGTCAAGCGTGACCCCAAGCATCTGGGCCACATCGCGGGCATCATCAAGCGAAGCCTGCGAGGTATAGCGCGAAGGCAGCATCACGCAATGCACGTTTTCAGGGCCAATGGCATCGGCGGCAATGGCCGCAACCAAGGCCGAATCCACCCCGCCCGACAGACCCAAAACCGCGCGAGAAAACCCTGCCTTGGCCATGTAATCACGCAGACCCAAAACCATCGCGTGGTAATCCGCCTCGATGTCATCGGGCAGGCACGTCAGGTCAGTCTTGTCAATCTGCCAGCCCTCAGCCCCCTCTCGAAGTGTCAGATGGGTCATGCCTTCTTCAAAGGCGGGCATCTGCGCCACCAAGGCCCCGCCTTGGTTCAAGGCGAAACTGGCACCATCAAAAATCTGATCATCTTGTCCACCGACAAGGTTCAGATAGATCAATGGCAGGCCCGTCTCGATCACGCGCGCGACCATATGGGTCTGCCGCAATCCCATCTTGCCGCAATGATAGGGCGAGCCATTGGTGACAAGCAAAACCTCTGATCCTGCTTCGGCGAGCGTCTCGGTAATGTCCTCATGCCACGCATCTTCACAAATCGGGATACCGATCCGCACAGGGCCAATGCGCACGGGGCCAGACGGATTGCCTGACTTGAAATACCGCTTTTCGTCAAAAACGCTGTCATTAGGCAAATGATGTTTATTGATCCGCGCAATCTGCACGCCGCCTTGCAAAATGACATAGGCGTTGTTGATACCCCCGCCTTCGGCAGGCAAAGGCAGACCAATCCCACAGGCAGGGCCATCCTTGGTGGCCTCTGCCAAATCTTCCAAGGCCTGCACGACTGAGGCCAAGAAAGCGGGCCGCGTGACAAGGTCTTGCAACTGATAGCCCGTCAACGCCATTTCGGGGAACACCACCAAATCAGCCCCCGCATCCCGCGCTTTGGCCCAATAAGCCAAGACCTTTTGTGCATTGCCTGCGAGGTCACCGACTGTGGGGTTAATCTGCGCAACACTCAAACAAAACCGAGACGCCATTTGCCTGTGCCTTCCCTACTCACTCACCCGAGGTTCTAGCAGATCAAACCCGCAGGCCAAGGCCATTGCGCATATTGATCGCACCCAAAGGCGCAAAAGACGTTGCGAGATGAGGCGGGCTTCAATAGTTTCTTTTACAAGGCCAGAGTAAGCAGATGGGACATTTGCTAAATATGCGAAACAAAATGCGCCCCTTGGAAAGGACAGCACAGGCAGCTTTGCTTGGTCTTTTTTTTGGATTGGCGCCGCAGAGCGGGCTTGCCCAAGAGGGCGAAATCATCCGTGACGAACAGCGATATGACAATGGCGCGATCTATCGCGGGCAATTCCGCAACGGGCTGCAACACGGGACGGGCACCTATACTTTGCCCAATGGGTATGAATATACGGGGCAGTGGGTTGATGGCCAAATTATGGGCGAAGGCCGCGCAACCTTTCCTGATGGGTCGGTCTATGAAGGTGCGTTTGTGGCGGGCAAACCCAATGGCCAAGGCAAGATCACCTTTGTCGATGGATCAACCTATACAGGCACTTGGGCAGACGGCCTCATGTCAGGCGAAGGGCGCGCCTTTTATTCCAACGGACTGACCTATACGGGCAGCTTTGTCGTGGGCCTTCAAGAGGGACAGGGACGGCTGTCCAACACCGATGGTTATGTCTATGAAGGTGGGTGGCAATCGGGCCAGAAGCATGGCCAAGGAAGCCTCACTTTCCCAGATGGCTCAACATATGTGGGGGAATTTCTCAACGACATGCGCCACGGCGCAGGACGTTTGGAAACCTCGGATGGCATGGTGTTTGAGGGCGCATGGGAAAATGATCAGATCAACGGTCAAGGCAGCCTGACCCAACCCAATGGCGATATCTATGAGGGCGGTTTAGTCAATGGCGCGCGCCAAGGCCAAGCCGTGGTGCGCTATGCGAATGGCGATTTCTATGAGGGCGAATTTCTCAATGACCGCCGCCATGGCCAAGGTCGTTTCACAGGGCATCAGGGGCTTGTTTATGAAGGCGAATGGGTCGAAGGGCGCATTGAGGGGCAAGGCGTGATGACCTACCCAGATGGGGTGGTCTATGCTGGCGGATTTGAAAATGATTTGGCCCATGGGACGGGAACCATAACCTATCCTGACGGCACCAAATACGAGGGCGATTGGGTCGCGGGGGCGATGCAAGGCTTTGGCATTGCGGAATATGCCGATGGGTTGCGCTATGAGGGCCAGTTCCTCAATGGGCGCCAACACGGCCAAGGGGTAATGACCTCAACCAACGGCTATCGCTACGAGGGCGGATGGAACGCAGGCCTGCGCGAGGGGGAAGGGATCACAACCTATCCTGATGGCAGCAGCTATCGTGGGCAATTCGTAGGCGGGGCGCGCGAAGGCATAGGCCGCCTCGAGATGGCCGATGGGTTTACCTATGAGGGCGCTTGGCGCGCAGGTGAAATCACAGGCCAAGGCGTGGCGCGCTATCGCTCGGGCGATGTTTATGAAGGGACGTTTGAAAACGGTACCCGCCAAGGTCAAGGGCGACTGACCTACGCCACGGGCCAAGTGGTAGAAGGACTGTGGGAAAACGGCCAATTAGTGGGCGCGGGGGCGGCGGATTTGCCACCTGCCCCCGAAACCCCTGATGTCAGCGAACCGCAATCGCAGTAAAATCAGGCTGCAATCAGCCCCATGCTTTCGAGTTTCAACAGCACCTGCTGCGCGCAGTAATCCACCTCCGTGCCTTCGGTATCGACCACCAATTCTGCAGCGGTTG